>CABZIW010000001.1 GCA_902526005.1 uncultured Pelagibacteraceae bacterium
AATCTCTCAAGTTCAGGTATTTTGTCGTCTTCAATATCTTTATATGACATTCCAAAATGATTTTTTATTTCAAGTGCAATATGAGCATAAGGATTTCGCCCTTTTGGGTGTGATGGATGGTCGGGTAACCTCCCTATAAGATCATCACCAGTTTTCTGAATTAATTTCCAAATTTTTTTTTTATTATCTTCATTCATATGTTGCTGAAATATAAAAATAAATAAAAACAGTAAGTTAATATTTATCATTCTAATATATGCCGCCAAACTGGCAAATAATTATTATTAATAATTATCCATACTATTTAATAATAGTTTCTGAAATTACTATTGAGGAGCTTTATGAAAACCGAGAAAATTTTTGAGCAGGTTAAAAAACAAATTAAAGTTTTTGAGAGTGCTGGCGACAGAAAAGTCTTTAGCCGTTTAAGTCACTTTCGCCGATCAGTGTATGGTATTAGAATATGCTATGAGATAATGAGACTATATTTTGACTCAAATGCTAATAAAATTGAGTGTACGAAAGAATATCTAACAAAAAACATGTCAGACCTTGCTTCAAGAGCAACTATAATTAATTTTATAAACGATGAAATAAGTAAAGGATCACTTGTTACTCAAGTTAGCTCAAAAGATAAGAGAGTTAAGATAATCCAGCCAGCAAGTGAATTAATTGATGAATTCACAATGTGGCTAGATATGATAGATAAAGCGGCTTAATTATTCTGCTGCTTGTAGATTTACTGCTGAGACTTTTCCATCTTTTTCCTCAGCGTCATATGATATTTTTTGGCCTTCATCCAATTTTTTCATACCAGCAGCTTGAACAGCTGTGATGTGAACAAAGATATCTTTATCGCCCTCTTCAGGAGCAATAAATCCGTAACCTTTTTTTGGATTAAACCATTTAACAGTACCAGTAGCCATAGTTGTTATTCCTTTTTTATTTAATTTAGACTTCGTATTACTCCAAAAAAAGGAACAAAAACGTAATCTTTAGACGGACCTTATAGCTATATATAGACTAAAAGTAAATTGTTTTAATATTAATTATTCAATTAACTTCAGATTATGATTTGCAAAATACTCATATCTTAATAGAAGGTATAACTTGATGTTATGGATCTCACTAAAGATAATATTTCAACTTTAATAAGGCAAATTGCAATACCTTCAAGTATTGGTACTCTTTTTCAAACCCTCTATAACATCGTTGATGTTAAGTTTGCTGGATTAATATCACCAGATGCTATCACTGCTATTGCAAAATCATTTCCTATTTACTTCATTATTATTGGATTTACTGCAGGTTTATCCATAGGAGTTACAGCACTAATTTCAAATGCTCTTGGAAAAAATGATGAGAAAAAAGCATCTCTCCTTCTTGCGCAGGCTATTCTTACCAGTTTAATTATATCTGCTTTAGTTACGTTGGTTGGAATTTATGGAACAGAACCTATTCTTATATTTCTGAAAACAAATCCCGAAATTATATTCTATGCAAAAGACTATATGGATATAATTTTCATTGGTGCATCCCTATTTTTCTTACAATTAACTATTAATTCATTTCTAGCTTCTAAAGGGGATACAAAGTCTTTAAGAAATGTCCTGATTATTTCATTCTTTCTTAATCTAGTTTTGAATCCCGCATTTATTTATGGAATATATTTTATTCCTGCAATGGGAGTGAAGGGTATAGCCTTAGCAACATTATGTTCACAACTGTTTGGACTAATTTATATTGTTATGAAAGTAAATAAGACAAATTTAAAAAAATTTCTTTACCCACAATGTTTCGTACCCAAATATAATTTACAAAAGGAAATTTTAACACAAGCAGTTCCCGCTACAATTTCAATGATGTTCATTGGTTTGGGGGTTTTTGTATTATTGTTTTATGTTTCAACCTACGGGGATTATTCCGCAGGTGGGTATGGTGCAGCGATCCGCTTTGAACAACTTTTTCTATTACCTGTTTTAGGCTTAAATGCATCTACTCTTGCTTTAGTTGGTCATAACTTTGGTGCTATGAATTTTAGAAGAATTCATGAGACCTATAGTAAGTCAATTTTCTATGGAAGTTTCTTTATGGCTATATGTGGACTATTTATTTTCTTTTTATCAGACTACATCATGTACTTTTTTAGCGATAATAAAGAAATTATTTTCTATGGATCAACCTACCTGAAGATCGCTGCATTTGCCGGACCTTGCTATCCAATTTTCTTTATTTCGTCAGCATTACTTCAAGGACTTAAAAAACCAAATTATCAAATGATAATTAATTTAATGAGAATGGTAATATTGCCAGTCTGCGGACTTTCCGTTGCAGTCCTCTATTTAAAAGTTGATTTTACTACAATGTTTTTAGTGATATTGATTATTAACTACATATTTGCAGCAGCTGTCTACAAGTTTTCGACTTACCAAATTGGCTTTATGCAAAAAAACTATAATCCAAACTTTGATGCCGTTTGATTGAAAAATCCCTTATTTTTTTGATCTGAAATCCAATGATTTATAAAGTTTATCCATTCTTGGTCACCTCTCGGTAACAAAATTGCGAATAGTTTGGCATTTTTAGGCTCATCAATATTTATGATTGATAGTTCTGGGTATAAATTGATAAGCTTCAAAGCGTCAACTTTGCTTGTTAATGATACATCAGCTCTTCCTGACAATACTTCCTGATATTCACGTGCTGGAGCTTCAACCATCACAATTTTAGAATCTGGAAACGATTTTTTAGCTTCATTTTCAAAGACTGTTCCGAGCGTAACAGCAACAGTTGTATTGGCATTATTAATGTTGTCCCAACTACCAATATTTTCTAAATTCTTAGCCAGAGTCATTGCTACCGTTCCAGTACCATAATATGAATTTGAATAACCAGCGGTAAGTGCTCTCTTAGTCGTTATTGAAGCGCTGGATGTCATGTGGTATTTAGAGGCTACCACACCTGAAACAAGATTTTTCCAATCTGTTGCAACAAACTCAATATCAACACCCATATCTTCAGCGAGTTTTTTTGCTACATCAATATCGTAGCCTTCGTACTCATTCGTTTTAGGATTCATAAAGCTCCAGCCTGGAAAATCGCCGGTTGTTCCGACTTTAAGTATACCAGTTTTCATAATTTCATCTAGTGTCGATGCATGTGATAGAGATGAGATAAATAATGCAATAGAAATTAATAGGGCTTGAATGAGCTTCATATGATTTTCCTCTTTTTAATATTTTTTAAAAATTATACGATTATATTTAAATAATATAATTATATTTTTTATCATGAATTTCAACATGACTGGAAAAATCAATATCTTCCTATTGCTTTTGTCTTTATTTGTATTAGCAGGATGTTCATCAAATTATCAATGGGGTTGGTATGTAATTCTGCCAAATAATAAGATTGGAATATCGAATATAGAATTCTTAATTGGTGGTTTGGGTTACACCATAATCTTATCGGTAATTTCAATTATAATAGCAATATTTTTGGGCTTAATTGTATCTGTTGCAAGCATTTCAAGAAATAGAGCTCTTAACTACATAAATGTCGGCTATACAGAAATAATTCGAGCAATACCAGTTTTAGTCATGATTTTGTGGGTTTACTATGGATTACCTGTTTTGCTAAACTTAAATTTTACTGCATTTACTGCAGGGATCATCGCATTAAGTATCTGTGAAAGCCCATTTATAGCAGAGATTTTCAGATCTGGAATCCAAGCCGTGCCAAAGGGTCAAAAAGAAGCCGGTTCATCTATGGGCATGAATTTTTTTCAAATTTTCTACCACATCACGTTACCTCAAGCGGTTAGAATAATTTTACCTGCATTGGGCAATCAATTTGTGTACATGCTTAAGATGTCATCACTTGTATCGATCATCGGTCTAAATGAGCTTACAAGAAAAGCTAATGAGCTCGTAGTTAGTCAGTATCGACCTTTGGAAATTTATACATTTTTGGTATTAGAATATTTAGTCCTAATTTTAATAGTTTCTTTTTTAGTAAGACGCCTTGAAAAGAGACTGAAGGTTTATTAAGTCCCACAAAAAGTTTTATAGGGAATATTTGTTTTGCTTGGTGTTTCCAAATATTTGATATTTACTTTTTTTAACTGGTAAGGTGAAGAAATGATTTCATTAAGCTCATTAAATTTATCAAACTTTCCGTCTGTTTCTGCTTCACTAAGTGCTTCTTCAACTAAATAATTTCTTGGAATTAAGGTTGGATTACAGCTAATCATCACATCTAAATATTCCTTACTTTCAACTCTTCTTTTCCATTCTCTTTTCCAATTATTAAACTCATCATCCTCAAATTCTTCATCGTCTGCATGATCATAATTCATTAAATTACAAAAAGTATTTGTAAAATCCGGTTTTTTTTGTTGCATCCATTTGATTAAGTTGTTGATGAGTTCTTCATCATCTTCACTCTGATCTTTAATACCTAGTTTTTTTTTCATCATTTGAAGCCATTTGTCCTTAAACAATGAACTAAAAGTGTTGATTAAGTTTTGAGCTATTTCAATTGATCTTTTCTCATCTTTATCAATGAGTGGCAATAAGCACTCTGCTAACCTCACTAAGTTCCATTGAATTATTGAAGGTTGATTGGCAAAAGAATATCTTCCTTGCGTATCAATTGAACTAAAAACTGTATTTGCATCATAATGATCCATGAAAGCACATGGCCCATAATCAATTGTCTCTCCTGATATTGTAGAATTATCTGTATTCATTACCCCATGAATGAATCCAACACGCATCCATTCTACAATCAAATTAATCTGTTTTTGCATGACAGCTTTTATGAATTCAATTGCTAAATTTTCTGAAAATTTTAAATTACTGAAATGTCTTTTTATTGAGAAATCCAAAAGAGATTTCATGCCTTCATAATCTTTATGTGCCGCTAAAAATTGAAAAGTACCAATTCTTATATGGCTACTTGCTACTCGTGTTAAAATAGATCCTTTTAATGGAACTTCTCGGTAGACTTTTTCGCCAGTCTCAACAACTGCTAAACTTCTTGTTGTTGGAATACCTAAATAATACATTGCTTCACTTATCAAATATTCACGTAACATTGGTCCCAATGCAGCTTTACCATCTCCGCCTCTTGAATAAGGTGTTCGCCCTGAGCCTTTATACTGGATATCAAATATTTCACCGTCAGGAGTTACTTGCTCACCAACGATGTGGGCCCTACCGTCTCCAAGAATTGTAAATTGTCCAAATTGGTGTCCTGCATAAGCCTGTGCAAATGGCCTTGAACCATAAGGCAGTGAATTTCCTGAAAATAAATTGGATAAGTCTTCTTCTGAGATACCTTTTAAATTTAGGCCAAGCTTTTCGGCCAGTTCATTATTAACAATGACAGTACTTGGATTAGTAACTGCATCTGGTTTTAATTCTGAGAAGAGCTTGTCAGATATTTGGGTATAACTGCTTTGTAAATTCCACCCTGAATCAGAAAGGGATACATTATTTTTCATTGTTGCTGTAAACTTAATTTAATTTTACATATATTTATATCAAAATGTTAATTCAAAAAGAACTTGAAATAGTAGTTGAAGGAAAAGGGCTCTATAATATTACAGATATTATAAATCAAGCTATTAGCAAACATAGAATATCAAAAGGTATCTGCACTATTTTTATCAAACACACATCCGCATCTCTAATTATTCAGGAAAACGCTGACCCTAACGTCCTTAAAGATTTAGAAAATTACTTCGACAAAATAGTACCCGAAAACGATAATTATTTACATAGTGAGGAAGGTCCGGATGATATGCCTGCACATATTAAATCTTCTCTGACAAACACAACGCTAAGTATTCCAATTAAAGAAAAAAAACTTGATCTTGGAATATGGCAGGGAGTATATTTATTTGAGCACCGATATAAGAATAATGATCTTGGAATAAAAAGAATTATTTCAATGACAGTGATTGCTTAATGAGGCATTCTAAATTTATCGTGGCAAGCTTTGCAACTCGACCAAATTAAATTCTTCTGAGCCTCTTTTAATTCATCTCCTGTAAGGCTAGCAGCAATTTGGGTAAATTTTTTAACTTTATCTGAAGTTTCAATCATCAAAGCATTAAATTCATCTTTTTGAAGCCAAATAGTGGGCAAAGCTTCTGTATCATAACCCGTTTTTGAATTTTCAGGAAAAAGATCAATGAGTTTATCGTAATTTGCGCTCATTTTTTCAGAAAGCTCTATGACTTTATCATTATTGCCTTTTGCTATTTCTGCAGACATTTTTTTTGCATGGCTATAATTTTGCTTAAATAATGATTTTCTTTCTTTTATAATTTTTCCATGGTCGTCAGCAAAACCAATAAAGACAAAAAATAAAGATGCTAAGATTGACGAAAGCAGTATTTGAAAATTTATTCTCATATTTTAAATATATATTATGAAAATTAAAAATGACAATAGTACTTATGGGGTTCTTGCTCGACTCTTTCATTGGCTCACTTTTTTTATCCTATTAATTCAATTACCTCTAGGACTTTATTTGGACAATTTGGAGTTTTCTGAATTTAAATTAACTGTTGAAAATACACACATCATAATTGGTATGAGTATTTTTTACATAACATTATTAAGAATGATTTGGAAATTTTGGAATCCAAAGCCAATAACTTCAACTGTGAACAAATTACAATTAATAGCATCAAAGGCAGTACATGGACTTTTTTATATTACTCTTCTTTTAATTACAATCAGCGGAGTATTAAAACTTTTACTTTCCGGCGAGGAAGTTAATTTGATTATTTCCACGATATACATTGACTATTTTAACTACGAGCTTGCAGACCGATTCCAAACTGTTCATGTTATTTCAGCATATTTTTTGATACTTCTTTTCACTATTCATTTAGGAGCTGTTGTGTATCATCATCTCATACAAAAAGACCCAATTTTAAAAAAAATGCTGTGATCAAATATGACCGATAATCCTAATTTGTCTCAATTTCTCGATAGGCTGGAAAAATTAAGTGACGAAACTCGAACTGAAGCAAAAAACAAAAGGCATAAACTTGGATTAAGAACAGCAAGAGAAAATCTCGATCACTTAGTTGATGATCAAAGTTTTTTAGAATACGGCGCCTTTGCGGTAGCAGCACAAAGAAACAGAAGAAAATACGAAGATCTTCAAATTGATACTGCGGCAGATGGTATTATTACTGGATTTTGTAAAATCAATTCTGATCTTATTGGTGAGGAAAAGTCTGATGCGGTCTGTATTGTTTACGACTATTCAGTATTGGCAGGTACTCAAGGTTTTTTTCACCACATGAAACTTGATCGCATCTTTGAAAAAGCAAAAGAGTTTAAACTTCCAATAGTCATTTATACTGAAGGTGGAGGTGGAAGACCTGGTGATACAGATGTAACAACATCTGTTGCTGGTTTGCATGTCCCATCTTTCGCACTCTGGGCAAGTTTGTACGGTAGATGTTTAAGAATTGCTGTAAATAATGGATTTTGTTTTGCAGGTAATGCAGCTCTTTTTGGAAGCGCAGACATCAGGATTGCTACAAAAAATTCCTGGATAGGAATGGCAGGTCCTGCAATGATTGAAGGTGGCGGACTTGGAAAGTTTGATCCAAAAGAAATAGGACCGTCAGACATTCAAAAAAATAACGGAGTAATTGACTATGTTGCTGAAGACGAAAAAGAGGCAACTATTATTGCTAAAAAAATACTCTCATACTTTCAAGGAGATATTAAAAATTGGAAAACTGATGATCAGACTCAACTGTGTGATATTATGCCCAAAGACAGAAGATGGTCTTATCCAGTAAGAGACATTATAAAAATTATTTCTGATATTGAAGAATACACCGAAATAAAACCTGAATATGGAAAAGGAATTGTTACGTGCTTTATTAGAATAGAGGGAAAGCCTTTTGGGTTATTGGCAAATGATAGTCAACATTTAGGGGGGGCAATTGACTCCGAAGGAGCTGACAAAGCATCTTCTTTTATTGAAATGTGCAGTGAATATGGTTTACCACTTATTTCACTAGTTGATACGCCTGGATTTATGGTGGGGCCAGATAGTGAGAAAGAAGGAGCTGTTAGAAGAATGTCAAATCTCTTTAAGATAGGTTCGAAAGTAAAAGTACCTTTAACAGCAATTTTTTTAAGAAAAGGTTATGGGCTTGGAGCTCAGGCAATGGTTGGTGGTAGTCTTCATGAGCCAGTATATACAGCAGCTTGGCCAACAGGTGAGTTTGGAGCAATGGGGTTAGAAGGAGCAGTAAAACTTGGGTTTAAAAAAGAGTTAGAAAAGATTGAAGATAATTCAAAAAGAGAGGAATTATTCAATAGTCTAGTTGAAAAACTCTATGATAAAGGAAAAGCCATTGAAGCTGCTGCTCACCTTGAAATCGACGCAGTAATTAATCCATCTGAAACACGAAGTGTTATCTTAAAATCACAAAAGGCCTTTGTATGAGAAATTATGAATTGGATGACAATAGATATTATAAAGCAAGATTAGGGTTGATCGTTCTTCAGAGCGATGAAACTATCGAGCAAGAATTTAGAACTATTCTTGATCAAAGTATATCAATCAATCACTCACGCATTTACTGTGACAATATTGTAAGTAATGAAAATCTTGAACTTATGGAAAAAGAATTGCCAGCAGCATCTGCGTTATTACCTGATATTCATTATGATAGTATTGGATATGCTTGTACATCAGGCGCAACAGTAATTGGTTCAGACAAAATTGAGAGTCTTATAAATAAAAAACATAAATCGGCATTTGTAACTGATCCAATAAGAGCTGTAAAAAAAGCTATGAGTACGTTAGGCTGTAGAAAAATAAATTTTGTATCACCTTATCAAGAGTCGGTAACAAAATCTTTACGTGATCATTTACATGCTAATAATTTTATAATTCAAAACCAAATTTCTTTTAATGAATCCGATGATAGGAATGTTGCAAGGATTTCAGATAAAGACAGCCTAAAAGCTATAATAGAAGTTGGTAAACAGGATTGTGAAGCTGTATTTATTTCATGTACAAACCTTAAAACATTTAAGATTATCAATGAAGCAGAGAAAGTATTGGATAAACCAGTAATCTCATCAAATCAGGCGATTTGCTGGCAAATGTTAAGAGAGGCTGGAATTAATAGTGCGGCTGGTCCAGGAATTCTTTTTTCAAAACATTAGCTAAGAGCTAACCAAACACCAACACCCACCATTAAGAAACCTGCTAACCCATTAATAAGTCTGATATTATTTTGTTTTTTTAACATAATGCCTAAAGCTTGACCTCCTGTTGCGTAAATCATAAGTGAAATAAACTCAATTATAAGAATAATTATCACAAGCGCTGACATTTGCGGTATTAAGTTTACTTCGTAATTAATAAATGCAGGTACCATTGCAATAAAAAATGCCCAACCTTTTGGATTCGCAACAGCGGTTATAAAGCCCTGCATTGCTAATTTAAAAAAATTTATTTCAAATGAATGTGAACCATCCAAATTTAATGCCAATGATCCTCTTGAATTGATCATTTGATACCCAACGAACATTAAATAAAGGCCTCCTCCATATTTGAAAACTGCAAATGCAATTGGAAAAGATGTAATGATTGCTCCACCTCCTACCACTGCTGTACCTGCCACAATTAAAACTCCGGTTAATTCTCCAACCATCATTTTCATTGTGTTTTTTACACCTATTGTAATTCCCATTGTCAAAGCAAGTGTCATGCATAAACCTGGTGTAATGGATATTATAAAAAAAACTGGTATGAAAAAGTAAAGTAATGAGAAATCAAAAATCATAAGAACGAGCGGTAGTATTTAAGGGGGCAAAAAAAACGGGGCGCAACACAAACCCCTAAAGGTCTCCATTCCGCCCCGAAACTCGGCCTCCCGCCGACAAACTCCCCGAAGGGCTTTCGTTCTTTGTTCGTCCGATGCGAAAATAATAGCAAATAGAAAAAATATTTTAAATAAGTTTTATAATAAAGACTCCTTATACGATGTGGATAAGTGGATAAATAGTTTTTACCATAAGATTCAATATATAATTGAAAATACTTAATTAAGATTCCATACCCCAAGATAAAGAATTCCATATTCTTTCATGAAAATAATAAATAGTTACCTTTGTCATTACTTCCAATGCAGCAATTAAACCAGCAGTTTCAAGAACTGAAAAATCTGATTTTAATATTACTAAGTAACTGATTAAGAATGTATCTGCTGTGGCAGTTACCCTCCAGGTAAGAGCCTTAACTAATGATCTTTTTTTTGAACTCTGAGGCACACAGAAATAATTAGTTATATTATTTTATATTTCAAACAGTTTTAGATTTAATAAACCAATAAAGTATTGATTTTTCGCTAAAAAAAAATTTTATTTCGAGAGCTCTCTTTTGTTATAAAACTCTTTGGCTACAAAAACTAAATCACAATGTAACCAATTAACTAATTTATAACCATTTTTTAGCATAAGTTTATAAATGTCAGATTTAAGTATTTTGTGAATATTTTGAAAATGAAATTCAATTTCTTTTAATTCAAGATCATTAAATTCTATTACAACTATACTTGGCGAATACTTTGTAAAATTAAACGAGCTTAATGCATTTAATTCATTACCTTCAATATCTATTGAGAGAAAATCAATTTTTTTTCCTTTGTATGGAGATGACTCAATTATGTCGTTTAAGGTTTCACATTGCATCATAAATTTGCGGGTATCTTTTTTATTCATTCTTTTAGCTGATTTTTTATTAACAGTTTGTACAGCTGACCGTTCATGTGGTGAGTAAACTTTTATTTTTCCCTTTTTATTGGAGACAACTGTTTGCTTATTGAAATCTCTTTTTCTATGGAATTCAAATAATTCAATTGAAGTTTGATCTAGATCAATATTTATTCCAGACCAACCTCGCTTATATAGTAACAAAGTATTAGATCCCTCATAAGGATGATAACAACCAATATCTATATAAATACCTCTATCTTTATTTCTAAAAAAATAATTTACCAGTAAATCTATTCCGCCACCTGAATAAGATTTTTTGGGTTTATCTTTAAGTATTTTTTGTGAATACATATAAATAAATTTAAAAAAGCTTTTTTCTTTTTTAAAAATGAATTTTTCCTTTAGATATTTATCAATTTTCATAATTTATATTTTAAATTTAAAAACCTATGTCACACAGCCTGTATTTTTTTTTCATTAATTGGATAATGAACGACTGCTGAAGCAAACCCTAAAACAACGCAAGCCCACCACATAATATCATAAGAACCATAATAATCATAAAACCTACCTCCAAACCATGACCCAACAAAAGAGCCGACCTGATGAGATAAGAAAGTAAAACCATATAGCATAGACATATACTTTGATCCAAAAATAACCGAAATAATTCCACTAGTAAGAGGCACTGTAGATAGCCACAGAATTCCTAGAAGTGAAGCAAAAATTAATACTGTAATTTCAGTTTTTGGCAAAAAGATAAATATCAAAAACAGTAAGGCACGCAAAGTATATAAGATTACTAGAAGGTTTTTTTTAGACCTCAAATCTCCCAAGTGACCGAAAACAAGTGTGCCTATTACATTAAATAATCCGATTAATGCTAAGGACCATGATCCAATCCACATTGGTAAAGATAAATCGTCAAGGTATGCTGGTAGATGAGTTGCTATAAAAGAAATATGAAAACCGCAAACAAAGAATCCAATTGTCAGTAAGACATAGCTCTTATTTGCAAAGGCTTCATTTAAAACAGATGCTAAAGATCTATTAACTTCATCATCTTTTCTACTTATGGATGAATGTTTTGTTAATACCAGCGAGAATAAAATCATGATGAGTGAAATAAAACAAAGGTATAAAATTGATCTTTGCCAATCACTCATTTCAATTAAGAAGCCTGTAAGAGGAACGATCAAAAATTGACCTAGCGAACCTGCAGCCATTACGACGCCAAGAGATAATGTTTGATATTTGCCTGTTACAGCCTTACCAACAGCCCCTAATATTACAGCGGTACCACATCCAGCACATCCAAATCCAAAAATTATTTGTGAAACGATCAGAAGTATTGAACCTTCGACAAGCGACATTAAGTAAAGTCCAATTAAAAAGAAAATTACTCCTAATAGGCCAGCTATCGATGAACTATATTTATCTGCTATGGCGCCAAAAATTGGTGATCCGATGCCAATCATAAGAAATTGTATTGCAATGGCAAACCCAAATACTTCTCTACCAGTTTGTATATGTTCAGAAATTGGGATCAAATAAAGTCCAGAAGAATGCCTTATACCGAATGAAACAAGCAAGAGTATGCAGCCTCCAATAATCACTAATGTTGAATAAGAATGTCTAAATAACTGCATGTTTTAATTTATATACTTCCAACGTCGAATTGATACTATAAATCACATGATATTTACAATTATATACCTTCTGGTCTTGGTAATGCTTTTATCTATGGTGATTTACAAGCAGGCAAAGAAAATTGAGAGTACAAGAGCATTTAATGAAAGAACAATGTTAATCTTATGGCTTGTACTTGGAATGGTTGGTCTCATCACTGGAGGGTTGTAATACCTAAACATTTATTGCACTGGTATGACGATCTGGTTTTTATGCAAAAAATTTTACTTGTATTTTTAATATTATTTTTCTCACTAAAAAATTCATATTCTGACAATAACATTAAGGATAATTCTCCAGAAGTATTTGAAGGAATCTCAGTAGAGCTTGATAGATTAGAAATTCAAAGGTCACTCAATCTCAAAGAAAATGGAAAATCTGTTTCAAGTAAAAACTGGATGATTGTTACGGCAAACGCCTATGCTTCAGCTGCTGGGGCAAAAATATTACAACTTGGAGGTACAGCAGCAGATGCAATGGTTGCAGCTCAATCTGTGTTAGGCTTAGTCGAGCCTGAGTCATCAGGAATTGGTGGGGGTAGTTTCTTATTATGGTATGACGGTGTAACGGGTAAAATAGTTACTTTAGATGGTCGTGAGACTGCACCACAAAACTCAACTTCAAATCAATTTCTAAAAAGTGATGGAACTAAAATGAAGTTTTTTGATGCTGTCATAGGTGGTCTATCAGTCGGTACACCTGGAACTCTTGCATTAATGTTTGATGCTCAAAAGAAATGGGGTAATCAAAACTGGGAAAACCTCTTTGATGAAGCAATTTTCTTGAGTAAACATGGTTTTAAAGTTTCAAAAAAATTATCCTCATCAATTGAAAGAGATAGAGATAGACTTAGCAAAATAGATAAAACGAAAGAATATTTTTTACCAAATGGGAATAGTTTAAAGCACAAGCAGGTATTGAAGAATTATGCTTATGCAAGCACAATGCAAAACATTGCTAACAATAACATTGAAGATTTCTATAAAGGATCAATTGCGCAGGACATTGTTAGCACAGTAAAAAATCACACCAAAAATCCTGGCTTTCTAGAAGCTGAAGATTTGAGCAACTATAATGTAATAGAAAGAGATCCAGTTTGTGTAAACTATAAGGTATACAAAATATGTGGCATGGGCCCACCATCATCTGGAGGTGTAGCAGTCGCACAAATATTAAAAATTCTAGAGCCTTATGATATTAAATCTCTAGGCTTATCAAATCCCCTAGCATGGCAAATAATTGGAGATGCGACTCGTCTTGCATTTGCTGATCGCGATAGATATTTGGCAGATAGTGATTATATCAGTATTCCTTTGTCTGGTCTCTTAAGTGATGACTATTTGATTGAAAGATCAAATCAAATCAAAGCAGGAATTAAAACTGAAAATATAGTCTCAGGTAAACCATATGGCAATGTTGCGCACAATTACGGGATAGATAATTCATTAGAATTACAGTCTACAACACATATATCAATTTATGATCAGTATGGAAATGCACTCTCAATGACATCATCAATCGAAAATGCATTTGGATCAAGATTAATGACTGAAAGTGGATTTTTGCTCAATAATCAACTAACTGATTTTTCATTTAAAGAAAAAGTTGATGGAAAGTTGATTGCAAACAGGTTAGAGCCTGGAAAGAGACCGAGATCATCAATGGCGCCAACAATAGTGCTAGAAGATGGAAAACCTATAATAATTATTGGCTCACCAGGAGGTAGTAATATTATCAACTTTGTAGTTAATTCAATTATCTCATTACTAGAGTGGGATATGGATATTCAAGAAGCAGTCTCTCACCCTCATGCAATTAATAAATGGGGAACATTTGAAATTGAAGAATCTAACTTTTCTTCAAATCTTGATACCTCTCTAAAGGCTATGGGTTACGATACCAAAATAAGAAAATACTATTCCGGCTTAAATGGAATATTTATTGATACGAAGATCTATGGAGGTTCAGATCCAAGACGTGAGGGGATTGCAATAGGAAATTAAATAATAAATAGTTTTCATGCCTACAGCACTTTTATTTGACTAATTCATCTAATAATTTTGATTGAAACAACTTTGCGCCGAAAGATAGGTTCGCTTTCCATTCAATATTCGCATTCTTATTAGCGTTATCGGAAACAAATTTAAAACAAATAAATTCAATATTTTCTTTTATACAAACTTTAGCTATTGCATAAGCCTCCATATCTACTAAGTCCGAGTCAATATCTGGATCTTGATTAACAAAATTATCTCCAGTACTACAAGAAATTCCATTTCTTCCATTAGAAATAATATTAATATCATCAAATGGAGTTTCACCAATTTCAAATCCAAGCGGAACGGCATTCATATCTCTC
Source organism: uncultured Pelagibacteraceae bacterium (assembly GCA_902526005.1). Lineage (GTDB taxonomy): Bacteria > Pseudomonadota > Alphaproteobacteria > Pelagibacterales > AG-422-B15 > CACNXQ01. Next base: position 14,821 of record CABZIW010000001.1, read on the forward strand.
TGATAAAATTTTGTGACTTCTTGTAACCCTGAGATATTAGGCTTTAATGATCCGGCTGAGCCAAAATTTATAATATACTTGGGTTTAAAGTCTTTGATCGCTTGCATGGTTTTGTAGGTAGCATTTATTTTGCCAACACCCGTGCATTGAATATTCCATCCAGGTAGTAAAATAGAAGGTAGTTCGTCTTTAATAGCAATTAATATAATTGTGTTACTTGTATTAATCATTAAAACATTCAAATAATTATCTTTTTAATTTAGCATCCAAGAAATTAGATAAATTTTTTGCAACTAATTGATTGCCTAAACTATTGAGATGACTATCTATCGTGAAATGAACTCTTTTGTGTTCTTTGAATTTTGGCCAGTCAGGAGCCAAACAGTCAATTTTTAATCTTAAGCAAATTTTTTTAATATTTTTTTCAAAATATAAATGTGACTTTTCATTATCTTTTTTTGATAGAATAGTTTGAATTTGCTGGGGAATAATTACCACTATCAATTTTTGTTTTATTTCAGCGGGTAAGTTATTGATCATAAGTTCAAATTTACTATATGCCATTTTCCATTCATTGCTTAGATCCTCTTTTAAATAGTCTTTAACCTTACCTCTTCTTAGATATGCTAAAATATATTGGTCATCATTCTTTAAGATAAGATTAATTGTAAATTTTAAAATGGAGGACTTATAAACCAGATTTTTTATTGATAACTTTTCAAAATTTTTTTTATCATGATCAAGTAAAGGATATAAATCATTTGCTGTTAAACCATACAAGATGTATTTATATTCATTGTGATCAACATTTTCTATTTTTGAAATTATTTGCTCAGCATCCTGAGCAGCAACTCCATAATTATGTAATGAGACCAATTCATTATTTAAATACTTAATTGCAAGATAGTTATAATTTTCTTGAATATCAGACATTGCTCCAAATGTAAAACTATCACCAAAAGATGCTATCATGATTTCATTTGCTTGCGCATATTGTGCATAATCTCTTCTTCCATGCTCATTGATAAAATATTTAACTGGCTCTTTTTTTTCCCTACTCTTATAGATTAATTGACAATTTGGTCTTAAAACAAAATAAATTTCATTAGCATCTTTTTCTCTACAGTTTTCACCTTCACTCCATTCCTTAAAATAAAAAAATTTAAGCGATAACTCTAAAAAAATAATTAAAGCTATAAATATCAATAGATTACTCAGTAATATTTTCTTCATCATAAATCATTTTTATTGGCGGAAAGGATGGGATTCGAACCCACGATACGGTCACCCGCATACACGCTTTCCAAGCGTGCGCCTTCAACCACTCGGCCACCTTTCCTTATTCAACTTTTAAAGCAGCGATAAAAGCTTCTTGTGGAATATCGACCTTACCATAAGTTCTAAGCCTCTGTTTTCCTTTTTTCTGCTTATCAAGTAATTTTCTTTTTCTATCAGTAGCTCCGCCACCATGTATTCTTTCAATAACATTTTTTCGATATCCTCTGACAGTTTCGCGGGCAATAATTTTTCCACCAATTGCTGCTTGAATTGGAATATGGAATTGATGACGAGGAATTAATTCTTTTAGTTTTTCACAAACAGCGCGACCTTTTTTTTCAGAAAAATTTCTGTGAACAATAATTGACAGAGCATCAACTGACTCATCATTTACTAATATACTAAGTCTTACCAAATCACTTTCAATATACTCATCAATTTCATAATCAAAACTTGCATATCCACTAGAAATTGACTTCAAGCGATCATAAAAATCAAAAACAATTTCATTTAGAGGTAACTTATAATTTAAAATTACTCTTGATCCAGAATAAGATAATTCTGTCTGCATTCCTCTCTTATCTTCACAGAGAGATATGATACTACCTAAATATTCATCAGGACAAATAATTGTTGCTTTAATCCAAGGCTCAGAAATACTTTTAATTTTCATAACTTCAGGCATATCTGCTGGATTATGTAATTCAAGTGAACTTCCGTCATTTAAAACTAAATTATAAATAACACTTGGAGCTGTGGTTATTAGATCTAAATTAAATTCTCTATCAAGTCTTTCAACAATAATTTCTAAGTGTAATAATCCAAGGAAACCACATCTAAAACCCATTCCAAGAGCCGCTGAGGTTTCTTGTTCGAAATGAAAACTAGAGTCGTTAAGCTTTAACTTGGCTAACGCATCTTTTAGGAATTTAAAATCAGCAGCATTTGTCGGAAATAATCCACAAAATACTACCGGCTGACTTGGCTTGAAGCCAGGTAATGGCTCTGTTTGTTTATCATTAGCTAGTAGTATTGTATCTCCAACCTTAGTTTGGGCTACTTCTTTAATTGCAGCAGTTATAAAACCTAATTCACCAGTATTAATATACTCGTTATCAATCATTTTTGGAGTAAAACAGCCAATTCTCTCTATTAAATGTTTTGTATTAGTTTGATGAAAACGAACCTCCATACCCTTTTTTAGAACTCCATCTATCACACGAACCAATATCACAACACCCAGGTAGGCATCATACCAACTATCTACTAACATTGCTTTTAATTGTTTACTTTCATCACCTACAGGAGATGGTAATTCCTTTACAATATTTTCTAAGACTTCTTCAATGCCGAGACCTGATTTAGCAGAAATTTCAATTACATTACTGGTATCAATACCTAAAATATCTTCTATCTGTTTTTTTACTCTCTCGGGATCCGCTGCTGGTAAATCTATTTTATTTAAAACGGGTATAATTACATGATCATTTTCTACAGCTTGATATAAATTAGCTAATGTTTGAGCTTCAACGCCCTGACTTGCATCAACAACCAATAGCGATCCCTCGCAAGCAGATAATGATCTGTTAACTTCATAGCTGAAGTCAACATGGCCAGGTGTATCAATAATATTTAGTGTGTACGTTTCGCCATTTTTTGCTTTGTATTTTAATTGTACAGTTTGAGCCTTGATTGTTATTCCACGTTCTCTCTCAATATCCATAGAATCAAGCACCTGTGCTTTCATTTCTCTTTCAGAAAGCCCTCCACAAAATTGAATCAATCTGTCAGCTAAAGTAGATTTTCCATGATCAATATGAGCTATAATAGAAAAATTTCTTATGTTTTTAGTGCCAGTCATAATATTTTTAATTTAGGATCTAACAGTTCCGGAAGTAGACTTTTCCACAGATTCAATTATTTTTGAACTTATTTCAGAAATGTCGTTATCAGCAAGAGTTTTTTCGTTAGATTGTAATGTAACCTTAATAGCAATAGACTTTTTGTCTTTTCCAAGACTATCATCTTCAAATAAATCAAAGATTTCAACATTTCTAATTAATTCCTTATCTACCTTAAAGGCTGAAGTAACAACTTCCTCGCTTTTTACTTTTTTATCAATAACAAAGGCAAAGTCTCTTGTGACAATCTGAAAATCACTTAAGTTAAGTACAGGCTTGTTGGTAGTTTTCTTTTCTATGTTTGGCAGTTCATCAAGGTATAACTCAAATATATTTATTTTATTCTTAATCTTAAATTGATTTGCAACTCTTGGATGTAACTCTCCAAAATATCCAGCAATTACCGAATTATTAATTTTTATCGAACCAGATCTTCCTGGATGATACCAGGAAGGACAGTCATTAGAGACAGATATTTTTTTGTTACCTGGCATTAAATAGTCAATTAAGGAAGTTAAATCTTGTTTTACGTCATATATATCAAATTCCGTCTGCATATTCTTCCAAGACTTTTCTGTCTTAATTCCAGATTTAATTCCACATGCAACGTTCAACTGATCCTCAGGAGAGGTTGATCTGTACTGACTACCTATCTCAAAGATCGAGAATGAGTCAAAGTTTCTATTCTTATTTTTTTTAATTGCTTGAAGAAGATTGGGCAGAAGATTAGGTCTTAATATATCCAGCTCCTCTGAGATGGGATTTACAATTTTTAAGTTATTTATATCGCCAAATACTTCACAATTTTTTGAGTCTGTGAATGAAAATGTTACTAATTCATCATATTCAATTGAAGCAATAAAGTGTCTAGCTTTCATCAGCTTCTTTTGTGCGTAATTTAAGATATTTTTATTAATTTTACTTTTTAATCTAATATTACTTGTCGGAATATTTTCATATCCTTTAATACGAATAACTTCTTCACTTATGTCAGCTTCGCCGTGAATATCTTGTCTCCAAGAAGGTATTGAACATTTGATAACATCACCTGTTTGGCTCGTTTCAATTCCTAAAGAACTAAGTATTGATATCAATTCTTTGTCAGATACTTCAAAACCAAGTCTTCTCGAAATATAACTACTAGAAGTTGATACCTCATTTTTATTTTCTTTTATATTTCCAGCCAACTCAACCTCACTGCACTCACCACCACATATTTCAAGAATTAATTGTGTTGCAAGGTCTATCCCTTTTAAAGTTGAATTTGGATCAATGCCTCTTTCAAAACGATATCTTGCATCACTTAGAATTGACAAGTTTCTTCCCGTCTTGGCTGTATTAATCTCATCAAATAATGCTGATTCAAGTAAAACGTTCTTTGTCTCAGTGCTGCAACCTGTACTTTCGCCCCCCATGATCCCCCCTAAGCCTAGTACTTTTTTTTCATCCGCTATTACGCACATACCATTTTTTAGGTGATAATCTTTTTCATCTAGCGCTTGGAAACTTTCTCCATCATTTGCTGCGCGTACTATAATTTTGCCATTTATTTTGTCTGCATCGTAAACGTGAAGTGGCCGGTTCTCGTCATACATTACAAAATTAGTTATATCTACCAGCGCAGATATTGGCCTTAAACCTATTGACTTAAGTTTGTTTTTAAGCCACTCGGGGCTTTCAGTATTTTTTACATTTCTAAAATATCTTCCAGCAAAAGCCGAGCATATTTTATTATCTTGTATTTCAATTTTAATTGGTGATTTAAAGGAGCCTTTTTCTTTAGATATTTTTCTCTCTAACAATTCCCCCATACCAGCTGAAGCAAGATCTCGGGCAATTCCTTTTACACCTAGACAATCCTGTCGATTAGGAGTGATACCAATTTCTATTACAATATCATTAAGGCCATAGATCTCTGAAAAAGGTCTTCCAATAGTCTCTTTTTCCTCAAGTCGAATTATTCCGTCATGCTCATTTGAGATACCAAGCTCGTATTCAGAACACATCATTCCATAGGACTCAACTCCCCTAATCTTGGCAGCTTTAATTTTCATTTGATTAACCGGAATAGTTGAACCAACCGGCGCATAAACTACCTTCATGCCTTTCTCTACATTTGGCGCACCACAAACTACATCAACCTTTTCCTTGCCAATATCAACTTTGCATAGTTTTAATTTATCCGCATTTGGGTGTTTTTTTTCTTCAAGTACCTGTCCAACAATAAAATCTTGGTATGCTTTTCCTGTGTCTTGAATATCTTCAACTTCAAGGCCAATAGAAGTGAGCTTCTTTTCAATCTCTTCGAAATGAACATTTGTCTTAAGATGCTCAGTTAACCACGAATAACTAAATTTCATCTAGCTTAAGTCTCCTATGATCGAAGGTATGTTCAAAGGTGAGAAGCCATAGTGCTTATTCCATCTAAGATCACTATCAAAGAAAGTTCTTAAATCACTAATTCCATATTTGAGCATTGCAAGCCTCTCTATGCCCATACCAAATGCATAACCTTGATATTCATTTGAATTGATATTCACATTTTCAAGCACGTTTGGATGAACCATTCCGCATCCTAAAATTTCCAACCAATCCTCACCCTCTCCGATAATTAATTGGTTTCCTTTCTTTGTATATCCAATATCAACTTCTGCAGATGGTTCAGTAAAAGGAAAATGACTAGGTCGAAATCTCATATTTAATTTATCAGTCTCAAAAAAAGTCTTGAGGAATATTTCTAAACATCCTTTGAGATGGCTCATATTGCTTTCTTGATCTATTACCAAACCCTCAACTTGATGGAACATAGGAGAGTGCGTTTGATCATTATCACATCTAAACGTTTTTCCAGGAGCTATTAATCGAATTGGTGGTTTCTGCTTTAACATACTTCTTATTTGAACTGGCGAGGTATGAGTTCGCAAAACATTTGGCATTCCATCAGTCTCAGTTTCAACATAAAAAGTATCATGCATTTGTCGTGCAGGGTGATGTTCAGAAGTATTTAAAGCAGTAAAATTATTGTAATCAGTTTCAACTTCAGGTCCTTCAGCTACAAAAAAATCTAAGTCGCCAAATATAGTTATAACTTCCTCTATAACCTGACTGATTGGGTGAATAGTTCCGTATGACTTTGAAGTAGATAGAGTGATATCTAAAGTTTCAGAGTTAAGTTTTTTTTCTAATTCCTCGCTATTTAACTCTTCAGTCTTTGAAGCTATTATTTCATCACCAGAAAGGCTGGCAAGCTCTTTCATTTCGAGAGAAATAATACCTTTCTTACCTAGAAATTTTATCCTAAATTCATTTATGCTTTCGATATTTGTAAATTTATCTGAAGCTTTTTTAATTTCAGTTTCTAACTCTCTAAAATCTTTCATCGTAGAACAACAATATCAGATTTAGTTTTTTCTGTAATAATAATATGCTTGAGAATATGATACTAACTGAATTATTTGGCTGAGGACTGAACCTGTTTTGCTAAATGCTCAAAAGAAGTAGGTTCATTCATAGCAAGATCAGCTAAAATTTTACGATCTAATTCGATGTTTAATTTTTTAAGACCATTCATGAAAACTGAATAAGAAATTCCATGTAATCTAGCTCCAGCATTTATTCTTTGGGTCCAAAGTGATCTGAACTCTCTTTTTTTCACTCTTCGATCACGATAGGCATACTGCATTGATTTTTCTACAGCTTGCTTTGCGACTTTAAAAGTATTCTTTCTTCTGCCTCTATATCCTTTGGCTTGCTTAATTACTTTTTTGTGTCTCGCGTGTGCAGTAACTCCTCTTTTAACTCTTGCCATTATATCTTCCTATTTATTAAGCGTAGGGTAAAAACTTTTTAACTATTCGGGCATCTTGATCAGATAAAATTGTAGAACCTCTTTGATTTCTTATCTGATTATTTGTTCTTTTAATCATACCGTGTCTTTTTCCACTTTGATATGATTTAACTTTACCAGAAGCTGTAAGCCTAAATCTTTTATTAGCGCCTTTTTTTGTTTTTAATTTACTCATATTGGATGAACGGTTTATAGACCCTAGGTAAGAAAAAATCAAAAGTTTTTTATTAATGATAAGAATTAACTACTGCTGCTAATTTGCAGCGAAAATCATGGTAAATTGGCGACCTTCAAGTTTTGGCTCTTGCTCGATTTTACTTGTCGTGCCCATTGTTTCTCGAATTCTTTCCATCAAATTTTCAGCAATATCATGATGTTCAAACTCTCTACCTTTAAATCGGATAGTAAATTTTACTTTATCGCCTGCAGCGATAAATTTTTGAGCAGCCTTTACCTTGAAGTCGTAATCGTGAACATCAATTCCCGGCCTCATCTTAATTTCTTTTATTGTAATTTCTTTTTGTTTTTTCTTGGACGTACTAGCTTTTTTTTGGGCCTCATATTTAAATTTACCAAAATCAAGAATTTTGCACACAGGGGGGTCAACTTGTGGAGATACCTCAACTAAATCAAGACCTGCGTCTGAAGCTTTTTGCATTGCCTCATCAGTGTTAACAACTCCTAAGTTGTTACCTTTTTCATCAATTAATCTTACAGTGGAAGAAGTTATAAATTCGTTTATGCGAAACTTTGGACCTTTAGTAGATAGCTGGGCTCTATTGTTTTTTCTTTGAAGTGCTATTTTAATCTCCTTTGTCTATTGATGAGACGGCATCATACATTTTTTTTGAAAAAAATCATTTAATTTTTCAAATTTAATTTTTTCTTGTTTATCATTACCAAACTCCCTCAATGTTATAGTATTGTCTTCCATTTCGTTCTTACCTAGGATCAATTGATAAGGTATTTTTTTTAGAGAGTTTTCTCTTATTTTGTAGCTTATCTTCTCATTTCTTAAGTCCTTTTCAACTCTAATACCTTTGTTTTTAAGAGATAAAAATACTCTCTCTGCGTATTCGTTTATGTCAGATGTAATTGGTGCAACCACAGCTTGTATTGGCGCTAACCAAAGTGGTAAATTGCCAGCATAATGTTCTATCAGAATTCCTGTAAACCTCTCTAAAGATCCAAACAATGCTCGATGTAACATTACCGGGTTATGCTTTTGACCATCTTCTGCAACATAATGACCGCCAAGTCTCTCAGGCAAGTTAAGATCAACTTGCAATGTTCCACATTGCCACTCTCTACCAATGGCGTCCTTTAGAATAAATTCTAATTTTGGTCCATAAAATGCTCCTTCACCTGGATTTAAAGTATATTCTAATCCTGTAGCTTCCATTGCCTCACGAAGAGCAGCCTCAGATTTATCCCATACATCATCATTGCCGACTCTTTTTTCAGGACGGTCGGAAAATTTAATTGATACATTTTCAAATCCAAAATCTTTATAAATACTTAAAACTAAATCGCATACCTTTTTGCTTTCTTCAGTAATTTGGTCTTCAGTACAAAATATATGTGCATCATCTTGTGTAAATGCCCTGACTCTCATTAAACCATGAAGGGCACCCGATGGCTCATATCTGTGAACTTTTCCAAACTCAGCAACCCTTAACGGTAAATCTCTATAGCTCTTAAGTCCTTGCTTGTATACTTGTACGCATCCAGGACAATTCATTGGTTTTAGAGCATAAACACGTTCTTCCCTTGCTTCTGTGGTAAACATATTGTCACCGAATTTTTCAAGGTGTCCTGATCTTTCCCATAATGACTTATCCATAATATCGGGAGTGTTAATTTCTTCATACCCAGCCTCTTCTTGTCGGTGACGCATATAATCAATAAGTGTTCTAAATAATGTCCAACCTTTTGCGTGCCAGAAAACTGAACCTGGAGCCTCTTCTTGAAAATGAAATAAATCGAGCTCTTTACCAAGTTTTCTATGATCTCTTTTTTCAGCTTCCTTCAACAAATTCAGATAATTTTCAAGATCTTCTTGTGTTTCCCAAGCTGTGCCATAAATTCTTTGAAGCATTGGGTTATTTGAATCACCTCGCCAGTAAGCTCCTGCTACTTTGGTTAATTTAAATGCTTTTCCAATTTTACCTGTTGACTCTAAATGTGGTCCCTTGCAAAGATCAAACCATTCACCGTGATAATATACTTTAAGTTCTTCACTTTCAGGCAAGTCTCTAATGATCTCTACTTTATAGTTTTCACCTTTATCAGAAAATAGCTTAATCGCATCTTCCCTGCTCATGACTTTAAATGAAGTCTTTTCGTCCCGATTTACAATTTCTTTCATTTTCTTTTCGATCGTTCCGAGGTCTTTTTCAGTAAACGGCTCTTTTCGGTCAAAATCATAATAAAAACCATTTTCAATTACAGGACCAATGGTAACCTGTGCATCAGGAAATAACTCCTGAACAGCCATAGCCAAAACATGGGCTGTATCATGCCTTAAAATATCAATAAATGGTTCATTGTTACTCATAGAATTTAAGTATTATATCATGTATCTATAAATGAGAATCTATTTTATCGAAGACTTCTTCTATACTTATATTACTTATATTCTTGGAAGAAATTGATAAAAAACTGCCTGTTTCAATGCTTACCTTCTCTGGTGTAGTATGGCCGCCAAATATTGCTAAACCTCTGCAACCTAAGTGGGCAGCTAAGTGGGCAGGTCCTGTATCATTTGAAATTACATATTTTGCACCTATAAGCAATTTTGCTAATTGAAAAAAATTTGTTGGCTGTTTGTTATGTAAACACAACTTTACATTATATTTTCTTGCTGCCTTTATTTCTCCTGGTCCTGGAGCAATAACAATATCCATATCAGAAAACTTTAATTTAAACTTTGAAATGAGCTTTTCATAGTAAGGCCAGATTTTTTGATGGTGTTTAGGAGAGCAAAAAGGAAACAAGACTATGTAGTTTTTTTTGATTTCAGAAGAAATTTGAAAGTCATTATCAACCATCCAAGAGACTTGTGGTTTTTCTGAAAACTTAGTATCTATTTTTGCTCTTGATAGCTGTATTTTAAATCGCTCTAAGATACTTTTTTTATCAAAATCTTCTTTTGTCTCGTTCAATCTTAAAATTGTTCTCGAAGAAATCCACTCAGATGATGACAGATACTTTCGATAAAATTCAGTTCGATAAGAATTTTGTAAATCAAAAACTCTTTCAAATTTATATTTAGTGAATAATTGCTTTAACCGATATAAATAGATGAAATTCCACCGAGACTTTCTCTTATCTAATATTACTTCATCAACAAAAGGGCACTTACTAAAATAATTATTAAATGCCGGTGTCGTTAAAATATATATTTTATATTTTGAGTAATGCTCTCGGATATCTCTTAAACATCCATTTATTTGAATAATATCTCCAAAAGAACCGTGTTTAATAACCAAAATATTTTTTACCATTTAATTTATAACTTCTTCGTAAAAATTTATTGTCTCCTCGCACATTTTAATTTTTGAATATTTTTCTCTAACATGTGAAATGCATGCTTCTGAAGTCTTATCTGATTTATGTTTTTCATAAGAAATTGCATCAATTATTTTTTCACATAGATCCTCAGAGTTATTGTTTTCAAATAAGTAGCCTGTTTCGCCATCTTTCACAGTCTCGACTGACCCTCCATGATTTGACGCTATTACAAATTTACCCATTGCTTGGGCCTCGACAGAAATTCTGCCAAAAGCTTCTGGATCTGTTGACGCAGATATTACTAAATCAGCCAGACTATAAAAATTATTTAAATCATTCCTGGGGCCCACAAAATGAAGAGATTTTGCAAGGTTATGTTCGTTTGCAAAATTTTTTAATGAAGTCTTAAGTTTATGGTTTTCATCGGGACCAACAAAAATTATCTCGAATTTATGATTTGTTTTTTTAAGAATACTAGAAATCGCTTGAAGAAGAAGTTTATGTCCCTTCCATCCCGTTATTCTTCCAGCAAGAAGAATCTTTATTGCATCATTATCAATATTGAATTCTTTTATAATTAATTCTACTTGCTGAGTTTTACAGTTATTTGGATCAAAAAAATCCAGATCTACTCCTCTAGCAATAGTTCTAATATTATTATTTTTAGTTTGGTAACAATTATTTATATGATCATTAATAAATTCTGAAATTGCAATTGTTCCATTTGTTTTTAGCATAATAGAGTTATAGTATTTTTTTAGTGGGTTACTAAAATTGTATGTGCCATGAAATGTTGTAATAAATTTTGCGCCAGTTAAAGCACATGCAAAGTATGAGCTCCATGCGGGTGCTCTACTTCTAGCGTGAACAATTGTTATATTTAGTTTTTTAATAAGTTGTATAATTTTAATTGCATTCAAAAAAATTTTAAGTGGGTTTTTAGAGTTAACGGGGGCATAAAAAACTTTTTCATTAGAGTCTTTTACTTCTATTGATTTAGGCCCTGAATGAGTAAGAATATATGAATTATAGTTCTTCTCTGACAAAAAATTTGCAACATCAACACATCCTTGAGAAGCACCACTTACATCAAGATTAGGTATTACTTGTAATACGCAAATTTTTGATTGCATATAGTATTTCTAATAGTTAAATGATTAATAGTAAATCATTATGCAAAATAAAATTAATTACATCAATTCTTCTTTTGATGAACAAATCGCTTATTCAAAAGATGATCTAAAATCTCAAACAACAATTTTCTTTTTTGGAGGGTACAGCTCAAGCATGGATGGAACAAAGGCAACCGCTTTGAGTAAATGGTGCATTGAAAATAAATTAAATTTTTTGAGATTTGACTATTCTGGTCATGGCGTGTCAAAGGGTAGATTTGAAGATGGTGGAATTAGTAAATGGTCAATTGAAGCGAGTGAAATATTTGAAAAATTTAAATCAAATAAAAATATTATTATCGGTTCGAGTATGGGTGGATGGATTTCTTTGATCGTATCTAAGCAAAAATCAAATTATGTGCATGGTCTAGTAGGCATAGCATCTGCACCAGATTTTGTTGTAGGTGAATGGAATAGACTAAGTGTTGAACAAAAAGAACAAATTAAGTCTGAAGGTAAAATTATAATCAATTGGGATAAGTACGCTGAGGATTACACCATAACTTATAAATTTCTAGAAGATGGAAAAAAAAATATGCTCTTAACAAAGCCAATAAATATCTCTTGTCCTGTAAGGCTTCTTCATGGAAGGAAAGATCAGGTAGTAAGTTTTACAATCTCTGAGAAAATTATTGAATTATTGAAAAGTAAAAATAAAAAACTGACAATTATTGAAGATGGAGATCATAGTCTTTCAAGAGAAACTGATCTAAATACTTTATACAAAAATATCGAAGAATTATTGTAATGAATTCAACTCTTAATAATTATTCACTTTTGGTATTTCTTGGTGCTGTTTGGGGAGCCTCTTTTGTAGCAATAAAGTTTTGCAACTTTATGTTTAATCCAATTGAAATAGGGTTTTTTAGAACATTTATTGGGGCGATTTTTCTTCTTTTAGCAGTTCTATATAGAGCAGGAAACCTTCAGCTTTTTAAAGAAAATACTTTTACTTACGCAATCATTGGATTATTTAACGCCGCTATCCCTTTTACTTTGATCCCTTACGGATTATTAAATCTACCTAGCAACATAGGTGTTATTATAATGTCAGCTAACCCTTTTCTTGCATTGATATTGGCACATTATTTTACAGATGATGAAAAATTAAACCTTAGAAAAATGATAGGAACTGTAATTGGTTTTTCTGGAGTTGTGTTCGCGGTTGGCGTGCAAGTTTTTGTAACTGATATGTCAAGTTTTATCGGCGCTCTAGCGATCTATTTAGCGGGTTGTTCATATGTGGTATCAAATTTAATTATTCGAAAAGTTTCAAACTTGCCTTCTGATATGGTTACGATGAATACGCTCGCATGGGGAAGTATATGGCTTATTCCATTGATGCTATTATTTGCTGAACCAATAAATTATGAAATGAATCTTACGGCGATTTCTGCATTGTTTTATTTAGGCATAATTCCAACTGGCTTAGCATTTAGTCTGAGACAAATATTGATTAGAACTGCGGGAACAACTTTCATGATGCAGGTGGCATATTTAATTCCTGTATTTGGAATATTTTATGGCTGGGCATTATTGAATGAACCACTGAAATTCTCATTATTAATCGGTGTTATACTTGTAGTAATTGGGATCGCAATTAGTAGATTACAAGTTGAGTCAAATACAGGAATTTAATTATTTAAATTAATGATTTGATTATAACCTTCTTTATATGAGGGATATTCTAAAATAATACCAAATTCTTCTTTGATAAGCCTGTTGTTCACTTTTTTATTTTCAGAAAAAAAACTTTCTATTTGTTCTTTTTTACTTAACTTTTCATAAAGAACTTCATTGGGCATGGTAATTGAAATCTTTTTTGAAATATAGTCAATCACATCATCAAGAGACGAAGGACAGTCGTCAGCAATATTGTATATAGAAATAGGATTCGGTTTGTTCATTGAAGCTAAAATAATATTTGTTAAATCATTGATGTATATTCTTGAAAAAAAATGTCCCTTTTTTATTATTCTTGTGAAATTTCGAGATTGAATTCTCCCAAGAATATTTCTTTCTGGTCCATATATGCCCGCAATTCTAAAAATATGTAAGGGTAGATTATATTGTTTAGATAACTGACTCCACTGATCCTCTGCAAGTTGGCGGCTAATTCCTCTTTTAGACTTAGTAAGTAATCTAGAGGTTTCACTCACAAATTGACCGTCATGATCGCCATAAACACTGGTAGCAGATAAGTAGCCAATCCATTTAAGATTAATTAATTCATGTAAATTAAAATTTATATTTTTTAAAAAAATATCACCACTTTGATCTGGTGGCACAGATATAACTAAATGTGTTATTTCATTTTTATATTTTTCGAGAATATTTGGGGTCTTCGAAGGGTCAATAATTCTAATGTTTTTTTGATTAATTTCTAAACTATTTAGCTTTCGAGAAGTGGCAAAAATTTCTTTATCACTTACCTTGCTTGCAAGATGTTTGGCTGTATATCCATAACCAAATATAAAAATCATAATTTTAATTTAACCACTCTTCTTTGACATTTTCATTTTTTTCAAGCGCAAAATATTTTTTCTTATAAATTTCAATATGATTTCGATCAATCAATTGCTTTAATGACCAAACAGCCATTGCTCTTACAGTAGAAGATTTATCTTCTAAAAGTGCCTCAATATCTTTCTTGTATTTTTTTTCTTTACTATTTCCAACTGCGATCAATACATTTCTTAAAAATCTATCTCTACCAATCCTTTTAATGCTCGATTTAGCAAACTTTTTTCTGAAATCTTCGTCTGTTAAACTTAAAAAATCACCTAAATCAGGTTTGATAAGATCATCCCTTGGATAAAAACTAATTTCATTAGATTTTTTTGCAAATTTATTCCATGGACAAACTGCTAAACAATCATCACAACCATAAATTCTATTTCCAATTAGTTTTCTCAAATTTTTATCTATAATACCTTTATGTTCTATTGTGAGATATGAAATACATTTAGTAGCATCTAATTTATAAGGCTCAACTATTGCATTAGTTGGGCATATATCAATACAGCTTGAACATGAACCACAATGATCAATCTCTGGGCGAGTATTATTAATTTTTTTATCAACAAAAATTGAAGCAAGGAATATCCATGACCCAAAGTCTTTTGAAACAAGATTTGTATGTTTGCCTTGCCAACCAATGCCACCTTTCATAGAAATAGGCTTTTCCATAACAGGTGCTGTATCCACAAAGTATTTAAAACTACAATTAAGCAACTTTGAAATTTCAAATGAAAGACTTTTCAATTTTTTTTTAATTATTTTATGATAATCAGAATTTCTTGAATAAACAGAAATTATACCCTTATTTTTTTCAGACAATAACTCAAGCGAATTACATTCAAAGTGATAGTTGATTCCAAGAACAATTATTGACTGAGCTTCATCCCACAAAATATTTGGATTTGATCTACAATTAGATCTTTTCTCCATCCATGCCATTTCACCATGATGATTTTTTTCCAAGAACTCATCTAGTTCTTTTTTAAAATCCAAGTTCGGGTTTATATCTACAACACCAAAAGTATCAAAACCATGCTGTTCTATTAATTTTTTTAGTTCATTACTTTTATCTAGTTGACCTTCTTCAACTGATCTTTGAAGCCTAATGGCTGAGGAAGAATGTTTACTATCTCTTTTGGACATACGTGTATAAATTTTTGTATTTCAGTTTCCCAATTGTCTAATATGCTCTTCGCGTGAAGACTTCCCGTATTTTGATAATGTGAAAGAATAATTTGGTTAAGTTCATTTGTCCAATATTCAGATGCTATAGTATCGAAAATTAGAGTTTCAGCGTTAACTCTCTGATTAAATTTTTTATCCTCATCATAAATAAAAGCCATACCTCCTGTCATTCCCGCTCCGAAATTATCTCCAGTTTTTCCAAGCACAACAACAGTGCCGCCAGTCATGTACTCGCAGCCGTTAGAGCCACATCCTTCTACAACTGTAATCGCCCCTGAATTCCTTACAGCAAACCGCTCACCTGCTTGCCCAGCAGCATATAACTCTCCTGAAGTAGCACCGTAAAGAACTGTATTTCCGATTATTGTATTTTCATTTGTTACTAAATTACTATTCTTATGAGGTCGAATTGAAATAGTTGCACCAGATAAACCTTTACCAACATAATCATTTGAATCTCCATAAAGATTTATTTTTAGTCCTTTAATAGCAAAAGCTCCTAGCGACTGACCCGCTGACCCAGTCAGATTAATAGTCAGATGTTCTTTATTAACTTTCTTATCTTTGAAAGTTCTGTATATAGTTGACGATAATCTTGTACCAACAGCTCTATCGGTATTTTTAATGGGATAGTTTAGTTCAGTTTTTTGACCTGTTTGTAAAAATTTAGATGCATCCTCAATAATTTTTTGGTCAAGTGTTGACCCAACGTCATTGATAATGGAGTGGCTAAAGTATTCTACGTTTGGATCCTTTTCCGCTTGAATGAGCAATGAATTAAGGTCTAAGTCATCTAAATGAGTTGATCCCCTTGATATTTGATATAAAAGGTCAGTTCTTCCAATGATTTCGTTTAGGCTTTTGAATCCTAGTTTTGCTAAGATTTCTCTTACCTCTTCAGCTATATAACTAAAAAGGTTAACCACTTTTTCAGGACTACCTGAAAATCTCGCTCTTAAGTCCTCATCTTGAGTACAAACTCCAACTGGACATGTGTTTGAGTGACATTGCCTTACCATTATACAGCCCATCGCAACCAGTGAAGTAGTGCCAACACCAAACTCCTCGGCACCCATAATTGCAGCAATTACAACGTCACGACCTGTTTTGATACCTCCATCAGTTCTAAGCACAACGTTTTGCCTTAAGCCGTTAAGTGTCAAAACTTGATTCACTTCTGTTAAGCCCATTTCCCATGGGATACCCGCGTATTTAATACTTGTTTGAGGACTTGCTCCAGTTCCGCCATTATGTCCTGAAATTAAAATGACGTCAGCTTTAGCCTTCGCAACACCTGCCGCTATTGTTCCAATTCCAGATGACGCTACAAGCTTTACACAAACTCTGGCATCTGGGTTTGCCTGTTTAAGATCATAAATAAGTTGAGCAAGATCTTCTATTGAATAAATATCGTGATGTGGTGGAGGGCTTATTAGTGTAACACCTTCTGTTGAGTGGCGAAGCTTGGCTATTTCAGCGGTTACTTTAAATCCGGGAAGCTGACCACCCTCACCAGGCTTAGCTCCTTGTGCTATCTTAATTTCTATTTCCTCACAATTATTCAAATATTCAGTTGTTACACCAAACCTAGCTGAAGCTACTTGTTTCACTCTTGAGTTGGCACTGTCTCCATTATTAAGAGGTTTTGATCTTTCTATTGACTCACCACCTTCGCCTGAACAAGAAGCGCCTCCAATCCGGTTCATTGCTATTGCTAGTGTTTCATGGGCCTCCTTTGAAAGTGCTCCATGTGACATACTTCCTGTACCAAAGCGCTTTCTGATAGAAGTTATTGACTCGACTTCACTTAATTCAATTGAACTTTCACTTTCTTTAAACTCGAGCAAATCTCTAATATTGATTGGAGCAAAGTTGCTCATGGAGTTTGAATATTTTTTAAACATCTCATAAGAGTCATCTGCCACTGCTGTTTGTAGAAGGTGTATCAACTTACCTTCATAAGCATGAGTTTCACCACCGTTTCTGTACCGATATATACCACCAATTGGCAATGTTTGTACGCTATTCGAATACGCATAATTATGTAGATCGGTTAGTTTTTTTTCAATTCCGGATAAACCAATGCCAGACATACGACTTTGTACACCTAGGAAATATTCATTAACCATTGAACGGCTTAAGCCAACAGCTTCAAAATTAAATCCGCCCCTGTAAGCACTGATAACTGAAATTCCAAGCTTAGACATAACCTTGAGTAAGCCTTGGTCTACTGCTTTTTTATATCGCTCAACACATTCCTCGTAAGATAGATTTCCAAAGAGTCCTTTTTGTTGTCTTTCATAAATACAGTCCAATGCTAAGTAAGGGTTTACGGTCGTGGCACCAACACCAATAAGTACAGCAAAGTAATGAGTATCCAGACACTCTGCAGACCTTACGTGCAATGATACAAAAGATCTTATACCTTTACGTGTCAAATCTGTGTGAACTGCAGCGGTGATCAATATCATTGGTAAAGATAATTTGTCGTGATCCGCACTAATGTCAGACAGTACGATATGAGACTTCCCGCTTAAAACTGCAGTCTCAGACTCGAATTGAATACGCTTTATTTCCTCTTTTAAATTAAAATTATCCTTATGAACTGTACAATCAATTACAGTTGTAGACTCTTGTCCCCGAGCAGAAATCTTTTTGAACAACCCATTTGTTATAAATGGACTATCAATTACAAAAACATTTTCTTCATAAGGATTAGGAGATAGAATATCTTGTAAATTTCCAAATCGAGTTTTTAAACTCATTCTGCTTTGCTCTCTTAGACTATCAATTGGAGGGTTTGTTACCTGACTAAACTTTTGTCTAAAAAAATGAGATAATGGCCGATACTTGTCCGATAATACTGCAACAGGAGTATCATCACCCATGCTTCCAGTAGATTCCTTGGCATCACTCACCATTGGATGAAGAATAAGTTCTAGTTCTTCCATTGTGAAACCAGCCGCGATCATTCTTTTTCTTAATTTTTCAGTTTCTATAACTGTCGACTCTCTTGAAACTGTTACTCTTTTATCTAATCGAATTATTTTTTTGACATACTCTTCATAAGGAGCTTCTTTCGCAAGATAGTCTTTTAAATCAGAGTTACGATAAATTTTTCCTTCCTTCAAATTTATTCCAATTATATCTCCAGGGCCCAGTCTGCCTTTTTCAACTATCTTTGACTCATCAACCCTGACCATTCCTGTTTCAGAACCAACGTATATTATGTTGTCATTTGATACAGAGTACCGCATTGGCCTTAAGCCATTTCGATCCATACCACCAATAATCCAATTTCCGTCAACTGCAGCTATTGCTGCGGGTCCATCCCATGGTTCTACAATAGCATTAGAAAACTCATACATATTTCTATGCTCAATTGGCATTAGTTCACTTCTTTTTGACCACGCCTCTGGTATTAGAAGAGTTTTAACGAGGGGAACTGATCTTCCAGCTCTAACATATAATTCAAATGCGGCATCTAAGGCAGCAGAGTCAGAAACATTTTTTTCTATAATTGGTTTAACTTGTTCACTATCATCACCAAAAATTTCTGATGTAATTCTTGTTTGATGATTTCTCATCCAGTTTGTATTTCCGGAAATTGTATTTATCTCCCCATTGTGAGCCAACATTCTAAATGGTTGCGCCAAACCCCAGGATGGAAAGGTATTTGTAGAATATCTCTGATGAAACACTGCATAAGAAGAAACAAAATTATTATTAGCTAAATCAGGATAGAATATGGAAAGTTGTTCAGCTAAAAATAGTCCCTTATAAATGATTGACTCAAAACTTAGAGAGCATACATAAAATCCATTAATTTGCTGTTTTGCTATTCTCTTTTCAAGTCGACGTCTTACTAGATATAATTCTTTTGAATAATCAAAATTACTTTCTCTTTCAATGTTATTAACAAACATAACCTGCTCAATCTCAGGTCTAGTTGAATTAGCTTTTTCACCAATAACACTGTTATTAATAGGCACTTGTCTCCAGCCATATATATAGTATCCATGATCAAGAAGTTCAGACTCAATTATTGTTCGACATTTTTCTAATGCTGCATAGTCGTTTCTTGGCAAAAACATCATACCAATGCCTAGAGGTTCGTCTCTTTTTTCATGGCCTGTTTTAGCAATTTCGTCATCAAAGAAGTTTATAGGTATTTGAGTAAGTATGCCGGCACCATCCCCTGTCTTACCATCAGCATCAACAGCACCTCTGTGCCACACAGCTTTTAGCGCATCGATACCACCTTCTACAACTTCTCTTCTTTGCTTACCATCAACTGATGCTACAAAGCCAACACCGCATGCATCGTGCTCTTGTTTAGGACTATAAAGGTGCCCTTCTTCCAAGACTTGCTTATTTTTTCTGTATCTATTTAAATCTGAACTCATGATGCTCTAACCTTACTAACCTCTGCCAGTTTTTTAGCTTCAATATAACTGTGAATTGAATTAGCCACATCTCGACCATCCCTTATTCCCCAAACTACTAATGAAGCCCCTCTAACAATATCTCCTGCAGCAAAGACTCCATCAATATCAGTCATCATAGTATTGAAACCAACTCTTACTGTGCCCCACTTTGTCACTGGTAAGTCTTTAACATTAAAAAGTGTGGGTAAATTTTCAGGAGAAAAACCTAGAGCAGCTATGACCATATCAGCCTTCAAATTAAAATCAGATCCTTCTATTTGTTGCGGTGTTCTTCTTCCATCGACATCAGGCTCACTCAATCTCATTTTGACACATTCAATTTGGTAACCATTTTTTAAAACATTCATATTAATTGGGAGAGATTGCCACATGAATTCGACACCTTCCTCTTCAGCATTATTTACCTCTCTTGCAGAACCGGGCATATTTTCTTTATCTCTACGGTATAAACATTTTACAGATTTAGCTTTTTGTCTTACAGCAGTTCGTACACAGTCCATTGCCGTGTCACCACCACCAATGACCACAATGTCTTTACCTTTTGCATCCAACTCACCTTCATCAAATTTCTTAACTTCGTCTCCAAGTCCTTTTCGATTAGATGCGGTTAAGTATTCTAATGCTGGAATTATGTTACTTGTACTTTCACCCAGGTTAATTTCTTTAGCTTTATAGACACCTGTAGCTATTAAAACTGCATCATGTTTTTTTTGAAGGTCTTCAAATTTTATATCTTTTCCAATTTCAACATTAAGATGAATATTAATTCCAGAATCTTTTAAGTATTGCATTCTCCTTTGAACGATATCTTTTTCTAATTTAAAATTTGGAATACCGTAAATTAATAATCCACCGGCTCTGTCGTAACGATCGTAAACATGAACCTTGTAACCTTTTTTTCTAAGTTCTTCTGCCGCTGCTAGTCCTGCTGGTCCTGCACCAATTACACCTATGCTATTTTCTTTTTCTATGCTCTTTTCAACCTTGAGAGGAGTAATCCATCCATTCTCAAATGCATTATCTGTTAAATATTTCTCTACTGAGCCAATTGTTACGGATCCATGTCCTGATTGCTCGATTACGCAATTACCTTCACATAATCTATCTTGTGGACATATCCTGCCACATATCTCAGGCATATTATTTGTACTTGATGAAATTTCATAAGCCTCTTCCAGCCTGTCCTCTGCAGCAAGCTTTAGCCAATCAGGTATATGGTTATGAAGTGGACAGTGAACTGTGCAATATGGAACGCCACATTGGGAGCATCTGCTAGACTGCTCTTTTGCACTATTTTTAATGAAATTATCATAGATTTCTCGAAAGTCTTTTTTTCTATCTTTTGATAATCTCTTATCAGGATACTCTTGATTTAGATCAGTAAATTTAAGCATAATTTTTAATTATGTCATAATTATTGACATATATAGAATCTCATTAATAATTTAAGTAGTTTTATATCAGTCTAATAATATATTAATAGTCATACATTATGACATAAATAGAACTTTTGCTTGCCTATTTGGCGTAAAACTCTATTTTTTCATATCTGTTATGCATTTTTTTCCTGTAATTATTTTAGCAATTATTCAAGGAATTACTGAATTCCTACCAATTTCAAGTTCAGCTCACTTGCTTATTACTGCAGAAATGATGAATATAAGAGAAAATTTATCTCTCGATATAAGCCTACATTTAGGCACTTTGATAGCTGTATTGATCTATTTTAGAACTGAGGCACTTAACTTCTTTAAATTCATAATGCCTTTCTTTTCGTCGAACAAAATATCTAAAACAAAGATAAATCAAAATTTGATCGTTGCATCATTACCTATAATTTTTATTGGTGGCTTAGCTTATATGTCTGGTTTTGCTGAAATCTTCAGAGATCTACATTTTATAGGTCTATCAACAATAGTCTTTGGTTTAGCGCTTTATTTTGCGGATATCAGATCTAATGAGGACAGTCTTAAAGTGGATAATCTATCTTATAAGAAATCTCTTGTAGTTGGTTTTTTTCAAATTTTCGCGATTATTCCAGGTGCTTCAAGAGCAGGTGTTGTTTATACAGGTTCAAGAATAGTTGGTTTAAATAGAGTCGAGGCTGCAAAATTTTCAATGCTCTTATCAATACCTGTAATACTAATATCAACCTCAATTCCAGCTATTGAAATAGCGAATGACTCAATTGCAATAAATTTTTTGTATTTATTTTCTGGTTTTATTATTTCTTTTATTACCGCATACTTATCAATAAGTATATTGCTAAATTGGGTAAAAAATAATTCGATGATACCATTTGTAATTTACCGAATAGTACTTGGGTCGATAATTTTGATTTATTTCACTTAAACAATCAAATATATGTACTTATAATACTTCTTGGCGAACTTGGTTCAATTCCTAATTTTTCTAAATTAAATTCAGTTTTAGAGATGATGTTATCTTTTCTTAGAAGTTTTACTTGATCAAAAGTTATTAGTGGAGAGGGTAAGGGCAGCATAATAAACGCAATAAAGTTCGCAAAAGACAATGGAACTGGAACTATTAGTCTTTTAATTTTTAAAGTGTCTAAGATCAACTGGTATATTTCTTTTAGACTCATTTTTTCTGGTCCACCAAATTCAAATATCTTACCATTATATTTATCATCCAAAATAAGTCTGTTTATAGCTGTGGCGATATCTTTAACATAAACACATTGGTATTTGTTATTAGCGAATAACGGTACAACTGGTAAACTTTTTAATAATTTGGCTTGAACTGAAAAGAAACCGTCACCAGGTCCAAAAACTATCGATGGTCTAATTATAATTGTGTTGGGATAACTTTTTTGAATATTTTGCTCTCCTAAGCCTTTTGATTGTTGATATTTTGAGTCGCTTTCGATATCAGCTCCAATGGATGAAAAATGAATAAATTTCTCAACCTTATATTTTGCACATAAATCTGCGATATTTTTGGGCCCTAAAGAATGACAATTTTCGAAAGATTGACCACCAGAACTATCATTTAAGACACCTACAAAATTAATAACAACATCAGAGTTTTTTATATATGGCTCAATTGTGTGCTTAAGCATAATGTTGCCTTTTACAATATCTAATTGTTCTATTGGCGCCATCATTCTCAAGTGACCAGCCAAATGAGGATTTCTGCATACAATTTTCAAATTGTGGCCCTCTTTAAGAAGTTCGGAAATACAATATTTAGCCAAAAACCCAGATCCGCCAATTAATGTGATCGTTTTTTTCTTCATATTTTTTAAATATACCTTTATGTACAGTTTTGAAATAGAGTAAATCTTACACAATGCAAACTATTTTACACAAAAATGATTTGAGTAACGGCATTAATTTTTCAGGCATTGTTGCAGCTGATTGCGAAATGATGGGACTGCAACCTAATAGGGACCCGCTTTGCTTAATACAACTTTATGATGGAAAAGGTGACTGTCATTTAGTTCAATTTATAGATCAAAATTTTGATGCTCCAAATCTTAAAAAATTATTAAGTAGTGATAAAACATTTATATTTCACTATGCCCGACATGATTTAGCGGCAATTAAACATGATTTAAACATCATGATAAAAAACGTTTATTGCACAAAAATTAGTTCAAAGATAGCAAGAACTTATTCGCAAGGGCATGGCTATAAAGATTTATGCAAAGAACTTTTGAATATTGATATTTCAAAAAAACAGCAATCAAGTGATTGGTCAAATCCAAATTTGTCAAAAGAACAAATTAATTACGCTGCAACAGATGTAATTCACTTACACGAGATTAGAGAAAAATTAGACGAAATTTTAGAGAGACAAAATAGAAGAAAGCTTGTTCAGGCTTGTATAGAATTTTTACCTACACGAGTTGAATTAGATTTGAGGGGCTGGAATAATGATATATTCTCACATTCTAGTTAGAAAATGAAAATAAATAAAATAATCAACGACGGTAAAGAAGTTATTAATACTGAGTTACAAGGTATAAAAAAACTTAATAAGATTATAGATAAGAATTTTGATAAAGCTGTTAGGGTCCTCGCAAAAGTAAAAGGAAGAGTTATTATCACTGGAGTAGGAAAATCAGGTCATATTGCTAGCAAAATATCTAGCACAATGAGCTCAACCGGAACCCCATCGCAATATTGTTCTCCAACCGACATGAGTCACGGAGACTTAGGCATTATTTCAAAAAAAGATGCACTTATTATAATTTCTAATTCAGGAAACAGTAATGAATTGGTAAATCTTTTAAATTTTGCCAAAAAATACTCAATCTCAATTATAGGAATTTCCTCAAATTCTGAAAGTGAGCTTATTAAAGCTTCAAATATTAGCTTAATTATACCAAATGCAGCTGAGGCATGTTCAATAGGAATGGCGCCAACAACCTCAACAACTATGGCACTGATTGTAGGAGATGCTTTATGTGTTTCTCTAATGAAATTGAAAAAGTTCAAAATTTCAGACTATAAGAAGTTACATCCTGGTGGATCGCTGGGAATACAGATGCTTCAAGTTAAAGACATCATGCATACTAAAAAGAAAATGCCAATTGTAACAGAGAATGCAAATATGAAATCTGTAATTATTGAAATGACAAAAAAATCATTTGGTCATGTAGGTGTAAAAAATAAAAAAAGTGAGTTAATTGGAATAATTACCGACGGTGATTTGAGAAGAAATATAAATAATCATTTAATTGAAAGTAAAGCCAAAATGATAATGACACAGAGACCTAAATTAGTTAATCAAAACATACTTGTTATTGATGCGTTGAATATAATGAATAAAAATAAAATTACTTGTTTATTTGTAGTAGAAAAAGAAAAAAATAAGTCTCCTATAGGTATTGTACACATTCACGATTGCATAAGATATGTTAATTAAGTTATTGAATCTAGATAATCTATTATCGTCTCTTATTATTTTATTAATATTAACTTCCCTTACATATAGTGAGGAAGTGTTTATTGAAATTGATAATCCAAGATTTTCCGAAAAAGGTTTAAGCGATAAAACCTATGAGATAAAAGCGGAGAAGGGTTTAAAATCTGATAATGAACTGAAACTATTTGCTATTGAGGGTAAATTTAAAACTGTTAAAGATGGCAAATGGATTTACTTAGAGGCTGACAAGGGAAATTATTCTCAAGATAATAATTTTATAGAATTACGAGAAAATATTATTTTTTATACTGATGATGGAGAAAAACTTAGTTCAAATTATGCAACATTTGATATACAAAATGATATTATTGAATTAGCAGAAAATGTTAGTCACGAGAGTATGAGGGGATTAATTTTGTCTGACAGTTCTATTATTACAAATAACTTTAATAAAATTACTTATTTTGGAAATGTTGAATCATTAATTAACACTTCAGAGTGATGTTTAAAAAATCTTTTAATATTGTTATTATAAATTTATTTCTAATAATAAATAGTTATTCAAATGAACTAAAAATTACTTCGGAGAATCTTGAAGTTGATCGTGAGAATAAGATTACAGTTTTTTTAGGCGATGTGTATGCATATAACAAAGATATAAAGATTTGGTCTGAGAAACTAATTGTTAAGTTTGATAATAAAGAGAATGAGATAGAGCAATTGAACGCTGAGAATTCTGTTAAAATAATAAGGGAGGAAATTACTGCAACAGGTGATATAGGCTTATATTACCCAAAATCAGAAATACTTAACTTATTGGGTAATGTAGAAGTTATTGAAAACAATAATTATGTTAAATGCGACGAATTATATCTAGATATAAAAAACTCTACCAGTATAATGAAAAGTAATTCATCAAATAGGGTTGAAGCATACATAACTAATAATTAATATTTAAAGATGACAATAAAACCTAAACTAGTTTCATCCAATAATGGTCTTGTAGTTAATAAACTTAGAAAAACTCTCTCACAAAAACAAATAGTGAGAGATGTGAGTCTAAAGCTTGAACGAGGGAAGACGATCGGATTACTCGGTCCAAACGGTGCTGGAAAAACGACAACATTCTATATGATCATGGGCTTAATTGATTGTGATGGAGGTGAAATATTACTAGACGATATTCATCTTACATCTCTTCCGATGTATAAGAGGGCTAAATTAGGCATAGGGTTTTTACCGCAACAGCCCTCAATTTTCAGAGGCATGTCAGTTGAAGACAACCTGCTATCGATACTAGAAACTCAAGACCTTCCAAAAGATCAAAAGCAAAACATGTTAGAAGAATTACTTACTGAGTTTTCACTCACACATTTAAGAAGAGCAATGCCTCACATGCTTAGTGGTGGAGAAAGAAGAAGAACAGAAATTGCAAGATGTCTTTGTTCTAATCCAAGCATAATACTTATGGATGAACCTACCGCTGGCGTTGACCCAATAGGCATAGATGATATCAAATTTCTCATAAAGCAATTAATGAATAAAAATATTGGAGTTTTAATTACCGACCACAATGTCAGGGAAGTTTTAGATATTTGCGACTATTCCTATGTAATGCATTCAGGAGAAATAATTGCTGAAGGTGAAAGTGATATAATACTTGGTAATAAGGAAGCTCGTAAATTTTACTTAGGAGATTCATTTAAATATTAGTGGTGGAGCTAGTCGGACTTGAACCGACCACCTCGTCACTGCCAGCGACGCGCTCTCCCAGATGAGCTATAGCCCCAATTATTGTTCTTCAATATTTTCGTGATCACCGTCACTGATATCTAAGTCATCAACCTCATCTGAAATGACTTGAACATCACTCTCTGAATCTTCAAGACTAATTGTATCGTCATCAATAGCATCATCTATCTCTAACTCTTCAACCCCTGCGATGGACTCCGATGCATCACTTCCTACTAAATTTGTGTCAGTAACTGTATCAACTTCATCTGTAAATACTTGTTTAGCATTTGAGGGGGTTGATTCTAAAGCTGGTTCGATATATTCAGTACCGCAATTAGGACAAACAGCAGGTTTTCTATTCAAGTCATAAAACTTAGTTTCACAATTAGTACAAACTACTTTTTTCCCCCACTCAACTTTTGACATGATTATTCCTCGAATATTTATGGTGTAAAATTTTGATACAACTCAAAAATAAATAATATATAACTTTAGACTAAGAAGATAAATTGACAATATAAAAGTGCTAAAATTAAAAGGTTCATTAAAGATCTCAGGAGATAAATCTATTTCACACAGGGCTCTGATATTATCAGCCATGAGTACAGGTAAATCTAGGATAACCAATTTGTTAGAGTCAGAAGATGTTATGAATACATTGAATATTTTAAAAGAATTAGGGATTATAATAATTAAAAATGACAATAGCTGGATTGTTTACGGTAATGGTACCGGGGGATTTATTGAACCTAAAAGACCTTTAGATTGTGGCAACAGCGGAACGACCGCTCGATTAATGATAGGAGCGGTATCTTCAAATCCAATCAACTGTACTTTTGTTGGAGATAATTCGCTGAGTAAAAGATCGATGTCAAGAGTAACTAAGCATTTAGAAGAAATTGGAGCAATTGTTCACCTTACAAAAAAGGATTATTTACCTCTAATTATATCTGGTAGTGAAACATTATTACCTATAAAGCATAATATTCGGAAAGCTTCAGCCCAAATCAAATCAGCATTAATTATTGCAGCTTTAAATATACATGGAAAAACAAAAATTGTTGAAAATATAGCAACCAGAGATCATACTGAAAGACTTTTGAAATTTTTAAATGTCAAATTTAAAATTAAAAAGACAAAGAAAAAAACATCACAAATTGAATTAAACGGGCCATACGAATTCAAAGCGAAAAATATTGATGTTGCAGGAGATCCGTCAAGTGCATCTTTTTTTATTGTAGGAGCATTAATTTTGCCTAAGTCAAAGATTACACTAAAAGATGTTATGCTTAATCCATCAAGAACTGCTTTTATAAAGGTACTAAAAAGTATGGGTGGAAAAATTAAACTAAAAAAGACAAAACAAATTTGTGGTGAGGATGTTGGTAATATAACAGCTGAGTATAGTAAATTAAAAGGAATTAATATTCCAGCTAATCAGTCAGCATATTTAATTGATGAATATCCAATTTTATCAATAGCTGCTTCTCAAGCAAAAGGTAAGACGATAATGAAAGGTTTAGATGAATTGAGACATAAAGAGAGCGATAGAATACATAGTATTCTTTTTAATTTAAAAAAAGTTGGTTTTGAGGTTTACGAAGAAAACAGCAATTTACATATTTTTGGTAAAAAAATAAAACTTAATAAAAATATAAAAATTAAATCTTTTGGGGACCACAGAATAGCTTTGTCATTTTCTATTCTTAATATGCTCTACGACAATAAACTTAAAATCGATAATAAGAAATGTATCAATATAAGTTATCCTGATTTCACGAAACACCTAAATTATCTGCTATAATACTAATCATGGTCGAGATAATAGCAATTGATGGCCCCGCTTCAGTTGGAAAATCAACTCTTGCAAAAAAAATATCACGTTATTATGAAGTGCCATTGTTGAATAGTGGAAGACTTTATCGTGCAGTAGCATTAAAAATAATTAATAAAAAAATTAATATTAATAATAAATATAAAATACTTCAGTGTGCCAAATCTTTGACAGATGAAAACATAAAATCAGAGAGTTTATTTTCAAGCAAAGTAGATAAAATTGCTTCTCAAATTTCGAAAAAAAAATATCTAAGAAAGCAATTAATGGCCTACCAAAGAGAGTTTCCAAGAAAATATGCTAAGGGCAAGAAATTCGCAGTTATTGAAGGAAGAGATATTGGAACTGAAATATTTCCACGAGCAAATATTAAAATTTTCATGTGGGCAGATGCAAAAGTTCGAGCTAAAAGAAGACACCTGCAAATTAAAAAAAAGGGCCAAAAAACTAGTTTAAAGCGCATTTATGATGAAATAGTAGCTCGTGATATGAATGATTTAAATAGAAAAATAGCACCGCTGAGACCCGCTGTAAATTCGGTATTGCTAGATACAAGTTATCTTGATATAGAACAGGCTTTTAATGCAATTAAAAGATTATTTAGTTAATTAAACATATGAATGAAGTGCCCCTAAATGAAAGCAACTCAACTGAGTTCGACTCATTATTAGCTGAATCCATAAATAACAATAATATTAAAGAAGGAACTATTATCAAAGGTACAATTGCTGAAATCGAAGACGACGCAATTATAGTTGATATTGGTGCCAAAGTAGAAGGAAGAATATCTAAAAGAGAATTTGCATTTCAAAAAGATCAAAAAGAATTATCAATTGGCGATACTATAGATGTATATCTGGATAAAATAGAGAATCACAATGGAGAATGTATTCTCTCAAGATCAAAAGCTAAATCAAAAGAAATTTGGAGTGAAATTGAGAAATCTTTTGAAGCAGGAGAGCTAGTTGAAGGTGTAATCACTGGAAAGGTTAAAGGCGGCCTATCTTGCGAAATTGGAGTGACTGCTTTTTTACCTGGAAGTCAAATCGACACAAGGCCCGTTAGAGACGTCAGTCATCTTATAGGCGTGCCACAGAAATTTAAGCTTCTTAAGCTCGATCAAAAAAGGAATAATATTGTTGTCAGTAGACGAGCTGTTCTTGAAGAAATGAACAAAGAAGTAAGGGAAGAAAGATTCTTGCAATTAAAGCTCGGGGACGTAGTTGATGGTAAAATTAAAGCAATTACAGACTATGGAGCTTTCGTGGATTTAGGAAGTTACGACTCTTTACTTCATAGTAGTGACATTACTTATAAAAGAATTGGACATCCTTCAGAAGTTCTTAAAATTGATCAGCAAGTAAAAGTAAAAATTATTAAAGTTGATCCTGAAAAAAATAGAGTCTCTGTTGGAATGAAACAACTTGAAGATGATCCATGGAACAATGTAAAAGATAAGTTTAATGTAAACGATAGAGTAACAGGCGTCGTAACAAATGTTGCTGATTATGGAATATTTATTGAAATCGAAAATGGCGTTGAAGGGTTATGCCATAAAGATATGCTAACTTGGAGTGCAAAACAAAATTCTAAACCTGGTAATTTATATGCGAGGTCTCAATCAGTTGATTGTCAAATACTTGAAGTTGATCATGAAAAAAGAAGGTTAAGTTTAGGTATTAAACAATTAACGCCTAATCCTTGGCAAAAGTTTAACGATGAAAATCCAATCGGAAAGATATTAGATACATCAATCACAAGCATTAAAGATAATATATTATTTTGTAATCTTGATGGAGAAATAGATGGCGCTGTCTTTAGTAAAGATCTTTCGTGGGAAGCAGACCCAAAAGAAGAAATGAAAAAATATAAGGTTGGTGATCAAATTAAAGTAAAGATAATTTCTAATGATAATGAAAAGATAGCCCTTTCTGTAAGAGAGGTCGATGGAAATCCATACGATGAAATAAAAGAAAAAGTCAAAGGAGATATTGTCACTTGTAGTGTTATTGAAACAGGTGATTATGGGGTTAAAGTTAGAGTTGGCGATAAGGGGCCAATTACTTTGATAAAGAAATCAGAACTAGCTTTGAGAAAATCTGACGCAAGACCTGATAGATTTGGAAAGAATGATAAGCTAGATGCATCAATAACAAATATAGACGTTGCTAATTATAAAATAAATTTATCAATACGGGTTATGGAAGAAGAAATTGAAAAAGATGCCATGGCTAAATACGGATCTAAAGACTCTGGTGCTTCCTTAGGCGCTATTCTAGGAAAAGCTCTTGGCAGAGACAAAAAAGAAGATTAAATATTCTTTACAATCAATCGTTTACAATAAAATTTAATGTCATATAATTATTTATATGAGTTTAATAAAATCAAAACTTATTCAAAATATTACTGAAGCGAACCCTCATCTTTTTGTAAGAGATGTTGAGAGAATTGTTAATACAATTTTCAATGAAATAACTCAATCTTTAGCTGACGGTAAAAGAGTTGAATTAAGAGGCTTTGGAGCATTTTCAGTTCAACACAGAAAACAACGTACTGGTAGAAACCCAAGAACTGGGGAGGCTGTAAATGTTGAGGAGAAATATATCCCGCGTTTTAAGACCGGAAAAGAACTTAGATTAAAACTAAATAAACAAGAAAACTCTTCTAACGAGAGTTAGAAAGATTTCATAAAACAAAAATTTTGACTAAAAACCCAATTTACTGCGCTATTGATACAAGTTGTATTGATGATGCAGATAGAATTATTAATGAAATTTCACCTCATATTGGCGGGATCAAATTAGGTCTCGAATTCTTTACATCTTGTGGGGTCAAGGGCATTGAAAAAATTTCAAAATATGAACTTCCATTATTTCTCGATTTTAAACTATACGACATACCAAATACAGTAAAAAAATCACTTCAAAATATTCTCTCTTACAACCCTACATATACAACACTTCACGTTTCGGGGGGTTCCCGCATGTTAAAAGAATGTGTCGATTTAAAAAAAGAATTAAATAGTAATACAAATTTAATTGGTGTTACAATGCTAACAAGTTTTGATGATGACTCAATAAATGAAATTGGCATGAGCGGCACAGTTGATAGGAATGTAGATAATCTATCTTCACTGGCATTTGACTGTGGAATGGATGGTATTGTTTGTAGCCCAATGGAGATAAGAAAAGTTAGAGAAAAATTCGGATCTAAATTAAAAGTTATTGTGCCTGGTATAAGAGAAAATACAAATAACTCAGATGATCAAAAAAGAACACTTTCTGCAAAAGAGGCTATTATTGCTGGCGCAGATATTATCGTTGTAGGAAGACCAATTGTTGAATCTGACTCACCAGCTGATGCAGCTGCATCTATTTTAAAAAGCTTACAGTGAACCAATATAAAATCAAAATCTGTGGGGTGATGACTGAAAAAATCGCAAAACATTGTATCAAGTCGAACGTTGACTATCTTGGCTTCATATTTAATGTTACAGAATCTCCTCGAAATATTGATTTTTATTTAGCAAGTAAAATACTTAACTCAGTAAGTAAAGAAATTCAGACAGTAGCTGTAACAAAAAATCCAAGTAAAGAGACAATTCTATCAATTAAAGAACTCCCATTTTCATATATTCAAGTTCATGGAGATCTTACTCCTGATGAAATTAAACAAATAAAAAAACTATCTAATAAAAAAATAATAAAAGCATTTAATCTACAAAATGACATAAATAGGGATCACATAGAAAAATATTCTAAATTTTCAGATTACTATTTATTTGATTCAATATCCTCTGGTTCTGGAAAATCTTTTAATTGGTCATTATTAAAAAATATTACGTTTAGCAGAGATTTTTTTCTATCTGGAGGGCTTAATATAGAAAACATAAAAGAGGCTATTTCATCAGTTAAAACAAATTATTTTGATTTAAGTAGTGGCGTAGAAGATAAAAACCATGTAAAAAACGAATCTAAAATTACAGATTTGTTGGATAAAATTAAAAATTAAGATGTCGATAAAAAAAGGAGTACCTTTATACGATCAAGCTGATGAGAATGGTTTTTGGGGCAAGTTTGGAGGGAATTATTTACCTGAACCACTTCTTAAGCCAGCTGATGACTTGCATGCTGCTTTTCAAGAATTAAGACATGATAAAGATTTTCTCAAAGATCTAGAAAAATTGAGATCAGAATATATTGGTCGACCTACACCTTTTTTTAAACTGGAAAACTTAACAAAAGAACTTGGCGGTGCAGAAATTTGGATTAAGCATGAAGCCCAATGTCATGGTGATAGCCATAAATTAAACGGAGCAATAATTAGTTGCCTTATTGCTAAGTATCGTGGTCAGACAGAGATTATAGGAGATACTGGAGCTGGAATGGCCGGTACGGGTTTGGCTATGGCGGCCAGTAGACTAGGTCTTAAGTCGCGTGTTTTTATGGGTAAAGTAGACTATGAACGTCAAAAGTTAAATGTAATGAGAATGAAAACTCTTGGCTGTGAAGTAGTGCCAGTAACGTCAGGTTCACAAACACTTGTTGAGGCAGTTTCTGAAACAATGCGGTATTGGCTTGCAAACTGTGATACGACAGCAATTTGTGTTGGCTCTATTGTTGGAGCTTCTGTTTTTGTTAAACTCTGTGCATTTGGACAGCACGTAATCTCTAGGGAAATGTCATCGCAAATGATCAATATATTTGGTGAAATACCAAAAGCTACTTTAGTAGCCGCTGTAGGGGGAGGATCAAGTTCATTTGGTTTTTTCTGTGATTTTATAGATCATGATCAAATATCTATGCGAGGTGTTGAAGCGGGTGGTCCTGAAAACGATGATAAACTGCATGCGGCACCCCTAACTAATGACAGTCCAATTGGAATCCTACACGGAGCTAAACAATATGTTATCCAATCCCCTGACGGTCAAATTCAAGAAACTTCTTCTATAGCAGCTGGGTTGGACTATCCCGGGGTTTCTCCGATGCATTGTTATTTGAAAGATGAAGGCCGTGTAACATACACTTCAGCTTCAGATGAAGAGGCTGTTAAAGGTTTTGAAATTCTTGCGAAAACTGAAGGAATTCAATGCTCAATTGAACCAGCACACGCCATTGCTGACATATGTCGTATTGCTCCTAAAATGGGAAAAGATGAAAAAATTATTGGTTTAGTATGTGGAACATTAAGTAAAGATGCCCCATTGCTTGCTCAACGTTTGAATATTGAATTATAAAAATGAGTTTAATAAAAAATGCATTTGAGACGAAATCTGAGCAAAACGAAGCTGCTCTTTTAAGTTATACTGTTGCATGCGATCCAAATTTTGAGACAAGCTTAAAAATAATGCATGAGATAGCTAAAAATGGAGCAACAGCGCTAGAGATAGGAATTCCTCATAATTGTTGCATCGGAGAAGGAGACAAAATTCAAAATGCTGTTGATCGAGTGCTCAGAAATGATACGAAAATTGAAGATATTTTCAAATTGATAATAGAGTTTAGAAAGTCAAATAAAGTAACTCCTCTTATATTCATGTTATATTATAATTCAGCACTTCAATACGGTGAGGATAATTTTATAAGAAAATGCAATGAGATAGGTATCAATGGTCTTATTATTGTTGACTTCCCCTACCCTCAAAATTTTGATTTTGCAAAAAAATGTAAAGCATCGAATATTACTTTTATACAACTTCTATCACCTACGACAAATGAAGATAGAATGAAAAAGGTAATCAATGACTCTGATATGATTTATTATATTTCTATGTTAAGTACAACTGGCGGAAAACTTAAAGTTGTACCTGAAGAAATTTTAGAAAAATATAAATTAATAAAGTCCATCAAAAAAGATGTTAATGTGATAATCGGTTTTGGAATAACTCCTGAAAATATTAATCAATTTAAACAATCTGATTCAGTGGTAGTTGGAAGTTTCCTTTGTAATAAAATTGAGGAATCAATTCGTGATGGTAAAGATCCATCAATTGAAATAGGGAAAATTATTTCAGAACTCAACACTGGGCTTTTAAGATGAATTGGATTACACGTCAGCTAAAAAAGATTTTACCACAAAAAAAGAAGTCATTAGACATACCTGTAGATAGTTGGCAAACTTGTAAACGCTGTAAGTCAGCAAATTATATAGATGATTTACGTAAAAATTTTTACTTATGCAGCTGTGGAAGTCCATTCTCTTGCCCGCCAAGAGAGCGATTTAAATATTTGTTTGACAATTCTAAGTGGGAAGAAGTTCCGTACGATACTTCTTTCAAAGATTTCTTAAATTGGAAAGACCGTATCTCCTATAAAGAAAGGGTTCAAAAAAGTATTGAGGCAACTGGTCAGGATGAGGTGGGAATAATTGCAAAAGGAGAAATTAATGGAACTAAAGTTTGTTGTATATCAATGAATTTTTTGTGGGCTGGCGGGTCTGTCGGGCATAATTTTGGTGAGTGTGTTATTAAAGCGGCTGAAACAAGCAGAGAAGAAAACTTACCACTTGTTATTTTTACTGAGTCTGGTGGAGCTCGAATGATGGAGGGAGCGATATCACTAATGCAACTCCCACGAATGACAGTTGCTATACAAATATTTAAAGACATGGAACAAAGACAACCATCAATTCTTTTTTCGTGCTCACCAACCACTGGAGGTCTATCAGCATCATTAGCAAATATTTGTGATTTCACACTTGCTGAACATGAAACAGATTTGATTGCGTTCGCTGGAAAAAGAGTGCTTGACGGATTTAACGATGAAACAATTCCTGAGGATTTTCAAACTGCTATTAGCCTAAAACGAAATGGATTTCTGGACGACATTATTGAAAGACCAAACCAAAAAGAGAAAATATCAACTTTAATATCTCTATTACAAAAAAAAGTAGCCTAATTGTCAATCTCTGATCAACAAATCAAAAAAATTTTGGATGAATTTATGAGTCTTCATCCTAAAAAAATTGATATGTCGCTTGACCGAATTAGGTCGATATTAGATAAATTGGGAAGCCCTCATAGATCTATTAACAACTGTATTGCTTTTGTTGCTACAAATTCCAAATTTAGTGTATTAAGATTCCTCCAAGAGATACTTCGTTATAACAATAAATCTACTTCAGCACATATAAGTCCTCATTTAATAAAATATAATGAGCGATTTGAGCTCCAGGACAATCAAGTATCAAATGAAAAGTTTTATGAATCACTAAAAAAAATTCGCAGATTGATTGGATCTGATAATATTACATTTTTTGAGGCACTTTCAGCATGTTTTTTTGATATGTTGTCTAGTGTTGAGAGTGATTATACGCTTATAGAGGCTGGCCTTGGAGCCAGACTCGATTGTTCAGTGGGAGACATAGACCCGCTCATTTCAGTTATTGGACCAATTTCTTATGACCATATGGATTTCCTATCAGATAAAATTGAGCTCATTGCCTACGAAAAAAGTGCAATTATCAAAAGGAATAAATTCGCAATCATTGGTTATCAACCATATCCTGAAGCACTTCAAATCCTTTTGGATCAAGCTGAATTTAGGGAGGCAAAAACCTTCACGTATGGTATCGATTGGATTATTCAAGAAAGAAATAATTATTACATTTATACTGATGAAACAAAATCATTTGAGTTCCCACGTTTTAAAAAACATGGAGGGTTTCAGATGTATAATCTTGGCCTGGCTATAGCTTCAGCATCAAAACTCAAAGATATTAAAATTGATGATTTTCTAAAAAAAGAAAAATACCAAGATGTAATCATTCCAGGTAGATTTCAAAAACTGGAAAATACAAAACTAAACGAAATATCAAATAATAAATTAGAGATTATATTAGATGGTGGGCATAACCCGGGAGCTTCTGTAGCCCTCAATGAAACTATAAAAAAAATGCCAAAAAAAGATTTATGTATTGTATTGGGTATGCAGCGACAAAAAGATCCTATAGCATTTATAAACAATATAGAAAATATAAGTTGTATAAAGACGGTAAATATTCCTGAAGAAGAAAATAGCTATGATGCAAACGTTTTAAAGAAAAAACTCTTAGGTTTTAATTATAACGTTAAAAATTCAACTTCAGTCGAGTCAGCAATCTCAGATATTAACGACGAATATCCTGAGGCAAGGGTTTTGATAGTTGGAAGTTTATATTTAGCGGGAAAAGTAATAGAATTATTCAGCTAAATTATCTTCAATCCATTGGCGAAGTTTATCTTCCGAGACAGCGCCTACCTGCTGACTAATCACTTCTCCATCTTTAAATATAAGTAACAGAGGTATCCCCCTTACGCCATAAAAAGTTGGTTTCTGAGGATTATCATCAATATTACATTTAACAATTGATACTTTGTCTGAGAGACTCTCACTCAATCTTTCGAGTGGCTCTGAAATCATTTTACATGGTCCACACCACGGAGCCCACCAATCTACGACCACCGGTTTCACCTTAGATGCTTCCAATACGTCTCTATCAAAATCTTGATCGTTTGTTTCAATTGTAGCCATAGTTTGAACCTTCCTATATATTAAATTAATTCAAAAAATAGTGTTTATTAACGATAAGTCAACGACTAAGACCGTTCATTTTTATTGAAAATTGTGGATTTTCTAAATTTTTAGACTTTATAAAAGACCGCGCTTTTGATATTGCTGCACAGATGTTTTACCTACTTTAAAACCTTTTTCCTGAAGTTCCCGAGCAATTGCTCTTTGAGACAATCCTTTAGCACGGAGTGCTTTAGCTGTAGGTAACCATTCTTTTGCTTTTTCCAAGGCTAGTTCTTGTGCTTTTTCTGTCCCAGTTTTTTCTTCATAAGAATATAATGTTTTCATAACTCTACCATCAGCATACTTTATATATCCTTTTTTGATAGCTTCATTAACGTTATTGGCGATTGTCAGATTTGAGTCGATAAATGTTTTATTATTTTCATACGTAATTCCTCTAAGCCTATCATTTAAGTTTTTCACTCTTTCATTTATTAAATTTATATCTTTTTTATCATTTGCATCTAAGCTTCCTTCTTCCTCAATAAAAATCTTACTTATTTCTAAAAATGATTTTTTATTACAATTTTCAATAAAAAATAAAATTTGATCATTTGTAAATGTTGTTCTGCTTCCTGTTGGTCTTTCAGTTGGATTAAAACTTTGATCTTTGTTTTTATAATCCTCTTTTAGGTAATCCTGTGATGCAGTATCGGATGGTTTTTTTCCGGCAAGTATGTCTTTAATTATGCTGTCTTCTCTTTCAAGAAACCTGAGCACATGTCTCACAGTTTGCTCACCAACTATTTTCATCTTTCTTGAAATATCAAGTGCTGAGAGTCCCTCATTTTCTCGAATTTGCCAAATTCTTATAAGTTGATTTTGGTCTAATTTAGTAGATCCGTATCCTCCTAAACTTAAATATTCTTTATATTTAATTTTAAGTTGTGAATCGCTATATCTAATTTTGTTAAATTCATTTGCTCTGCTCCTTGTAGCACTTCCTGCTTTCAAATATTTCATAATTTTTTTATATTATTATCTTCGATTTTAATTTCATTGTCACCTGTAACAGATGGGAAAACTTCTATTCGTTTGAGCTTATCCTCAATTTTTTCAGATTTATCGGTCATTTGAATATCTTCAAGTTGAGATACTTTTGGTATTAGCTTTGAAGTCCAACTACTAACAGCTTTATTATAAGCTCCTGTAGCTGTACTTAATCCACTTCCAACTCTGTTTAAATGTTTAGTAAAGGTATTCAATCTATTATGTATTTCATATCCAATTTTGCTAATTTTCTTAGCATTTTGTTCCATATCTTTTTGAACATTAAATAATTTGATCGTTTTAAGCACAGCATAAAGGATTGGTGGTGTACAAATAATAACACCCATATTTCTAGCTTTTGTATCCAAATCAGGCATCTGAGACAGAGCAAGTAAATATAAATTTATATTATACATATACATTAGTGTAAACTCTGGACTGCCCTCGAAGTATTGATGATATTTTTTTTTATGCAGGGCTTCGGCATGCTTTAATACATCCTCTGCATGTTGTTTTAAAAAACGATGTTTGTCATCTTCACTTTCTACATTTTGTGATTGCGCAAATGAGGCAATACTCACTTTTGAGTCAATTACAATTGTACCCCCACGTGTTGAGTCAAGATAGACGTCTGGTTTAACTTTTTGATCAAAACTACCAACAGTATCTTCCCATTTATAATTAACACCTTCAAGCAAGCCCACATCATCTAGCATTTCTCTAAGACTTTCTTCACCCAAATCACCTTGTAAACTTTTATTTGTTAGGGCTTCAGTCCATTTATGATAATTTTTTGATAAGTAATCTAGTGAGTTGCTTGTTTTTTCCTGACCTGATTTCACCGTACTACTTAGACCATCAACCGCACTTTTAACACCTGCGATTTGATTAAGTAAATTATCAAGATCATTATGCTCTGCAGATGATTGATGTTTTTTTTCCGAGTGAATATTATTAAATAAATAAGCTACTACTGCGATCGCAAGGAAAGATATTATTAGTGATATTATAGTTATGACTTCCATTGATTATATAATTCTATATTTTTCCCAATCATTTTTAAATAATTTTAATTTTTCTGGATGATCTATCATTATTTTAAGCAAAATTGTTAGACCGTCTGAAAAAGCTCTTTGACCGTCTGCAAGTCCAAAAGCATGCTGTAACTCATGCGTAAGCGTTGACAGGATTGATCCAAAGCTATGAGAAAAAAGTTTTTCATTGAGTAATACAGTTTTTTCATCAAATTGACTTTGTGAGTCTTTTAATTCGCCTAAAACTTTATCAGACTTTAAAACCTTAAATTGGATATTATACAGTGCTCCATATTCGGACTCTACTTGCACAAGATCAACAGCTTCTAAACAATAAAAAACACCGGCAAAACCAGGTGCAACTTCGCGCAGACATTGTAAAAGGAAATTTATAGCCTTTGTTTCTTTGGAATTGAGCAATCTAATTGCCTCTTTTTTGGCTTTTTCCTCTGCCTTTTTCTTTTTTTCCTGCAAAATCTCAACGCTTGATTTAATGCCCAATCTGCTGAAGTAACTTGGTAACTTTTTATACCCCTTCTTCTCAAAGTGTCTGTCTTGACTATATATCTTTGGTTCAAGTTCCCAGTACAACCTTCCATAAATGCTGCTGTAACGAGGTGAGCTTTCGGAATAGTAACCTTTGATACGTCCAATAGGTGAAAATAACTTTTCAAGATAATCTTTTGACTCTTCCGATTTTAAATTCCAGACATTATTACATATACTGCTTAAT
Source organism: uncultured Pelagibacteraceae bacterium (assembly GCA_902526005.1). Lineage (GTDB taxonomy): Bacteria > Pseudomonadota > Alphaproteobacteria > Pelagibacterales > AG-422-B15 > CACNXQ01. The sequence continues at coordinate 54,455 of CABZIW010000001.1, forward strand.
AGTGGGTGCCCTTGTCCTTTTAACCACAATGGCTTCAATTCTTCCAAAATAAATTTTATTGCAGGATTTAATGCACTATCTCTATAGTGCAGTCCAGACTGAGCGACAATATTAAAAAGCTGAGATCTTAAGTCTTGCGTAAACGAATTTCTATCGCGATCACTTGCAACTTTGTTTTCAATCTTTTTATATTTTTTTTCAATTACAAGAATGAGAGGTAAGTCAATTTCACCTCTATTTAGTCCATTGTAAAAAATTATTCCGTTTTCTTTATTAGATTTATAAAAAGATATATGATTATATGAATGTAGTAATTCACCTAAATGTGGATTTTCTGGCCAGAAAAAATGATCTTCTAGACCACACTTAAATGCATCGCGTATATTTTCTTTAAATGTGTTAATAACAAACTTTGAACCAGTTTCAGAATTAGAAATTTTAAAAAAATTATAAATTAATGGTCTTAATCCAACCTCATTTTCTTCAGGTGAAACAGAGACAGCTACAGCTTCATTCCCTGATATAAATATTGGATATTCAATTCCTAATTTAATTAGACTAACTACTGAGATCAGGCTGCCTTCCCCAAATTTTCCAAGTTGGGTTTCATCATTTGCTTTTGTTCCTCCTATATAAAACAGTAACTTCAAGTTGTAATCAGAAGGGCCTTGTACAATAATTTGTCCAGATTTAATTGATGTTTTAATATCAGAAATACTAAACCCTTGTGAGATAGCACCATCCCTTGCATTTTGAAGAACTTCTCTACAAATAAAAGATGGGGAATAATCAACACCCCAATCCAATGAAACGCTGCTCTCAAATGAGTAATCATATTGAACTTTTTTTAAACCTGGGACTTTTTTAAGCAATTTAGAAATTTCATTAATTTCATTTTTAGCAATTAGTGCTGTATCTTTTTTTATTGAATTTTTTATTTGTTTTCTCATTATTTTTTCCTTATTCGATTAAATTTATTAATATGGCGAAATGGAGACCCAAAAGCACTCAGATTCATCGTCCGGCCCTTTAGCTAAGCCTTTGATATCAAATACTCTCTCATCCTCATAATGAGTAATCTTCAATTCATTCGCATAAACAGCTAATTCTGAATAATCTCTAAACTTATAATCCTCAAGAGGAGCGCAGAGTAATACTATAATAGTTTCGATCATCTAAATTTTTCTAATTAATAAGGTTCTTATTTTCATGAAACCATTTCCAAACCTTATTTTTGGTTTTAAAATATTTGATAGCTCTATCTAGGCTTTCATTAAGAAAATCTCTAAAATCTTGTTTCTGACCTTCAAGAGCAAGCAACTCACTTAACTCATTAATTTTTTCAATTGTATCCTCATTAAGAAGTAATACTTTTTTGATATTAGGATCATTTTCTTTTTTTAATTTCATCTCATTGCCTCTAACTCTTTTTCTTTATTTTCAATATATGTCCGCGCTGAAACCAAGAGTTGAAATTTTTCATTTGGAAGATCTGGGTTACTATTCTTATTATTATTTAGATCGTCATTATCAATTTCGTTGGCTTTGCAAATCTTTTCTAATTCATCTTTGGCAGTTTCAATTGTTAAATAGTTTCTGTATTCATAATTTTCACTTAGCAATCTGTTGGCTATTTGATGTTCTATATCTCTAATATCTGATTGGGACATGACAGATGGTTCATTATCATAAATTATTTTTTTTGCTATATGTACCATACGCATATCTGTGAAAGCTTTTATTTTTTTATACTTATCTTTGTACTCATCTAATTGGTGAAATTCACGCGCAAGTGCCTTATCTGAATTAGTAAAAAAACTTTCATAAATCATATCTTCGTAATACTCAGATTTTTTTTTAGCAAACATTTCATCGTTATCGACAGTGAATGCCGAAACAACCTTATTTTTGTATTGATTATTATTCTCTAAATTCTCATGCATTTTTTGTATTTCTTCTAAATTACCAAGACTGCCTATTTGTTCTTTGGATAGGTTTGCAACCTTAGGATCGATCAAAATTGGATTTTTGTTTAAATAAATTTTTCTAAATATTCTATTTTTTCGATCATCTTTTCTTTTAGATATTTCTGCAGGGGATAATAAAAAATCATCCTCTGTAAAATTTTTCAGATCAACAAATATAGCAGAACCGTCATTACCCATCCCGCAGTAGGAATATGTATACAAATATTCATTTCCTCTCATGAAAAAAGTCGACAAAAAATAATTTTTTGAATTACTCAGTAAATCAGAAACTCTCTCTTTATGTGCAGTCTGTTGCATTTGTTTCCATATTTCTGGATCTTGTTTTGAGTATTTTTTGACAAAATTCATCATTAGTTTTGTATCAACAATTGCTGTATGCAATTCACCTTCAGCTTTAATAGAATTTTCATCACAAATAAGGCCAAGTTGAAAACTAGGTTTGCCAGTATTTGGATGTAAAGGAACTTTTAAATCACTTTTACCAAAACTTTGTAAGGCATGCGCAAAGCTTAGTGCATCGATTTCGTAATTAAAGTTACCGGACGGAGATTTGGTATTCATGAAGTATAAATCATCGAGCTGAAGGTTCATATAGGCATTGGCAACTCTAAATATGCCTCTGTCAAAGTTGTTGTTCCATGCTATCCAGTAAATATTGTATTTTTGCCGCCACTCACTAAATTTTTTATTAATCACTCTACTTAACTCATAGCTTGACATATTTTGTCGTAAATTTTCTTCTGTTAAATTATTTGTGAAACTTGCTCCTGGGCTTAAAAAATTTGTCTTATTTAAACGACATTTTTCATCGAGGACGTCTTCAATTTCAAAGTTTTCTGGATCAACGAGGATTGCAGTTATTTCCAACAGCTGTGTAAAGCCTGTATTTGGAATATTGTGTGAACTTTCCGTATCAAAAAAACAATATCTAATATTTGTCATAATTTAATATAAAAATTTCTTTGTTTTTTTATTTAATTCATTTTTTTTAGTAAAGGGCCTTAAGTATCTTTGCTTAAGGAAACGATCTAATCTTTCATTTCTTATTTTTGATAATTCGTTTGAGTAATTTTTCCAATGAAATGTAAAGGCATTTTCATATAATATTTCATGAGCAGTTTTTAATTTGTAAGACAATAATTCAACTCGTTCTCTGGTTTCTTTATAGATTTTTAATTTTTTATTAAAAATTTTTTTTTGTCTCCAATACATAAATAATTTATTTCTTATGTCACTATCTAGAGCCAGGCAAGAAAGGAAAGAAAAAAATGTAAGAACAAACCTAGCTCTAGAAGCAATCGACGCCGAAACTTTTTTTACAATATGTATCATATATCCTCATCTCTTAACCATGTATTTTGATATTCAATTTCATCACTAATTTTAACAACATTATTGGATGAGATTATTTCAGTATTTTTAATGAAACGATTTCTACTTTGCAAAATGACAATAACCTGGTTGATATGATTTCCCTTTTTTAAAAAGTAGTTGATGTTTTCATAATTTAACTGTCTAACAATTTCCTTAAGATTTACTTCGTACTCTGTTTTTTTATTCTCAAGTATTTGATATTCGTTATGGTCAAAATCATAAATAGATTTTTTTTCCCACATTTTTTCAATCTCTATTAAAGCCTGACTTAGTTTAAAAAGATTTTCTTTAAAACTAACCGTAACCACAGTTTTTAGATATTCACTAGCTTCATGCCAAGTATCATCATATTCGATGTAAGGAATTTTTGATTTCAGGACAGCACAAAGACTTCTTATGTCTTGGTAGGCCTGATTTGTATCTCGTAACGACTCCATTCTTGACTCGAGAATAATTCGTTTATCATTTGGTATTGGATGCTCCCCTCTTTCATAAGCCTCATATGTTCTAAGTGGCAAATCTAATTTTAGAGACATGTCGCGTTGCGTTATTTTTAATTCCCTTGTTCTTAAAATCTTTAACTTTTCAGAAAAATCATTCATGCTAGGCAATTTATCGAAATTCTAGCGACATGTCAACATATAATCCGCAATAAATCCGCAATAATATTTTATCAAATATATCAATGCTTTACATGGATAATTAGCTTTGGATAATTGATTTATATTTTAAAATCTGAGGTTCTTTTTTAGATTCTAAAATATTTATTAATCGTTCTTCTTCATTAATAATCACCCGAAAAAATTTTTTTTGACCCACATGATCTTCTACCTGCTCAATCCGTATGGATATGAGATTATTATTTTTCAATTTTTACCTCCTTTTTTTAAATTCAACATTAAATAAAACGAGTCTCTTAAGCTTTTCAATCATCATATTTCACTGAGATCAAAAAGATTGTGCCTGCATTTTCTTTGAGCTTCATTAAAATATTTCCTAAATTCTTTTATATTCCAATTGTTATGCATTATATCAAAGTATATAGAAGGATCCTTGCCGTATTGTGTTTTTTGTAACTCAATTTCAAAGCTATCCTTGTCTCCTAAAAATGCGATGACTTCTTCAGCAGTAAGTAAGTTTTCAAACATGAACTGTGTAAAATAATATCCGTCTTGAATTCGAGTTCCTATAATACCAACTTTAGATAAGTACTCATCACCTGGAACATATTTTACTAAAACTTCAAATATATCATCACTCTGTGGAATTGACTCCATAATACTTGTAATTTGAAATGTGAGACCCACCTCATCGCAATTATCACTATCCAGCATGAAGGTAAGGTAATCTTCTTTTTGAATTTGTCCTTTTGTAGCAATAAATATTATTGGTGCAGTTTCTGATTTATGAATATACCAAATACTGTTGACAGATTCATTATTTGAGGAATTCTCAATGCTATAATCTTCGGCCAATAATTGTTTTTGAAACACTATGACTAAATTTAATAATATTAAAAAAATAAGTAATTTTTTAATTTTTAAAAAATTTATCGTATTTTTTTTATACTTACTTTGTATAAATTTTTTTAGTTGAATCATGCATTCTCCTTGTTTTTATTTAGAATACAATGATCATATGTTTTAAATTTGATATTCTTTTGTCAGAATTATGTTCTAGAACAAATCATCAAGCGTGATTGTGCTTGGTCGAGCGTGACTCATATCTACTGAGTATTCTATATTGTGAATACCTTCTTTTGCTTCAGTAATTCTTGGAACGTCTACATTTTCATATATTAGAAGGCTTTTTTGAGCTGTTTGATAATCAAACTTCGTTTTAGTTATGTCAGTTTTTTCAGTTATCATATCTACTATTGTATCCAACTTAAAAATTAGATAGTTATCATCAACCTTTTCTCTAATTTTATTAATTAACTCCTCTAAGGAACATCCATCACTTACTTTTTTTGCAATGATTGAAACAATAAATATTTTATCGGACTTACTGTGAAGTTGTTGATACTTAAATCTATGGATCCTACTATTATTTTTTGATGATTTGATTTCAACAGCCTTATCTAATGAGTAAAAGTCCCAAATATCTCTTGCTTTTTCTGATTGATAAGAAGTAAGCGCTTCCAACGTATTTGAAGTATTATCTATAACGAACAGTTCACTCCATAATCCTTGTAATCCCTTAGTGTTATTTTTCTTTTCAATAAAGATACTTTTTAGTGTAAATAGATATTTAGAAAGTGTCTTATTTGAAGTTATACTTTCTAAATCATCAATAATTTGATTGACTATTTTTAAAAATGCACTTTGCTCATTAACGTTGTCACTAAAAAATTCTAAGACAGTATACTGATCTTTGGTTATTTGATTATTTTTTTCTATTGTTTCGTAGGTATTAGTATCATTGACTCGCCATAACTCTAGTAAATTTATTCTTTCACTAATTACATTATTATCATTAACCTTGAATAGGATTACCGGCTTGTTTGTCAACGATTTTGCAATATAATGTTCTTTTTTTATTTGAATTTTTTCTACTATATACTTACCGTCTTTCTCACTTTTTGATGGTTCAATATTGTAAAACAAATCAATTAAATTCATCTTTCGATTTGCCAGCTATCTGAAATTTTTTCTGATGGTAAGAATCTAAAAACTGGATAATTTTCATGTAATAATTTTTTATTCTTTTCCCCATAATCATCTACGGTTTCTAAATTTACTCTTTTTAGTTTCATGCACTGCAATACTGGATGAACTTTTAATATATTTGATCTTGGTAAATTTTTAAGTCTATCATCTTTTAGATATTCATAATGAAATTTACTATAACTTGGTCGGCTATCTGTCACACCACTTCCTCCTCCTCCAGAGTCAAAACTGATACTCCCAAATGCTCCCTTAATTGTTCTTTCTTTAGTAGTTTCAGGATCTATCATAACAATAGGGCAATTAATATCTTCATTTTCTTCAAGATATTCCTCAATTGTTTTAAAAAGTGGAAATACTTCAAGATCATCAAAAAGTTCTTTTATGTATTCTTCAAATACAAAACTCAACTTTAAATCAACTTTGATTTTGGATAAATTATTATGAATCCACTTTTCATTTCTTCCTGGCTCTAGATCTCTAAACAAATAACTACTTTGATTAAATTTATCTAAGATATCATTATATATTTCATTATTTTTTTGCTCTTGAACTATATCTTTTTGCCACTGATTATTCTGTCTTGCAGCTGAACCTTTTGGTATCATGATTAGGCTTCTTCTTGATTTAGAGCTTGATGTTAATCTTGAACGCGAACGAAAAGCCCTTGGCCAGTCTCTAATTAATTTTCCATCATTAAGATGATTTGAAATATCTTTTCTAAACTGCTTTTCAAGTTTTGCATTCTTTTCAAAATCATCTATGAGGGACTCATGTAAATATATTTTAGTAAAAGGCAGTGTATCTTTTCTATATCCAAAAAATCTTGCTCTTTGTTGTTGCGTATCTACTTGGTTTGCTGCTTTTCTAGGCATATATGAGACACTCAAACCCTCAATTGTATAACCTCTATCTAAGCCGTCTCCACCAATTAGAATTCTTGACATCGTTCCCTCTTTTTCCCATGGAATATCGGGTATTCTTCCCTGAGATGCATTAAATAAAATTATATTTCTTTTGATTTCGTTTAAAGCCCTAGTTATATACGTTCGAAATTCTTTATTGAATTCAGGGATATTTTCAATATCTTTTTGTTCAACCAACTCATCATACGTAACCTTAAAGTCATCTATATCATTATTTAAATGGGGAACTGGTCTGTTGGTGTTTTCAGAATTGAATGAGTGGTGCCAATTATTTATTTGGTTTGTAATATCTCTTCTATAATTTTCATGCTGATCTCTTTCTCTATGAGTATGTATCATCATTGAAAGTTTGTAATTTTCTAAGTGCTTTTTTTGATGATAGCAAATAGCATTAGTAAGCACAAAGTATCTTAATGCATGATTTAGTGAGTAATCTTCTAATTCATCTTTATTATCAATTTCATCATTTTCAATTGTATCGTTTTGTTCTTCGGTATCATTAATAATTTTTTGATTTATTAATTTATCTATGTTTGTTATGTAGCGAGCTTTATTTTTATCATTAAGAAAAAAAAATCCTGAACCAGTGTAATCTTGTCCTGGTTTGAGTATCTCACCAAACTCAGGATTTAAATTTTCAATTGCTTGTTGCAATAAATTTGCATAAGGAGTAGCTGTATATCCAATATAAGAATGAAATGGAATTGCTTCTCGCAAACTTTCAATGCATCTGTTTGTTGTAGATCTAACCTCCTCCAGTAAAATGATTTCGCCATGCTCGGGTGACCACTTGACTAATGGAGATTTTGCGTTCCATAAATATAGTTGATCTATATCAATTTCATTGTTTAAAGCAATTTCATCGAGATTGTCTCCCTCTTGAAATTGATAATAATGGATCCTAAAAGATCGTGGTGCTCTTCCCTGCTCTATATTTCGTTTAATATTAGATTTTTGATTTCGTATCGCGTCTGAAGAATTAAGTGAGTAATGATCTGACTCATCATCTATGATTAATACTGGACATTCATTAAGATTATGACTATTAGCTAATTCTCTAAACAAATCAGTGATCATCTCAATTCTATTGTGTAGTTTGAATGAAGTTATAACTATGGTCTTTCTTTCTTCTTCGTCATAACTTTTTGTCCATGTCTCAAGCGCTGATTGACAATTATTAATTGTAGTTTCATCAATGGACTCCTTGTCATCATTTCTTATTTTTTCCCAACCCCATGATAATTCTAAATCATCAAACCTAAATGCTGTTTGTCGAGCTAAACTTCCAACATTTCCTGACAAAATTACTATAATTTTGAAATTATTATCATGTGCTAAATGAGTTAGCGCTGTCATGGAGGTAGTTTTTCCCGATTGAACATCTCCTATGACTAATCCAGTTGACCTATTATTTGATTGTTCTTCATAATTTTTAAAAGGGTCGATGCATTGCGATAAAATGCTAGATGTAGATTTTATGGTATTATTTGTGTCCTCTTCATATTTCTTAGGATCTTCAGAAAATTTTTTTTTCAATTTATTGAAGTAAACTCCATCAGTAAAAGGTTTCCATAAATTTCTGTTAAGAGGTCTTATAATTGTGCTCATGATTTCTAGTTAAATATTAAATGGTATTATTCAAGTTTTTTGTTGTTCATTATACAACGTAGAACTAACTATATGAAAAGTATAATTTTTATTTTTATTTAAAGTTAAGTTCTGGAGGTAATATTCTGAGAATATCATTAAGTTTTTCTCTCACACGAGCAGGTTTTTCACTTCTTGAACCGGTGCGCATTGTTTGTACTTCTGCAATAGATAGCCATGTACATAATTGGCTTAAAAGTTCTTGCCCTGTATCTCCTGAGGGCAATATATATGCCCTAGTAAATTTGTGATTCAAACTAATATCAATAATGATATCATATGATTTTAAATATCTATCATTTGGATATGATACAGAGTACCAGAAGTCATTAACTGGCTCTGTATTTATAAAGTTAACAGTAATCTTAAATTGTACTTTATCTTTTCCAGCGCCTTGAACAAATGATCTTGAGAATTTTTTTTCTATATTTTCATGGATTTTTTTCTCTACTAACTTTGGATAACTCGATTTTAGCATTTCTTTACTTGCTGCTTCAACCGCAGCCTTAAGAGTGTTTTTTGATTTTTCTAGAGGCGCATCATCTGTAGAATCATCATCCTCAAGTTCAATATGAGGTTTTAAATTTCTTGTACTTTCTTGCCAACTTTTACATTGTTTAAAAAGATTAAATTCATCTTTGCTTATTTCTTCTTTTATTAAACTTTCAAATTTTTCTTTTGTTCCATCCCACTGTAAGTCATCTTTTGTATGTGTTGCTTCTATATTAGAGATAAATAATTCTCCCACCATTGTTTGCTCTACTCTACCTCCTTCTTCACCCGTAAATTTTGAGCGATATCTGAACTCTTTTTCAGGTGATCCACCCAGAATTAGCCTATCTCTTCTAAATATTGCTATACCGTCATTCTTTTTTCTCCCAGTCAAACCAGTTTCTTCATCTAGTCGACCAATCCAACCATAAACTGACATTTCATTTTTTTTATTGAACTCAAGATCAATTTTTTTCTTCCATACAACACTTTTAGGTTTTTTTAAAATTTCACCCTCAAGATACTTATCCCATTGATCAACTGGTGGTGCCATAGATAATTTTGGATTTTCATATTTTAAAATTTCTCCATTATATTTAAGCTGTAATTCATTTCTTCTTATAAAAACTCTATACATAGATGCTAAAAACTTTTTAAGTGTATTAATGTCAGCTGGTGTTATATTCCTACATTTTGTTAAATTAACTATTGTGAATCCCCTATTTTTTGGAGATGAAGATAATTTGTCTATATTGATATCATCGATACTTTTTTCAATTTTATTTGCATCAAAGACCATTTTTCTTACTGCGGTCTCACCTAAAGCAGTTGTGGTTACATCCCAGTAATCTGAGAGCCATATACCTGCTGTTTTCATTCCCATTCCAAACTGTGAAAGACCTGTTCCCTTCTTGGGTTTTTGACCTGCTGTTAAAGCCCTTTCAAGATCTGATGAGTGAATACCTGCAGCATTATCTCTTATATTAATATTTTTCCCTTGTATATTAATCTCAATTTTAAGCTTATAACTACTATAACTTGAATTTAATTTTTTTTTATTATCTATATAACTTTGAACTGCATTATCAACAAACTCTGCTATTGCATAAGGGACCTTGTAAGGTAAGTTTTTAAAAGTCAGTAAAACATTTGAATAAGGCCTAATGTTTATTTTTTCTAATTCTCGCATAGATTTTATATTAAATTTTTTGCAATTAAATGCACAACTTTAACATTTACGGCATTTCCAACTGCTGGTAAAAAGTAAGACTTATATTTTTCTTTAAAACGCAGATCAGACAAGGCAAATCCTTGAAGTCTCAAAGCTTCTTCGAATGTTATAAATCTATATTTTTTCTCTAACTTTGAACTTCCGTTGCCTATAATCGGCGTTTGTGTAGTAGTCATTGAAATTAATGTTGGCGCGACGTTTGATCTTTTTACTCTTATACCAGATGGTCTAAAAGATATTAGCTTATTTTTAAGATTTAAGTTTTCTCCATGAGCATTCCATTCAAATTTTTGGTAACTCGGCATCATCGCGTCAACTTTGTAATCTTTTATCCAATTCTTAAAATCTCTTCTGTATTTCTTTAAATATTCTCTATTTCTATTTATGAAATTTATTTTCCAGCTGGGAAATTTTTTCTTTGTTTTGGCATATGCTGGAAGGTTAATAAGTTCTCCGTTTTTCATTTTAATTCTTTTGCCAAAACTGCCTTTATAGCCAATAAAATTTTTTAAATTTTTATTAAATGTATTTGTTCCATTTATTGGATAATTTGCATCAAATTCCATCAACCATAATGGCGACATAAATTCGTTACTAATAATTTTTCTTCCATATTTTTTTTCTAAACGATTTAAAAGATCCTGAAACATTTCTATCTTTTCAGCTTTTGCTTTAAAAACATATTCAACATTTTTAGGATTCTTGCTTAAAAACTTTCCTATATTTTTATGATTATAATCTTTTTTTAAGTTTATCTTTCTGAGTGGAAATTCAAAAGAGTCATGCTTTTTATTTTTTTTCTTATTAATCCCTACAATATATAACCGCTGTCTTGTTTGAGGATAGCAAAAATCAATAGGGGCAAGTTGTTTTTCTTTTATGGTATATCCAATTTGCTCAAGGTTCATTTTCATTTTTCTATATGTTTTTTTTGAATTATGAAAAAATAAATTTGGGACATTCTCAAGAAAAATATACTCAGGTCTCACATATTTGATAATTGAAAATAAGTATTGAAACATATCTCCAGCTATTTTGTGATCAAATCCATTTTGAGAACCGGCTTTGGAGAATGGCTGGCATGGAAAACCTGCGCAAATCAAATCTGCATTTTTTTTCATAAAATCTAAATGTATTTTAGGGATTGTTCTAATGTCATTCCATATGTATTCTTTTTTGAGCTTAAAATTTTTCTTATAGAGATCTCTCAGTCGTTCATCAATTTCACAAGCATAAATACAATCATGCCCCTCTTTTCTCAATGCTATATGAAATCCTCCAAGACCAGCAAATAGATCTATGAATTTAAGTTTTTTCATTTTTGTAATTTTCTCAGATTCCTAACGAGAATCAAGTTTAGTTGCTACTAATATTTAATTTCAATCGTTAATTTTTTTTTCTAAGCATCTAAAGTCTTTTTCCAATCTGTTTCCATCAAAATTGATGTGGCAAATATTCAACTGATGCCTTTGGCACCAAATTTGAAGACCTCTATCGGTGAAGCCTACATCAATTCTTGAATAATCCTGTAGAGATTTTGCATCTGTCTGACCGCTGATAAATTCATCAGAACATTTAACACAAACAATTGGCTCTTTGATTTGATTTAACAAATAACTAAGTTTTTCTATATCTTTCTCTAGATAATTGTCTTCACTCATTCACACCAGTCTTTCTTATTATTTTTATCATACACAACTCCTAAACCGTTTAAGACCATTATTTTTGAAACGTTTTCACCATCTACAATGATATAAGCTAAGATTCTATCAAAAAAATCTCTATTGTATTCAGTTTCAAATTCAATTTTTTTCCCGTCAGAAATATATTTATTAATATAGTTACGTGCTTCAATGCCAAGCGTATATTCTTTTTCACATTTAGGATGTGAAATTTCAGGTGTATCAAGATCGAGTAGTCTAACTTTATCATTATTTTCTTGATATGTTACATAGCATGTATCGCCATCATAACAAAACAAGTCATTTTGTTTTCTTATTTGTATGTCTGCAAATGAATTAGAGATTAATAAAATTAGAACAGAGAAAATTCTTATCATTAATAAATATTAATTGATAATTTCGTGAGGGTATACTCCTAGTAAATTATTTTTTTCGATCCAGACTTTAATTTCTTTCTCATTATCTGTAATTGTAATCCTACACCAACTTGAGTCACACTTATTAATTTTTGCATGAACAAAAGGGTCTATTTTAGCAAGTATCTTATTTTTGGTTGGTTTGTCATACCCATAACTAAAAGGTTCTTTTGATGTTAATGCATATCTTTTACCTGAAAAAAGAAAATGAGCCATCCAGCCTGTGACTCCGTCCCTCGGATCCCGAACCTGCCTCCAGCCTTCGATATCCCTAATGATCTCCATTGGATACCCTTTTAACTGATAGCGATAAATAATTGTCGCTTCAGTAAATGGACCTTTTCGTAGGTTAGCATCTCCTTTTAAAGACACCCATCTAGGAATAGGAAGATCATCCGTTGCGTTTACAAAATAAGTTGTAAATAGGAGAAGAAATATTGGTATCAGTATTTTATGCATCAACAAATTCTTTTTTCTCAACAATGTGACTAGGATCTACATGAAGCAGTATCTGGGCATCAGGAAATTTATCAAGTATATTTTCTTCAACTTGATCAGCAATATTATGCGACTCTTCTAAGCTTACATGCTCTGAAACCTCAATGTGCATTTGCATAAAAAACTTACCTTTACTCGATCCACTTTGACGAGTACGAACATCATGAAATCCAAGAACTTTATTATGACTTTTTACAATATCAAAAATCTCAGACTTGAGATCGTCATCAATTTCACGATCAATTAATACAGCAATTGATTTTTGAAAAATAGCTATTGTTGTATAGATCATATAGACCGAAATAATTGCGGCAAATAATGGGTCAGCCTTGGAAAAGTCTGCAAACATTACAAGCATAATTCCAATAAAGGCTGCAATATTAGTTAATAAATCGCTCAAGTAATGAAGTTTTTCTGACTCTGCGCTTAATGAAGCAGTATCTTTCATTATTTTTGTTTGAAATCTAACCAACATAAGAGTGGCAAATATTGAGATCGCAGTAACAAGAATTGCAATTTCAGAATTAATAATTGTAACTTCAGGTTCAGTAAAAAAATTTTGGTAGGCCATATACAATATAAATATAGATATTAGTGAAATAACAATGCCCTCTATAAAAGCAGATAATGCCTCGACTTTGCCGTAACCAAAACGGTATTCATTAGTATTTTTCTTTAGAGATATTCTAACTAAGATAAATGTAGTTAAGGTGATAATGAGATCAAAAAAGCTATCTGCTAGTAGTGACAAGATTATAATTGAACCAGTAGAAAAATATGCAAATGTCTTAATGATGATTAAAAAAAGAACAACTCCGAGAGTGATCAAAGAAGATTTTTTTATTTTTTCACCGTACTCAATTTGGGAAATATTTACGTAAGTCATTAAGGATAAAGTCTTGATTTAGTCCATTGATCATTTGATAAAGTAAAAACAATCCTATCGTGAAGCCTAGTTTTATAGTCCAACTGACTTGACCAGATTTCTACACGTCTCGGGATTATAATTATACCCCCCCAATTCTGAGGCCTCTTTATGACTTTTCCTTCATTTTCATTTGCAAATTTTTTAAATTCAGCATCAAGTACTTCTCTGCTTTCAACCGTCTCTGACTGTTTAGATATGCTCGCTGAGATTTGGGCAGACCGATCTCTGGATGCAAAATAATTATCTGAGATTGAATCATCAATCTTTTGTACTTCACCTTGAACACGAATAGAAACTTTTTGAGCTCGACTATACCATGTGAGGTGTCCTTTATTATTATGGAAAAGTTCCTTACCTTTTTGAGACTGATAGTTTGTGTAAAAAACAAAGCCATTGTTTGATACATCTTTTATTAAAATAACGCGTGCGTTTGGATTGCTTTCGGCATCGACTGAGGAAACAAGCGCGGCATTAGGATCGAGTTCTACTAATTCCTTTTCTTTTTCGTAAAAATCATTCCACGCATCTAACCAGTTGTTGTAATTAGAAATATCATTGCTCATTAGTTTACTTATAGTCAAATTGTAAAAAAATTGAATTGAAATAAGAGCGAATGAGATGCATTATCAAAAATAATGATTGAAGTGTTAAAAAAAATTTGGTTTTTACAACTTAGGTTCGTCAAAATTTTCCTATCAACAGGGGTGTATCCGCCTTTAATTAGAAATCGAAAACGGAATAATTGGAATAAGAAGAAATGATTATTCTTTATTTTCTTGCGATTTTATTACTGTTTCTACTAATCGTTGCATTTGCGCTTCCTGGCGTATCCTTGCGTCTGAGTACTCCTGTTTAATGAGATAGACTAAATAAATTAATGCGCAAAGTGCTATTAGTATCAAAATGTCCATAACGTATTATATCGCGAAAATAACAATTAAAAATGATAAAAAAAATAAGAATTTTTGTTACTTTTCAACTCTCATTTTCATGATTTCACCATAGGCAGAGGAAATTTTTCTAAATCTGTCTTTTGCAGTTTTAATAATAGCCTCATCTTTTATATTTTTACTTGCAATAGAGTCTGGATGGTATTTTTTTGCTAATTTGCGGTAGACCTTTTTTATATGATCAGTGCTATCAGATTTCTTTACGCCCAACACTTTATATGGTGACTCACTATTAAAATGGGACTGGCTGTTCTTAATACGTGCAAAAGTTTCATCATCAATATGTAAGATTTGAGCAACTCTTTTTATAAATTTTATTTCACCTGAACTTACATCTGAGTCTGCTGCTGCAATTTCAAAAAGTACATATATTACTTGCTCACATAATTGCTTATTGCCACGACAAACGCTATAAATTTGCGCAGCATATTCTTCATATTTATGATTAGATTCAACAGCAGCATCCCAGATAGCTTTCACAACTTTCGTATCAGAAGTTTTTACTCGAAATAATTTTTTAAATTTATCTACTTCTTCTCGAGTTACTTTTCCATCACCTCGTTTCGCAAGAGCTGCGGCGAGGCTAATTAGTCCCGTATGATATATAACTTCTTGTCTTGAAAAATTATTTTTATGTCTTGGAGCATTAGCCTTCGACATAAAGTGAGTAGCGGTAATTGCAAGAACAGAACCAATTACTCCACCAAATGCAAAACCTAAACTTCCTGCTGCAATATATCTAAAGATACTCATAGTAAATTAGTGTATATATATAAATAAAATTAATAAAGTTTAATGCAACAAAACAATATTAAACGCGGAGCTTTGTTTATGCTCTTATCTGTGAGTTTATTTGCTTTCATGGATTTGAGTGTGAAGGCATTAAGTACAGAATATCCTATAGGAGAAATTATATTTTTTCGTGGCTTAGGTGGACTAGTAACTCTTTTATTTTTTCTTCCAAATGAAGGGTGGGCTAATTGGCTTCATACAAAAAAACCTGGTTTACATTTTACAAGAGCTGCTAGTGGAACTATTGCTTTATTTTTAGTATATTTGTCTCTCTCATTATTGCCTCTGGCTACAGTTGTTTCGCTTACATTTCTCTCACCTGTGTTTTCTACTCTGCTATCAATTTTTATTCTTGGTGAAGTTGTTAGAATTAAGAGATGGTTTGCAATATTTTTAGGGTTCTTCGGCATGCTAATAATTGTAAATCCAACTTCGAGTCAATTTAGTATATACATGGTACTGCCAATATTGTTCTGCGTTTTTTTTTCTATTGTTTCAATATCAATTAGAAAACTTAGTGAAACAGAGTCAGTTTTTTCAATCGCTGCCTCATTTACTATATTTATTATACTCTCTTCTCTATTAACAATTCCTTTTTTTGGGAAATGGGTATTGCCGGTTTCTATTTCTGATGCTGCATTACTATTGTTGGGTGTTGGTTTTTCTGGAGGAGCAGCGAATCTTGCTCTTACAGCTGCATATTCGAATGCGCCCGTATCATCAATAACGCCCCTAAAATACCTTTCATTAGTTTATGGCGTTTTCTTTGGATACGTATTCTTCGCAGAAATTCCTGCCTATACAACCTATTTAGGTTCTGCAATTATTATTATTGCATCTCTGATAATTTTACAGAGAGAAAAAGTTCTTAAAAAGGATAGTGAACCTGAAAAATTTTCAATACAACGTTAATTTTTATTTAAAAAAGTATCTATACCTTTTTTAGTTTCAGGCATTTGTAGATTTTCAACCATTGCTTTACTCGCAAATTCATAGGCATCAGAGATTTTCATTGCCGACTGCTTGTATAATGTTTCTTTCGTGAGCGCGAGCACTTCAGGTGTATGATCACAAACTTGTTTAGAAAATAGTTCGACCCTTTTATCTAATTCGTCATCTTCTAAATATTCGTTGATGAGTCCAGCTTCTTGTGCTCTTTGAGCATTAAGAGGCTGACCACTCACTAATAATTCCATCACATTTTTTGAGGATATTGCACGGGCAACTGATACTGACGGTTGATGACAACCAAAATTAAAGTTTATACCACCAAGAGCAAATCTTGCTGATTTAGAACTAAAAACACAATCCATTATACTGACTAATCCCAGTCCACCAGCGGTTGCAATACCTCTGACTTTAGCAACAAAAATCTTTGGACTTGTTCTAATTTTCATTAACATTTCAGAGCACTCCGCAAATAGAAGTTCTTGTGATTTTTTATCATTATTCTTAATCATCTCTTGAACTTCATTAAAACTATGTCCGCTACAAAAGATTTTCTCATTTGAACTTTCAAATATAACAAGTTTGTGATCTTTGGATTTACTAACGCGATCTATCTCCATTTTTATCGCCGACATCATTTCCATTGTCAGGCAATTTGCTGGTGCATCATTAAGAGTGAGCGTTACAACTTGTCCATCATCTTTACTGACTAAAATATCCGTCATGAACTAAACCTTATATTAATTCGCCTGTTTCTCTTACCTTTATTTTCAATCTTTCCAATCTCAAGTGGTCCAATTTCTTTTGTTGATTTACAATGCGTACCTGAACAAAATTCCGCGTCGATGATGTTATTATCTTCACCAATTTGAACTATTTGTATTTTATTATTGATTACTGGTGGACTTACTGCTGCACCTTTAGACAAGTGTTTATACTCTTCGTAGTTATCACCTGATATTTGATTAATAAAAATTGGATGATCCTCTGATACTATTTCTCTAATTCTTTGATTCATTTCTTCTTTATTTAAAGTTGATGGATCGACATCAAAATCAATTCTAGATTTTTCAATTCCAACTGATGCACCAGTAATAAGAGCTGGAACAAGGCTGACTAGAACATGACACGAGCTGTGCATGCGCATCAACTTATACCTCCTATCCCAGTCTATTTTTAAACCAACCTCTTGGTTGATAATGCTTTCATCAATATTTCCTTCTACATAATGTAAAATCTCATTTTCCTGTTCACCCTTTTTTGTATCAATAACATTAAGAACTCTATCTTTTAGGACTAGCTTACCATTGTCCCCTGGCTGACCTCCACCTTCTGGGTAAAAGATAGTTCTATTTAGTTTTATAATATTGTCTTTAACACTTATAACTTTTGCCTCTGCTTCTTTTAAATAACTATCTTCATTAAAAAGGAGTTCTGTCATATCTATAGATAAAAAGAGTATTCTTCTCGCGGTATAAAACTTTGTTCCATATGTTCAAGCTCACCTTGTTTTACTGCGATATAAAGATCAATATATTCTTGCCCAAAATAGTTTCGTAAAATTTTTGAGTTTTTGAAACGTTCTAATGCTTGCGTTAGTGTTTTGGGCATCTCTGGGTCCGCTTCTTTATCAGCGCCTTCATTATTATCAAAACTAATTTGATTTGTGGGCATTTGTTTTTTAGTAAGGCCATAGTGCAATCCTGATAGTATGCAAGCTAGAACAAGATAGGGGTTTGCGTCTGCGCTTGCCACACGATGCTCTATACGCTTTGAACTGTCAGAGCCAGCTGGTATTCTCAAAGACACATCGCGCCTATTCCAACTCCAACTTTTATTAACTGGAACAAAATTTCTTGTTTGAATTCTCCTAAACCCATTAACATTTGGTATAAATATCGGAAAAGAGTCATAGAAAGTCTCTTGAAACCCTGAGATGGCATATTTTAAAAAGTCATTTCCATATCTATTTTTAGTTGCAAATATATTTTTTCCAGCGTCATCATAACAACTTATATGAAGATGTTGACCCGAGCCTGTGTGATCTAAATATGGCTTCGCCATAAATGAGGCATCAAATCCATACCTTGAACTTGTCTCTTTGATGATTCTTCTTAACATTGCAGCATCATCGGCGGCTTTGAGTAAATCTCCTCCGTGACGTAAGTTCACTTCGAGTTGACCAGGACTGAACTCGCTAGTAGCATTAGTTGCAGGTACGTTTTGAATTTTGCAGTTTTCATTTATTTCATGCAGTAAATCTTTAAAAATATCTAAGTCTGCAATACCATAAACTTGGGTTTTGTCTTGGCCTAATGCAACAACTGGCTTGCCTTCATTATCTCTTTTCTTATCAAACAAGTAAAATTCTAGCTCGAATGCAACAACAGGGTTCCAACCAGTACCCTCAAATTTTTTTATTATTTTTTTCAACATGTTGCGAGGATCTACTTCAGAGGGATTTTTAATGACTCCCCATTTCTGTTGCTTGTCTGCAAGCGAAATCATCACTTGTAAAATTCTATCATCCCACGGAACGGGCTTAATACTTTTACTAATTGGCAACAAGACTCCATCAGGGTCTCCGTCGGTCCATCCTAGTGATTTTACGTTGCTAACACCGCCCAAAACATCTAAATAAAAGGCTGAGAAAGGCATTAATAAACCCTCTTTAAAAACTTTTGTTGCCTCTAAAATTGGGACTCTTTTTCCACGAATATATCCGCATAAGTCTGCAAAAATAAAATCTACATATTGAATATTATGATGACGATTAAGCACTTCATCAAATTCTGATTGTGTTGCAAGTTCCATATAGGTATCGAATTAAGATTAGACTAAGTCGTTCAGGTGTGTCTGTAAATGATTAAGGTAAAATTTCTGATATTGAACTAAGCTCGTCTCTAAATCCCCATATTTGCCAGGCTGATAGGACCTGCTTTCAATTCCCTTTTGATTCATTTCACATAACTGGGAATCTTCAGTAGAAGTTTGATCCCACAAAAAAATCATTTTATCAACATCAACTTCCGCATCTTTATGGGTTACCCAATATTGTGTCACTACCGTTTTATTTTGACTAATTGGTGAGAATAAAAAAAGTATTACAAATTCGTTATTTGCAACAAAGCTGTTAAATGGGCTGAAACCAATTGCAGTATAACCATTGTCAGCACCAATCTCCCTAAAATCACCCATCAATGTTGAACAAGAATAACTGCCATCCATTGTTTCTGATGCAATACCTTCAGGTAAAGGTGTGCGCTCTGCAATTCTAAAATATTTTGCGTCATGTTCACTGAACTCTCCAACAAATAAACCTCTTTTTAAAGTTTGTTCTGTCCACTCCTTAATACGTTTTGTAAGTTTAGGAGCCTCAATCCCTGAACCAACACCTGCTCCATAAGAATTGCAATAATCTTCACCATGCACACTTAGATAATCTTTGTGCGTAAATTCGCCTCCCCAGCAATGAGCGCATTCTTTAAAATTATGAATTGTAGCCAAGTGTGAAGCATTAAAAATAAAATCTTTTTGAAAAGCAATCTTACCATCATTCAGTCCATGTATTTTGATGTATGGTTCAAGTGGTTTAATGAATTCATCAAATGAATAGGGAGAGTTTGATAAATTGATAAATACTAAACTCTCATACACTTTTAAATGACACTTAATATTTGGATCAGATGCGAAAATTGAAAGTTGATTATCATCTGTTTTTTTTATCTCTATAAACCCTTTGTTTAAGTTGTATGTAAAGATATCGTTTTGATTAAAGTACGAGAAATGGGTGAGAAAAACCCATTGTTTTTTGAAAATTGCATCATAACTTGCATGAAATATCTCTGAATTTGTAAAGAAAAGTTGGTCCATTCCTGCATGTGGATCTTGACTCTGTATTAAACTTTTGATTTTTTCACTTATCATAAATAATTTTCAATATATTTTAATTATTGTTAAATTTAAATAAAAAATCATCATGAATGATACTGATATTGAAATTTGTTATTTATCCGCTTCAGATACATTAAAGAAGTATAAAGAAAAAAAATTATCTCCAGTTGAAGTTCTGTCGGCTGTAATTAAAAGAATAGAAACAGTTAATCCTAAGATAAATGCATTTAATTATCTTGATTTTGATAAGTCTATAGAACTGGCAAAAGAGTCTGAGAAAAAATTTTCCAATAATAATGATGTTCTGCCTCTTGAAGGATTACCTTTAGCAATAAAAGACGAAGTGAATATAAAAGGACAACCAAATCGTAATGGTTGCTTACTTCTCAAGAATAATATCGCAAAGAAAACTGATATTGATGTTGAAACAATTGTCAATTCTGGCGCAATACTTCACGGTCGCACAACCAATCCAGAATTTTCTCTCACTTCTTTTTGTCACTCAAAACTAAACGGCGTAACAAGAAACCCTTGGAACTTAGATATGACACCTGGTGGATCAAGTGGAGGCAGTGCGGCTGCATTAGCTTCAGGTTGTGCAATGTTGGCAACAGGAAGTGACATCGGAGGTTCAATAAGAATACCAGCAGGCGCATGTGGCGTAGTTGGATTCAAGCCACCTCATGGAAGAAATGCTCAAAGTTATCCATTCAATCATGACCCCTACTGCGTAACAGGACCACTCGCAAGAACAGTGGTTGATACTGCAATGATGCAAAACATTATGTGTGGACCAAATCAAAAAGACATAACATCTTTACGTCCAAAAAAAACATTACCATTAAATTACGAAAATATTAAAAATTGGAAAATAGCTTATTCAATGGACTTAGGATTTTTTGAGATTGATAAAGAAGTAGAACAGAATACGCTGACAGCATTAAAAAAATTTAAAAGTCTTGGATGTCAAGTCACAGAGGTGAAACTTAATTGGAAAAAAGATGAAGTAAATTCGGTTTGCTTCAGTCATTATGCAAATTCTTTTTATAAAGAAATTTCTGAGCTTTCAGATTCTGAAAAAGAACAGCTGAGTGATTACACAAAAATGTTCAGTGGTGTTACTGAAATGCACATCGACTCCTTAAAAAATAATAAAAAAATTTATCACGAACAAATAGGTGCTTACTTGGGTTATGGGGTTGAAGAAAGTGCAATGGTGACTGGAAAAATGTATGAAGAAATTGGTCCAATATTGGAAAAATATGATTTATTTATTTGCCCTACCAATGCTGTACCGGCAATCAAGGCAGATATTGATATAGTTAATGACCGCGTCATTATTAATGGAAAAGAACAGGAATGTACTGATTTTGCATGGGTCATGTCACATCCATTTAACATGCTTGGAAAATTACCTGTACTTTCAGTGCCCTCTGGCTTTAGCTCAATTAGGGTGCCCACATCTATTCAACTGATCGCAAGATCATATTCTGATGAACTGGTGTTTCAGGGCGGTTACAACTACGAAATGGTAGATCCGTGGCTTAATAATCCCAAAAATCGGCCATTTTCCGACTGATATAGTATTGACGTGTCTCCCCAGTCTTGTAGAATTTTTAAAGTTTAAACAAAAAAAAGGATGATTAATTATGCCTAAATACGATGTAACTAAAAAGTTCATTGATAACCTCCGAGAGGGAAAAGTTAGTCGTAGATCATTTGTAAAAGGTATGGGAGCAGCTGGGGTCTTAGGACTAACAGCTGGAATGGTTCCTGCTACTAATGCATTTGCATCTACTGGACGTGCCTTTGTCTGGGGTGGATACGATGATGATGGTCTATTTGGACCATATGTTGAAGCAAACGGTTCACCAGAGTACAGTACATTTGGTGACGCAGAGGAAGGCCTACAAAAGCTTAAGGCCGGATTTGAGGTGGATGTGGCGTGGCCCTGTCAGGGGGAAATAGGGCGCTGGGTAAGAGCTGGCGTTATACAACCGCTCGACACATCAAGACTAGAAAACTGGGGTGATATGTTTCCAGAAGTGAGAGACCTCCCAAGTGGTATTGTTAACGGACAAAATTACTTTGCGCCCGTTGATTGGGGTGATACGTCGATTGTCTATAATACTGATAAAGTTACTTGGATGCAACCAGGTAATGAATCACTCTATCTTTTAGAAGATCCTAGAATGAAAGGTAAAGTTGGAGTGCTGGATAGTGCTGCAGATAGTTTATTCTTGATGATGCATTATCTTGGTACTGACATTAAGGACATCAACCAGTTAACAAAAGCAGCTATTGATCAAGGTATCAATAAGTTTCGTGAACTCAGAGATAATGGAAACATTAGAACATTCTTCGCTGATTCTGCTTCTATTGCTGAAGCAATTGGAAACGAAGAAGTCTGGGCTTCTATTTGTTGGAACGAAACAAGCTGGGAGACTGGATACCCTATGATGCGACCGGTGGAAGGGACCATGACATGGGCATGTGGACTTGCAATTGCGACAGGTGCAAATCTTGATGTTGCTTATGACATGATTAACGCTGCAACTAGTGCCGAAACTTCAGCTTATCTATTAAGCGAATGGGGTTACGGACACTCTAACCAAAAAGGCTTTAGCTCACTTACTGCAGATGAGCTAGCTGAAAGAGGAGTTGCTCCAAACCCAGCTGAACACTTAGCGAATGGTGCGTTCTCAGTAATGCCACCAGATGATGTAACGGATTACATGGAAGCTCAGTGGGCAGAAATGACTGCTGGCGGTTAATCTTAAATTTGTGAAATCATTAATAGCCTGTTCTCTTATTGAGAGCAGGCTATTTTTTTTGCAGTAAGCTAATATCTTCTAAACTAATACTGATAAAACAAGTATTGTTTTCAAATGATTGATTATCAAAGTGCTGGGATGATACAGTAATTACTTTATTAATTCCTGATACCTCAACATAAAATCTTGTCATTTCTCCTAAGTAGGAAGTCTGATTTATTTTTGCTTCTAAGCAAATATCCCAATCAGACTTATCTCTAGAAATCATCATTGACTCGGGTCGAACACTGCAAACAACATCGGATGAATTCTCTGGAATATTTAGGTTATTCTTGACCTTGAAATCCCCAAGATCTTCAATTGTAACATTTATGTGCTCGCCATCTTTTGACTTTGTAGTTGCTCTTAAAAAATTTGTTTCTCCAATGAAATCACTTACAAAAATATTTTCTGGATTCTTATAAAGTTCATTTGGAGCAGAAAGTTGTTGTATTTTTCCTTCACTCATAACGGCGACTCTATCCGACATGCTGATAGCTTCTTGTTGGTCATGGGTAACAAATACAAAAGTAATTCCAATTTCTTTCTGTAGCGTTCTCAGTTCAAGCTGCATTTCGTCTCTTAATTTTTTATCTAACGCGCCAAGAGGCTCATCTAACAAAAGAACTTTTGGCTGTCTAACTAAAGCTCTTGCTAACGCAACACGCTGTCTCTGCCCACCAGATAATTGCCCACTGAATCTCTCCTCATAACCTTCGAGCTTTACAAGAGCCAAAACATCATCAACTCTTTTTTTAATTTCGTCATCAGTCAAACCAAGTTTTCGTAATCCAAATTTTATATTTTGCTCAACATTAATGTGAGGAAATATGGCATAGTTTTGAAATACCATATTTGTAGGTCTTTTATCAGGAGGCAATGCAGTGATATCACTGCCATCGATTAATAAATTACCATTTGTTGGATATTCAAATCCTGCCAACAATCGAAGTAAAGTTGTTTTTCCACATCCTGATGGACCCAACAATGAAAAGAACTCTCCTTCTTTAATCGAAAAAGAGACATCATCAACTGCTTTGACATTTCCAAAATGTTTTGAAATTCCATTTATTTGAATAAAATTTTCGTTCATATTTTTATAGTTTAATAGCTATATCCTTTTTTTCTTTGCCTTGTCCAACATTTCTCAACCAGAATGCTAACAAAACAATAAAAGTAGTAAACACAATTATCACTGCCCCCAAAGCGAGTACATGTGGGAGTTTTTTCACAAATCGCATTTGATTCCACATATACATTGGTAATGTTGCATCACTGCCAGATAGAAAGAATGCCAGAATAAATTCATCGAAAGATATAATAAAACTTAGTAATAAAGCTGCTATTATGCCTGGCAAATATAGAGGAAGTGATACTCTATAAAAAGTTCCCCAAGCATTTTCCCCTAAATCACGTGAAGCTTCTTCTAAAGAAAAGTCAAAACCTTCTATTCGCGCAATCAATATCAACATTGCAAATGGAGTGCAAAACAATATGTGTCCTATTGTTACTGGAACCAGACCCAATGGAAAACCAAGGTTGATCCATATAATTAATATTGATACTGCTAAAATAA
Organism: uncultured Pelagibacteraceae bacterium; assembly: GCA_902526005.1. Taxonomy (GTDB): domain Bacteria; phylum Pseudomonadota; class Alphaproteobacteria; order Pelagibacterales; family AG-422-B15; genus CACNXQ01. Next base: position 79,276 of record CABZIW010000001.1, read on the forward strand.
TTTCTGGTATTAAAAATGGCATCATTATGGCTCCATAAGAAACATTCTGACCCCTAAATTTGTATCTAACAAATGCCTTTGCAGCAAGAAGTGCAATTGCTGTACTTACAACGCTTGCAACAACGCCGACTTTAACGCTCGCCCATAAAGCTTTGTGTAAGTTACGCTTTGACCACATTTCCTCATAATGATCTGTGGTAAATCCTGCTAATGGAAATGACATATAATTTGCATCATTAAAACTGAAAATCGGTAAAAAAAGAACCGGTATATAGAGAAAACCAAAATATATTAATGTGTAAACTAGCAGTGAATTGTTTTTTTCATTCATGATTTAAGAAAGCCTCTGTGTAAGTCTTTTTGTTGTGTATGAGACAATTGCTGTTATGAGAATAACAGTCGTCAGCATGATTGTGGCTGATGCCGCTCCAAGCGGTATATTGTTTATTTTTCCAAAATAAGCTTGGATCATATTTGATAACATTCTTCCCTCAGTGCCCCCAATTAAGGCAGGCGTTACATAATCACCTACAGTTGGAATAAATATTATTAAAATCGCACCAATGACACCTGGCAAGGATAGAGGAAATGTCACTTTCCAAAATACTTCAAATTTTGATAAACCGAGATCTCTTGCAGCTTCAATGTATGAAAAGTCTATTTTCTCAAGAGAAACATAAAGCGGTAATAAAGCAAATGCTGCCCAAGCATGTGTTAGAGTAATAATAACAGCTTCCTCCGAGTACATAAGAAATGTAAGAGGCTCACTAATAATGCCTGCGCCTAATAATGTTGAATTGAAAACTCCTTTAGTGCCCAGTATGATTTTCCAAGAAAATACTCTTAATAGGTATGAAGTCCAAAAAGGTAAGGTTAATAAAACTAACCATAACATTTTATTTTTTTTCACATAAAAAGCGATGTAATAGCATACAGGGTACGCAGTTAGAAGAGTGATCAGTGTTACAATAAATGATATTTTAACTGACTTAATAAGAAGTGAGACCAGCAAACTTTTTTCAAAAAAGTCAATATATCGCTGAACTGTGGGAGTGAAATCAATCTCCATCATACTTACTTGTGTAAAAGAACTAAAGCTAAGCATTAATGCCATAGGAATAAGCATTACGAGAATTATTAAAAATAATGCAGGAGACAGTAATGAATATGCTTTAGCATTATCACTCTTAGAATATAAATTTCGCCAAGCTTGAAACATAAGAAAATTTTAATTTATATAAATAACAGATGCAATTTATATTTCTTTTTTGCTTCTATCTGTGAGATTAGCATACCACAAATATAATCTTAAATACCAAAGTCTTAAAAATCCAAATGGGATTTTAGGTGATAGACCTTGATAGACTTTTGAAATATTAGTCTCCCCACTATTTGACTCGTAAATCATTTCAGCTAATTTTTTACCACAGTACACAGTTGTATTGTTGCCGTTAGCTTGATAACCGTATGAAAAATATACAGACTTATCTTCTTCTAAAGCGCCAAATGCCGGAACAAAGTCACGTGTCATAACAACGGTACCTCTCCAATAATGATCAATATCAACGTTATCCCAATTTGGAAATACTCCACGAAATTTTTTTGTCATAAATTCTTGCATTCTCTCAGCGCTCTTATCATCACCGTAAGTATCACCTCTAGTTCCAAATAACATTCTGTTGGAAGGCATTCTTCTATAGTAATACAAGATCTCTCTAGAGTTGCAGATTGGATTAAGAGTTTTATAGTTTTGTAGTTTAAACTCATCTTCTGACATTTCTCTAGTAACAATTATATTTGATAAAACGGGCATCATTCTATTTGCAAAACTTGGATGAAGAGACTCATCTGTATAACCATTTGTTGCAACAACAACCTTATTTGCAGTAATCGATCCGCTATCTGTAATTAATTTATGAGAACCATTTCTCTCCCATTTTTTCACTCTAGAAAAACTATGAAGTTTTGCTCCCACATCTACAGTTGCTGATGCAAAACCATTCATAAAAGCCATTGGGTTCATTGCAAATCCTGCTTCAGTAAAAACAGCTCCAAATTGTTCTGTTGACTGATGTCCAACTTCATCAAACTCCTCTTTGGGTATCCACTTGGTGTTAATACCAAAATATTTTTTTAGATCGTTGCCCCACTCCTTTAGTTCCTCACTGCTATCAGGGTGATGAGCAACATCTAAATTGCCTGTACCAGTTTTTTCACATTCAATATTATTTTCAGAAATGAGTGAGGATAAAAGTTCAACACCTTCAATTTGAGAAGAAAAAAATTTCTTTGTTTCATCTAAGCCAAACTTTGCTATCAGTTGGTTGACCGATAGTTTTGTTGCAGGCAAACAACAAAAGCCAGCATTCCTTGCACTGCTTGCAAATCCAAAATGCCCTGCCTCTAGTAATCTTACGTCACCGCTATAATTTTTTGCAATGTGATAAGCTGTACTTATTCCCGTAAAGCCACCACCTATTACACAAACATCACAGCTTTCATCAGTTGTGAGCTTCGGATATTTGTCTTGTTCTATTTGACTGACTTTTTCCCAATAACTCTTAACTGGCTTATTAACGTCGTAAATATCTTTGTTATAAAGTTGCTTCATACTCTCTTGCTCAGAGATTATGGTAACTGCATGTTGGTAAAATACCAATTATAAAAGTAAGTTACCGCTGACTCATTTTCAGATAAAACCCCAGGTTTAAAAGACTGAGAGAGAAGGCCTTCCTGGTTATTTTCAATTATTGTTGTGTCATGCGCCGTAGTAACATCCCAAATATAGCTTACTTCCTCGGGCTTAAAGTCTTTATTCTCCTCAGCTTCCTCGTTTACGAGCCATATGAGTTCCACTTCAGACTCTAGAAGCGAGATGGGTTTAAAAATAAACATCACGCCAAAATCATTTGTGAAATAACAACAGCCGAATGGATTAAAGCTTACTTGGGTTAATCCTCCATCAAAATCTTTAAACTGTCCCATTAGTGAAGAAGCTGGCTTTCCATCTTTGGTTTGTGATAAGTTTCCGTTTCCAATTGGAGTTCTGTCAACATATCTGTTTAAGCCTTTTTTCAATCCTTCTTCTGTTTCAAGATAAACCTCAGACGGAGTTCCATTTTTTTTACATTCTTCGACCCAAGGTTTAATTTTATTTAAATATTCATCAGTCTCTTTTTGAGGCGCAGTACCTATTCCGGCACCCATTGCGACAACCCAGTCTTTGTCCTGTACTGCACAAAGCTCAGGGTGTGCTGTGGGACAGTGATAACACTCCTGAAAATTTTCAAGAACTAATTTAAAATTTGCATGAGTAGGATATTTTTTTCTTATCGCAATTTTTGACTTACTCGTCTGATGAAATTCCATCATTTCTTTCAAGGGCTCAATGAATTCATCAAAATTCATCGGTTCGTCTAAAGATAAATTAATAAATACTAATCCTTCATAAATTTTGAGATGACACTCTCTAAGACCCCACTCTTCTTTTTTAAAATCCTCCGGCATAAAACGTGCAGCTTTAAGCTCACCTTCTGCTGAAAAACTCCAAGCATGATAGGGACACACTAAAAGTTTTTTTGAACCCTCTTCATCTAAACAAATTCTTGATCCTCGATGAGTGCAAACATTATAAAATGCTCTTACTTCATTGTCTCTTCCTCTGATAACTATGATGGACTCCTTTTCGGCATCAAAAACAAAATAATCACCTGGATTAGGAATACGACTGATGTGATCTACCATTAACCACTGTTTGAAATAAATTCGCTTCATCTCTTCGGAAAAAATATTCGAATCTGTATAAAAGTCTTGGGGTAAGGTTTTACCCTCCTGATAGTTTTTTAGCAGATGGTTAAACTCAAGCATTTATTTACGAAGCAGACCAAAGGCCTTCTTTCTTGATGTCGTCTGTAGCTAACTCAATTCCTTTTCTAAGTATACTTACGAGATCATCTATTTGTTCCTTAGTGATGATCAAAGAAGGAGACATGACACACGTATTAAATAGCGGTCTAACAATTAAACCAAGATTTTGACAATGAGAATTGATGCGAGAAGCGATCTCGTATTGTAAATTCAGAGGATCTTTTTTTTCTTTATTGATTACACATTCAACAGCCGCCATTAATCCCTCACCACGCACATCGCCAACAATCGGTAGATCAATTAATTCACTTAATTTAGATTGAAAATAAGGGCCGACTTCCTGTACATGTTCAAGGAGGTTATTTTTTTCAATATAATCAAGTGTTGCTGTTGCTGCTGCCATACTCACTGGGTGACCCGAGTCAGTAAATCCATTTGAAAATATAACTTTTTCTTTATTATCAAGTTGAGACATAAGCTTTTCAGAAATAACAACTGCACCACAAGGTACGTATCCTGAAGTAATCCCTTTTGCTAAAAGGATGATATCAGGTTCTATATCGAAATAATTTTCTGAAGCGAATATATGACCTAACCTTCCAAATCCGGTTACTATCTCATCAGAAATATAAATAACATCGTACTTAGTGCAAATTTCTCTTGTCTTTTTGTGATATCCTTTAGGAGGAACAATTACCCCACCTGATGCTAGGATTGGCTCTGCAATAAATGCTGCGACCTTATCTTGACCAAGTTCTAAAATTTTATTTTCTAACTCTTTAACTTTTAAATCACAGAATTCTTCATCACTTAAATCATCTGGTTTTTTAAACGGATTTGGTGCAGACAAATGATGGACTAAGTTATCTGCAAAATCAAAGTTGTTTTTATCTCTTTCTTTACCTGAGCATGAAGCCCCTAAAAATGTACTACCGTGATATGCATCATGACGTGAGATAATTTGTTTCTTATCTCTTAACCCACGAACATTATTATAAAACATTACAAATCTTAATGCAGAGTCTACCGCTGAAGATCCTCCGGACGTGAAAAATACTCTTTTAAGATCACCGGGCGCATATTTAACAAGTCGTGAAGCATAGTTATATGCAATCTCAGTGGACTCCGTGAATGGGCTGGCGTAGGGCATTTTTGTAATCTGATTATAAACAGCATCAGCAATTTCTTTTACGCCATGTCCTACGTTAACATTCCACATTCCTCCAGGACCATCAATAAGCTGTCTTCCTGTTTGATCGTAAAGATAAATTCCTTTTGACTTATCAATGAATGTCCTGCTGTCTTCACCGCGATACTCAAGATACTGCCATGGGTATAGAATTCTATCGTCGAGAGTATTAAGGAGATCTTTTTTTTCGGGAATCGGAGTTGATTTGGGCATATTGAAGTATAGCCTATATTGAACAGCTGTTCAATAATTGAATTTTAAAAAAACAGCCTATTTTTGGCTATTCATAAAGGTCTGCAGGTACTTTGTTACGCCTTTCAGGGCTAAAAAATTGTCTTTTTACAACCTTACACTTTGCCCATATTTTTTTATATTCCAATTCCTCTGGGTGATAAATTTCTGCAAAAATATTTTCTTTGATCTTAATTCCATATGGACGCTTTAGAGACGCAAGTGCAACGTTTCTTTTCATGGTAGGTGACCACATTGCTGCGGTAACAATTCCTATATCTTCTTTTTTTTCATTATAAATCACAGAGCCTACTGCGGGCTTATCGCCATCTATGTCTAGTCCAACTAAACATCTTTCAGAATTACCTGTCTCTTTTTCTTTCTTTAAAGCGCGTTTACCGACAAAGTAACTTTCTTTATTGAGATGAACAAGCCAACCCATTCCAATTTCATACGGTGAACGCATTCTCACTGGCCTTAGGGAATCTTCAGCTGCCATAAAATCAGTATTGGTTTGAATAAAGCCAGCTTCAATCCTTGTCATCTCAAGAGCATGCATGCCAAAAGGTCTTATCTTTAATTCTTTTCCAGCTTCCATGATACTATCCCACATGTTTTCTGCATTAGCTGGATCAGTCCATAATTCATATCCTAAATCACCTGTGAAGCCTGTTCGTGAGATCAAAACATCATATCCATTAATATTATATTGTTTCATTCCAAATGGTTTTAATAATTCAAGGTCATCTGCTCCATAGTTTTTTAGCGTTGAACAAGAAGTAGGTCCTTGGATTGCTAATGCAGCCGTTGTGTCTGTTGCATCCTCAAAAGAAACATCAAAACCTTCAGCAGAGTCATGTAGCCAATTATAGATCTTTACTGCACAGCAAAGCATAAATTTTGTATTCGAAAATTTAAATATGGTACCATCGTCCATTACTTTACCATCTTCATTACACCAAATTATGTATGCTACTGTATTATCTTCCATCTGTGATAAATCTCTTGTTACAAGATAATCAACAAATTTATTAGCATCGCTGCCATTGATCATATATTTGCACATAGGTGTGAGATCCATAACTGAGGTGCCATTTCTAGCAGCAGTATATTCCAACTCAGTTGTTGAGTATTCTGTGGGTACAGTAAAACCGTTCCAGTTATAATATTTATTTGTTCTTGAAGCTAAGCTTGTTCTAGAGTGAAAAGGGGTTTTTTTTAGTGCTGTAAATCTTAAATCTCTATTCATATTTATGCGTCCTCCAAGATAGCTTGAGCCGCATTTTTTCCTGGAATTCCAGTTAAGCCTCCACCCGGATGAGTACCTGCACCACACATATATAGTCCGTCAAGATGGGTTCTATATTGTGATGCCCCAGGAATTGGTCTGAGCATAAAAAGCTGATCGATTTGAATTTCTCCATGATGCCAATGTCCGCCTGAAACATAAAAATTTTTCTCTATGTCGTCGGGAGTAACAATTGTTTTAGTCTCTATACAGCTTTGAATATCAGGTGCATATTTCCCTATTAATTTTATAACGGCATCTACATAGTTATCTTTAATTTTATCCCAACCCTCCTGCGCACCGTAGGAAGCATATTGAACTTGAATATCTAATACAGGATTACTCTGGTCAGAATTTTTTAGTTTCATTTCTAAAATAGGTTCCATAGAAAGTTTATCAAACTTACTTGGATTAAATGCCTCTTCTATATAATCAATTGAAGGAGCAATTACCATTCTACTCTCTAAATCATTTTTATCGCAGTTAATAAATTCAGGTTGTTTATTGAGACTTAATGATAATTTTGCAACTTTTCCTTTTGATCGATGATGTTTGATTCTTCTTTTCACATCAGTGTCTAAATTCTCAGTTCCTAAAAGACAGAAATAAGTCGATCTTGGATCTGCATTAGAAATAATTTTTTTTGCATAAATTTTTTCACCGCTGTGAAGTTCAACTCCTATTGCTTTATCATTTTCAGTAATGCATCTTTTAACCGATGAAGACGTTTTAATTTCAACTTTATTTTTATTACTGATATCTAGCAAAGTATCTACAAAAGCTTTACTGCCACCATCAATTTCATATATTCCCCCAAAGATTGAGTTGTCATGTGTGGCCATGCGATAAAGTAGATTAATTAATGAACCGGGTGATCTTGGGCCCAAGTTAGAACCAAGCACCGCGTCATGGGCGATTAGGCCTTGCAAAAGAGTATTTTCAAAATTGTCTTCCAATTCGTCCGCAATATTAAGCCCTATCATTCTTGCAAACTCATTAAATTTTTTCTTTCCAAGCATTCGAACATTCATGCCTAGTTTGAATAATTTAAAATAATCAGAGAAAGTATTGTTCATGATCCTTGGTGGTGAAGCCATCATGAAAGAACCTAAAGCCTTTGAAAAGGACGACATTTTATCATGAAATTCTACATATCTGTCTGCATCCTTCGAAGAGAAACCAGAAATAACTTTATGGTCAATATGTTGGTTTCCAACTAGGCGAATATGTTGACCGGACTCTGACAGTGCGATCGTAGACTTTGCTTTATACTTTACTGGCAGTCCACCAAGAGAGCTTGATACGCTCAGCGGTATCTGAGGAACGAAGTTAGTTATACTCTCTTCAACAAGTCCCCCGCAATTCTCACGTGCCTCACAAATCAGAACTTTACGATTTTTTTTTGCGAGAATATTAGCGCAAACAAGACCATTATGGCCTGCGCCAATAACTATTACGTCATAATTTTCTGACATTAATAATAATTACCTGTTTGAGGAATATTCATATCAATTAGAACCTCCCTAGCAGCATTCGCTCCCGGTGCACCCATAACTCCACCACCTGGATGAGTTGATGAACTGCACATATACATATTTTTAAGTGGTGTTCTGTACTGTGCATATCCAGGCACAGGTCTATTAAACATGAGTTGATCCATTGTTAATTCGCCTTGAAAGATGTTTCCTTCTGTCAATCCTACTTCATTGTCTAATTCTAATGGAGTACGAACTTCGTAGTGGTTAATTAAATCTTTAAAATTAGGAGAAAACTCAGCAATACAATCAACAATATGTCTTCCAAATTCTTGCTTTCTTTCTTCATTCCATCCGCCGTTTGCAAGATTGAATGGAACATATTGAATAAAGACAGACATATAATGCTTTCCCGGAGCTGCCATTGTTGGATCGCTTTTAGAAGGAATACACATATCTACATAAGGATTTCTTGACCATTCACCTCGTTTCCAATCGTCATAGGCTCCTTCCATTTCTTCAATAGTTTCTGTGAAGTGCATATCACCTCCACCACCTGGATCACCTTCTGGAATACATGGGAATTCAGGAAGGCCGTCTAGGGCAATATTAAGTTTTCCCGATGAGCCTCTAATTTTAAAGTTTTTAACTCTTTCAACAAATTCACCAGGTAAAGAGCTTTCTTCAGTAATTTTTAAGAATGTTCTTTTAACATCTAAGTTAGATACAATTTTTTTTGCGTAATATTCATCACCTTTTTTGGTAGCAACTCCAATCGCACGACCATTTTTAGTAATGACATTAACGACTTCATTATCTGGTTTTACTTTGCCGCCGTGAGCGTTTAGGCAGCCTGTCATTGCTTTTGTAATAGAGCCCATACCTCCTCTTGAATACCCCCACGCTCCAACTGAACCATCTACTTCTCCCATATAATGGTGCAGTAATACGTAAGCAGAGCCAGGTGAGCAAGGACCAAGTGCGGTTCCAATAATTGCACTTCCAGCTAAGTGTGCTTTTGTAATATCGCTTTCAAAATATTCATCTAAATAGTCTCTGATGCTCATTGTGTAAAATCGAATAGTGTCATAAATTTCTTTTTCACCAAGTCCACCTAACTCGTCTTTAGCTGCAAAATGTTTTGCAAACTCCAGGGCGCCAAATAAATCTTTTGGTTTAAAAGAAGTTAAATCAGGTGGTGTCATTTTTAATAGCGGTTTGATAATTTTGCATTGCCTCAAGACATCACGACTGTACCTTTCATAGGCCTCCGCATCTTTGTGAGAATGTCTTCTGATAGAATTGATCGTCATATCATGATCATGATAGTGGGCATAGTAGTCCCCATTTCTCATCATTGTTGCGCTACCTTCGTAAGGAATAATTTGTAAACCATATTTGTAGAGTTCAAGATCACGCATGATCTCAGGTCTTAGTAAGCTGCAAACATATGAACAGTTAGAATATTTCCATCCAGGATAGAGCTCGCGACTAACAGCAGCCCCTCCAATCCATTCATTTTTTTCTAGAACAACAACATCTAGTCCTGCCTTCGCCATATAACTAGCAGCGGTCAAACCATTATGACCCGCACCAATTACGATTACATCGTGTGTATTTTTTGCCATAAAATAAAGAATATTTAGGAATCATGATAATAAAAATTGAATGATTATTCAATACAAAACTATCTTTAATAGTTATCTTTGTGTATTGTTTATTCAATATGATGAAGGCTTTAGTTAATAAAAAATCTTCAGAACAGGCCAGTGAAACTGAGATTTCTGTTAATCATCAAAAGTTGATTGACGCTACGATAGAAACAATTGCAAAAAGAGGCCTAGCGGATACTACGATTGCTCATGTAGCAAAAAGAGCTAAAGTTTCTCAAGGTTACGCAAACTTTAGATTTAAGTCGAAAGATAATTTATTAATAAGTTCGCTGCAGTATTTATCTGATGAATACAAAAAGTCATGGCAAAAGATTTTTGAGGAAAAGAACATAGATCCAATTGATAGAATAATTCGTATAATTCAAAATGATTTCAGTTCAAAAATTGCCAACAGAAATAAAATTTCAGTATGGATTGCGTTTTATAGTGAGGTGAAATTTAGACCTTCTTATTTAGCGATTTGTCAAAGACAAGATGAAATTTATTCTCAACAAATGGAAAAGTTAGTAAGTGAAATTAATAATATTACCAATCAAAAGGAATTTACTCCAAAAGAAGTAAGTGAAACCTATCATTCCATGGTTGATGGTTTGTGGCAGCGAATATTGTTTGATCCAAAAATATATACAAATGAATTTTGTAAAAATTTAGTGCTTAAATATTTTAAAAGCATCTATGTTAATGAAGATAGGTTTGCATGAACACTACAGTTCAGAATCTTTTAGGAACAAATTACAAGACATATATTGTCCTATTTCTTTGCGCATTAATTATTGGTATTAAGCTTGGTACTTTAATTCCTCTACTTGCACTTATTTTAGAAGCACGAGGATATAGCAATACTGAAATTGGCCTCAATGTAGTAGCACAACCTCTTGCTGTAATACTATTTGTAAGAATAACACCAATAATTATTCACAAGATAGGTTTAGCGAAATCAATTATCATTGCTCAAATATTTACAATAATTCTTTATTTTACTTTTCCAATTTTTGATAGTTTGACAGCTTGGTTTGTTATCAGATTCATAATTGGTTTTGCTGGAGCGCTTGCTTGGAATGCATTTGACACATGGATGCTGTCAATGGCTGATGATACAAATCGCGGCAAAATAGTAACGATTTATAACACAGTTTTTGTCATCGGTTTTGCAAGTGGCCCGATGGTATTGTCCCTAACCGGAATTGAAGGCTGGTTACCTTTTATTGTTATTTCTTCTCTTTCTTTTATCGCCATTTTACCGCTTATTATGCTTGAGATTGAAGACCCGAAATTACCTGATAAAAAGTCTCTTCCAGTATTTGCGGCTATCATTGCAGCTCCAACTATTTTTGGCGCAGCTATTTTATGCGGTTTAGATGATGTAATGTTTGTATCTTTCTTTCCCATTTTCATGATTAAGAACCAATTTACTCAAGAGATTGCATTGCAATATGTAACTATTACTCTTGTAGGAGGTGTGATGTGCCAACCCTTGATTGGCGTATTGCTGGACAAATTTAATAAAAGACTGCTATTGAATATAGCAGTTTTAATTACGTTCTTTTGTCCAATTCTATTCGCTATCTATCTAGATAATTTTTATGTAATGGCAGCGAGCTGTTTTATATGGGGTGGCGCTGCTAGTGGACTTTTTGCAATTTCACTCACTATGCTTGGTGAGAGATATAGCGCATCTCAAGTTGCAGGTGCTACAGCAATTCTTGTGATGGTCTTTGAGGTTGGCTCGCTTATTGGTCCTTTAATTGGAGGAAGAGTCATGGATGCAGTTGGACCAATGGGCTTTATCTATACAGTTACATCTTTTACTTTTATTTTCTTAGTGATATCAATATATCGAACGATTTGGAGATAAAGTATATGTCAGAAGATTTACAAATAAAAATTGCTCAACCAGATGATTTCGAAAAAATTGGTGAGATCTTTGATTTGTACCGACAGTTTTATAAAAAAGAGTCAAATGTAGAAGCATGTAAAAGCTATATTAAGGAACGGCTTAGTAATAATGAGGCGCAAATATTTTATATTGAAAATGAAAAGGAATGTATGGGCATGACGCAACTGTATACAACTTTTGACTCACTGGAGTTGAGTAAAAAAATAATACTCTACGACTTGTATGTGAGATCTGAATATAGAAATAAAGGTATTGGCCGTATGCTGATGAATGCTGCAAAAAGTTTTGCTGAAGAAAAAGGTGTAACGAGTGTTGAGTTGTCGACTGCTATAACAAATAAAAATGCTCAAAGTCTCTATGAGTCATTAAACTATCAACGAGATACCGAATACTACGATTACTATCTACAGATTAAGTAAGTTTTATTTTGAAATATGATCTAGTGTTTGGTCTAGTGAAGTTTTTAACTTTTCACAAAGTTCATCCACGTGGTTATTATTGAATATAAGAGGTGGACAGAAAATCATGCCATCTCTTACAGCTCGCATCACTAAACCGTTTTCGATACAATAGTCCCTACAAATCGTTCCAACTGTGCCAGTGTCTTCAAACATTTCTCTAGTTTCTTTATCTTTCACCAATTCTACAGCTCCAATAAAGCTCTTCATTCTAACTTCACCAACTAAAGGGTGCTTTTCAATTTCGCGCATTTGCTGCTCCAGATAAACTGAGACATTTCGTGATTGTTCAATTAGATTTTCTTCTTTGATAATTTTAAGATTTTCAAGGCTCACTGCACAAGCTACTGGGTGGCCAGAATAAGTATAACCATGATAGAATTCACCACCTTCATTGATTAAAGTTTCACAAACTCTGTCGCAAATCATGATTCCAGACAGTGGGATATATCCTGAGGTAATTCCTTTGGCCATAGTAATAATGTCAGGTTTAATATTATAAGTATCTGATCCAAACCAGTTTCCAGTTCTACCGAATCCACAAATGACTTCATCAACAACAAGAAGAATGTCATATTTTTTACAAATTTCTTGAACTCTTGGCCAATAGGTATCAGGAGGAATGATAACTCCTCCAGCTCCTTGAATTGGTTCTCCTATAAATGCTGCAATATTATCTGGACCAATTTCATTTATCTTTTCTTCAATTTTATTAGCTGCATGAATACCAAAGTCATCATGAGACATATCGCTTCCATACTTGTACCAATAAGGAGGCAGCACATGTTCAAAACCAGGCATCATATCCCCTTGAGAATGCATCGCTGTCATACCGCCCAAACTCATCCCAGTCATCGTACTTCCGTGATAAGCATATTCTCTACTAATAAATGTTTTTTTATTTGGCTTACCTTTTAAATCCCAATATCTCCTTACCATTCTTACAACAGTATCGTTGGCTTCAGAGCCACTTGAAGAAAAGAATGCATGATTTAAATCGTGCGGACTAATTTCAGCTAACTCTTTAGCAAGTTCAATTGATGGTGGTGTCGCTGTTTTAAAAAAAGAATTATAATAAGGTAATTCTTGCATTTGCTTATAAGCAACGTCTGCAAGATTCTTTCTTCCATAACCTACATTTACACACCACAAGCCAGACATGGCATCAAGCAACTGTTTATCATCAGATGTGGTAAGGTGAACACCATCTGCTTTTGTAACGATGATACTGCCTTCTTTTGCAAGCGACTTGTAATCAGTAAAAGGATGCAGATGATGAGCTGTATCGATTTCCTGCCATTGCTTTGTTGTACGATTTAGATAAGCCATAATTATTTAAAAGCCTGTATACCTGTTAAGTTTCTTCCCATAATTAAAGTATGCACATCGTGTGTACCTTCATATGTCTTTACGGTTTCCAAATTTACCATATGTCTCATTACATGATACTCATCTGAAATACCATTGCCACCAAGAATATCTCTTGCACTTCTGCAAATGTCTAAACTTTTTCCAACATTATTTCTTTTTATGAGGCTTACCATATTGCTATCTGACTGATCTTCATCCATCAGACGCCCAACTCTAAGTGCAGCCTGTAGACCTAAAGCAATTTCTGTTTGCATATCAACTAATTTAGACTGAACAAGCTGAGTACCAGCAATAGGTTTTCCAAACATCATTCTATCTAATGCGTATTGTCTAGCTGTTGCGAAACAAAACTCCGCTGCTCCCAGAGCACCCCATGAAATTCCGTATCTTGCACTATTTAAGCATTGAAAAGGTCCGCCCAAACCTGATACCTTTGGTAAAACTTTATCTTCCGAACAAAAAACATTTTCCATAACAACTTGCCCCGTTGCTGAAGCGCGTAAAGATAATTTACCTTCAATTTTAGGTGTTGATAGTCCTTTGGACTCTCTGTCCACAATAAATCCTCTGATTACATTATCTTCATCCTTAGCCCAAACAATAATTACATCTGCATAGGGTGCATTACTGATCCATGTCTTGGTACCAGTCAATTCGTAACCTCCTTTGACTTTTATCGCTTTGGTTTTCATTGCGCCAGGATCACTACCAGCATCAGGCTCTGTCAGACCAAAGCTTCCAATGATTTCACCCTTTGCAAGTCTTGGTAAATATTCTTCTTTTTGTGCTTCAGTACCAAATTGATAAATAGGAAACATAACTAGGCTTGTTTGAACCGACATGATAGATCGGTATGCACTGTCAATGTTTTCAATTTCCCGAGCAAGAAGCCCATAAGAGACATAATTCGTGCCCGCACATCCATATCCATGTAAATAAGATCCTAGAATTCCAAGTTCACCCATTTCATTGAAAATCTCTCTACTAAAATTTTCATTTCTGTTGTCATCTATGATCCTTGGTAAAAGTTTTTCCTGGCAATAAGATCTTACTGATGACTTTAAAATTTTCTCTTCACTTGAAAGTTGATCGTCGATGACTAGTATGTCATCCCATGCAGACATTGCCTTATGTTGTGATTGTTTATCTTGAATATTTATAACCATTAAAGTTGTTATATGATATTATCCTGATATTAGTAAACTAATTTTTTTATGGATACTCAAAATAAGCCACTAATTGCTGTATTTGCCGACGTAATTGAAAAAGCAGAATTGCATCGGACATATCATGCGTCAGGAACGAACTACATAAAAGCTGTGGCTGAAGCTACAAGCTGTATACCTGTCATTTTACCAGCCCTTGGTTCAAAAATTGACTACAGAAATACTCTTAGAAAATTTGATGGGGTAATGCTAACTGGCAGTCTCTCAAACGTTTATCCTGAATTTTATAATAAAGACAAAATAGTTGAGCCATTAGACATAGATCGAGATAAGACTGTTCTCCCTATGATTGATTTCATATTTAAAAATGAGATTCCTATGTTAGCTATTTGTAGGGGCTTTCAAGAAGTTAACGTTGCAATGGGAGGCTCTCTTCACGCGGATATACATGATGTACCAGGAAGAATGGATCACCGATGCCCAGACTCTGATGACCCAGAAGTACAGTTTTCAAAACAGCATGAAGTTTATTTAACTGAAAATGGAAAATTTGAAAAGTTGGCCGGCACACCAACTATTGAGGTAAATTCACTTCATACTCAAGGAATAGATAAAATAGCAAATGATCTTGTTATTGAAGGTGTTGCTAAAGACGAAACAGTTGAAGCTATCAGTTTATCAAATTACAGCGGATACTTTTATGGTGTTCAATGGCATCCAGAATATTCAGCAACTACAGATGATTTTTCAAAAAAATTATTTGCTAGCTTCAGCAAATCAGTTGAAGAAAATAGTCTGAGTAAAATTAGATAAAAAAATTACTGTACACTACCGTCCCAATTGTAAGAATCGCAAGAATAGTAACTATAATTTGTCTAATTAGATTTTTATTACTCAAAAAGTTAAATATTAAACTTCCAGACCAACACCATATAGAATGTGAAATTGATTGAATGAAAAAAAAGGTTCCTGCTACAATAATAACTTCTAATACCCAACTTGAAGAAGTATATGTATTACCAAAGGAAGTGAATTGTGTATAAGCGGCGATTACCATTGCCCAGCCTTTAGGATTTAATGGATGAACCAATAAACCGTTTAAGAAATTAGGTACCTTTTCATTTTGATTACTTTCTGTTGATTGCAAACTTAAAAAAAGTATTTTCCAGGAAAGCCAGCATATATAGGCTGTACCAATTACTTTTATAATATTAACCAATATTGGATTTGAGTTCAAAATAGTTAAAAATCCAATTCCTAAACCAATTGTTAAAAATAATTTCCCACAAGTTACACCTATTACAAAGGGTACTGACTTATAAAATCCATGTTGCGCTCCAGAACTCATAAGTAATAAGTTTGCGGGACCAGGTGTTATAACCATAATGGTCGCAAAAATGAATAATGCAGAATAAAGTGACAGTGTCATTTTCTTCTAGCTTGAGCAATTTTTGAAGCTGATTTCAAAGCTGCTATTAAGCTATTAGGTGATGCAATAAATTTATTTGCAATATCAAGTCCGGTTCCATGGTCAGGACTCGTTCTTACAAATGAAAGTCCAGCGGTATAATTGACCGTTTCATCAAAACTTATCATCTTGACGGGTATCAAAGCTTGATCATGAAACATGCAAATAAAAATATCATATTTATTATGATTATTTTTTATAAATGCTGAGTCAGCAGGCAAAGGCCCTTCAACAGATATTTTCTTTTTTTTACAATAATTAATAGCAGGTAGAATTTTTACCATTTCATCATCACCAATAAGTCCACCGTCACCCGCATGTGGGTTAAGTGCTGTAACAGCTATACGAGGTTTTTTGATTTTAAAATCATTCCTCAAACTTATATTGGCATTAATGATAGCTTTGATGATATTTTTTTTATTTATTTTGCTAGAAACTTTGTTTACCGCAATATGAGTTGTCAGGGGAATAGTTTTCATATTTTTATTCATCATCACCATTAATTGGTCATTTGTTCTATCTTTTTTAGCAAGGTACTCAGTATGACCTCTGAAATTTTTAACTTTTTTTCCAATTACATCTTTATTAATTGGGTTCGTTACAATTGCTGCAACCTCTCCATTTTTTGCTAGTTTAACTGCAAGATCAATTGATTTTAAAATAGACTTAGTATTAGATAAATTTTTTTTTCCTAATTGTGTGCTTTTACTAATTTTTATTGGCAAAACTGCTAAATAGTTTTTTGGTAATTTTTTTGCTTCTGAAGGGCTATTTATTTCTCTAACCTTTAATTTAGATTTCATTTTTTTTATAATTTTTTTTACAAAATCTGGATCATGTATAATAAAAAAATTTGGTTTTTTTATTTTTTTTATTTTTGCTCTGATTGCAATTTCAGTACCAACACCAGACGGATCACCCATCGTTACAGCTATAATATTTGAATTCTTACTCATTAAAATATTCCTAGAAATTTCTTTTGAAACTTGTGCTCACAATTATCTAACTGGTTTTTATATTTATCTGAACGAATTTTTACTTTTTTTGCAACATCAATTAGCCAACTTTGACTCTGGTATGATTTCTTTTTGAAACCACCATGGCCCTCGTGATAAGCCAAATACTGATTGTATGCATCACTTTTATTAATGCCATTGATTTGATGAGATTTATTTATGTACCAACCCGTAAAATCAATTGCGTCAGCAAAATTTACTCTTGATGCAAGGGGTTTATTGTTTTCGTCGCGGTACCAATCCCAAGTTGCGTCTATTGCCTGTGTATAACCAAACGCACTTGATTTTCTTGTCCAAGGAATGACACCTAACAATTTAGTTCTTTCAGGTTTAACCCTATTTTGAAAAGCAGACTCTTGTCTTAAAATTGACATTTGAACATGAATTGGTGCGCCCCATTTTTCAGAGGAATTATTTGCTAGTCTATACCATGAAGATTTTTGTTCGAAAATAGAACAGATATTTTCCTGCTGAGAAGGAGGTTTACTGGCACATCCATAAAAAACTAAAAAACTAAAAAACAAAAGAGTAAATAATCTCATTTTTTTATTCATTTACTTTGAAAGTTTAAAATAATACCTTTCTCAAACACTAAATGAAACAAATAAATCAACCAAGTATTATTAGTTGGCTACTACTCTTTTCACTTGCTATCATATGGGGTGTAAATTTTTTATTTATAAAAATTGCTGTTATAGACGTTGGTCCCATAACTAATGTGTTTTGTCGTCTTTTTATGGCGTCCATTATTTTATACGTTTGTATGAAGTATACTGGAAATAAAATCATTCTTACTCGTACATATCTGACATTTTATATTGCTATAGGAGCATTGGGTTCAGCAATTCCATTTTATTTAATATCAGACGCGGAGAGAATTATTGATGCTGGTATTGCTGGAGTTTTGATGAGCCCTATGCCTCTTATAACTCTTGCTTTGTCAGCCATAATTTTAAAGGATCAAAACATAAATATAATTAAAGTACTTAGTTTTATCTTAGCGGCATTGGGATTAGTTGTGCTTTTTGGTTTTGAGAATCTATCTAAATTAGGTGGAAATAATAGAGTTGAATTTTTTAGTCAGATTTTTGTATTGCTAGCTGCGATTTGCTATGGTGTAAATTCTATTGTTTCAAAATTAGTACCAAAAATAAATTTTATTTCTTTAGCAACAGGAACAACTATGGCAAGCACAATAATTATCAGTCCATTTGCTTTTTTTTATGAGCCATTCTGGCTAGAGAGTTTCACCAGCTCTTCAACTATAGCAATTGTTGTTCAGGGTTTATTTGCAACAGCAATTGCTAATTTATTATTTTTTAAAATTATTGAGCTTCAAGGACCAGTATTTTTATCTTTAATTAATTTTATGATACCTCTCATCGCCTATTTTTCAGGAGTTTTATTTCTAAACGAAATAATCAGAGTGAATGTACTAGTTTCTCTCGCTATGATACTATTTGCACTTTACCTCAATCATGTATCTTCAAAGTAAGTGCAAGAGGTTTAAAAAGAGGAAATTTATTAATTATTTAAATGTTAAGCATTAATCAATTATCGGTAAATTTTGGTGGTATTAAAGCGGTCGATAATGCAACTATGGATGTTGAAAAAGGCAAAATTACTGGCTTAATTGGCCCAAATGGAGCAGGCAAAACCACACTTTTCAATATCATTGCAGGTAATATTGCTCCAACAAATGGTACTGTATTTCTTGATGAAAAGAACATCACAGGACTTCAATCGCATGAGCTATTTGATCAAGGAGTGCTGAGAACTTTTCAATTAGCACATGAGTTTTCAAATATGACCGTACTTGAAAATTTAATGGTGGTTCCTGGATCTCAATCAGGAGAGAAAATTCTTAATACATGGTTTAAAAGAAAAGTTATTGAAGAAGAAGAGTCTATTATCAAAGAGAAAGCAATTGAAGTCGTAAATTTCCTTAAGCTAGAACATTTAATGTTTGAGTTAGCTGGTAATTTGTCAGGTGGACAAAAAAAATTACTTGAACTAGGCCGAACGATGATGGTTGATGCCAAAATAGTATTGCTGGATGAAGTTGGTGCGGGTGTAAACAGAACCTTGTTAAATGATATATCGGATACGATTAAAAAATTGAATACTGAAAAAAATTATACTTTTTTTATGATTGAACATGACATGAATTTTTTAAGTCAACTCTGCGACAAAGTAATTGTTATGACCGAAGGGTCTGTTCTCGTAGAGGGTAATATTGATGAAATCAAAAAAAATGAAAAAGTAATAGAAGCCTACTTGGGAAGAGACGATATCAAATGAGTAAATTTTTAAGTTGCACTAATATGACAGGGGGTTATGGCGGTGAAGATATTATTCATGCATGCGATATTGAAGTAGATAAAAATCAAATTGTTGTAATTGTGGGTCCAAATGGCGCTGGTAAATCAACGGCAATGAAAGCAATGCTTGGTATGATTTCTCTTAAGGAAGGTATTTTGATGTTAGATGGTTCAGATATTTCAAAATTAACGCCTCAAGATCGGGTGGCAGCTGGGATTGCGTTTGTGCCACAAACAATGAACATATTCAGTGAGCTTACAGTAGAAGAAAATTTAGAAATGGGAGCCTTTCTTAGGGAAGATAATGTTCAAGAAACAATTGAGGAGCTTTATAATTTATTTCCAGCAATGAAAGACAAAAGAAATCAGCTTGCAGGTGAATTATCAGGTGGACAAAGACAACAAGTTGCAGTTAGTCGCGCATTAATGACAAGACCTAAGGTTCTCATGCTCGATGAGCCAACAGCTGGCGTTTCACCAATAGTTATGAAAGAAATTTTTGAGAGAATTATAACTATTAAGAACTCAGGAGTTGCAATTGTGATTGTCGAGCAAAATGCCAAACAAGCATTAAATATTGCAGATTTTGGTTATGTTTTGGTCGGGGGGGAGAACAAATTTAGTGGAGAAGGACAAGAGCTATTAAATAATCAAGAAGTAAGAAAAAGTTTCTTGGGAGGATAAGTTGGAAAATTTTGAATTTATTAATGCAATAGTCCTGTTGGCAAATTTTGTAATTGTCCCAGCTTTGTCATATGGAAGTCAACTTGCGTTAGCTACATTAAGTTTAACAATTATTTATGGCGTATTAAGATTTTCAAACTTTGCTCAGGCTGATTGGATGTCATTTGGAACGATGGCTACTATTTTATTTACTTGGTTATTTCAAAGTATAGGAATCACTGCTGGAGTTCTTCCTACTGCATTACTTGCTCTACCTTTTGCTATAATAGTAACAGCTTTGTTTTGTCTTTTAATTGACCGATCAGTTTACAGTTTTTATCGTAAACAAAAAAGCCAACCTATAGTACTCATGATCGTTTCTGTAGGAGTTATGTTTATTCTGCAAGCAGTAGTCAGATTTATTATAGGACCAAATGATAGAAAGTTTTTTGATGGTGAAAAGTATATAGTACACGCCTTGGATTTTAAAAATTACTTTGGATTAGAGGAAGGATTAACAATTAAATCAACTCAATTAATCACAGTCATTGTAGCTTTAATTGCAATGATAAGTTTATTTTATTTCTTACAGAAGACTAAACTGGGCAAGTCAATGAGAGCATACTCAAATAATGAAGACCTGGCACTATTATCAGGAATTAATCCTGAAAAGATAGTGATTGTTACCTGGGTTATATCTTCAATCTTAATTACTACTGCTGGGGTTCTCTATGGGCTAGATAAGAGTTTTAAACCATTTACATATTTTAATTTGCTGTTACCAATGTTTGCGGCTGCAATTGTAGGTGGAATAGGGTCACCAATTGGTGCAGTAATTGGAGGCTATGTCATTGCATTCTCTGAAATTACATTAACCTATGCTTATAAGAAATTCTTTGTGTATCTTCTTCCAGAAAATTTAGAGCCTTCAGGATTAATGCAAGTTCTCTCAACAGATTATAAGTTTGCTATTTCTTTCATTATTTTGGTGATTGTACTGATTGTCAGACCAACAGGAATTGTGAGGGGTAAAATAATATGAGCGAAGACTTAAGAGCACCAGTTGCATTCACTGTAATGGCAGTTTTGCTCGCAATTGTGGGCTTTACTCAGTCCTGGTCTGTGTCTCTCAGTGTTATTAATCTCTGCATTATTTCATCAATAATGGCGATTGGTGTCAATTTGCAATGGGGGTATGGAGGTTTGTTTAATGCAGGAGTAATGGGTTTTACTGCGCTTGGAGGCTTAACGGCAGTATTGGTTTCACACGATCCAATTTACGAAGCATGGGATAAAGCGGGCATCGGAATTGTAATTAGTACAATAATTTTTGTTTTATCAATTACTGCTCTCTTATTTGTATTTAGAAATATTGAAAATAAACAAATAAGAAACACTCTTATAATCTTAATAATTGTTTTTAGTTTAATTGGAATTAATAATTTTTATGGGCCTTCAATAGATATTATCGAGTCGATTAATCCTGCTAAAACAGGTTTTCTTGGAGGTTTGGGGTTACCAATTATTTTCTCTTGGCTAATTGCTGCAGTAGTTGCTGGACTTGTTGCATGGGTAATAGGAAAAATTACTCTCCGATTAAGGTCAGACTATTTAGCTATCGCAACTCTTGGGATTTCTGAAATTGTAATCGCAGTAGTAAAACATGAAGATTGGTTATCTCGAGGAGTTAAAAACGTTTCAGGTTTGGATAGACCTGTTCCATATGAAATTGAACTTCAACAATCTGAATGGTTCCTTAATCTAGTCGAGAGAATAAACTTTTCAAAACTAGAAGCTATGCAATCTCTTTCATCAAGACAAGATTTGCTGAACGATCTTGTTATTGATAGTTCAGGAATATTTGTAAAACTCTGTTATGCAGGATTATTTTTTTCTGTTCTTTTGTTAATCTTCTATCTAAGTCAACTTGCTTTAAACTCACCATGGGGAAGAATGTTAAGAGCCATAAGAGATAACGAAGAAGCAGCTAGTGCAATGGGTAAAAATATCTTTGCACAACATTTACAAATTTTTATTATTGGCTCAGCTATAATTGGAATAGCGGGAGCGATGCTCACTACCTTAGATGGCCAATTTACACCCGGGTCATATCGTCCATTAAGATTTACATTTATTATATGGCTAATGGTTATCATTGGTGGATCGGGTAATAACTTAGGATCAATTTTTGGAGGATTCTTTATTTGGTTTATTTGGATTGAAGCGGAACCATTGTCCATTGGTTTTATGAACATGCTGGCTGGTGGGCTCGAATACGACAATCCTCTCAGGATGCATCTATTGGGAAGCGCAGCACATCTTAGATTATTTATAATGGGGTTATTACTTTTATTGGCGCTGAGGTTTATGCCAAGAGGGGTAATACCTGAGAAAATCCAAAAAAAATAGGGGCCAAAATCGGCCCCTATTAATTAAAATGTTAAGATCTTAACGAACTGTAACTGTATTAAATTTACCGTTACCTATTTCAAGCTCTTTATAAGAACCAGAAGCTTCACCAACATCAGAGAACTCAACATTTGTTGCACCTTGATAGTTAACTTGGCCTCCATCTTTTAAAATTTGTAATGCTTTGCCTAATTCACCTGGAAAAATTTCTGTTCCAGGAGCGTTTGCAACTCCCATTACATTTTGAGCGATTGAAGATCTGTCTGCAGAATTACCTGCTTGTATTGCAAGCAATATTAAGGCAGCTGCATCGTAGGACTCTGGTTCGAATGGTCCATCACCTGGGATGCCGTTTGAAGATGCAATTGATTTAAACATGTTTGCTCCTTCTGACTCAGATCCTGGTAAAGTTCCAAAAGTTCCTGTCAAATCACCATCTACATTTTCAATCAGACTGTCGCCAATCATTCCATCGGCAAGAATAAATCTTGAAAATGCTCCAGTCTCCATCGAGTTCTGAATGATTCCTCGACCACCTTGGTCTACGTAACCAAGAACAGCAACTTCTGAGGCACCTGAAGCTGATAGTGTTGATACTTCTGCTGAGTAATCACCTTTGCCATCTTCATGAGGTACTTCAGTAGTAACAGATCCGCCCATCGCTTTAAATGCATTTACAAAACTATCGGACAGTCCTTTACCGTAGTCATTATTAGTATAAGTAACAGCAACTTCGTTGATACCTCTATCCATAACTACTTGAGCCAATACTTGCCCTTGTCTTGCATCAGATGGTGCGGTTCTAAAGAAGTAACCTTTATCATCAATGTCCGTTAATGCCGGCGAAGTAGCTGATGGGGAAATCATTGTTACCCCATTAGGCACTGCTACATTATTTGCAATTGCAGTTGTAACTCCTGAGCAATCCGCTCCCATTATTGCTGCAACATTATCTGATGTTACGAGTCTTTCGGCCGCTGAAGTTGCCGCACCAGCATCAACACATGTTGAGTCAGCACGAACAGAACTTACTGTTGCTCCGCCTAAAAGCAATCCAGAGTCACTTGCCTCTTTCATCGCAAGTTCAGCTGAACTGGCCATTGTTGGTGTGAGTGACTCAATTGGACCTGTAAATCCAAGAATTACTCCGATTTTTATTTCGTCAGTAGATGCTTGATCTGACTGTCTGTCACAACCATAGAACAGTCCTAAGACCAACACCCCTGCGATTAAACTGAATATCGTTTTTTTCATTAATAATCTCCCATTCTAATTGGCCTATATGCTAGCAAATCAGCTAATTCGGATCAACTTTGATTTTATTAATTAAGTTATTATAGTTGATAAAAATGACCATTTTCCAAAGTATATTTACAAGCACATTTTTTATACTTCTACTTATTATAGTTGTACTCACAGTTATTTATGCATTTAACAGCTTTGAAAAAGGGAACTTAAAATCCTATCAGGAAAAATCTGACTATAATTTTGTCAACCTTTCTAAAGGAAAAACAGCCTATAAGGATTATGGAAATAAAAATGATCCTGCAATAATTATTATTCATGGCGCAACTTTACCTTCAGAAGGATATGTTGGTTTCTGTGAGGGATTAAGTCTAAAAGGCTATAGGGTAATCTGTTATGATCAATACGGAAGAGGTTACTCTGACAGACCTGTTTCTGATTACAACATGGAATTTTATCTAGATCAACTTAACGAATTATTAGATTATTTAGAAATAAAGAAATCTATTCTACATGGTTCATCAATGGGAGCTCCTATTGCAATCAATTACGCTAACAAATATCCAAATCAAGTATCTGCTATTGGTTTACAAGTTCCTCTAGTAAATAGTAACAGTAAAATACTCAGTATTCTAAAAACTCCAATCCTAGGAAATTTTGTTTTAAGAACTTTTGGGATTCCTTTTTCAAAAAATAGAGCTGAACAATGGGTAACCAATAATCCTGAACAGAGAGATTTGGTTGACAGATACATTGCTCAACTTACACTGCCTGGAACAGAGCAATCACTGCTTTCTTCAATACGTAATATTGCAAATACAAACTTTATTCCTGATTATAAAAAATTCTCACAATCCGATATTCCTATTCATATAGCCTATGCAAGTGATGATGATGAAATTGATCCAAAAACTGTTCAACGGGTTTTAGACTTAATTCCAAGGGCTGAAAGTTTTGTTTTTACAGGTGGTCACGGTGGTGGTGGATTTATTGTTGATGAGCTCAATAATATATTTACTGACTTCCTTAATAAAAATTTAAACTAAGAGCAATCTATCAATCTGCGTTGTATAGTTTCTTGTACAGTTTTCTCTTTTTTGTCTCCAATTGCCAACTTTACATTCTGATGCCATCTGAAGTGTATCCCGACCATAACGGTAGTTAATGGCATCGACTGCTGACATAAGATCAGAATTTTGATTATAATTTTTTTCAAATAGTGTCTCTTGAATTTCTGACTCATCACACAAACCACTAAGAAGTACACCTGCTTTTTTATACTGATAGTTATTTTTAAAAATTCTCTTTGTAAGCAATAAAGATGTTTCAATAATTGTTATGCTATCGTGGGTTGGATGAGAAAGCGTTCTTGATGCCCCGTTTGAATAATAAGCACTTTTTTTATCAAAAGGATTAGTTCTTACAAAGACCGAAACACAAGACGCCGCAAGGCTTTCAGAGCGTATACGTTCAGCAGCTCTTCGCGCAAAAGTTGTAACAGCTTGCTCTATGTCGTCTAAATTTGTCAGAAGTTTTCCAAATGATCTTGTGGTACAACAGCTTTTTCTTGTCATTGAGTATTCTTCAAGAGGAATACAAGAAATCCCTCTTAACTCTGTAATTGTTTTCAAGCCATTCACACTCATCATTTTTCTTATCCATGAGTCACTGCAATTCTTTAGTAGTTTTGCATTATGTATACCATGGTTAATTAATTTTTTTGATAAACGTCTTCCTACTCCCCATACATCACCCACTTCAGTTAGTTCAAGTATCTGGTCAATATTATTATAATTCGCAAGTGAACATACACCATTCAAAGAATCATCTTTTTTAGCCTTATGGTTTGCAACCTTTGCAAGAGTTTTTGTTGAGGCAATGCCTATGCTGACTGGAATTCCTGTATGCTGTAAGATAGTTTGTCTCAGTTGATGGGCATAAGACTCATAGTCAATTGGTAAACTGCTCAACTCTACGAATGCTTCATCAATCGAATATATTTCTGTATAAGGGGAAGAACTTGAAATAATATTCATTACTCGGCGCGACATGTCTGCATACAATGTGTAGTTTGAAGAAAATACAACCACTTTTTCTTTTTCTACAATATCTTTCACCTTAAAAAGTGGAACACCCATTTTTATTCCAAGAGCCTTTGCTTCTTTGGAACGTGATATTATACAACCATCATTATTTGATAAAGCTACAACTGGTCTATTGTTAAGTTTTGGATTAAAAACGCGTTCGCATGAAACATAAAACGCATTACAATCAATTAGTGCAAAAACTTTATCTCTCATTAATTATCTATTCTTTGGACTTAAACTATGAACAACGTTTGTGCACACTCCCCATATGGTAAAATCCATTTCTTCAGAGACTAGAACATCAACATAGTTCTTGTTAGATGACGACAAACAAACTTGTTTATTTTCCATTTTTAAAATTTTAACACTCAGTTCCCCATCTAAAACTGCTATGATTATAGAGTTATTTCGAGGCTTAATGCTCCGATCAACAATGAGAAGATCTCCTGGATAAATACCTGAACCAATCATAGAGTCACCACGTGCTCGGACTATGAAAGTCGCATTTGGATGTGGAATAAGTTCCTCATTTAAGTCAATTGTCCCCTCTGTAAAATCTCTCGCTGGAGAGGGAAAACCGCACTCTACTGCTTCTTTATAAAATGTTAAAAACATTGGATAAATTCTATTTTGTTCTTGTTTTGTTCTAATTATTGCACTAGTGGAGGTAAGAGTCAATACCACTCAATAAATTTTTATGAAAAAAATTGTTTTTGAAAAAATGAAACAGCGTCTTTGTGACATTGCTTACGAGCCGCCCAATTACCTCCCGCATGAGCTCCGAGAATATCAGGTGTTTCTTTTAACAAACGCATTCTTTCTTCAAGTGAGTCTAGATGAAAAGTATTATTGTTTTCATCAGTAAAAATTTGTCGTCCATCCATCTTTAAATCAATAAACATGTCTTTCAGCCTAATGGCATAAGGAATAAATTCAACAGGGTCAATAGAGTCAAAAGAATGATGAGCGTTTGGATAAGTTGTAAGCTCTACACTACGAACAGGTTTCATATACTCGATCATTTTCTTACAAAGACTTAAAGGAGTATAGTCGTCATCTTCTCCAAATAAAACATGCATTGGAGCATCTGACCAACGATTATCTTCGGGCTTAAGTAGTGTCCCAGGATAAATAGGTAAATGCGCAGCAAACTTTTCGCCATTCTGAGTGAGAGTATCAATAATAGGTTGCCAGGCTGCATAAAAAGCTGTGCTACCGCCAAGACTCCACCCCATGATACCTATTTTATCACTATCAACATCGGGATGTTTAGAAACTAATGTTAATGCACGAAAGGCATCAGTAATCATCGAAGCAAGCGTTACTTCTGTTTGATTTTCAACGATTGAAATAACTCCTCTAGATTCAAAATGATGAATCCTAAAAATAGCAAACCCAGCATCTAATAAATTGACCATGTGAGTGTGATGACCTTCTCTTAACCCTGCGCTACCATGAATTGGTATTATTAGAGGACATGGCTTCTTTGCATTTTCAGGAAAAATTAGTGTACCCCAAACATCTTGTTTATCATCCATGTTCTTACCATTTAGAAGATCATAAAACTCATATGGATTAGATGACTTAAAAAAGAAGACACCTTTTTTTTTCTTTTCAAATGGATTTATTTTGTCGGACATTACGGGGAGAGATTAAAGGAAATAAAATACGAATACAAATGTAAAAAAGGGTCCACTTGAATAATCATTGGGGAAAAAAGTGGACCCTTTTTATTAGTTTAAAAGAGTGAACTTAGTCTCTAATTGAGTAGGCGATAACACCTGTCTCAGCTACGTCTGTTCCTTCTTTTTCAGCTTCTTCGCTAATCCTTATACCGATTGTGGCTTTCATAATTGACCATATAATTATGGACACTACGAATACGAACACACAAATTGATGCTGTGCCTAGGAATTGGGTTCCAAAGCTAGTATCCGGATTAGTAATTGGTACAGCAAGAGTACCCCATACACCTGCGATAAGGTGAACTGGAATCGCTCCTACAACATCGTCAATTTTCATGGCTGTGAGTAACTCAGTACCAGCAAATACTAGTGCACCACCAATACCGCCAATAATGATTGCCATTAAAGGTGTTGGCATTAATGGTTCTGCAGTTATTGCAACTAAACCACCAAGCGCACCATTTAACATCATTACTACATCAGTTTTACCTCTGACCAATCTTGTGATAGCAGCACATACTAGTACACCAGCACAAGCAGCAAGGTTTGTATTAATGTAAATTGTAGCAACGGCTGTAGCATCATCAAAAGATCCTAATGCCAGCTGTGAACCACCATTAAATCCAAACCAACCTAGCCATAGAATAAATACACCTAGAGTTGCAAGAGGTATAGATGAGTTTGCAAACGGTACTAATTTACCGTTATCAAATCTTCCAAGCCTTGGACCAAGAACAATTGCACCAGCTAATGCTGCAGCACCACCTGCTGCGTGCACAAGAGTTGAACCAGCAAAGTCTGAGAAGCCAGCAGCAGATAACCATCCACCACCCCATTGCCAACCCATCTCGATTGGATAAATTACACCCGTTAAAATTGCTACGAATAAAAAGAATGGCCAAATTTTTATTCTTTCAGCTAATGTTCCTGAAACAATTGAAGCTGTTGTTGCACAGAAAACCATTTGAAAGAACCAGTCAGATCCATCAGAATAACCTGTAGCAATAGCAGAGCCGTCACTCCAAGCTGTAAATGATCCAATGTATCCACCTTCAGGTATTCCATAGGCCAAATTATATCCTACTAGCCAGAACATAATTCCAGCAATTGAATAAAGGCCAATGTTTTTTGCGGCTATCGTAGATACGCTTTTCGATGTAACTAAACCAGACTCTAACATACAGAATCCAGCAGCCATCCACATCACTAGGAAACCACTAATTAAAAACAAAAGTGTATTTAAAGCATATGCCGTTTCGTCATCGACAGCTGCAAAAGCATTAGCGGATAATAGTGATGAAAATAATACTGTATAAAGTATAACTTTTTTAAACATGTATTTTCTCCCTATTTTTTTTTGATACCGGCATCATTTATTAAATGGCGGGATTCACAATTATGGTTGAATGCCAATATGACAACGTGTGGAAAAAAATTAATATTTAATAAAATCAATAATTTAGCAATGACTTTCTAATGCTAAATATTCATTTATCTCGATTCCTCCAAGCATCTGCAGCAAGAAAAACTACACCAATCATCATCGATAAGTAAACAAAGTATAAAATAGTGAGTCCATATGCAGTCAAATATGCCCAGCTAAACAAGGAACCTACGACAACAGATATTATGCTTGGAATTAAAAATTTCATGAATTCAGAAAATTGATTAAGAGAGAAAATCTACATAAATTGGTGACGACCATGCGCGATGTTCATCAATTTCAGAACAAGTTTCAATATCTCTCGGATGTCTCCAGTCTTGCGTACACAATTTAAATTCTATACAATTACCTTCATCATCAAAAGTGCATACACCACCCTTCACATTTATCTGAGGTGATGGCAATTCAATAGCGCGGACATAATAACTTGCGTCTTTTTGATCTTTAAGGAAATCCTCATCCTTAAATCTAAACGTACACCCAACATCATCTGGATTACAATAATGTACTTTCCACGTATCAATTATACGGTCATCTATAGGTTGATCAGAATATTCTTGAGGTAAAACTTTTATGACTTCAATGCGTTGTATAAAATTTCTTTTATCACTTGGATTATAACATTCGTTGTAACACAATTCATCTACTCTGTCTTCTCCAAGAGCATTATACGCATCTTCTGGACATCCTGGCTTTTGTTCAAATGATCCCATAGCCTTGACTTCAAATTCTGGTACAGCATACATTTCAACAGATGAGCCCATAGGAATTTTTTTATCACCACTAATCATATTGAACCATAGAAGAATTCTAGTTCCACTTGTTGCATAGGTTTCTTTTCTTTTAAGAGCATCCCATATTTCTTCTTTTGAACGTCCATCTGAATGTACAGCAGCTAATCCACCTGTAGTGAAGAAGCCTCTTTGTTTTTCCCATTCAATTGTATTAAATCCAACAATCAACTCTGGGATTTCATATTGTTGAGGTTGAGAGTCAGATATGTATGAGTCTTTAACTGGGTTTGAATTCTTGCCGGTGGGGCTTAGACTTTTTGGAAAATACCAAGGATCCATATGAAGTAGTCTATCAAAAAATTTAGTAGGTGGACCGCTTCCATCAATGTTATTTCCAAATAATTCTTTATATCCACTTCCCGGCGCAGAAGAGTGATTGTCACTTGAGCCTATAAAGCCGTATCGAAACCTATGTTTTGTGCCATCATCTTTGAATTTAGTGAGAGCCAAACCGTATTGAGCACTTGCTCCAGGTACGTGATTCATTGGGGGACTGTAACAATCAGTACATTGGCCAGAAATATTACGATCTAAGAAAGTATTTTTTGGGACAACTTGATAACCAGCTCGACCCCTATCTACCACTGACTGTTTTGTTTCTTCTCTTCTTGATGCGCACTCAGACTCATCTGTGCCTTCATCGATGCATCTCTCATATATTATCTTGCCGGCCTGCCAACACTGAGGAATGTAATTGTCAGATGGATCAGGACATGTTTGAGTTCCAATATCGATTACTTCTTCCGAACCATCAGGGTCTTCAATGGTAAAAGTTCCTTGATTTAAATCAATATCACCCATTGTAAAAGTAAAAGGCCTTGACTCTTGTTGGCCATTTCTGACAACATCAACACCACGCCAAGAGCGATACTCTTCAGCGTTACCGTGCCCAGAATAGGTTTCGAGAAGCTCAAACATTTTTGGAAATTTTTTTGAGTGCTCTAAACTTTTATCAAGAGTATAGCCAGCGGGTGTATAAAGTCCCCATGATTGGCCATGAGGTATAACCATATAGTCACTATCGTACATCTCTAATCTTGTAACTAAATCAAGTGGCGTGACCGCTTGTTCGTAACAATCAAGCGGCAAATCTTTTGACGGTGTTCTTAAATTACAATCAGGTACTTTAACTGTTTCCACCTGATAACGTTGAAAGTCATTGTAACGTTTGAAATTTTCAAGATCGACAAAAGGGTACAGTGTCCCTGGCAGCAATGGTCTTGCAGTCATTGCTTGTCGTGCTACAGATAATGATGCGATTGCTCGAGGTGGCACCAATTGATCATCTTCTTCCTTTAAAATTACATTGTGATGTCCCCAATGATTGCCTCTGACAACACCAACTTGTGTCCACTCCCAACCTAAGAATGCCACACAGTCAGGATTTGCTGGATCAACATTCAAGGCATTACATTTTCGAATAGTTTCTTTTGTTTCCATCCATCTCTTTGGAGTTGTTGCTTCTGCATGATCATTAATTGACCAAAAATCTAATGCTGAACAGTGTCTTGCAAAATCACAGGCATCTGCAACAGGATGTACGCCATTCCCTCCAGTAATAGGTAAGCTCATTGCATGCGCGTCAGCAGAAAAAGTTGAGTGAACATGCAAATCACCAAATAGGATTTGCTTTGTCGGTATTTCATTTAATGACTCCATGGCCTGAAGTTGTCGTTTTTTCTTATCTTCAACAAATTCAACTGTATTTATTTTTCCAGTGATTTCACCGGGCCCAAGGTCTTCACTGAATAAACCAAATTGTAAAACAACAAGACAACTAATGATAAAGAGAATAGATAGAATAAAAAAATATCTTATAACTTTTAAAATATTCATATAAAAAAAGTATAGTTCTGGCACTGCTTATGTCAAAAGTATTTTCGTTATAATGATAAAAAAACCTATGGTAATCTCTCTGAAATGATGAAAATTTTTAATAAATTAAATGTATTATTTTTTACTGCGATCCTAGCAGGACTTTTTTTGATTTTTTACGATACAATTAGTTTTAATGACAACTTATCTCTCAGCAATAAAAAAGCTGTTGCTTTAGTGAATGAGACAGTCATCACAGAAGACCAGTTCCTCAGATTTGCAACAAATCTTGGAGCTGATTTAGACCTTAGTAACGATTTTGAAATACTCGATCTTCTTCTTGAACGTATGATTGAGGAGGAACTTTTGGTGCAAAGAGGTATAGAACTTAATCTTCACAAAAAAGATATTGGTGTAAGAAAGGAAATGATTACTCAGGTCATCGATTTTATTATTCAGGTTGAAGATAATCAGATAACTGAAGCTGATGTGAGAGACTATTTTAAAAAAAATATAAATAAGTATGCGCCAACGGAAAAAATTAAATTTGATTTTATTTTTTTAAAATCAAATAATCCAAATTCTGTTTTGCTAGGAACTGAGTCTGATCTTAAAACACTTGAAACAAAAATAAGCAATATTAACCTTGAGTTAGATACTAAAACATTTTCGGAGGTAAAGCAGAAGTATAATGAAAACAATTTGTTTGATATCCCTCAAAAATTAATAAATCTGAAAGATTGTGAACAATTATTAGGCAAAGGCATTTGTAATCAGATAACCATGATGGAGATAAATTCTATTTCTGAACCAATTTTCGGAACCAATGGGTTTTATATTTTTAAACTATACGATATTCAAAAATTAGAAGTGAATGACGATTACTTCGAGGAAATAAAAGATAGAATTATATTTGATTATAACAATCAACTAGATGATCAAAAATTAAAAGACTACCTTATATATTTAAAAGAAAATTCATCCATCACTAGGTATGATTTTCAATAAATAATGAATTATATCATTGCAAACACAGTCATAATCCTCTTTTTTCTTTTATCGCCATTGAATGCCCACTACTTTAGTGAGTCATTCTCTAAATGGAACGTTGTAGATAACAAAGTTGAGGCAAATTTTTCTCTTTTAACACTTGAGTCCACTCGTATTTTTCAAGTTGAAAACTACCAGAAGATTATGTTTGAAGAGAATTTGAGTGAGACCGATGTATTCAAAATCTACCTCAGCCAGCATCTCAAAGTCACCTCAGAAGGCAAAAGTTGTTCTCTTGTTGATGAAATTAAAGAATTAAATTCGCAAGAAGGAAGTTTAAATCTCTCACTAAATTTTGAATGTCCATCAAACAAAGAAATAAAAATTATAAATAATGCGCTGTTTAATCTTGTTCAAAGTCATATTCATATAGCACGTATCTACATTGATAATAATTTATATACTGAAAAAGCCTTATTTTTTAATGATCAGTCAATTGATTTAAATGAAGAAAAGGAAAATAATAGCTTCTCGAATAGTTTTTATAAATTTTTCTCATTGGGTCTTGATCATATTCTAAGTGGCTATGATCACTTGCTATTTATTCTTGGACTGTTGCTTTTAGTAACAAATTTAAAACGATTGCTTCTGGTAATCACGGGATTCACTATTGGACACAGTTTAACTCTATCACTTTCAGTAATAAACATTATCCAAGTAAAATCCTCTTTAGTTGAAGCATTAATTGGTTATACAATAATGTTCGTCGGCTTGGAATATTTGTATAAAGAAAATAATGATCATAGAGTAAGTATGATCTTTATAACGACGCTAAGTTTATTACTTTTAATATTTGGCAATTTAATCAATCCAAATTTTCCGTATTTCTTAATATTAGGAATACTTCTATTTTCTCTAGGTTATTTTTACTTACTTAAAAATTTAAATTCAGAAAATAATTTGCTATCTATTATAACAATTATTTTTGGACTTATTCATGGATTTGGTTTTGGAGGATTTTTACTTGGCTCAAAAATAAGTAGTGAAAATATTTTCTCTGGATTATTAGGTTTCAATTTAGGTGTAGAAGTAGGTCAGATAATTTTTGTCTTATTAATTTTATTAATATACAAATTATTAATGACATTAAAAATTACAAAAATAATAGAAGTCATGAAAAATCTTTCATTCTTTGTGGTTGTTTTCTTTGGTTTCTTCTTTTTTATTCAAAGACTCATAGCTTAAAAAACAAATAAAAACATCAGGCTCGTAATAACTATCACTATTGATGAAAGAGATATTCTCATTGTTATAAACCATAATTGTGAGATTTTTTGCTGTTGATACAAATAATAATCATGAACGACAGATATTAGAAAGCTTACAAGAATTAAACCTAATGAGAGACTTAAATTCTCAATACTCAAAAGTGCAGCCCAAGCAATCAATGGGGGCATAACAGATATAAAAAGTGGAATAAAGACGTAGTAAATTTTGTCAGCAAAAGCTGTGATTAGGCCCCACTGAATACCACCCAGAAATGATGAGATGATTGCTGCATATGCAACATAAATAAATAAAAGTAATCCATACAATTCTTCAGTTGGAGGTGATATTGCGCATGCAATTAAAATTAAGATAAATGGAATTAATCCAAGTCCACCCAAAATAAATGATTGTTTTTGGCCCATAACTAGTCGGTAAATAATCCCAAGAATTTTAGAAATTCAAGTTTTCCACCTTCTACTTCGATCGTGTTATTTGCTAGGAGAAGAGAGATAGCAGCTACATTTTTTAGACCGGCAAATACTTCCTTAAGAGTTTGTTGATCAGTGATGACTTTAACTTCAGCACTAGAATCTGGTATTTTACTTAATTGGGCTACTCCTTTTCTTATATGAATAGTGTATACTTCTTCGCTATCGATAAATCTAAATTCATATTTTTTTGTTATTTCAACAGATTTATCCGCGTTAAGATTTACGGGAAGTGACTTCATTATTGCTTTCATTGGTGTGGCCTGTAATTGTTCAGACGTAACACTATTCGGAGTTGATGGATTTACATCAATTTCATCCCTTAATTCACCTGCAACTGTTTTATAAAAATAGTAATCGTTAGATGCAAGTTGAAACTTGGCTAATTGATCAGCTGCAGCAGCTTTTATATTTTTGGCTTGTGTATTGTTTGCATCAAGTGCGATTAACATATCTGATAATTCCAAGGCCCACTGATATTCTCCATTATCGAGAGCATTTTGTGCCTCATCAGATATTTTAGTTTGCCTTTGAGCCATAGCTTCTAATTTTTGAGCTCTCTCTTCAACAGTCAGAGGATGAAGGTCAGATATGTTTCCACTAAACCAGCCAATATAACCACTAAATGTTGATCTAACATAAGATGATATAGATCCATAAAAAGGTTGTAAGTATGGAGACTCAGCTAGGTGCTTTGGTAATTTTACTTTTTGCACAATCTCATCAGGCGTTAATCCTTTATTTGCATATCTTATAGTTTGGTCATGAACAAACTGAATGCCATCTCTATAATCAGTGAGAGCTTTTTCTACATTTTCTTTTCCACTTATAGGACGCGAGTGACTTGGAACCAGATGCTCTGCATTAAGTAATCTGATTTTATCGAGACTATCGACCCATTCCATAGGATTTCTAAATTTTGTTCCTCTTATTGCGTATAAATTTGCAAATGATCTATAAAAATTATCACCAACCATCACAGCTTTTTTCTTAGGTATCCACACATATAGATGATCATCTGTCTCACCAGGCACATGTGCTAAGACAAATGTAAGATTATCAATTTCAATAGTTAACTCATCATCAAAAAGTATAGTTGGTCTGACAAGGCCAAGCGTTTCTTGATCATTAATTTCTAAAAACCCTCCAATGCCTTGATGAACTATTTCTTCCTCGGGTAGAGGTATTCCAAACTGCCTTGCCGATCTTTGAAAGATTATCGGTCTTATAGTTGTTGCTATATTATCTAAATTATAAATTATATTTTCTTGCGCATATATTTCTGTTTCATTTTCGTTATAGAAAACAGTTGCACCACCAAGATGATCTAAATGATTATGAGTGTAAACGATAGCTACAATTGGTTTTTCTGAAATTTCTCTAAAATCTTGATATAATTCTTCCGCTCTTTCAACAGAACCCAATGTATCAACAATGACTAAACTGTTTTCCGTTTCAATCATAATTGAGTTCGCAAGGCCATATCCTACACCAACATAAATATCCTCGGTTACTTCAATTAAATCCTTTTTAAATTCTTTTTTATGCTCCTGAGACAATCCTTGATCTGAGCTAAATGTCTCATTAGACTGGTTTTGATCACCACATGAAACCAAAAAAGTAAAAAAGAAAAAGCTTATTAATATTTTCATGAATTGATTATTGAGTAATAAGTAGTGAAATATTTTCTACGAAAAAATGAAAAAATACAACAATGAAATTTTTGGTGCAATTTGTCTTCTAGCAGCTGGATTTTTTTTAAGTTTTGGTGGTTTGCTTATCAGGCTTGTAGATGATGCAACTACAATGCAAGTAACTTCCTACAGATCGATTACATTTTGCTTAGTAGCTTTAATTTATATATTAATAAAATTTAAATCTGAAACACCCAAGGCCTTTATTAATATTGGTAAAGACGGATTATTACTTGCTGTAATTTTAGCACTAAGTAATATTTTTTTTGTTTTTGGGATGAGTAATACTTCAGTTGCAAATGCAGTTTTTTTAATGAGCACTGGACCTCTTTGGGCTGCCTTAGCAAGTTATTTCTTTTTAAAAAAAATTGTTGGTACGAAAACTATTGTTGCAATAGCAGGGTCGATGATTGGAATCTCAATTATGTTTTCCCAAGGATTTGAAACAGCTAACAGTCTTGGAAATTTAATTATACTTGGTGTTCCAATTTGTTTTGCATTACAGCTCACATTAATTAATAGACGGTCAAGTATAGACTTTATGCCATCAACTTTTCTATCTGGTATATTGATTATTATTGTTGGCTTATTGATTATTCAAGATCATTCAATAAGTACGAGAGACCTGTTGCTTGTCTTATTTATGGGTGCATTTCAAGTAGGTCTTGGTTTTATGTTTATTACAATAGGATCTCGCTATATTCCACCGCACCGAGCAGCTTTATACATTCTATTAGAACCTATCTTAGCTCCAATTTGGGCATGGGCTGGTGTTGGAGAAAAACCTCCTATGATAGAATTGCTGGGTGGCCTGATAGTCTTTGCTTTTGTAACGTGGAGGCTTATAGATGAATTTATTGAGAAAGAAAAAAATAATTAATTATCGGCCAAGTTTTTTTGAATAAAAAATGCTTGTGAGAAAATGAATATGAAAGTAAGGCCCATAATTCCAAATAATTTGAAGTTTACCCAAACTGCATCAGAAAAATTTCGATAAACTATTTCATTGGCGGCTGCTAAGAATAGAAAAAAATAAGCCCATCTTTTACTTAATTGGATCCACCCATAATCAGTAAGTTTAATTGCGGTACCCATTAGAGACTTTAATAGTGGCTTTTTAAAATATAAACCTCCAAATAATACAAAAGAAAAAATGAGATTAACTAAGGTAACTTTAAATTTAATAAAAAAGGGATCATTAAAGTAAATTGTTAAAGCCCCAAAAATAAATATTAAAATAGTACTAAACAACAGCATTGGAGAAACTTTGCGGTCTATAATGTAAGACCCTACAATTGCAACTCCTGCAGCAATCATTAGAGGTAGAATTGCTTCTTCAATTTTACCAGTCTTGATAAAAAAATAAAAGAATACAACAAGAGGGCCGAGCTCAAATACTTGTTTTAGTGAACTTCTCATTAAATTAAATTTAGTTATGTTTTGTCTTAGAGATATATTTTCCGTTTTTTATTCCAGTAAACATCTCTTCAACAAGTGGATGTGAAACAGGATCATCTGTTTCATCTGGTAATAAATTTTGTTGAGAGACATAAGCAACATAAGAAGGTTGGCTGGGTGCTTCGGCTAACAAATGATAAAAAGGTTGATCCTTTCTAGGCCTTACTTGTAATGGAATAGATTGATACCATTCTTCAGTATTATTAAATTCTGGATCAACATCAAAAATTACTCCTCTAAAGTCAAAGTACTTATGCTTTACAATAGAACCTATTTGAAATTTTGCTTTATTAATCATCAATAAAGAGGTTACTGTATTCGTGATGAAATTCAAGTATCGAAATTTTATTTACGAAATAACTATTTAACTAAGTTACTTAATACTTCGTATTTAATATACCCTGGATAAATCGAATCATTAATCACAGATGCAGGAGTTCCTCTCAATCCTAAGCTTTTTGCTAATTTAAAGTTTTCATTTATCACAGAATTTTCAGTTTGATCCAACGCCTGATTAAAAATTTTCTCACCATCAAAATTGTTTTCATTTAATAGAGTAATTATTGAGTCTTTTTTCATTCTTGGTCCAAGTTTCATTAGTCCATTATGAATGTCAAAATACATATCAGGATAATTATCCCAAATAATTAGTGCAATTTTTGCAGCGGTATCTGATATGTCACCAAAAATTGGCCATTCAAGATAAACAATTTTAACATTTTCTGACTCATTTAATATTTTTTCAAAATCTTTTGCCTGTTTTGCACAATAGCCACATCTATAATCGAAAAATTCTACAACTGTAATTTCTGCATCACTGTTTCCAACTGTTGGGAGAGCGCTCGCTTCGTGATTTCGAAGGATGAAACTTGCAAGATTCTGGTCATCTTGTGCATATGCTAAAGTTGAGATAGTCATTAGAAGTGTGGTGATTATAAATATATTTATTCTTTTAATCATAGTTTCTCGTCGTATTTTTTTAAAGCTGCTGTAGTACCAAGATGTAAAACATTTTTATTGAATTTGTAGCCTTTGATCAAATTTTTTGAAATTAAATCATCCCATACTTGATTAATTGAAAAAACATTACTTTTTAAGTCTTTGAATGCTTCTTTTCTAATAATCTGAGCACCATTAAATACGTAGCCTTTATTAGTTGTATCATTATATCTTTGTATATAGTCATCTTTTGTAAATGAAAAATCACCTTTACCATCATAGCCACTTATAAGATTTATCGGCGTTAGAGCAAGTAACGACATTGTATCTTTTGGAAAATTCTCTATCATTTCTCTGAAGAAGACAGTGTCTTCATCTTTCCATAAATTGTCACAATTTAAAATAAATACATGTTCTATTTTATTTTCATCCATAATTTTTTTTATTCCACCACCAGTATCCAATAGGCAATCTGTCTCATCAGAAATTTTGATTTTTGGATTATTTAGATTTTTTAAATACGAGATAATTTGATCAGATTTGTAATGAACATTTATGAAGATTTCCTCAAAGCCTAACTCCTCCATAATATTTATTGAATATTCTATAAAGGGTTTTCCTTTTACTTCAATCAGTGGCTTTGGTAAATCCAAAGAATATTCTCTTACCCTTTTACCTAACCCTGCAGCAAGAATAATTGAAGACTTCATAATTGAAGCCCTTTTATCTGCAACTCTTCAATCCATTTCTTCATATCAAAAAACAATGATGATTTTAAATTTGATTTAATAAAATTAAAAGTTGCAGGAAAATACTTTAAATATGTTTCTTTTCCATCTCTAATCGAAAGTCTACTAAATATCCCAAGAATTTTTAGGTTTCTCTGGAGAGAAAAAAAGTTGATTTCTCTAAGAACCATATCATAATTTTCATTCGTCATTTTAATATAGTATTTAATTAATTCTTCTTTTTCATTTTCATTTAAGGGCATGCGTACGTCCTCCAATAGCGAAGCAAGGTCATAAAATGATGAACCTAATAATGCATCTTGAAAATCTATCAAACCAACTTGTTTCAGAGGCTCCTTATGATCCTTTAGAATTAAATTATCAACGTGAAAATCTCTAAGAACAAGAGTATCGTTTTGAGATTTTATATTTAAGAAAGCTTGTTGTAAAATTTGATGAAATTCATCTCTTTTTTTATTGCTTATCTGCATTCCAAGTTTTTTCTCAATGAACCATTCAATAAATAAAATTGACTCTCTATATAGCTCCTCAAAGTTATAAGTTTTTAGTTTATTTAAATAAGATTTATTTTGATGGGATTTAATTTTTATATCTATTAGAACATCAATTGCTTTTTTATATAAATTTTTTTTATTTTCTTTATTTATATGTTTAGAAAAAACTTTATCTCCAAAATCCTCTAGAAGAATGAAACCTTCTTTGTTATTTACATCTATTATCTTAGGAGCGCTTAAATTAAATGAATGAAGTATCCTTGCAATTTCTGAAAATTTTGAAACTGACTCACCCTTTTCAGGCGCTGCATCCATGGCTAGGATATTATTTTCTAATCTATAATATTTTCTGAAAGATGCATCACTTTTAATTGCAACTAAATTTTTAGAAGAGATTTTCTGTCTCTCTAAATATAATAATAGCTTCTTGAAACGATTATCCATCAATTTTTAAATTTTTAAACCTACCAAATTTTTTTATGTCAACATTACGATTATTATTTTTTAAAATTTTAAATATAATTTCTATTCGATCTGATGGAAGAATTTCTTTAAATTTATCAGACCATTCTATTAAACATGCATCGTCAAATGTAGACTCCATAAAATTTAACTCAACTAACTCTGAAGCTGAATTTAGTCTATAAAAATCAAAATGATTAATTTTAATATTTCTATGTTCATACACCTGCAATAAGGTGAAGGTTGGACTTGGTATTTCTTTTATTTTTGCATCTTTTAAATACTCTTGAATAAAATACCTACTGAATGTGGTTTTTCCAGATCCTAAATTACCATTAAGACAAATTACTATATTGCTACCTTTAGAAAACTTGGCTAATTTTTTAGCAAAAAGTTGAGTATCCCTCTCATTTTTCAGAAGCATAAATAAACTCTAACACTAAAATAAAATTTAGTATCGATAAGCTTCAGGTTTATAAGGACCCTCTGGAGTTACACTAATATAGTCAGCTTGGTCTTTGGATAATTGTGTAAGTTTAGCTCCTACCTTTTCTAAATGGAGACGCGCAACCTTTTCATCCAAATGCTTTGGAAGTACATAAACTTTTTTTTCATAATTTTCCGAATTATTCCATAATTCGATTTGCGCTGTTACCTGATTTGTAAATGAAGCACTCATCACAAAGCTTGGATGGCCAGTAGCACAGCCTAAATTTACTAGTCTTCCCTCAGCTAATAAAATAATTCTTTTTTCGTCCGGGAATGTGATTTCGTGTACTTGTGGCTTGATCTCATCCCATTTATAATTTCTAAGTGCATCAACTTGAATTTCGTTATCAAAGTGACCAATGTTGCATAAGATTGCTCTATCTTTCATATCTCTCATGTGGTCTGCGGTTACAATATCTTTATTTCCCGTGGCAGTAACAACTATATCTGCTTCCTTGATCATTTCATCCATCAATACAACTTCATAACCCTCCATTGCTGCCTGTAATGCACAAATTGGATCTGTCTCGGTAACCATTACTCTTGCACCACTTTGACGTAATGAAGCTGCGCTTCCTTTTCCAACATCACCAAAACCAGCAACAATAGCAACTTTACCTGACATCATAACATCAGTTGCTCTTTTAATGCCGTCAACTAAACTTTCTCTACACCCATACAGGTTATCAAATTTAGATTTAGTAACTGAGTCGTTCACATTAATAGCTGGCACCATTAACGTTCCATCACTCTCCATTTTTTTTAACGCGAGTACACCCGTTGTTGTTTCCTCAGAGAGACCTTTTACCTCTTTTAATAAGTCATTATATTCTTTATGCATTAAACTTGTAAGGTCACCACCATCGTCAAGAATCATATTTGGTTTCCAACCCTCTTTACCTTCAATCGTTTGTCTTACACACCACCAATATTCTTCTTCTGTTTCACCTTTCCAAGCATAAACTGGTATACCTGCTTTGGCTATTGCAGCTGCGGCATGATCTTGCGTTGAAAATATGTTGCACGATGACCATCTAACATCCGCGCCTAATTCTACTAATGTTTCAATTAGCACAGCAGTTTGTATGGTCATATGAAGACAACCGAGAATTCTTGCTCCTTCCAGCGGTTTTTTCCCATTGTATTCACTTCTTAATGCCATTAATCCTGGCATCTCTGTTTCAGCAAGAGAAATCTCTTTTCTGCCAAAATCGGCAAGATTTATGTCTGCTACTTTGTAATCTTCGTTTGCCATAGATCATAAAATATAGGTTATATAAAACATTAATCAATCTTAATATTTAATCTAATCTGCCAGTGGTAGATTAACAACGAACTTAGCGCCTGCTGTGTTTCCGTCATCTGTAATGTTATCTGCAGATATATAGCCATCATGAGCATCAATAATTTGCTTAGCAATACTCAAACCTAAACCTGAATGGCTTTGATTACTTTGATTATCTCTGAAAGAATAAAACCTTTCAAAGATTCTTTTTATATTTGGATCCTTAATTCCAGGACCCTCATCAGCAATTGAAACGCTTAGATAGTTTTCAGTTGACGATAATACAATTTCTATAATTCCACCATTTGGAGAAAATGAAGCAGCATTCATTACTATATTGTCAAAAGCTTGATAAAGAAATGATCTTTGGCCATTAACCCAAAGACTTTGATTTTCATTGGCAATAAATTTTATATCTAATTTGTTGGAAAAATTTTCTTTATAATTAT
Source organism: uncultured Pelagibacteraceae bacterium (assembly GCA_902526005.1). GTDB lineage: Bacteria > Pseudomonadota > Alphaproteobacteria > Pelagibacterales > AG-422-B15 > CACNXQ01. Next base: position 121,604 of record CABZIW010000001.1, read on the forward strand.
GAATTAAATCATCTAAAAGTTCCCTAATATTGAAAACATTTGACTGACTTTTGTATAAATTAACTTCATCTTTAATCATCGACGAATAATCAGTGATAATATTTTCAATTCTCGAGATATCACTTAAGATTAAGTCTAGAAATTTTTTCTGATCATCGTCTAACTTATCATTGATTACGTCAGTCGCCATTCTTATGGATGCAAGTGGATTTCTTATCTCATGCATTAAGTCAGCTGAATTATTTTCTGCATTATCTATTTTTTGATATAAGTTTTTAAGCATTGTATTAATAATTTTTGAAAGTTGACCAATTTCGTCTTCTCTTCTATCAAGTACAGTAATTAAGGGTTTTGATTTAACATCTGCATCTACATTTTCAGCAGCTTTTGCTAATTTTTTTATTGGCTTAAGAATTATGAAATTTAGAAAAAAAGAAAAAAGAATAAGGCTAAATGCAATTGCTAGACCAGCCAAAAGTACATTAAACCTAATTTGATTATTAATCCTTTGAATTACAGTATTATCTTCATAAGCAACTATATGAAAGATATCATCATTTAGATTCACAGGTAAAATTGAAAATAGTTCTAATTTTTTATTTTCATGTGGGATGGAAAAACTACTTTTAATTCCTATTTTTGAGTTATTATGTTTTTCAATAAAAATTTCATTTTTAAGAAATTCTCTAAATTCAATAGTTTTTTTATTTGAATTCAAAATTTTGTTATTATTGGGATATTCACCAAGCTTTTCAATCTCAATAAGCGGACTTGCATTAATGCTACCTGAAGCAACATCATATCCTTTAGTATCAATAACCACATTTCCCTCATTATCTAAAATTAATATAGATAAATTTTTAATCTCAAGCTTAGACAAAATAGCATCGTATATAATTTGAGAGTTATTATTTCTGAGAAAATTTGATGAATTTAAAAAATTATAGATTATTAAATTTTGATTATCGATTTCCTTAAGTCTCTTATTCAAATGGTAGTTATTTAAAACAACTATTAATACTGTAGTTGCTATAGCTAGCAGAACTAGTCCTAGTAAATTGTAAAATAAATATTTTTTTAATAAACTGTTCAACTCTTTTATTTTAAACAGAAATATATTTTATTTCCATTGATATCCTGAACCATACAATGTGTGAATAGCATTAAACTCTGGATCTATTTTACGAAATTTTTTTCTAATCCTTTTTATATGACTATCGATTGTCCTATCATCTACATCAAGTTCATCATTGTAAGCTATTTCCATCAGCCGGTCTCTGGACTTAACAATACCTGGCCTTTCGACTAATTCTTTTATTATTTTAAACTCTGTTGTAGTTAAATCTTCATCGAGTTGAACTTCTTTCCACTCACAAGAATGTCTTAGGCAGTCCAGTCTCAAATTACCATGTAGAATTATTTCATTTACATTTTTACTATCAGAATCAATTTTTACTCTATTTAGCGTATTTTTAATTGTTTCAATTAAAATCTCCTTAGAAAAATTACCTCCTTTTGTGACATAACCATCGACACCTTGCATTAAACCTTTCAACTTATCTGCTTCTTGATCTTTTGATGTAAGAAATATTACTGGTATTTTAAGTTTTTCTCTTATCTTTCTAAAAAGCTCGTAACCATCCATGCGCGGCATCTTTATGTCAATTACAGCTAAGGCGGGGGGGTATCTAAACATCCCATTTAAAGCAGATTGACCATCAGCATAAGTATGAATTTCAAATTCTTCTTTTTTCAGTAGCTCTTCCAAGGAAATCAAAATATTTCGGTCATCATCTACGAGTGCAATTAAAGTCTTCATACTTCCATTTATTAATAATGAGTTATGGCATTAAAATGGCAGAAAATCATAAAAATATAACTAACAGGTATATTAACTTTGTAAATATTTGCCCTTAACATAAATGTAATTATATGTTTTTATCACACACTCATATCATGAATAATCATCTAAATAATCAAATTATTGAAAATGCTTCTAAAGTAAGCCGTAACTTAAGTTCTGAGGAGCTATATGAAATATCTCATAAGAATGGTGAAGGAAAGTTATCTAAACATGGCGCGTTAGTTGTTGAAACAGGGAAGCACACAGGACGTTCAGCAAATGATAAATTCTTTGTAGAAGAAAATGATAATAAAAGTAAAATTAATTGGGGTGACACTAACGTAGCAATTTCTGAAGATAAATTCGAAAAAATAGCTAATTCATTTGTGGAATTTGCAAAAGATAAATCAATTTTCTCAAATGATTTAATGGGTGGAGCAGACAGAAATCATTCATTAAATGTCTCAATTATTACTGAATACGCTTGGCACAGTCTATTTGCAAGACATCTTTTAGTAAGACCAACAGCTGATGAGATTAAAAACTTTGTTGCAGACTATACTATTATTAACTTTCCAAGCCTCAAATTAGATCCTGAGTTTCATGGTACTAATAGTGAAACAGCGATAATAGTAAATCTGAAAGAAAAAGTAATACTTATCGCTGGAACTGAGTACGCTGGAGAGACAAAAAAATCAGTTTTCACTCTCCTTAACTTTTTATTGCCAGAAAAAAAAGTAATGCCGATGCATTGCTCAGTTAATTCTGGAGAAAAAGGAGACTCAGCTATTTTCTTCGGTCTCTCTGGAACTGGAAAAACAACTCTAAGTGCTGATCCAAATAGATCTTTGTTGGGAGATGATGAACATGGCTGGTCAGATGAAGGCCTTTTTAACTTTGAAGGTGGTTGTTATGCAAAATTGATACGTTTATCTAAAGATGCTGAGCCAGAAATCTATAAGACAACTCAAATGAAGGGTACAGTTATAGAAAATGCAGTCATGAATAATGATGGTCTTTTAGACCTTGATGACAACTCACTCACTGAAAATACAAGAGGCGCATATCCGTTAGATTATATACCTGGAGTAATAAAATCTGGAAAAGCACCTCACCCTAATAATATTATAATGTTAACAGCAGATGCATTCGGCATATTACCACCTATTGCAAAATTAACTCCTGAACAAGCAATGTATCATTTTCTTTCAGGCTATACTGCAAAAGTAGCGGGCACCGAAATTGGACTATCAAATGAACCTCAGGCTACATTCTCAACATGTTTTGGAGCTCCTTTTATGCCTAGAAATCCAATTGAATATGGAAATCTACTTAAAGATAAAATCTCTAAATTTTCTGTAGATTGTTGGTTAGTAAATACTGGATGGTCAGGTGGTGTTTATGGAGTTGGTAAGCGAATATCAATTAAAGATACTCGAAGATTACTTGATGCTGCACTATCTGGCGAACTTTCAAATACACAGATGAGAAAAGATAAGAATTTTGGATTTAGTGTACCTCTAACAGTTAAAGAAATTGATGAAGCTATATTAGATCCAAGAAATACTTGGAGTAATACATCAGAATACGATGAACAAGCTAAAAAATTGGTAAATATGTTTATTGAAAATTTTGTAAAATTTGAGTCTGATGTAGAGGACAAAATTCTTGCATCAGGTCCAGTGACTAATTAGGTCCCACTACTCTCTCAAGATCTTCTTTGTAGCTAAAACTTGCAATATAATAACAAATGATTGCAATTAAACCTGTTAAGCCAACCGAAACCAATGAATATGTATATGGTGCAGAAAAATCGTTGAAAACATAATCCACTAAATATCCAGTAAAAAAGCTTCCTACTCCCATTCCAATAATATTAACTCCCAATATAAAAATAGCTACCATCGTCGATCTTACTTTCACTGGAGTTAACTCTTGAACAGCAGCAAATACTGGTCCATAAAAAAAAGTAACATTAAATGATACAAAAAAAAGTGTAAAATAGAAAAAATATGAGTCAGGACTAATAAATCTGTAACTAACAGTTAAAGGCGTTAAGATTATGTAAGATATAACTAAAAAAGTCATTACGCCACCTTTAAAATAATGACTCAAACGATCTGATAAAATTCCTCCAGCAAGCGCTCCTACCGTTCCTCCTATAATAAATAAAAAACCAAACAACGAGTTATAAGAGCTTGCGGTAAAACCTCTTTCATTTACTGCCCACAAAACCTCAAAGTTTCCAGCCCCTAAAGGTATGTGTAAAAAGATACTTCCTATAATTACAAATGTTAAACATTTAGAGTTATAGAGAGCAGATTTGGTCATACTCAAAATATCTTTAATGCTATTTGGTTTTGCGGTTTTATCAAAGTTTATATCTAATTGGCCCCTTATTGGTTCAAAAAGAAAATAAGTAAGTATGCCAAGCCCCATACCAATCAAACCAAGAAAAATAAATACTGCTCGCCAGCCAAAAATGGGGCCAAAAAATGCAGCAATTAACATTCCAAATCCAACACCTAAAGGTATACCTAAATAATAAATTGCTGATGCTGTTCCTCTTTGATTTTGCTTAAAAAGATCTGAAAGCATTGATATTGCGTTTGGTGTTAAAGCCGACTCACCCACCCCAATAAGGGCTCTGGCAAAAATTAAATGAGAGAAATTTTTTGCTATACCAGTTACGGCGGTCATTAAACTCCATAAAAATACACCTGCAGCAGCAATTTTCATCCTGCTAAATTTATCACCAAGTACTCCCATGAAAATTCCAAATACTGAATAAAAAAAAAGAAAGTAAACGCCTGTAAGTAATCCCCATTGAACATTAGTAAGATTAAATTCTGATTTTATTTGTGGGGCAAAAGCAATTAAAAGATTTCTGTCTACAAAATTAAAAATGTTTAAAATTAAAAAAAAGGCGAGATAGAAATATGGGGAATTAAATTTCATTAATTATTCTCTATGATAGTCATCTTCATATCTTACAATATCATCCTCACCAAAATATGTGCCTGTCTGAACTTCAATTATATTTAGTGGTGAGTCAGTATTGTTTTCCAATCGATGTTTGCTACCTACCGGGATAAAGATTGAATTATTTACTTTTAAATGATGCTCATTATCATCAATCAATACAGTTGCATCGCCCTTAATTACTGTCCACACTTCAGATCTTTTGGAATGTGACTGATAACTAAGTCTTGAATTTGGATTTACCTGTATTTCCTTTATTTTATGATCATCACTATCATCAATAACTCTAAACCATCCCCATGGTCTGTATTCAAGTGGTCCTTGCCAATTTTTTAATATCCAACTAGATGAATTCTTTTTAAAATTTCCTCCAACACCAAATTCAAATTCTACATTTTTATTTTTTTTAAATTTTTCCATCTCAGGAATATTATCTGAGGTTCTATCCCCTCCATTTGCAAAAATTATTTTATTATCTGGATATTGATCTATTACTTTTTGAATTGCGCCTGATGCTGAATTTAATTCATCATCAGTAAATTCAATCGCTTTATCCACTACTGATAAATTCGATACTATTTCAATTCTTTCCTCAATTGGAAGAAAAGGACTTCCTTTTTTTTGTATCAACCATTGATCAGAATTGACACCTACAATAAGTTTATCCCCTAATTTTTTTGCATCCTTTAGATATGCGATGTGCCCACTGTGAATTGGATCAAAGCCTCCAGTAACAAGTACAATTACCTTTGACATTAGTGAGCATCGCTCCAATTTAGAGCATAGTTATGGTCAACTACTAAAGGTACAGAAAAATCAAATTTAGGCATTAATGCATTTTCCATTTCTTCTATAATAATTTTTTTAAAGTGGTCTAATTTACCTTTTTTTATTTCAAAAATTAATTCATCATGAACCTGTAAAAGCATTTTACAGTCATTTGAATTTTTAATTTTACCATTTATTTTAATCATGGCTAATTTAATAATATCAGCTGCAGTACCTTGAATTGGTGCATTTATTGCTGCTCTTTCTTGAAAAGATCTAAGTGCAAAATTTTTGTCCTTAATTCTTGGAAAAAAGCATTTTCTTCCACAAATCGTCTCAACATAACCATTATTTCTGCAAAACTGCTTCGTATGATCCATAAATTCTTTAATTCCTGAAAATTTTTGAAAATATTTTTTTATAAAATCGCCTGCTTCATAATTTGATATTGAAAGCTGTTTTGCAAGTCCATAGGGTGAGATCCCATATATGATTCCAAAGTTAACTGCTTTGGCTTTTCTTCTTAATTCGTTATCTACTTCTTTTAGTTTTACATTGAAAATTTCTGCGGCGGTAATTTGGTGAATATCTTCATTATTTATAAATGCTTCTTTTAGTTGTACCACGTCAGCCATGTGTGCGAGAACTCTTAGTTCAATTTGACTATAATCGGCAGCAAACATCACATAGCCTTGATCGGGTATAAAGGCCTTTCTAATTGATTTCCCTTCCTCTGTTCTTATTGGAATATTTTGTAGGTTTGGATCTGATGATGCCAGTCTTCCTGTATTGGTTGAAGCCATAGCAAATGAAGTATGTATTCTGCCTGTTTTTTCTACAATGTGGTTTTGAAGTGCATCTGTATATGTATTCTTTAATTTAGAGATTTGTCGCCACTGAATAATTGTGTCAGCAACTTTATTTCCTTCATATGCAAGATCTTCTAAAACTTGAATACCCGTCGATTTTTCACCAGTTTTGGTTTTTTTTGGTGGCTTAAGTTTTAATTTATCAAATAAGATTTCAGATAATTGTTTTGGAGAGCCTATATTAAATTTTGAACCTGTTTCCTTGTATATTTTTTTTTCAAGTTTCTCTATTCTTTGTGAGAATTGAAATGATAAATTATTTAGATATTTCTTGTCAACTTTAATGCCATTGATTTCCATTGATTGGATCGGATTAATTAGTTCCCTTTCAATGTTAGTGTAAATATAACTGCCTTTCTCTTGTTGAATTCTTTTTTTTAAAAACAAATATAATTTATAAGTTATTTCTGCGTCTTCAGCTGCATAATTTAATGCTTCATCAATTTTTACTTTGTCAAAAGTAATCTGTGATTTACCACTGCCAACTATATCTTTAAATTTAATTGTTTCTCTGTTTAAATGAATGTTGGCTAATTCATCCATATTATGCCGATTGACACCTGCATCGAGAACATAAGACATTAACATGGTGTCGTGGAAACCCCTTACTTCAACTCCATATTTATTTAAAATTGAGTTATCATATTTAATATTGTGGCCTATTTTAATTATGGACTCATCTTTCATTAAAGGGGCAATTATTGATAGAAAACTTTTGAGAGATATTTGGCTTTGAATTTTCTTTTCATCATGATCAACATGTTGCACCGGAATATAGTAAGCAATTTTCTGGTTAAAACAAAAAGAAACGCCAACTAGATTAGCCTCGATTATATTGAGCGAGTCTGTTTCAACATCATATACAAATTCACCCGTATCATAGATTTCGCTAACCAGCTTTTTAAGTTTTTTTTCATCATTTATTAAATTGTAAGAAGATTTGGAATTAGAAATTTTGACCGATTTTTTAAAATTATCATCTAGTTTTTCAATTTGCTCATTTAAATTTTTTAGTTTTGTAGTGCTTTTTAGCTTTTTAGATGAAATTTTTATATTTGGATTTTTTTTTCTAATCCTTTCAGATAACTTCTTTAACTCCAGCTCATCCAAAAAAGGAACTAAAGTCTCAACAGAAATTTCTTTTTTAACTAAATCATCAAGAGCTGGAATATTTTTCACATCCCTTTTCAACGTTACTAATTCTTTGCTTATAAGGATATTTTTTCTACTATCCCTGACTGTTTCTCTGCGCTTTTGTTGTTTGATTTCCTCATAATTTTCCAAAAGATTCTCAATACTCTGAAATTCATTAATAAGCTGCGCTGCAGTTTTGACTCCGATACCTGGTGCACCTGGTACATTGTCAGAACTATCACCAGCCAGAGCCTGAACATCAATTACATTTTCAGGACCAACCCCAAACTTTTCTAGGACTTCATTTGGGCCAATTGTTTTATTTTTCATTGTATCAATTAATTTCACTTGCTGTGAAACAATCTGCATTAGATCTTTATCAGAAGAAACAATTGATACATCCCATTTTTTATTTTCAGCTGATGTTGCATATGTGGCAATTATATCATCTGCTTCGAAACCACTTAGCTCGATTGATGGAATACCAAATGCCTTTACAGCATCTTTAATTATTTTAAATTGAGGTATTAAGTCCTCGGGCGGATCTCCTCTATTTGCCTTATATTCTTTATAAATATTATTTCGAAAAGTTTTTCTAGCACTATCAAAAATAACCGCTAAATGTGTGGGACTTATTTTTTTATCTGTATCCTCAATTAATTTAAAGAGCATATTACAAAAACCATTGACAGCCCCAGTTGGTAATCCATCACTTTTTCTGTAAAGCGGGGGCAATGCATAGTAAGCTCTGAAAATATAGCCAGAGCCGTCAACCAAAAATAAGTGGTTTTTATCTTTCATTTATTTCAATATGAATAGTTTGCTACAATAAGGACAAATGATCTGATTTTTATCTCCCATATCTAAATATACTTTAGGATGACCCAAGGGCCCATCAAGTCCATTACAACTCAATTTTTTTGAATTGGTGTATTCAATTTCTCGATGCTTGTCTTTTTTTATTTCTGGAGAATTCATTCGCTCAATGATACAAGAAATTAATTTGAAAAACTATATTTTCTAATATTTATTGTACATATATGCTAAGCGATATCGCTATATCTGTTAAGAATTTAAAAAAAGTTTATAGCACAAATAATCAGGAGAAAAAAACAGCTTTAGATAATGTCTCTCTTAATATCAATAAGGGTACAATTTTTGGATTATTAGGACCTAATGGTGCCGGTAAATCAACTTTTATTAATATTTTAGCTGACTTGGTAAAAAAAACTTCAGGTCAAATAGAAGTATTGGGTATTAATCATGAAAAAAATTTAAAAGAGGTAAAAAAATTAATGGGAATTGTGCCACAAGAATTAAATATCGATCCATTTTTTACACCTTACGAACTTTTAGAGATACAAGCTGGATTATTTGGCGTGCCTAAAAAAGAGAGAAGAACAGAGGAAATATTAAAGCTTTTATCTTTAGAAGATAAATCTCACGCTTATGCAAGGACATTGTCGGGAGGAATGAGGAGAAGATTGCTAATTGCAAAGGCAATGGTTCATGACCCTGACATACTCATACTTGATGAGCCCACAGCAGGAGTCGATGTTGAACTTAGGGCTAATTTGTGGGGAAATATTTATAAACTAAATGAGCAAGGTAAAACTATCATTATTACTACCCATTATTTACAAGAAGCTGAGGAGCTGTGTAATGAAATTGCGATAATAGATAAAGGTAATTTAATTGCAAAAGATACGACACTAAATATTAAGTCATTAATAGATAAAAGACAGATCATAATTTTATTTGATAATACTAATTTTGATATAGAACCCATATTGAAATTAAATATAGAACATAAATTGTGCAAAGATAATTTGGTAATTAGTTATAAACCCAGTGAAATAACATTTAATAAAATTTTAGAAGCGCTTAAATTGTCTGATATCAAAATAAAAGATCTTAAAATCAATGAAACAAAGCTTGAAGATGTATTTCTTAAGTTGACTAAGAATTGATTTTTTTTCTTGGAAATAATTTATCCAATACCACAGCCAAAGCGGGTAGTGTTGTCATTGCACAAATCATATTGATAATAAACATAAATGTTAAGAGAGATCCCATATCTGCTTGAAACTTAAGCGCAGAAAAAGACCAAGTTGATACACCAATTGCGAGAGTGATAGCAGTAAATACAACTGCCGCACCTGTATTTGCAAATGTATGCTCAAAAGCTTCTGTTATGTCCATACCTTCTTTCATGCGCATGTTAAGTCTATTGTATATGTAAAACGCGTAATCCACTCCAACGCCTACTGCAAGCACCATAACAGGCAAAGTTGAAACCTTTAAACCAATTTGTGCCAACTCCATAAAAGCATAACCCAGCATTGTTGCAAACGTAAGTGGAACAGTACAACATATTGTCGCTCGCCAATCTAGATAAGTAGTGAAAACTAAAATAATGATTACTATATATACAGCTATCATCATTGGAAGCTCACCCTCTTCAATAACCTCATTTGTGGCATGCTGTATTCCCACTGTACCGCTCGCTAGTCTGTACTTTATTTCATCAGTATCAAAGATAAGGTGAGAATATTCTGGGTTGTCTTTGAAAAAGTCTTTTATTACTTGTTCTGATTGTTTAATGTCTTTTACTCTAAAATTTACATTTTCATCAAATGAATCAATATCCCGATAGTAGTTTCCTAGATTTTGCACCCATAAATTTCTTGAATTAAATTTATTTTGATATCCAAATTCAGTGAATTCATCATCAGTAAATAAAACTGGATTATCTGCATTTAAGTCATCAACCGGATTGAGATTGCTGCCAACAAATTGGGCATATGGGATAACCTCTGTTCCTTCAGCAGGTTTTTGTATTAATACCCTAAATGTTATTGTTTCCTCAAGATCTCTGAACTTTAAATTATAATCTTCAATGACTTCTATAACATGACTAATAGTTGTTGCCTTATGATCCTCAGTGAAAACATATATTGGCATAATTGAGCACGCTTCATTTATCAATCCAGTTGAAGGATCAACTACACTAGTCGCGAACGCAAGAGCCCTTTCATTTCGTGGTAAATATGTCCATTTTAAGTTACCTTCTGCGTAACCACTTAATGCTCTTTTTGCCACACTTGATAAAGAAATTACTTTGGTAACACCAGGTATGTTTTCAAGATACCAATGGAGATTATCTTGTGCCTCCATAACATAATCTGATCTACAAGGATTAATGCCTCCAGTTGCACCAGTTTCAGCGATGACAACCAAGACATCAGTTGTGACTGCGTATCTTTTTGTAATTTCTGTAATATCTTTATTGAATCTTGCTTCTGGTCGTAACTCTGGAGCTCCAGCATGTAAATCCCCTACATGTCTCTCACTTGCTAAGTAAGTTGCTCCCGCAAATAACAAGGCGCTAACTGATAGTGTTATTACAGCTGGTTTAGGTCTAGCTAATTTACCAAAAAAACCCATCAAATTTTGCCTGTAGACAATCGCTGATTGAGCTCTTGTCGCAAAACTATCATTGTATCTGGCATATGAAGCAGCAAGAGGAAGCATTACTAAATTTGTAATAATTTTAAACGCGACCCCTATTGATGCAGTAATAGCAAGTTCCTGTATCATTCCAATTGGAAGTAAAATTAAAGTTCCAAATCCAACCAAATCTGTCACTAAAGCCATGGTTCCAGGAACTAATAATCTTGAAAAAGAAGCCCTTGCTGCGTATTCAGCTGTTTGGCCTTCTATAACTTCTTTTGTAATTTGATTTACTTGTTGTATGCCATGAGAAACACCAATAGCAAAAACCAAAAATGGGACAAGAATTGCTAGTGGGTCTAATCCAAAACCTAGAATTTTTAACATTCCAAATTGCCAAACTAGTGATGTTAAAGAGCAGACTAATGGTAAAAAAGTAAGAGTCCAAGAACGCGAATACCAATATACCGCCAATACAGTTAATAAAAATGCTAAAGCAAAAAATATAACAACATTATAAGCTTCACTTGCAATGTCTGAAATCATTTTAGCAAAGCCGATGATTTCTACTTTATAATTACCATTCTCAAATTCATCCCTTATTTCTTCTATATCTCTACCAAGTTGAAGGTAATCTAATTTTTCACCTGTTTTTCTATTAAATTCTGTTAACTCAACTTTAATGAGTGATGAAGTAAAATCGTTTGATACAATACTACCAACATGGCCTCCTGTTAGTATTCGTTCTTTAATTTTATCAATTTCTTCTTTTGATAGTTTTTCAGGAGTAAGATTTCCTGGAATCACTTCAGTACTTTCAAAACCCTCTTCGGTAACTCGCATGACCTTTACATTTGGAGTCCACAAAGATTGCATGGAACCTTGGTTGACACCAGGCAAATATCTTATGGTTTGATTAAGTTCAAACAATTTTGAAAAGTATTCTTTATTAAAAATATCTCCTTCTGTCGTTCTTAATGCAACTGTGATACTGTTGGTACCACTCAAATCATCTTGATATTCGTAGTAAGTTTTAACGAATGAATGACTGTTTGGTAATTGCTTATAGAAGCCAGCGTCCATTCTTATTTGTACTGCAAAGTAGCCCATAATAACGGTGAGCAATACAAAACTTGCTAGCACCATCAAACGGTACTTAAAAAACCAATTTTCAATTTTTTGCAGCATTTCAGTTAAATGTATTTATTTGGTAGTGGGACAAAATATGAGAAAATTCAGTATTTGTACATTGTTAAATTATAATCATTAACTCATATTTGAGAAGTAATACAAACTTGTAAAATAATGAGAAATTTTAAATATAATTTTAAACTGCTGATTTTATTATGAAATTACAATAAAAATATGAACAAATGTTCATATTTCTATTTATAAAATATATGAAAAATATATAATGAATGTATGGTTGAATTATCGCAAAAAATACAAATAGCAAAAATTGTAGCTAAAGACCAAGTTTATAAGGTCCAAGAAAAATGGCAAACTTCCAAATCAGGTAAAAACTCGCTTACTAAAGACCCTGCGTATAATGCAGCAAATCCAAGACATTTTATTCCGATGATGGATGAAGATCGCTACAGTGATCGATCAGATGCTTTCGATAAAATAATTAGCGCTACACATAAACATTTCTGGGATCCTAATGACAAAAAATACATTGATTTCGAAATTCCATTTGACATAGAGAATGAAAACATTGTTGACCCTGATGGACCTTTCGGAATTGAATTACAAATTCCAAGCATTAGAGAGAAGTTATCAAAGCAACAGTTAATCAAATTAAACAATGAGAGTTTTAGATTTGTATTGTCGCAAATCCTCCATGGCGAGCAGGCTGCTCTATCATTGAGTGCAAGTTTATGTCACGTACTAAGAGACCCAGGCGCTCAAGAATATGCAGCTAATCAAACAAGGGAAGAAGCTAGGCATGTTGCAGGCTTTACTAAATATATACAAGCAAGATGGGGGTCACCCTATAAAGTTGGGCCAACTTTAGGTAGAGTAGCTAACGAAATTGTTTCGTCTGATTTGGTATATAAAAAAATTATTGGAATGCAAATGATGATCGAAGGATTGGCTATGGGCGCATTTGCTATGGCATATGAAAATACAAATGACCCAGTACTGAAAACATTGTTAAAATATACGATGAGTGATGAAGCATTTCATCATAAGTTTGGCAAAATATGGGCAGATAGAACAGTGCCAAAATTGACCAAGAAAGAGCATATTAAAGTTGAAGATTGGGCTGAAAAGATATTTGTTGAACTTCTGTTTAACCTAGTCAATCCATTTGAAAAGAAACACGTATATTCCTGTGTTGGCTTGGATCATAAGTGGGTTGATCGTGAATTCCATAAATATATTGATCAAGGAGAAGTAATCAAGGATGAGATGAAAAATCAAAATAATATCTTTAGAGTTCTCGTCAAAACACTTTTAAAGGCGCACATAATTACTGATAGAACTAGAGCAACTTATGCCGAATTTGTTAACATGGACGAGTTAAATAATGAGAGTGATACTGTTGCCGGTCAGGAAATTGCCGATCAAGGTGTAAGTGCCTTAAGTGAAATCAATCAATTAAAGAAAACTGCTTAGATAATTATTTCGGTGACTTTTTCTGCAGTATTCTCTGTAATGTTCTTCTGTGCATCTTTAATCTTCTAGCAGTCTCAGAAACATTCCGGTTACACAACTCATATACTCTAAGTATATGCTCCCATTTTACCCTATCTGCAGACATTGGGTTTTGTGGGGGTTCAGGCGTAGATGAATAAGGGGCCTTTAGTGCAGCTTCAATATCATCAGCGTCCGCCGGTTTAGCGAGATAATCGCACGCACCTTCTTTAACGGCCGCAACTGCTGTAGGTATATTACCATAACCAGTGAGCATTACGATCTTACTATCTGGCCTTTTATTTGATAAAACTGAAACAACCTCAAGACCATTTCCGTCGTTAAGTCGTAAATCAATAACTGCGTACTTTGGAGCGTTTGAGTTAACTAATGATTTCGCTTCTGAAACAGATGATGCACCATAAGCCTCATAGCCTTTTCTTTTCATTGCAGTTATTAATCGATTTCGAAATATATCATCATCGTCAATAATCATCAGAGATTTATCATTCAAGTTCATATAATTATCTTTTGTATTATTATTTCAATAAATCGAGCTGGTCTTTTGATAAAACTATTTTTACCATTCCACCACCACTTTCCCTATGAGAAAACTTAATCTGACCATTGGACTTTGCAAGAAGGTTTTTTGATATAAATAAACCTAGTCCCAACCCTTGTTTTTCGGCTTTATTGTTATTTTTTATATATGGTTCCCCTAAGAAAGGAAAAATTTCTGGCGCAAAGCCGGGGCCGTCGTCTGCTACTTCAATGATAATACTCTCTTTCTCACTTATTAAATTTATATTAATAACTGCGTTAGCAAATTTGTAAGCATTATCAATAACATTTGTAATCGAATGTACAATTTCAGCTGATCTTGGAATTGTAACATCTGTATCTTCAAAGTAAGAGTCGCTAGAAATTATGGCTTTGATATTATTATTCTGATAAGAAGAAATAATTTCATTAATTAAACGGATAAAATCTAAACGATTGATAAATTCATTATTTTTTTCATCAAGATTATTGGACCTTAATCTCTCGAGAATTTCACTGCATCTTTTAAGTTGAGATTGTATTACATTTAAATCTTCTTTTAAGTCTTGCTCTTGATTATTGTTAACAAGCTCACTTATAATTACTGATATGGTTGACAGTGGAGTTCCCAACTCATGTACAGCGGCAGCTGTCAGTCCCATTAATGCTGAAACTTTTTCTTCATTTGATAATGAAAGCTGTGTTTCTTTTAATGCCCTGCGAGTTTTTCTTGAGTCATCTGCAACTCTAAAACAGTAAAATGTTAAGAATATGGTTGCAATAATTAGTGCTGACCAAATTAAAAATATCTCAAATCTTGAAAATTCGTTTTGACTGATTCCAAGTATGTCACTTTCTAAAGGGTAATAGAAGAATGCTAAAAAATTAAGTGAGACGATGGCAATAAAAGTAATAATTATTATTCTTTTTAAATCAAGATAGGTAGCAGAAATTACTAGCGGAGCAAGAATCAATACACAAAAAGGATTAGTTAGCCCACCTGTTAAAAAAAGAAGCCCTACAAGCTGGAGCAGGTCAAAAACTAATATGAAAAATGTTTCGTTATAATTAAGTATTTTTGTTAAAGGAAAAAATATACTGACAATAATATTCAGTATGACACTTAACAAGATCAATAATATACAAAGATATATATTAAAATTTATTTCAAAATAAAAAAAAGCAATTACGACAGAAATAAATTGACCAAATATTGCAGTCCAATGTATTAAATTTAATGTTCTTAACTTTAAATTAATTTCTTCATCAAATGATTGTTTAAGCAAATTAGTCAAGGTTTATTTCCTAATATTGGATATAATAATTAAATAATATTCTATATTCTTTCAATGACTAAAACTATGATTAAAGAACACGTAATAAACTACAAAAATCAAAGTATTCATATATTGATAAAAAAAAATAAATTATCAAGAAACTATAAACTCACATTTGATAAAAAAAATATACAAGGTTTGGTATCTATTCCTAAACATATTTCTTTTAAAAATGGATTTGATTTTGCACAAGAAAATATTGAATGGCTTAGTAATGAAGTAAATAAATTATATCCTCTAATATTAATAGAAAATAGATCCTCTTTATCGATAAGAGGAAAAAAAACTAAACTAATTTTTGAAAAAGACAAAAACCGTAAAATAATTACATCAGTAAATAAAATAGTTATTAAATCTGATAGAGATAATTATAAAAAAATTTTACAGCAGTGGTTACGTGATCAAATTTTATCTGACTCAAGATATTATATAAAATTAATTTCTAAACAAATCAATTTGAATATAAATGAGATAAAGCTCTCAAATAGTTTTAACTACTGGGGATCTTGTAATACAAAAGGGATTATACATTTAAATTGGCGTTTAATATTTGCGCCGACATCCGTATTAAAATACATAATTGTTCATGAAGTATGTCACTTAAAAGAATTTAATCACACAGAAAAGTTTTGGAAACTCGTGAAAAAAATGTGTCCAAATTATAAGGATCAGATTAAATGGTTAAAAAAAAATGATAGTTACTTATACAGAATACGTTTTGACTAGATGTCTAGATTAACTACTTTATCTGCTCTACTTTCGATAAATTCCTTGCGCGGCAAAACATTCTCACCCATTAGATC
Organism: uncultured Pelagibacteraceae bacterium; assembly: GCA_902526005.1. GTDB lineage: Bacteria > Pseudomonadota > Alphaproteobacteria > Pelagibacterales > AG-422-B15 > CACNXQ01. The sequence goes on from CABZIW010000001.1 coordinate 137,973, forward strand.
TTCAAATACACCCTTTGTCGACTCTTCATCGTCAATTTTAACTTGTATCAATGATCTATTTTGTGGGTCAAGAGTGGTTTCCCAAAGTTGATCAGGATTCATTTCTCCCAAACCTTTATATCTCTGCATTGTTAAGCCTTTTTTGCCAATGTCTAAAATTATTCCTAAAAGTTGAGACGGTGAATAAACCTTTGTTGTCTCATTTTTAACTAATAATTCACCAGGCATTTCAAATAACTGATAGAGATCTGCATAACTAGAATTAAGATTCTGTATTACTTGAGATTTAAGAAGCTTATTATCAATAATTATATCATCTCTTAAACCTCTTAACTCACGCCTAAATATAAATCCTTTTTCTTTTGAATACTCTCCTTTCCAACCTCTATCATAATCAGGTCGACTGACATTAACTCTTTTAGAAATATAATTAATTGCTTCTTTAGTCTTTTCCTTTGACTCAATAAATTTATTTATGTCCAGGCATCCTGCAATAGCAATTTGCTCTAAAACTTTTTTGTCATATCTATCAGGCACTTTATTATAAATTTCAATAACTTCAGAAATTTTATTTAAAATATCTACCAAATTTTTTTCATTTAAATTGCTACCTTGAGCGGTTTTAAATGTTAAGTCCTCAGCACCATATTTTATTAGAGATCTTAGAAGGTTGTTTTCATCACTTATGTACAGTTCTTCTTTTCCTCTTTTTATTTTAAATAACGGTGGTCTTGCTATATATAAATTACCATTCTCAATCAGTCCTCTCATTTCCTTAAAAAAGAAGGTTAATAAAAGTGTTCTAATGTGAGAGCCGTCAACATCAGCGTCCGTCATAATAATTACTTTATGATATCTCAATTTGTCAGGATCAAATTCATTTGGTCCTATGCCTGTACCGAGTGCAGTTATCAAAGTACCTATTTCTTGTGATCCTAAAATTTTATCTGTTCTAGACTTCCAAGTATTAAGAATCTTGCCTCTCAACGGTAATATTGCCTGAAATTTTCTATCTCTTCCCTGTTTTGCAGATCCACCAGCTGAGTCTCCCTCAACAATAAATATTTCTGACATTGATGGGTCTTTTTCCTGACAGTCAGCTAGCTTACCTGGTAAGTTAGTTATCTCTAAAGCAGATTTTCTTCTTGTTAACTCTCTTGCTTTTCTGGCAGCTTCTCTAGCTTCAGCAGCTTTTTGTATTTTAAGAAAAATTTCTTTTGCAATATTTGGATTTCTTTCAAACCAATCAGTTAATTTTTCGTTCACCAGGCTCTCGACAACCGGTCTGACTTCTGAGGAAACAAGTTTATCTTTTGTTTGTGATGAAAATTTTGGGTCTTGAACCTTTACAGATAATACTGAGGTAAGTCCCTCTCTAATGTCGTCACTGTTGGGACTTACGGTCTGTTTTTTCACACTTTTGCTTTCATCTAAATAATTATTAACAACACGTGTTAGCGCTGATCTAAATCCTGATAAGTGAGTACCTCCATCTTTTTGTCTTATATTATTTGTAAATGTGAGTATTTGCTCATAGTAACTATCATTCCACCATAAAGAACAATTAAATTCTATATTATTTTTAAAACCTTCAATATTTATTGGTGTTTCAATTAATGGTTTTTTTGATTTATCAAGATGTTTTACAAACTCATTTATGCCTCCTTCATAATGAAAAGCACTTTCTTTTTTATCGGCATTTCTTTCATCACTAAAAATTATTGTGATTTTAGAATTTAAAAAAGCCATTTCTCTAAATCTTTGCTTTAAAATTTTTGAGTCAAACTCTGTATCTGAAAAAATATTTTTATCAGGATAAAAAGTAACTTTAGTTCCATTTTTATTTATATTTTTATTTATTATACTTAGCGGGTTAGTAGCTTCTCCTTTATTAAATTCTACAAAATGCTCTTCACCGTCTCTGAATATATTTAAGTTAAGTTTAGATGATAAGGCGTTAACAACTGATACTCCAACACCATGCAATCCTCCTGATACCTTATAAGAATCCTGATCAAATTTACCCCCTGCATGCAATTGGGTCATTATCACTTCTGCAGCTGAAATTTTTTCTTCAGGATGAATTTCTGTTGGTATTCCTCTGCCATTGTCTTCAACGGTAACAGAGCCATCACTGTTTAGACAAATGTGAATTTTATCACAATGACCTGCAAGTGCCTCATCAATGGAATTATCTACAACCTCAAATATCATGTGGTGTAGACCGCTACCATCATCGGTATCACCAATGTACATGCCTGGTCTTTTTCGAACTGCCTCAAGACCTTTTAAAACTTTAATAGATTCAGCGCCGTAATTATTAGAAATTTTATTCACTTAATTGTTGTTTGTTTTTAATATTATATAATATTTTTCATTTCAAAGAAAACTGTTTGATCACTTATATTCTCAAATAAGTTTTTTGATACACCAGAAAACCATACTTGAGATTTCAAATCTGATAGCTCGCTAAATAGGAATTCTTTACGATCAATGTCGAGATGCGCCATTGCTTCATCAATCAAAATGATGGGGGCGCGCCCATTATTTTTATTTTTTACCATTTTGGCAACTGAAAGAAATATAGAAAGTAAGATAGACTTTTGCTCTCCAGTTGAACAATTTTTTGCTTCAATGATTTTGTCAGTATTGTTAAATATCTTAATCGTAACCTTATTGACAGTCAGTGATGTTTTATTTAAAGCGCTGTCGATTTCTCTATTATTACTTAAAACCGTGATATATTTTGAAATAAGCTCCTCAGAGTTAAGTATGTTACCCAATTTTGATAGCTCATGATCGACATCAATCTGACACGTATTGAAAGGCCTTTTGACTGTTTCCAGGTCCTTATTGAGTTGATCTATAAAACTTTTCCTATTAATAAGCAGTTGTACCGATAAATTTGCAATATTTTTCTCAATGATACTTAGCCAATTAAAGTCGTATTTTTTATTCTTTAACAAAGCCAACCGCTCACTTAGAAGTTTTTGCAATTTTGTATAATGTTTTAAGTGATTTTTATTAATATTAAAGATAAGACGATCAAAAAAATTTCTTTTTTCTGAATTGCTTTGAAGCATTACTTTTTCCATTATTGGTGTAATCCATAAAATGTTTATGAATTCCAATAATTGATAATTATTAATTTTTTCATTATCAGCTAAAATATGATTTTTATTCTTATCCTCATTGTGGAAACTTCGAGAAAGTTGGATCTCACCAGTTTCATATTTAATATTTAATTTAATATCAAAACTTTGCTGGTTTTGATTTTTATTTGGTATTTCGGATAGACGCGAATTTTTCATACCTCTGCCAGGAGAAAAAAGTGAAATTGCCTCAAGTATATTTGTTTTACCTGAACCATTTTTTCCATTCAGTACTATGAATGTATTAAGGTCCTCAAGATTGGTGTTTAAATGATTTTTAAAATTAATTAATGAGATTTTTTCAATCCTAGTATTAGGATTCATAATCAAATTCGCATAGGCATTAATACAAAAAATAAATTTTCATCAGTCTTATCAAGGATAATTGCTGGAGAAATTGAGTCAGATAAACTAATACTAATTTCATCTCCATCAACCTCATTACAAATATCTATGATATATTTAGAATTAAATCCTATATCAACTTTATCACCACTATAGTTAACATCTATCATCTCATTTGCTGATCCCTTAGATTGACTCTCAACGCTAAGACTGAGCGAATTATTTTCTATGCAAAACTTTATAGCTTTTGATTTTGATTCTTCATTTGCAGCTACTGCTGAAACACGATCTATGGCATTTTTAAGATCACTGTTGTTAGTTTTAAAATTTTTATCATTTTTTTGCGGTATAACTTTAGTATAATCAGGAAAGGTGCCATCAATAACTTTCGATACAACCTTTAGATCGTTGAAAGAAAATTTAATTTTATTTTCATTTAGCGATACACTGACATCTCCATTTGCATCATCAAGAACCTTTCTTAATTCATATATAGTTTTTTTTGGAATAATTATCCCAGTTATATCTTCTGCGCCCTGAGGGAGCGGAATATCATATTGTGCTAAACGGTGACCGTCCGTAGCAACCGCTCTCAAAAATTGAATAGAATTCCTCTCAGCCTTATGTAAAAAAATGCCATTTAAATAATAACGTGTTTCCTCATTTGAAACTGCAAATTTTGTTTTATCTATAATTCTAATAAGCTCATCTGCACTAAGAACAAAATTTGTAGACAAATCACTATCAGATATTATTGGAAAATCGTCAGTTTTAAGAGTAGATAGATTAAATTTTGACCTACCGCAGGTCAATCTGATTTCATTTTCACCTTCTTCCATTATCATCAAGACTTCCGATCCAGATGGTAAACGTTTAATAATTTCAAAAAAAGTTACAGCGGAGACAGATACTTCACCAGATTGTAAAACTTCAGCTTTAATTTTATCAGAACAATAAATGTCCAGATTTGTAGACGATAAGATCAGTTTATCATCTTTAGCTTCTAAAATTATATTAGAAAGAATAGGTAGTGTATGTCTAACTTCTACAATTCCGTGTATATGAGACAATGCCTTGAGTAAGTCTGTACTGTTTATTTTGAATTCCATAAAAAATTTAATTTACAGCCGAAGGTTATAAGGAAGTAATCATTTGTGTAATCAAGTTTACATCCTCATCAAATTTAGAATCGTTTTCTTTTAACTCATCTATTTTTTTAACAGCATGAATAACAGTTGTATGATCTCTTCCTCCAAATTTTCTTCCAATTTCAGGTAACGATCTGGTTGTCAGTTTTTTTGACAAGTACATTGCGATTTGTCTAGGTCTGGCAAAAGTTCTGATTCTTCTACTGGAAATTAAATCATCAATTCTTATGTTGTAGTAACTCGATACCTTTTTTTGAATTTCATCAATCGTAATTCTTTTATCATTAGATTTCAGTAAATCCTTTAGAACTGATTTAGTTAACTCAACATCAATTTTCTTACCTAAAATATTTGAAAATGTATAAACTTTATTTAAAGCTCCTTCTAATTCTCTTACATTTGATGTAACTGTCTTGGCAAGAAAAGATAATACTTCCTCATCTAAACTTAATGTATTTTTATTTCTATCTTTTAGTTCATTGTATTTATTTTTGATAATTGAAAATCTCAAGTTATAATCAGCAGGCATTATATCTACGACCAAGCCGCCTGAAAGCCTGGATTTCATTCTTTCGTTGAAACTTCCGAGATCACTTGGTGGTCTATCTCCGGAGATTATAACTTTTTTATTCATATCCAGTAGAGAGTTAAAAGTATGAAAAAATTCTTCTTGAGTAGAAACTTTTCCAATCATAAATTGTATATCATCAAGTATCAATATATCTACAGATCTAAATTTTTGTTTAAAAGACATTGTATCTTTTTGTCTTAGTGATTTTATAAATTGAAACATAAATCGTTCTGCTGAGAGATATAAAACACTCTTTTCTAAATTTTCTTCTTTGTATTTCCAACCAATCGAATGCAATAAGTGAGTTTTACCTAAACCAACGCCTCCATAAACATACAACGGATTAAAATCATTAATGTCTTTTGTACAAAAACGTTTTGCTGAAGCAAAAGCTAACTCATTTGACGGTCCAACAATAAACTTTTCAAACTTAAATCTATCATCTAATGGCCAATCATCTGAAAAGCTTGATGAGCTCGAGTAAATATTTGTCTTTTTAACATCACTAGAAACTTTATCAATGTTAAGCATATTAGCGGTAAGAGAATTATCAATATTGATCTTTACTCTTTTAATTTGTGAATTTTCTTGATTTAAAAAAAATATAATTTTGTCTAGATAGTGTGAGGTGATCCAGTCTCTTATAAATCTTGTTGGCACAGTGAAGTACAGGACATCTTCATCTAAGTTTCTTATTGAAATATTTTTAATCCAACTGTTAAAAATTTCGTTTCCATATTCTGCATTGAGTTTCTTGAGGACTGAATTCCACTGATCTTTTAAGTCAATTGTTGAAGCTTGATTCTTATTTAAATCTTGATACATTTTTTGCAAGCCCCTCCAATAGCCCTATATAAAATCTTATCTAATTTACAAAAAAAGCATAATTCTTTTTATACTTTTTTATTAAAAACCAAAATTGGATCAAAAAAAGCCCTGACTAAAATATTAATAATTTTAGTCTAAAAAATTATTTTTTCTGAATAATTAAAAAAGAGATTTTTTAATTTGAAATAAACTAGCTTCTCTAAAAATGAATCGCAATAATAAAAGTAGTTAAGATACTTATAAAATTTAGAATTAAATTAGTCTGTTATGTTTGCATGTAACTTTCACTGCTTTTCATAAGCTACGGAAAAGTTTAATGAATCTATTTGATAGATTTTATTTGGCTGGATAAACGTGAAATTTTTCTTGAGGCAGTGTTCTTGTGAACAATCTTTTTCGAAACAGCTGACATTATTTCTGACTCTGCATGCTTTAGAGCCTCTTGAGCTTCATTTTTATTGCCTTTAACAATATTTAGTTCTACTTTTTTAATATAAGTACGATATCTGTTCCTAACAGATTTATTAATGTCTGTTTTTTTAGAAATCTCTCTTACTTTACCTTTTGCAGATTTTGTATTGGCCATAATTAACTATATTTTTTTATCTTTGACATTCAGAACAATAAAATGATGAACGTTGCGCTATTACTATTCGTATTATGGGCGACTGACAAGATCTTTTTGCACATTTTGATCCCTCCTTACCATAAACATACAATTTATTTTGAAAATATCCCATCTTTCCAGAAACCATCGTATGATCGTTTATGCTTGAACCACCTAATTTTATAGATTTTTTTAGTACACTTTTAATAGCGCGTACCAATTTTACACAATCCCGTTTTGTAATATCTTTACCTAACCTGAATGGATGAATACCTGAAATGAATAATGCTTCAGAAGCATAAATATTTCCAACACCAACAATATATTTTTGATTCATAATTATATTTTTAATCGGCGATTTTTTATTTTTCGTTACGTTCAAAAGATACCGATCATTAAATTGTCTAATAAGGGGCTCAACTCCAAGGTTCACAAAGAATCTATGTCTTTCTAATGAGGCCGTTTCCGTAACGAAAATATATCCAAATCTTCTTGGGTCAATAAATTGAAAAACTAAGTTCTTGTCAAATAAGATAGAGAAATGTGTGTGTTTAAATTTTTTTTTATTATTTTTTACGATAATAATCCTTCCTGACATGCCTAAGTGTATTACTAATGATCTGTTATTTGATAAATTTATAATTATATATTTTGCTTTTCGATAAACAGTTGTAACTGTAGAGCTCTCTACTTCTGAAGATAAATTTTTTTGGATAGGATATCTTAATTTACTTATATATTTCTTGAATCGTAAAATTTTATGCTTATTAATTTTGCTTTTTATGCCATTTACAACTGTTTGGACTTCTGGTAGCTCTGGCATATATTACATTTATACTTTTTTAGTTTATAAGATATTAAATAAATAAACGTATTATGGAAACAAAAGAAGTTTTTGATAAAGTTGCAAGCAAATACGATATCATGAATGATATTATGTCACTTGGTGCACATAGGTATTGGAAAGAATTACTAATCGATTGGCTTTCTCCGGAAAAGGAGATGCATATAATTGATGTAGCCGGAGGAACTGGTGATGTTGCAAGACGATTCTTAAAAAGAGTTAAAGGCAAAGGAAAGGCTACTGTGTGTGATCCTAATGAATTTATGGTTGAAGAAGGAAAAAAAAATCACAACTTTAAAGATAAAATTGAATGGATTGTTGCGCCTGCAGAAGATCTTCCTTTTAAAGAAAATACATTTGATGCATACCTCGTGTCCTTTGGTGTTAGGAATTTTTCTAATATTGAAAAATCATTGGGTGAAGCATATAGAGTGTTAAAACCTGGGGGAAAATTTTATTGCTTAGAATTTTCCAAAGCAGAGAATGAAACAATTTCAAATGTGTATAATTTTTATTCTTCAATTATACCAGTAATGGGTAAAATTATTGTTGGAGATGAAAAGCCTTATGAGTACTTAACAAAAACAATTAGTAATTTCCCATCACAAGAAAATTTTAAAAAAATCATTGAGGGTACAAAATTTAAAGATGTAAACTATCGTAATATTTTTAATGGAATAGTAGCCATACACAATGGCACAAAAATTATAAATGCTCAGTAATTTACTTTTTTTGATCAAACTGATTAGAGTACTAAAAAAGTACAATGTATTAATCTTAATAAATAAAAATATACGATTTAAATTTTTATTTATTTTTTTTACTAATTTAATTTCTATAGGTGTGTCTTATGATAAAAACCACAAGAATAAATCTGACGGATTAAGAATTGCGCAAGCATTGAACGAACTTGGTCCTTCATTTGTTAAACTAGGACAGTTAATATCTACAAGGCCAGATATCGTAGGCAATACAATTGCAGAGGATCTGTCATTATTAAGAGATAATTTGCCACCCTTTTCTAGAAAAATAGCTATTGAAATTATTGAAGATGAGTTTGGAACAAGTATTGATAGTATTTTTTCACAATTTAGCGAACCAATTGCTGCAGCTTCAATTGCTCAAGTGCATTTTGCTAAAATAAAATCATCTAATACAGAAATTGATGTGGCGGTGAAAGTTCTAAGGCCAGATATAGAAAAAATTATCAATCAGGAAATGGAAAGGCTTGAGTGGCTTACCACTTTCATGGAAAATTTCACTGAATTTCAAAGGTTAAGGCCTAATTCTATAATAAAAAAAGCAAAGGAAGTCATAAAGTTTGAGCTGGATTTAAGATATGAGGCTGCGGCTGCTTCAGAGTTATCTGAGAATACGAATATGGATGAGAGTTTTTATGTACCAAAAGTTTATTGGGATAAAGTTACTCAAAAAATACTCACGATGGAAAAAATTATTGGTGTTCCTGCAGATAAAATTGATGAGTTGAATGAAAAAAAAGTAAATAAAAAACAGGCAGCTGAAAATCTGATTATAAATTTTTTAAGACAATCAATAAGAGATGGGTATTTTCATGCCGACCTTCATCAAGGTAATTTATTCCTTAATCCAAAAGGTAAACTTTTAGCAGTTGATTTTGGTATTATGGGTAGATTGGATAAAAAAAATAGATCTTATTTAGCAGAAATTATTTATGGATTTATAAAACAAGATTATTTACATATTGCAAAAATTCATCAAGAAGCAGGCTTGATTGACAAAAATCAATCTATAGAGGATTTTTCACAAGCTTTGAGATCGATCGGGGAACCAATCATAAATCAAAAAGCTAAAAATATTTCAATGGGAAATGTGCTTCTCCAGTTATTTGATATAACAAAGCAATTTAATATGTTTTTACAACCACAGCTTTTGCTTTTACAGAAAACAATGATAACGGTTGAGGGCGTTGCCAGAAAGTTGGATCCAGATATTAATTTTTGGGAAGTATCGAAACCTGAAATTGAAACATGGCTAAAAGATGAGTTAGGAATAAAAAATAGACTTCAACAAACGCAACAGGCATTACAAAGTATAGCAAGAAAAGTTCCTGACATTCCCGACTTTATCTCAAGAGCTGATCAAGCCTTTGATTTGATTGTAAAGAATGAAGAGGATAAAACTCCAAAAAATAGTGCTAGCAATTCATATGTAATAGGCGGTGTAGCCCTTATAGTTGGAATAATGCTTGCTTTTGTATTCATTTAGAAAAATTTTTCGTTTATTACTAGTCATTTAGAATAAAAAAGTATACGTGTACAAAATGCAAAATAAAAAAGTTCTATTGATTATTACTGGAGGTATTGCTGCATATAAGTCGCTAGAAACAATACGTGAATTAAAGAAAAATAACGTAGACGTAACATGTATTTTAACAAAATCTGGATCTGAATTTGTAACACCTTTATCTATTGAAAGTCTCTCAGGAAATAAAGTTTATACTGATTTGTTTAATTTAACAGATGAGCATGAAATGGGTCACATTCAACTTTCTAGATTGTCAGATATTATTTTAGTTGCTCCAGCAACTGCAAATATGATTTCAAAAATGGCTTACGGGGTAGCTGATGATCTTGCATCTACTGTTCTCATGGCTACAAACAAGCCAATACTGATTGCACCGGCAATGAATGTGAGAATGTGGTTGAATAATTCTACACAAAGAAATGTTGAGACATTGAAAAATGATGGCATCGAATTTATCGGCCCAGATAACGGTGAAATGGCTTGCGGTGAATACGGCGAAGGCCGCATGGCTGAACCGAATGAAGTCGTAAAATTTATTATAAAATATTTTGATGCGCTTGATTATAAACCTCTTGTGAATCGAACTGCCTTAGTGACTGCTGGTCCAACTAAAGAAATGATAGACCCTGTAAGATTTATCTCTAATGAGTCCTCTGGAAAACAGGGTTATGCAATAGCAGAAACATTACAAAGCTTAGGTGCAAAAACAACTTTAGTTTCTGGCCCAACGAGCTTGGCCGAGCCTAATGTAGAACAGGTCATAAAAGTGAACTCAGCTGATCAAATGTTAGAAGCATGCGAAAGTTCACTGCCAGCAGATATAGCAGTATGTGCTGCTGCCGTAGCAGACTATAAGATTGCTAATAAAGAGATTGCAAAGATAAAGAAAGATGGATCACGTCAAAATATTATTTTAGAAGAAAACCCAGATATTTTAGAAAGACTAAGTAAAAGAAACCATTTAAGGCCAAAACTGGTAGTAGGTTTCGCAGCTGAGACTAGTAATCTTGAAAGAAACTCCAATGAAAAACTAAGTAAAAAAGGCTGTGATTGGGTTCTAGGCAACAATGTTTCAGAAAATAGTATATTTAATCAGGATACAAATAAAATATACTTTACGTCAAAACTATATTCTGAAAACTGGGAATTGATGACAAAAAAAGAAGTAGCCAAGAAACTATGTCAAAAAATTTCTCTTCACTTAAATAATTGATATTATTGATTTGGCTAATCTACCTTTCTCAGAAGTACGCATAAAAAAAATTTCAAAGCTTAAGGATTTTGATGTTCCTTCTTATCAGACTGATGAGGCTGCTGGAGTTGACTTAAGTGCATCCATTGAAAATTCAGTTAAAATTCGTCCATGGGAAAGAGAAATTATTCCATGTGGAATTTCAATTGCAATGCCAAAAGGTTTGGAGGCTCAGATTCGGCCAAGATCCGGTTTAGCATTTAAACATGGTATAACAATATTAAACACCCCTGGAACAATAGACAGTGATTATAGAGGTGAAATTAAAGTTGTATTAATAAATTTAAGCAAAGATGAATTTACCATTCATCCAAAAGATAGAATTGCTCAAATGGTCTTCACAAATGCTATACAAGTAAAGTTCAAAGAAGTTCAAAATCTTGATCAAACAAAAAGGGGAGATGGAGGATTTGGATCTACCGGAAAAGATTAATCAAAATCTTTTATTAGTGCAGCTTTTACCTCATTAGTAAGTACAGAGATATGTGGATAGTGTTCGTGGTCGGTTCCAATCTCAACAGTGCAATCCATATCTTTAAAATCTTTAACATGATGATCTTCAAACTTAAAGTGTAGAAAATGAACTGATGATGTTTTTCCTGAGTTGTCTGTACGATCTACATCATTTTCAGGCATAGCAAAAATTTTATTTCCATTAACCTTTATATATGTCTTATTTTCTACATTACCTAAAGAGGACAAAACTTTTTTCCTAGTTAATGGATTATCAATTTCAAACATGAATGTAGCAACTAATTCTGAACCATTTGGTATTAGTGGATTATAGGCCTCTAACTCATCTCTTAATTGTTCATCGCCACCTTTTTCAATATAAAGCATTTCCTGTATCTGAGCTTTCATTGTAAAAAAATTTTCAAAGTAGAAAGTAGAATGTGGTCCTAACTCTACTCGTCTATTTTTTTTCATTGCAACAACTTCTTTTCGAATTGCCTTACGCTCTTTTGAATAAGTAGTTAAGTCTAATAAATCTGACGAGTCGATTTTTTTTTGTTCGATTGGCATATCACTTACCTAATAATTAATCATTAAATATCAAGTTAAATTATAGGATTTTGCTATAACTTCTATTGGGTGCATTGATATATATTTTGTATCTTTATCTTCATTTAAAAATTCATTTAAATGCTTACAAGCAAGAGGGCAGTCCGAGACCATATACTTGTTTTTTTTGTTTCGGATTTGACGAGCGGTCGCCTTGCCGTATTTAATTGCCGACTTTCTTGTTTTTTTCATAACCCCAAAAGTTCCTCCATGTCCAGCACACTTTTCAACGACATCTACTTTGGTTTCGGGAATTTTTTTCAACATTTCTAGTGCTTTATTGCCCATATTTTGTGCCCGAGCATGGCAGGCGTTGTGAACAGTAATTCCATCATCAAAAGATTGTAAACCATCAACAAGCCCTTCTTTTTTAGCTATATCAACAATATATTCATCAATGTCAAAAACATGCTTTGATAGCCGTTTAACATTTTTATTTTCTGGGTTAATTAATGGCCATTCAAATTTTAACATTAAACCACAACTGGCTGTGAGAGTTACTATGTCATAACCTTGATCGATAAGTTTACATAATTCTTCTGAGATATTTTCCGATTGAATTTTTACTTTTTCATGCTGCGCTTGCTCTAAATGAGGCATTCCGCAACAACCTGGGTACGTTGATATTGTATCCACACCATTAAAATTTAAAACATTATTAGCTGCTACTCCTACTTTTGAATTATTATGGTTAACATAACATGTTGAATAAATTGCGACCTTTCTTCCGTAAGCTGGTGCATTTTTATTTAGCTTATTAGAAATATTTTTGAAGTTATCATGAAATGACTTTTTTTCGAACTTAGGTAATTCAGCATCTTTATCTATACCTGTCATAAGTTCCAATGGACTTCTTGTTAATTTATTTTTTTTATCAGATGACCAATTAGCTATACTGGGCGACAGTCTTGCGAGACTCGCATTTCGATCTACCTTTGCAAGTTCTTTTGGAATTTTAGATAATTTTTTTTGATTTTCTTGATAAGTTCTATATCTGAGCATCAGATGAGGAAAATCGATATTAAATTCATGGGGTGGTACGTAAGGACATTTAGTCATAAAACACATATCACATAATGTGCATTTATCTGTAACGTCCTCGAAATGTTTTTTTGTTAAATCATCAACTGACTCATTTGGCGAGTCGTCAATAAAATCAAATAATGTTGGAAAACTATCGCAGAGATTAAAGCACCGTCGGCAACTATGACAAACTTCAAACTGTCGACGCATCTCAGCATCTAAAGCTTTTTCATTTAGATATTCATCTGAGTTCCAATCTACAATATCACGTGTAGGTGCAGCTAAACTGCCTTCTTTTTTTATATCCATGATAGAAAAAAGGGGCTATTTAAGCCCCTTTTTAATTAATCGATTGAGTCTAATGTTTTTTGGAATTTGCCTGCGTGAGACTTTTCAGCTTTAGCCAATGTTTCGAACCAATCAGCTATTTCGTCAAAACCCTCTTCTCTTGCAGTCTTTGCCATGCCTGGATACATATCTGTATACTCATGAGTTTCTCCAGCTATAGCAGCTTTTAGATTATCCTCTGTTGAACCAATTGGTTCTCCTGTTGCAGGATCACCTACTTCTTCCATAAACTCTAAATGTCCATGAGCGTGTCCTGTTTCACCTTCTGCTGTTGATCTAAATACAGCAGCTACATCATTGTGGCCTTCAACATCTGCTTTTTGTGCAAAGTATAAATATCTTCTATTTGCTTGGCTCTCACCTGCAAATGCTGCTTTTAGGTTATCCAAAGTTTTACTATCTTTTAATTCAGTCATTTGTCTCTCCTTAATAAGTTAGTACAAAGATATAATTGATTTAAGAAAAGTCAATACATTAGAATCGTTCTAAACTGATATTGAGAATTATTATCAATTAATTATCTAAGTGAACTAGAACTTCTATCTTATTAATTTTTTTATTTTTTGGAGGCTTTGGGAGGCCACTTACTTTCATGTCTACATTTATATCAATCAATTTTTGATCCTTTTTAGAATAAAAGTGGTGATGATGCTCAGTGTTAGTATCAAAATAAATACGATCAGAATTAATCATTAATTTTTTTAAAAGACCTTTTTCGTAAAAGTCATGAAGAGTATTATAGATTGTTGCAAGAGATATCCCTGCTTTCATCTTCAAAAGTTTATTTGATAGAGTTTCAGCTGTTACATGCTTGTTTACACCGTCAAATAAGTAACTTGCTATAATCACTCTTTGCTTGGTTGGTCTTAGCGAGTTTTGTCTCAAAAAATGCTTGATATCTTTCATAAATTTATTTTTATTAAAATTTAATGTATTTTACAATAATAATACATTAATCTTACAAACTTCATATAAAACAATAAGATAGATAAACCTTGTGGAAAAAAAATCAAGCTTTACAAAAGAAGATCTTTTAGATTGCGCTCACGGCACAATGTTTGGTATTGGAAATGCACGGCTTCCACTTCCGCCAATGTTAATGTTTGATAGAATAACAAAAATTACTGATAGTGGTGGTAAATTCGGTAAAGGTGAAATTGTTGCTCAATTGGACGTAACACCAGACTTATGGTTTTTTGATTGTCATTTTGAAATGGATCCTGTGATGCCAGGATGTCTAGGCTTGGATGCAATGTGGCAATTAGTTGGGTTCTATTTGGGATGGATTGGTGAACCTGGACGCGGTAGGGCGCTAGGTTCAGGTAATGTAAAATTTGGTGGTGAAATTTTAAAGGACTCAAAATTGGTTGAATATAAAATTGAAATGAAAAAAATAATAAAAAGAGGTGTTATTGTAGGAGTAGGCGATGGAGTGGTAGAAGTAGATGGTAAGCAAATATATTCTGCCGAAGGATTAAAGGTAGGACTGATTAAATAATGAGAAGAGTTGTAATTACAGGCCTTGGAATCGTATCATCGCTTGGAAATAATAAGGATGAAGTAAAATCATCATTATACAATGCTTCGTCTGGTATTTCTTTTGACCAATCACAAAAAGAAATGGGTTTTAGAAGCCAGGTAAGTGGCCAAATAGATCTCAATATAGAAGAAACTATAGAAAGAAAGTTTCTTAGATTTATGGGAGATGGAGCGAGCTATAATTATATTGCTATGAATGAGGCCATTGAGGACTCCGGACTTAATGAAGATGAAATATCGAATAATATGACAGGTTTAATTATGGGATCGGGTGGACCATCTACCAAAAGCTTACTGAGAGCGTTTGACATCACTCGAGAAAAAGGTCCGAAAAAAATTGGTCCTACAAGTGTTCCAAAAGTCATGTGCAGCACCAACTCTGCAACTTTATCAACGTATTTCAAAATTAAAGGTATAAATTATTCAATAAGTTCAGCATGCTCTACAAGTGCCCATTGTATAGGTAATGCTTATGAAATTATACAAATGGGAAAACAAGATCGTATATTTGCTGGAGGAGGTGAGGAATTAGATTGGACTTTGTCAGCGCTCTTTGATGCAATGCCTGCTTTATCCTCAAAATATAATGATCAACCCTCAAAATCTTCAAGGGCTTTTGATAAACATCGTGATGGTTTTGTTATTGCCGGCGGAGGTGGGGTAGTCGTTTTGGAAGATTTAGAAACAGCGGTAAAGAGAAATGCTAAGATATACGCTGAAATAGTCGGTTATGGAGCTACATCAGATGGTCATGACATGGTTCAACCATCAGGAGAAGGTGCTGAAAGGTGCATGATCATGGCAAAAAAAGATATTGAAAAAATTGATTACATTAATGCTCATGGAACATCAACACCTGTTGGTGATATTGCTGAATTAAAAGCAATAAAAAAAGTATTTAAAGATGATTTGCCTCTTATCAGTTCTACAAAATCTTTGAGTGGACATTCCTTAGGCGCAGCAGGTGTTCATGAGTCAATTTACACTTTATTAATGATGAATAATAATTTTGTTTCAGAATCTGCTAATATCGAGGAGTTGGATGAAGAAGCAATTGGAATGAATATTCTTACTTCACGTCATGATGAAAAAATTGATACCGCAATGAGTAATAGCTTTGGATTTGGCGGTACAAATGCATCATTAGTATTTAAGAGGTTTGAAGGATGAGTTTACTGCATGGAAAAAAAGGGGTGGTTATGGGTGTTGCTAATGATCATTCCATTGCTTGGGGAATTTCAAAAAAATTATCTGATGAAGGTGCTAAGCTTTGTTTTACTTATCAGGGAGAGTCCTTACATCGAAGAGTGAAGCCTTTAGCAGATTCGATTAAAAGTAATTTTTTAATCGAATGTGACGTATTAAAAGAAGGATCAGTAAAAAAATCATTTGATGAAATTAGAAATCATTGGGGCGAAATTGACTTTGTATTACATTCAATAGCATTTTCTGAAAAAGAAGAATTAAAAGGAAAATATTTGAATACATCACGCAATAATTTTTCAAATACTATGCTTATTTCATGTTTTTCTTTTACGGAGGTAGCTCACGAAGCTGAAAAACTAATGAAAAATGGTGGTTCACTTCTAACACTTACCTATGATGGATCTCAAAAATATATTCGGAACTACAACGTAATGGGTGTTGCAAAAGCTGCTCTTGAGTCCAGTGTAAGATATTTAGCTGCTGATCTCGGCCCTTCCAACGTTAGAGTCAATGCATTATCAGCAGGACCAATGAAAACACTTGCTATGGCTGGTATTTCTGGTGGCAAAGACATGATGAAGTGGTCTGAGAAAAATTCTTTAATGAATAGAAACATTGATTTAGAGGATGTTGGAAAATCAGGCCTATACTTACTAAGTGATTTGTCTTCTGGCGTAACAGGTGAGACACATTACGTTGACTGTGGCTATAATATTGTTGGTGTTCCTAAAGAAATTTAGTTTTTTTCTGTTAAAAGAGAAAACTGTTTTGATACATTCCCCTTTTCACGATCAATTAAACTTGTGGGGTACTCGCCTGTAAAACAATGATCAGTAAATTGAGGTTGGTCAGGATTTCTGTTCTCATAGCCCATAGCTCTATAAGTGCCCTCTATTGATAAGAAAAATAATGATTTAGATCCAATAGTCTTACTAATTTCTTCAATACTATTTTTTGACGCAATAAGTTCATTATAATCTGGAGTATCTATACCATAAAAATCAGGATGCTTTATCGGAGGGCATGCTATACCTAAATGTACTTCTTTCGCACCTGCATCATAAATCATTTTAATTATTTTTTTTGCTGTAGTTCCCCTTACAATAGAGTCATCGATTAAAATAATTTTTTTATTTTTAATATAAGATACATTAGCGTTATGTTTAAGCTTAACACCAAATTGTCTGATACTTTGGGATGGCTCGATAAATGTTCTTCCAACATAGTGATTTCTAATTATACCTAGTTCAAATGGCGTATTTGACTGCTGTGCATAGCCAAGGGCGGCTGGAACTCCTGAGTCAGGAACAGGTACAACTGTATCTGCATCAACATAATGTTCTTTTGCTAATTCTATTCCAAGATTTTTTCTATAAGTATAAACTGTGTTTCCTCCTAGCATACTGTCAGGACGAGAAAAATAGATTCTCTCAAAAATACATGGTCTTTCTGCAACTTTTGGGAAAGGTCTAATGCTTTCCATCCCTTTTTCTGAAATTATTATTATTTCTCCATTTTCAATTTCTCTGACAAATTTTGCACCGATAATATCAAGAGCACACGATTCTGAAGCTAGAACTGGGGCCCCATTGAGGTCACCAAGAACTAAAGGCCTTATTCCATAAGGATCTCTTACACCAATAAGTTTTTTGTTTGTAAGAATAACAAGTGAATAGGCCCCATGGATTTGAAATAAAGCATCTATAAGTTTATCAACTATTTGCTTTCTCTCAGACTGCGCTACTAATTGCAAAATTGTTTCAGTATCAGATGTAGATTGAAAAATTGATCCGCGACTGACAAGTTTTTCTCTTAAAGCTGAAGCATTTGTGAGATTTCCATTATGAGCACATGCAAAGCCACCTGACATTAAATCTGCATACAACGGCTGAATATTTTTTAAAATTGAGTCACCAGTTGTAGAATATCGAACGTGACCAATTGCATTGCTACCCTGCAACCTATTAATCACCTCTTGTTTATTAAAGTGATCCCCAACAAGTCCTGGCCTTCTAACGCCGTGAAATTTTTCTCCATCAAATGAAACAATTCCTGCACCTTCTTGACCACGATGTTGTAAGGCATGTAATCCTAAGGCAGTAAGTGCGGAAGCGTCTGGGCTTCCAAATATACCAAATACACCACATTCTTCATGAAGTTTATCTTCTGAAGTATTAATGTATTCCATTAATGAAACCTTTGTTTAGATTTCAGCATCCTTTATTGATAATTTAACCTTGCCTTTATCAAAACCGATTACTTTGACTTTCACTATATCACCTTCACTTACAACGTCAGTAACTTTCTCAACTCTCTCTTCAGATAGTTGTGAAATATGAACAAGCCCGTCCCTTTTACCAAAGAAATTAACAAATGCGCCAAATTCCATAATTTTAACAACCTTACCCTCATAAACCTGACCAACTTCTGGTTCTTCAATAATTGAGTTTATTAATTCAATTGCGGCTTGAATTGATTCATTATTGGTTCCAGCTATTTTTACATTTCCACTATCACTAATATCGATTCTTGCTCCAGATTTTTCAATTATATCTTTTATGGTTGCGCCACCTTTTCCAATGATTTCGCCAATATTATCTCTTTTGACTTTCATCATTTCAACTCTTGGTGTGTAAGGTCCAAGCTCAGTTCTTGGAGAGTCTAACGCTTTATTCATTTCATTTAAGATGTATTCTCTTCCACCTTTAGCTTGGTCGAGAGCTTTTTCCATAATTTCATATGTAATTCCGGTGATTTTAATATCCATCTGCAATGAGGTAACACCGTCTTTAGTACCTGCTACTTTAAAATCCATATCACCTAAATGATCTTCATCACCCAGAATATCAGATAATACAGCAAAATCATCGCCCTCTTTAATTAATCCCATTGCTATACCTGAAACTGAGTTTTTGATGGGAACTCCAGCATCCATCAGGGCAAGTGAAGATCCACAAACAGTCGCCATCGATGATGAACCATTTGATTCAGTAATATCTGATACTAAGCGGATTGTATAATCAAAATCCTCTTTATTAGGCAATACTGCTTTAAGGGCTCTCCAAGCTAATTTACCATGACCAATTTCTCTTCTACCTGCTGAACCCATTCTTCCAACCTCACCAACTGAATATGGAGGAAAATTATAATGAAGCATGAAATTTTCTTTATAAGAACCTTGAAGTGCCTCAATTCTTTGCTCATCTTCTCCAAATCCTAGCGTTGCAACAACTATTGCCTGTGTTTCACCTCTAGTAAACAAAGACGATCCATGTGTTCTGGGCAACCATGAGACTTCTGAAGAAATATCTCTTACTTCATCAAGCTTACGCCCGTCAATTCTAGATTTGTCATTCAAAATTTGAGATCTGACCAAATCTTTTTCAATTTTTTTGAAATATGACATTACTTCATTAATATTTTTATCTTCAATGTCAGCGTATTTTTCTTCTACAGCAGACTTAATTTCGCTTAAAGAGTTTTGCCTTTCCATCTTATCAACAATTGAATAGCTTTTTTTGATTTGATCTTCGAATTCACTTTTGAGCTCATTAATCAACTCATCGTTAACAATGTATTCAAATTCCCATGGATCTCTAGCGCACTCCTCAGCAAGATTAATAATTATTTTTATGACTTCTTGCATTGACTCGTGTCCAAATTTGACTGCACCCAACATAATTTCCTCA
Source organism: uncultured Pelagibacteraceae bacterium (assembly GCA_902526005.1). Classification (GTDB taxonomy): domain Bacteria; phylum Pseudomonadota; class Alphaproteobacteria; order Pelagibacterales; family AG-422-B15; genus CACNXQ01. The sequence goes on from CABZIW010000001.1 coordinate 157,873, forward strand.
GAAAGTTCTTTAGCTTCAGACTCTACCATCAGAACAGCATCTTGAGTTCCAGATACGACAAGGTCTAATTGAGTTTCTTCATTAATTTTTGGATTTAATATGTAATCTTTTCCGTCATAACCAACTCTACATCCACCAATTGGTCCCATGAATGGTATTCCGGATAATGTCAAGGCGCTAGAAGCTGCTATCATTGCAACTATGTCAGGGTTTGTTTCCGTATCGTGTGACAATACAGTTAAAATAACTTGAGTTTCGTTTTTGAATCCCTCAGGAAATAATGGTCTTATAGGTCTATCAATTAATCTTGAAGTAAGTGTTTCAAATTCAGTAGGCCTACCTTCACGTTTAAAAAAGCCCCCTGGAATTTTACCTGCAGCATAAAATTTTTCTTGATAACTGACAGTTAATGGAAAAAAATCAATGTCGGGTTTTGCAGTTTTAGCAGCTACGACATTAGCCATAACAACTGTGTCTCCGTAACTAACTATTGTTGAAGCAGTTGCTTGTTTTGCTACCTTTCCTGTTTCTATTTTTAATACTTGGTTTCCCCAATTCATTTCTCTTGAAATAGCTTTTTCCATATTCTTTCATTCCTCTAAAATTTTTATTTATCATTGTTTTATTTTCTAATACCGAGCTTTTCTATTAATTTCTCGTAAGATTCCTTATTGCTTTTTTTTAAGTATGCTAGCAAGCTCCGCCTTTGATTTATAAGTCTCATAAGACCAGTTCTTGAATGATTATCTTTTTTATGTGACTGAAAATGTTCAGTTAAATTAGATATTCTCTCACTAAGAATAGCTATTTGTACCTCTGGGGATCCTGTATCTTTTTCAGATCTCGCATATTCATCAATTATCTTAGTCTTATTTTCTCTATTTATCGACATCACTGTTCCTTTTATAAATTAAAAACCCTCACAGGTTTTATTTTACCCTCAATAGCTTTACCTATACCTACAAACTTTGTATTTGTTTCAATTAATAAATAATCATTTTCAGATTTTTTACTAAAATACTCAAAGCTAAGACCATTTCGAAATTTACGACTTAATTCCTGATCGATCAATACTGCTGGGATGTCGTCCAGTACATCTCTAATTGAATGCATTACTTCAAAATGATCGCCAATATGTACTAATTCTTCAAATTTATCTAGTAAAATAATATCTTTTTCCGCAATTTTACCTATTTTTACTCTTCTTAACTCAGAAACATAGGCATATGTTCCAAGCATTTTTCCTAAATCTCTCGCTATTGATCGCACATAAGTCCCAGTTGAACATTCCATTATGAAAGAATACTCATTTTTATTTTTAGGACCTGAACATTCTATACTTTTTATAAAAACATCTTTGGCTTTGAGTTCAAATTTTTGATTATTTCTCGCAAGTTTATAAGCCCTTTTACCATTAACCTTTACTGCAGAAAATTGTGGGGGTATTTGTCTTTGTTTTCCAATAAACTTTTTAATACATTGATCTATTTCATCTAATGTGGGCAAAATATTTGATTTTTTAATTGTCTTTCCAGTAATATCATCGGTATCTTTCAGCTCCCCGAAAACTACGTTAAATTTATAGACTTTATTTTGGTTGAGATAATGAATGCTTTTAGTTGCTTCACCTAAAGCAATTGCAAGTATTCCTGTTGCAAAAGGGTCTAAAGTACCAGTATGTCCAATTTTTTTAATATTTAAAATTTTTTTAAGCCTTTTAATTACTTTAAATGATGTAATGTTTTTTGGTTTGTCTATAAATATCCAACCGTTCATGATTTAATTTCTTTTAAATCATTGAGGACTTTCTCTGATCTAAGTAATTTTTCTATGTTACTTATTTCATTAACGCTTTTGTCATTTCTGAAAACAAGTTTAGGAGAAAACTTTAAATTTATTAAACTTGTAACTTCTCTTGAGAGATATTGCTTACAGGAATTTAATTTTAAAATAATTTCAGTTTCAACAATTTTTTCATGAGCTACTACATAGACATATGCAATCTTTAAATCAGAGTTCATTTCCACTTTTACAACATTAATTGGAAACTCGAAAGGTGTATCAAGTGGCAATTCATTTTTTACCAAAACCTCGCTTATAGCTTTTCTGATTATCTCAGAGACTTTGTGTGATCTATTGGTCTTTTCAGTTTTTCGTTTTAAAATCACAATGATTGTGCTATTTCTTCAATACTAAATGCTTCAATGAAATCGCCTACTTCGAAATCATTAAATTCTCTTATGCTTATCCCGCATTCTGTTCCAGATTTTACCTCATTGGCCTCATTTTTTTCTCTTTTTAAACTAAGAATATCTCCATCATAAATTGTTTTTTCATTTCTTGTTACTTTAACTTTCGCACTTTTGTTAACTGAACCTTCAACTACTCTACAGCCTGCAATTGCACCAATTTTTGAAACTTTAAAAATTTGTAAAACTTCAGCTTTACCAATGAAATTTTCTTTGATTGTAGGTTTTAATTTACCACTAGCAAAATTAGATACAAACTCAATAAGCTCATAAATAATATTAAAGTTTTGTATCGAAAGATTGTTTATTTTTGCTTTGGCCTTTGCTTCTTTTGTAGTACTGGAATTGAATGATAACAATAATGCACTTGATGCTGATGCAAGAGCTACATCGCTCTCATTAATGAAACCAACCCCAGAGTGAATTACATTAATTATTATTTTGTCACTTTTTATATTTTCTAATTGATGAACTATAGCCTCTGATGAACCGCGAGTATCAGCTTTTATTACAACTTCTAATATTTCTTTACTATTTTCGAGTGAACCAAAGGCTAAATCATTATCTATATTTTTAATTTTTTTTGGTAAAACTTTCTTTTTCTTAATTTGACTTCTAATTTCACACAATTCTCTGGCTTTTTCATCACTTTCAACAGTTACAAAACTGTCTCCAGCCTCAGGTGGCTCATTAAGACCCAATACTTGTACTGGCATAGATGAAACCGCCTCCATTAGATTTTGTCCTTTATCATTCAGTATTGCCCTAACTTTTCCATATTCACTTCCAGCAACAGCTATGTCGCCAACTTTTAATTTTCCATTTGTTACAATAATATTACAAAGAGGTCCTCTTCCTTTATCCACATTTGCTTCAATTACTGTTGCTTCAGCAAAAGTTTCGTTATTTGTTTTCAATTCTGAGAGCTCAGCCTGTAAGACAATAGCTTCAAGTAATTTATCAATATTACTACCTGTTTCAGCTGATACTTCAACTGATTGGATCTCACCTGATAAATCTTCAACTATTAAATCTTCTGAGAGAAGTTGCTCTTTTATTTTTTGAGGATTTGATTCTGGTTTATCACATTTGTTAATAGCAACAATAATAGGTACCTTAGCAGACTTTGCATGTGAGATGGCTTCTTTAGTTTGTGGCATTACTCCATCATCAGCAGCAACTATTAAGACTACAATATCTGTTACGTTGGCACCTCGTGCACGCATATCTGTGAAAGCTGCATGTCCAGGAGTATCAATAAAAGTAATTTTTTTACTATTATGCATTACTTCATATGCACCAATATGTTGAGTGATACCTCCACTCTCCCCTGAAACAACATTGGAATTTCTAATTTTATCCAATAAAGAAGTTTTACCATGGTCAACGTGACCCATTATGGTCACTATCGGTGATCTAATGTCATTTTTTCCCGCTTTAATATCTTTTGAAATAAGGTCTTTTTCAAGATCTTCTATATTTTCTCTTTTGAAGTTGTGACCGAATTCTGTTACCAAAATTTCTGCTGTATCAGCATCAATTGACTCATTTATTGTGGCCATCATACCCATTTTCATTAATGATTTTATTAAGTCCCCTGACTTTTCAGTCATTCTGTTTGCTAGTTCTTTTACAGTTATGAATTCGGGTATGTATACGTCTCTAACAAGTTTTTTTGCAGGCTCCTGCTCCGAATAAGTTTTTTTGGTTTTTTGTTTTGCTCTTTTATAGGCCGCAAGGCTTCTTGTTCTTTCATCAATGTCACTCAAGGCTGTAACAATAGTAACTTTTCTTTCTCTAATTTTCTTTCTGCCAAATGTGTTTTGAGTTTTCTTTCTATCTTCAGTTTCATCTGGTTTTTCAGAGTTTTTTTTCTTATCTGAATCCCTTTTAAGATCTCTACCATCTACAATATCAATATTATTATTTTTATTCTCTATGAAAGAGGGATTCTGTTTTTCTACCTGATTTGGCGATTTTCCAGATCTAATTTTATCTATTTCATCTTTTTTTTCTTTTTTACTATCAGCTTGAAGGATTCTTTTTTGTTCATCTTTTGATAACGGTTTAAGTACAACACCTGATTTATTTGTGGTTTTTTCAATGTTTTCTTGAAGATTTTTTTCAATAGTATTTTTCTTTTTTGTACTTGGAATTTGGGATTGAGTTTCTGTGCCGATACTTCTTTTGTATCTCTTTTTTTCAACAATAACCGTTTTACCTGCTTCAATATTTCTTTTTGGTGCAATTAAAGGTTTGGTACCCAGCTTTAAACTTAAGGTCCTACTTTTTTTTGTTTTATCTTTGGTATCTGTCATTACTAAAATCTATAAATTAAATTATTCAAGCCATATTTTTCTAGCTTCCATGATTAATTGATCGCCTTCTTCACGCGTTAAATTAAACTCCTCTAGTAGCCCCGTTACTTTTGAGTCTTTGTCTCCTTTAACTTCCAAATAGCCGATTAGATCATCTGTTGTTAATCCAGCAAAGTCATCAAGAGTTTTAACATCGTTCTCTGCTAACTTAACTACCATTGCCTTTGATAGTAAATCAAACTGAATTAAATCATTTGATACTTTCATGTTTTTAATTTTTGTTTGATCTTCGTCGTCTTTATCTGACAAAAATTTCTTTGCTCTGTCTATTAATTCTGTAACAATTTCTTCATCAAAACCCTCAATAGATAATAATTCTGATTTATCTGTATCTATTACTTCTTCAACACTTCCAAACCCCTCACTTACAAGTAGCTGTGCAAGTGTTTCATCAACATCTAAAGATGAAACGAATATATCTGTTTTATTTGTAAAGTCCTCTTGTCGCTTAGATGATTCTTCATCTTCAGTTAATATATCAATCTCATATCCAGTTAATTCAGTTGCAAGTTTAACATTTTGCCCTCTTCTTCCTATAGCAAGACTTAAGTGTTCCTCGGACACTACAACTTCAATTTTGTTTTGGTCTTCATCAAGAACAACTTTTAATACTTCAGCAGGAGAAAGTGAGGCGATTGCTAAATTTGCGACATTATCAGACCAATTTATAATATCAATTTTCTCTCCTTGTAACTCATTAACCACTGCTTGAACTCGACTACCCCTCATTCCGACGCACGCGCCAACAGGGTCAATTGAACCATCTTCCGTAAAAACTGCTATTTTAGCTCGACTGCCGGGATCACGTGCCACACTTTTAATACTAATAATTCCATCGTAAATCTCTGGCACCTCTTGAGTAAATAGTTTTGCCATAAATTGTGGATGGGATCTGGACAAGAATATTTGTGGTCCCTTTAATTCTGCTCTCACGTCATAAATGTACGCTCTTACCCTATCACCATTACGTAGATTTTCTCTAGGAATTGTTTGATCTTTTCTAACAACACCCTCAGCTTTACCAAGATCTAGTATAATATTTCCAAACTCCATTCTTTTAACAATTCCATTTACAATTTCACCAACCCTATCTTTATATTCGTTGTACTGTCTTTCTCTTTCTGCCTCACGGACTTTAGAATTAATTACTTGTTTTGCAGTTTGCGCGGCTATTCTTCCAAAATCTAAAGGAGGAAGTGGATCAAGCAGTTGGTCACCTATTTGAGCAGCTCCATTTATTTTTTTTGCTGCTTTAAGAGTAATTTCAAGAAATTTATTTTTAACATCATCAACAACGAGCATTTTTCTTGATATTGAAATATCTCCGTTGTCTTGATTAATTTCTACTATAACTTCATTTTCTTCGCCATAATTACTCTTGGCTGCTTTAGCAATTGCCTCTTCTAGAGCCGCTATAACAATTGATTTATCTATCATTTTTTCTTGAGCAACAGCTTCAGCAATTCTTAGAATTTCAATTTTATTTGCACTAACCATATGTATCCTTCAGTGTAAAAAAAAAGTGGGCTTAACCCACTTTTGTTTGAATTAGCAATATTTTCTAAAGTCTATACACCTGTAATATTAATTAATCAAGTAAGTAAAATAAAGTTATTTTATAGAGTTAACATATAGATTTTTCCCCCATTTTCTATTGCTTTTCTTTGATATTTTGAAATTCCATATAATTCATCGTTTTTATTAAGTGTAGATGAACTAAATGTCCCGAAACTATCTTTATGTTCATTTAAGAGACTTACAGTGTCTCTCAGATAATCTGAAGAATCGGTAGTCATATATATTGAGTTTTTTGATTTTATTATTTTATTTAAAAGACTTAATATTTCGTATGACATTAATCTTCTTTTATGATGTCTTTTCTTTACCCATGGATCCGGGTTAATAAGAAAAATTTTATCAATGGATTTATGTGGCATTACTTCTAAAAAATAAAAACTATTTAAATTGCTTAACCTTATATTTTTTAATCCAAACTCTAAAATTGATTCAAGAACTTTTGCAATACCATTTAAATAAACTTCGACACCTATAAATAATTCATTTGGTCTAGAAATTGCATTTTTAATCAAAAACTCACCATTTCCAAAACCAATTTCAATATTGGTCTTGTCATAATGGTCAGGTATATCTATTTTTCTATTTATTTTATCGTTGTTGAGACATTCGATGACATCCTGATCGAAAGAAAAATCTTTATAAAACTTATTTATCAATTTTTTTTTAGGTAAAGAAATTTTTTTGGATATTTTTCTTCCATGAAAGGAATAATACTGAGGATATTTGTTTTTCAATAAAAACAGGAACTTTTCTAAAGTTTTTTTGCTAAGTCAATGTTTTCCCAAGAAAATGATCCATCACTCTCTGCTTCTCTTCCAAAATGACCGTAAGCTGCACTCTTTTTATAAATCGGTTTATGTAAATTAAGGTGATCCCTTATACCTCTAGGTGTAAGATCAATGTTGGATGTAATTTTTTTAATGAGATCTTCATCTGACATCTGAGAAGTTCCATGTGTATCAACATAGATTGAAAGCGGGTCTGAGACGCCAATTGCATACGCAAGTTGTAGGGTACATTTATCTGCAATCCCAGACGCAACAACATTTTTAGCAATGTATCTTGTGATATATGCTGCTGATCTATCAACCTTAGTAGGATCTTTTCCTGAAAATGCACCTCCACCATGTGGGGCCGCTCCACCGTAAGTATCAACTATTATTTTTCTTCCTGTCAGCCCTGTATCTCCATCAGGACCTCCTATTACAAACTTTCCAGTAGGATTAATTAATATTTCAGTTTCATTACTAATCCACTCTTCAGGCATAATATTTTTAATTATCGGAATAATAATTTCACTCACTCCTCGTTGATCAAGATTTTCATCATGCTGTGTAGAAACTACTATTTTAGTACATTTCTCTGGTGAGCCATTATCATATTGAAGCGTGACTTGACTTTTAGAGTCGGGTTGTATTCCTGGTGTTTCGCCTTTCTTTCTTTTAAATGCCATTTTTTCTAAAATTTTATGCGAGTAGTATATTGGTGCAGGCATTAATGACGGTGTTTCTTTGCAAGCGTAGCCAAACATGATTCCTTGATCACCCGCACCTTGATCTTTATTTCCTGATGCATCAACTCCCATTGCTATATCAGCAGATTGACTATGTACACCTGAACAGTCAAAAGAAAACTTTTCCCAGTGAAAACCTTCTTGTTCATATCCAATCTCTTTCACTGCATTTCTTGCAAGCGTCTCGTAATCACACTTATAATTTTCTGGACCTCTTACTTCTCCAGCCATCACTACTTTATTTGTTGTTACTAACGTTTCCATTGCTACCCTAGAATTTTCAGGATTTTCCTGAGAGAGAAAATCATCAACTACAGAATCTGAAATTATATCACATACCTTATCTGGGTGACCTTCTGAAACTGACTCACTTGTAAAAAGATACTTGTTGCTCATACGTTTTAACTATTTTGTTTAAAGCGAACAGCATAGCCAATTATAAAAAATAAAACTATTAAAAAATATGCAAAGAGATTTCCATAATCTCTATAGACAGTAGTCTCCAATTTCTTGGGGATTTTCACATCTAAATAAGTGTTTTCACCAATATTTGTGACATTTAAAATTTCTCCAATTGGGCTTATTAAGCCTGAAAATCCTTTATTAGAAGATCTGACTAGAGGTATCCCAAGTTCAATTGATCTAAAGAGAGCGTGCGTGAAATGTTGACGAGGGCCACTAAAGTTTCCAAACCATCCATCATTACTTATGTTTACTAATAAATTAGTGTTATTTGAAATACTATTACGAACGAAGTTTGGGAAAATCACTTCGTAACATATAAGTGGCAATATATTTGCCTTAAATACCTGGTCACTACTTCCTTTAGTCAATTCGTTTTCAAAAAACTTATTTTCACTAAATAAAATATGCATCAAACTTGACAATGGAAAATACTCTCCAAAAGGTACAAGAATTTTTTTATCATAAGTAAATCCATTATAATTGATTGAATTATAAAATTTATTTTGATCTCTTCTAATATATCCAACTAACCAGTTTTCTGGTGTAGTTGGATTAAGACCCAACGAGGTTTCAGGAAAAACTGTAATTAAGTTAGAAGACCCCATTATCGCAGTATTCTCAATCGATTTCTTCGTCCATTTATCTTTTTGATTAAAATATGTATGTATTATTCTTAATTCATTTTCTGAATAGATCGTTTGATTATTATTAATTCTATACGAACCGTATAGATATAATAAAGCGAGAATTAAAATTGCAGTATATAAATAAAATTTATTTTTTATATCAGCAATGTAGCTAAATATACAAACTGAGCAAAATACAGTTATTAGTCCAAGCCCATAGACTCCAAAAATTGATGCTGATTGTGAGTAACTTAATGACCATGACCAACTATATCCAACTAAATTCCATGGCAGACCTGTAAATAAAACACTTCTTAAAAATTCAAAAATTATCCATATTGAACTGAAATAAAATAATTTTGAGTTGGACTTGCTCCATAAAAAAGCATTGATAAGTTGCATTACGCCAAAAAAAATAGAGATAGAAAGAGGAAAAAAAATTAAAATAATTGGTGCTACATAAAACAACTTTGCATCAAGTTCTATTATTGAGTTTGAAACCCAATACATACTTAATAGAAAAAAACCAAAACCAAAGCAAATACCGTTAAAAAAAAAAATTTTATAATATCTTTTAAAATTTTCAAAAATATAGTTATTGATTAAAAAATAAGTTCCAATTGCAATTAAAGACAAGAATGGAACTTTGAATGGCTCAAAACTAAATGCTAAGAGTATTCCCAATAAAAAACAGGTAGCATGTAAGTAAAATCTTCTTAGTGGAATAAATTCCAATAATTTCATTATTTTTTAGGTGTTGTTACTTTAACAGATTTAATTTTCATTGGATCTGCATCTTTTATTTCAAAGGTCGTGCCTGAAGTATGTTTTATAATTTCCCCTCTTTGCGGAACTCGACCCGTTATTGAAAAAATTAATCCTCCTAGTGTGTCAACATCATCATTATCATATGAATTCAAAAATTCGACATTGGTTACTTTCTGAAGTTCATCTATTTCAATTCTAGCACTAGCCTCGAAAGTATTTACAGAGGATTTAATGAGCATTGGCAAGTTCTTTTCGTCATGTTCATCTTCAATTTCACCAGTAATTTCCTCAATTACATCCTCAATTGTAACAAGACCATCAGTACAGCCATACTCATCTATTACAATACCCATATGTAATCTGGTTAACTGCATTTTTAACAATAAATCAAGCACTGGCATTGAAGGAGGGATTTCTAAAATCTCTCTTTTTAAATTTTGAAGAAAATTCGTTTCCGTTTTTTTTTGATTTTGATAATTTACCAAATCCTTTATGTGAATCATGCCAATAATATTATCAAGATTTTTTTCATATATTGGTACTCTAGAGTGAGCTTCCTTTATAAAAACCTCAAGCACTTTTGCAAAGCTGTCATTTAATTCTACTGCACCAATATCAGCCCTTGGTATCATTATATCTGACGATCTGATGCCATCAATTTTTAAGATATTTAGAAGCATCAATCTTTCGTGCTTTGAAATTCCCTCAGTGCCTTTCAAGTCATTATCTAAAACAGTTTCAATACTTTGTTTTAGATTACTATTTTCAGTATTTTTCTTAAAAAGCAATTTTTTAAATAATTTTCTGATCATGATAAGTGCTTTATATTATCAAATATTAAATTTTCGAACTTATTCATTCGCTTAAACTGTTTTTCAGTATTGTGATCATAACCCAACAGATGAAGCATTCCATGAATTGTCATCTTACACAAATGGTCGTACTTTTTAACTTTTTGTTCAATGGACTCCTCCAATAAAGTTTGATTTGATAAAACAATATCACCTAAAAGGTGAATACCATCTGAAGTAGATTGCATTGGAAATGATAGAACATTTGTTGGTTTATTTTTATTTCTATATTGATTATTAAGTTTCTTAATTTCATTATTTGAGGTTAAAAAAATACTAACGACAATATCTTCATCAATTTTTATATCCATTTGCTTAAGCGTTTCATTTACAGCTTGTCCAATATATTTTTTGAAATGTGGAAAATGTTTTTTCCATCCTTTGTCCCCAATATTATAAGTTATCTTAGTCATTAATTATGATTTTTGATCAAAAAGGTCTTTTATTTGGTCATCGTATGAATCATACGCATTGATAATTTTTGTGACCATTTCATCTCTGACAATGTCTTTTGATCCTAGCTCAACAACTTCAATATTATCAATTTTTTCCAGGATTTTAATTGATTTTAATAACCCTGAATCACTTTTTCTATTGAGGTCTATTTGAGATGGATCACCCGTAACTACCATTCTAGAATTTTTACCACATCTAGTTAAGAACATTTTTATTTGTGTATGTGTTGCATTTTGGGCTTCATCTAAGATTACAAATGAATTATTTAATGTCCTGCCTCTCATAAAAGCTAGAGGAGCTATTTCAATTTCAGCAGATTCAATTTTTCTTATCGCTATATCTGATGGCATAAGATCGTAAAGACTGTCGTACAATGGTCTCAGGTAAGGATCTACCTTTTCTTTTAAATCACCAGGTAAGAAACCAAGTTTTTCTCCAGCTTCTACTGCTGGTCTAGATAGAATTATTCTATCAAATTTATTATCTAGTAATTGAGAAACTGCTGCTGCAACTGCCAGGAATGTTTTGCCTGTTCCAGCTGGACCAACTGCAAAGATAATTTTCTTTCTTTGAAGAATATCTAAATAATGATTTTGCATTTTACTTTTACCAATAACATCAAGTTTTGATGTCTTGGTGACTGTCAAGTTTCTTATTTTATCATTGTCATTTAAAAATTGCATTTTTAGATTCTCCTGAATTAAATTAATATTATTTCCTTTTCTGTTAGATTTTAAACCCTGTTGTGTTTTTAAAATTGCATTTCGCAAAATATTTCTGTATTTTTTTTCACCTTTAATAATTAGTTGATTTCCTTTTTGAAATACCTTAATGGGAAGCTGATCTTCAAAAAAATTTAAATTTTCATTGTTAACTCCAAATATCTCTACAACATCTAAGTTATCAATATTTATTATGGAAGATCCTGACGACAGGTCTTTTTGATTTTCGGATATAGATTTTATTTGTTTATTTTTCAAATTAAGCGGATAATCAATTTAACAAATACCATATAAGCTCTTGTGGTTGCAAGATGTAATATCAATATCTTTTTCATAACCTGGCACTAGATCATTAGACTTTATATAAACTGATTGCATAAAGGGCGTTCTTCCAAAGAAATATTCAGGATTACTTAAACTTTGATTCTCAATTAAAACTTTTACAGTTCTATTACAAAACTGTTTATTAAAGTAGTATTGAATTTTCTTTAATTTTTCTTGCAACACTAACAGTCTTTCTTTTTTTACTGAAATTGGAGTATCGTCGACTTCTGTCGATGACTTAGTTCCAGGTCTTGAACTATAAATAAATGAATAAGATTGAGTAAACTCAATATCATCAATAAGTTTTAATGTATCATTAAAATCTTGATCTGTTTCACCTGGATAGCCAACAATAAAATCTGAAGATATTTCTATATCTGGCTTTGCTTTCTTTAACCTATCGATAGTTCTTCGATAAAAATTGGGATCATATTTTCTGTTCATTTTTTTTAAAATTGACTCTGAACCAGACTGAACAGGTAAATGAATAAATGGCATAAGCTTATCATTTGTAGCATGTATATTAATTAAATCATCACTCATATTTACTGGATGCGAGGTTGTATATCTAATTCTTTTCACGTTTTCATTTTTACTAATTTCTTCTATAAGATCAGAAATATTTACTCTTACTCCATTGTTAATAGACTCATAAGCATTAACATTTTGACCAAGTAAGACAATTTCTTTTGCGCCATTATTAGTAAGAACATTTACTTCTTTTAATATCGATTCTAAAGGACGGGAGTACTCTGGTCCTCTTGTGTAAGGAACAACACAGAACGAACAAAATTTATCACAACCTTCCTGAATGGTTATATATGATGAAACACCTTGCTTTCTTTTTTGTTCACTTAGATAATCAAATTTTTCATTTACAATAAATTCAGTGTTGAGCTGTTTCGGGTATTTATTTAAATCATCAATCATTTGTGGTAGTAAATGATAACTTTGTGGACCCAAAATTATATCAATCGACTTATTTTTATTAAACATTTCTGAGTTTTCAGCCTGGGCTACGCAACCGACAACAGCAATAGTTTGTTCCTTCTTATATTTATTTACTCTTCCAATATCAGAATAGAGTTTATGGGCGGCCTTATCTCTAATATTACATGTATTAAATACAATCAGATCAGCATCTTCAGCATATTTATTTAGCTTCAAACCTTTATTTTCTAAAATTGAAGTTATTTTTTCACTATCGTAAATATTCATTTGGCATCCATAAGATTTTACGAAAAAAGTTGAATGGCTCATTTAATTAACTTTTATGCTTTGATTTAAACCACTTAATATCTGCTTCTCACAATGAGCTGCCAGTTCTTTTCGATTCTTAAAGTTATTTACGCTCATGAGATCATGAAAAATGATATCTACTGTAATTCTACCAGATCTGAGAAAATTTGCCATTGCTGCAACCATTGAGGTATCGCCGACCCAAGCAATGTTTCGTCTTAAATAAATACCCATCGGAATATTATTTAACTTTGAATAACATATTGAAATTGGCTGAATTTTAATCTCATTATTGTTGTCAAAAGCGCACTCAAGCATAGAAGATTTGAAATTCTTAATACCGTTTCCATCAGACGTCGTACCTTCCGGAAAGATAATAAAATTTTCACCAGCTTTTAGTTTTTTTTGAATTAAATAATTATATTCAACAATTTTATTTTTATTTTCATTATCTATAAAAAAAGTATTACTTAACATTGCTAAAAAACCAAAAATTCCCATTTGTGATACTTCTTTCTTAGCTATGAATCGTGCATTAAGTAGTGTTCCTAAACAAATTATATCAAACCAAGAAACATGGTTTGCTATATAGAGAACTCCCATATTTTTTTTGTTAAGTCTTGTTGTGTTAAAATTAATATTAATACCTGTAACTATTTTTATCATTTGATAAAAGTAAAGAGGATAAATCCTCTTTAACTTAAATCCAATGATGTTACAAAAAATTTGGATAGGTATAGAAAAAGCTATAATTAAAAGTAGAAAAATCAAAATAAAAACGAGTCTTAAAATAGACATCTAATTATTTTTTTTTATTTTGATTCCATAAAGCTCTAACCTATGATCAACAAGGTTGTATCCGAGCGACTTTGCAACAGAACGTTGAATCTCTTCAATTTCTTCATTTGTGAATTCGTGAATTTCTCCTGTTTCAATATCAATCAAATGATCGTGATGATGGTCTTCAATAGCCTCATATCTTGATCTACCATCTTTAAATTCATGTTTTTCAATAGCACCATATTCTTCAAAAAGTTTTACAGTCCTGTAGACCGTTGCAATACTAATATTTTTATCTTGCTCGTTGGCATTAAGAAATATTTCATTTACATCAGGGTGGCCATTGGCACTCATCTCTGTAATAACATCGGCAATAATATTTCTTTGCTCTGTCATTCTTAACCCTTTATCTCTGCACATTTTTTTTACGTCAATCATTTAAACCACTCAAAAATAATTATTTATATATAATGGTTTTGGGTCAATTTTATCAATCATATTATTATCAATTATTTCTGGTAATTCTTTCAAATTATAATCTATTAAATGAAAATTCTCTTTTATTTTACGAAAACTTCTATTTTTTACTGATTTTTTAAGTAAATTAATATTGCAAATATATATTGTTGAACTGTTGTATCTTAACTTTTCATTATCAAAATTAACTAATGTAGGTGAATTAATGCTCTTATTGCCTTTGAATGATTGGATAAAAAATTCATTATTTCTAAAGTGCAAAATTATACATTTTGTTTTTCTAATTTTACTCAGACCCATTTTAAAATTGATTAATTCAAATTTAGATAATCCAAATACATTTAAATTCATGGTCAACTTAAGAGCTTTAGCAAAAGTTAATGCAGTTCTAATACCAGTAAAACTTCCTGGACCTGTAATAATATAAATTGATTTTATTTTTTTTATATTTGTATGCGATTTTTTTAAAAATCTATCAATCTCAATAATTAATATTTCGGAAATATTTTTTTTTATTTTTAATTCTTTATTAACTGATTTACCATTATATATTAAAGCTAATTTAAATGACTGAGTAAAATCTAAAATAAGAAACATAATATTGCTATTTTTTACATATAGACTAAAAATTAGATGATATGAATAATTTTTTTTTTAATAATTTAAGCAAAAATTATTTTTTATTTTTAATAATTTTCTCCTCATATACTTTACCTGCTCTTTCTGAGTCTGGTGTTTCGGTGTTCATGTATCATAGATTTGGAGAAGACAAATACCCTTCTACTAATGTTAGTGAAGAGCAATTTTTTTCGCATATAGATTACATTCTTAATAATGAAATTAAGATTATTAAGTTAGAAGAATTGATTAAAGATCTAGATCAAAATAAAAAATTTAATGACAAGACTGTGGCGTTTTCTGTTGATGATGCATATAGCTCATTTTATAAAATTGCTTGGCCAATTTTTAGAGATAATGAAATTCCTGTCACTTTATTTCTGTCTACTGAAATAATTGACAATAGAACAAATGGTTACATGACTTGGGAAGAAATCAAAACATTTGTTGATGAGGGCGGAAGCATTGGTCAACATACATCTACACATTTACACATGCCATTAAATTCCATTTCGGAAATAAAAGAAGACATTTTAAATTCTCATAAAAGCTGGATTAAAAATATTGGATACATACCAAAACTATTTGCCTATCCTTACGGAGAATCTAGTAATGAAGTGATTGATATACTCAAGGAGTTTGGTATTTCGCATGCATTTGGTCAACACTCAGGGGTTATTTCCAGTTTTGATAATCAATACTATTTACCTAGGTTTTCACTCAATGAAAGATTTGGAGATATTGATAGATTTGAATTTGCAGTTAATGCTTATTCTCTAAATATAAAGGATTTTTTGCCAGGAGATATGTTTTTGATCGATAACAAAAAACCCTTAATTGAGTTTAGTATTTTAAATAATTTGAAAGGAAGCCCTATAGATTGTTTTTCTAATCCTGGTGGCAAATGGGATAAGCAAGAAATAATAAATATAAAAAAAAATAGATACCAAATAAAATTAAAAGAAGATTATTTAAGTGGAAGAGCGCGTCTAAATTGTACAACAAAGGTTGATGATGAATGGTATTGGTTTGGATATCAGTTTTTAGTTAAATGATATCAGTAATCAGCGGAGTCTGCTGATCAATACTTAAGTTTTCAAAATCTTGAAAGTCATTTATTTCAATAATATTTTTAATTTTATCAATATAATCATCTTCAATAGAGTAACTAGATAAAAACTCAGCTAAATAAGTACCTTTCAGAGGTATCTTATTTGAACGCAGCACAAATCTATTAATGCGAAACTCATTATAGTGAAAATTTGTATTTAGATTTTTCATATAAGACGCTACAGACTCACTTAAATTATTAAAAGATTTAATTTTATATTTAGCATCAGTTTCTCTTTCGTTTGGAATGATACCATCGTTAGTTTTACCCCAAATGTACTGCCCAAAAAGTGCATTACCCTCGTATGCAAATCTAGAAGTGCCCCATCCGCTCTCTATAACAGCCTGAGCTAGTGCGAGTGAAACTGGTATTTCATCAACTTTTATTAATAGAGAATCTAAAGTATCGGCCTTATATTCTTCCATTAAATTTTGAACCCAAATAGCTTCTTTTCGTGATATTTGATCAAAGCTACTTTTGATTAATTTTATATTCTGGTTCAAAGATGAAATTTTGCTATTTTCTTGGACTATTAACGGTAATGTAATTTTTATAAATAATTCTTTTCTATTTTTAATGGATTTTATACTTTTTAGATCCTTAGGTAGTTGAGACACTTTTATATTTGGTATCGACTTAGTTTCTCTGATTTGATCAATCCTAGTATCGTAAATTAGTTCATTTTGCTGTAGAGATTTTGCAGTTTTTAAATCAATTATGTAAGAAGCCTGCATATCTTTTTCAGCATGGTTTAAAGGCATATCTTTCATCGTATATGACTTTTGATAAAAGGTATTGGTATATATCAGCGAAGTTAAAACCGATAGGACGATGAGTAAAAAAATAAAATAATATATTTTAAATAGAAATTTAATATTTTTATCTTGAGTAATTAAAATATTCATAGCGATTATTCTTCTATAATACCTGCTCAACTTTTTTGACTTCAGGAACATTATGTTTAAGCATATTTTCGATACCGTTTTTCAATGTAACCGTTGCACTTGGACAACCTGCGCAGCTCCCTTTTAAGGAAAGATAAGCTGTACCACTTTCATATTTTATAAATTTTACGTCTCCACCATCTTGCATAATTGCCGGTCTGATCTTTGATAATAATATACTGTTGATCATATTAACTACTTTCAGGTCATCGTCATGAAACTGTATATTATCTAATTCATTGATGTCATCGTCTCTTTTATCAATAGCTGGAAGGCCAGAGTTGAGATGATTAGAAATTACATGTAATACTGAAGCCTTAAGTTGATCCCAGGTATAATCATTTTTATTAACTGAGATACAATTTTTGTTAAATAATACATTATCAACCCCTTTTATTTTGAAAAGTTCGTCTGCTAATACTGAGTTTCTGTTAACTTGTGATTTATTGAATTCAATTGGTTGCTCACACAGCTCATGATCAGTAAGAATGAACTTTAGTGAATTTGGATTTGGAGTTGATTCGGTTTGTATAAACATAATGTTTCTAAAGTTATATAGATAGATTCATAAAATTTTAAAGTTTAGATGCAGTTATTTATTAAGTTACTGAAATTTAATTGATTTTTAATCTGATCGAGATGCTAAATCATCTATTAGCTCGTCTGAAAGTCCTTGTGGAATTATAACAATAGGCACAGGTAACTTTCCAGATTTTTGTCCTGCCAAAAGTGATACAAGTGGTCCGGGTTGATCTGACTCAGCCGCAGCTAGAACAAGAAATCTAATCGCGTTGTCCTCTTCTAGTGTCTCTATAATTTTTTCACTTGTGGTACCCTCTTTTATAATAAGCTCAGGAACAATATTAGTTAGATCATTAATTACCTTAGACCATTTTTGAAGTTTTTCTTGTGCTTTCTCTCTTGCTTCTTGAAGTATTATATCTTCTATTGACTGCCATTGTTGTGGATCGAATTGTTCTATCACATTTAACAATGCTATTCCTCCCTTTGTACTCTGCGCACGCTTAGCAGCAAATCTGATTGCAACGTTCAATTCCTCAGAGTCATCAACTATTACTAAAAATTTTGATCTATGCTTCATTTCTATGTAGTCCTACAATGTCATATACATCATTAATTGTTTTTTGCGCAATTTGATTTGCTTTATTTTGGCCATCTAATAATATTTCTGAAAGATAGCCTATGTCTTGCATTAGTTTTTTAACTTCTGTTGTTATTGGTTTTAGTCGTTCTACCAACACATCAGATAAATCAGACTTAAATTTAGAAAAATTTTGACCTTCATATTGTTCAACTAGCTTATGTTTTTCAATTGCAGAAAAGCCTGAATAAATATTAAGCAAGTTATTAACCTCAGCTAATTTTTTTACTTCCTCAATTTTTCCTGGCATCACTGCATCTGCGGTTTTTGCTTTTTTTATCTTTTTTATAATTTCATCACTCTCATCTAAAAGACTTATACGTGAGTATTCAGATAGATCTGATTTACTCATTTTTTGACTTCCATCTTTAAGAGACATAATTCTTGAAATATTCTTATCTATAATTGGCTCAGGAATCGGAAAAAAGTTCTCGCAATTAAAATCCCGATTAAATTTCTGTGCAATATCTCTAGTGAGTTCAAGATGCTGCTTTTGATCATCTCCAACTGGAACATGTGTTGCTTTATAAACTAGTATGTCAGCAGCCATTAAATTAGGATAAATAAATAGACCCGAACTGGCATTCTCTTTATCTTTCCCAGCTTTGTCTTTAAACTGTGTCATTCGATTCAACCATCCCATTCTTGTAACGCAATTAAATATCCAAGCTAACTCTGAATGGGCGGATACACTGCTTTGATTAAATATTACACTATTCTTTGGATCTATACCGGATGCTATATAAGTTGCTGCAACTTCTAGAGTATTTCTTTTTAAAATCTTAGGATCTTGTTTTACAGTTATCGCATGTAAATCAACTATACAAAAAAAACAATTATAGTTATTTTGCATGTTTACAAAATTTTTAATTGCCCCAAGATAATTACCTATATGAAGATCACCTGATGGTTGAACCCCTGATAAGACAGTATTGTTATTAATTTTACTCATTTTTTGCAAAATCTTTTTAATTTCAGAATATTTAAACGGCTTGTAAAATGAAATTAGAATAAAATAAAGCAATATTGAAGAAAGTACTGAAAATAAAAGAAATATAATTTCATAGCCTTGAAGAAAATTAAATAGAATTTCCAAATAGTTTTCTAAAAAAATTAAATACAGATACATGATAAACGAAACAATAATAATAATTGCGCCAGGGAAGATAATTCCTCTACTAATTTGATAATAATTATTTTTATACAAGCTATAATTCGTCAATAAAACGCTTATCCATGCTGATAAACTAGTAGCTATCGGAATTCCAATAAAACCTACATTCACAAATAAGACTATACTTAAGGTTGTATTTAAGACTAAATTTGTTGCAGTGATATACAAGGTAGGTCTTGCATTCTCATATGCAAAAAATATTGGTGTATAAATTTTCATTAGAATAAAAGCTACAAGACCTAAAGAATAGAATTTGAGAGCTTTAGAGGTAAATAATGAAGAGTTTTCGTTAAATTCACCTCTTTCGAAAAGTACGGCTATTATTTGCTCTGAGAGTGCAAAAATTCCTACAGATGCAGGAACTGCAAGCAGCAATGAGTAAACTAATGTTTGTTCTATTGTATCATGAATTTTTTCAAAACTCTCCGATCTTATCTTACTTGAAATTGAGGGCAGCATGGCAACACCAATTGCTATGCCAATAAGGGCAAGAGGTAATTGGTAGATGCGATCAGCATAATAAAGATATGAAATGGCACCACTCTCATATGAGGCAATGATTGTTCCAATTAAAATATTTATCTGCAACAACCCAGATGAAAAAAAACTTGCTGTAAACAACTTTATAAAACGCTTAACATAACTAGTGTATATTTTTTTAGTAAAGAAAAAAAATATTTTTTCTCTGGCTAAAGCAATAATAAGAAATGCTATCTGTAACAGACCAGCAACAATAACGCTCCAGGATAAGAATGTTAAAAAATCAGCTGCTGTATAAGCGGCAGTGATCAGTGCTATTATTAATGTTATATTTAATATTATTGGAAGAGCTGCTGACAATGCAAACTTGTTATGTGAATTAAGAATTGATGAGCAAATTGACGAGATACTTATTAAAATTAAAAAAGGAAAAATAATTCTTGAAACTGCAACCAGCTCATTAAATTTATCACTATCGTTTGTAAATCCAGGGGCTAAAATTGCAACAAAGGATGGCATAAAAACTTCAATTATTAGAACCACCAGAGATGAAGCTACTAAAAAAATCAGAAAAATACTCCCTGAAAATTTTTTTGACTCATGACTAAGATTGTCTTTAATTAATTTAGTATAAATAGGTACAAATGCTGAGTTAAGTGCTCCTTCTGAAAAAATTCTTCTAAACGTATTTGGCAGCCTAAAAGCAACAAAGAAAATATCAGCTATTACTCCTGTTCCTAAAAAGTTAGCAATCAAAATATCTCTTAAAAAACCAAAAACTCTACTTATCGATGTAAATAAAGAATAAATAAGTGAGGACCTTATAACGTTCATATAAACATTGTTTATTAATCTATTTTGATTTAAATAACTTCAAAAATAAAGGTTCATTCAATATATATCTTTTGAAATTGAAAAGCAGGTAAAAACCTATATAAAATCCAAAAAAAGAAAATATGACAAAAAAAGATAGGGAAGAGCATTTCAGCGAAAAAGAAGCATTAGTGTTTCATACCCAAGGTAAGCCAGGCAAAATAGAAATTAAAGCTACGAAACCTCTAGAGACACAAAGAGACCTTTCATTAGCTTACTCTCCTGGTGTTGCGGCTCCTGTAAATGCTATAGCACAAGACATAAGCACAGTTTACGACTATACAAGCAAGGGTAATATAGTTGCAGTAATATCAAATGGAACTGCAATATTAGGCCTTGGAAACTTAGGAGCTCATGCATCAAAACCAGTTATGGAGGGAAAATCTGTTTTATTTAAAAGATTTTCAGATATCGACTCAATTGATTTAGAAATTGATACCGAAGATGCTGAAAAATTTATTAACTCTGTAAAGTATTTAGGACCTTCTTTTGGAGGAATAAATCTTGAAGACATTAAAGCTCCTGAGTGTTTTATAATCGAAGACTCACTAAGAGAACAAATGGACATACCTATTTTCCATGATGATCAACATGGAACAGCAATTATATCTGCTGCAGCACTTATAAATGCAATGGACCTTACAGGAAAAAAAATTAATGAAGCCAAAATTGTTGTTAATGGAGCAGGTGCTGCAGGTATTGCATGTCTGGAGCTCTTAAAAGCGATGGGTATGCCAAATGAAAATGCAATATTATGTGATACCAAAGGAGTTATTCATACTGAAAGAAAAGAAAATATGAACCAGTGGAAATCTGCACATGCAGTGAAAACAAAGTGTAGAACTCTTGAAGATGCATTAAATGGAACTGATATTTTTTTTGGTCTCTCAATTGGCAATATCATTAGTCAAAAAATGGTTTTATCTATGGCAGAAAAACCAATTATTTTTGCAATGGCTAATCCTGAACCTGAAATATTGCCTGAAAAGATTAAAGAATGTAGAAAAGACGCAATTATTGCTACTGGAAGATCAGATTATCCTAATCAGGTTAATAATGTACTAGGATTCCCCTATATATTTAGAGGTGCATTAGATGTAAGGGCAAAAACAATTAATCTTGAAATGAAGATCGCTGCGGCTAAAGCAATAGCTGATCTAGCCAAGGAAGATGTGCCAGATGAGGTAGCCAATGCTTATCCTGGGAAAAGACCTCAATACGGTCCAGATTATATTATTCCTTCTCCCTTTGATCCAAGACTTATTAGTAAGGTTCCTCCAGCAGTTGCTAAAGCTGCAATGGATACTGGTGTTGCAAGGAAAGCAATTGTAGATATTGAAAATTACTCGAATGAATTATCAGCTAGACTCAATCCTTCTGCTGGTCTTCTACAAAAAGTTTTTCAAGAAGTAAAAGAAAATCCAAAAAGAGTAATTTTTACTGAAGGTGAAGAAGAAGACATGATCAGAGCTGCAGTAATATTTCTCAACAATAGAATGGGCACTCCGATATTAATTGGAAGAGATGACGTCATAAAAGATAAAATGCAGGAAATGGGGTTAGATTTTTTTGATCAAATGGAAATTCACAGTACTAGGAATAAATCTGAACATGATAGGTATGCTGAACATATCTATCATCGTTTACAAAGAAAAGGGTTTTTAAAAAAGGATTGTTTAGATCTACTCAATCGGGAAAGAAATGTTTTTGCGGCATGTATGGTATCTTTAAAAGAAGCTGACGCAATGGTTTGTGGTTTAACAAGAAGCTATGCTGCGTCATTAGAAAGTATTGAATATGTTCTTGATCCAATACCTAATAAAACCATTCTTGGCCTGACTGTGATGTTATGTAACGGAAGAACTATTTTTGTCGCTGACTCAAATGTGCATGATATGCCTAACGCTTCACAATTAGCAAATATTACGCAAGAAAGTGCTGAAGTAGTGAGAGAAATATTTGGCGTTGAACCGAGAGCTGCGCTGGTTTCATATTCAAACTTTGGTAAGCCATTTACTGAAAGGTCAGTATATATGAGAGATGCAAAGAAAATTCTTGATGAAAGAAATGTTGATTTTGAATACGACGGAGAAATGGGTGCTAATACTGCTCTGAATGAAAATTTAATGAGTCTTTATCCATTTTGTAAATTATCCGGCCCTGCAAACTTGTTAATTATGCCAGCTATTCACAGTGCAAGCATATCAACTAAGATGCTTCAGGAATTAGGAGGAGGTACACTAGTTGGACCATACTTGGTTGGCTTTAAAGAAAGTATACAAATTGCACCTTTGGGAGCAAATGTTGCTGACATTGTTAACTTAGCTGCATTATCAGCCTTTAAAAGTTAGTTTTTCAAAAAATAAGCGATCTCTTTAAGTGCTTGTTTCGCCTCAGGCAAAAAACCAAATATTTGCCAAACATGAGGTAGATTTTTGTATACACTTAAAGTCACTTCATTATTTCCATCTTTTATTTTAGATTCAAGATCCAGGGAGTCGCTATACAATATTTCAATATCACTAACTTGTATCAAGGTTTTTGGATAGTTAGAGTATTTTGCGAATACTGGAGATATAAGAGGATTTTTATAATCTTGATTTGGGGCGTACCATTCTTTGACAGTTTTCTGCATAGAGAGCGATGTGTTTAACCAATTATCGTAAGATAAATAAGGATCTGACTTTGAATTTTCCTTGATGCTTCTTCCCTCGCCGGTAAGATCTGTCCATGGAGATAATAAAAATAGTTTTGAAGGTAATTTTTGATTTAGCTTTTGTAATTTTAATGTGCTGACTAAAGTTAAATTGCCTCCAGCTGAGTCCCCTCCAAAATAAATATTTTCATTTTTAAATCCTCTTTCTAATAAGGCATTATAACTGCTTATAGTTTCGTCGATTGCTTTAGGAAAATTATTTTCAGGTGATAATGAGTAATCAATAGCAAATATTTGAATTGAAGACAACTTAGCTAATGTTACAAGCATATTTTGATGTGTCTCCGGTGATCCAGCTACATAACCCCCTCCATGAAGATAAAGTATACATTTTTCTTTATCGGAGTTTTTATTTATAAAATGTAAAGTTCTTGTTTCACTTAAATAAATTTCTTTAATATCGATAGATGATTTGCTTTTATTGAAGATTAATTTTTGTAAAAGTTTAGAGCCTAATGAAATATCTTGATCAATGTAACCTTCCTGGTTCATCATCTTTCTTGCTTCGATGTAGGATCTTTCTTCAACAGGAGGCTGAACATCTTTTACATATTTTTTAAGCATGAAGTTGAGTATTTTTGATTGTATGCTCATATCAAATTAATTAGTTTTTAGAAGCTGATCCCAAATTATTTTTGAAATATCAATCTTATGAAGTTTTTTGATTTCTTGTATGCAGGTTGGTGACGTAACATTAATTTCCGTCAAATATTTACCAATTACATCAATACCTACAAAAAAAAGTCCTTCATCTTTTAAAAATCCTTCGATTGCCTTACAAATATTTAAATCTTGTCTTGATATTTTGACCGCTTCACAGTTGCCGCCCACATGAATATTTGAGCGTATTTCGTTGTTCTTGGGTATCCTTCTCAATGCTGCAATTGGTTCTCCATTAACAAGAATTATTCTTTTATCTCCATGTTTGATTTCTGGAAGAAATTTTTGAATTACAAATGGCTCTTTAAGCTGGTCTATGAAACGTTCGATGATTTGATTATAGTTTTCATCTTGTTTATCAAGTAAAAATATACTTTCGCCTCCATTGCCGTAGAGGGGTTTAATTACGCACTTTCCATTTTGTTTTATAAAATCATTTATTTCTTTTTTTTCTCTAGTGATAACTGTTGGAGGTATTATTTCTTTATAAGATAGCATTGAAATTTTTTCTGGTGCGTTTCTTATCCCATTTGGATGATTGATAAACTTAGTCGTCCCTTTTACTTGTTCTAAGAGATGCATAGAAGAAATATATTCCATGTTATAAGGCGGATCCTGTCGAATGAAAACATAATTGAAATTATCAACCCTTACTTGTTTAGGATAACCAATTACATAATTTTTTAATTTATTATCTTTAAAAGAAATTTCTCTTGCCTGTGCATATACCAAATTATTTTTAAATGTCAGACTACTTGGTAAAAAATAAAAATTCTTATTTTTTCTTTTTTGGGACTCTAGAATTAATGGTAAGGAACTATCAGTCTTGATATTGAGCTTATCAATTTCATCAATTTGAAAACCTACGTTCATTTAAACTAAAATTCATCAGTTTTAATTGTAATATAGTCTATAACTTCTTCAACACCATATACTTCTCTAGCAATATTAATTACTAAATCTCTTTCATCCTCGCTTCCAGCAATACCTATGATGTAGACCAGCTTATTAACTGTCTCAATACTATAATTTAATGAATTAACATTTTCATTTAATATAAGTTTTCCCTTTACCTTTGTGCTTATAACAAGATCATCAGCAAAGTTAATTATATTATCTGAGTTTGATATTTGGATTTCATTAATAACAGTTTGTACTCCTTTTACTCCCCAAGCAATCCGTGTTGCTTCAATTTTAAGATCTATATTCTCTATTGTCCCAGTTAATAACACTCTTCCTTGTGACACCTCAACATCAATATTAAAAAATAATTTTTCGTTTTGATCAAAATATGTATTTTTTATTAAAGTTTTAATAATTGTATCATCAACAAACTCTCCAATTGATCTATCTTCTTGATTGACTGTAACTACCTTAACAGCTGTGCCGGTTGCTACTTGTGCACAGTGAGCTATCAAGATAGAGGGTAGAATTATATAAACTAAAGTATAAACAAACTTAATGTGCATTATAAATCATTATTATATATCAAAATTAATATCATTGCTTATTTTTTATTAGTAACTGATATACCTCTCTTTTTGAAAGATTAAAGAAAGTTGAAATAATTTTTGAAATTTTAGATGTATTAAGCCCTGCAGCAATAAGTTGATCAGATAATATTGAAATTTCTTCATTTGAAATTTTATTTTCTTTACTTTGACAAAGAGGCTTAACCACAAATGTTATTTCACCTAAAATTTTTTTTCTGTTTCTCAGTTTTTCAATTACTTCTGTAATATTCGAGTTAATGACTTCTTCATTCTTTTTAGTTAATTCTCTTACGAATGTTACCTCACAACTACCATAATGATCATTGATAAAATTAAGTGTTTTTAAAATTCGCAGAGGTGATTCAAAAAATATTACTGCACATTCAAGTTTTTTTATCAAATCCAATTCTTTTAGAGCTTCATTTTTATGTCTTGGAAAGAAACTTCTAAACATAAAAGATTTTTGAGCAAAACTTGACAAAACATAGCTTGATATAGTTGCTGATGGTCCAGGTAATGAAAATACATTAATTTTTTTTTCGTCACAAAGTTTTATGAGATCTGAACCAGGATCCGAAATTATTGGTGTACCGGCATCAGATATTATTGCAATTGATAATCCCGCTTGTAATTTTTTTATTATTAATGGAATAGAGTTTTTTGAGTTGAATTTATGAAATGGTTTTAGTTGGGTTTTAATGCCATATTTATTCGTTAATTTCTTACTTATACGAGTATCTTCACATAAGATTAAATCTACACAAGACAGAATTTTAAGAGATCGTAGGGTAATATCACCTAAATTACCAATTGGAGTTGCCACAATGTATAATCCATTTTGAACCTTTTCGTATTCTAATAATTCATTAATATAATCTTTGTTTAGCTTTATGTTCATATGTATCTAAAAAAAAAATTTATACTACTAATAGCTGTCTTTACATTCATTGGCTTTCTAAGTTGTGAGACTCCAAATAATCACCAAAATGAAACTACCACATATAATAAATCTATAAAATTAGATAATAAGAATATAAATAATAATTCATTATCATCGCAGAATTTGAATGAAGAAAAAGATACTGCTCAAAGGGAATTTCTTAATATTGTTTTGATGCTCCCTATAAGCGGTAAACATTATCAAATAGGTAAATCATTATTAAACTCTGCTCAATTGGCTGTTGAAAAAAAAAATAATAAGAAAATAATATTTACAATAATTGATACAGGTGATGAAGAGCAGTTACTATCTCGATTATATAGCGTACTTGAAAATGATATAGATATAATTATCGGGCCAGTTTTCTCTGATAAAGCAAATCAGGTCAGGGAGGTTACAAAAAATAAAGATATACCCATTATTGCATTTTCTAATAATTCTAAAATACAAGACAACAGGTTATATGTATTTGGGCTTAAATTAGAAGATGAAATAAAGGAATTATTAACCTATTCCATTAAGCGTAATTTAAAAAAATATGCTGTATTAGTTCCAAGAAATGAGTTTGGAAGTCGTGTTGAAAAAGAAATTAAACAATTTCAGTCTAAAAATAATTTATCAACCTTTAACTTTACTTTCTATAATCCAAATTCTCAAGATTTTTATGATGTTTCAAAGAATGTTTCTAATTTTGAAGAAAGAAAAGCTAATTTAGAAAAGAAGATTAAACAATTGGAAAAAGAAAATTCTGAAAAAGCTAAAGAGGAATTGAAGAAGTTAAAAAAATTAGATACTTACGGTGAATTAAATTTTGAAGCCTTGATAATTTTTGCGCAAAATTTTCAAGAGGTGTCAAACTTCAGTTCTATACTTCCATATTACGACGTAGACCCTAAAAAAGTGCAATATATTGGAAGTTCATTGTGGGCTAAAAATTTATCACTAAAAGAACCAGGTTTAGATAATGGATACTTCGCTTCACTTGACATAGATAATCGGAGAAAATTTGAGGATATGTATTTAGAAATTTTCAATACTAAGCCACACTCTTTAGCGGCGTTAAGTTATGATATTATTGGACTCATCAGTAATCTTCATCAAGACAAAAACAATTTCACAATAGAAAAGCTGCATAACTCCAATGGCTTTATTGGTATAAACGGATGGTTTAAAATGAATTCAAATGGCAATGTTTCACGTCAACCAAAAATATATAAAATAAGGAATCAAAAATTTAGTCTTTTAAATTAATCAATAAATCTTTCCAAATACGTTTTCATTTTTTTAAATGCTATTGATCGATGACTTATTCTTTCCTTATAATCGAAATTCATTTCACCAAATGTTTTTTTATAACCAGTTGGTACAAAAATAGGATCATATCCAAAACCATTTTTACCCAGAGGGGGAAACTGAACATGTCCATATTTTTTTCCTTCGAATACTCTGTAATTATTATCTGGAAAATAAATGGATAAAGCACAACAAAAAAAAGCTTTTCGAGAGCTCTTGTTTACATAATTATTTTTTTGAATTTTTTTATGTATTTTTCTGATTGCCGTGTTGAAATTTTTATCCTTTCCTGCCCATCTGGCTGAATATATTCCAGGCTGATTACCAAGCGATAGAATACAAAGGCCACTATCGTCAGCTATGGCAGGAATGCCTGATTTTTTGGCAGCATTTTTTGATTTTATTAGAGAATTTTCTTTAAAAGTTTTTCCGTTTTCGATTGGTTCATTGATACAAAATTTTTTTGCAGAGTAAATTTTAAATCCCATTGGCTTTAATAAAGATCTGATTTCTCTTACCTTTCCTTCGTTATGGCTGGCAATAACTATTTCTTTTATATTTTTAATCACTTAAAATTTTTTTTTGTATTTTGATGATCTCAGAGATCCCTGATTTTGCAAGCTCCAACATTGCATTAAATGACCTCTCCTCACAAAGCTTCTTTTCCGAAGTCATCTGTACTTCAACTAGTTTACCACTTTCTGTTATTACAAAATTTGCATCTACTTCAGCATTTTGATCTTCCTTAAAATCTAAGTCTAAATAAGGTTCACCATTTATAATTCCACAGCTGATTGCGGCAACATATTCACTAATTGGATTTTTTTTTATAATTTTTTTATTAAGCATATGATTTATGCATAATTGAAGTGCGATAAATGATCCTGAAATTGAAGCGGTTCTTGTTCCACCATCTGCTTGAATAACATCACAATCTATTATTATTTGTAATTCTCTTAAATCTTCTAAATTAACTATAGATCTTAATGATCTTCCAATTAGTCTTTGTATTTCCTGTGTTCTACCAGATTGTTTACCTTTGGCGGCCTCTCTAGACATTCTCTCAGAAGTTGATCTTGGTAACATCCCGTATTCTGCTGTTACCCACCCAGTCTCTGAATTTTTTAACCATCTTGGTAAATTTCTATCAAGCGATGCACTACAGATTACATGCGTATCGCCACATTTAATTAAGCATGAGCCTTCCGGATTGTATGAAAAATTAGGAATTATTTCTATATCTCTTAATTGGTTAATATTTCTATTATTTCTCATTGAGTGATAAATTATACTATGTATTGACGAAAATAATATAGATCATTACATAATTAAATATGGCCAAAAATAAAAATAAAAAAAATTTAGACCCCAAGCCAACTAAAGTAGATGAAAATTCTGAAGTAAAAACAGAAGATGCGGGCGCTGATGATAGTGATAAGCTGAAAGATCTTGAAAGTAGGCTTCTAACCAGCTTAGCTGAAAATGAAAATCTAAGAAAAAGATTTGATAGAGAAAAAGAAGACTTAAGCAATTATGTGATTTCAAATTTCGCAAAAGAGATACTATCAGTTCTCGATAATCTACAAAGAGCTATAGCTTCAGTTAAAGTAAAAGAATTAAAAGAAAAATCAGACAGTCTTTCACAACTATTTGAGGGAATTGAGCTTACCGAAAAACAAATTATATCTACTTTTGAAAGATTTAAGATTGAACAAATTAAATCACTGGGTGAGCAATTTGATCCGAATATCCACCAAGCGATGTTTGAAGTTGAAAAGGATGATCAAGAAGCAGGAACTGTTGCTGAGGTTGTTCAAGAGGGATATAAAATTGGAGATAGACTTCTAAGACCAGCACTTGTAGGCGTAGTAAAGAAAAAAAGTTAAATAATATCAATATGATAGTATAATAATAATTAACAATCTCATTTTACTCTTTTTTTAAGCAAGGGGTTGTACTGCAAAATCAACTACCCATATATAGAACAAATATCAATTCAGAGTAAGAATATGGCAAAAGTAATAGGAATAGATTTAGGGACTACAAATAGTTGTATCTCGATAATGGATGGAAAGGACCCTAAGGTTATCGAAAATGCTGAAGGATCTAGAACTACGCCTTCAATTATAAGTTTTGGAAGTGATGAAGAAAAGTTAGTTGGACAACCTGCAAAAAGGCAAGGCGTCACAAACCCTGAAAATACATTTTTTGCGATCAAGAGACTTATAGGTAGGTCTTTCGAAGACCCAATGGTCAAAAAAGATGCTGACATGGTGCCTTTTAAAATTATTAAATCTGAAAATGGTGATGCATGGGTAGAGTCAGGATCTGAAAAATATTCACCATCTCAAATTTCTGCTTTTGTACTTCAAAAATTAAAAGAAGATGCAGAAAGGTATTTAGGAGAAAAAGTTGAAAAAGCAGTCATCACTGTTCCTGCTTACTTTAATGATGCTCAAAGACAAGCTACTAAAGATGCTGGTAAAATAGCTGGACTTGAGGTTGAAAGAATAGTCAATGAGCCAACTGCTGCTGCACTAGCATATGGTTTAGATAAGAAGGATGGCAAAACTATTGCTGTATATGATTTGGGTGGTGGTACTTTTGATATTTCAATCTTAGAAATTGGTGATGGAGTTTTTGAAGTAAAGTCAACTAATGGTGATACATTTTTAGGTGGTGAGGACTTTGACACTCGTCTTTTAAATTATCTTGCTGAAGAATTTAAGAAAGAAAATAATATTGACCTTACTCAAGATAAATTAGCGCTCCAAAGATTGAAAGAATCTGCTGAGAAGGCTAAGATCGAATTATCTTCAACATCTCAAACAGAAATTAATTTACCATTTATTACAGCTGATCAATCAGGTCCTAAACATTTAAATATCAAGGTGACAAGGGCAAAGCTTGAAACACTTGTTGATGATTTAATTGAAAAAACAATTAAACCATGTGATGCCGCTCTTAAGGATGCCGGTTTGAGTGCCGGCGAAATTGACGAGGTAGTCTTGGTTGGTGGAATGACAAGAATGCCAAAAGTGATAGAAACTGTTAAAAACTTTTTTGGCAAAGAACCAAATAAAGGAGTGAACCCAGATGAAGTTGTTGCACAAGGTGCAGCTATTCAAGCTGGCATTCTTCAAGGGGACGTTAAGGATGTATTATTGCTTGATGTTACACCTCTATCCCTTGGTATTGAAACTCTTGGTGGCGTCTTTACAAAATTAATTGATAAAAATACAACAATTCCAACAAAAAAAAGTCAGGTGTTTTCAACTGCTGATGACAATCAAACTGCTGTAACAATACGAGTGTGTCAGGGTGAGAGAGAAATGGCTGCTGATAATAAATTACTTGGCAACTTTGACTTAGTAGGCATACCACCTGCACCTAGGGGTATTCCTCAAATTGAAGTAACATTTGATATTGACGCTAATGGTATTGTAAATGTGTCTGCAAAAGACAAAGGTACAGGAAAAGAACAACAAATTAAAATACAAGCGTCGGGTGGTTTGAGTGAAGAAGAGATCGACAAAATGGTCAAGGAAGCTGAAGCTAACGCGGAAGCAGATAAGAAAAAGCGAGAAGGCGTTGATGTTAAAAACCAAGCAGACACAATGATACACTCTGCTGAGAAAAATCTAAAAGAGTTTGGTGATAAGGTTTCTGAGCAAGAAAAGAATGCAATTGAAAATGATATTAAGGCTTTAAAAGAAGCTGTCGCTTCAGACGACACCGATAAGATTAAAAGTGGACTTGAAGCATTAACTCAATCGTCTATGAAATTAGGTGAAGCAATGTATAAGGCTCAACAGCAAGATGCTCCTAATCCAAACGAGCCATCTGACAATACAGCTGCTGGATCTGGCCAGAATAATGAAAAGGTTGTTGATGCTGAATTTGAGGAAGTTAAAGAAGATAATAAGCAATCGTAAGCAGGTAAGCTTATGTCAAAAAGAGACTATTATGAAGTTCTTGGCGTTTCCAAGTCAGCTGATGACTCTGAAATAAAAAAAGCCTATAGAAAACTAGCAATGAAATACCATCCTGATCGTAATCAGGGTGATGCAGATGCGGAAGTTAAATTCAAAGAGGCGAGTGAGGCATACGCTGTACTTCATGATAAAGAAAAACGTTCAGCTTACGACCAGTTTGGTCATGCGGCAGTGGATGGTAACACAGGCCAGGGCGGTTTTGGTTTTGATTTTAATTCATCAGCTTTTCAAGATATTTTTGAAGACTTTTTTGGAGACTCATCCTTTTTTGGTGGCGGGGGAAATCGTAGAAGAAAATCAAATAATCGTGGCTCAGACTTAAGATATGATATTAATGTTAGTCTTGAAGAAGCGTTTAATGGTAAAAAATTTAAAGTAAAAATTCCAACTCAAGTTCAATGCGACTCTTGTTCAGGTTCTGGCGCATCTCAAGGAAGTCAGCCAGTAACTTGTCAGTCATGTGGAGGAAGGGGACAGATTCGCTCGCAGCAGGGTTTTTTTTCAATTCAACAAACTTGTCCAACTTGTCAGGGAAG
Source organism: uncultured Pelagibacteraceae bacterium (assembly GCA_902526005.1). Lineage (GTDB taxonomy): Bacteria > Pseudomonadota > Alphaproteobacteria > Pelagibacterales > AG-422-B15 > CACNXQ01. Next base: position 190,294 of record CABZIW010000001.1, read on the forward strand.
TGGTTCAACTATTTCAGATCCATGCAGACCATGTAGCGGAACTGGGAGAACGCAGAAAACAAAGAGTTTGATGGTGAAAATACCAAAAGGCGTTGATGACGGTTCTAGAATAAGACTATCTGGAGAAGGTGAAGCGGGTCTAAACGGCGGGCAGCAGGGGGACTTGTATATATTTGTAAATGTAAATGAGCACGAAATATTTGCTCGTGAGAATGAAAATTTATTTGCTGAGGTCCCAATATCTATGGTCGATGCTGCTGTTGGCGGCGCTATTGACATACCGACAATAGATGGCGGTAAAGCAAGGCTAAAAATACCTCAAGGTACTCAATCTGGTGACCAATTCAGATTAAAATCAAAAGGCATGCCTAATGTTCGAAACGGTTATTTAGGTGATTTGTATATTCAGGCAAAAGTTGAAACACCAGTAAATTTAAGTAAGAAGCAAATTGAAATATTGAAATCCTTTCAAGAAACCAGTGATCAAAATGAGAGTCCTTTAGCATCGGCATTTTTTAAAAAAGCTAAGGATTTTTGGAAAACAAAAGCTTAAAAAACTTACTTTTTCAATTATTTCGATTATCCTAAATTAATGAAAAAAATAAAAATTGTCATAACTGGCGTAACCGGACGCATGGGGATACAAATCGCTAAAAGAGTTTTGAAAGATAAATCACTTGTTTTATATGGTGCAACCGAGCGAAGTGGGCATAAAGCTATTGGCAAGGATTTAGGTCAATTACTCAAAACGAAAAAATTAAAAATTAAAGTCACAGATAATATAATTCCATTATTTGCTAAAACTGACGCTGTTATTGACTTCACAACTCCTGAAGCAACTTTGATACATACAAAATATGCAGCTCAAGCTAGAATAGTACATATAATTGGAACTACAGGTTTTAATAGCTCTCAATTAAAAAAAATTAAACTCGCTGCGCAGCATGCAACAATCATAAAATCAGGTAATATGAGTTTAGGTATAAACCTAATAAATAAATTAATTAAAATAAGTTCCTCAAGTTTAAAAAATGATTTTGACACAATAATAAACGAAACGCATCATCGACATAAAATTGATGCACCTTCAGGCACTGCAGTAATGATGGGGCAAGCTGCAGCAGAAGGTAAAAATAAAAAATTTGAAAATATAAAAAAAATCTCTCGTCTAAACATAAAGGCTAAAAGTACTAAAGATAAAATTGTAGTCTCATCCTTCCGCAAAGGTGAAGTAATTGGTGATCACGAAATTATTTTTTCAAGCAGGGATGAGAATATTACAATCAAGCATACAGCAAAAGATAGGGGTATTTTTGCTAACGGAGCAATACAAGCTGTGAAATGGGGTATGAACAAAAAACCTGGCCTATTTGACATGTCGGATGTGTTAAATATAAGTTAGGCTGAAAAAGAACCATAATGTTAAAGGCTGATAAGGCAAAAAAAATTATTAGTATTTTAAATAAAATTTATCCCGAAACCCCAATTCCACTAAATCATAAAAATAATTTTGAATTATTAATTTCTGTTCTTCTAAGTGCGCAGTGTACGGACAAAAGAGTCAATGAAGTAACTCCTTTACTTTTTAAGAAAGCAAATAATCCTGCGAAAATGGAGAAGCTGCCGGTCAAAACCATTTATAATATTGTTAGACCCTGTGGTCTTGCTCCACAAAAATCAAAAGCTATCTCAAAGCTATCAAAAATATTAATGAAAAATTATAGTGGTGAGGTTCCAGAAACCTTTGAAGATCTAGAGGCGCTTCCTGGAGTAGGGCATAAAACAGCTAGTGTTGTAATGTCACAGGGTTTTGGTCACCCAGCATTTCCTGTTGATACTCATATTCATCGACTTGCCCAAAGATGGGGGTTAACAAATGGTAAGAGTGTAAAGCAAACTGAACATGATTTAAAAAAAATATTTCCTGAAAAACTATGGAACAAGTTACATTTACAAATAATATTTTATGGAAGGGAATATTGTGAGGCTCGAAGTTGTTTTGGAATAGAGTGTAAAATATGTAAAACTTGTTATCCAACTAGAAAAAAGCCAATTAAAACAAAAAAAGCATAAATAGTTATAAAAATAAAACACCTTTAACTGTCTATTGTTTGCTGATAACTTTATTCATTATGATTAATAAAGAAGTAGCACTCATTATCGGCGCGGGTGACAGCCTTGGTTCTGCTATAGCGAGAGTATTTGCACAAAATAACTTCATTACTGTAGTTGCTAGAAGGAACGGGGATCAATTATCGCCACTTAAAGAAGAAATAGAAAAAAACGGCGGAAAGTGTTTCACATATAGTTTGGACGCGAGAAAAGAAGAAGATGTAATTAACTTTATTAATAAGATTGAAACAGAAATTGGTGCAATTAATGTAGCCGTATATAACATTGGAGCTAACATTCGTTTCAATATTTTAGAAACAACCTCAAAAAAATATTATAAAGTATGGGAAATGGCGACTTTTGGAGCTTTTTTAATGGGAAGAGAAGTAACAAGAAAAATGATACCAAGAAAAAAAGGGACAATCATATTTACCGGCGCGACAGCCAGTATAAGAGGTAAAGAAGGATTTGCTGCATTCTCCGGTGCTAAACAAGCGAAAAGAGCTTTGGCACAAAGTATGGCGAAAGAATTAGCGCCAAAAGGTATTCATGTCGCCCATGTTATTGTAGATGGAGCAATTGATACGCCGTGGGTGAATAAGCTTTTTCCTGAGTATGTCAAAGAAAAGAAAAAAATTGATGGTTTGATGAAGCCAGATGATATTGCGCAAAACTACTTGATGATACATAATCAACCAAAAAATGCGTGGACGTTTGAGTTAGATTTACGTCCTTGGGTGGAGACATGGTGAGTCAAGAATTTGACATTGTTGGTATAGGAAATGCAATTGTAGATGTAATCACCGATGTCGATGATGAATTTATAAATCAACAAGAGCTAAGAAAAGGGCTTATGTCACTCGTAAATTTAGATACTATCAAATCCCTATCAAACAAAATTGAGATAAAAGCTAATGTCTCTGGAGGATCAGTTGCAAACTCTATCGTTGCATTAGCTCAAAATAATATCAAATCTGCTTTCATTGGGAAAGTAGGTAAAGACGAAGTTGGAAATTCGTTCATTCGAGGTCTTGAAAAAGAAAAAGTTTTTTTTGCAAATCAGGCCCAGTCAGATGAAAGTGAAACTGGAAGATGTCTAGTGATGGTAACACCAGATGCACAACGAACAATGAGTACATATTTAGGAATTTCTCAAAAGCTAAAATCAAATGATATCAATGAGGATGTTATAGCACAGTCAAAAATTACTTATCTTGAAGGATACCTTTGGGATCTTGATGATGCGCAAGAAGCAATTAAAAAAGCAATAAAAATTTCTAAAGAAGCAAACAGGTTAGTTGCATTTAGTGTGTCTGATGTTTTTTGCATTGAACGATTTAGAGAAAGTTTTTTAAATCTAGTTAATAATGAAGCTGATATAATTTTTGCAAATGAAGAGGAAATTAAATCGCTGTATCAAAAGGATAGTCTTGATGATTGTCTCGAAATTATAAGTCAGCATGATAAAATATTTGCTATCACACTTGGTGAAAAAGGTGCGATGATTGTTCATAAAGATCAATGTGTTAAGATAAAAGCTCAGCAAATTAAAAATTTAGTCGATACTACTGGGGCAGGAGATTTGTTTGCTGCAGGCTTCTTACTTGGATATATTAATGGTGAAAATTTAGAGCAATGTGGAAATGAGGGTGTAATATTCGCCTCGAAGATAATTCAAATTTATGGAGCAAGACTATGAGTAAAAAATCTATTATGATCACAGGTGTCTCTACTGGTATTGGACTAGGAACACTCAGTTATTTTGTAAAAAACGGTTTTCATGTTTATGGAAGTGTTCGTAATTCAAAAGATGCAAGCAGATTAAAAAAAATTTATAAAGATAATTTTACACCTTTAATCTTTGATGTAACAAAAGAAGCTCAGCTAAAAAAGGCAGTCGTATTTTTGAAAAAGGATATTAAAAATTCGAACCTTCTTGCTTTGGTCAATAACGCAGGTGTAGCAATATCTGGTCCTCTATTGCATCAAAAAGTGAAAGATTTTGAAAAACAAATTGATATTAATTTAAATGGCGCATTTAGAGTCATAAAATATTTTGCGCCATTATGTGGAGCAGAAAAAAATAATAGTTCGAAGAAGGGTGTAATTTTCAATATAAGTTCGATTTCTGGAAAAATTGGTATGCCTGGTGTTGGAGCATATACTGCATCTAAATTTGGATTGGAAGGCTTAAGTCATAGTTTAAGAAGAGAGTTGATGAGGTACGGAGTAGATGTAGTGGTTATTGGACCAGGTCCAATAAAAACCGAAATTTTTGATAAAATTGACAAAAAATTCATACAAAGCCTCAAAAAAACCGATTATGCAAATGATGCGAAAGGAATACCGAAAAGAATGAAAAACGCTAAGAAGATTGCCTTTCCTGCTGAGGAAGTGGGAAAATTAGTTTTTAATGCGCTACATAATCCAAACAGAAAAACAAGGTATGCCATTACACCTAGTAGAATGATGTACTGGACTCTTCCGATGTTATTGCCTGACAGAATTTTAGATCGGTTAATCAAAAGTCGATCAGGATAATTGTAAAATTTTATTTACTTTATTAATAACATCTTTTGGCGATATCAAATTAACATTACTACCTCCAAAATCTACCGATGATATAAAATGAATATTTTCAAATTGATCGTTTAAAAACTTAATAGCACTTGTCGGACCACAAATTTTTAACAGTGGACATAAATTTGTTGATAGCATTTGACCTGTTCCACTATCATTTGCAATTGCTATATCAAGAAATTTTGTGGTACCCATAACTACTTCTAATCCAAGATAATTTTTCAAAGTTTCTTCTGGAAATATTGGGTTTTTAATTTGTTTAATTATTTCTTTTTTCATATGAGTTTCCTGTGGACCTAAAAAATAAACAATATTAAACCCTTTATCTTCAAAATATTTTGCTACATTCATATAGTTTTCAAATGACCAAATTCTTTTTGGGGTATTAGAACCGGGTGATATTCCTAAATATTTTTTGTTTGCAGAAAATATTCTTTTTAATTCATTAACAATTTCTTTTGGGATTGTGATGTGGCTTTTTTTACTGTCTTTAAACGTGGAGACTAAATCAAGCATTTCAATTATGCTTTGAATATAAAATTTTCTTTTTTTGGAAATATTATTGGGTCTGATATCAGAAAAAAACCAGTTAGCTGAGGATGATATAAATTTTTTATTTTTAATTCTACGAAGTGCCATTGTTCTAATCACGGTCTTTTGAGTATCAATAATTATATCAAAATTCTCAGACTCTAAGTCGTACACTGGCGAAATTTTTTTCCAGAAGAAAGGGTTAAGATTTGCTTTTTCCCAAACTTTATCAATATAATCAGACGTATATTTTTTTAACCTTGCATTGTATTCAGTATATATCTTATCTGTCATCCAATGTATTTCAAAATCAGGAAACCTGCTTTTTAATTGATTTACAATTTGAAGCTTTAATATTCCATCACCTATTTGCTCTCCATTACTAAAGATCAATACTTTTTTCATGATGAAATATTAATTTGGTTCAGATATTTTAATTATTAATTTGCCCTCATTTTCACCAGAAAATAATTTTTTTATTGCACTACCTGCATTTTCGATACCTGGAATGATATGATTTTTATATTTGATTTTATCCTCTTTAAGCCATTGAGCTATATCTTGATATGCCTCCATATATCTTTTGAAATAGTCAAAAACAATAAAGCCTTTTAGTTTTATTCTTTTTATAAGCAAATTTCCCCATGCTGGACCTGGTACAACTGACTCGGCATTGTATCCTGAAATAAGACCACAAAGGCTTATTCGACCGTTAATATTCATGCGAGTTAAGACTGCCTCAGTAATACTGCCACCTACATTTTCAAAATATATGTCAATACCATCAGGACAGGTTTCTTTTAATTTTTGTCTAAGATTTTCAGACTTATAATTAATAGCAGAATCAATCCCCAATTCATCTACAAGCCATTTACATTTTGTATCTGAGCCTGCAATCCCTATTACTCTACAGCCTTTAATTTTTCCTATTTGACATACAATTGATCCAACGGCGCCAGCTGCTGCAGAAACAACTAAGGTTTCGCCAGGTTGTGGATCAGTAATATCAAGCAAACCAAAGTAAGCTGTAAGGCCAGTCATTCCTAAAATACTCATGTAACAATCAAGAGGAAAACCAGTTCCTTGAGGAATTTGCCTTACTCCTTTCCCATCACTTAAACAGTATTGCTGCCATCCACCCATACAGTTAACAATTTCACCTTTTTTAAATTTTTCATTTTTACTCTCTTCGATTATGCCTATTGTACCACCTCTCATGGTGTCTCCAGTTTGCATCGCATCAACATAAGATTTTTGTCCACTCATCCACCCGCGGTTTGCAGGATCTAAAGAGAGATATATGTTTCTTATTAAAATTTGACTATCTAAAAGACTGGGAACTTCATTTTCCTCCAAAACTAAGTCCCCTTCGCTAATTTCACCAACTGGAAATTTTTTTAAAATCCATTGTTTATTTTTCATTATTATCTCCAATCATTTTTTTAAAATTTACCTGAGGCATATCAACACTTACACAAGTTGATGTTGAGGTAACAATAGTCCTATTGTTTTGCTCCAATCTACCCTCCAAGAATACAATATTTTTTCCAGATTTCACCACTCGCCCATATCCAATAACTTTCCCCGGTTTAGTTGGATACAAAAAATTTGTTTTCAATTCTATTGTTGGTGGTCTTTTTTTGAAATGATTTTGAAATATAAAAGCTAATGCAGTTGCATCATCTACCATTCCACTAACAATACCTCCTTGGACGTCACCTGCAGGATTGCAATATTTTTTATCAATATCAAACTCAACTTTGATATTGCCAGCTGTGGTATCAACTTCAAGAACAGTCATATTAAAAAGATCGAATAATTTATTCTTATTAAACAGCTTGATGAGTTCAGCATCTGAGATTTTTTCAGTCATATTGATTATTCGTATTCAGGTTTTTCAGGAAATACCATTGGTCCCAATGGTCTTCCTGCGAGTAAATGAAAGTGTAAGTGAGGTACTTCTTGATGTGCATCCTTACCAGCATTTGCGATGAGCCTGTATCCTCCTCCTCCAGCTTTTTCACTTATACCCAACATATCTGCTACGTTTGAAATAGCCCGGTTGAAACCAACTATTTCTTCGTCTGAAGCATTTGCACTAAAATCATTTATGTCTATGTATTCCCCTTTTGGAATTACTAAGGCATGTGAAGGTGCTTGCGGACGAATATCTTTGAATGACAGGACATATTCATCCTCATAAATTTTATCACAAGGGATTTCACCTCTTAAAATCTTAGCAAAAATATTGTCCTTATCATATGACATTAATCTCTAAGTCCTGTTTTACCCTCTCTTTTTTCTAACTCTTCATAAACTTGATCAGGAGTAATATCAAATTTTTTCAACATGACTAACAAATGATAAATAAGATCTGCCGATTCATAAATTATTTGCTCTACATTATCTTCTTCAGCGGCCTCCACAGTTTCAAGTGACTCCTCTTTTAGCTTTTCTATACATTTACTTTTACCTTCTGATATAAGTTTTGCCGTATAAGATTTTGAAGGGTCTTCATTAGCATGTGAAATAATTGTATCAAAGAGCCGAGCTAATACATCAACTTTTTTACTGCTCATTCCACTCCCTCAACAATTGCAAAAATTCTATCCTTTTCGTCTCCCAAGATTTTTTTTGCATTTTGATATTCTTCTGAGTTATAAGCCTGTTTAGCTATTTCAATTGTCTCATACTCAACTATGACGTTTCTTTTAAACTCTTTACCTTCCATAGTTGTTTGCTCGCCACCCCGTACTAAAAATTTACCATTGTATTTTTTGACCACCTCAGTTGCATATTCTGCATATAATTTTTGCTTATCCGGATGTAACACATTGACTTTTACTACCCAATAACCTTTCATAATTAAATCCTAACTGCTATATTTCGTTCAGCAAGATATGTTTTTACATCTTTAATACTATATTCTCCGAAATGAAAAATAGAGGCAGCTAATAGAGCACTAGCTCCCCCCTTTAATACTCCTTCAACAAAGTGCTCAAGGTTTCCAACGCCACCTGAAGCAATAACAGGAATATCAACAGCGGATGAGACAGTACTCAATAATTCAGTGTCAAATCCTATTTTTGTTCCATCTCTATCCATTGAGGTTAATAATATCTCACCAGCTCCTAAATTAGCTACTTCAATGCAATATTCTAATGCATCAATATCTGTGGACTTTCTTCCACCATGGGTAAATATATTCCAACTTTTATCTCCATTTTTTTTTGCATCTACTGCTATAACTATTGTTGAGGAACCATATTTCTTTGCCGCTTCTGCAACCATGTCAATGTTTTCAACTGCAGCTGTATTTATAGACACTTTATCTGCTCCATGGTGCAGCAAACGAGATATATCATCAATGGTCCTGACACCTCCACCTACAGTGAGTGGTATGAAACAATTTTCAGCAGTTTTTTTTACAACTTCAAAGAGGGTTTCTCTATCGTCACTTGATGCAGTTATATCTAGAAAGCATAGTTCATCAGCTCCCTCAGAATTATAGATTTTTGCTTGTTCAACAGGATCGCCAGCATCAATTAAGTCAACAAAATTGACACCTTTGACAACTCTCCCTTGATCAACATCTAAACAGGGTATGATTCTTTTTTTAAGCATTCTATCTAACTATCTTTAATGCCTCAGCAATATCAATATTTTTGTCATAAATTGCTTTACCTACAATTACACCTTTTATTTGTGAGTAATTTTTTTTCTTTAGGTTAATAAGGTCCGAGATATTTGATACCCCACCTGATGCAACACAGTCAATTTTTGTTTGGAACATTACATTTTCTAGCATTTCAAAGTTAATTCCTCGCTTCATACCATCCCTCATAACGTCAGTAATTATTATTGAGTTGATTTTAAGATCTTCTATACTTTTTAAGAAATCAGAAATTTGTAAATCTTTTACATCTTTCCAACCTTTTGTAGCAATTTGGTTCTGCTTAATGTCGAGAGCAATTGAAATTCTATTAGGATAATTGCAAACTGATTTCTCAAAAAAAGTTTTATTTTCAAACGCTGATGTTCCAATAATAACATTATTAATACCAATGTTAATGAGTCTTTCAACTCTTTCTATATTTCTTACTCCGCCACCGAACTGAATCTTAAGATTTGTATTTTTTTTTATTTGCTCAATAGATTTAATATTTTCAAAATTGCCCTTAAGCGCACCATCTAAGTCAACGCAATGCAAATATTCCACTCCAGTGTCTTCAAAAATTTTAGCCTGTTCTAACGGTGACTCATTGTATGTTGTAGATTGTTTAAAATCACCTTGTATTAATCTTACACATTTACCGTCTTTTAAATCAATTGCTGGAAATAAAATCATGAAGGTTCCCACTCGAGAAAGTTTGTAATTATTTGTTTTCCGTTATTATGACTTTTTTCTGGATGAAATTGTGTACCAAAAATATTTTCCTTGAGTACTGCTGCAGTAATTGGATTTGGATATTTTGTAGTTGCAATACAATTTTCATTTTTGTGAGTTCTAAAGTAGAAACTGTGCACAAAATAAAAATCAGAATTTTGTGAAATATTATTCAATAATTCATGATTGCGAAAAGTGACTTCATTCCATCCCATGTGTGGAATTTTATAATCAGCTGGAGTATCGATCTTGATTACTTCTCCGGGTATCCATCCAAAGCCCTCACATTCACCAAATTCTAAAGATTTTTCTGCTAGTAATTGCATTCCAACACAAATGCCCATAAAAGCTTTTTTTTCTCCAATTACCACTTGTTCAAGGCTTTCAAATAGACCGTCTATTTTGTGAATTGCGTTCTTACAATCTTGAAAAGCTCCAACTCCAGGAAGAACTAATTTATCGGCGTTTAATATTTCAGATGGTGTGTTTGTAACAATAATTTCATATGGATTTTCTGAGTTATTGTTTACGGCTTCAAATGCCTTGTGTACTGAATGTAAATTTCCTGAGCCGTAGTTGATAATTACTAACTTCATTTATTCATTTGTTTAATAGTATCAATAACTTCCTCTACATGATTATTTACTTTCACTTTTCTCCAAACCTTTACGACCTTGCCATTCATAATAAGAAATGTAGATCTATCTATACCCTTGTAAGTTCTGCCATACATACTTTTTTTAATCCATACACCAAATTTTTCACAGATTTTATCAGTCTCATCAGAAAGAAGATCAAATTTTAATTTGTATTTTTCAGCAAATTTATTTTGTTTTTGAACGGTATCTTTAGATATACCATAAACTCTTACCTTTAGATTGTTTAACTTTCGAAGATTGCTTTGGAAATCACAAGACTCTTTTGTACAACCTGGAGTATCTGCTTTAGGATAAAAATAAATTACCGTGTCCTCTTTTGTAGGAAATTTAACTTCTTCATCTTTCTGATTTTTAAGTTTGAATGAAGGTAGTTTTTGGCCTTCTTTAATCATTGTTAAAGTTGTCCTTTGGTAGAAGGAATGTTCATTCCCTCTCGCTCGTTAATCGCAACAGCATTTCTTAAACTTCTTGCCAAAGCCTTAAAGCAAGATTCAATTATATGATGGTTGTTTTCTCCATAAATATTTTCCACATGTAATGTTGTTCCACTTGCTTGTGCAAAAGCTTGGAACCATTCTTTAAATAATTCAGTATCAAAGTCACCTTGAGAAGATGTTATCTTTGGAGCACTAAATTTTACTTTCCAAATTAAATAAGGTCTATTTGATAGATCAAGTGCAACTCTTGATAATGTTTCATCCATGGGAATATATGAGTGCGCATAACGTGTAATACCTTGTCGATTACCTAATGCTTTTGATAAACATTCGCCAATTGCAATGCCTGTATCCTCAGTTGTATGGTGATAATCAATGTGAGTATCTCCTGTTGCTTTTATCTTCATATCAATCAGTGAGTGCTTTGACAATTGTTCAAGCATGTGATCAAGAAATCCTATGCCAGTCTTGATATCGTACTTACCTGTTCCGTCGATATTAATATCGACAGAGATAGAGGTTTCTTTCGTGTCTCTTTTATACTCTGCTGTTCTCATAACAAAATCCAGTCGGTTTCTATCAATAAATCACTGAATTATCTATAAAAAATGTAATTTTTAGTGAAAAGTCAGGGCTTGAAGTTAATAAATAAATAGCCACATAACACTCAGCATGGAAAATCAACAAAGTCAATCATGGCACGGCACAACTATTATTAGTGTAAGAAAAGGCAATCAGGTTGTTGTCGCGGGAGACGGACAAGTTAGTCTTGGAAATACAGTTATAAAAGGCACTGCCCAAAAAGTTAGAAAAATAGGTGATGGTAGTGTTATCGTTGGCTTTGCCGGAGCAACTGCGGATGCATTTACTTTATTTGAGAGACTGGAAGCGAAACTAGAAAAGCATCCTAAACAGCTTACCAGAGCATGTGTTGAACTGGCGAAAGATTGGCGTACCGACAAATATTTAAGGCGCCTAGAAGCACTTCTTACAGTTGCAGACTCTTCTACATCACTTCTAATTACTGGAATGGGTGATGTGTTAGACCCTGAAGGGTCACTTATTGGAATTGGTAGCGGTGGTAATTATGCACTATCCGCTGCTAAAGCGCTGATTGATACTGATCTTACCGCTGAAGAAATTGCTTTAAAGTCACTAAAAATTGCTGGCGAAATTTGTGTTTTCACAAACAGCAATGTTACACTTGAAAAAATTGAGTATTAGATAATGCAAGCATTTTCACCAAGGGAAATTGTTTCCGAACTTGATAGATATATTATTGGCCAAGATGATGCAAAAAAATCTGTAGCCATAGCATTAAGGAATCGTTGGCGACGTCAGCAATTACCAGAGGATATGAGAGAAGAGGTTCTTCCAAAAAATATTTTAATGATTGGTCCTACTGGAATTGGTAAAACTGAAATTTCTAGAAGGCTCTCAAAATTAGCACAAGCACCGTTTATAAAAGTTGAAGCAACAAAGTTTACAGAAGTTGGGTATGTAGGTAGAGATGTGGAATCTATTGTTCGTGATTTGATTGAAATAGCAATTACAATGGTTCGTGAAATAAAGAGAAAAGAAGTAAAGGCAAAAGCACAATTAGCTGCTGAAGAACGTGTGTTAGACGCTTTAGTTGGACCAGGTTCAGGGCCTGCTACAAGAGAAAGTTTCAGAAAAAAACTTAGAAATAATGAACTCAATGAAAAAGAAATTGAAATAGCTGTTCAAGATACAGGATCATTTCCAACAATTGACCTTCAAGGTGGACAGGGTGCTGGTATAGGAATGATAAATCTAAACGACATGCTTGGTAAAGCTATGGGACCAAAAACTAAAAAGAAGAAAACAACAGTTGCCGACTCTTATGAGATTTTGGTTAATGAGGAGTCAGATAAATTAATTGATACTGATCACATTGTGAATGAGGCAAAAAAAGCTGTCGAAGACAATGGCATTGTATTTATTGATGAAATAGACAAAGTTTGCGCAAGAAGTGAAAGGGTTGGTGGTGATGTTTCAAGGGAAGGTGTTCAAAGAGATTTGTTACCTTTAATTGAGGGAACAACAGTTAATACTAAACACGGAACAATCAAAACTGATCACATACTTTTTATAGCTTCTGGAGCCTTTCAACTGTCAAAACCATCTGATCTATTGCCAGAATTACAGGGCAGATTGCCAATAAGGGTCAATCTCAAAGCACTTTCACAAGAGGACTTTAAACGTATCCTAACAGAACCCAAATATAGCTTGATAAAACAGTATGAGGCACTGATGGGTACTGAAGATGTAAAAATCAGTTTCAGCGAGGACGGAATAGATGCAATTGCAACCTTAGCTGTGGATATAAACTCAACTATTGAAAATATTGGTGCTCGCCGTTTGCATACCATTCTTGAGAGAGTATTAGAAGATATTAGTTTCTCAGCGGCCGATAAAGGTGGAGAAAAAATTACAATTGATGCAAACTACGTTAAAGATAATGTGAATGAGTTATCTAAAGATACTGATCTTTCTAAATTCATTCTCTAATTTTTATGTCACTAAAAACAAAAAAGACTCATTTAAATAAGATAAAGGTTCGTTACTCAGAAGTTGATTGTCAGAGAATAGTTTATAATTCACATTATTTGACATATTTTGACATTTCTCTCAGTGAGATGCTCGAAGACTGTTTCGATCAGGATGAATATGTGAAACAGACTAATAACGATTTTCACACAGTTGGTGTGCAAATGAATTTTAAAAGTCCTGCAAGATTAAATGATCATCTCGAAGTTTACACAGGGATAAAAAAACTTGGAAACTCGAGTATGACATTTACACAAGAAATTTATAGATCTGGATCTGATGAAATTATAAATGAAGCAGTTATTACTTGGGTTAACACAGACCAAAAAAGTATGAAGTCCTCTAAAATTCCAGATAATATAAAAGAAAAGTTAAAAAGGTATTTGATAGATTAATCAGAGGTCGCCGTTAATAACCAATTAGAAGTTTTTTTATCTTTTATTTTTTCAAAAGTCCAAACATCTGTAATTTTTTGCACCTGATTAAGACTGCCTGAAATTACTTCATCTTTACTGTTTTTAATACATGTAATCATTTCAGAAATAAATCTCACTGTTACTTCCATAGGATTTTTTTTCAGGTCTTTGTGAACAATTTCAGATTTTTCTATACCTATAAAATTAAATTCTACAGTTTCATTTTTACTATTTCGTTCATCTATTACTGACGTAAAGCTATTTAATACTTCATTAGATAGCAAAGGCTTAAGGGCATCTTTATTGCCATTTTCAAAATTTGTGACGATCGTTTCATATGCATTTGATGCGCCGCGTAAAAAATCATCTTTATCAAACCAACCATCTTCTCTTGAACCTGAAGCAACTTTTGGTTCGATAGTTACAATTTTTTCTTCTGAGGATTGTTGAGGAGTTTCATAGTTATATGAAGTTTTATCTGTTTTTTCATGGCCAGTACGCCTTCCAAGTACACTTCTAAGGCGCAAAAGAACTATTCCTGCTATTATTGCGAGGATTAGGATGTCAATATATTGAAAGGCTTCACTCATATAGTTAAATATTATAGAGTCCTTATTTAGGTATTTAAACTAAACTTTCAACAATTACTTACTTATTTTGTTTTTATTTATCGCACTTTTTATACTGATCCCAATCATTGAAATTAGTTTATTTATTGAAATTGGGAGCATTATTGGATCGTTCTACACCATAATGCTTATATTCATCACTGCAATTGTGGGTGTATTTTTTGTCCGTCAACAAGGGATAAGCACATTTCAAAAGTTAACATCTCAATTGCAAAATTTAGAAACACCTGTTCAAACGATGTTTGAGGGGCTAGTCATTCTTGTCTCTGGTATTCTTTTAATTACTCCTGGGTTTTTCACTGATGCTGTAGGTTTTCTGGGATTGATACCATTCTCGAGAATAATTTTCATAAAGTTGGTAGCAAGTTACATTCTTTCTAGATATGGTAAGCGAAATAATCAAAATGAAAATACCATTGAAGGTGAATTCATTGATATTGATGAAGAGGAAAAATAATAGTGGATGTAAAAACAAAAATTATCACACAATTTGTTAGAGACTTATCATTTGAAAATCCTAATGGACCAGGATCATTTCAACCAGGTAGCGATCGACCCAATATTAATGCAAATGTTGATGTCAAAGCACAAAATAGAAAAGATACCAATATTTATGAAGTCGAGCTGAACGTGAGTGTAAATGCTTCACGCGCGGATCAGAGTTTGTACATTGTAGACCTAAAGTACGTTGGAATATTTGAAATTGAAAATCTTACTGACGATGTTAAGGAAGCTTACTTACTAGTAGAATGTCCGCGACAACTTTTTCCATTTGCAAGAAGAATTATTTACGACTTACATGCTGATGGAGCTCTACCACCACTTATGTTAGACCCTGTGAACTTTGCTGAACTTTATAAAAAGAAAACAAGTAATAATTAATAGCGTAACAATTTAGGTTCACCGTCCACAATTTCAAAAACTGGCTCAACATTAGGTATGTCATCTTTATCTTTGTTATTCATGTTGAGCAAAAGCTCGGATGTATCTGTGTAACCACAAATCATTTCAAGATTTTTTATTGTTGGCATAATCATAGGAAAATTTCCAGATTTACTCTCTTGAAGGGCTTCTTCAGGATTAATCCATTTGCTTTCAACTCCCTCCAC
This sequence comes from uncultured Pelagibacteraceae bacterium, assembly GCA_902526005.1. GTDB lineage: Bacteria > Pseudomonadota > Alphaproteobacteria > Pelagibacterales > AG-422-B15 > CACNXQ01. The sequence goes on from CABZIW010000001.1 coordinate 205,725, forward strand.
TCCATCGTGTACGGCTACCTGATCGGTTGTACGAGCTATAAAAAATCTAGTACTGTATCTTCTTTTCTCTATTTTTGGAGTAACCCAGTGTGAAATATAAGCAAGTTCATTTGTTGCTAATTCTAGATTTAAAGTATCTATCATTTCATAAAAAATATTTTCACCTTTTAGAATTTTGCTTTTGTATTGATCTATTATTTTTAGATCATCCTTGTTGAGAACGGTATTTATTAAATTTACTCCCTTTTTATTTGCAAGAAGAATTCCACTTTCTTCAAAGCACTCCCTGATACATGCAGCCCAATATGAAAGGCCATTTTTTTTTAATCCAAGTCTTTCAGATGCCAAGGCATCATCAAGATGAGGGCTGTATTTTGAATAATTATTTGAGATATCTTCATTATCAATTTTACCCCCTGGAAATACCCATACACCACCAAAATTTGTTTTCATCGATCTTTTAATCATAAACACTTCTACCCGCTGGTTGGTGTCTCGTATAAGCAGTACTGATGCGGCTGGCGTAGGCACTTTTTGATAATTGCCATTATCGCTAGGAGTATGATTAATTTTGTTATTCACTTGTTTGATTATTTTTAGACTGATTAATTTTTTTCCAAATAGAGTGCTCGCCTAATGTTTGAATAAATTCTTCATGCAGTTTTTTTTCTTGATCAGAAATTCGGGGTGCTAAATTTCTATTCTTGATCTTTTCAGTGTCAAAAGATGAGGTAGAATTCGCTGTTACTGACTTGGTGCTTAGATCCAGGCTTAGCTCACGAGCATCCATTAGTTCTATGTACACACGGGCTAAGAGCTCAGTATCAATTGTAGCTGAATGTTTTTCTCTCTGCTTGTTATCAATTGCAAATCTTTTACAAAGCGCATCAAGTGAAACACTCTGGCCAGGAAATTTTTCTCTAGCAATCGAGACTGTGTCAATTTTATCATTTTTAAGAGACTCTTTACCACAGGTATTCAGCTCGTAATTTAAGAAACCAACATCGAAGTCCACATTGTGAGCAATAATTGGATCCGTGCCTAAAAATTCTAAGAACTCTGATACAATGTTCTCAAACAAAGGTTTGTCTTTTAAAAATTCGTAGCTCAATCCATGCACCTTAAATGATGAGTCAGGCACATCTCGCCGGGGGTTAATATATTGTTGGTATGTTTTACCAGTGGGAAGATAATCAATTATCTCTATCGCAGCAATTTCAATGACTCTGTGACCCTCTGAAGGCCTTAGTCCGGTGGTTTCTGTATCAAGTACGACTTGTCTCATTGATTAAAGAAGGTATTCCACGCCTTTGGATTAATCAATTTAATTTTTGCAGCAACTTCTTTTACCTCTGATTTGGTATCTTCAATATTATTATCGGTTGAAATGATGTAATCCGCTTTTTTTAATTTGTCTCTGTCTGGCATTTGTTGATCTTTAATAGCATTAAAAATCTCTAATGGTACTTTTCTCTCCTGCACCACTCTGGATTGTTGTGTTGCTTCAGACGCTGTCACCACAACAGAAACATCCACATATTTTTCTCCTCCAGTTTCAAAAAGTAATGGGATGTCTAAAACACAACCCATCTTTCCTTCATCGATTAATTTTTTTATGTAAATTATTTGGTACTTCCTTGTTACAGGATGAACAATTTGTTCTAGGTCTCTAAATTTATCAGGGTCTTTATTTAGAATATCTCTTAATGCTAATCGATTCACTACACCATCTTTCGTTGAGCCTGGAAACTGTCTCTCTACTTTTTCTATGACCTCTTCATCGTTTTCGTATATATAATGAACTGTATCGTCAGCATTATAAATGCCGTAACCGTGATCTTTAAACATTTGCGCAACAGTTGATTTTCCCATTCCAATAGATCCTGTTATACCAACCAACAACATTAGTTAACCCCCCAATACACTCATTAATTCCTCATCAATTTCAGGCATTATATCGTGCCACACATTAAATGACTGGGCAGCTTGATGGATTAGCATCTCCAATCCATTTTGAACCGTACAGCCGCTTTCCTCGGCGTGTTTTAGAAAAGTTGTCTTGCTTGGGTTATATATAAGATCGTAAACATGTGCAGATGAATTTAGGCTATCAAAGTCTATTAAATTGTTTTCTTCGCCTTCTTGTTGTCCCAAGCTTGTGGTGTTAACAACTAAATGTGAGGATTTAATAAACTCACTGATTGTTCTTTCTGTTAAAACTGTTGCCTCAACACCAAGATCACTGCAAAGCAACTCTGCGTTTTCTCTTGTTCTATTATAAATGCCAATCTCACACTTCATATGTGTTAACGCATACACAACCGCCCTTGCTGATCCGCCGGCTCCAAGCACCAAACACAACTTGTTATTTAGGCCTTTATTTGCAATTGATTTTTCAAAACCAATCGGGTCGGTGTTATCCCCATAAATACCATCTTTATTTACTATGAGCGTGTTGACTGCTTTGAGGGTTCTTGCAACATCAGATGTGTTATCACAATATTTATATGCGTCCTCCTTGAGGGGAACTGTAACGTTTAAGCCGTAGTAACCCTCTTCTATTAAACGATCAACATCCCTAATAAAGTTTTCTTTTTTTACATTTATTTTTTGGTAAGCGCCCACATCAATTTTCTTGCTTTCAATCCAGTGATTATGGATTTTAGGTGAAAGACTATGATCTATTGGGTCTCCAATAACTGCTGTTTTTTTACGTGCCATTGTTTTCAAATAGAAGATTGTTGTCCCAAAGGAACTGGGTTAATTGAATTAATGATATGCCTTGTATTGAAAAAAGGTCACTCCCAACATTTTCAAAAAGTTTAATTCCTTCTTCCTCAATTGCATAGACACCTACAAGACCAAGAATATTGTCATCGACATTATTTAAATATTCTTTTATCAGGTCCTCACTCAGCTTTCGCATATGCATTTTAGATCTTTCTACATGCTTCCAAATAATATTGTTGTCTTGAGCGACTGTTGTGGCAGTTATGAGTGTGTGGATACATCCGCTCATTTTCAACAATTGGTCTTTTGCTTCGTTTCTATCCCTAGCCTTATTAACTAATTCACCTTTCAGATCTAGCCCTTGGTCTGATCCAATAACAAAGGCATTTTTATTAGACATTGAGGGTTTCAAGGCTTTCATCTCTGCAAGTTTAACTACGACCTCTTCGGGTGTATTTTTACTCATCGACAACTTTACCTCGTCCTCATCTACTCCATGAGAAACAGGCTCAAAGTTAATACCCGCATTGCGTAACAATTTAATTCTTGTTTCACTTTTAGAAGCCAAAATTATGTCCCTGTTCATAAACCTGTATAACCCCCCCTAAGACCTGTGAGTACTTTTACTATCTTTTCCCATTATTAATTTTTAACTTATTTTTCTATCTTTATTGAGAATTTTTGCAAACTTTGTTCACTTGTTAGAGATATTGCAGTTTTCTTCCACGTCGGTGTATAAGGTTAAAAAGCATATAATTCAAAGCGATTGTTCTGTGTATCGAATTGTGGGCAAAAAGCGACTTTTTATATATACACAATTCCACAGGAACATAAACAACTACAATTATATATATAATATAATGAGTATATTTATAGATACACTTAAAGGTCAAAAAACAAAACCATCACCAGTTTGGTTAATGAGACAAGCAGGAAGACATTTGCCTGAATACATAAGTATCAGAAAACAATTTGCAAACCTTATGGATATGTTTCTTGATCCTTTGACAATATCTGAAGTTTCTCTGCAGCCTGTAAACAGATATGGTATGGATGCCTGTATTGTGTTTTCAGACATTTTAATAACCCCTTTTGCTGCGGGCTCAAGCGTTAGTTTTGTTGATGGGCAAGGCCCTGTAATAAAGTTCAATGAGAACATGAGCTATAATCTTGAAAAAACCTTACCTCTTGCAAAAGGAATAAAAAAAATTAAAGAAAATACAAGTGTCCCCTTAATAGGATTTGCTGGCGGAGCATGGACGACACTGTTTTATTGTTTATATGATAAGAATGAACGTCAAAATCTAAAATTCGAAGACGTTGTTAAAAAGACTTCACAAATAGACAATTTAATCGAGCAAATGACACTTGCGATTATTAAACACGCAGAAATGCAAATTGATTGTGGAATTGATGCCTTTCAAATATTTGAATCAGCGGCAGGACACTTAAATAATGAACAGTTTAATAAATGGTGTGTTCAACCTACAAAAAAAATTATTGAGAGTATAAAAAAAATAAAAGACATTCCTATTATTGGCTTTCCTAGAAACACTAATCTTGCATGTTATAAAAAATATTCAAATATAGATAAGCTTGACTGTATTACCTTAGACTATAATTTTCCTTTAGATAAAATTAATGAACTAAACGATAAAATTGTTTTTCAAGGAAACTTGGATCCTAAACACCTATTAAAAGACTCTCAAAATCTTAGTCAGAAAATTGAAGAAATATTGTTTGCTTTTAGAGAAAGACCACATATTTTTAATTTAGGACATGGAGTTTTACCCGAGACATCAATTGAGAAGGTTGAGCAAATGCTCTTACAGATAAGGTCAACATGAAAACAGCGGTCGTTTTATTTAACTTGGGAGGACCAGATAAACAAGAAAGCGTAAAACCTTTTTTATTTAATCTATTTAATGATCCCAACATATTTAGACTTCCAAATCCCTTCAGGTATTTATTGGCAAGATTTATATCTTCCCGTCGTACCAAAGAGGCCACTGAAATTTATGCCGAAATAGGCGGTAAATCTCCTATTCTTGAAATTACAAACTCCCAAGCGGAGGCTCTTCAGAAAGAATTAAAAAACAAAGGCATCGAGAACAAGGTATTTGTTTGCATGAGATATTGGCATCCAATGACAGCTGAGGTAGTTTCAAAAGTCAAAGACTATAAACCAGATAAAATATTTTTACTGCCCCTGTATCCACAGTACTCCACTACAACAACAAAATCTTCTCTGGATGCATGGTTCAACGAAGCACAAAACCAGGAATTAAATACAAAAACAAAATATACCTGTTGTTATCCATATGACGCAAAACTAATTAAAGCCCATCAGAAACTGATCCAAAATAAAATAAACCACGTCAAAGATAAAAAAGTAAGAGTTCTATTTTCCGCCCACAGTTTACCTGTATCAATAATTAAAAAAGGTGATCCATATCAGTGGCAAGTGGAGCAAACAGTAAAGGCGGTCATACAAGGCATTCATGGTTATGAAGATCATGTTTTGGCTTATCAAAGTAAAGTTACCCCAGTTAAATGGCTTGAACCAACAACACCAAGTGAAATTGAAAATGCAATTAGCGAAGATAGGGCGCTTGTTATTGTCCCAATTGCGTTTGTTTCAGATCACTCTGAAACACTTGTTGAATTAGATATCGAGTACCAAGAACTAGCAAGTGAACTGGGTTGTAAGCATTATTATAGATCTGAGTCATTAAATATTGATCAAACATTTATAGAAAGCTTATCTGAAATAGTTAGTGAGTCTGAGAAAATTGAGAGTGGTAATATCAGGCAAAAAATATGTCCAGCAACGTTTAAACAATGTGATCAAGAATTAAGATGAGTTCAATTTTTTTATATAATTTATTTCTTAGTTTACACATCATCAGTGTTATAGCTTGGATGGCCGGCTTATTATATTTGCCAAGATTATTTGTTTATCATTGGAGTAAAGAGGTAGGGTCTGATTCTTCAGAGACTTTTAAATTAATGGAATTACGTTTACTTAAAATTATTATGAATCCAGCAATGATATTTTCATGGTTGTTTGGTTTAGCGTTGATATCAAATTTAGGTTTTGATGCGCTGTTTCAATTATGGCTTCAATTAAAAATCATTTTTGTGATTCTCATGTCTGGAGTTCATGGGTATTTCTCAAAATTAACAAGAGAGTTTCAAGAGGATAAAAGGCCAAAATCAGAGCGCTTTTTTAGAATTATCAATGAATTTCCAACGGTTTTGATGATAATTGTCGTATTTCTGGTTATTTTTAAACCAATATAAAACTTGCTATATTTAACGATTACGGTTAGAAAGCAGCTTCCGAACTATTTTCCACATTATCATCATCATCAATAAAAATGGCTAAAAACTTAAAATTAAGAGACCTTAAGAAAAAAACTCCACAAGAACTTCTTGTTTATGCGGAGGAACTTGGCGTTGAAAATGCCAGTTCAATGCGTACACAAGATATGCTGTTTGAAATACTGAAAACTCTTGCGAGTGACAGTAAAGATATTGACGGTGAAGGTGTTTTAGAAGTTTTACAGGATGGGTTTGGTTTTTTAAGATCAATGGAGGCCAACTATCTTCCAGGTCCTGATGATATTTATGTAAGCCCAAGTCAAATTAAAAGATTTGGATTAAGATCAGGAGACACTGTTGAAGGTCCAATTAGAGCACCAAAGGACGGTGAACGTTATTTTGCATTATTAAAAATTGATACAATCAACTACGAAGCAACCGAAAAAAGTAAAAACAAGATTAACTTTGATAACCTGACACCTCTTTACCCTGATGAACAAATCAGATTAGAAACCGAAAAACCAGCAAGCGATCAAAGTTCAAGAGTAATTGATTTGGTTGCACCAATTGGTAAGGGTCAAAGGGCACTTATTGTTTCACCACCAAGAACAGGTAAAACGGTTTTACTGCAAAATATTGCACATTCAATTACTGATAATCATCCAGAATGTTACTTGATGGTTTTATTAATTGATGAGAGACCAGAGGAAGTTACTGATATGCAACGTTCTGTAAAAGGTGAGGTTGTGAGTTCAACTTTTGATGAGCCCGCATCACGTCACGTACAGGTTGCTGAAATGGTTATCAATAAAGCAAAAAGATTAGTAGAGCATAAAAAAGATGTCGTTATTCTTTTAGACTCCATTACAAGATTGGGTCGTGCTTACAACACGGTTGTTCCAAGTTCAGGAAAAGTATTAACAGGTGGTGTTGATGCAAACGCACTACAAAGACCAAAGAGATTTTTTGGTGCAGCCAGAAATATTGAAGATGGCGGATCGCTGACCATTATTTCAACTGCTCTGATTGATACAGGAAGTAGAATGGATGAGGTAATTTTTGAGGAATTTAAAGGAACTGGTAACTCAGAAATTATATTGGACAGAAAAGTTGCTGATAAAAGAATATATCCTGCAATTGATATTACGAAGTCTGGCACTCGAAAAGAAGAGATACTCCTTGATAAAGACGAGCTTCAGAAAATGTATGTCCTCAGACGCATTCTCAACCCAATGGGAACAATGGACTCTATCGAGTTTTTATTAGGTAAACTTAAAGAAACGAAGGATAACGCAGATTTCTTTCAATCAATGAATAAATAATATTAAAATTTAGTATTAAAAATTTAGTATTAAAAATTTTTCAATCCATAATTATTCTGCATAACGAATGAGACGCGTCCTATTCATTATCATACTCTTTTGTTCATCCATTGCTTTTGGAAGCGAGGTTACAAATACACTTTTGAAAAAAGTGGCTAAAACGGCTGAGGAAAAAGCTGAATTAGCAGTGAATGATATTTTTAAAAATGTTGATGTTGACCTCTCAGGCTTTTACAAAGGTAAGCCGTCATTCGGTATAAGTACCATTCTTCCTTTATATGAAAAAAATAATATCAATAATTTCTTTCAAGGTCATTTATCGACGCAAGCGGATATAGAAATATTGAACCTTGGTTTTGTTCAAAGAAGAAGTCTATTAGAAAATAAACTGATTGTTGGTTATAATTTTTTTTATGATCTTGATTTAGATAATTCTCATGAAAGATTTGGTATTGGAGCAGATATGCTAACCAGTCTTGGAGATGTACATTTAAATTATTATGACGCAATAACTGACTATGTAGTTGTGAATGGCTTAAAGGAGTATACGCTAGATGGATATGATGCACAGATTGCATTTCCCCTTCCGTATTTACCCTACTCAAAAATTTATGCTGAAGTATTTTCATGGAATGGCATTAACAGTTCAAGAGATCTTGAAGGCGAAACATTTAGTATAAAAAATAAACTTCCTTTCGGAATGAGTTTAGAATTTGGAAAAACGAGTTTTGATCAATTGTCTCGTGACGAGGAGTTTGTGATTTTAAATATTAATCTTTTTGAATTTAAAAAAACTAAACAACCATTATCAAGTGAATTGAGAAAAATGTACTCAACCGTACCATATGAATTGTACAATTTTACTGATGTGAGTGACCGTAAGTATGAAAAGGTCAGAAGAGAAAATAAAATAAAAAAACAAACAAACCGAACTGGAACAGTTAGAATTGTAGGATATTAAAATGCAGAAAAAATTATTTTTCATAATATCCTTGTTAATTTTTTCAGGAATGTTTAACGGCAAACTCTTCGCTATAAATGGATATGAAAACTGCCCTATGGTAGATGGAAAAATTGATGTATCAGAACTTGTAAATATCGTTCCTTTTTCTGGCAATTTAAGGACCTGCGATGCGCCGGTCACAAATTACATTTTAAATTTCAACAAACTTGCTGTGTGTACTTCCGATCCTAATGATTATATTTTAGGCAATTCAACAGCTGACCCGTGCTATTATCTCTGGAATACAGCTGAGGGGAATGAAGCCATTTCTGTTGGCATAGACAAACTAGGTAATGAATTTAGCTTTCCTGCCACTCTTCCACCATCAGGAACATATACTTCGGGTTATGCTGAAATTTCAGCCACAATTCCAATTTATGTGGAACTTGAATTTGACGAAGAATTGATGTTTGGTGGCAATAGCGCAGGAACAGGCTGGAGTATACCTTCTCCATCAAAATTTATTGGTGGAGGTGATCGCAACATGTCTATGCAGGATGGTATTAATGGAAATTTGTTTGGTTTTACAGAGGCATTTTCAGAATCACAGCCGTCATTTAATGATTATAGTTTTACATACAACTCTTTATCAACAACTGAATTTCTTAATACACGTATTAGTTACACTGCCCTATCTCATAACGGTAATTATCGTTCAGTTTTCTTACTTAATGACAGTGGTAGACTTGCAAGCACATATAGTGATGTCTCGTCATTAATTATTAAAGATGAATTTTCCACACCTATAACGATTACTGACCGAACAAGCACAGTTACCTATAAATATTCAACTGATTATGCGGCAAGAATTACAGTTGTGCCTTCAGGATCGGGCGGATGGTTTGTTACATCGATTTTATTTGGTGATACGCAATTTAGGATGGAATTTGAATAATTATCCCTTAGCCTCTACAATTGAAGTAAGTTTATAATTCTTTCCTATTTTCTTTGACCCTCCAATATTTTTTAGATCAATTATAAAATAAAACTCAATCGATTTAGCTTTACACTTCCTAACTAATTGTGCTGATGCGAGTGCAGTACCTCCTGTTGCAATCAGATCATCAATTATCAGCACTCTATCTTGTTCATTGATAGAGTTTTTATGAATTTGTATTTCATCTATGCCGTACTCTAGTTTATATTTTTGTTTCAAAATTTTTCCAGGAAGTTTATCTTTTTTTCTGATGGGAACAAATGGGATCTCTGTTTTAAAAGAAACTGCAGAACCAAAAATAAATCCACGCGCTTCAACTGCAGCAATTTTCGTAAACTTGTTTTTCTTAACATATTTGGAAATCTCAAGAACAACTTCTTTGAAAAGTTTCTTATTATCTGTAATAGATGTTATATCCTGAAACAGAATTCCCTTTTTTGGAAAATCAGGAATTACCCTAATTTTCTTCTTGAGTTTATTTTTTAGTTTTTTGTTCAATGTTCAGTAAATTTCTTTTGGTACTTAACCCGCCCACTGATGTAAATCCAGTGAGTTTGCCATCACTGCCCACGACCCTATGACATGGAACTGTCATCATCAGATTGTTTCTTCCCAATGCGCCCCCAACAGCTCGAGGCGAAGTTCTTAATTTCCTTGCAATGTCTCCATAAGTTGTTGTTCTACCATAAGGTATTCTTTGTAAATAATTCCAAACACGGTTTTGAAATTTTGTGCCCATTTGTCTAGTTGGAAAATTAAGGGATCGTCTTTTGCGCGCAAGATACATTTTAATTTGAAGCGCAGATCTTTTTAGAAGCTTATTTTCTGTCTTGTTAGGCTTTTTCCTTGTTCTATGAACTGCAATTATTCTATTTTTGCTTGAGACAAGCTCAATATTGCCAATGATTGATTTGAAAACGTAGCTGCTCATATATATAAGATATTATAATTTTTTGACCTTATGACTAACAAATTTTTTGAAAGACACGTATTTTTTTGTACAAACCAAAGACCTGAAGGTCACCCAAAAGGTTGTTGTGCTTCTAAAAATTCAACAGTGCTTCGAGCCTATATGAAGAAAAAAACAAAAGAATTAGTCTCCGATAAGAAAATAAGAATAAATGCATCAGGCTGTTTAGATCATTGTGAATTTGGTCCCACACTTGTTGTTTATCCAGATAATGTTTGGTACTCGTGTAAAACAGAAGGAGAGGTGGACCAAGTAATCAATGAACATCTTATTAATGACCGTATCGCTGAAAACCTCCAAATAAAAAAATGACAATTTTTGCACTATCGACTGCCAGTGGTGTTGCGGGGTTAGCGGTTGTAAGAGTCTCTGGACATCTAGCGCTCACAGCTCTTAAAACCATTTCTAGAAAGAGTCACTTCGATCCAAACGTCTTAACAAAATCAGAATTTTATGATCCAGAAAGCGGTAACTTAATTGACAAAGGTCTTGCTGTGTTTTTCTCAAAACCAAAAAGTTTCACAGGTGAAGATGTTGTTGAGTTTCATGTTCATGGCGGCCATACAACTGTTCAGCTTTTACTTAAATCGCTTTCTAATATTGATCAGTTGAGACTTGCTCAACCCGGTGAATTTTCAAAAAGAGCATTTGTGAATAACAAAATGGATCTTACAGCAATTGAAGCTATGGGTGATCTAATTAATGCGCAAACTGAAATCCAACATAATCAAGCACTGTCTCAGATGAATGGCTCACTGAATAAATTATATTTGTCATGGAGAAAGTCTCTAATAGAGTTAGTAGCTTATCTTGAAGCGGATATAGATTTTGCAGATGAAGACATTCCTGAAAATGTTCTTAACAACATCAATTCGAAAATTGAAAAAGTTTTAGACGAAATGAATGAGCACTTAAAACAAAGTAATCAAGGAGAAATATTAAGAGACGGTTATAAAGTCGCCATCATTGGATCTCCAAATGTTGGCAAATCAAGTTTGATAAATTCACTTGCCAATCGTGATGTTGCAATTGTGTCTGATAGGGAGGGCACGACCAGAGACGCGATTGAAGCAAGGCTAAATATTGCAGGATTTCCAGTCATTTTAACAGACACTGCAGGTTTAAGAGACACTGAAGATGAGATCGAAAAAAAAGGAATTGAAATAACTCAAAGTAAAATAAAAGAAGCAAATTTAGTTTTGGAATTATTTGACGATCCAAATGATGTTGAGTTACATCAGGATCGACTTACAGTTCTAAATAAATGTGACTTGCATAATAATTATAAAAAAGAAGGCTGTATCAATATTTCAGTTTCAAATGGAAGTGGTATTGATAATTTAATCAATAAAATTGCTAAGCACGTATCAAGCAAATTCATAAGTTACACCGATACAATACCAACAAAAACTCGATACATTCTAGGTGTTCAAAATTCAATACAAAGTTTACTCAGTGCAAAAAGTATAGATTTAAAAGTTAATTCTGAACTTATGGTTGAAGAGTTAAGATTAGCCATTCAAGAAATCGGAAAAATAACTGGTCATGTTGATGTTGAAGAATATTTAGAAGTTATTTTTAAAGATTTTTGCATCGGTAAATAAAAAAATAATTGATTGCAATTAGTCTAAGTTAATTTAATTAACTTAATCATGACTAGTTATGATGTTGTTGTAGTTGGAGGAGGGCATGCTGGCTGTGAAGCTGCGACTACTTCTGCACGTGTTGGTGCAAAAACCCTCTTAATCAGCCATAAATTCGATACCATTGGTGAGATGTCCTGTAACCCTGCAATCGGTGGTCTTGGTAAGGGCCATTTAGTAAGGGAAATCGATGCTCTGGATGGAATAATGGGGCGTATAGCTGACTTATCAAGTATTCAATATAGATTACTCAATAGAACAAAAGGCCCTGCAGTAAGAGGACCAAGAGCTCAATCGGATAGAAAGCTCTATAAAAAACACATGCAGGAGAAGATTGAAAATACACAAAATTTAGAACTTTTGTTTGACCCTGTAGAAGATTTAATTTTTGATAATAATAAACAAATTGCTGGTGTGATTTGCGCAAGTGGTAAAAAAATATCTACCAAAAAAGTTATCATTACAACTGGTACATTTTTGAATGGCTTAATCCACTTAGGTGACAAAACCATTCCGGCTGGAAGACATGGCGATTCTGCCTCAATAGGACTTGCTAACTCACTCTATAAAACTGGCTTTAATATCGGACGTTTAAAAACTGGGACACCTGCGAGACTGGATAAAAATACAATAGACTTTTCTAAGCTTGAAAAACAGGAAGCTGACGATGAGCACTCTTACTTTTCATTTTTAACTACAAAAACTTATAATGAACAATTACCGTGCCACATGACGTATACAAATGAGGCCGTTCACAATATAATTCAAAAAAATATAACAAAATCAGCTATTTACTCAGGTCAAATCAGCGGTACAGGGCCAAGATATTGCCCTTCTGTAGAAGATAAAGTTGTAAAATTTGCAGATAAATTGAGGCATCAAATTTTCTTAGAACCAGAAGGACTTGATAGTGATTTAATATATCCAAATGGCATCTCAACTTCACTCCCGCCAGATGTACAGGACGAATTCATAAGTAAAATCAATGGTTTAGAGAGTGCTAAAATAGTAAGGCACGGTTATGCAATTGAATATGATTTTATTGATCCACAAGAACTTTACCAAACATTGGAAACAAAAAAAATAAAAGGTCTTTATCTTGCTGGCCAAATAAACGGCACAACAGGTTATGAGGAAGCTGCTGCGCAAGGGCTTGTAGCAGGTTTGAATGCTGCTATCTCCCTAAGTAATAAAGAACATGTTTTTTCAAGAAACGACTCATACATTGGTGTAATGATTGACGACTTAACTCTAAAAGGGGTTACTGAGCCCTACAGAATGTTCACTTCTAGGGCAGAATACAGATTGTTATTAAGAGCAGATAATGCAGATTTAAGACTAACAAAGATTGGGTACAATTTAGGGTTAGTTGAAGCTGGCAGATATGAAAAGTATTCAGCTAAAAAAATTGAACTAGAAAAAGTCAATAAAATTGTTAAAAATCAATATGTTACACCTAATGCACTTTCAAAGATTGGGGTTCAAATTAATCAAGATGGCAAAAAAAGATCAGCTTTTGACTTATTAGCTTATCCTAATATCGATATTGATAAAATAGATGAGATCTTTGACTTAAATCTAAAGCAATATAGTAATGAAATTCTTGATCAAATAACAACAGAGGCTCATTACAAAGGCTATCTTAAAAAGCAAGAAAGTGAGATCATTTCACTTACTAAAGAAGAAAAAGTTGAAATTCCACCTAATCTTAAATACGAATTAATTCCCAGTTTATCAACAGAAATCATTGAAAAACTAACAAAAATTAAGCCTAAAAACTTATCTCAAGCATCAAGAATTGATGGTGTAACACCTGCAGCCCTCAGTGTTATTTTATCATATATAAAAACCAAAGCTAAATCACAAAAATTAGCTTAATATCAAAATAATGATTGATTCGCCTGATGCTCTAAAGGAGCTCTTGCCAAATGTTTCACGTGAAACAATTGAAAAATTGGCTGAATTCAGGGAAATGATTTTGGCAGAAGACCAAAACTTAATTTCAAAGAATGATAAAAACTTTATCTGGATAAGACATTTCTATGATTCTTTAAGATTAGTGCAGTTTATAAATAGCAATGGAAATGATATCATTGATATTGGTAGCGGTGCTGGCCTTCCAGGTATACCAGTTTCGATAATATTTGGCTCGAAAAATAAGGTTTTTTTGTGTGAAAATAGACCTAAAAGAGTATCGTTTCTTAATAAATGTATTGTTAACTTAGATCTTAAAAATACTGAAGTGATTCCCATTAAAGCAGAAAAAATTGAAAATAAAAAATTTGATATCATTTTAGCAAGAGCTGTTAGTCAATTAAATCATTTATTATCAATAAGTTATAATATATGCAAAAAAAACACTACATTGCTTCTGCATAAAGGTGTACATATAGATGAAGAGATCGTGCAAGCTACTAAATATTGGGATTTTACTCATGTATTGTATGAAAATGAAAGAAAAAAGGGTTCTTTTATTTTGGAATTAAAAAATATAATAAAATCAATAACTTAATGAAAAATAAAATAATAGCTATCTCAAATCAGAAAGGTGGAGTGGGAAAAACTACAACAGCAATAAACTTATCCACAGCCTTAGCTGCTATTGGGGAAAAAGTTTTAATTATTGATCTCGACCCTCAAGGAAATGCTAGTACGGGTTTAGGTATAGATTATCAAAACAGAAATAATTCAATTTATGAAGTTCTTGCATCTCAATGCAATTTATTTGATGCAATTCAAAATACTGTAATAGAAAATTTAAAAATCATTCCATCTACTGTGGATCTATCAGGTATTGAACCTGAACTTGCTGAAGTAAATGATAGAGCTTTTACACTTAAAAAAATTTTAACAGACCAAAACTCATTAAATGATTTTAGTTTTGTTTTTATTGATTGCCCACCAGCTTTAAGCCTTCTCACTGTCATGGCAATGACCGCAGCTGACTCCGTTATAGTCCCACTTCAATGTGAATTTTTTGCTTTAGAAGGTCTTAGTCAATTAATAAAAACAATTGATAGGGTTAAACAAAATCTAAATCAAAATCTAACAATCGATGGAATAGTTTTAACAATGTTTGATGGAAGAAATAAACTTTCTTCACAAGTTGCTGACGATGTTAAAAAACATTTAAGTCAACAAGTATATGAAACCATCATACCCCGTAACGTAAGAGTTTCAGAAGCTCCTTCATTTGGTATGCCTGCATTAATTTATGATCAAAAGGCTGCTGGTAGCCAGGCATATTTAAGATTAGCGGATGAGATCATAAGACAAAACAAAGAACAGGAGGCAGCATAATGAGTTCATCAATTTCAAAAAAAGGTTTAGGTCGCGGACTTTCATCGCTTATGGGTGATACTAAAGATGACTCAATTCAAAATGAAACTTCAAATCAAGAAACAAAAATTTCAATTTCAAATTTAAAACCAAGCCCGTCACAGCCTCGAAGATTATTTGATAAAAATAGTATTAATGAATTAGCTGAATCCATAAAATCAAAAGGGCTTGTTCAACCAATATTAGTTAGACCCTCACAAACAGAGTCTGGAACATATGAAATTATTGCAGGTGAGAGAAGATGGCGAGCAGCCCAAATTGCACAACTTCATGAAGTTCCTGCAGTTATTAGAAAACTAGATGATCAAGAAGCATTGGAAATAGCAATTATAGAAAATGTACAACGTTCTGATCTATCTCCAATCGAAGAAGCTGCGGGATATAAAAGATTAATTGAAAACTACGGACATACCCAAGAAGCACTTGCAGAAATTGTTGGTAAAAGCAGAAGTCATATTGCAAACATAATTAGATTACTTGGTTTACCTCAGTCTATTCAAGATATGATTTCAGAGGGAAAGATTTCATCAGGTCATGCCCGAGCTATCATGAATAGTGCTTTTCCAGAACAACTAGCAGAAAAAATTGTAAGCGAAAATTTAAGCGTAAGAGCCGCAGAAGACCTCGCTAAACAGAGAAAGCCAGGCGTCAAGAAAGTTAAATTAAAAGATCCTGATACTATTGATTTAGAAAATAACTTAACAGCAAGGCTCGGATTAAGTGTATCGATTGATCACAAAGGAAAAAAGGGCGGTTCAATAAAAATAGAATATAAATCTCTTGATCAGTTAGAATTAGTGACTGCTAAATTAAAAAATTAATTTTTAAAATATTGCCTTCCATTATTTGCAATTAATAATATTGATTTTTCACAATTTATATTTGCTAATTTACTGTTCAATTTGCATGTAACCTCAGTTTCCAGTAGTCTGTTAAGACTTGCCTCAATGCTTCGTAAGGGCCATTTGAAACAATGTTTTTGAAAGTTGTCTTTATCTTTCCAGAAAACAGGTGGTTTCAGTATCTTTATTGAACTATCAAAGTTATTGCCTTTTTTCATTTCAATTTTAGTTTGTTGAACTCTTAATAAGTAGTTTATTAGACTTCTTACGAGGCTAATTGGACTTGTTCCCTCAGATAAAAGTTTATTTATTACTTTGGAACTCTTAGATGTATTTCCAAACATGACATGTTCGTTCATTTTATTTAAGTTTTGAGAGCTTGAGTCATTGAGTAAAATCTTAATTTCTTCAAGCTTAATTTTTGAATTAGAGTTCTTATAAAATATTTCAATTTTTTCAAGTTCACGCTTGCTTATCATGCGGTCATTACTTAGTGATTGTAATAGATAATTTTTTATATCGTGGTTTAATTCAAATTTATTTTTTCTGGTAAATTCCTCAATATTTTTCATTATTGAACGGCTATCATCTTCATAACATGGAAGCGATAAACAAGTTTTGTGTTCTTCAAAAAATTTTCTAATTTTTGAAGATTTACTTAAATTACCCTCTCTTATAATTAGAGCTCCTTGTCTCGGTGCCTTTAAAACAATTTCTTCAATTATGCTTAAGTGTTTATCTTTTATTCCATCAGCAATAACAATTTTATTTTTGAAGAACATGGAAACCGACCGAATAATTGCTTCTAGAGAGCCTGGGTCGTCATCTAAATCTTTTCCATTAAAACTAACTTCTTCATATTCACCTTGCGAAAAATAATTTTTTGTTATTTTTATTATTTGGTCTTTTACAAGACCCTCATTTGGACCATATATTAAAATATTTAAAAACTGTGTATTGTCTTTAATGATTTTTTCTAACTGATATTCCTTAATGACCATTTATCTTGAAATACTACTTTGGATTCTAGACGTCATTAACTGAATAGCATTTTTTGTAGCAATTTTGGTCATACTTTGTCTTGTATCTTCATTGACTATTTCTGAACCAGTAACATCATATTGAGCAAAACCCCGCGTGGTTCCAGTGGAAATGACTTCACCGCTATCTATTTGTAAAAGTTCATACTTTATTTCTATTTCGATTCTATATTTTGCAACTGTTCCATTAGTATTTACGATTAATGGAGTTAAATCCTCATGTATAGTAAGGAGTGCCTTATACCTTTGATCTTCACTTTGAACGATAGTGCTATTAACTTCTTCAATAATCTCTCTTGCAACTTGGTTAGTAACCTCGACAGAATAACCGTCTATGCTTGCATCATCACTTGTCATTTTATAAATAGGTTTAAAACCACACCCTAAAAATATAAAAAAAACTGCTAAAGTGGCTAAAAACTTACTCACGATTTAAATTCCGATAACATTTCAGATAAATAGTCTTCATACTTTTTCCAAGCCCCAATAGATTTATTGTTAATTGGATTTCTCACTTGTTCAATACTTGCAGTTCTAACTTGCCTTTTGTTCTTATGAAATTCTAGGCATTGTTCTTCCCAATCTAGCTCACAATGTTCAATTAATTTTTTTGATACAGTCTCTTGGTTATGAACTAATTCCTCGTTGTCTAAAATAAAAATATCATCTGCATGCTTTTTAAGCCAAAATTTCATAAGGTCTTGATGCAGTTTATAGTATTGGACTAACATTTTTTGATTGTATGAATATTGATGTGAAACTTCCACAAATTTGTGTGAATATAATGAAAAACAGTTATCTATAGGATCCCTTTTACAGTAGATTATTTTTGCTTCGGGCAAAATCAGTTTAATTAATCCAATAAATATAAAATTATGAGGCATTTTGTCACAAATATAAATGGAGTCACCTTTATCTCGTTTGGATAATTTATCGAGATACTGCTCTCTGGCAGTCTTTAAACTGTTTTGTTTTTTAATAAAAGATTCAAGATTATTTATTTGATTTTTGGTTGGTTGAATTAGACGAAAATCAAGGACCTCTGCTAGATAATCTAATTCTCCCGCACCAGTAATTTTTGAATGAGAAGAAAGTATTTGTTCACATAGAGTCGTTCCCGATCTTGGCATCCCACATACAAAGATAGGTATCTGTTTATTAATTTTGCCTTCAAATTCAAAATCAATATTTTTTGAAAAAATCGTTTGCAATTTATTGAAAAATTTTTTTTCACTTTCTAAATTAAAATCTTTCAGGGCATATTGTGCGTTATTGCCTTTTATGAGATATGATCCTGCTTTTTTATAGTCGCTTTGATTTTTATAATATTCAAAAAAAGAATGGCAAATCAGTGTTTTATCTTCAGATTTAAGTTCTTTTTCTGCCAGAAGTTGATCATAATAATTAATATGTTCTTCTTTTAGCTTGTTTTTTTTATCTTTAGTGAAGCCTAATAAATAAGCAATGTTTTTATAATCACTTTTGAAACCCTCAGAAGATATTTTGTTAGCCTTTCTGAACTCTCCTATTTCTCTGTAAGCTGTTGACAAGTTGTGTTTAAAATTGTCATTGTTAGGAAAATTTTTATTTAATTTCTCAAGTACCTCAATAGCTTCTTCAGGCCGATTATTAATAATTAAGGCTTTAGCGTATTGGTCCAAAGCTATCGGGTTACCTGGCTGTATCTTTATTGATAATTGTGAATAGTGAATAGCATTTTTAGGATCATTAATTTTATGATAATAACCTGCTAAATTATTTATTGTTGGTACATAATTAGAATTAATTTTAAATGACTGGCTTAAGCATTTATGTGCTAGCTCATAATTCTTATTTTCCATGTGTATTGTTGCTAAATTACTAAGGGCTTGAAATCCCTTTGGATTGACTTTTAATGCCTGGAGAAAATAATTATAAGCCTTTTCGTATTGTTCTAAATCTTGATAGAGAATACCTAAGTGCCTTATAGCTTCATAATTTTTAGGCTCACTTGATAAAACTTTATTATATAAAGCTTCAGCTTTAACGTAATTCTTGTTTGTGTGAAGCCTTATGCCCTCAAGTAAATCTTGGTTGACTGTCTGATTGAGTTTATTATTTTTTTTCTGTCTTCTTCGTTCGTGTCTGTTCATTTTTCAACAACAATGTTAAGTATTTTATTTGGAACATAGATTGATTTTAATATATTTTTTCCCGATAAGGCGTCTTTAATGTTTTTTATATTTAGAATTTCTTTTTCAACTTCTTTTCCTGATGTATCTTTTGAAACAACAACTTCTCCACGCCGTTTACCATTTATCTGAATGACAACTGTAACCTCTTTATTTTCTAAATACTTAGTATTTATTTTTGGCCAAGGCTCATCCATAATCGATCCACTTTTTCCAACTAATGACCAACATTCTTCAGCCAAATGAGGAACCATCGGCTCGATTACTCTAATTAGGATGTGTAGTGCTTCATTGATTGCCTCCTTGCCTTCCTCATCTTCTATTTGAAATTTAGAAATTGTGTTAACTATCTCAAAAACTTTTGCAATTGAGACATTCATTTGAAATTTCTCAATGCTCTGAGTTATTGCATGAAGGTTTTGATGAATAATTCTTATAAAATCTAGAGATTTTCCTTGATATGTTTTGTCATTACAGTTTGTTGTTTGTTTTAGGTTTTCACTATTATTTTGAACAATCGTCCAAATTTTCTGACATATCTTCCACGCTCCATTGATACCCGAGTCTGTCCAATTAATGTCTTTTTCAGGAGGACTGTCAGACAACATAAACCATCTTGCTGAGTCGGCTCCGTATGTACTTATTATTGACTCAGGATCAATTACGTTTTTCTTTGATTTAGACATCGACTCAATTTCACCCATAGTAACCGGTTCACCAGTGGATATTTGAAAAAACTTCGAGTCTTTCTTCTCCACATCGTCAGGATAAACCCAGGCATTAGATTCATTTTGAAATGTGTGATGACAAACCATGCCTTGTGTAAATAGGCTATCAAAAGGCTCATCCATTTCTTTGATGTTGAGAGCTTTAGTAAAAAATCTAGAATACAATAAATGCAGGATGGCATGCTCGACACCACCAACGTATTGATCAACTGGCATCCAATAATTTATTTCATCCAAGTTATAAGGTTCTTTTGTCTCGTGCGGTGAACAAAATCTCAAAAAATACCATGCTGAGTCGACGAAAGTATCTAGTGTGTCTGTTTCTCTTATAGCATTCATTCCTGTTTCAGGACACTTTGTAAATTTCCACTCAGGATGATTGTCAAGAGGATTTCCGGGTATGCTTAAGTCAATATCATCTGGTAATTCCAATGGCAGTTGGTCCTCAGGGACTTCAATTACTTTACCGTCTTCCCTATACATAATAGGAATTGGACATCCCCAATATCTTTGTCGAGAGACACCCCAATCGCGAAGTCTAAAGTTAGTAGTCTTCTTTCCTATATGGAGTTCTTCTACTCTTTTGATAATTTCTTGCTTAGCTTCTTCAATAGAAAGATCATTTAAAAATTGAGAATTAATAAGTTTGCCACTCCCAGTGTAAGCTGTTTTTTTATCAAGTTCGATATTATCGGATGGATTTATAACTGGGATTATTTCTAAATTATATTTATTTGCGAAATCAAGGTCTCTTTGGTCATGCGCAGGACAACCATAAATAGCTCCAGATCCATAATCCATTAAGATGAAGTTTGCTATAAAGACTGGAAGCAGTTTATTCTCAATAAAAGGATGTTTGATAAACAACTCTGTCTGAATTCCTACTTTTTCATTTTTGGCTATCGATTCCTCGCTAATTTTTTGGGATCTCAATTCATTGACTTGACTATATAGGGTTTCATTCTGCTTTATTAATCTATCCACAAAGGGGTGAAAGGGAGATAATGCGCAAAAAGTTGCTCCAAAAATTGTATCCGGGCGAGTTGTAAAAATTCTTAATCTTTCATCATTAAACTCTTCTAATTTTGAAGAAATTACAAATTCAATTTCACAACCAAAGGATTTTCCAATCCAATTTTTTTGCATTGTACGAACTTTTTCTGGCCATCCGGACATGTCGTCTAGAACTTTAAGAAGGCTTTCTGCATAGTCAGTAATTTTGAAAAACCATTGTGACAGCTTCTTCTGTTCTACCTCAGCCCCTGATCGCCAACCTTTACCGTCTATCACTTGTTCATTTGCAAGTACTGTATTCTCTACTGGATCCCAATTCACGAGAGACTCTTTTTTGTAAATTAAATTTTTTCTATAAAATTTTAGAAAGAGTTTTTGTTG
Source organism: uncultured Pelagibacteraceae bacterium (assembly GCA_902526005.1). Lineage (GTDB taxonomy): Bacteria > Pseudomonadota > Alphaproteobacteria > Pelagibacterales > AG-422-B15 > CACNXQ01. The sequence continues at coordinate 227,169 of CABZIW010000001.1, forward strand.
GTTTTGATAATAAAGCTTATCACACGTTGCAATTTCTCTAGACCAATCAATTGAAAGACCCATTTGCTTTAATTGATTTTTCATTGTCTCTATATTTTCGTAAGTCCAAGTTTTAGGTGAAGTTTTATTTTCAATTGCTGCATTTTCAGCTGGCAGTCCGAATGCGTCCCATCCCATTGGATGCATCACATTAAATCCTTGAGCCCTTTTATATCTTGCAATTACATCCCCTAATGTATAATTACGAACATGCCCCATATGAATTTTTCCTGACGGGTACGGAAACATCTCAAGGATGTAATACTTTTTTTTATCTGATACTATTTTGCTTTCAAATAATTGATGTTCACTCCAATAAGATTGCCACTTCTTTTCAACTACTTTAGGATTATATTTTTCTGACATCAATCAATGGTTAAGGACTTACAGTTCTGAAGCAATTGCTAATGATCTTGCTGAAGTTAAAATACTTTGTTTTATTTTTAAGCTTTGTTCAGAATTAATACCTTGGTCTATCCACCTATCACCATCTAAAGACTGTGTAAACAATGATACTGTTACACTCTCATCTGTCATTTCTTGATCAATAACTCTTACATTTATTTTAATTCTACTTTTGCCATCATCAAGACTGTACCAGTCTGTAACAATAATACCTGATGCTGAGTCAACTGAGATTAAAGGCATAAATCCAACTTTATCTAACGCCACACTAAATGTTATGGAGGCAACTTCAAAATTTGTTCCTGATCCAAGTCCCAACGATCCAAGAATACCCTGACCAGAGTTCTCTATTATTGTGCTTCCACTGGGTAAATTAAGATCTCTATCCTTAGCTTTTTCCGTTAATACTTTTTGTTCTTGAGAATCATAAACTTCAGGTGCATCCTGCAAACCTTGAATTTGAGCGCAAGAAATGAGAAACAGTAGTAAAATTGACGAAATTATTGGTTTTTTCATAATTTTTAATTGAAATTGAGTGTTTCGTTCAATAATTATATATTTAAACTATAAAGTTGATTTAATACATTTTTCTTATTTTTTAAACAAAATTTGATAGTGGCATAAATGTCACATATGAACATAAAAATGTGATATTTAAGAAATTACCTTTAATAAACCTCACTATTTTTGATAAAAGATATTCCAGTTAAATTTAACTATGATCAATTATCATATGAAAGGAAATTTTATGAATAGATCAAAAATAATCGGAGCAACCGCTTTAGCTTCAGTTATGGCTGCTGGTGCAGCTCATTCTGAAATGGCTATTAACGGTTATTTCGCTGGTACGTTGACAGATAACGACGGTGGTGGATTAGCATCAACGTTTTCTACGAACTCTATCTACGTATCTTACAGCGACTCTATGGATAACGGTATGGGCGTTGGCTTAACAATGTCTGTTACTGCTGCTGGCATCAAAACTGATGTCAACTTCGACACAGGTATGGGTACTATCGGTTTAGGTATCGGTCAAGACTCTGCTGTGGACAGCATGGACTCAAACCCAGCATGTTTCTCACTAGTAAATTGCTGGAACGTTGCATTTAGTGGTAAAGGCGGCGGAGCTGGAGTTTATGACGATGGTGACGCACCGTCTGGTAACTCAATTGCTTACTCAAACTCAGTAGGCGGAATATCTTTTAAAGTTACTAGAGGTATGGAAACTGACTCTGTTGCTGGTACTGCTGGTACAGCGATTAATACAGACGATTCAACTGATCTCGTTAACTTAGCAGCTGGTGACGATCCTGCAGAGGGATATACTAGATTATCTGGTACTTCCGCTACAGAGGGCTATGACGCTGTAATGTCATTTGCTGCTAAAGGATCAATCATGGGCGCAACAATTGCTGCCGGTGTATCACAAATTGATTACAAAGGTACTACTACTGATAAGGATCCAAACTTCTTAACTGTTGGTTATTCAATAGCTGGCCTTAACTTAGGTTATGCTGTTTATGACTCTGATGACGGTTCAGAAGAAACTCACATGGGTGTAGGAACATCTGTAGCTGGAATGGACGTTGGTGTTCAATTCGCTGACAGAGATTTCACTACTGATACTGATTACATGAGAGTATCTGTTAACAAAGGAATGGGTGCCGCTTCTTTCGGTATTGATTATCTTGAAACAGATGTTGCTGGTGGATCAGCTAGTGACACTGATAAGTGGGTCTTTAACTACGTAGTTGGATTCTAATCATCTAATTATTAGTTTATGACTTAAAATGCCCTACATTAATTTGTAGGGCATTTTTTTTATGAGTAATTACAAAAATTTTTTAAGCAGTCTAGAAGCATCTCTAAGAAGTGCCAATAGAAACCCTCAAGATATTGAATTGATAGCAGTCAGTAAAAAAAAGTCTGCTAAAGATATACAAAAAGTAATCAATGAGGGCCATCTATCATTTGGTGAAAATCAAATACAGGAAATCGAGAGTAAGTGGCCTGATCTAAAAAAACTTAATCCAAGTATCAAGCTGCATTTTATTGGCAGTATTCAAAGTAGAAAAGTTGAGCAAATTCATAAACATTGCGAAGTTATTCACTCTATTGATCGAAAAAAAATAGTGCAGAAATTTGCTGAGCTTGAAACATCAGATAAAATCAAGCGAAAATATTTTATACAAATTAATACAGGGAATGAGTTACAAAAATCAGGGGTTTTATTTAATGAGGCAGATGAATTTATTTTAGATTGTAAATCCAACTATAATTTAAATATCATTGGACTAATGTGTCTACCTCCGATTGACGAAGATCCTAGAAATCATTTTTCAAAGTTGGCAGATCTAGCAAAAAAATTTAATTTAAATTGTTTAAGTATGGGCATGTCAGGAGATTATCAAGTTGCCCTAGAGTGCGGTGCCACTCATATAAGAATTGGCACCCGTATTTTTGGTGAGCGAAGTTAATCTTTTATAATCAACTTTGTTGTTACATCTATCTTTTTTGCTAATTCAATAATATTTTCTTTTTTTATCGCTACGCACCCTTCCGTTCCCTCAAAATTTGGTTTGCTAATATGTAAAAAAATTGCACTTCCTTTTCCTGGTACAATGGGGTCAGTGTTATGATTGATTACACATAGCAAATCATAAAGATCATCATCTCTGAATAATTTCTCAGCACTTGCATCAAAAGGAAATTTGATATGTTGATTGTATAGTTTATTTTTTGGATCATCACACCAACCATCATTTTTTTCAATTACCGCAAAAGGGATCTTGAAGGAAAATTCTCCCAATTTATCTTTTCTATAATAAATTTTTTGAAACATAAATTCTCCAACAGGGGTCTTATGATCACCCTCAATTTTATTTGTTGTTAGACCCGCGCGGCCTATTGCACAAGCAAATCGACCTAGATCAGAATGAAGATAATTATTTTGTACTAATAAATTCACAATCTATATTATAATCATATGGAAAATGGAAAAAAGAATAATCCCAATCATATTTGGAAATGATAAATTAAGGCTCATTTTTTCTGAAATAATTGATACCAACAATATTTTTGGCAATTTAGAATTTCAACTTATCAACAAAAATGATTTAGAAAAAAATTTTGGAAGTATTTTAATTACAGATAATGAATTCGCATTAAAAGAACTATCCCATGCAATTAAATTTGACACGGTTTTTATAATTAATTGCAATAGTGATACGTTAGAAATGGATAAACTAAATAGTGAGATCGTTCTGTTAAGCATACCACTGCAAATCAGAGAACTATATCATAGAGTTTCTAATAGCTTGGATCAAATCAATTCACAAACTGCACGAAAATTAATTTTTAATAAGTACACTTATGACCCAAATATGAGAACTCTCTCTAAAGACAATCTTTATTTAAGATTCACAGAAAAAGAATCTCAAATTTTTAATAGTCTCTTAGACAATAGTAATACTCATATTTCCAAAAAAAATCTGTTAAAAAAAGTATGGAGTTATAATGAAGATATAGATACGCATACTCTCGAAACTCACATATATTCCTTGAGAAAAAAAATTGAAAAAAACCTTTTACTTAAAGATCTGATTATCTTTGAAGATAATAAAGGTTACTTTTTAAATAAAAAGATATTGTAAATTAAACATTGAGTAATAAGTGCTCTCGCTCCCATGCACTGATAACATTTTGATAAGCGTCGTGTTCTGTTTGCTTAATTTCTGTAAAAAGAGTTACAAATTCTTTACCCAAAGTTTCAGATAACTCATTACTTACTTTTAATCTTTTTAACGCATCAGGCAGATATTTGGGAATATTATGCCGTCTTTCAAACGCGTCTCCTGCAGTAGGTTTTTCTGGTTCTAATTTTTCCTTTAATCCTAAATATCCACACGCGAGCGATGCAGCAAGAGCAAGATATGGATTTGTATCAGCACCAGGTATTCTGTTTTCAATTCTTCTTGAGTCTGGTGATGATGTTGGAACCCTAAAGGCAACGGTTCTATTTTCGATGCCCCAGTGGGTATTAATTGGAGCTGAGGCATCAATGACAAATCGCCTGTATGAATTCACATATGGTGCAAATAAGAGCATTGCATCAGGTAAATATGTCTGCAGACCTCCTATATAATTTAAAAATTCTTTTGAATTATTTCCTTCTTGATCACTAAACAGATTTTTATTTGTTTTAGTTGATACCAGATTTTGGTGTATGTGCATTGAACTTCCAGGCTGACCTTGATAGGGCTTAGCCATAAACGTTGCATGTATGCCATGTTTTAATGCGACTTGCCTTACTGCTCTTTTAAACATGAACGCTTGGTCTGCAAGCGCAAGAGGATCACCATGATTTAGATTTATTTCTATTTGAGATGGACCAGACTCATGCACAAGTGTGTCTACTCCAATCTCCATTAGTTCACAATAATCGTAAATATCATCTGTTAATGCGTCAAACTCATTAACGGCATCTATTCCGAAGACACGGCTGCCAGTTTCTCTTCGACCAGATTTTCCAACTGGTGTTTTTAGAGGTAAATCAGGATCAAGATTTTGCTCACATAGATAAAATTCTAATTCAGGTGCAACAATTGCTTTTAAATTTTCTTCTTTTAATAATTCAATAATATTTATTAAAACCTGGCGCGGTGCTATTTCTGATGCTTCACCGGTGCCATATTTAAGATCGCAAATAATTTGCGCTGTTGGTTCTTTGTTCCAAGGTATTTTTCTCAAAGTTGAAAGGTCAGGAGACATAAATAAATCTTCCTCGACATAATCAATCACTTCGCTCTCATAGACCCATTTACCAGAAACTGTTTGACCAAAAACCGAATCAGCGAGCTTGAGACTCTGGTCTTCTATGGATTTTAAAAATCTTTGAACAGGAAGAATTTTCCCCTTTGATGATCCTGCCATATCAGGAAAAATACATTCTACTTCAGATATTCTATTTGACTCAAGCCATTGCTTGAGCTCACTGTTTGAACTAACCGTCATTGCTGTTGAAATATTTTATAAAACCTGCCTGTGGCTTAATTATATTTAACCACGAATAAATTCTGGCTTATAAATATATTTTTTTTTATTTTTGTAAACTTAAAAACAGTTTTATTACTAAATTCATCATAAATTTCCCATTTTTTGAGATCTAAAGACTGTCGATCAAATACAAATTTGATTTGATTATCAGAATTGTCATCTTTAACTTTAAGCAATAGATGATAAAAATTATTTTCATCTGTCAGAGATATGATATCGAATTCGTTCTCTATTAGGATATTTTCCGATAAAAGTTTTTTCAAAATACTATTGCCGATAGGAAAACTATCAATTTGATAACCCTCCTTATCCACCACAACCATCAAACTTTTATTCGTGATGATGTCTTCTTCTCTACCATCATACACGAACTTTGATTTAAAAGGTTTTAAAAAAAAAAATTGTCCGTTAAAAATATTTCCTTCTTGATCAATTTGTTCAAATTGACCCGACATTGATTGTGTTTCATTCCAATTAGCTTCTATGCCTGTAATAATTTGATTAGATGAAGAATTATTGACAACAAAAAAAAATAGGAAGATGGTTAAAATAAATGACTTCATCAGGAATTAAATTTATCAAAATTAATTTCCCTCTTACCTACATGATTTGCGGCACTAATATATCCACTTTCTTCAAGTTGATCCATTATTCTTGCTGCACGATTATATCCAATTTGTAGTTTTCTTTGTAAAAGGCTTGTAGATGCTTTACCTTCTTTTTTTATAATATCCAAAGAGTCCTGAAGTAGATTATCGTGATCACCTTCAGAGACTATTCCAAGATCATTTTCAATCTCTTCTTCTTTTAATATTTCTTCGTCATATTCAGGATTGCCTTGTTTTTGAAGTGCACGAACAATATTCTCTATTTCGTGATCTGATATAAAAGGACCGTGTATTCTTGATGTAATTCCGCCAGCAGTCATCATTAACATATCGCCTTTGCCTAACAGTCTTTCAGCTCCCTCATCACCGAGAATGGTGCGACTATCAAACTTTGAACTTACTTGAAAACTAATTCTGCTTGGGAAATTAGCCTTAATAGTTCCTGTAATCACATCAACACTTGGTCTTTGAGTGGCCATAATTAAATGAATACCCGCGGCTCTTGCCATTTGTGACAGTCTTTGAATTGCGTGTTCAATTTCCTTTCCTGCAACCATCATCAAGTCGGCCATTTCATCAACAACAACAACAATGAAAGGCATTTTTTTATTTTCGATTTCAATTTGTGTAGTTGTTGGTTGTCCAGTTTCCGGGTTTATTCCAGATGGGACTGATCTCACTATCTTTTCCGACTTTTTGATAGCTTCAGCTATTCTCTGATTATAGTTTTCAATATTTCTAACACCTAATAAGGACATTTTTTTGTATCGAGACTCCATTTCTCTAACGACCCATTTAAGTGCAACAATTGCTTTTTTTGGATCAGTCACAACTGGAGTGATTAGATGAGGAACACCTTCATATACTGATAATTCAAGCATCTTTGGATCAATTAATATGAATTTGCAGTCCTCAGGAGAATGTTTGTAAAGGATTGAAGTAATCATTACATTTATTCCTACAGATTTTCCAGAACCTGTTGTCCCAGCAATAAGAAGGTGAGGCATATTTTCTAAATTAGCAAACTTAGCATTGCCACTTATATCTTTACCGAGAGCTAAAATTAAATTTTTTTCATTATTTACAAATTGTTCATTTTTAAAAAGCTCACTCAGATAAACAGGATTCTTAATGGTATTTGGTATTTCGATCCCAATGACATTTTTGCCTGGAATGATTGCAACACGAGCTGACATCGCACTCATATTTCTTGCTATATCATCCGATAATGAAATTATTTTTGAGGCCTTAATTCCTGGTGCAGGTTGCAGTTCATACATGGTGACTATTGGGCCAGGTGAAACTGCAATAATTTCTCCGTCAATCTTAAAATCAGTCAAAACATTTTTTAGCTTTTCAGCATTTATTTTAAGCTCATCATGATTAACGGCATTATCTTTATTTATTTCGGGTTTAGATAAAAAATTTATATCTGGCGCTTTATATGACTCTACATCAAAGACTATTTCGTCTTGTTGACTCACTATTTCTTTATTGGTTACTTCATTACCATAAGTTGAAACTGGTTCATTTTTTAGCGACTCAAAATCAATTTTAGGTTCAAGGCTTTTACTGCTGAGAGTGCTCTCGGATGAAATTTTTTGAACCGGCTTATTAAAAAGATTTGCATAAACTAGGCTCACTGTTTTTTTAAAATAAGAAACAAAGACTTTTATAACTTGTAATACAGCTTTTAAAATCTTACTCCATTCATCTAAATTTAAGCCCATTGTAAAGTAAAATGACGCAAGAAAAAAAATAAATATGACTGTGACGAATAAATAATTTAGATATACGTTAGTCAGCAAGTTAAGTTCATTGATAAAAACGAATGATTGGGTCGCAATAAATCCATTTGATATCGGTATGTTTACTGCTTCAAAAAAAAGAGCAAGTAAATAGACTGTGATTGGTAACAATAAAAAATTAAGTGCAAACAATTCTAAGTTTTTAGAAAAAAAAAGTTTGTACGCCCAGCTGGTTAGAACAATGCAAATGAGAAAGCTGCCATATCCAAAAAATTGAATTAGTATTTCAGATATATTTGCTCCAACATATCCTCCAACATTTTTTATTTCGTAGTTGTTTAAATTTAGAATACTTGGGTCAAAACTTGAATAACTTACTATTGATATGAGTATAAATGCACTTAATAAAATTGACGCAACACCACTTATCTCAAGTAATCGATTGAACAAAAAAAGTTTAATAGAGTCAGGTAAAAGCTTCATTATTTAACAAATAAAATAAAAATGTTTAGATTCTATTAGTATTTGATTCATCTTGTTATTATATAGTTTCTTAAACAATTAACTGACTAAATTATTTAAATAATAAATGAAACATGAATTTGCTATATTTGGGTTCGGTATTTCAGCTAAAATAACATCATGCCTTTTAGCCAGAAATGGATTTTCAGTCTGTCTAATTTCAGATAAAGATCAAAAGCAAGAAATATCTAATACTAACCTTGTCACATTTTTATCTAGAGGTTCGCTTAATTATCTCTCTTCCATGCTCCCAAACATAATGCTATTTGAAGAACACCCTGAAATTGACTCTATACACTGTGAATTAAACAGCCTGAGAGGAAATAAGCCTCAGTCCATAAAGTTTAATGATGGAGAAAAGCAAAATCTTGGAAAAATTGTAAAAAACACAGACTTAGAAAAATACTTGGATCAAGAGATAGGCCAGTTAAGCAATATAAATATTATTCATGGAAGCTATCCTTCTATGGTCGAAAATAAAAAAGATGGAATTAAACTTAAACTTAATAACGGAGAAGAAATAGACACTGATTTATTTATATTATCATCAACAAAAAATAATATTACTGATCATATAAATGTTGATTTTATTAAAAAAGACTTAGAAAAGGATGCCTTATCCATAAGTGTTGAAGGTGATATTAAAAATGCAAATTGTGCATTTCAAAAATTTACCTCCGATGGACCTTTAGCTCTGTTACCTTATTCAAAGAATGAAGCTTCTATTGTTTGGTCATTAAAAAGAGATTCAAAATTATTACACAAAAATGATGAAGAGCTTTTGCAAATTATCACTAAGCACCTGAGTGAACAGGTTTCTTCAATTAAAATGATAAGCAATGAAAAACATCAGCTCCAATTTGTCTATGCCAAAAATCTTGTATACAAAAATACAGTATTGCTAGGCAATATTGCTCATAATATACATCCTATTGCTGGCCAAGGACTTAATTTAAGCGTTAAAGATATAGCTGTGTTTGTAAACCAGATTAAAAAATATAAATCGTTAGGCTATAAGCTTAATGATCAAATGGCTTTGGACGAGTTTGAAACGAAAAGAAAAATGGATAACACAGCCTATTCATTTGGTACATTTTTACTTGATGACATACTTTCCAGTAATAACGACTTTGTAAATTATACTGCCCGAACAGGCCTGGGTTTAGTTGAAAAGATAAAAAATTTCAAACAGTTTTTTATTAGAAGTGCTACAGGTGAAGATTTTTATAAAGCTCTTTAATGTAGCTGATCGCTTTTTTCTCCAGAAAGATCGAAGATATAAGATTGATAGAGCGCCTCAAGTGCGTGACCTCTTGTAATCAATGTTTTTGCTTCAAGAAGAAGTTGTTTTTCTTCGGGAGTGAAAGGAACCAATATTCCTGAATAATTTATCAATTGCTCAGTTGGAGTTTGTTTAATTATCTCCCAGTCAGCTAATATTTTTCTGTGTTCTAGATATCGTTTAACCAAAGCCAGAAGTTTTGACCGGTCAATGCTGTCACTATTTTGACTCTCGGTATCAGTCTTAAAATTATCGTAGTTAGCGAGAACCTGCCTGTAAGGGGTTGTTACATCCAATTCCTCATCAACTTCGAATCTTACAACGCCAGATAATGTAATTAAGTATCTACTGTCCTCTGCCTCGTTAAATGAGGAGATACGACCGACACATCCAACTTTTTTTAAAGATTTGTTTCCGGCCTCTTGATTTTGTGATGCAGGCTGTATCATGCCTAAGAGTCTTCCTGGGCTAGCAAGAGCATCATCTATCATTTGAACATAGCGTGGCTCAAAAATGTTTAAGGGTAATTGTGTTCCAGGAAAAAGAACTGCTCCAGTTAACGGAAATATGGGGATTTTTCTGGATAGATCCTGAATATTGATGTTTTTCATGTTATTAAAAATAATACAATAGTTGTTATAAAAATGAAATAATCCGCTTATCTTGAAAAACAAGGCTTTTTCTATTAGAAGAAACAATATTGCGAGTGTAGCTCAGTGGTAGAGCGAAACGTTGCCAACGTTTAGGTCGAGGGTTCGACTCCCTTCACTCGCTCCAAAATAAAAGAACACAATAAAAGATAGTTTGTATAAACTCATCTTATGAGAGCTTCAAAACTAGGTAGATATTCATGGACAATGTTTGATTGGGCAAATCAGCCTTTTTACACATTGATTATGACGTTTGTATTTTCTGTTTACTTTACAGATGTCTTTATTGCTGGTGCAGACGGAGCTCAAAAACTAACCCTCACACAAACAATCTCAGGCTTAGCTATTGCTCTTTTAAGCCCAGTTCTTGGATCTATTACGGACATAAAAGGAAACCGAAAACTATTAATGGGAATTACGTCTGCATTGTTTGTACTTGGTATGGCGTTGCTTTGGTATTCACCTCCAGGCGCACCTGACGGTATTTGGCTCGTGATGTTTGGATTGATACTTGCTTCAGCAATGGTTGGGTTTTCAGAAGTCTTTAACAATTCAGTTTTAGCAACCATTGAAACTCCTGAGAACTCTGGTTGGTTAAGTGGTATGGGTTATGGGGTTGGTTACATCGCAGGTCTTATCGCATTAATTTTATTTTTAATAATATTTGTTTGGCCTGGAGGTGAAGCCGAAAATCTGTACGGTTTGAATACAAATGAATATGAACATATAAGAATTGTAGGACCGCTATGCGCAATATGGTATGCGGTATTTATTGTTCCTTTATTTTTATTTACTCCAGATCTAAAAAAAAATGATGTTACTGTTTTCAATTCGGTAAAGATTGGACTTACAAATTTTATCAATACTTTTAAAGATGCTAGAAAGTATAAAAACATATTTACGTTCTTAATAACAAGAATGTTTTATCAAGACGCCCTTAACGCTTTGTTTGTAGTTGGTGGTGTTTATGCAAGTCTCGTCGTTGGGATGTCACTCACTCAAGTCTTAATACTTGGAATTATTTTAAATATCTTGTCAGGACCAAGTTCAATTTATGGAGGCTATTTAAATGATCTAATTGGTTCTAAAAATGTAATAAATCTATCACTTTGGGGTTTATTAGTTTCAGGACTTTTAGGGTTATCAATTGATAAGGATACAATATTTTATTTTTTTACTGTCAATGAATATTCAGCTGGTGTTGAGGAATTTACATTTGGAATATTTAATTCTGTAAGTCAAGTTACATATATTTGTGTTGTCATTGGCATTTCAATTTTTTATGGCCCTGCTCAAACAGCATCACGAGCATTAATGGTTAAGCTTTCACCTCAAGAAAAGATGACAGAATTTTTTGGCCTTTACGCCTTTGCCGGAAAGTCAACAGCTTGGCTTGTCCCAGGACTCATGTCACTAATACTCGCTTTCACTGATAGTCTTCAATATGCAATGATTTCTATAGTTCTATTTAATTTAATTGGTATTATAGGAATGTATTTTGTTTCAGAAAATGATCAGTAAGTATCTTCAATTAGTTTCTTCAACTAAATCCCAAATTACAATTTTCATACTACTTAATATATGTGGACTTATATTTTTTCTTCTTCCACATAATATCTTTTCAAACATGCTCGATCTTGAACTTTTTTACAATAAAGAAAATGCTATTGAAAATTTCAGCACAATGGGTCCTGATGGTCGAAGTATTTACGTCTTATCTTCACTTCTCCTAGATACTGTGTATCCAATTTTATACTTATCGTTATTTCTCGGTGCTTACTCTAAGTTATTTAGAAGTTCTAAAGCTATTCTGCTGGTTCCAATTACAGCCTTTAGTTTTGATATTTTAGAGAATCTACAAATTACAAGATTGAATTTAAATTTTCCAAACATTGACGAAACTCATGTCTATTTATCTAGCATGACCACATCATTAAAGTGGATTGCTATTGCAATTACTGTTTCAGTTTTAATGTATGGAATTATTAAGAGGCGTAAAAAATAAATTTATCAGTGTCTAAAATGTCTCTTGCCCGTGAAAACCATCGATATACCAGCTTCATTTGCAGCAGTGATTACTTCGTCATCTTTTACTGACCCACCGGGTTGAATTACCGCCTTGGCTCCAGAAGAAATTGTAACTAGCAGGCCATCTGCGAATGGAAAGAATGCATCAGATGCGACCACTGAATTTTCGAGAGAGTTTTCATCAGATTTTTCCATTTCACTATTTTTTTGTGAGGCAATTTTAGCACTATCTACTCTACTCATTTGTCCTGCACCGATACCAATTGTTTTTTTATTTTTGACATAAATGATTGCATTTGATTTTACATGTTTGCAAACTTTAAATGCGAACAACATATCATCAATTTCATCATCACTTGGTTTTTTTGCTGTAACTACTTTCAGATCTGATTTTGTCGTATTAGCTTCATCATTTGACTGAACCAGGATCCCTCCTTCAATACTTTTGTAGTTATGCGTATTATTTTTTTTCTTCAAAGACGACACAGTTAAAACTCGCAAATTATTTTTTGATTTAAATATTTCTATTGCTTCATCACTAATATCTGGTGCTATAATTACCTCAGTAAATATTTTTATAATTTCAGAGGCTGTCTCTTTATCGATTGTTTGGTTAAGTGCAATGATACCCCCAAATGCACTGGTCGTATCACATGAAAATGCTTTCATATACGCTTCACAAAGTGAAGTTCCACTAGCAACACCACAAGGATTTGCATGTTTAATAATTGCAACACTGGGAGTGTCTTTATCAAATTCTTTTATTAATTGTAATGCTGCGTCAGCATCATTAATATTGTTATAACTCAATTCTTTGCCTTGAAGTAATTTTGCATGTGGTATCCCTGATTGCTGCATGGATGACTTATAGAGACTTGCTGACTGATGAGGGTTTTCACCGTAGCGAAGTGTAGAAGATAATTCTGCAGCTGTTGAAAACTTATTAATAGGTTCGTTTGAATTTCTGTAAAACCAATTGCTGATTAAAGAATCGTAGTAAGCAGTGGTTGAAAATGTTTTTGCAGCAAGTGCCTTTCTGAATTCCAAAGTTGTTGAACCATAGTTTTGATTGATCTCATTAATTAGCTCATCGTAATCTTTAATATCAGTAACTACTGTTACAAATTGATGGTTTTTAGCGGCTGATCGCAACATTGCCGGACCACCAATATCAATATTTTCGATGCAAATTTCTTCATTTTCCTCTGATTTTATCGTTTCTTCAAAGGGGTAAAGATTTACAATTATTAAGTCAATATCTTCTATGCCATGTTCCTCTTGAGACTGCACATGGTTTTTGTCATCTCTTTTTGAGAGCAAACCCCCGTGTACATTTGGATGTAAAGTTTTAACTCGTCCGTCCATCATTTCTGGAAAATTGGTTAAAGATGATACATCCGTCACATCAACATCCATTTCTGCAATTGCTTTTGCGGTACCACCCGTTGAAACTATTTTAACCTTATGTTCTTTGAGCGATTGAACTACTTTTTCTAATCCTGATTTATCTGAAACAGATATCAGCGCGGTTTTAATTTTTATATCCAACTTAATGGCCCCTTAGTTTTTCAATGTTATTTGCATATTCACTTGGGCCACCTTTAAAGGTTGTGGTGCCTGCAACAATCATATCGGCTCCAGCATCAATTACTGATTGAACATTTTCAAAATTAATTCCCCCATCAACTTCTAAATGAATTTCTCTACCAGACCTATTAATTTCTTCTCTAAGGTTTGATAATTTATCAAGAGCCGTTGGAATAAATTTCTGACCACCAAAACCTGGGTGAACGCTCATTACTAAAATGAGATCAAGTTTATCCATAAAGGGTTTCACCGCTTCCCATTCAGTATCTGGGTTGATTGCAAGTCCAGCCTTTGCATTTAACGATTTAATTTTATTCAAACATGCCTCTGTGTCATCATTTGCCTCGGGATGAACTGAAACAATATCAGCTCCAGCTTCAACAAACTTCTCAATATAAGGCTGTACAGGATCGATCATCAAATGAACATCAAATGGTAATGAAGATTTATCTCTTATTGATTTAACCACATCTGGTCCTATTGTGAGATTGGGAACAAAGTGTCCATCCATTACATCTACGTGTATGTAGTCTGCTCCGGCTTGAGTGATATTAACGACCTCATCCCCTAATGATGAAAAGTCTGATGCTAGTATAGAAGGTGATATTTTAACCGACATTATTGTGAAGCATTATTTCTCTGTATAACAGAAAGGTTTGTTGTTTCCCACTGTTTTCATACTTTGATTAGCGACAAATAGAGATTACATTATATATATGAACGATAAAAAAACAGAGGCTGTCGAGAACAAAGAAGACAAGAAAACTGACACCAAATTACCTAAAAAGAAAAAAGAAATAGGTGGCGCAGATGGTCCAGAACCAACCCGTTTTGGAGACTGGGAAAAAAAAGGAATTACCTCAGATTTTTAGCTTTAATTGACTTTTATGATAGTAGGATCCCACTTATATTAATATTGCAAAATAAATTAGTTATTTTATGGATTAACTATGGAAAATTCTGAAGTTATAAAAATAATTGAAAATCTTAAAGGACGAAGGCCTTATGAAGAAAAGAGAGCAGCAAAATTAGGATTTGCTTCTCTTCATGAATATATCGAAGATAAGATTCACAAAAAACAATTAGCTGAAAAAAAACTTGAAGAAACCCAATGTGAAACTTTAAAAGTTGACAGTCAATCTAAGAACAAAAGTTGTGGTTGCTGTTAAATCGATACCTATTGATTTGTAATCAAAGTTCATGATCAAATTTAGATGGCTTCCAATCTTTTGGTGCCAGTTCTAAATCTTCAAACTCAAAAGCGGGTGCGACCGTGCATCCAATTAAGCTATACGCTCCAGTAGATTTTAAAGCAAACCAAGTTTCTTTTTCTACAGTGTACATAAAATTATTATTAGATCCTATCTGATCAATTTGAAATTCAACACCATCTTTTGAAGTGTATATGTTTAAAGGACTGCCTGAATAAAAATGTAACGTTTCAGTTTTTGTTATTCTGTGCCAGTGGGAATTCTCATGTTCTTCAAGTAAGAAATATATATGAGTGACATCCTTATTCCTAAAAATCTCAACGTAATGACCTCCCTCAGGATGTGGGGTCATTTTGTGATCTTCGATTAAAGCTTTAACGGTACTTTTATCACTCACAAGAAACTACTTGTTCATTCGATTTTCAACAAGATCATTAACCACAGCCGGTTCTGCTAATGTAGATGTATCACCTAAATTACTGTAATCGTTTTCAGCAATCTTTCTTAAAATTCTTCTCATAATTTTTCCTGATCGAGTTTTTGGAAGACCTGGTGCCCATTGAATTAAATCTGGTGATGCGATCGGACCAATTTCTTTACGAACCCATGCAACAAGTTCTTTATATAATTCGTCTGATGTTTCTTCACCTGCATTGAGCGTAACGTATGCATAGATACCTTGGCCTTTTATATCGTGCGGGTAACCAACAACTGCTGCCTCACTAACTTTTGGATGAGCAACGAGAGCTGACTCAACCTCTGCTGTTCCCATTCTGTGACCGGATACATTTATTACATCATCCACTCTTCCAGTGATCCAGTAATAACCGTCTTCATCTCTCCTGCAGCCATCGCCCGTAAAATATTTTCCATCAAATTGAGAAAAATAGGTTTCAATAAATCTTTTATGATCTCCGTAAACTGTTCTCATTTGTCCTGGCCAAGAGTCTGCTAAACAAAGAGAACCCTCGCAAGCACCTTCAAGAATTTTTCCTTCAGCGTCTAAAATTTCAGGTTTGACTCCAAAGAAAGGTTTTGTTGCTGAACCTGGTTTTTGAGCAATCGCGCCAGGCAGAGGTGTAATTAAAATTCCTCCTGTTTCTGTTTGCCACCACGTATCGACGATCGGACACTTTTTGTCCCCAACGACATTATAATACCACATCCATGCTTCTGGATTAATCGGCTCTCCAACAGTACCAAGTAATTTAAGTGATGACCTACTTGTTTTTTTAACAGGATCTTCACCTTCCCGCATTAATGCCCTTATTGCAGTTGGCGCAGTATAAAAAATGTTAATTTTGTGTTTATCGACCACTTCCCAAAATCTAGAGGCACTAGGATAGTTTGGGACACCTTCAAACATGACAGTGACGGCACCATTTGCTAACGGGCCATATACAATGTAACTGTGCCCTGTGACCCAACCAACATCTGCGGTGCACCAATAAACGTCACCATCTTTATAATCAAAGACATATTGATGTGTCATCGAGGCGTAAACCATATAACCACCAGTGGTGTGCATAACTCCTTTTGGTTTGCCAGTTGATCCAGATGTATACAATATAAAGAGAGGATCTTCTGCTGACATTTCTTCTGGCGGACAATCACCAGATTCTTTTTCGGTTAATTCTTGATACCACACATCTCTATCATCAACCCAACCAATATCACCGCCAGTTCTTTTAACTACAATACAATGTCGTACGCCACCTGAAATTGAAATGGCTTCATCTGTATTTTTCTTTAATGGAATTGCCTTGCCACCTCTTACGCCTTCATCCGCAGTGATCACAATATCAGATTTACAATCACTTATTCTTCCAGCTAAAGAGTCTGGAGAAAAGCCTCCAAATACGACAGAGTGAATTGCGCCAATCCTTGTACAAGCAAGCATCGCATAAGCCGCTTCAGGAATCATTGGCATATAAATAGTTACACGGTCACCTTTTTTAACACCAAGAGATTTCATGCCGTTAGCAAG
Source organism: uncultured Pelagibacteraceae bacterium (assembly GCA_902526005.1). Taxonomy (GTDB): domain Bacteria; phylum Pseudomonadota; class Alphaproteobacteria; order Pelagibacterales; family AG-422-B15; genus CACNXQ01. Next base: position 244,291 of record CABZIW010000001.1, read on the forward strand.
TTTTGATACTTCACTGTGTAACTCTTTATAAGTAATGTGTTTTGAATCTGCTGGATCATCGCCTTCCCAGATGATTGCAGTTTGATCTGCTTTATCTTTTAAATGTCTATCAATACAGTTGCTTGATGCGTTAAGTGTGCCGTCGTAATACCACTTGATTGAAAAATTATCTTTATTGTAAGAAACGTCTTTTACATTTGTATATGGTTTAATCCAATCAATTCTTTTACCGTGTTCACTCCAAAACTCTTCATTGTTATTGAGAGAATTATCATACCATTTATTATATTTGTCGTTATTAATTTGAGCTTCTGTAGACCATTCACTGCTTACTTCAAACTTTTCATTTTCACTCATAAGGAAATTATCTTATTTGATACCACCGAGATTGCAAATAATTGTCCATGACTTTTTATCGATTGGCATTACCGAGAGACGCGACTGTTTGACCAAGGCTAGGTGATTGAGTTTTGGATGATCCTTTATCTGAGCGAGGTTAACTTTAATTTTAAGGGTTTTTACAGCCGCTACAGATACCATTCCAAAGCGTTTAGTTTTATCTGTAGGATCAGGATGATATTTCTTAACGACTTTTACTATACCAACAATATCTCTTTCTTTGACCGAGTGATAAAAAAAACAAAGATCTCCTTTTTCCATTTTTTTCATATTGTTGGATGCTTGGTAGTTTCTTACGCCATCCCAACCTTCACCTTTGCTTCCAGCTTTTACTTGCTGTTCCCAAGACCATGTTTCAGGTTCTGATTTCATTAACCAGTAGTTCATGTTACTCCTTTGTTATAGGTCTATTTAAAAGTTCTTGAATTGTAATATCAATATTTTTCTTTCGGTATAAAACTTTATAAATTGCATCATTGAGAGGTAAATCTAATTTTTTCTCAATTGATAGTTTCTTGAGTGCCCTGACAGTAAATACTCCCTCAGCGACTGAGAATTTTTTTTCAATAATTTGATTTAGTGTTTTCCCTTTTGCAAGATCAATTCCTAAAGAAAAATTTCTAGACTCTTTAGATGAACAAGTAAGAAATAAATCCCCCATACCAGAGAGTCCGGCAAGCGTACTTTTTTTTGCATTCATAGATTGGGCAACAATCTTAATTTCAGCAAAACTTCTCGATATAATTGAAGCAACTGCATTTTCTCCATATTTTTTTCCAAACACTATCCCACTCGCAATAGCATAAATATTTTTCAGAGCTCCTGCTATTTGTGATCCTATAATGTCATCAGATAAGTAAGGTCTTAGTGTTGGTGACTTAATGAGTTGAGCAATTCTATTTGCTACTTGTTCATTTTTTGAGGCAACAACAGTGGCAGCTGGCAGACCTTTAGCTATCTCGGCTGCGAAATTTGGTCCTGAAATAATTGCAATTTTACTTTTTGGAAATACAGAGGTTACAATTTCACTCGGCAATTTTAAGCTATTCATTTCAATACCTTTAGAACAGCAAACAAATATTGTTTTTGTTTCAATATTTTTTTTAAGTTTTAGTAGGTTAGTCGATAAGTATTGAACAGGTGAAACCAGGAATAAAATTTCACACTCTGCTACATCAAGAATTGACGTCGTACACTTTATTTTTTTACTTAATTTAATCTTTGGTAGATAGCGTTTGTTTTCAGATAACTTATTGATGTTATCACAAACACTTTTTTCTTTTGCCCACAAAATAACTTTCTCTTTTTTTGCGACAATATTTGCTAATGCAGTCCCCCACGCACCTCCACCAATTACACCAATTTTATATATTGTTTTATCCTTCGACAACTCTTTTACCTTTCATGAATAAGGCATTTTTATCAAGCGGCCATCTTGGTCGAGGTTTAAAATTTAACTTATTGAATTTATTTCTTTCAAATCGTTCAATTCCCGCTAGAGCAATCATTGCACCGTTATCCGTACAATACTTGATTGATGGAAATAAAAATTCACAATCTTCAATTTCTCCAAGCTCTTTAAGTGATTGACGAATACTTTTGTTGGCAGCGACACCACCCGCCACAACAACTTTCAAATCTTTTTTTGATTTAACTAATTTTCTAAACTCGTTTACTGCGTTCTGCGTTTTTTTAAAAATTATTCGATTAACAGTTTCTTGAAACGATGCCGCCATATCTCTTTTGAATTTTTCAGTACAGCGATGTTCAGCAACAATATTTGCAACAGAAGATTTTAATCCTGCAAAAGAAAAATGAGAGTTCTTTTCTTTGATCAATGGCATTGGTAGTTTGAATCGATTTTTATCACCAGAGGCTGCGTATTTCTCTATCTCAGGTCCTCCTGGATAACCTAAATTTAAAATTCGAGCAGTTTTATCAAATGCTTCACCAAGCGCATCATCTATTGTTGTGCCAATCCGCTTGTAAGAATTGAAACTTTTAATAATTGTAAATTCAGTATGACCTCCTGAGACCAATAATAATAAATATGGAAAATTGATATCTCTTTCCAGTTTAATTGATAACGCATGACCTTCTAGATGGTTAATTGCAATAAAAGGTTTGTTTGAATAATGAGCAAGGGTTTTACCCGCAACAACACCAACCAGCAGTCCTCCAAGCAGTCCTGGTCCAGCTGTCGCTGCGATGGCATCTATTTTTTTAAGATTAAGGCCAGATTGATCAATAGCTAATTTTATTAACTTATCAATTATATCCGAATGCGCACGTGCCGCCAATTCTGGAACAACACCGCCATAATACTTATGAATATCAATTTGAGATTTAACAATATTTGAAAGAACATTTATTTTGTTATCTCTTTTTTCAACAATCGAAACTGACGTTTCGTCACAACTTGATTCAATTCCCATCACTCTTATTGGTTTATTCATTTTTTTTTGATACGTAATCTATTCTAAAATGCGGCAATTTCCTTGACTTATATATATAATATTCAAATGTATCATATTACAGTTTAAGAATAAGAATTTATGTCAAATAAAAGAAAAATACTTGTAGGCATTAGAGATAGCAAGCTATCCAAAGCACAAACAGGTATCTTTATAGATGAAGCTGACAAAATAGATGAAATAAGAACTCATTATAATTTTGAGATTAAAACAATAAAAACAACAGGAGATATCCATAATACTAGTCGTCTGGACCGCATGGGCGGCAAAGGCCTTTTTATTAAGGAAATTGAAAAGCAAATTATTGATCAAAAAATTGACATTGGCGTGCATTCAATGAAAGACGTGCCTGCACAAGAAATTCACAAGGATTTACAAATCGTTTGTTGGATGCAAAGACATTTTAACGATGATGCATTGTTATCAAATTCAGGAAATAAGTTTCTTGATCTACCGTCCGGATCAAAGATAGGCACAAGTTCAATACGCAGGCGTGCACAAATATTAAGGTTACGAAAAGATTTATCCGTACGGCTTTTAAGAGGCAATGTTGATACAAGAATTAATCAGTTACGTGCTAAAAAGTATGATGCAATTATTTTAAGCCTGGCAGGACTCCAAAAATTAAATTTGGAGAATAATGTAACAGAAGTTTTAAGTCAGGATGATTTCTCACCCGCAGCATGCCAAGGTGTAGTAGGAATACAGGCTCATAAAGAAAATATTTTTGCAAATTTGTTTAAAAAAATAAACGATTTAAAAACTCAAACCGAATGTAAAGCAGAGAGGAGAGTATTGAAAATAATTAATGCAAATTGCAACAGTCCAATTTCTGTGGTCTCAAAAATAATAAATGATCAAATACAAATTAAAGTACAATTGCTAAATCATACTGGTGAAACTATTTTTTTTAAAACCTATAATGATTCTGTAAATAAATATGAGCATCTTACAGATGCAATAGGTAATGAAATTATGAGTGAAGTTGGTGAAAAACAAATTGAACAATTAAATGAATTAGAACATGATTTTGATTATACGCCATAGGAATTTAGATATAGAGTTTAAATCAAAGCTAGATAAAAATAATTATAATTATTCATATCAACCTGTTCTTCATTTTAACTATGTTAAAAATAAGATAATTAATTCTGAGAACAAAATATTTATCATTGCATCGATACAAGCTGTAAAATCAATACGCTTACAAAGAAATGAATATTTTAGTTTGATTAAAGATGCTCAATTATTTGTTATTGGAAAAAAAGTAAAAGAAGCATTGGTGAAGTTGGGTGTCAACAATATTATTAAGACATTTGACACAACAACATCACTATTAAAATTCATTCAAAAAAATAATTTTTATAAAAAAATCAAATTTGAATATTTGTGCGGCTCAGTTGTAAATGATGAATTTATTAATCAGATGAAAATGAAAAAATTCACACTCAGGAAAAAGATTGTTTATGAGGTTATACCGGCGGCCCAACTCTTAGAAAGAACTAAAGCCGTCATTAGAAATGGTAATATAAAAGTAATTGTATTTTACTCAGTTTATTCAGCTAAGATTTTTTTGAAACTTCTAAGAAAATATGGTCTTTTGTCATCAATAAGCAGGGATGTTAGAATTCTGTGTTTTAGCAAGAGAATCTTAAATCACTTATCCAGTGGCAAATTCCTGCCCAACAAAAAAATTCATGCAATAAAAAAGCCTAAATCTGAGTTATTATTTCAATATATAAAAAAAACTCTAAATTAATGATGACCTGTTGTAAAAAAGGTTGAAATTAGGATGTTTTTTATCAAATCAGACTTGTTGCATAAATGTACCATTTTATATCTAAAGGTAGAAAATAACTCTTTTAAACATTTGACTAATTTTAAATATTTCAGTTAAATACAAGCATTCTGTAATGTTGCAACTGTGACATTATTATATTTAAGAATTAATAATAGAGTGATCGTGCTCAATTATGAATTTGAAACAGGGGAGAAGATATGAGTTTTAAATTTCTAAAATATGTTGCCGCAAGTTTATTCTTGATGGCAGGTTTCTCAGTTAGCACTCATGCTGCTGAAATTAATCAAGGTGCTTTCTCAGGAAACATTAACACAACGGTGTCATCTGGTTTTTCAATGCGTGTTCAAGAGCGTGATTGTATGATGATTGATGGTACAAAATATTCAGAAGCTGAAACGACTGATGCTGCAGTAATAGCTGGAATTATTTCAGGTAGAGGTGCTTCTTCAAATCTTAATCAGGTTGTATCAGGTTCAGGTGGTGGATGCGGTGGAGTCAGAACTGATGATTTTGGAAATACAACATCTAAGTATTTAGATGTATATGGTAACCAAGTAAACAATGGAAATTTAAACTATGATAGCGGTGATATCTTTAGTGCGACTCAAAAAATTTATAGTGAAATTGATGGAAGAATAAATGGTACAACTGGTCTAAGATTATCGTTTACTGGATCATACAACCCAGCGTTGGATATAAGCTCCCCTATATTCCAGCAATTAAATTCTGAAGCAACAGATGCTTTTGAAAGCGATTTCACTCTTCTCGATGCATATATAACTGAGTCATTTGAAGTTGGTAACACCTTCGTTGATGTTCAAATTGGACGTTTCGTTACAAGTTGGGGTGAAGCTACTTTCTTGCCAATTGGTATGAATGGTTTGGTTACAAACTCTCTTGATTTATCAAAATTAAGATCACCAGGATCAGGTGTGAAAGAAGCTCTTATGCCAACCGAAACAATTTCAGTTGCTTTAGGGCTTGAAGATGGTTCTGGTTTAGAGATTTATTATCAACATGGATCTGATCGTGTTGGTTTAGATGCAAGTGGAACATATTTTGGCAGTGAAACTTTTGGTGCTGGAGCCAGAGGATTGCTTGCAACTGGTCCGAATTATAGAGAAAGAATGTCACCTGAAGCTTGTCCACACATGATGGTTGGATCGGTAGCATCTGCTGCTGCTGGTTACGCCCCTGGTGCAGGTCTTGCTTGTACTCAGGCAAATGCAGAAGCTCAATCACAACATACAACAAACTACGCAAGATATTTTACTAATGATCTGGTTATTCGTGGTTTCAAGGATATGGATGTGCAAGGATGGACTTTAGCTCGTTTAGCTGCTGCTGGTCATGAATTTACAGCAAACCAAGATGCTCTTACAGCCCCTGGTTTTAACGGTTTGACTGATGCGGGCAGTGCGAATCACGTAGCGTCAGGATCGTCAGCTGCTGCAGTTGAAGCGGCTATGAATGATCTTGAGGACGCAAGATATAATATGGCGGGTACTGTTGATTTGTTTGCAAGCTCTGCTGGGCTTTATAAAGATCCATCTGACAGTGGCCAATGGGGTATCAGATACAATAAGTATGTAGATACTATTGGTTCTGGTGTTGATTTTGGTCTTTACTTTGCAAATTACCATTCAAAGCTTCCATACATTCAATTTAGTATGCCAGGAAACATTTTTGCTGGTGATGCTTTAGGCGCCTATCTTTTAGCAATAGCTGATATTAGCGGAAATGATGCTATGGGTTTAAAGGGTGCAACATACAATCTAGCCGGTACGCAACTAGTTCACCAAGCTCTATCGAATGCTGCCATGACAAGTGCATTGTGTAGCGCAGTTTTGAAATCGAGTTTAAGAGGTGTTGTTCAAACATCAGGTGGAGCTAACTACGCAACTGGTAATGCAAGGCAATCAGAAAGAGACAACTTGATGATCCAAGCTTTCTTCACAGATGAGTTTGCAAATGGTGACCGTGCTCATGATGCATCTGAGTGTTTCGCAATGGTTGGAACTCTTGCTGCCGCAGCAGGAGCTGCTGCTGAATTAGAGACTCCTGGAACAGGTGCAGCGACGGAGGCTGCAACTGCAGCGACTCTGCATGGGGCTTTATTAGGGACTGGTGCAAGATTGTTTGCAGCAGTGACGCCAATTAACATGATTACTTATCAAGGTATCTTCCCAGAAGATAATAAAATCTTCTCTGGAAGTTTCAGTACGAATGTTGGTTCAACAACTGTACAAGGTGAACTTGCATTTAGACCGGACTTCCCACTTGCAACAGACGCAGGTGATCAGATTGCTCAGTTAAATGACAAAAACGGTGCACACGATGCACTTAACTTTGTTGCGATAGCTGGCGCTGATGCTGCTGCTGCTACAGAACTCCTTGGTTCAGTAGGAACGGGTGACTTCTTAGCATTTACTGCTACTACAGCTCAAACAACGGCTGGTTTAGATGCAGATGCGTATTATACACTTGTTGCTAATTATGAGAGATCTACATTAGGTTCTGTATGGGACGCAAATGGCAACCCAACAACAGACCTAACGAGCAGGTACTATTCAAAAGCATTTATTGAGTATGATACTTGGAGTGGATCACTTGGAACGACAACATCATTCCAAGCATCACACCCTATTACTCAAGGTCTTGGTGCTGATAGTGCCGCATTCCTGACTGAGATTGGATTTGTTGCCGTACCTGACATGGACAATACCGCTAATGGTTATGTTGCAAGAGGTGGTGCTAATGAAAATCCATCTAATGGTGCTGCCAAATGTTTAGGTGCAGTTGGAACAAGCTATGAAGGCTTGTCTGCAGCTAGTGCGGGAATCACTAATCTTGGTGCTGGTATTGTTGATGCATTATTTGGTAATGGTGGTTACTGTGAAGCTGAACCTGGTGCTGATGATATGGCAATGACTTACAGACTCATTGGAACGGCAACATACAGTAATTTCATGAATTCACCTTGGACACTTTCTCCAAATTTTGCGTGGTCGCATGACTTTAGAGGAAACGCTCCATCTTCATTAGGTGGTTTCGTTGAAGATAGAATGACACTTTCTTTAGGTGCTTCATTATCAAGAGGTGGTACCTCAGTATCTGGATCATACATTAACTATATAGATGATCTTGAGGTTCACTCATCTGGAGATAAAGACTATCTATCTCTATCAATCTCACACTCATTTTAATTTAGGGAGAGGAAACAAATGAATAAAATGAATATAAAAAACCTAATTATATCTGTTGTTTTAGCTTTAGGCTTTACAGTGACAACTTCTGTTGCTGATGGACATAAGTATACAGTGGATAGTTCAAACTATACTGAATATACGGATATGTTGTCACCTGGTCAGATTACTATGTTTTCTGCCTATCCTGATACATACAAAATTCATGTATACGATAACAGCGGTGCATGTCAGATACCGCCTGAGATTAAAGCTATATCTCAAACAAATGGTACACTGATAAATGATAACGAAGGTTTTGAAGTTGCTAATATGGGTCAAGTTCCTTTCCCAAACCCTACAGAAGCTCAACACTTTATTTGGAACATGAGATTGAATTCAAGTTTAGTATCATCAGTTTTCCGTGTTGCTACATCAACTAATGTACAAGCTGATGGATCAATTATCATTGGTCAACAAGAAACTAACATTGTGTTCCCAAGAAACCCGAATACAGTTTCTCAATATGCGGACAAAAACATTTACGCTATGTTTATGCAGAAAAACCTTGGACCACCAAGATCCGCAGGAACAACTACTCTTGTGCATGACTTTATTGACAGTTACGTGCAACCTCGTAAAGCTTGGCAGTATAACCCCGCAACTAGACGTGTAAGAAGAGCACCTGACATTACTTATGACACGGTCCTTCTAGCTGGTGGCGGTATTGTTGTTGTTGACCAGTATGGTGGATTTAATGGAGCTCAAGACAAGTACGATTGGACTTATGAAGGCGTTAAGAAAATGATCGTGCCTGCAGCTAACGAAGCACTTGCTGAAAATGCAATTGAAACAACTCATTCTCAGTTTCACTTAAATCCTGATTACGTTAGGTATGAGGAAAGAGATGTTCACGTTGTTCACGCTCAGTTAAAACCTGGCCAAAGACATCTTTATGCTTCTAGAACTTTCTATGTAATGGATGACGATTTCTACAATCTATCTATTATGGATGCCTATGATGATAATCAAGAACTCATGAGACACCAAATTGGAACAATGGTTAGAGGTATTGAAGGTACAGAGGCTGATGAGTGTAACATTCAAGGCGAATTTACTTTCGACTTTGCAACAAGAACTTATACTGGTAATAACCAGTTAGGTTCTGGTTTCAGTACAGTACCAACTATCTATAATGGTGAAGAAAAGCCAGCGAGCTTCTTTACTCCTGATGGTCTAAGACGATACGCAAGGTAATAATCTAAATTTATTTAACCTTTCTTATTTAAAACCCGGCTTGAAATCTTTAAGTCGGGTTTTATTTTTAGTAACTATGAAACTTAGAATTTTTATAACACTATTTTGTTGCTTATTTTTATTTAAAAATGCTTTGGCTATCCAATTTAATTATGGTACCGAGTTTGCAGCTCAATCCCCCAACGCGCACAAAGCTTTAATTAATGCACTTGAAAAATCTGGTGATAGAATTTTTGGTGTAGGAGTGCATGGGATCATTGTTTATTCAGATGATGAGGGCGAAACATGGACACAAGCTGAAACAGTGCCATTTACAAAAACATTAACCGATATTAGTTGTCCAAGCCAGAATAAGTGCTGGGCTGTAGGTCATGATGCTACAATTTTACATTCTTTCAACGGTGGTAAATCTTGGGAAATCCAATACCAAGATGTAGATTTCGATGCACCTTTTTTGTCTATTCATATGTATGATGATTATGAAGGTGTCGCTATTGGTGCATTTGCCTTATCCCTTAGAACAGCAAATGGTGGCATAAGTTGGGATTATTTGTTTATTGATGATGACGAATTTCAACCGCACTTAAACTACACATATGGCGACAACCAAGGATGGAGAAAGTCCGCTAAAGATGAAGGTTACGCTGTAGGTGAACTAGGCAAGTATTATGTCACTGACGATCGTGGACTAAACTGGCTTTCAATTGAAACGGGTTATATTGGATCTTATTGGTCTGGTATAAAAGTTGATGAAGGACAGTCTCTTTTACTTGGAATGTCAGGGAATATCACTCTAGCCACATTATATGACCTTAACGATACTATACCACCTGGCAAAGAAACTGCAGTTGCATGTTATGAATCTGGATATTACCGCGGTGATTGTAAAGTTTATGCTTTTGACAATCTCTTTATTGGTACAAAAAATAGTCTTACAAATGCAAACTTACTGGATGATGGGAGAATAGTTCTAAGTGGCAATGGCGGTGTTATTTCAATTATTGATATGATTAGAGAAAAAAATATTAAAACCTGTGTTCGTTCTGATCGCTTGAGCAACACTTCTGTAATTCCTATAGGCAGTGACGAGTTTCTTATCGCGGGGGAAAATGGAATGCGAAAGCATAGTATGAAGGAATGTTATCAAAACTTTGTTTCTGAGACCTCAACCTCACAAGATGCATTCTATGAAATTAGTATAAATTAATGTCTCGCGTTGAAGGTAAGGTTGCGATAATAACTGGAGCAGCCTCTGGACTTGGCTATGCTGCTGCAATTAAGTTAATGAGTGAAGGCGCTAAAGTCATGCTCTCAGACATCAATGAGGAGATGCTGAGCACAATGCCTGAGAGACTCAAGGATTTCAGCGAGACTCAATTTGGCACATTCGTTCATGATGTTACAAACGAGCAGGCTTGGATCGATTTAATAGAAAAAACAGAAAATGAATTTGGTAAAATCAATATTCTTATTAACAGTGCTGGGATTTCACTCGGCGCTGATATTGTTTCAACTGAATTTGATGTATGGAAAAAAGTTCATCAGGTAAACTTAGATAGTGTCTTTTTGGGATGTAAATATGCTATTCCAGTAATGAGTAAATCTGGACAAGGTTCAATTATAAACATTTCATCTATTTCTGGAATTGTTGCCGGTTGGAATACAGCTGCTTATAATTCCTCAAAAGCAGGTGTTCGCTTATTGAGTAAATCAGTAGCATTGTATTGCGCTAAAAAAGGATACGATGTTCGCTGCAATTCAGTTCATCCGGCATTTGTAAATACACCAATTCTCGATCCAATAAAGCAAGCATTTGGTGCTGAAGAAGCAGTAGCGAAGCTGTCTCGTCAAATACCAATGAACAAAATTGGTGATACTGATGATGTTTCTTACGCAATTTTATACTTAGCCTCAGATGAATCGAAATTTATGACAGGGACAGAAATTGTTCTTGATGGCGGTCTCAGCGCAATGTAACTTCGTTCCTGTAACGATGAAGTCAAAAAAAGCATTAATGATTGTCCACCAGCCTCGATCGAGCACAGGTGACGTAGGATTAAAATTACGTGACAGAGGTTATGAATTGGATGTTCGCCGTCCAGTCATTGGTGAAAAACTACCCGACTCAATGAACGACCATGATGTTGCAGTCATTTATGGCGGGCCACCAAGTGCCAATGATAATTTAGATTATATCAAACTTGAAATCGATTGGATCACAGTTGCTTTAGAGTCAAAAAAACCTCTGCTTGGTATATGTCTTGGAGCTCAGATGCTTGCAAAAAACTTAGGTGGGACCGTCCAGCGTGCCAAGGATCAACAATTTGAAATTGGATTTTATGACTTACAGCCAACTGGAGACGGTCATAAAATATTTCAAAATCAAAAAACATTTTTTCAATGGCATAAAGAGGGGTTTAAGGTACCAAAAGACTGTGATGTTCTTGCTTATGGTGAAACTTTTCCACAGCAGGCATTTAAGTATGAGAATGCAGTGGGCATTCAATTCCACCCTGAAGTAAATCTTAAAATGCATTTGCGATGGCTGTATTATGCGGGTTATATGCTAAGAGAAAAAGGAGCTCAAAAACGTCAATATCAAATGGATCAAAGACTTAGTCATGGTAAAAAAATCAATATGTGGTTAGACTCTTTTTTAGATAATTATTTTCTTATAGATAAATCATGAACTCACTAATAATCTTATTTGACCAAATTATTAACCTCTATACATGGGTGTTAATTATTAATGTTATATTCAGTTGGTTAATTGCGATGGGTATATTTAATACTCAGAATAGAATTATCATTGCTATCTATTTTGGAACAAAGCGGTTAACAGATCCACTTCTTAACCCAATAAGAAATTTTCTTCCAAATCTAGGTGGGATTGATATATCGCCGGTAGTCCTAATTCTGATACTTTACTTTATAAGAAACTTACTTTACGAGTATTTCTATCTGGGAATTCCAATTTAATAATGTCTGACTCAAAAATTATTGATGGAAAAGTAATTGCAGCTGATCTTAGGGCTGAAACAGCTATTAAAGTTGAAGATTTTAAAAATAAATTTAATAAAACCCCGACCCTTGCTGTTGTACTTGTAGGTGAGGATCCAGCTAGCCAAGTTTATGTTAATACAAAGTCTAAAATGGCTAAAGAAATAGGAATGGATGTCGAGGATCACTTTCTCGATGCCACCGTATCTGAAGAAAAGCTTTTAGAATTGATTGATAAACTAAATAATGATCAAAAAGTAAATGGAATTCTTGTTCAATTACCACTTCCATCACACATTGACTCTAGGGCTATTATTGATGCTATTGATCCAGTAAAAGATGCTGACGGTTTTCATGCAATAAATGTTGGTAGAAATTCAATTGGAGGCGACTTGTTGGCCAAAACCTTTACTCCCTGCACACCACTTGGATGTTATTTGATGCTTAAGAAAATTATTCCTGACTTGAAAGGAATGCATGCTGTAATCATTGGACGATCTAATATTGTTGGCAAACCAATGGCTCAACTACTACTTGAAGAGTCATGTACGGTAACAATAGTACATTCTAAAACCAGAAATATTGAAGAAATTACTAAACAGGCTGATATTGTTGTTGCTGCAGTTGGACGTCCGTTAATGGTTAAAAAAGATTGGATTAAAGAAGGAGCTGTCGTGATTGATGTTGGTATTAATCGAGTAGATCACCCAGATAAACCTGACAAAACAAAACTTGTTGGAGATGTTGATTACGACGATGTATTCAGTCTTGTGTCAGCAATTACACCCGTCCCAGGTGGTGTAGGTCCGATGACCATTGCATGTTTATTAAAAAATACGGTAGATGCTGCTTTTAGACAGCAGTAGCTTAATTTTTTTCTCTTAATCTTAGAGCGTTTAATTTTATAAAGCCTTCAGCATCTTTTTGAGAATATACTTGATCGGACTCAAATGTTGCAAGATTTGGATTGTATAGGCTGAAAGATGACTCCCTTCCTGTAATCATTGTATTACCTTTAAAGAGTTTAAGTCTTACTTTACCCTCCACTTTTTCTTGTGATTTATCAATCATTGACTGCATCATCTCTCGCTCAGGAGAGAACCAATAGCCGTTATAGACCAGCTCGGCATATTTGGGTGCTAACTCATCTTTCATGTGTGCAGCTTCTTTATCGAGTGTAATGCTTTCAACAGCTCTGTGAGCGTGATAAAGAATAGTTCCACCAGGAGTTTCATAAATTCCTCTTGATTTCATGCCAATGTATCTATTCTCAACAAGATCAACTCGTCCAATTCCATGTTTTCCTCCAAGCTCATTAAGAGATTTTAATATTTCAAATGGTGTTAAAGCCTTTCCGTTGAGAGCGCAGGCATCTCCTCTCTTAAATTCAATTGTTATTTCTTCTGCTTTATCTGGTGCTTGTTCAGGTGAAACAGTTCTGGTGTAAACATAATCAGGAGCTTCGACCCATGGATCTTCAAGAACTTTTCCTTCTGCTGAAGAGTGCAAAATATTTTCATCAATGCTGAATGGTTGTTCCCCTCTTTTATCTTTTGCTATTTCAATCCCGTACTTATCAGCGTATTCAACAAGTGATGTTCTTGATGATAAATCCCATTCTCTCCAAGGGCTGATTATTTTTATGTCAGGCTTATGATAATAGTAGCCTAGCTCAAATCTAATTTGATCATTTCCTTTTCCTGTTGCACCGTGGGATACCGCATCGGCTTTAATCTGATTTGCAATTTCTATCTGTTTTTTTGCAATTAGAGGTCTTGCGATAGAAGTACCGAGTAAGTAGTAGCCCTCATAAAGTGGATTAGCTCTAAACATTGGGAAGACATAATCACTCACAAACTCATCCTTAAGGTCTTCGATAAATATTTCTTCTGTTCCTTGCTTTTCAGCCTTTGCTTTTACTAAATCATAGTCTTCATCCTGACCTAGATTTGCTGTAAAAGTTGCCACTTCACATTGATAGGTTTCTTTTAGCCACCTCAAAATGACTGACGTATCTAAACCGCCTGAGTATGCAAGAACAACTTTATTTATTTTATCCATTTGCTCTGAGTTCACTTTTTCTAATTTTTATGCTGGAAGACTTTAATTGACCACACGCAGCCATAATATCTTGCCCCCTGGTTTTTCTAACTGGGCTTGCATAACCTGCATTTTTAATTATGTCACTAAATTTCTTGATTTCTTCCTTACTAGAGCATTGATAAGGTGAATTAGGCCAAGGATTGAAAGGTATGAGATTTATTTTTGCAGGAATTCCAGAAATTAGCTTAACAAGTTTACGGGCATCTTGCGTAGTATCATTTACTCCCTTTAACATAACATATTCAAAAGTTATTCGTTTAGAATTTTTTGATCTAGGATATTCTCTACACGCTTTTATAAGCTCTTTAAGAGGAAATTTCTTATTTATAGGAACAATATCATTTCTCAACTCATCATTTGTTGCGTGCAAAGAAATTGCCAATCTTGAGTCAACTTCATTGCCCCATTTAATAATTTCAGGAACAATGCCTGAAGTGCTTAGGGTAATTCTCTTAGTCGACAATTGTATACCCTCTTTGTCTCCCATAATTTCAGCAGCAGTTTTAACATTTTCATAATTATAGAGAGGCTCTCCCATACCCATAAATACAATATTTGAAATTTTACGATCTTTTCCATTTGGCCAATCTAAAAGATTATCTTTTGCCAAAAGAAGTTGTGAAATAATTTCACTTGAAGTTAAATTTCGAACCAGTTTTTGAGTTCCAGTAAAACAAAACTTACAGTTAAGTGTGCAACCAACTTGTGATGAAACGCATAATGTTCCTCGATTTTCTTCAGGAATAAAAACCGTTTCAATAAGGTTGTTATCATTTAATTCCAAAAGCCATTTTTGTGTTCCGTCTTTTGATATTTGATGTGATTTTACTTTTGGTCTTCTAATAACAAAATTGTTTTTTAGTTTTTTTCTAAGGTCTTTTGAAACAGTCGTCATTTTGTCAAAATCAGTTTCACCTCTAAAATAAAGCCAATGCCAAAGTTGTTTGGATCTGAATTTCTCCTTAGCCTGTATTAAATCTTTATTAATTAGAGTTTCAGATATTTCATTAAGACTTAAACCAATTAAGTCGAGTTTATCATCTGTCATTGTATTTTATGAGCAGGCTTTATCGATTGCCGCTAATGCTTTTGTGAATCCGATTAGAGAATATGTATCTGTAATTTTAGTTCCACGGCTTGAGATACTTTTAACTTTCACGCGCGCTCCATTTTTCATATCCTTGATCAGCTGCTTGCCATTCTCTCCATCCGCCAACCAAGCCCTTGATTCAACTGTAAAAAATTTATACTTACTACTACCAATGCTCACCTCAACCATACTCTTGGGTTTAAATGTGAAGCCGGTATCCACACTCGGCTCATGAAAAGTCTTATCATCTTTAAAATTTGTGATCATCAGAGCATGCTCGCCACGATTAAGATCTGAGGGATTAGTGGCTATAGGCTCTGATATGATATAACAAATCTTTGCTGCACCGTCTTTAAATTCTTTGGCTTGCCATGCACCACTTTTCCCAAACGAGCCCAGATGCACGACATCAATCACTGCAAAAGCACTTATTGAACTCAACAGTAAAATTGATAGAATAAGCTTGAAATTTATTAATTTCATAATCGCTAATTTATATCGAGATTCACAATTATGAAAGCAATTGTTTGTAAAGAATTTGGCCCCCCTAGCTCACTTGTTTATGAGGATGTTGAATTACCTGAACTTAAAAAGAGTCAAATACTGATAGATGTTCACTCTGCTGGTGTTAATTTTCCAGATACTCTAATCATTCAAGATAAGTATCAAGTTAAGCCTCCGCTACCTTTTTCGCCGGGTGGTGAGATTTCAGGTGTCATCAGCGCAGTCGGTGAAAGTGTTACTGATTGGAAAGTTGGTGACGAAGTTGTTGCTATGATCGGTTTCGGTGGTTTTAGGGAACAAGTAATTACAAGTCCATCAAATATATTTCGAAAACCAAGTAGTATGGATTTTACCACAGCTTCTTGTTTTACATTGACTTACGGTACATCACACTACGCTCTAAAAAATCGTGGTCAACTTAAGGAGGGTGAAAATTTACTCGTTCTGGGTGCCGCAGGAGGTGTTGGTATATCAGCTGTTGAAATTGGAAAAGCAATGGGTGCAAAAGTCATAGCTGGTGCATCCTCTGATGAAAAATTAGAAGTGTGTAAAGAGTATGGTGCAGATGAAGTTATTAATTATGGTAAATATGATTTAACCAATCGAGATCATGTGAAAGAATTTAGAGCAGAAATTTCTAAAGCAACGGGTGGTAAAGGACCTGATGTGATTTATGATCCAGTTGGAGCAGATTTTACTGAGCCTGCTTTAAGAAGTATTGCGTGGAACGGGCGCTTCCTTGTTATAGGCTGGGCTGCTGGTTATATTCCAAAAATACCGATGAACTTGTATTTAATTAAAGGCTGTTCTGCTATTGGTGTATTTTGGGGTCAATTTACAGCCTTAGAGCCACAGGAGCATTTAGCTAACATGAATCAACTTACTGGTTGGTATGAAAAGGGAAAATTGAAAGCTCCAGTGACTGAAGTGTTACCGCTTGAAAAAAGCCAACAGGCCCTAGAAACAATTCTAGCTCGTAAGGCTACTGGAAAAATAGCACTAACAACATCTTTTTATAAATAGTAGGTATCTAACGTAGACACGCTGGTTTACTAAATGACACATCAAAATAATTATAGAATAAGCAAAATTATATTTTTCTCATTTTTATTTATTTTTTTATTTCTTATTTCTAGTGCAAATGCAGCTGACAGGTTTTGGGTTGCTAGTGGGAGTGGAGATAAGATTTGGTGGGATAATAATAACTGGTCCAATCAATCGGGGGGTACCCCAGGGGCAAACCCACCGTCAAATTCCGATAAAGCCTATTTTGATGCCAATAGCACACTGGATGTTAACGTAACCACTAATGTCACAGTTAACAAATTAATTATGCGAGGTGGATACACTGGTACAATAAATATAAATATACCGAGTGGACAATTCACAGCTAAACAAGGGGTTACTCACAGTGGGGGGCATATAATAGTTTCAGATGGACTATTTAAACTTGGAAAAAAACAATATACCTTAGGTGCTGGCGGCAATAATCCTACACTCACTTTTACAGGTAGTACTAGTACATTCAGATTAGATCACAATTTTGTAATGTATAACGGATCTACATTTACTGCTCCTGGAGCTGGTGCCTCTCGTTTTATTTTAAAAGGTGGCTTTCGGCTTATGGGGGGAACATTTAATCATAATAACGGCACACTAAGGATGAACCCTAGATACGATGGTCCGGGTGAAAGTGCTTTAGGTGCAGGAATTACAATCTCTGGTGGTCCTGGTCCTAATAAAAATTTTTATAATTTAACTAAAGGCAATAATAAAAACGTAACTCTTTACACCGATATTGAAGTAGAAAATAAATTACAGGTTGTTGGAACAGGAAGGATCAGGGCTAATGGCCACGATATAACCGTTGGTGGTGATTGGGATATGCAAAATAGCACAAATTTTGTACCAAGTACTGGACAAGTTATTTTTAATGGATCCTCAGCGCAAACTATTGATATGCCAGATAATTTTAGCAATTTAACTATAGCCAATACTGCTGGGGTTGTATCGCTAACAGGAAACAGTCAATTAAGAGTTAGTGGAACACTTACCATAAACAATGAAGCTAATTTTGATATTAACGGTAAAAATTTAAGAAAAAATGCATCAACTACTAACCCAGTTACGCTTGTCAATAACGGTAACTTGCAACTTCAAGGAAATGAAACCGTTTATATTACACCAGACACTGATAGTGGAACTGTAACCTATGATGGTTCCGGGGCTACTGGCTTAGCAGCGGGTAACAGTTATTTTAATTTAGTTTTTAATCAATCAGGTACATCGACACTTGATGCTAATTTAGATGTTAATGGCGACCTCACCATAACAAGTGGAACATTAGATGCGAGCACTAGTAACCATGATATTGCTGTGGGAGGCGACTGGACAAATAATGGTAGTTTTATATCTCGCTCAGGAACAGTAACTTTTGATAATAATTCAAATGTATTTTCTGGAGGCACTGGCGCAAGTAATGATTTTAATGATGTTGTTTTAAGTGGTTCAGCAGGCAGCCAATCAGATAATATGAAAGTTAATGGAGATTTTACTATATCTTCTTCTGGTACTTGGTCAACGAACTGTAACACACTCACAGTTGATGGAAATCAGGATGCAGGAATTGGTACAATAGCAAACTCGCTCACTCCGGATGTTGACTCATTTATCCCAGCGAATGGAAACTCAACACATGCTGCAGGAGATAATATAACAATTAATTTTAATACAGGATTAAGAAAAGCTAGTGACGACAGTGATTTAACTAATTCTAATATCGATGCCCATATTACACTAAAAGATACAAACTCAAGTGGAGCAGATATTTCTTTTGATGCAACAATTGATGCTTCTGATCAAGTCGTTACTATTAATCCTGACGCTAATTTTAACAGCTCTCAAGTTGTGTATGTTGCTGTTACTGATAACACTCTTGAAAACGCTTGCAATACAGCTTTGCCTGCCCACTCTGCAACATTTACAGTAGCTGATACTGAAGGTCCTACATTAAGTTCATCGAACCCTGCTGATGGGGCTACGACTATGGGAGTCAATTCAAATATAGTACTCACATTTAATGAATCTGTAACTGCTATCGCAAATAAAAATATTACAATTTATTCAGGAGAAACTCTAATTGAAACTATTGAGGCAACAGACTCAAAAGTAACAGGTTCTGGATCATCAGAAATTACAATTAATCCTGCTACTACTTTAGATGAAAAAACTGATTATTATATTAAAATTGATTCAGGGTCATTTGAAGATAGTTCAGGCAATCTTTATACCGGAATAACAAACGTTACTGACTTAAATTTTACAACTGCTGATACGACAGCCCCTGTTGTAACGATCACTCCATCAAACGGCCAAACAGGAATCGGAATGAACACCAACATTACGATCGAATTTGATGAAGCAATTAGAAAATCTGATGATAGTGAAATAACTGATACAAGCGTGGATGATCACATCATTCTCAAAGAAACAGATTCTAGTGGAGCAAATATTTCTTTTGATGCAACAATTAATACCGCTAAAACAATCATAACGATTGATCCAACAAGTGATTTTTCAAGTTCACAAACAATATATGCAGCCATTAAAGCCGAAGTTGAAGATTCTTCAGATAACGCAATAAGTCTATCTGAAACATCATTTACAACTGCTACACCCACTAATCCTCCAACAGTTTCTATAAGCGCTGAAGCAGGCGTTCCTGTGAATACTAATATTACAATTGAATTCGATAAATCAGTCAGGTTGCTAAGTGATGAGGAATTATTAGATACCAATGTTGGCAGCTTAATATCTCTTAAAGATACGGATGTTAATGGTAATAATATTAGCTTTGTTGCAACAATTAATTCCGCTAAAACAAAAATCACCATCAATCCAGTAGGTAATTTTACAAGTGGGCAAACAATTTACGCTGCAATAGGGGGAACCGTTGAAGATTTTTTCGACAACGCTATTAGTGCTGCATCAGCAACATTTACGGTTGCAGACAATCTACCACCTACATATGTATTTAACCCTCCAGATTCTGAAATAAATGTTGCAGTAAGTTCAAATCTGACAATTACTTTTAATGAAGCTGTAAGAAATATTAATGATACAGCTTTAACCGATAGCAATGTGGACAGTTTAATAACATTAAAAGATACCGACGCAAATGGATCGAATATTGCATTCAACGCAACAATTGATGCAGATAAGAAAATTATAACAATAAACCCAACTAGTAATTTTTCCAGTGAGCAAGAAGTCTATTTAGCAATAGGTGCAACAGTTGAAGATTCCTCAGATAACGCAATAACTGCAGGAAGCTCATCATTCATGGCCGTCGACTCAAATCCTCCTGATGTGGAATTCTTTCCAACCAACTCATCAACTGGTGTAGCGGTTAATTCTGATGTGACCATTTCTTTTTCTGAACCTATTAGAAACACAGACGATACACCCGTTACCGATTCAAATGTTGATGCTTTAATCACATTGAAACAAACCAATTCTTCTGGATCGGATATATCATTCTCAGCTGTTATTGACGATGCAAAACAAATGATAACAATTACCCCATCAAGTGAGTTTTCAAGTGAGCAAGTTGTCTATGTGGCAATCGGTACAACTGTTGAGGATGAATGGGATAATGCAATAAGTGCGTCTTCGTCGACATTTACTACGGCAGATGCAACTGCACCAAGTGTAAACTTTGATCCTGAGGATACCGCAACTGGAATTCCCATTGAATCTAATGTTACACTTACATTTTCTGAAGCTATTAGAAACGTCGATGATACGGCTATTACAAATTCTAATGTTGGTGACTTAATTACTCTTGAATATGCATATGACGGTATACCTGTTGCTTTTTCAGCCACTATTGATGGGACAAAAAAAGTAATCACTATTAATCCTGATAGTGATTTTATAAGTGGTGAAGTTGTATTTGTGTCAATTGAGTCTGTAGAAGATAATTCAGGAAATGCAATGAGTTCCACATCTGGTACCTTCAGTGTTACGGATGTCACTCCTCCAGTTGTTGCCTTCAGCCCTGCAAACTTAGCAACCAATGTATCTGTTGATACAGACATTTTCATACTATTTGATGAAGAAATAAGGCTTATTGATAACTCCGATATAAATAATATCAATGTTGATAATCTCATAACTCTAAAAGATACTAATTCTAGCGGAGCCGACATATCTTTTGATGCAACGATTAATGCCAATAACAAACTAATAACAATCGATCTAACGAACGATTTATCAAGTGAGCAGATTGTATATGTTGGTATTGGTTCAACAGTTGAAGATTCTTATGATAATGCCATCTCAAATTCTTTTGCAATATTTACGGTAGGAGATTCTCTTCCTCCTACGGTAAGTATTGATGCTGTTATTACCGCCTCTATTGCTACCAATTCTGATATTACATTTACATTTAGTGAGCCTGTTCGAAATCTTGACGACACTGAAATAACTAATTTAAACGTTGGAAGCTTAATTGCTCTTAAAGATACCGATGCCAATGGTACAGATCTTTCATTTACCGCTTCAATAAATTCAGCTAAGACTGTAATTACGATTGATCCAACAAATAATTTTACAAGTGGTCAAATAATTTATGCCGCTATTGGTGCAACAGTAGAAGATTTTAATAATAACGTTATACCCGCCACTAGCAAAACTTTTACAGCAGAGTACTTAATTGAGGATTTAACAAATCCTATGAGTGATAAGGATTTTGTTGGACTTCTGAAAGCTCAAGCTGAAACAGCAAAAAGATTTATTCAACAAACTACTTCTTCAATATTTAAACGTATAGAGTGGTTGAGAAGAAACAAAGATAAAAGTGAGTTATCCCATCAGGGAGTAAGTGTTAATTTTAGTAACTCAGATCTGCATGGAATTTCAAACGCACTTCAATTTTCAAAACTCATTAATCAATCTGGAGATTTATTTTCAAATAATTGGTCTGTATGGAGCGAAGGGAATATCTCCGTCGGTGAGATTGACTCTGATGGCATTTCTTCACTAAGGGACATTACAACAAACGGTATAACTCTTGGAATAGACAACAAAATTGATGATAATCATATTTTGGGAGCTGCATTAAGAGTCGGCAAAGATGATGTAAATGTTGGATCCTCAGGCCATTCTTTGGATACTAATGCATACAGCTTATCGTTTTATGCTACTGCACCACACACTGATCAAACATACATTGATATAAATGTTGGACTTGGATTATTAGAAATGGATCTTTCTCGATCTCACGCGTCTGGAACTATATTAGGCAATAGAGATGGAAAGCAATTGTATGGCTCCATAGTTTATAGCGCAGAACTTGAGAAAAATGATATTAATTTATCGCCTTATGGAAGAATTGATGGAGGTTATACAAAGTTATCCAGCTTTAGCGAAAAAGGAACAATTGCTGCCTTAAGATATGACGAACAAACAATTAAAACAGCCATTATCTCTCTTGGAATATTAGCTGACGACGAAATAAAATTTAATGATTTAAATCTTAACACTTACGGTCGACTTGAATACGGAAGAGACGTCAGCTCTTCTTCAAATGCCAGTGTATCTTACATAGCCTTGCCTAATACAATTTATTCTCTCAAGGTTGAAGATGAGAAATCTAGCAACATTAGAGCTGCACTTGGAACTGATATAGAAACCCCGAGCGAATGGTTTTACCAATTAGATTATGAGCTTAATTACAGACCAGGTTCTTCACAAATGAATAGCTTTAGCGCTTTAGCTTCTTATGAGTTAGATTTAGATAGTATGATAAATCTATCTTTAAATAGTGAGCCATCTTCATATTCAACAGCAAGAATTGAACTTGATTCAAGATTGATGAATGGATGGTTTTTCAATGGATCTTACGAATTCATAGATCGAGATGATCTAAGTAATGAAAATTCAATAAATATAAAAGCAGTAAGATATTTTTAATTAATAGCCGCTGGCAAAAAATACTAAATGGAAGCTGGGTGGGTTATGATGACGATGGTTACTCAAGGAGTGAAGCGATCATTTTACACGGCCCCGCATGCCCAGGTCAAAAAATACTAAATGGAAGTTGGGGTGGTTATGATGATAATTACTCAAGGAGTGGAGTTATCATGCCTCCTTGGCATGGCCACGCAAAAAATACTAAATGGAAGTTGGGGTGGTTATGATGATAATTACTCAAGGAGTGGTGCGATCATTTTACACGGTTCCACATGCCCAGGTCAAAAAATACTAAATGGAAGTTGGGGTGGTTATGATGACGATGATTACTTAAGGAGTTGAGCGATCATTTTTCAAGGTCCCGCATGCCCAAGTCAAAAAATGCTGATTTGTGAGGTTAAACTTAGAGGTTTAGGTTGACCCGATTTTTACTAATATTTCACGATTAAATAATCAGGATTTGTGGGGTATGATTTTGTATGGAAATGTATGACTATGAGTCTGAGGTTTTAAATGCCGCTGAGAAGTACAAGTTTCCTCTTCACATAATTCCATATTCAAAACAAACTAGGCGTATTGTTCTTGCCGCTGTAAGACAACTTGGTGAAAATATTGAATATGCAGATCCTAAATTTTATCGTGACAATGAAATACTTATGGAGGCTGTTAAGCATGGACTTATAAGTTACAGTATTCAAAAAAAATATGCTAATCCTGAACTATACAAATTATATACTTCAATTCAAAACCACATAAAGAAAATCATTAATGAAAATATAAATAATGAAGATGAGCTTGTGAAAATACTTTTAACCACAAATGGTGCACTTAAATATATTCCAAAATCAAAACAAAATTTTAATATTGTACATGCCGCTGTAAAAAGACATGGTTATAATATCATATACGCTAAAAATGAATTTTCAAAAAATCGTGAAATAATTTATACAGCAATTCATAATGGAGGAATTGAATTTGTTGACGATAAAATAATTGATAATGACTTCTTTCTTCTCAACTTTGCTAGCATGTGTCAGGGTACACTATTTTGGGAGTTAAAAGATTGGTCTGATAGAAGCGAGGTACTTTCAAGTGTACAGACCAATGGATCATTAATATATTATGCTACAGAGAAATTAAAAAAGGACCCAATCATAATTAAAGCTGCAGTTAAATCTAATGGATACGCTCTTAAATACGTTCCTGAAAATTATAAAAAAGATAAAAAACTTGTTTTATTAGCTCTAAAATCTAATCACAGAGCTATTCATTTTGTTAATAAAAGATTATTAGATGATAAAGAAGTAGCTCAAATGGCAATAAAAGGTAATGGTGGAAACATTTTGTATGTAGGTGAAAAACTTCAAAATGATAAAAATTTAATACTTGAGGCAGTAAAAACATTCAGTGCCATTTTTTTGTTTTATGACAAAAAATCCCCACATGTTGGAAAGAGAAAAAGTATTCTTGATGATGAAAATTTTGTAATAAAATGTCTAAAGAAAAATGGAGACGCAGCATGGAGTTTGCCAGAAATTAATAAGAAATACTATATGACAGCTATTAAGTCTGGAATGAGCTTTGCAACATATGAATACTTAGATGCGCGTGAAATTGAGAAGAGCCTAAGTGACAAAGACCTGGATTTGATTGAAAACACGAACTTTAGAGAAAACGAAGACGATAGAGAATATTTTTTAAATGAGTTGCAGTCAGAAAGATTTAGGGATGTAATTTATAAACTTCCCTATACAGACCTCAAATATAATTTAGAATTTGCAATAGATGTAATTAATCTTGGTTTTGGAAATTATATTTTTGACTACTTACTCGAGGAGCATAAAAGAGATCCTGAAGTGGCAGCATTAGTACTAAAGCCTTATAGCAGCGTTGAATCTATCGTTCATGTCAATTCAAATATTATGAAAAGGGATATTAATTATAGACAATTTTGTAGCAATTATGATTGGATGTCACAAAAATTGATAAATGAACCTGAAATCAAATCTAATCTTAATAAAATTCATCAAATGTGTTTAAGAAAAAAAATTGAGATATTTAAGGGTAAATACGAAGAATACCATAACTGGAAATTTAAAGAGGAAATAATTAAGAATCAAGGTCCCCAACATAATTCTTAAAAAAACTAGTGAGAAATATTATCTTTTTATTTTCTAATGGCAACAGTGTGGCGACAGTAAATTGTTTAATTTGTTACTGAATGTTCTATTATGAGTCTTGTGAGAAAGTTTTTTATATTTCTAATCCTTATTATTTTTTATTCTTAAGCTCTGCTCATTAAATATATTTAGCTATTCTTTTTTTTAAACTCAATTACATGATCTAATAATAGTTTGGCATCTTCATGCCCGTCAATAACTGCTGACTCGAGGTAAGGAATTACATCATCGTGACTATATATAGTAAAAGGGTCTGCGGCAAAATCAGGGGGAATTACATTAGTTACACATATTCTTGCAAATGCAAATTTTGCCTCGGTTAAACCTTGATCTGCAGCTGATTTAAACATTTTGGCAGCTGCGCCTAAATTATCAACGCGTTCCACGTTGCTAAAAAGTCTATCATCGGGATATTCAGGTTCATCGCCAGCTCTTTCTTGGTATATTATGCCTATATAAAACTGTGCATCGGCATCTCCATCCTCAGCGATTGGAAGAAGTATTTCAAATGCCTTGTCGTGATCACCTCTCTTTAATAGTTCAAAAGCTTCTTCAATTTTTTCTGACATAATTAACTAAAATAACATTCTTTAATTTTTAAATGATATATTTTAAAATCCACTAAACCAAAACCTAATTATTTAATTACTTTTTTTTCTGTTCATTTCCCTAGCCATATCCAAGTCTAAACTTGTTACTCCACCAGCATCATGAGTTGATAAAGTAACTTCGACAGTACTGTAGACATTAAACCATTCTGGATGATGGTCTTTTTTTTCTGCATAAATAGCAATCGATGTCATCCAGCCAAAAGCTTCTTGAAAATTATCGAATTTAAATGTTTTAGTAATAGCACTTCGACCTTTTACCATCTTCCATCCAGACAATCTTTTTAATTTTTTAGTAAGTTCGGTCTTGGAAATTTTTTTCATTATGGTGCTGGATTTGGAATTTCTTTATGAATACTTCTTATCTCATTAATAATTTCTTTTGTTATATCAAGGTCAACACTGTCTATACATGTTTTTAACTGTTCCATTGTAGTCGCCCCAATAATTGTAGACGTAACAAAGGGTTGAATGTTACAAAATTGAATAGCCAATTGAGCGGGATCAATTTCGTATTTTTTTGCAAGATTTACATACATTTCAATTGCCTGCTGTGTCTTATCTCCTTTATATCTCATCATCAAAGGACCGTCGCCAAACAGTGCCAGTCTTGAACCTTGAGGCATCTGTCCACCTAAATATTTCCCAGTTAATGTTCCTTGTGCTAAAGGTGAGTAAGCAAGCAAACCGACTTGTTCATGCATCGCCACTTCTGATAAACCAATTTCAAAACCTCTGTTGACTAAATTATAGGCATTTTGAATTGAAGCCACGCGTGGTAGTGATTTGGTTTCAGCAAGCTCTAAATATTTCATCGTTCCCCACGGTGTTTCGTTAGATAAGCCAATCTGCCTGACTTTGCCTTGTTTAACTAATTCACCAAGAGCCTCAAGAGTTTCCTCTAATGGAATTGAGTCAGATGTGTCCATATGTTTGTACTCAAGTCGTCCAGAAAATGCACCAAACGGTCTATCAGGCCAATGAACTTGGTAGAGATCAATATAATCTGTTTGAAGTCTTTTGAGACTTTGCTCAACTGCATAGAAAACATGTTCTTTGGACAAACGAGGTATTTCCTCATTTTCTCTAAGCCATGACATTCCAGAACGACCAGCAACTTTAGTTGCTAGAACAACCTTATCTCTGTTACCTCTCGCTTTGAACCAAGTGCCGATATATTTTTCTGTTAAACCCTGAGTTTCAGCTTTTGTGGGAACAGCATATATTTCAGCAGTATCAATAAAATTAACTTCGTGGTCTAAGGAGTAATCCAACTGATCGTGAGCATCAGCTTCAGTATTCTGTTCTCCCCAAGTCATAGTGCCTAAGCATATTAAGCTTACATCAATATCTGATCTGCCTAGTTTTCTGTATTCCATTACTTTGTAATCAGTCCAAGTTCTTCAAATTGTTTTACAGTTTGGATGATTGCCTCATCTGCACTTTCGAAATTAAATTTTAAAATATTTTTAGCATTTTCGGAATTAGTAAATTTTGTTTTACCAACAAAGCCCGATATTGCCCCAGCTTCTTTGCTAAATAAACCGAGAACTTTCATTAAAATATTTGGAGCCTCAATTGAAGGGGCTTTTTTATAACCATGTTTTCTTAAAAGCTTATTCATATCGGATAGCCACATGCATTTTTCTGCTAGTATGAATCTTTTTCCACTTGCATCTGGATGTATCATTGCTTCAACATGTGCTCTTGCTGTATCTTTCACAGTAACCCATCCAAAATGAACTTTTGGAACAACAGGGTAAGAGCCGTCCAACATTCTTTGAATAAATACATTTGAAGTTCCAACATCATCAGATAATGATGGACCTATGACTAAAGTAGGGTTTATTGCAACAGCTTCTATTTTTTCATTGTCATCAAGACTGTCCAGGTAAGACCACATCTCTTTTTCAGCAATTGCCTTACTCTTATTGTACGCACCAATATTCTGACTTGGATCAGTCCAGTGGCTCTCATCATATATTTTTTCTTCGTTTCCGTAGCCCACAGCTGAAAATGATGAAGTCATGACAAATCTTTGAATCTTGTTTTTTATTGAACTTTTAAGTGCCCTTAAAAGACCTTCCTTGGCAGGCTGAATGATCTCATTTTCATCATCAGGAGCTTTGTCTATTAGCGGAGATGCAACGTGTAATACATATGTACAGCCAGCAACCGCCTCATCCCATCCTTCATCTTTTAGCAGGTCTAATTTACAAAACTCTAAATTATTTTTTGCATCAATTTCTTTAGCTATCGCTTGTCTTACCTCTGCTTCACGATTTTCAGATCTCAATGATGTTTTTACGGAGTAACCTTTTTTTAGTAATTCAGCTATGCAATGCTGCGCTATGTAACCTGAACCTCCGGTAACTAGAACTTTCTCCATAATTAGGCTTTATTCTTAATTGACTCAATGGATTTTGCATGTTCAATAAAGGCTTGTTCCCATGGCATAGGTTCCCAGTTAAGTACCTTAACAGTTTGAGAGTTAT
This sequence comes from uncultured Pelagibacteraceae bacterium, assembly GCA_902526005.1. GTDB lineage: Bacteria > Pseudomonadota > Alphaproteobacteria > Pelagibacterales > AG-422-B15 > CACNXQ01. The sequence continues at coordinate 272,362 of CABZIW010000001.1, forward strand.
CGCACGGTACATACTTATCCAGCATTGGTACTAAGCTTTTTGTCTTGTTATCAAACAAGCCAATCAATTTGAGCATGAATGAAGGTGCCTTCTTCAGTTTGATTTTTTCATATCCAGCTGCACTTAAGACTTCTGCAACTTCATACATCCAGGTAGGCTTAGAATGTGCAGCAATAAATCTTTTTCCATCAGCATCGGGTGTGGTCATAGCTTTTAAATGAAGAATGGCTACATCTCTCACATCAATGAATGGGAATGACAAAGCGGGTATCATTGGAAACTTTCCAGAAATAAGTTGTGAAACTATTTGAGTTGAAGCGCCACCTAAGTCATTTCCAAGTTGAGGACCCATTACGCCGCCAGGATTAATAACTGTCAACTCCATTTTATTGTTACTGTCTTGATTATTGTAAAAATCCCAAGCAGCTTTTTCTGCAATTGTTTTACTTTTTTGATAAGGAGTAACATACTTACTATTAATATCCGTCCAAGTTGTATGATCGCTTGTTCCAGACATCATATGTGAGTTAACAGCGGCAACAGAAGAAGTGAGAACAACTCTTTTTATACCAGCTTTTTTTGCTGCATTGAGTGCTCTAAGAGTTCCTTCCTTTGCAGGCTTGATCAGTTCATTTTCATCTTTTGGATCTTCTATTACAAATGGAGAAGCAACATGCATTAAATAATCACAATCCCACATTGCATCTTCCCAACCGTCATCTTCAAGTAGATCAAGTTTGCAAAATTCTAATTTAGTGTCATCTGTTTCAGTCTTTACTGCGTCTCTTACTTCTTGTTCTCTATTCATTGACCGTAGCGATCCCTTTACTGAATAGCCATTTTTAAGAAGTTCAATTATGCAGTGTTCAGCTATAAATCCTGAAGCGCCTGTGACTAAAACCTTTTCCATTTATTTCTCCTATCTTATTGAAATTACTTAATAAAATCTTAAAAATTAATAACTTGTATTGATCCTATTTATAATTATGTATTAAAATACAGTTAATAAATAATACAAGAGGTTTTTCTATATGGAATATCAAACTAGAGCTCAATCATCACCTGCAATAGATGCTGGCTTAAGACAATACATGCTGAGTGTTTACAATTACATGGCATCAGGTTTAGCTTTAACAGGATTAGTTGCATATATGCTATTTCAGGCAACAGCTGTAATGGGTCCAACAGGAGAAATTGTTGGTCTGACTAACTTAGGTGTTACACTTTATACTGGTCCAATGATGTGGGTAGTTGCATTAGCACCTCTTGGCATTGTTATGTATATGAGTTTTGGAATTCAAGGAATGTCTGCGTCGCGAGCACAGACAATGTTTTGGGTATTTGCATTTTTAATGGGTTTGTCCCTCTCTACAATTTTTCTAACTTATACAGGCGCGAGTATCGCGCGAGTATTCTTTATAACTGCAAGTACATTTGGCGCAATGAGCATATATGGTTATACAACAAAAAGAGATCTAACAAATTTTGGATCGTTTTTATTCATGGGACTGATCGGAATTATAATCGCATCAATTGTAAATATATTCATGCAATCACCCGCATTATATTATGGTATATCTATTCTAGGTGTTTTAATTTTTGTCGGTTTGACAGCTTACGATACGCAAAAGATTAAAAATATGTACATGGCATATGATAGTGGAGAAGTTGCTGCTAAAAAAGCTATCATGGGCGCATTAACACTTTATCTTGATTTTATAAATCTATTTATAATGTTACTGAGACTTTTTGGTCAAAGAAGATAAAATCAGGCTATACGTTTTACAGAAACTTTAAGATATTTTGTAATATCTGATAGATATTCACTTTCCTTGATTTTTTTATTATTAAAATCGATTAATGTGAATGCTACATGTTTTCCTTTATTTTTATTTTTAATTATTCTTAAAAAAGCATTCTCGAAAGTGCTGCGATAAATTGAAAAAACTGCATTGTATTCTCCATGATCTATTGCATAGTCTTTCCAATGTCCTTGACTGACTTTTTGAGCGTAAACAGTAAGTATGAGATTAAGTTCAGTTTTATGAAAGCTAGTAAACTTTTTTTTTGATCGATTAGAGCCCTTAAAGGATAAATCAGGACTAATGTAGTGTATTGTCATTGTTATCTCATGTTACCTTGAAAAATGTTAGAAAAACAACGAAAATAGGGAAAAATTTCGCGATAACATCATCTAAATCGCCTTGAATTTCGATGAATAATTCCAATATAGTTTCTGAGAATAAAAATTATGCCTAAATCAGAAAAATTAGAGTTTCAAACAGAGGTCAGTCAATTACTCAAATTGATGATAAATTCTGTTTATTCAGAAAAAGAAGTATTTGTAAGAGAGCTTGTATCAAATGCTTCTGATGCATGTGATAAGTTAAGATACCTTTCAAATACTAAAGAAAAACTCATAAAGGATGATCCTAGTTTCAAAATTCAGATCACTATTAATAAAAAAAATAATCTAATCACAATTTCCGATAACGGAATTGGAATGAATAAAAAGGATCTTGTTTCTAACCTAGGAACAATTGCACGCTCTGGCACTGCGCATTTTTTAAAAGAACTGTCTGAGTCTAAAACAAAAGACCTTTCACTCATTGGTCAATTTGGTGTCGGCTTTTACTCCGCTTTTATGGTTGCTTCACAAACCAAAGTTACTACACGCAAAGCTGGGGAAAATAAACTTTGGATCTGGACGTCTGATGGAGAAAGCAGCTTTACCATTGAGGAGAGTGAAGACTCAAATCTTCTAGAATCGAATAGAGGAACCTCAATAGAACTTACCTTAACGAAGGAGTCTAAAGAGTATTTAGACAAAGATAGAATTGAAAATATAATTAAAAGATATTCAGATCATATAAGTATTCCAATTTATGTGAGCGATGGCTCTGAAAAAAAAGATGAAAAAATTGATTCTGTTAATTCTGCATCAGCTATTTGGACGCGACCTAAAAATAAAATTACTGATGAACAATATAAAGAATTTTATAATCATGCAGGACAGATGTTTGATGATCCTTGGATGACATCTCATTATAAGGCTGAAGGAAAAATTGAATATACAGTATTAAATTTTATTCCATCAACCAAACCTTTTGATCTTTATGATCCTGCAAGAGAAAACAGGCTAAAACTTTATGTTAAAAGAGTGTTTATCACAGACAATTGTCCAGAGCTTATTCCTCCTTATCTTCGTTTTCTAAGAGGTATCATTGACTCGGAAGACCTTCCATTAAACATAAGTCGCGAAATGCTTCAAAATAATCCAGTCGTTACAAAAATAAGATCATCTCTAGTTAAAAGAACAATTTCTGATCTCAAAAAAAAGATTGATAAAGACAGGGAGTCATATGAAAAATTCTGGGAAAATTTTGGTCCAGTTCTAAAAGAGGGAATTTATGAAGACTTTGAGAGAAAAGACTCAATTCTAGAAATATCATTATTTAAGAATTCAAAATCAAAAAAACTCATCACATTAAATGAATACATAGAGTCAATGGATAAAAAACAAAAGGATATTTACTTTATGACCGGTGATAGTTATGAAAACATAATCAATAATCCGAGTTTAGAGGGCTATAAGTCAAGAGATATTAATGTGCTTATATTGGATGACCCTGTAGACAGCTTTTGGACTTCGTCAACCCCATCATATCAAGAGAAGAGTTTTAAATCTGTTACAAGGGGAATGGATGACCTAAATAAAATTGATGGAGAAAAGAAAGATGATAAAAATGAAAAATCTGTTGAACCGCTTATTAATCTACTTAAAGAAAAATTAAAAGAAAAAGTTAAGGACGTTAGAGTCTCCTCAAGACTTACGGATAGTCCTGTATGTCTTGTAAGCGACGAAGGGGCAATGGACCCTCAGCTAGAAAAAATACTTCAGCAGCACAATCAGCTCAATCAGGGTCTTTCTCTGAAAGTTATGGAAATTAATCCGCAACATAAACTTATCAAAAAATTAGCTAAAATGAGTAAAGATAAAGCATCAATTAGTGAGGTAGAAAATATTTCAATTTTACTATACGAACAATCTAAGATTCTTGATGGTGAAAAACCATCTGATCCTGTTGAATTTTCAAAAAAACTCATCGAAACTATTACTACATCGATAAATTAATTCTAAAATTAAGACTCCAATACTATAAAATACTGGTTATAATCCTAACAAAATTTTGTGAGGTATATAATGAAAACACTTATTAAGACTATTGCAACTGGACTGCTTGCTACTTTTATTACTTTTAGCGCAAGTTCTGCTGAATTAAATGAAGTTGAAATTTATGAAGGTACGATCAAGGGCGCATACAGTGTTACAAATTTACCTCTTCTTCCGGGAAACTGGAAAGTTGATGATTTAGAAAAGTCTGGAAGCATAAATTCTGGAAATTTTTATGTTTATGTAACTATGATTCCAGCAGGAGCTGACGACGCAACGCGAAGATATAATGATATAATTTTTTACGCGATACTGGGGTCTAAGTCTGAAGAAACCAGTTATAGAAAAACTTTCTACGGCTGTGAGGGTGGTTTTTACTCTTTAGAAGGTTCAATTATTAAAATTGATTCTCGCGGTTCAGGAAATTTCGAAGAATATTGCAATGCACATCAAACTGAATTTCAATCATTTAATTATTTCTTCACAGATTGTTCTGATGTTTGTGTCGAGGTTGGTATTAATTTAGATACTAATAATTATAAAAATGACCGTAAAAGCTTTGAGGAAATCACTGAATTACTCTCAGAAAATGTAAGAAAAATCGTAAGGTCTGGTAACGGATCTCTTGATTTTCTTAATGATTACAGAATAAATTAATATTAGCTATTAGTTATTAGCTATATTTTTTAAAACATACTGAAGAATACCGCCATTTAAAAGGTATTCAACTTCTGTTGCGGTATTAACTAATAGCTTCAAATCCATTGTAATGTTTTTACCATTTGCGTAAAAAATTTGAGCTTTGTACTTTCCTTGTGGTTTCAATTTGTTAGCTATACCCGTGATACTAACTTTCTCGGAACCCAGAAGTTTTAATGTTTTACGATTGTCATTTCCTAAAAATTGAAATGGTAATACACCCATACCAACAAGATTAGACCTGTGAATACGCTCATAAGATTCTGCTATGACAGCCTTTACACCCAAAAGATTAGTGCCTTTTGCCGCCCAATCTCTTGAAGATCCCATTCCATAATCTTTTCCAGCAAAAATAATTAATGGTGTTTTTGATTTTTGATACTTAACAGAGGCATCATAAATTGACATTTGTTTCTGTGAAGGATAATGAATCGTATATCCACCTTCGATATTATCTAGCATTTCATTTTTAATCCTAATATTAGCAAATGTCCCTCTCATCATTACTTCATGATTTCCACGCCTTGCTCCAAATGAATTAAAATCAACTTTTTTAATCTTTTTTGAGGTTAGATAATCTCCTGCAGGACTGTCTTCTTTTATTGCCCCCGCAGGGCTGATATGATCCGTCGTAACAGAGTCACCAAATATTCCAAGTATATTTGCTTTATTAATATCACTTACGCTATTGGTTTCTGAATTTTTAAAAAATGGTGGATGTTGTACATAGGTTGATTTTTTATTCCATTTATATGTAAGACCACTTGATGATTTCACTGAATTCCATTTTTTGTCACCTTTAAAAACATTTTTATACCGTTGCTTATACAAATTTGAGTTTATTATTTTATTTATCACAACTTTTATTTCTTTAGTCTTAGGCCAGATGTCTTTTAGATAAATTTTCTTATTATTGTGTCCAATACCAATCGGTTCATTTGATAAATCTATCTTTGTCGAGCCCGCTAAAGCATAAGCTACAACAAGAGGTGGCGAGGCAAGGTAATTTGCTTTAACAAATGGATTTATTCTACCTTCAAAATTTCTGTTTCCTGATAGAACACCGCTAACAATTAAGTCATGTTTAGAAATTGCATCGGAAATATTTTTATCAAGAGGCCCGGAGTTTCCTATACAAGTCGTACAGCCAAAACCCACAAGATTAAAACCGAGTTTGTCTAATTGCTCTTGGAGTCCAGATTTTTCCAAGTAGTCCGTAACAACTTTAGATCCTGGAGCTAAAGAGGTTTTAACCCAGGGCTTAGTTTTTAGACCTAGCTTATTTGCCTTTTGAGCAAGCAATCCCGCTCCAATCATTACGCTAGGATTTGAGGTGTTGGTACAGCTCGTAATTGCCGCAATGGCAACATGCCCGTGATCAATTTCAAATTCATTATTTACAGAAATAGGATTTGATGTTTTCTTTTGGCCAAATTCGTTTTCAAATGTGGTCATAAATTGATCAGCAACATTTGACAGTAGTATTTTGTCTTGAGGTCTTTTTGGTCCAGCCAAGCTAGGCTCAATGCTTGATAAATCTAATTCCATCGTATCAGTGTAAACTCTTTTATTTTTTTTATAATCTTCCCATAACCCTTGTGCTTTTGAATATCTCTCCACAAGTTTAATTTCATCAGCCGCTCTTCCGCTAACTTTTAAAAATTTTACAGTCTCCTCGTCTATTGGAAAAAATCCACAAGTTGCACCGTACTCTGGAGCCATATTTGAAATTGTTGCTCTATCAGGAACGGATAACTCTTTCAGTCCTTTTCCATAAAATTCTACAAATTTTCCAACTACACCCTTTTTTCTTAATTGTTCGGTAATTGTTAAAACCAAATCAGTAGCAGTTATTCCTTCTTTGATTTTTCCTTTAATTTCAAAGCCAATAACTTCAGGAACCACCATAGAAATTGGCTGACCTAACATTGCTGCTTCTGCTTCTATTCCTCCAACGCCCCAGCCAAGAACAGAAAGTCCATTGATCATTGTTGTGTGACTATCAGTTCCTACTACCGTATCTGGATAAGCTAAATTGACTTTTTTATTTTTAATTTTTTTCTTTTCTGACCAAACTGTTTTAGCGAGATATTCTAAATTAACTTGGTGACATATACCTGTTCCTGGAGGCACTACCCTAAAGTTATTAAACGATTTTTGTCCCCATCTTAGAAATTCATATCTTTCAATATTTCTTTTGTATTCTAAATCAACATTTGCTTTATGGGCAGTTGCAGTTCCAAATTTGTCTACCATAACAGAGTGATCAATTACTAAATCAACTGGCGATAATGGATTGACTTTTTTAGGATCACCTTTTTCATTTTTTATCGCAGATCTCATTGACGCAAGATCAACCACAGCTGGAACGCCTGTGAAATCCTGCATTAGAACTCGTGCAGGCCTAAAATTAATTTCTATGTTAACTTTTTTATCAGACTTCCATTTCTCAAATTCTTTAATGTCATTTAATTCAACTGTAGCCCCATCTTCATTTCTTATGAGGTTTTCTAAAAGAACTTTTATCGAAAATGGTAATGCGGATATATTTTTAAGGCCATTTTTTTCAGCCGCTTTGAAACTGTAATAGGTATAGGTTTTTTTTCCTATTTTTAGTGTTTTTTTTGTCTTAAAGCTGTCGTACATAGAGGTTTACTGCTGCTATATTTAGACTAATTTAACAAGCTATCAACATAAAGTTTATAATGAACGAACTAAAAACTGAGAATTTGAGTTGTAAAAGAGGAGAAAACATAGTTCTCAATAATATTAATTTTTCAATTAAGTCAGGTGAAACATTGGTTGTAAAAGGGCGAAATGGCTCTGGAAAAACTACGCTTTTAAGAATCCTATCCAATTTTATTACATCTTATGAGGGCAAGGTATTGTTTAATGATGTCGGTATAAGCGATGATAATTTATACAATAGTAAATTCAACCTAATTGGCCAAAAGAATTCTTTAAAAGAAAATCTTTCTATAAAAAAAAATTTAGAGTTATGGGATATTCTTTTTAATGAAGCTCTTAATCATGCAAAGCTATTAGAACATAACAATTTGTATCATTTAATTAATAAGGATGTTAGCTCCCTAAGTGATGGACAAAAAAAATGTATTTCTCTCCACAGACTAAATTACAATAAATGTGATATGTGGTTTTTAGATGAACCATTTGTTTTTCTTGATGAGGTCAACACAAACTTACTCATAGAAAAAATTAATCAATTTAATGAAAATATGGGAACAGTTATACTTACTTCTAATATAAATTTACCGAAAAAATTTCATAAGGAAATTAATATTTAATATGTCTAACCTAATTAAAAGAGATCTATTATTATCTTTTTATTCGAGTGCTAATTTCTTTTTCACGGTATCTTTTTTTATCCTTATTTTAATGTTAATTCCATTTGCATTTGGTACTCAAACTGAGCAGCTTAAAGTTTTATTTAGAGGTGTAGTTTGGATTGCGCTAGCTTTATCAATCATTATTACAGTTGATAGAATTTATAATGATGATTATGAGGATGGTAATTTAGATATTATTATGCAGAAAAATAAGACGACTGAGTATTTAATAATCAGTAAATATATAACACATTGGTTTATTTATTGCCTTCCGCTTTTAGTAATTCTGCCAGTGTTGAGTTTTCTATTTTATTTGGATTATCTAGAGACCGTGCAAATATTTATAAACTTATTTATAGGCTCATTTGGTATGGTTTTCATTGCAAATTTCGTGAGCGCGCTAACGCTTGGCGCCAGAAGAACAATTTTCTTGAAAGCAATTATAATGATACCACTATTCGTACCTTTTATTATTTTTGGCTCTGATGCTGGTTCATGGCCAATTTTGTTAGCATTATCAATGCTCTCTTTTGTTATCTCTATATATGTAACTGCATATGGTCTGCGTCTTTATGGAGAGTAGGCAATACTTCAAGTCGATATATATATATTAGAAGATGTATATTAAAATTAAAAATAATCATATTGAATTTATCAAGTCTGCTAATCCATATCTGATTTTTGCAACTATTTTTGCATTTGTTATAGGCTTATATTATTCACTTTTTCAATCTCCTCCAGATTATATTCAAGGAGATTCGATGAGGATTATGTATATACATGTTCCCTCAGCATGGTTTGCACTCATGACTTATTCAATTTTAGCTGGTTCATGTGTTCTTTGGTTCATAACCCGAAACCCTCTTTTTAATGTTGTTGCAAGATCAATTGCTCAAGTAGGAATGGTATTTACTTTAATGTCATTAATAACTGGAAGTATATGGGGCAAGCCTACATGGGGTGTATGGTGGGTATGGGATGCAAGATTAACTTCTATGTTAATATTATTTTTTCTTTACATCGCATATATCTTTCTTTGGCAGGCAATATCAAACAAGGAACTTGCTTCCAAAATATCAGCCGCACTAGCAATTATAGGTTTTATCAATATACCAATAATTAAATTTTCAGTTGATTGGTGGAATACTTTGCATCAACCTGCTTCAATTTCAAAACTTTCTGCACCAAGTATTGATGTAAGCATGCTAATTCCATTATTTATAATGACAGCTGCCTGTTTTTTATTTCTAGTAACTGTATCACTAATTAGATTCAGACTTGTTCTGATTGAAAATAAAATGTTAAGGACCAGCAGCTTATGAATGAATTATTAGATATGGGTGGATACGCAATCTTTGTTTGGTCCTCATATGGTATTTTTTTCTTTTCCTTAATTATATTTTTTTTAATCAATATATTAAATTTAAGGAAGTACGAAAAAATTTTTAATAAAATAAAAAATAAAATTGAGTAGTTTAGTAAAAAGCAGATTAATTAAATTTCTCTTAAGTTTAATTATTGTTTCAATCGCAGTATTGATAATTATTTTTAACTTAAGAGATAATATTATTTACTTTTATGGTCCGACTGATCTTTTAAAAAATTCAGATAAACAAGGTCAAATAATGAGGTTGGGAGGACTTGTATCAGTAGACTCTTTTCAAAACGAAACTGATAGTATTTTTTATTTCAGTATTACTGATGGCGAAAATGAAATTGATGTGAAATATGAGGGTATTCTGCCAAATTTATTTGCTGAGGACAAGGGAGTTGTAGTTGAGGGGGTTTATATGAATGATGGTAGATTTATTGCAAATAAAGTCTTAGCTAAGCATGACGAAAACTACATGCCTCCTGAAGTCATAGAAACACTTAAAAAATCAGGCAAATGGCAGGGTGAATGAGTTTATATATTTTTTATATTTCAAATTTTTTACTACTTCTTTGTCTAACTGCATCACTAATACAGTTTGGTAAAATTATAAATAATAAAATATTCACTAGACCCGGTGTTATTGTGCTGGCCTACGTGCAGTTAATTTCAATATTATTATCATTTTTAATTCTAATTTATCTTTTTCTCATTTCAGACTTTAATTTTGATTTAGTTTATTTCAATTCTCATTCTGAAAAACCACTAATATATAAATTCTCTGGCGTTTGGGGAAATCATGAAGGAAGTATGCTTTTATGGATATTAATTTTGGTCTTATTTAATTTTTTGTTTGCCCTTTCGAGAAGAATTTCAGAACGGTTTAAAGAGATAACAGTTGCGGTACAGAGTATTATGATCTTTGGATTTGTCGCATTTTTATTTTTTTTATCAAATCCATTTGCATTAAATCAAAATAATTTTTTTGATGGGATTGGTTTAAATCCTATTTTACAGGATCCACTCCTAGCAATTCATCCACCTGTGTTGTATGTAGGCTATGTTGGTTTTTCTCTAGTGTTTAGCTTAGCAATCGCAGGATTAATTACTAAAGAAGTTGATCAACAATGGGCTTCAATTGTTAAACCTTGGGTTTTTTCTGCATGGGCGTTCCTTACAGCTGGGATAGCTCTAGGTTCATTTTGGGCTTATTACGAACTCGGTTGGGGAGGTTATTGGTTTTGGGACCCAGTTGAGAATGCATCGCTAATGCCGTGGATAGCCGCAACTGCATTAATTCATTGTGTGTTGATACTTCAGAAAAGAAATGTAATGCAATCTTGGACTATTATTTTAGCCATACTTACATTTTCATTGAGTTTAGTTGGAACATTTCTTGTCCGGTCTGGAATTCTAAACTCAGTTCATACCTTCGCTAGTGATCCCGGAAGAGGTCTATTTATTTTATTATTTATTTTTCTTATACTTGTTTTTTCTTTCAGTTTATTTGCCTACAACTCCGAGAAAATTAATAAGATAAATAGTATGGGTTTGGTTAGCAGGGGTACAGGAATACAAGTAAATAACTGGCTTTTGATAACTATATTAACAATTGTTTTTTTGGGAACCATGTACCCTCTCGCAACTGATTTATTGCTTAATAAGAGTTTAACTGTTGGGCCAAAATATTACTCAACGACTATTGCCCCCATCATAATACTTTTCCTTTTTTTTATGTTTATATCTCCACGTTTAGGATGGACTGACACAAAACTCTATAAAATAATAATTCAAATGCGATATCTCATTATTACGTCATTAACTATAACATTGATAATCAGTCTATATTTTGAACTATTTAATTTGACTGAAATCTTAATTATCTTTTTTAGTTTACTTTTAGTAATTTCTTCTGTGACAGCTAGTATAAACTTTAATAAGCAAAATATTTTAGTAAGAACCAACTTAGGCCAAAATCTTGCACACGCTGGATTCGGTATTTTGATGATGGCAGTTGTGAGTAATGCCGTGTATTCTGAGGAGAGAATTTATAACGCTAAAGTTGGAGATAATTTACAATTGCAAAAATATATTTTTAGTTTTGATAAAATAGAGCAAGTTGAGGAGAGTAACTATAATTCACTAAAAGCATATTTTCTAATGAAAAAAGATGGCAAGTTAATAGATACATTTACTCCTGAAATCAGATTTTATTCAAACCCACCTACAATTACTTCAGAAGCAAGTATTTTGCATAAGTTTTTTTCAGATATTTATCTTGTTATGAATGTTCCTCAAGATCAGCAGTCAATAAGTGTCAGAATGCATATCAAGCCTTTCATGACAATACTTTGGTTAGGTACATTGATGATAATCATTGGGGGGATTATATCTGCTTCTATAAGAATCGGACGCGTTGATGAAAAGTAAGCATTTAAAATTTTTACCTTTAGTCTTAATAATATTATTAAGTATATTTTTATTTTTTTCTTTAAATAATGATACATCAAAACTTTCAAGTCCTCTTGTTGGAAAAAAAGTACCAGAATTTTCATTACCGAATCTTTTTGGGCAGGAAGAGCTTACAAATTTAGATTTAAGTAGTGAAAATCCAATTTTATTAAATGTGTGGTCTTCTTGGTGCATACCATGTCGAGCAGAGCATGATATATTAATGGTTCTGTCAGAACTTTATGAAGTTGAAATATTTGGTTTGAATTATAAAGATAATAATGAAGAAGCAAAAAATTTCATAAATGATCTTGGAAATCCATTTGTTAAAATTGGTTCAGACAATTCAGGAAGAACAGCCATTGACCTGGGTGTTTACGGAGTTCCAGAGACTTATATTATTGCTAACGGCATAATCATTTATAAACATATTGGTCCAATTCATATGAATGAGATGGAAGAGAAAATTCTTCCAATCATTCAGAATTACTAAATTATGATTAAAACAATAAAGATATTTCTACTCCTATTTTTGTTGCAAAGTAATACCATAGCTGAAGATATAAGGGCGATTGAGCTTTTTAAAGAGGTAAGGTGCCTTGTGTGTCAGGGTCAAACAATTCACGAGTCTAATGCAGAATTAGCAGAGGATATAAAAAAACTTATTCGTGAAAAAATTAGTCAAGGTGAGACCGATCATCAAATTAAAGAATATCTAGTAGAAAAGTACGGTGATTGGATTTTAATGACACCTCCATTTAACAGTCTTACTTATATATTATGGTCTTTTCCATTCCTCATATTGATAATTGGAGCTTTTGCAATTTATAGACAAAAAAGGAGCTAAGCCTAATTTTTGACAATTTGTAGATATCTTTTAAACAATTTGTAATTTTATATTATAGTTCAATTAAAAGAGGTGTTTATGAAATCAAAAATTTATGCATTTTTACTATTTTTCTTCCTAGGTCTAAATTACACATTAGCAGGTGGAATTGATGATGAAACAAAAGACTACGACGATGTTGAGCTTACAACAAGAGAAGATATTTCTGAATTTCAAGAGTTACAAGAACCATTATATGAAAAACTAGATGAAGTTGTGGCAGATGGATGCACTACTGGGCAGAGGATAGTTAAATATTCTAAGGGATGTGTAACGTGGTCTGGTGGCTACATTTCTGAGGGTGAAGAACCAGATTATTTTGTTAGATATTAATTTTATATAATGAAAATAATTGGATCAATTTTATCATTACTAATTTTAGTGCTTTATGGATTTAGTGCTCAATCTGATGATGAAAATATGTGGTCATTTTCATTAGGTCAATTTGATGTAAACGACACAGTTGACTCATCTGAAATAAGATTTGAATATTTGTACGCGAATAACTTTTTAAAAAATAATTATGATCTTAAACCTTTCTTAGGTGTTATGAGAAACGGAGATAATGGAAAATACATCTATTCAGGTTTAAGAAAAAATATTGGAATTTCTGAAAAATGGTTTTTTACACCAAGCTTTGCGTTAGGATATTATGATAGAGGTGATAGTAAAGATTTGGGATATAATCTAGAATTTAGAAGTCAGATTGAGTTTTCATATAAACTTAAATCAAGTCGGATAGGGTTTAATATAAATCATATATCCAACGCAAGTATTGGTGATACGAATCCTGGTACAGAAAGTGCAACGATCTCAATTATAAGACCTTTTTAATTTTTAATAAAATTATTCGAAAATTGCTCAGGATCAAAATCAATAAGATCACTGATTTGCTCACCACTACCAATTGCTAAAATTGGTATTTTTGTTTTATTGGAAATTGATACAAGCGTCCCCCCTGCTGCATTGGAATCAAATTTTGTCATAATAATCCCAGTTATTTTGGTAAATTTATTAAATTCTTCCACTTGTTTTAAGGCATTTTGCCCTGTTGTGGCATCAATCGATATCATTGAGTCATGAGGGAGTGTTTCATCGTGTTTTTTAAGCACTCGGTCAATTTTACCTAATTGATCCATTAAATCAGTTTTGTTCTGAAGTCTTCCAGCTGTATCGATTATAACTACGTCAATATTATTTTTATTTGCATATTCAATTGACTTAAACACCACACTTGCAGGGTCAGATTTATCGTCATCTCTTATAAAGTCCGTTCCTATTTTATCAGCCCATTCATTCAATTGCTCCGCAGCCGCTGCTCTAAAGGTATCAGCAGCAACCAACAGAACATTTTTTTTTTCTTGTTGAAATTGATTTGCCAATTTTGCAATTGTTGTAGTTTTACCTGAACCATTTACTCCTACCATTAATATAACGTAGGGTTTTGTATTATTTCTATAGTCAATTTTCTTTATATTTGTTGATACAATTTCATTTATAATTTTACTAAGAGATGATTGAATTTCTTCCAGAGAAGGAGCATTAGAAAATTTTTCATTTGCTAATTTTGATGTAATGAGTTCTGATGTTTCAACATCAACGTCAGAAGTTATAAGAAGATCCTCAAAATCCTGTATTGTATTTTGATCAATCTTTCGATTTGCAAATACTTTTGCTAGGCCAGATTTTAAACTCTTAAACAATTATATTTCCAATTAAGCCTTCTTGACGCTTTCCAGTGACAAGCATTTTTATTATTTTACCCACTTCAAAATTGTCATCGAGACAAACCTTTGCAAACGTATCTGATCTACCTTGATTTTGACTCTCAACAATAAGGTTAATCTCTTTATTTTTAAGCTTATCGTAGTGCTCGGTAATCTTTCGCTCGCCAATATTTCTGAGTATTTTTGCTCTTTTTTTAATAATTTCTCGATCTAATTGAGGCATTCTAGCGGCGGGCGTTCCATCTCTTGGTGAAAATGGAAATACGTGCAAAAAAGTAATATTGCATTCATCTATAAGACGCACTGAATTTAGAAACATTTCCTCTGTCTCTGTTGGAAATCCAGCAATTAAATCTGCACCAAATACAATATCAGGTCTAACAGCTCTGATGCGCTCTATTGCATTAATTGCATCTTCTCTTGAATGCCTTCTTTTCATTCTTTTTAAAATCATATTATCGCCAGCCTGCAGAGATAAATGAATATGAGGAAGTAAACGTTTCTCACTACCGTAAAGATTTATTAATTCATCATCTATTTCTGCGATGTCAAGTGATGACAGTCTAAGTCTGTTAAGTTGTGGCAACTTATTGAGAATAGTTTTTACTAACTTTGACAATGAAATTTTTTTCTCAAAATCACTACCGTAGCTTGTTAGATCAACGCCAGTTAGCACTATCTCCTTGTAGTTCTTCTCTAGAAGTAACCTTATTTGTTTTATAATATTTTTTGGATCTACACTTCTTGAATTTCCTCGTCCATATGGAATAATACAAAATGTGCACCTATGATCACATCCATTTTGTATTTGTACGAATCCTCTTATTCTGTTTTTAACTTTACTTATAATCGGCGAAATTGCCTGTTCATTTTCGAATATATCTCCTACTAAATTTACGGGCTTATTACTTTTTCTTATAGTTTTATAGGTTGAGGATTCTAATTTTTCTTTATTTCCAATGATGGAGTCAACTTCGCTCATTGTTTCAAAATCTTTTTTATGTATCTGTGCAGCACAACCAGTAAGAACGATTTGACTTTGTTGATTTTCTTTTTTTGCTTTTCTAATTTCATTTTTCAGATCAGCGATAGTTTTATTTGTAACAGCGCAACTATTAATAAAAATATGGTTCTGAAGATTGTTATCTTTTGCGTATTTTCTTATAACTTCAGACTCATAAAAATTCAGTCTACATCCGTAAGTTTTAATTTCTGGATCTTTCATTACTTATTTAATTTCGATTTTTTAAATATAGAGCAAATGCAAGAACTTCATACAATATATGACTCATATGATAGATAAGAGGCAATTTAATAAAATTATAAAGCCATTTATACCTTGGAAGTTGAGACCATATCAGTAAAAAAGCATCGAGCCCTTCTAATATCTTTCCATCATGTTTAGCATGAAGACGTCTTATCAATTGACTTGGCTCTTTTGAGGTTTCCTTTTCAGCAACTTTATTTTGAGTAACATCGACCCAATCAATAACATTATTAAGTTTCTTATAGTGGTTTATCTCAAACCTACAGATACTGCATGAGTTATTGAAGTATATTTTAGTATTTTTTTTAGAATTTTTATTTTTCACAGCTTGTATTTATCAGTAAAATTTGTCTCAGTTGGACCTGTCATAATAATATTGTCATTACTTTTGTAATATATTTCTAAATCACCCCCTGGCAATGTTACTGTCACTTTATTTTTTATCAATCCCATTTCAACTCCTGCTACAGCTGTTGCACAAGCTGCCGTACCGCACGCATTTGTTTTTCCTGCACCCCTTTCCCAAACGTTTAGTACAATGTGATTATCACTTTTTAACTTTGCAAAACTTACATTTATTTTTTCAGGAAATAAATTATCATTTTCAATTAAAGATCCAAAACTTTCAACATCATATTTTTCGATTTCTTCATCAAAAAAAATAATATGTGGATTACCAATGTTAACTAAAAATGGTTTTTTTAGAGCAAGACCTCTGATTGAAAAATTTATATCCACTGGATCGATATCTTTAGTCAAAGGGATTTCATACCATTCGAATTTTGGCATGCCCATATTTACACTAACTGTGACATCATCAATCTTTTCACATGCAATTGTTCTTTCACGTGTAGTTAAGTTTATTTTCTCACTCTTTGTTTCTTTCATTAAATAGTTTGCAACACAACGCGAACCATTCCCACAAGCATCTATTTCAGATCCATCTGAATTAAAAAATTTAATCATTGGATCGCTGTTATCTTGTGACTCCCTAATCATGATTAGTTGATCGCAGCCAACCCCGTCTGTTCTGTTACAAATTAATTTTATTTGTTCTTCTGATAAATCAAATTCAGATACCCTTTGGTCAATAATAATAAAATCATTTCCTAGGCCATTCATCTTTACGAACTTAAACTCGTGCATAAACACTTTATATTGAGCCAATTTTGATTTTTCCAGTAAATAAGAAATTAAATGAATCTTGACATTAACTAACTGAAGTAATAAAAAACTCACGTTTTCCGTCAGAAATATTATTTCTGCGGTGCCATAAATAAAGGTATCGACACCAGTCAGCGAGTTTCGCCCATTGGTGCATTACCTGCTGAAGGAGAGTTTATTTTGTTTGAAAACCTTAGTAATCGGTTTGAGGAAATATTTAAGAGTTTAAAAAAGACAGGTTCTATTGATGAGGTTTCTCTCGAAAGTGCAATGAGAGATATTCGAAGAGCTCTTCTTGAAGCTGATGTTGCATTGCCAATTGCAAAAAAATTCATAGAGGATGTCAAAAAAAAGGCAATCGGAAAGGAAATTATTCGATCAATAACGCCTGCACAAATGATAACAAAAATTGTGAGTGATCAATTAATTCAAATTTTAGGGTCAGCTTCACCCGAATTCCAAATAAACGATAATCAAATTTCATCTTATTTATTTGCAGGACTTCAAGGTTCTGGCAAGACAACGACTGTTGGTAAAATCGGTAATTATCTCAAAAGTAATTACGATAAGAAGATTTTATTTGTTTCATTAGATACCACAAGACCAGCTGCTTTTGATCAGCTAAAAAAACTTTCTGAGTTAATTGATGTAACAATTTTACCCAAACTCGAAAATCAAATGCCTATTGATATTGTATCAAGAGCAAAACAATTTGCTGAATTACAGGAAATTGATTGTGTTTTATATGATACAGCGGGGAGAATGAATGTTGAAGAAGGGCTAATGAGCGAATTGAGTTTGCTGGAAAAAGAAATTAACCCTCTAGAAACGATACTTGTTTTAGACAGCCTAACTGGCCAAGAGGCAGTGAATGTTGCAAGCGATTTTGCAAAAGCAATCAATATTACTGGCTCTATTCTTACTAGGATTGATGGCGATGCTCGAGGTGGGGCCGCATTAAGTATGAAGTACATTACTGATTGTCCAATTAAATTTATGGGAGTTGGGGAGCAAATCGATGACCTTGAAAAATTTCACCCAGAGCGAATTGCCAATCGTATTCTTGGAATGGGAGATATTGTAACCTTAGTTGAAAAAGCTGCTGAAACTGTTGATCAAGAAGATGCTCAAGAAATGGCCAAAAAATTACAAAAAGGAGAATTTGATCTCGACGATTTGCTTAGTCAAATCAGACAGATGAAAAAAATGGGTGGCATTTCAGGTATGATGAAATTCATTCCTGGACTAAGTAATCTGAGCGACAAGATCCCACAAAATACTAATCCTGACAATTCAATCGCTCAACAAGAAGCAATTATTCTCTCAATGACAAAATACGAGCGAAGCAAGCCAAAGATAATTAATGGATCAAGAAAAAAAAGAATAGCGGCTGGGTCAGGGACTTCAGTATCCGAAATAAATAAAATTCTAAAACAACATAGAAAGATGTCAGACATGATGAAGAAGTTATCTAGAAAAGGGGGAGGATCAATTGATCCAAATATGTTAGCGGGCCAACTTGGAAGTGGCATGCCGAGTGATTTTTTTAAAAATAAATTTTAATTATTAACAAATAAAAGGAGAATAAAATGGCGTTAAAAATAAGACTATCGAGAGCAGGTTCAAAAAAAAGGCCTGTATACAGAGTTGTAGTTGCAGATTCAAGAAGTCCGCGAGATGGTAGATTTATTGAAAAGGTAGGATTGTACAATCCTCTTTTACAAAAAGATAATAAGGATAGAATCCAACTAAACTTAGAGTCAATAAAAGAGTGGATTTCTAAAGGAGCAAAACCAACAGATAAGGTTGCAAGATTTTTGGGAGAAGCCGGAGTAATACCAATGCCAGCACAAGGCAACAATCCTAAAAAAGCTCAGCCAAAAAAGAAAGCACAAGAAAGATTAGCCGCAGCTGAGGAAGCAAAGAATCAGCCTACTCCTGAAGCTCCAGCAGAGGAAGCTCCAGCAGAAGAGACTCCAGCAGAGGAAGCTCCAGCATCAGAAACAAAAACTGATGAAGCTCCAGCAGAAGAGACTCCAGCAGAGGAAGCTCCAGCAGAAGAGGAGAAAAAAGACTAAGCTCATTAATTATGTCCCAATTGATAGTTATTGGAGAAGTAAGAGCAGTTCACGGTTTAAAGGGTCATTTCAAGATTACATCATATACAGAAACGCCAGACGATGTATTTAGATATGGCCCCTGTAGACTTGGGAAAAAATATTCAAATATCACTCTTAAAAAATTGAAAGAGTTAAAAACTGGTTATATTGCTTGTTGTGAACAAATTAAAACAAGGGAGTTGGCTGAAAAAATTGTAGGGCTTAAAATAGAAATCGATCAATCGTATTTACCAGCTATAAAAAAATTAAACCAATACTATTACCATCAATTAATTAATTTAATTGTTAAAACTTATGATGGAAAAAATATTGGAAAAGTAATATCTGTTCAGAATTACGGTTCATCGGATTTACTAGAAATAAGAAAAAAAAATGCTAAAGACTACTTTATCCCAATAAGTGAAAATACAATAAAAAAAATTGATCTTATAAAAAAAATTATTATTACAAAAAATATTAATGACTATATAGGCTAGTAATGTATCGAGTAAAAATTATCACACTTTTCCCAAATAGTTTTCCTGGACTTTTAAATACAGGAGTCGTGGGTAAGGCATTAAAGAAAAAAATATGGTCATTAAAAACAATTGATCCGAGAAAGTATTCAAAAGGTAATTACAAAAAAGTAGATGATACCACAGCTGGTGGCGGTCCTGGTATGATTTTAAAAGCAGATGTAATCGGGAAGTCTATTGATGCTTGTTACAAGAATATAAAATCTAAAGATAGTTATCCAATGATATATTTAAGTCCTCGCGGCACTCCTTTAACTCAAAGTAAAGTTATTAATTTTTCAAAGATGAAAGGAATTAACATTCTCTGTGGTAGATATGAAGGCATTGATCAACGCATACTCGATTTCTATCCTGTTGAGGAAATAAGTATTGGAGACTATATACTGGCGGGCGGTGAAATAGCTTCCCAGGTTTTAGTAGAATCAATAGTGAGACTGTTGCCAGGAACACTTGGTGACATGAAGTCTGCTAGTTCAGAGACCTTCTCAAAAGACCTTCTTGAATACCCTCAGTATACAAGGCCTAAAAAATGGAAAAATTTGACAATTCCAGACATATTGCTCTCTGGAAATCACAGAAATATTAGTGAGTGGCGCTTAAAACAATCTGAAAAACTAACACAGAAAGTTAGGCCAGATTTATGGAAAAACTACAAAAAAAGCAAGACAAGGAAGAAATAAAGTATTAAAACACGGTGCGAGGCTACCATGAACATCATAGAACAATTTGAAAAAGACCAGATAAAGTCACTAGTCAAAGGTAAGAAAATACCACAATTCCATCCGGGAGATACAGTAAGAGTGAATGTAAAGGTACGTGAGGGTACTCGTGAGAGAATACAGGCATTCGAGGGCGTTTGTATCAGAAAGAAAAATAGAGGTCTAAGTTCTTCATTTACAGTAAGAAAAATTTCTTTTGGTGAGGGCGTAGAAAGAGTGTTTCCAATCTTTAGTCCGTCTATTGACTCCATCTCGATTGTAAGAAGTGGACAGGTCAGAAGAGCTAAGCTTTACTATCTTAGAGATTTAACCGGTAAGAAAGCAAGGATCGTTGAGAGAATTCGAAAGAAGCAACCAGATCTTGCTAGTTTATATATTGATGAGAGTGAAGAAGTTGTTGAAGAAGAAATTGTTGCTTCTGATGAGCCTGCTCAAGATGAGAATGTTGAAGTTGCAGCTGATGCTTCTCAAGCTGAGGAAAAAACAGAATCTGAAGTTGATGATTCTGCCCAAGAACAAGTTCCTGAAGATAATGCTGAAAGTTCAGAAGAATCAGAAACAACAAAAGAATAATTACTTCTTCCTCTTTTTTTTTGTTAATCAAAGTTATTTATGAGTACTCCAAAGACATTATACGATAAAATATGGAATGATCATTTAGTGTCAGAAAATGAAGATGGAACATCAATCATTTATATTGACAGACATCTTGTTCATGAAGTTACAAGTCCCCAAGCATTTGAAGGGCTGAAAATTGCAAACAGATCAGTTAGAAAACCTAATTTTACATTAGCCACTGCTGATCACAATATCCCTACAACAAATAGAGATGAGGGAATATCAGATCCAGAGTCTAAGTTACAGGTAGATACTCTTGAAGAGAATTGTAAGGAGCACGGAATTACTTTTCTTTCTATGTCTGATAAAAGGCAGGGCATAGTCCATATTATCGGACCGGAACAAGGTTTCACACAACCAGGAATGACTATCGTTTGTGGTGATAGCCATACTTCAACACACGGTGCTTTCGGTGCTCTTGCATGGGGAATTGGAACTTCTGAAGTAGAACATGTTCTTGCAACTCAAACATTGGTACAAACTAAAGCTAAGAATATGCAAATTAATATACAAGGCGAACTGCCACTGGGTGTCACAGCAAAAGATATTGTTTTAAAGATTATTCAAACAATTGGAACTGCTGGAGGCACTGGATATGTTATTGAATACACAGGTGATGCGATCAAATCCCTAACAATGGAGGGAAGAATGACTGTCTGTAATATGTCAATTGAAGCAGGAGCAAGAGCTGGTTTAATCAGTCCTGATGAAAAAACAATTGAATACTTAAAGGGTAGACCATTTTCTCCAGCAGAAAATGAATATCGATCAGCATCAGATTATTGGTTATCGCTAGCTTCTGATGAAGGTGCTGCTTATGACAAAACAGTAAATATTGATGCAAGCGACATCATTCCACAAGTCACTTGGGGCACAAGTCCTGAGGATGTAGTTTCGATTGATGGATTGGTTCCAAACCCTGAGGATGAAAGTGATGAGACAAAGAAAAAATCAATGATTAGAGCTTTGGAATACATGGGTCTTGTTCCGAACACACCGCTTAAAGAGGTTAAAGTAGATAAGGTATTCATTGGTTCATGTACTAATGGACGGATTGAAGACCTGAGAGCTGCATCAAAAATTGCAAAAGATAGAAAAGTTGCGGACCATGTAAATGCAATTATCGTTCCTGGGTCTGGTTTAGTTAAACAGCAGGCAGAAGACGAGGGTTTGGACAAAATATTTATTGAGTCAGGCTTTGAATGGAGAGAGCCTGGATGTTCAATGTGTCTTGCAATGAATGCCGATAAACTTAAACCTCAAGAAAGATGTGCTTCTACTTCAAATAGGAACTTTGAAGGCAGGCAAGGAAGAGGGGGTCGTACTCATTTAATGAGTCCAGCTATGGCTGCTGCTGCGGCTATCAATGGAAAACTATCAGACAGTAGAGAGATATAATGGAAAAATTTAAAAAAATAGAAAGTAATGCAATTCCTTTACCAATGGTGAATGTTGATACTGATATGATTATTCCAAAACAATTTCTCAAAACAATTAAGCGAACAGGTTTAGGTAAAAATTTATTTTATGAATTAAGATATGATGAAAAAGATGCACCTATAGATTCGTTTGTCCTTAATCAAGATAAATATAAAGACTCTCAAATTTTGATTACCGGTAAAAATTTTGGCTGCGGGTCATCTCGTGAACATGCACCCTGGTCAATCTTAGATTATGGTATTAAATGCATCATCGCTTCGAGCTTTGCGGATATCTTTTATAATAATTGTTTCAAGAATGGTATTCTTCCAATTAAATTAGATGAGTCTGAAGTAACAAAATTACAAAAGGCAGCGGAAAACAGTCTTAGTTTTACAATTGATTTAGAAAATCAGAAGATTTCTTATTTTGATAAAAATATAAATCATGAGGTAAGTTTTGAACTTGATAAAGCCAAAAAAACTAGCCTATTAGAGGGTTTAGACGATATTGGATTGACACTAGCTAAAGTTAATCATATTTCTGATTTTGAAAATAAGCAAAAGTCAAGAACACCCTGGTTGTATAGCCAGCAAATAAAATGAGCAATTCTTATAAATTATTAGTCTTACCTGGCGACGGTATAGGGCCTGAAGTAATGAAGGAGGTCATAAAGGTTGCTAAGAGTATTGGTGAACTTAGTAAAGTTAAATTTGAGATAGAAGAGGACGATATTGGCGGATCTGCCTATGATCGCTATGGCACTCCTCTATCTGATGAGACTCTTGAAAAAGCTAAAAACTCTCACGCAGTTTTACTTGGTGCTGTGGGTGGAGAAAAATGGGATAATTTAGATTTTTCTCTTAAACCTGAACAAGGCCTTTTGAGAATTAGAAAAGAATTAGACTTGTTTGCAAACTTAAGGCCTGCTCTATGTTTTGAGTCAATGGTTGACGCCTCTTCTCTTAAACCAGACTTAGTATCAGGTCTCGATATATTAATTGTTAGAGAGCTTACTGGTGGTATTTATTTTGGTGAACCAAGAGGTATTGAAGATAAAGGTAACGGAAATCGTATTGGAATTAACACTCAATCTTATAGCACTGAAGAAGTTAGAAGAGTTGCACGTATAGCATTTGAACTTGCAAGCAAAAGAGGTAACAGGGTTACTTCTTGTGAAAAATCAAATGTAATGGAGTCTGGAATATTGTGGAGAGAAGAAGTCTCTCATGTGCATAAAAATGAATATTCAAATGTCGAATTATCTCATATGTATGCAGATAATTGTGCGATGCAATTAGTTAGAAACCCAAAACAATTTGATGTTATTGTTACTGATAATTTATTTGGAGACATTCTTTCAGATGAGGCGGCCATGCTCACAGGTTCGCTTGGAATGTTGCCCTCTGCTTCTTTGGGTGCAGTCGATAGTAATAATTTTAGAAAGTCTTTATACGAGCCAGTTCATGGGTCTGCGCCAGACATAGCTGGTAAAGGAATAGCAAACCCAATTGCATCTATTCTTAGTTTTGCGATGTGTTTAAAGTACTCATTCAATATGGACAAGGAATCAGATCTTATAAATAAGGCTGTAAATAATGTACTTGCCAGTGGCTTTAAAACTGCGGATTTAATTGGCGATGATAACAAAAACCTATCAACAGTTGAAATGGGTGATCAAATATTAAATCAATTAAAAGAAAACTTTTAAATTATGAATTTTAATATTGCTATAGTGGGTGCCACAGGAAATGTTGGAAGAGAAATGTTAAATATTCTCTCTGAAAAAAAATATGATGCGTCGAAAATATTTCCTGTAGCTTCTAGTAGAAGTGAAGGGATGGAAATTGAATTTGGGGAGGATAAACTAATTGTAGAATCTATTGAAAAGTTTGATCCTTCAAAAGTTGAATTGGCACTTTTCTCTGCTGGAGCTAGTACCTCAAAGGAATGGGCACCAAAGTTTGCAGAAAAAAACTGTATTGTTATAGATAACTCTAGTCATTTTAGAATGGAAGAAGATATTCCTCTGGTCGTACCTGAGGTTAACCCAAGTGATCTAAATAATTATAAAAAAAGAAATATAATTGCTAATCCAAACTGCTCAACAATTCAATTAGTGGTTGCCTTAAAACCATTGCACAAAATTTCAAAAATAAAAAAAGTTATTGTATCAACTTATCAATCTGTTTCGGGTGCAGGTAAGGCTGGTATGGACGAGTTGTTTGAGCAAACAAAAAATATGTTCTCTGATGATATTAAAGATAATGTTAAATTTACCAAACCAATTGCCTTTAATGTCATACCCCATATTGATAAATTCATGGATGATGGATACACAAAAGAAGAATTAAAAATGAGACAAGAAACTCATAAAATTTTAAGTAATGAGATCAGCTTTAGCGCTACATGTGTTCGCGTTCCTGTATTTATTGGTCACTCTGAAGCTGTAAATATTGAGTTTGAAAACAAAATTTCAGTAGAAGAAGCACGTGAAGCTATTAAAAATGCTCCTGGGTGCACACTACTTGATGAAAGAGCTGATGGAGGTTATGTAACTCCAAAAGAGTGTGCTGGAAATGATGATACGTATGTATCGCGAATTCGAGAGGATACGTCTACAAAAAATGGATTATCTATTTGGGTAGTTTCTGATAATTTAAGGAAAGGTGCTGCTTTAAATACAATCCAAATCGCTGAAATGCTAATTGAGGAACATTTATCTAAATGAGACAAGATGTAAGAAAACCAAGAAGAAGCGTACTTTATGTTCCTGGATCTAATCCAAAAGCATTAAAAAAAAGTAGTACGCTTGATGTAGATGCAATTATTTACGACTTAGAAGACTCGGTAGCTGCAAATGCCAGAAATGATGCACGCACAGCAATTATCGAAATTATAAATTCTGGTGTAAACAAAAATAAGGAACAGGTGATAAGAGTAAATGCTTTGGATACTGATGATGGTAAAATAGATATTAAGGTCTTGGACAAATGTAATCCCGATGCAATATTAATACCTAAAGTAAATGAAGCTAAAGATGTTAAAGCTTTTGAAAAATATCTTAAAAATAAAGAAACTAAAATTTGGGTTATGATGGAAACAGCTTTATCCATTGTAAACGCGTATGATATTGCAAAATCATCAAAATATTTAAAATGTTTTGTAATGGGAACTAATGACTTGTCTGCAGAGTTGGGTATAGAGGAAGAACTGAAAAGAACTGCATTAGTCACAAGTTTTGAGAAATGTATGATGGCGACAAAAGCCTACAAATTATCACTACTTGATGGAGTTTTTAATGACATCAGAGACTCTAATGGCTTTGAAGAAGAGTGCATCTATAGTCATGGTCTTGGATTTGATGGTAAAACCTTAATACACCCCGGACAAATACAAATATGCAATAAAATATTCACCCCTACGGCTGAACAACTAGACAAAGCAAAACGAATTGTTGCAGCCTTTGAGGATGCAAGAAAAAAGGACCCGAATGTTGGAGTAATTACGTTTGAAGGCAGTCAGATAGAGGAATTACACGTAAATCATGCAAAACGAATTATAGAAGCAGAATTGCTTGTTTCAAAAGTTACAGAACTAGATCAATCAGAAGTTATACAAACTTCTTCAAGTAAATATAAAATTGGTAATTTTTTTGAAAATTTTAAGTTAGGACAAAAAATAATACACGCAACTCCACGAACAATAACATATGGAGATTGTGCACTTTATACAGCTTTATACGGTTCAAGGTATGCCCTGCACTGCTCAGATGAGTTTGCAAAAAAACTCTCATTAGAAAAATCACCAATTGACGATTTTCTTTTATTTAACTTAGCTTTTGGTAAAACTGTCCCAGATATCTCTTTAAATGCAATTGCCAATTTAGGTTACGCAGAGTGTAAGTTTTTAAAGCCAGCTTATCCAGGAGATACAATTAGTTCAACTTCAGAAGTGATTGGCATTAAAGAGAATTCAAGTGGAGAAAATGGAGTAGTCTATGTTCACTCTGTAGGCACTAATCAGCATGACGAACCAGTTATTGATTATAAAAGATGGGTTATGGTTAGAAAAAAAAATAGAAATCTAAATAAAGCAGAACCGTCTATACCAGAATTAAATAAAGAGCTGACAAGTGAGGAGGTTGTAGAAATTGCAAAAAAATATGATTTTGATTGTGCAGGATATGATTATAAAGCCTCAGGCTCTGATCTTTGTTATGAGGATTATTCTATTGACGAAAAAATAAATCATATTGATGGTATGACAGTTGAAGAGGCTGAACATATGATGGCAACGAAATTATACCAGAACAATGCAAAAGTTCACTTTAACCATTTTGTTGAAAAAGGTGGCAGGTTTGGAAAAAGAATTGTTTATGGTGGTCACGTTATAAGTTTAACAAGAGCTTTATCTTTTAATGGACTTTCAAATGCTTTTAAAATTATTGCGATCAACGGTGGAACTCACGCATCACCGTGTTTTGCTGGAACAACTGTTTTTGCCTGGAGTT
This sequence comes from uncultured Pelagibacteraceae bacterium, assembly GCA_902526005.1. Lineage (GTDB taxonomy): Bacteria > Pseudomonadota > Alphaproteobacteria > Pelagibacterales > AG-422-B15 > CACNXQ01. The sequence goes on from CABZIW010000001.1 coordinate 299,353, forward strand.
TAATTTTAGATAAAGTCGAAGTATCAGAATCATTAGGTGCTATTCGAATCAGAACCAATGGAATTGGTGATGCACAGGCTTATCAGTTTCAACATCAAGATAGTAACAAGCGCTTTGATCCATCCGTTTTGTTAAGTCTTGATTATTGGGCTTTAATTCCAAGAAAAAAATAATTTACTGTCGTTTAATCACCGGCAATTTGGTATATATAAATATTACTAATGACCAGTCCCTTATCACCACATTTGCAAGTTTATAGATGGCAAATTACATCAATACTATCAATTCTTCATAGAATAACGGGTATAGTTTCATCATTAGGTGTAATCATATTAGTAATATTTTTATATTCAATTAGCGCTGGCGAAGAAACTTTTCAATTTATAATTTCCTTATCAGAAAATATTTTTATAAGAACAATATTAATAGGTCTTACGTTTTCATATTTGTTTTATTTTTTAAACTGCTTGAGGCACTTATTCTGGGACGTTGGTATTGGGCTTGAATTAAATACTGCCAAATTGACAGGTTGGATTACAATTTTGTTTACTGTTTTGCTCACTGTTCTATTTTGGCTTTCAATTATGATTGGATATTAACTATGTCGGCCAAAAATACTTGGAAACTTCATCGATGGAGCACGATTTTACTGCTACCACTTGTTGCTTATTTATTTATAAAGATAATACACCTTTCCACTCTGCCATATCAATTAATTTTGAATGAATTAAGCAACTTATGGGGTGTAGGGTTTATATTGATTTTCACGGTCTTAGGATTAATTCATATGAATACAGGGGTGCACGAAATCCTTGATGATTACGTTCACTCTGATGTGGTTAAAAGGATATTAAATATAATAATTTCAATATTTTTTTTACTAATACTAATTTTTATTTGTTTGTCACTACTACTAATTTTTATAGGTTAACTTAATGAATTACGAAATTGAATATCACGATTACGATGTAGTTGTTGTTGGCGCTGGTGGATCAGGTTTGAGAGCGACAGTAGGCGCTGTTGAGAATGGTTACAAGACTGCTTGTATTTCAAAAGTATTCCCAACCAGAAGTCATACGGTTGCAGCACAGGGAGGCATCTCTGCTGCGCTTGGAAATATGGGTGATGATGATTGGAGATGGCACATGTATGATACTGTGAAAGGCTCTGATTGGCTTGGGGATCAGGATGCAATTGAGTATTTGTGCAAAAATGCACCAAAAGCTGTTTTAGAATTAGAGAACTATGGAGTTCCATTTAGTCGAACAGAGGACGGAAAAATTTATCAAAGAGCCTTTGGAGGGATGACCAAAAATTATGGTGAAGGTACTGCACAAAGAACATGTGCTGCTGCTGATCGAACTGGCCACGCAATAATTCACACTTTATATGGGCAATCATTAAAACACGACGTTGACTATTATATTGAATATTTTGTTTTGGACTTATTAATGGTTGACGGTGAATGCAGGGGTGTTGTTGCATGGTGTTTAGAGGACGGTAAATTACATGTATTTAATTCTAAACAAACAATACTAGCGTCAGGTGGATATGGCCGTGTTTATTTTTCTGCAACTTCAGCTCACACCTGTACAGGCGATGGTAACGCTATGGTTTTAAGAGCCGGCCTACCTTTGCAAGATATGGAATTTGTTCAATTTCATCCAACAGGTATTTATGGAGTTGGTTGTCTTATAACAGAGGGCGCAAGAGGAGAAGGCGGCTATTTAGTAAACAGTGAGGGCGAACGTTTCATGGAGAGATACGCACCATCAGCAAAAGACTTAGCTTCAAGAGATGTTGTTTCTCGTTCTATAACAAAAGAAATTTTAGAGGGTAGAGGTGTTGGTAAAGATAAGGACCATGCTTATCTGCATCTTGATCATATAGACTCAGATATATTGGAAGAAAGATTGCCTGGTATTTCAGAATCCGCAAAAGTTTTCGCAGGGGTAGATGTAACTAAAGAGCCAATTCCTATTATACCGACAGTTCATTATAATATGGGTGGAATTCCAACAAACTTTCATGGAGAAGTAATGAACCTCGAAAAAGGAAATGAAACGATCGTACAGGGTTTGATGGCGGTTGGTGAAGCTGCTTGTGTGAGTGTTCATGGCGCAAACAGACTCGGATCAAATTCTCTTATTGATTTAGTGGTTTTTGGTAAAGCAGCTGCAGATAGAATAAATGATACAGTAAATAAAGATGAACCAAATAAGGAAATTCCCAGTCACGTCATCGATGAAGTCATTGCAAGGTTTGATAGTACACGAACTTCTGATGGGGATATTTCAACTTCAGAATTAAGGTCTCAAATGCAGAGAGTTATGCAGAAACACTGTGCTGTTTTTAGAGATGATGAAATTATGACTGAAGGAAAAAAACTCATCGAAGAAACTTGGTTAAACTCAGAAAATATTAAAATTAAAGACAAATCACTTATATGGAATACTGATTTGTTAGAGACACTTGAATATAAAAACCTAATTGCACAAGCTGTAGTTACAATGAACTCCGCGCTAAATAGAAAAGAAAGTAGAGGGGCTCATGCTCGAGAAGACTATAAGGAAAGAGATGATAAAAATTGGATGAAGCATACAATGTCATGGCTGAACGATAAGAGTTGTGAACTGGATTATAGATCAGTTCACGAATACACATTATCAAATGAAGTTAAATATATAGCGCCAAAGGCCAGAGTTTATTAATGGTTCAGTTTAATCTTCCCGACAATTCTAAATTAACAGACGGAGACTACTACAGGTCTGAAAAAAGCAATGGGAATACTAAAAAATTCAAAATCTACCGTTGGTCTCCTGATGACGAAAAAAACCCAAGAATGGATACATATGAAGTTGATTTAGACGATTGTGGCCCAATGGTATTAGACGCAGTTATGAAAATTAAAAGTGAAATTGATACTTCATTAACCTTTAGAAGATCATGTCGCGAGGGTATATGTGGTTCTTGCGCAATGAATATCGATGGAACAAATACACTTGCTTGTACTAAAGCAATCAGTGATGTGAAAGGTGATATAAAAATTTATCCTCTACCTCACATGCCAGTTATAAAAGACTTGGTTACAAATTTAAAAACACTCTACAAGCAACTAAAGTCAATCAAGCCATGGCTTATGAATAAGAAGCAAAACGCAAACGATAGTGAAAATATACAATCAAGAAATGACCGAGAAAAATTAGATGGCTTGTATGAATGTATTCTGTGTGCTTGTTGTTCAACTTCATGCCCAAGCTATTGGTGGAACAGTGACAAATATTTGGGCCCTGCTGTCCTGCTTCAGTCATATCGCTGGTTACAAGATAGCCGTGATGAGGAAAGAAAAGAGAGATTAAAGGAATTAGATGATACGTTCAAAGTTTATAGATGCCATACAATAATGAACTGCACTCAAGCTTGTCCAAAAGGTCTCAACCCCGCAAAGGCTATTGCTGGTATCAAACAAATGATAGCACAGCAGTAATTAAATTATTGTAAAATCAAAAAGTATACTTACCAGAAGAACTGTAATAATAATTGTAACTACGATAAAATAATTAACCACTATAAATCTCAATGGCGGGCAGTTGATTAGGGGATTTTATGAAAATATTACGTACCCACCATTGAGTTATACATATAAGTGTAAAACTTTCTAATTAAACTCTAATAAGTTTGCCAAAATGACAGAGCTTGATTTCAATATTTCCTCTGGATTTTAACAACAAAACTGCCTTCATGCCAACTCTGTTCAATGTACTGTATTTGGTGACTGCTTTCTGCCCAATGAGGAAATTCTTTTCTGATTTGTCCACTTTTACCTGTTATGACCTCTACTTTGGGTATACTTCTTTGGTAAGCTTCGTAAATAAAGTCAGTGAATTCTTGATAAGCATCCTCAAGTGTAAATCCATGAAGGTCAAGTTTTCTCATAATTTTCAAACATTGCCATTAGTTGTATTTAATCTAGAATATTTCATTATATGAAAAATTCTTATACTAAACCTAATCTCGATACTAAGTATTTTGATGATTTATTCAACTCACTACCTTCAATGGAGAATAAAACAGTTGCTATAACAGGCACAACTTCTGGGCTTGGATTTTATGCTGCTGAGTCAGTAGCTAAGCTTGGTGCTAAAGTTCTACTATTGAATCGTCCTTCGACTAGAGCCGAGTCATCTTTAAATTTACTTAGACAAAATTGTGCAAACGGAAATTTTCACAGAGTGGATTGTGATCTACAAAGTTTTGACTCGGTAAAAACTGCATTTCCAAAAATTAATGAAATATGTAGCGATGGCCTTGATGTATTATGCAATAATGCGGGCGTAATGGCTCTTAAAGATAAAGCCACAATCGACGGCTTTGATGTACAAATGCAAACTAATCACTTGTCCCATTTTCTTCTAACTAAATTATGTATGCCCTTACTAGAAAAAGCATCACAATTAAGGGATGAAGCAAGAATAGTTAATCATTCTAGTATTGCACGCTTTCAAACAAAAAGACTTAAAGAAAAGTTTCTTGAAAAAAAAGGCGGTAACTTAGGTGGAGATGGAGGTAATTTGATGTTTGGTGGTGGCCGATGGGAGCGTTATGCCCAGACAAAGCTTGCTAATGCTGCATTCACTGCATGTTTGCATGAAAAGTTGCAAAAAAATAATTCAAAAATTAGAGCGATGGTTGCTCATCCGGGTCTTGCAGAAAGTGATTTACAATCTACAACAGTAGAGGATGGCGGAATGGGCAGTTTTTTTACAAAATATTTAATGAAGTTTGGGCAGTCTGAAAAAGATGGAACTTTGGGTCTCCTAAGATGTATTGCAGATCCTAAAATTAATTCAGGCTCAATGGTAGGGCCTGGTTTAAAAGGAATGAAAGGTAAAGCAAAATCTTTTTCACTTGAGTCTTTTTATGATAATCCTGAAGTCAAGAGCATGCTGTGGGCCAAAAGCTGTGAGGCTATAGGCGAAAGTTTTGAAATCTAGGTAATTTAGATGAATATTGTTAATCATTTTATTAATGGTAAAGAGTACGTGAGTAAGTCAGATAGATTTGGTGACGTATATAATCCTGCAAATGGAGAAAAAATAAGAGAAGTTAACTTTGCTAACAAAGAAGATGTATCCGTGGCAATAAGTTGTGCAGTCAAAGCAGGTAAAGAATGGGCTGCTACTCCATCACTGACTAGATCTCGAGTTTTATTTAAATTCAAAGATTTAATTCTCAGAGATATGGACAAATTAGCTCTGGAATTAACAACAGAACATGGAAAAATTTTATCAGACTCAGTTGGCTCAATAACAAGAGGCATGGAAGTAGTTGAGTTTGCTTGTGGTATTCCTCATTTGCTTAAAGGAGAATATTCTGAAAACGTCGGATCAAATATCGACAGCTGGAGTATGCGACAGCCTCTTGGGGTTTGTGTGGGAATTTCACCTTTCAATTTTCCTGCTATGGTTCCAATGTGGATGTTTGTTATGTCTATTGCATGCGGTAATTCATTTATTTTAAAACCGAGTGAAAAAGATCCAACGGTTCCATACATGATGGGAGATTTACTTAAAGAAGCAGGGTTGCCAGATGGTGTTTTCAATGTGGTTAACGGCGATAAAGAAGCAGTAGACCTTCTGATCACCGATCCTGAAGTTGCATCAGTTAGTTTTGTTGGCTCGACTCCAGTTGCTGAGTACATTTATCATACATCTTCTAAACACAATAAGCGCGTCCAGTCATTAGGCGGTGCAAAAAATCATATGGTTGTAATGCCTGATGCAGATTTAGACCAAGTTGTTGATGGCCTGATCGGCGCAGGGTATGGATCTGCAGGAGAGCGATGCATGGCTCTCTCTGTTGCTGTAGCTGTTGGTGATGTGGGTGATAAATTAATTGAAAAGCTTGCCCCTCGCGTTCAGGGACTTAAAGTTGGCCCCGGAACAGATCCAGAAGTTGAAATGGGTCCACTCATCAGTGATGTACATTTATCAAAAGTAAAAAGCTATGTTGACTCTGGAGTTGCTGAAGGAGCTGATCTTATAGTGGATGGAAGATCAATATCTCTTCAAGGTTATGAAAATGGATACTTCATCGGAGGCTGTTTATTTGATCATGTTAAGGAAGATATGAAGATATATAGGGAAGAAATATTTGGACCTGTATTATCTGTTGTACGTCAACCTACTTTTGACGATGCTTTAAAAATGGTTAACGATCATGAATTCGGAAACGGCACCACTATTTATACTCGTGATGGTGACACAGCTAGAGCTTTTGCTAATCAATGCAAAATTGGAATGGTTGGAGTGAATGTTCCCATACCGGTACCCATGGCTTTTCATAGCTTTGGTGGTTGGAAAAGATCCTTATTTGGGGATCATGCAATGCATGGTATGGACGGAGTAAGGTTCTTTACGCGTCTCAAAACTGTTACTTCGAGATGGCCAACTGGTATTAGAAAAGGTGCTGAATTTACCATTCCAACAATGAAGTAAATATTTAATTTATCTTGATTTTAATCGCTATCTAGTTAGTTTACCGAGCTATAAACTCATCATGACAAGTAAAAAAATATCACTTATAGGAGCTGGACAAATTGGAGGTACACTTGCTCATTTAGCTGCCATGAAAGAGCTTGGAGATGTAGTTCTTTTTGATCTGATGTCTGGACTGGCAAAAGGTAAAGCTCTTGATATAGCGCAGTCCTCAGCCATAGATGGTTTTAATGTTTCCTTGTCTGGTACTGATAATTATGAGGATACAAGTGACTCTGATGTTATAATTATAACAGCTGGAGTTCCTCGAAAACCAGGAATGACTAGAGACGACCTTTTGGGAACAAACTTAAAAATTATCAAGCAAGTAGCTGAAGGTATAAAATCAACTTCTCCTAATGCCTTCGTTATTTGTATTACAAATCCATTGGATGTAATCGTTATGGCTCTTCAAAAATATTCAGGACTTCCAAAAAATAAAGTTGTTGGTATGGCTGGAGTTTTAGATACTTCACGTTTTAAATATTTCTTATCACAAGAATTGAACGTTCCAATTAGCGAAGTAGACTCATTTGTTCTTGGTGGCCATGGTGATACAATGGTACCAGTTCCAAATAGAACTATGGTTAGTGGTGAAAACCTTACTGATTTAGTGAATAAAGGAAAAATTTCAAAGGCTAGGCTTGACGAGATTATTGATAGGACGAGAAAAGGTGGAGCCGAAGTTGTAAAGTTATTGGAAACCGGATCCGCTTTTTATGGGCCGGCAGCATCAGGAATTGAAATGGCCGACTCATATCTAAATGATAAGAAAAAAACGTTACCATGCGCAGCATATTTAAATGGTGAATACGGTGTTTCAGATTTATATGTTGGAGTTCCTGTTGTTATTGGCTCAGCTGGAATTGAAAAAGTTGTTGAACTTGATTTAGACGAAGAAGAAAAAAAATATTTTAAAACTTCAATCGAAGCAGTCAGTGAGCTATTTGAGGCTGCAAAAAATATTGATCCTTCACTTAAATAAATGAATATACACGAACATCAAGCAAAGGAATTATTTGACGGTTATGATATACCTGTGTCCAAAGGAAGCGTCGCATATGAAAAAAGTCAGATAAATGAAGCAGTAGGAAAAGTTAAGGGTCCAATTTGGGTTGTTAAAGCGCAAATTCATGCAGGTGGCAGAGGTAAAGGTGGAGGTGTTAAAGTAGTTTCTTCAAAAGAAGAAGCTTTAAATGAGGCTGAAAAAATGTTTGGTATGAATTTAATAACGCCTCAAACAGGCCCAGCAGGAAAAGAAGTAAAACGTATCTACATTGAAAATGGGTCGGATATTAAAAAAGAGTTATACCTTTCTTGTTTATTAGACAGAGCGACAAGCAAAGTTGCCTTTATTGTATCTAAGATGGGAGGTATGGACATTGAAGCAGTTGCAAAAGATACCCCAGAAAATATAACAACAGTTCAAATAGAGCCTTCAATAGGTGTTACTGAAAATGATATAAATACAATTAGTAAAGCTTTTGAACTCAAAAAAGATCTTGAGGGCCAACTTTCTGATCTTATAAAAAATATGTATAAATTTTTTTTAGAAAAAGATGCTAGTCTTGTTGAAGTTAATCCTTTGATTATAACTGAGACTGACAAACTATTGTGTCTCGATGCTAAAGTTAATTTTGATGATAATGCTTTATACCGCCATCCAGAAATTGAGGAATTAAGGGATGAGAATGAAGAGGATGAATATGAAAGAGAGGCATCAAAATATGATCTCGCATATATAAAATTGGATGGGAATATAGGCTGTATGGTCAATGGCGCAGGCTTGGCAATGGCTAGCTTAGATATTATTAAAATGTATGGTGGTGAGCCCGCCAACTTTCTTGATGTTGGTGGTGGAGCTTCTAAAGAAAAGGTTTCGAGTGCATTTAAAATTATTCTTTCTGATAAAGGTGTAAAAGGCATCTTAGTTAATATCTTTGGTGGAATCATGAGATGTGACATCATTGCTGAAGGAATTGTTGCTGCTGCAAAAGAATTAGAAATCTCTGTACCGCTTGTAGTTAGACTTGAAGGCACAAATGTTGATGAAGGTAAAAAAATTCTTGATAATTCAAGTATCGAAATTATTTCTGCCAATGATTTAGATGATGCAGCAAAAAAAATAGTTAAGCTAGTCTAATGTCAGTAATAGTTAACAAAGATACAAAAGTTATTTGCCAAGGTTTCACGGGATCACAAGGTACCTTTCATTCAGAACAGGCAATTAAATACGGTACTAACATGGTTGGTGGAGTTACTCCAAAAAAAGGAGGAACTGAGCACTTAGGGTTACCAGTATTTGATACAGTAAAAGAAGCTAAAGATAAAACGGAAGCAAATGCCACTGTAATTTATGTTCCTCCCCCATTTGCCGCAAAAGCAATTTTAGAAGCAATAGATAGTGAGATGGAGCTAATAGTTTGTATAACAGAGGGAATTCCTGTTATGGATATGCTAGAGGTCAAAGATAAATTAAGATCTTCCAAATCACGCCTCATTGGCCCCAATTGTCCGGGAGTCATAACTCCTGATGAGTGTAAGATTGGTATAATGCCAGCGCATATTCATCAAAAGGGAAACGTAGGAATTGTATCTAGGTCTGGAACACTAACTTATGAAGCAGTTTATCAAACAACAGTGGAAGGTCTTGGACAATCCACCTGTATTGGAATAGGGGGCGATCCAGTGAATGGAACAAACTTTATTGATTGTTTGGAACTTTTCTTATCCGATCCGGAAACTGAATCGATAATCATGATTGGTGAAATTGGTGGTTCAGCTGAGGAAGAAGCAGCTGAATTTTTGAGAAAAGAAAAGGTAAAAAAGCCAACCGTTGGATTTATTGCAGGAACGTCAGCCCCTCCAGGAAGAAGAATGGGACACGCTGGAGCAATTGTATCTGGAGGGAAAGGTGGAGCAGAAGATAAAATTGAAGCCATGAAGAGTGCTGGGATTCAAATTTCAAATTCTCCAGCAGCTTTAGGATCAACTTTACTTGAGGTATTAAAGAATCAAAACTAAAATTAATTTGCTTAATGACAAAGTCATCCATAAACGATATTTTTGATAAAACATCTTTCCTGCACGGTGCAAACGCAGTTTATATAGAACAAATGTTCGAAAGATTTCAAAATAATCCCGCTGACATTCCTAATGATTGGAGAACTTTTTTTTCTGGCATTACAGATAACTTAAATCAACAAAATATTCTTCGTGCTAGTTGGGCATCTCAAAATGTAGAAACCAATAGTGAAGAAGATACTTTAGAAAATATTAATGAGAGTGAAATCAAAATAGAGTCCCAAATATTAAATAAAGATAACATTGTTACGAGTGAAGTATTTAAAGAACAGGTTTTTGACTCAATAAGGGCAATAAGACTTATCAGAGCTTATAGAGTTAATGGTCATCTTGCATCAAATCTGGATCCACTAAATTTAAAAGAAATTAAAACATATTCTGAACTTGATTATAGAAATTATGGTTTCAAAGAAAATGACCTTGATAAAGAAATTTTTATTGACGGAAGTCTTGGTCTAAACTTTGCTAAACTCAGAAATATAATTGACATACTTAAGGAAACTTATTGCGGATCTATAGGTGTTGAATTTGTTCATATTCAAGATGCTGATCAAAAGCAATGGGTTCAAGAAAGAATAGAGGAAGTTAGAAATAAAACACAGTTTACCACAAACGGTAAGAAAGCAATATTCAAACGTTTGCTTGAAGCTGAAATGTTCGAGCAATTCCTTGATAAAAAATTTATAGGCACTAAAAGGTTTGGGCTCGTTGGCAGTGAGTCGACTGTTCCAGGCATTGAGCAAATAATTAAACAAAGTTGCTTAGCAGGAGTCGAGGACATATATATAGGAACCGCACATCGTGGGAGATTAACCCTTCTTTCATCTGTTATGGAAGTTCCCTTGCGATCAATTATGGCAAAATTTGAGGGTGGAGGAGAGGATCCCAATGAAGTTTTAGGATCCGGGGACGTGAAGTACCATTTAGGGATTTCAAGTGATAGAGAGTTTGATGATAAAAAAATTCACCTTTCTTTGACGCCAAATCCATCACATTTGGAGGCAGTGGATCCCGTAGTGATAGGAAAAGTTAGAGCTGAGCAAACATTGCTTCAAGATAAAACAAACGACAGAGTAATAGGACTATTAATTCATGGTGATGCTGCAATGGCTGGGCAAGGTGTTGTTGCAGAAACTTTTGCGATGTCGCAATTACGGGGTTTTCGCACAGGAGGTACAATTCATTTTGTTATTAACAATCAAATAGGTTTCACCACAATGCCCCATTATGGTCGTTCAGCTCCATACTGTACCGAAATAGCAAAAATCATACAGGCGCCAATATTTCATGTTAATGGAGATGATGTTGAAGCAGTCGTTCATGTATGTAGACTAGCAGTTGAATTTAGAAATAAATTTAAAACTGACGTTGTAGTAGATATGTTTTGTTATCGTCGATCTGGCCATAATGAAATGGATTTACCAGAATTTACACAGCCGCTAATGTATCAAAAAATTAAATCTCACCCGTCTACTCTTAAAATTTATGAAAAAAAACTTATTGAAGAAGGTGTTTTAACTAATGATGATGTTGAAAATGAAAGATCAATTTACGCCAGTAAATTAAATGAAGAGTTAAAATTTGCAAAGTCGTATAAGCCAAATAAAGCTGACTGGCTTGAAGGTTCATGGAAAGGTATAACGGTAGCGTCAATCGATGCAAGAAGAGGTAAAACAGCTATTACTGAAAATGAGCTTTTAAAAATTGGGGAAGAAATACATACCATTCCAGAAAACTTTAACCCGCATAGAAGAATAAAAAAAATTTATGATGATAGATTATCAAGTATACAAACAGGTAATGGAATTGATTGGGCAACTGCTGAGTCTCTTGCATTTGCTTCATTGCTATCAGAAGGTTATGGAGTAAGGCTTTCAGGTCAAGACTCGGGCAGAGGCACTTTTAGTCAAAGACATGCAGTTCTTTATGATCAAGTAAGCGAGAAAAGATTTGTACCATTGAGACATTTTAGAGAAAAACAAGGATTTTTTGAAATCATTGATAGTTTTTTATCTGAGTATGGTGTTTTGGGTTTCGAATATGGTTATTCACAAGTTGATCCAAGAACTCTAGTGCTTTGGGAGGGTCAATTTGGTGACTTTGCAAACAATGCTCAGACAATAATTGACCAATTTATCACTACTGGTGAGAGAAAATGGTTAAGAATGTCAGGTCTGACATTGCTTTTGCCACACGGCCATGAAGGCCAGGGGCCTGAACACACAAGTGGAAGATTAGAGAGATTTTTACAAATGTGTGCCGAGGACAATATTCAAGTTGTTAATTGTACTTCACCTGCAAATTATTTTCATGCTCTTAGAAGACAGCTTCATAGAGATTTCAGAAAACCACTGGTTATCATGACACCTAAATCTACATTAAGGCACAAAAAAAATACATCTAGCATTGAAGAATTTACAAATGGATCAACCTTTCATCGAATTTTAAGAAAAGAACTGACTTCAGATCAAAAATCAAAAGTAAATAGATTGCTTTTATGTTCTGGAAAAATATATTTTGAGCTTGATGACCATCTTGAAAAATTAAAAAAAGATAATGTACACATTTTAAGATTTGATCAATTGTATCCATTTCCTTATGAAGTTTTAAAAGAAGAAGTGTTACAGTTTCCAAATGCTGAAATAATTTGGGTTCAAGAAGAGCCATCAAATATGGGAGCATTCAGATTTGTTAAACATCGTATTGAGTCAGTATTACAGGGAATAACAGGAAAATATAAAGAACTACTATTTATAGGTAGAAAGGCATCCGCATCTCCTGCTACTGGTATAGCTAATCGTCATGCAGAAAACCAAGCCAATATTATAAAGCTGGCTGTAGAGAGCGATATAAATGAAATTAAAAAACACAAGGATGGCGTAACATTAGTTAAATTTAAACTGCCGATTGAATAATAATCTTAAAGTGTTAAATATAAAATATGTCTGTTGAAATCAAAGTTCCTTCTCTCGGAGAAAGTGTTGTAGAGGCAACGGTAGCAAAATGGTATAAAAATGAAGGTGACTCTGTATCCGTCGATGAACCACTGCTTGAGCTTGAAACAGATAAAGTAACTCTTGAAGTTCCTTCGCCATCAGATGGTTGTATACAAAAAATCAATGCAGAAGAAGGTTCAACTGTTGAAGTTGGTGCAATCTTAGGGTCTATTGATGAAAATGCATCTATAGACCAAAAAGTTAAACAATCAGAACCAGTAATTGAAAAATCAGTTGCGACCCCAGAAAAAATTATTCCTGAGGAAGTAAAGTCTCCACCAAAAGAAGAGATGCCCATTCAAATTGATAATTTAAATAATCAAAAATTATCTCCTGCTGTAAGAAAAATTGCTGCTGAAAAGAATATAAATATTAATACTGTAACCTCTTCAAGAGAGGATGGTAGAATTACTAAATCTGATGTCATAAATTATCAAAACATAGAAAAACAAGAAAATACTCCTCAAACAATTAGACAAACCGATAAAAGAGAAGAACGAGTGCCCATGTCGCGTTTAAGGCAAACCATAGCGAAACGTCTAAAGGATGCTCAGAATAATGCGGCTATGCTCACAACATTTAATGAGGTTGATATGAGTGAGCTTATCAAGACACGTAATGATCATAAATCAGAATTTGAAAAAAAGTATGGCGTGAAATTAGGCTTCATGTCTTTTTTTGTGAAAGCATGTATAACTGCGCTGAGAGATATTCCTGAAGTAAATGCAGAAATTGAAAACAGCGACGTCATTTATAAAAACTTTTACAATATTGGTGTTGCTGTTGGAACTGATCAAGGCCTTGTCGTACCCGTTGTTAAAGACGCCGATAAAAAATCTCTTGTTGAAGTAGAAAAAGAAATTTATCAACTGGGACAGAAAGCTCGTTCTGGCCAATTAAGTATTGAAGATATGCAGGGTGGTACATTTACAATATCCAATGGTGGTGTTTATGGATCTCTAATGTCAACTCCAATATTAAATCCACCTCAATCAGGAATATTGGGAATGCATAAAATAGAAGAAAGACCCATAGCTATTGATGGTGAAATAACAATTAGACCCATGATGTATCTTGCCCTTTCATACGATCATAGAATAGTAGACGGTAAAGGAGCCGTAACTTTTTTAGTGAGAGTTAAAGAGGGTCTAGAGGATCCAAGTAGATTATTGTTAGGAGTTTAATTTGGAACAATTTGATATCACAGTGATTGGCAGCGGGCCTGCTGGTTATGTTTGCGCAATTAGGGCATCACAACTTGGATATAAAGTTTGTTGTATCGAAAAGGGGCAAACGCTTGGCGGTACCTGCTTAAATATTGGATGTATTCCCTCAAAATCTCTATTGCATTCTTCTCATTTATTTCATCAAGCTTCAGAACTTAAACAATTAGGCATTAATTTTGATAACGTATCGTTTGATCTAAATAAAATAATGAAATCTAAAAATGAAAGCGTAGAGTCACTTACAAGTGGTATCGACTTTCTTTTTAAAAAAAATAAAGTTACAAGAAAATTGGGATTTGCGAAGTTTATTGACAATGAGCAAATTGAGATTTTAACTGGCGATAGTTCTGAGGTTATTAAATCATCTAAAACAATTATTGCTACAGGTTCAGAAGTTGTTTCACCTGAGGGAGTGGTCATTGATGAAATTGATATCTTATCATCCACTGGAGCTTTAAGTTTATCGTCTGTTCCAAAGCACTTAATGGTTATTGGTGCAGGTTACATTGGCCTGGAAATGGGATCTGTTTGGTCAAGACTAGGGTCAAAGGTAACGGTTATTGAATATGCTGACCGAATACTTCCTGGAATGGACCAAGAAATTTCTGATGCTTTTCAAAAAATACTTATTAAACAAGGATTTGATTTTAAGCTTTCTACTGCTCTAAGAAAAGTAAATAAAAGCAATGGCTCGCTTTCTGTTTCGGTTGAAAACAATGGTCAAACTCTTGATATGGATTGTGACAAAGTTTTAATATCGACTGGTCGAAAATCTTACACTTTTGGTCTGAACTTAGAGAGGATAGGAGTAAAAACGAATGATAAAGGCTTTATTGAGACTAATCAGCATTTTAATACTTCTATTGAAAATATTTATGCAATCGGTGATTGTAAAGTAGGACCAATGCTTGCCCATAAAGCTTCAGAAGAAGGTACTGCTGTAGCTGAGATTATTGACGGTCAGGCTGGACACGTTAACTATAATACAATTCCATCGGTTATTTATACTGCCCCAGAAGTTGCATCAGTTGGAAAAACAGAGGAAGAATTAAAGAAAAACAACATCACATACAAAATAGGTAAATTTCCGTTTTCAGCAAATGGTAAAGCTAAAGTGATGAATGAAACAAACGGGTTTGTGAAGATCTTATCTGATAAAAATACAGATGAAGTATTAGGTGTTCATATCATTGGAGCAGACGCTGGCAACCTTATTGGCGAACTCACAATTGCAATGGAATTTGGCGCATCAGCTGAAGATATTGCAAGAACGTGTCACGCACATCCAACTCTAACAGAATCAATAAAAGAAGCTGCGTTAAACGTGGATAATCAAGCTATTCATATTTAGCTTCCTTTTTTGTTATTAATAAAGTCATCAAGTACAGCCAGACTGCTACAACTATATGATAAAAATGCCAGCTGAGATTTGGTTCAAACAGCTGAACCTGTCTAATAATAAAATTAACCAGTATTATTGAAAAAATGAAGCTTGATACGAAACGAGAAGAAATTTTTTCTCTTGGTATCAAAAAAGAAAAAATTATTCCAAGAACAAGCCACATAACAGCATACATAATGATTAAACTCTTTGCTTGAAAGAAAATATATATACTTATCAATGCCATTATCAGTGCAAAAATTAAAATTATCTTTTCATTAATGAACTGACTTTTTTTAATTACGTCTATCGTGATGAGGGGAACTCCGAATAGGAGTGATAGAGCTGTGAACAATTGATGTGAAGACTTCAGCTCGGTATGCATGTTCAAGCCAAACCTAAGGGTTGCTAAAAAAGCTGCGACTGCCAGTACTAAAACTCCAGCAGCAGCAAAGTTTAGCTTATGTTGCAAAAAGACTCTTATTGAGTATGCACCAGCTATTACAATCAGTATTTCAGAAAGAGCAAAATGAGCTGGAGGTGTCATTAATGACTTTTAATGGCCCTGTTATAGTCTTCTTTAATTTGAGTTGAAGTTTTTCGGGTTCCGTCATGCGACCATCCAGGAGGGCCGAAAAGATACATAAATCTATCTTTAAGCGAAATACCGCGCATTGAAATGTCTTTAAATATATTTGCATATTCTTCAAATAATATCCTAAGAGGATTCAAAGATGTCATCGGAACCACCAATCCATAGTCACAAGGTTCTTTTGGATCTTCAGCAACAAATGTTCCAAACATTCTATCCCAAACCATTAGTGTTCCAGCATAATTTGCATCAAGGTATTTCGGATTTCTTGCATGATGAACTCTGTGATGTGAAGGTGTGTTAAATAAATACTCATACCAGCGTGGTAACTTATATATAGTTTGAGTGTGGCATAAATATTGGTAGTAACCATTTATAAACACACAGAATAAAACCATTACTGGATCAAAGCCAATGATTACAAGTGGTATTTTGAGCATTCGTGTTCCAGTGAAGTGTTTTGTAAATGGTTGTCTTGCACCCACATCGATGCCCATTCTTTCTGAAGAGTGGTGAGTTCGATGCAGCCCCCAGCCCCATCGCCATCGATGACAAATTCTGTGATGTAAATAAAAAGTTAAATCATCAAGTATGAAGCATAAAACTAAAGCGCTTAAAGTAAATGGGAATGTATAAATCTGAAATTCCTTAGCCCAAAATAGAGCTCCTAGTGTTATAAACGCAAATATTCCATTAACAGGGTAACTTAAAACTCCCATGGACATATTTAATATCCATTCTTTAAAATCATTTTTACCTTTCAATTTAAAGAAATATATAGCTAATGTTTCTACAACTGCTATTCCAATTAAAATTGGTACCAATAACCAAAAAAGCTCTAGTGCGGAATATTGGAACAAAAAATCAACTGACATTTTTAAAACTCTCTAACATGTTACCCATCATCTTGTGTATTATATTAACACCCTGGAGTGGTCTGATAAATACTTTAAATTCAGTAATAAGTCCAGCTTCATTCCATGTGATGAGGTCGATACCATTAATATCAGTATCTTCAATAGTCAAAGTAAATTCAAGGCAGGCATTTGTTTTTCCAATTATTTCTTTATGATATTTAAAATTCGATGCATTAAATACTTCTGATGCAGCCATTAAATATTTTAATGTGATATCTTTTCCTCGCTGAGGTGTGTACACAACTGGAGAATAAAAAATAACATGCTCATCTAATATTTCTGTCAGAGCATTATAGTCTCGAAGATTAACAACATCATGCCATCTTGATATTGGGTTTTGCATATATATTAATATATAATTTATTTATTTCTTAGCAAGCGGATGGGTTTTTGAATATGCTTCATATAGTCGCTCAGTCTCAACTTTGGTATATCTTTGGGTTGTGGAAAGACTGCTATGTCCTAATAATTCCTGAATTGTTCTTAAGTCACCACCTGAGTCCAGTAAATGTGTAGCAAAACTATGTCTCAACGCATGAGGGGTTGCAGTTTCAGGTAAAGACAAATTATGTCTAATTTTTTCCAAAGTATATTGAATAATTCTCGGACTAAGACGGTTCATTCTTTTACCTAAAAAAAGTGGGTCACCGTTATCAAAATCTTTTGGACACTCTTTTATATATTCTTTTATTTCGTGCTTAATAAATTCCATTAAAGGCACGAGTCTTTCTTTGTTACCTTTTCCTCTAATAACCAGATATTCATTTTCATTAATATCATCATAATTTAAATTTAATGCCTCAGATATTCTCAATCCACATCCATATAGAAGCATAAGGATTGACTTATTACGTAATCCTACCCATTTCTCTTTTTCAATTTCTTGTGAATATTTAATAGCTTCAATTGCAAGATCAGCTGAAATTGGTCTGGGTAAAGACTTTTTTGTTTTCGGAGATTTTAAAGATTGTATTGTACTATTTTTTATTTTTTCACTCTTTACTAAGAAATTAAAAAAAGATTTTAATGATGATATCACTCGTGCAATTGATGTAGTTCCAATGCCTTGATTTCTTAGAAAGGATAAGAAACTTCTGAAGTCAGAAATTTGCATATTATCAAGATCACTTATTGATAAGCTCCCCCCAAAATGATCCTTTGAAAAAATTAAAAATTTTTCAACGTCATTTTTGTAGCTTATAAGGGTGTTGTCACTTAAGTTTCTAACTTTCCGTAAATTCTCAATCCAATCGTGAAAGCATTCTTTAACTTGATTATTCACACACTAAAGAATTTTTTGATTTGTTTTTTTCCAATCATCGAGAAAAGCTTTTAAACCTTTATCTGTTAAGGGATGCTTATATAGCTTTGCAAGCGTTGAAGGCGGCAAGGTGACTACGTCAGCACCAATCATTCCAGACTCAATAACATGATCAACAGTTCTAACTGAAGCAACTAATATTTTTGTTTTAATATTTTTATAATTTGAATATATCGTTTTAATTTCTCTAATTAGGTTCATTCCATTTTCACCTATATCATCTAACCGTCCAACAAATGGAGATATATATGTTGCTCCACATTTAGCAGCAATTAATGCCTGTGCAGCTGAAAAACATAGGGTTACATTGGTTTTGATCTTTTTGCTGCTTAGTATCTTACAAGCTTTAAGTCCTTCTTCTGTTAAAGGTAACTTAATAACAATATTTTTAGATATTTTTGATAGTATTTTTGCTTCTGCAATCATTCCCTTGCATTCAATGGCTGTAACTTCAGCACTGATCGGCCCTTTTATCATTTTAGAAATTTCTTTAAGTATTTTTTTAAAATCTTTTCCTGATTTGGCCACTAATGATGGATTGGTTGTAATTCCATTAATCAAGCCAGTTTCGCTAAATTCTCTAATTACTTCTACATCTGCTGTATCTAAAAAGAATTCCATAACAAATAATATTTTGACTGGTATATTTATACCATAGTTAGAGATTCAAACAAAATTTATGAATAAAATTATTTACTATATAGATGTCTTATTAGCTCACAATGTAAGTGAAGAATTTACCTATAAGCATGAAACGATTGAAAAACCTAGAGTTGGAATGATTGTTTTAGCTCCTTTGCGCTCAGGAGAAAAAATTGGAGTTATCACAAAAGTAAACGTTGTTTTAAATGATTCAAAAATAAAGTTGAAATTTATAAAAGAAATTTCGCCCGAATATAGACTGAATTCAAAAATGATAAAGTTTTTAAATTGGGTTAGTAATTACAATTTAATTGATAGAGGGTTAGTCCTCAAAATGATTTTGTCGCATAGTAAATTTTATTTTAAAAAGAAAAAAACAAAAGAACTCACTTCGAATATTAAAAAAAATGTTAAGGCAATAAAGCTAAGTTTGGAGCAAAAAAAGGCTTCTCAAGATATACTAAAAATTTTCCAACAACGAAATTTTAAGCCTGTCCTACTTGATGGTGTCCCTGGATCTGGAAAAACAGAAGTTTATTTTGATGTTATAAAAAAATTTATTAAAGACGGTGAACAAGTTTTAATTATGTTCCCAGAAGTTTCATTGACAGGAGATTTTGTAAATAGAATTGAAGAAAGATTTGGGTTTTCACCAATAGTTTGGCACTCAAAGATAAGTACTGGTTATAAAACAAAAGTATTAAAGAGCATTATTGATGGTACTTCTCAAATTATTATTGGTGCTCGTTCTTCTTTATTTCTACCATACAAAAACCTATCAATGATTGTCTTAGATGAAGAACATGACAGCTCTTATAAACAAGAAGAACAAGGTATATACCACGCACGGGATATGTCAGTCGTTAAGAGTTCAATAGAAGATATTCCAATTATTTTAACAAGCGCTACCCCATCACTCGAGACAATTTTTAATGTGATGAATAAAAAATATAATAAAGTTTCGATTAAAAATAAGTATTTTAATCAAGAAGAAAATGAAATTTTCATAGTTAATATGAAAAAGGAAAAATTAAAAAAAGATCAATGGTTATCTGAAAAACTCATTAAAGAAATCAGTCAGACATTGAAAAAAAAACAGCAGACATTGCTTTATATCAATAAAAGAGGATATGCTCCCGTAATTATTTGTAAGTCATGTGGGCATAAAATAACATGTAAAAACTGCTCAAGTTACTTAGTAGAACATTTAAAAAATAAAAAATTACTATGTCATCACTGCGGTCATAGTATTTTAACAAAGGGCTTAGAATGTCCTTCATGTCAAAATAATGATAGCCACTTTATTGATTATGGAGCCGGCATTGAAAAAATATTTACAGAAATTTCAAAAACTTTTCCCTTGGCAAAGATATGCCTATTCTCTAGTGATCATATAAAATCACAAGATGAATTAGAAATGAAGGTAAAACAAATTAAAGATCATGAATACGATATTATTATTGGAACTCAACTTATAACTAAAGGTTATCACTTTCCTAACCTTACATGTGTTGGAATAATTGATGCGGATATGACACTGAAAGGTGGTGATCTGAGAGCTTCTGAAAAAACTTATCAGGCATTATACCAAGTATCCGGAAGAGCAGGACGGGCTCAAACAAAAGGAAGAGTGATTATTCAAACATATTATCCTGAAAACGAAACTATTCAGTCTCTTGCACAATTAGATCGAGATACATTTTATGAAAATGAAATATATTATCGCAAGCTTAATAGCCTTCCGCCCTCAGGAAAAATGGCAGCAATTATTGTTAGTGGAAATAATATTGCTAAGGTGAGGGAGCAGTGCAGTATCATGTTTGGTTCTATTCCAAATATTTCAGAACTTGAAATATATGGTCCAGCGCCAGCCCCATTGTCTAAGTTAAAAGGACGCCACAGGCAGAGATTTTTGATACACGACAAAAAAGCCAGAAATATGCAAAAAATAGTCAATGCTTGGCTCAAGAATTCCAAATCATTATCAAGCGTAAATATATCTGTAGATATTGACCCATTTAGCTTTGTATAAAATTCAAATTGCGACATTCCAATACTTGAAAAATATGAGAGTTAATGGTACGGAAAGAGTGAATTTTTAAGGAATTTCCACATAATGGCCAACGCAAGTACAAGACAAATCGCATCAGTTGATAGATATGCTAATGCATTATTTCAGCTGGCAAAAGAGGCCAAAGTACTCGAAACTGTTTCTAGTGAACTTTTAAATTTAAAAAAAATATTGAATGAAGATGATACTTTATTATCCATGGTTAAGAATCCTTCAATCAGCAAATCTAATAAATTTAATTTTTTTAATTCACTTTCTGAGAAAATTGAAATGTCTAAGCTGGCAAAAAATTTTATTGGAGTAATAATTAATAAAAACCGAATAAACTACTTAATGGATATAATTAATTCATTTGAGAAATTAATGTCAGGACTTAAGGGTGAGATGTCAGCAACAATTACTTCAGCTAAAGTTCTTAAAGAAGAAGAATTAAAACATATTAAGGATAAACTCAAAGATAAGTTTAGTTCAGAATTTAATATTAACACTATAGTTGATGAGACTTTAATAGGGGGTCTTAAAATACAAGTTGGTAGTCAAATGATTGATAGCAGTATTAAAAATCAACTCCAAACATTAAAAGAAAAAATGAAAGAGGTCGCTTAATGGACATACAACCATCAGAAATATCAAAAATACTCAAAGAAGAAATTAAAAATTTTGGATCTGACTCTGAAATTACAGAAGTTGGTCAAGTTCTTTCAATTGGAGATGGTATCGCAAGAATTTATGGACTTGATAATGTTCAGGCCGGTGAAATGGTAATGTTTGATGATGGTACAAGAGGAATGGCCCTTAACCTGGAGGATGATAATGTGGGTGTTGTGCTATTTGGAAGTGATGCAAATATTAAAGAAGGTGATACAGTTAAAAGGACAAATTCTATTGTTGATGTTCCAGTAGGTAAAGAGCTGCTAGGAAGAGTTGTAGATGCTCTTGGAAATCCTATAGATGGAAAAGGAAACATAGAGTCACAGAATAGAAGTCGTATTGAAGTTAAAGCGCCAGGTATAATACCAAGAAAATCAGTGTCCGAACCAATGCAAACAGGTCTTAAAGCGATCGACAGCTTGATACCAATTGGCAGAGGGCAACGTGAATTAATTATTGGTGACAGACAAACTGGAAAAACAGCAATTGCTATTGATACTATCATAAATCAAAAATCTATTAATGAATCTGGCGATGAAACTAAGAAACTTTATTGTATTTACGTCGGTATAGGTCAAAAAAGATCTTCGATTGCTCAAACAGTGAAAGCCTTAGAAGACGCTGGTGCCATGGAATATACTACAGTTGTTGCAGCAACAGCAAGTGACGCTGCTCCACTACAATTTCTTGCTCCTTATACTGGTTGTTCAATGGGTGAATATTTCCGTGATAATGGAATGCATGCTTTAATAATTTATGATGATTTATCAAAACAAGCAGTAGCTTATAGACAAATGTCATTACTTCTTAGAAGACCTCCAGGACGTGAAGCGTTTCCAGGAGATGTATTTTATCTTCACAGTAGATTACTTGAGAGAGCAGCCAAGATGAATGATGAAAATGGAGGTGGTTCATTAACAGCGTTGCCTGTGATTGAAACTCAAGCAAATGATGTTAGTGCATTTATACCAACAAACGTGATTTCAATCACTGATGGTCAAATTTTTCTAGAAACTGAATTGTTTAACCAAGGTATCAGACCTGCAGTTAATGTAGGTTTAAGTGTATCCCGAGTTGGTTCTGCAGCGCAAACCAAGGCGATGAAGAAGGTTGCAGGCTCGATAAAACTTGAACTGGCGCAGTACCGTGAAATGGCGGCGTTTGCCCAATTTGGATCAGACCTAGATGCCTCGACACAGAAGCTATTAAATAGAGGTTCAAAACTTACCGAACTATTAAAGCAAAACCAGTATTCACCGATGACAATTGCAGAGCAAGTTGTTTCAATTTTTACTGGTGTGAACGGTTACTTAGATGATCTGGAGTTGAATCAGATAAGGGATTTTGAAAAAGATCTATTTGAACTTATAAAATCATCTCATTCAGATATTATTGAGTCTATCAATTCATCTGGAGACCTAAACGATGATGCTTCCAGTAAATTAACATCAATAATTGAAGAGTTTAAAAAAAATAGGTAAATGCCAAGTTTAGATGATCTAAAAAAACGAATTGGTAGCGTTAAGTCTACTCAAAAAATAACTAAAGCCATGAAAATGGTTGCGGCTGCAAAATTACGGCGTGCCCAAGAATCTGCTGAGTCAAGTCGTCCTTATTCTGAGACCATGGAAGATCTTATATCATCTATATCATCTGGGTACTCTCCAACTTCAAATGAAAGAAATTTATTAACCGGAGATAATAAGGACTCAATTCATATGTTGATCCTTTTTACATCTGAGAGAGGACTGTGTGGTGGATTTAATTCAATTGTCACTAAATCACTTCGAGATAAAGTAGCAAGTCTTGAGGAGTCAGGTAAACAAGTAAAAATTATTTGTGTTGGAAAAAAAGGTTATGACATTATTAAAAGACAGCATGAAGAAAAAATTATCGAAGTTGTTGATATGAGATCTGTTAAGTCTGCTTCTTATCAGGATGCAAAAAATATAGCTGACAAAATAATAAAAATGTATTTTGACGAAGAATTTGATAAATGCTCTATCTTTTATAATAAGTTTAAATCAGTAATATCACAGATTCCAACTGAACAACAAATTGTTCCAATTGATATTCCTGAAAACGAGTCAGATACAACGAAAAATGACAATACTTTTTTTGAATTTGAGCCTGGTGAGAGTGAAATACTCGATGAACTACTCCCGCTGAACTTTACAATACAAATATTTAAAGCTTTACTAGAAAGCGCAGCCAGCGAACAAGGTGCTAGAATGAGCGCTATGGATAATGCATCAAGAAACGCGTCTGATATGATTGATAATTTAACACTATTTTATAACCGTTCCAGACAAGCTGTTATTACTAAAGAGCTTATTGAGATAATTTCTGGAGCAGAAGCAGTTTAATTAAGGAGTAAATATGACAACAAATAATAAAGGTACCATATCACAAGTTATCGGAGCTGTAGTTGATGTACGCTTTGAAGAGAACTTGCCGCCAATTCTTGCAGCATTAGAATGTAAAGTTGGCGATAAAACTGTGATCCTTGAGGTCGCACAGCATTTAGGTGAGTCCACAGTTAGAACTATTGCTATGGAGTCTACTGATGGAATGACTAGAGGTGACGATGTTGTTGACACCGGTAATCAGATACAGGTTCCAGTAGGCCCTGAGACTTTGGGTAGAATTATGAATGTTGTTGGTGAGCCTGTTGATGAAAGGGGTGAAATTAAATCTACAGATAAATGGTCAATTCATAGAGATGCCCCTGACTTTGTTGATCAAGCTACAGAAACAGAAATTCTTGTTACGGGTATTAAAGTTGTAGATTTGCTAGCGCCTTATTCTAGGGGAGGAAAAATTGGTCTCTTTGGAGGAGCAGGGGTTGGTAAAACAGTTATTATCATGGAACTAATAAATAACATTGCAAAAGCTCACGGTGGTTATTCTGTATTTTCTGGTGTTGGAGAAAGAACTAGAGAAGGTAATGACCTTTATCATGAAATGATTGAATCTGGCGTTATTGATTTAGAAGGTAAAGAGTCAAAATGTGCACTAGTTTATGGACAAATGAACGAACCTCCAGGAGCAAGAGCTCGTGTAGCTTTAACAGGTTTGACAGTTGCTGAGTATTTTAGAGATATGGAAGGCCAAGATGTATTATTTTTTGTAGATAATATTTTTAGATTTACCCAAGCTGGTTCAGAGGTTTCAGCTCTGCTTGGTAGAATTCCATCTGCCGTAGGTTATCAACCTACTCTAGCAACTGATATGGGATCACTTCAGGAAAGAATTACATCTACAAATAAAGGTTCAATTACATCTGTGCAGGCAATATATGTTCCTGCTGATGATTTAACCGATCCTGCTCCTGCAACTTCGTTTGCACACCTTGATGCAACAACCGTGCTTTCAAGACAGATTGCAGAGCTTGGCATTTATCCTGCTGTTGATCCGTTAGATAGTACTTCAAGAATATTAGACCCTCGCGTTGTTGGAGATGAACATTATCGAGTTGCAAGAAATGTACAAGCTGTACTGCAGACTTATAAGTCTCTACAAGATATCATTGCAATTTTAGGTATGGATGAGTTGTCTGAAGAAGATAAATTAACAGTAGCCAGAGCACGTAAGATTCAAAGATTTATGTCCCAACCGTTCTTTGTTGCCGAAGTCTTTACAGGAACTCCCGGAAAATATGTTGAATTAGAGGATACGATCAAAGGATTTGATGCGATCTGTAAGGGTGAATATGATCATTTACCTGAGGCAGCTTTTTATATGGTTGGTACAATAGAAGAAGCTATTCAAAAAGCAGAAAAAATGGCTGAAGAAGCCGCTGCGTAACTTGAATGTCTGATCAATTTAACTATAAATTAGTAACGCCTGAAAAAATATACCTTGAGGGTGATGCTCAAATGGTAGTCTTACCTGGTGCGGAAGGTGATCTTGGAGTGCTTCCAAATCACTCAAATATTATTACCTCTCTTAGGCCAGGAATTATAAAAGTAACTAATTCAGATCAAACACAATCATTGTTTGTTGAAGAGGGCTTTATTAAATTCTCTAACAATGAGCTACTTGTTATAGCTGTGGGTTTGGATGAAGAAGCTGCTTTGAATAATGACTTTATTAATGATAAAATTGAGAATTATTCTTCAGCTCTTGATGCCGCTGATGAAGCCCAAAAAATGAAGATTCAGAAAAAAATTGATAGTTTAAAACTTCTTTTAAATTAAATATCAATATTATTAATTTCTTTAAATATGCTTGTATAAAGTCTTCTTTTAAAGGGAACAATTTTTTTAAGTATTTTATCTTGTGTAGACCATTCCCATTTCTTAAATTCTGGTTTCTTTGTTTTAATTTTTATATCTTTATCTTTTCCGGTAAAATTTATTATAAACCATTTTTGTTTTTGACCAATAAATCTACCTTTCCAAAGTTTTTTTCTTAAATAAGAAGGAAGTTTATAAAAATACCAAGTTTTACTTTCATATATAATTTTATAATTTTTTTTAATTCCAGTTTCCTCTTTCATTTCTCGTATAACAGCTTTTGCAGGGCTTTCTCCTTTATCAATTCCACCTTGTGGCATCTGCCAAGCTGATTTATCTTTATCAAATCTTTGTCCAATAAAAATTTGATTCTTAGAGTTGAGAATGATCATTCCAACTCCTCTTCTATATCTTGGTTTTTGATCCATTCTGTTCTTTTGCTGAAAATATTAATTTTATTCAACCATCTTTTCTTTATCAAAAAGATCTAGAGCGTAATTTAATTGATTATCGGTTTCTTCGTCTTCATCGTAAATATATTCAACTTCAATATCTGGAGTTATTCCAACTCTATGAATAGAGTCACCAGAGGGCGTATAATAAAGCGCTGTTGTCATTCTGATGGCACTTGAGTCTTTTAATGGAAAGATCGTTTGAACTGATCCCTTTCCGTATGATTGTTCTCCAAGAATAATTGCGCGTTTATGATCTTGAAGCGCACCCGCAACAATTTCGGATGCTGATGCAGATCCCTGATTTATAAGAACAATAATTGGCTTATCGTTAGCAATGTCCCCACCTGACGCTGTAAATCTTGATATATCATTTTTATCTCTTCCTTTTATTGATACAATTTCACCAGATTTTAGGAAGTTATTTGTAACTTTTGCCGATTGATCCAATAAGCCACCAGGATTATTCCTTAAATCAATTATGTAGCCTTCAATATTATTTTTTCCGATACTGTTTGATAATTCTTTTACAGCATTTCTTATGCCTTTATCGGCTTGTTCGCTAAATGATATTAATCTTATGTATCCAATGTTACCCTCAGCATTAAATTTAACTGCTTGCACAGTTATAACCGCCCTTTTTAATGTCACATCTATGGGGTCTTCTTCTCCGATTCTAACCACTTTTATTGTTAATGATTTACCCACAGGCCCTCGTAAAAGTTCAACAGCTTCACTTAGTGTTAATCCAAGCACATCAATTTCATCAATATGTGTAATATAATCACCAGGGCGCATTCCTGCTCTCGCAGCCGGAGTGTCATCAATTGGAGAAATTACTTTTACATACCCGTTTTCCATTGTTACCTCAATTCCAAGTCCCCCAAATTCGCCTTTAGTTTCTTCTTGCATATCAGTATAAATTTCTGAATCCATATAGCTTGAAAATGGATCCAATGATTGAAGCATACCGTTAATTGCGTATTCAATTACCTTCTCGTCATCTATTTCCTCGACATAATTACTTTTTATAATGTCAAAAACATCCCCAAAGACATCCAATTTTTTATAAAGGTCTTGGTTATTTGCAGAGATATAATTAAAGCTAAAAAGTGATATAACAAATGATAACGTAATAAACAAAATTTTCATTTTTAAACTCTATGATATGGATGATTAGATACAATAGTAGCAGATCTATATATTTGTTCTAATAAAATTATTAGTGCAAATGAGTGCGTTAATGTCATTTTACTCAAGGAAATAACCTTATTACTTTTTTCTAGTATACCTTTCTGAATACCATCAGTACTGCCAACAATAAATTTCAAGTTTTTGAAATTATTATTAAATAAGAATACTTTTAAGTCTTCAGTTGAAAAATGCTCACCTTTCTCGTCAAGGCTTACAAAACACTCATTGGCCTTCTTTTTAACTATTCTATTTTCAATTCTTTTATTATTAATTTTTACTGTTTTTATATCAGTTATAATATTTCTAAACTGTGAAATACGTTTTATATAAATATCATGAAGTTGTTCTTCATGATCAAATTTAAATTTATCAAAATGTAGAATTTCAATTTTCATTTAAGAATCAATTATTCAATTTCTGTGGACCACATATTTTCTAAGTTATAAAATTTTCTAATTTCATCTTTGAATAAATGTATAATAACGTCACCACTATCAATTACTATCCAGCCACTGTCTTGGTTTCCCTCAATTGATGGCAGTGTAATATTTAGACTTTTAAGCATTTTATGAACTGATTGGGAAATCGCGTTTATATGTCTATTTGATGTTCCAGTTGCAAATACTAGGTGGTCAGCTAGTGAAGTTTTTTTAGATATATCTATTGAGACTATATCCAGAGCTTTATTATCTCCTAAATCACTTAATATTTTTTTTAGTATTTGAGTCATTTATTATTTCTAATGGCAGTTGATGACTCACTTACATTGAAGTCACGAATAAATATCCAAGCAGGTGATTTGGTAAATATCAACTTTGCATCAGACAAATTTATTTGGTTGTCTTTAAATTTTTCCGCAACTATAGAAGTAAGTGGATTATATAATTTTTCATTACGATTAAATACAGCAATAGGCATTTGATTAAATATATCTAAATAATTTTTCCATTTATCCATTTCTTCAAAAGAGTCACTACCCATTAAAAATATGAACTCATCCTCGGTAAAGTTAGATTTAATATGTTTCAAATTATCAATTAAATAATTTGAGTTAGTAATATTCTCAAAAAATTTCAGTTTAATATTGTTATTGCCTATTAGTTTTTTTGCTTGATTATTTCTATCTTCAAATGACATATAATCATCTTTTTCCTTCAATGGATTTTGCTTTGTGATCAACCACCAGACTTCATCAAGATCAAAAATTTGAATTGCCTTGTCTGATAATTTTAAATGTCCTAAATGTGCTGGATTAAATGAACTTCCTAAAATGCCAATTTTCATTTACGGTCTAACCTGTCCATTTCCTCTCACTATATATTTATAAGTTGTCAGTCCTTCTAATCCAACTGGCCCTCTGGCGTGCAATTTGCCAGTAGCAATTCCTATTTCAGCACCTAAACCAAATTCGCCTCCATCTGCAAATTGGGTTGAGGTGTTATGCATAACAATTGCACTACCTACGGTATTTAAAAACTTTTCAACTTTCTCTTTATCTTCAGAAATAATACTCTCTGTATGACCTGATCCATATGTAGCAATATGTTCTATTGCTTCATCTACCCCTTTAACAGTCTTTATAGATATTATTGCATCTAAATATTCTGTACCCCAATCTTCTTCGGATGCTTTTAGAACTTTGTCTGAGATTTTCATACATACATTATCTCCTCTTACTTCACAGCCCCCATTAATTAAATCAGTAATAATTTTTGGTAAATGAGTGTCAACACAGTTTTCATCAATTAATATAGTTTCAGCTGCACCACAAATTCCAGTTCTTCTCAATTTTGCATTTTCTATGATTTTGCTTGCTATTTCTGTATCTGATGTTTCATCAACATATAAGTGACATATTCCATCGAGATGTCCGATAACAGGTATTTTTGCGGTGTCTTGAACTTTTTTTACTAAACCTTTACCGCCTCTAGGTACTACAACATCAATATATTTTCCCATTTTAGCAAGCATGTAATCTACTGCCGCTCTATCTGTGGTGCTTACATATTGAACAATATGTTCGCTAACAGAATTTTCCTTTAAAGCCCCTTGTATCGATTTTACCATTTCTGAGTTAGTGTTAAAGCACTCAGATCCTCCTCTTAGTATCACACTATTGCCAGCTTTTAGACATAAAACTGTCGCATCAACTGTAACGTTTGGTCTGCTTTCATAAATAATTCCAATAACACCAAGAGGAACAGACACTCTTTCAACTAACATTCCATTTGGCCTTTTATTAGAATAAAGTTTGTTTCCAACTGGATCTTCTAAAGAAATAACATTTTCAATTGACGACAATATTCCATCAAATCGTTCGTCATCTAGCATAAGTCGATCAACCATTGCTTTTGAAAGACTATTTTCAGAGTTACTAATATCTAATGAATTAGCATCTAGAATATTTTTTTTATTCTTTTTTAAACTTACTATAATTGATTTTAAAATATTATTTTTATCTCTTTCGTTCAAAGACCTAATGTCTTTTGAGGCCCTAACACTGTTTTCACCCATCTTTTCTAATTCTAATTCAATACTCATATCAAAACTAAATCGTCCTTATGTACCATTTCTTCTCTGTAAGAGTAACTTAGAATGTTAGCTATTTCATCACTTTTGTGTCCCATAATTTTAATACTTTCTTCTGCAGCGTAACCTGCTAACCCTATACCTATTTTATTTTGGTCGGACGACAATACTTCAATAACATCTCCTCTCTCAAAGTTTCCCTCTACTGACTTTACACCAGCCGGTAAGAGACTGCTTCCTTTTTTAAGTGCATCAACAGCTCCATCATCAATTATTATTTTACCTACGGGCTTCATTGTTCCCGCGATCCATTGCTTGCGTGCTGCCAAGGGGGTCTTAGTTGGTTCAAACCATGTACATGGACGTCCCTCAAATAAGGATTTTACAGGTCTCATTATAGAACCATTAGTAATTGCTAAGTGACAGCCTGATAGCATAGCTGTCTTTGCGGCTTGAATTTTTGTCTTCATTCCACCTTTTCCGTAATCCGAAACTGATTGCCCAATCATTTTTTCAATATCTTTATCAATTTCACTTACCTTGTTTATCAATTTTACATCTTCATCAGTACTAGGATCGGCAGAATACAGGCCATTAATATTAGATAATAAAATAAGACAATCTGCACTTGTTATTTGGGCAACTCTTGATGCAAGTCTATCATTGTCCCCATATCTTATTTCACTTGTCGCAATTGTATCATTTTCATTAACGACTGGAACAATACCTAATTTTAATAATGTATCTATTGTTCTTCTGGCATTTATTGATCTTCTTCTTTGTTCAGTATCATCTAAGGTAAGAAGAATTTGGGAAATTTTAATTTCATTTTTTTCAAAGGCACTCTTAAATGAGCCCATCAAATGTATTTGGCCCACAGCAGATACAGCTTGATTCATATCCATCTTCATATTTTTCATATCAAGATCTAAATCTTTTGCGCCCATCGCAATTGCTCCAGAAGAAACAATTATAACCTCTTTATCATTTTCTCTTAAATATTTAACATCTTCAGCAAGACTATTAAGCCATTCTTTATTAAGACTTCCCGAAGTTTCATTGAATAGAAGTGCAGATCCAATTTTGATGATAATTCTATTTGTTTGTTCTAATTTCATTTAATTTTTAATAATTAAAATATGATTTATTAAATTACTTACTCCTTCACCTGTAATAGTTGAAATTGTGTATACTTGTAACTGTGTTTCATTTTCAAGGATATTTTTCTTAATTTTTATTTCTTCTTTATCAATCAGATCACATTTATTTAATACAACTATTTTATTTTTCTTAGTTATACTACCATCATAATTATTCAACTCACTGGTAATTATATTATAAGATTTTTTAACATCTTCGTCAGTTACATCAATTACATGAATAATTGAATGGCATCTCTCAATATGTTTTAAAAACTTAAATCCCAAACCATCGCCTTTGTGAGCATCTTCAATTAAGCCGGGTATATCTGCCACCACAAGTTCTTGGTCGTCTTTTCTTACAACTCCTAGTTTTGGATCAAGAGTTGTAAAAGGATAGTCAGCCACTTTGGGTTTAGCAGCAGATATCTTTCTCAAAAGACTTGATTTTCCTGCATTCGGAAATCCCACAAGCCCGGCATCAGCAAGAATTTTTAACCTTAATACAATTTCAGCTTCATGGCCTTTTTCTCCATGTGTTATCTTGCGCGGCGCTCGGTTAGTTGATGATTTAAAATTAATATTTCCTAACCCTCCTTTTCCTCCAGGGAAAAGAGTTACTTTTTCATCATTAATTATATCAGCAATTATTTCTTCATTTAATAATACTTCAGTTCCAACAGGAATCTTTAAAATTAAATCTTTACCTGACGCGCCTGTTCTATTCCTGCCAGCTCCACCTCTACCTTTTTGTGCTTTAAAGTGTTTTTGAAATCGGAAGTCTACAAGTGTGTTTAAAGATTTTGTTCCTTCTAGAATAATATCTCCACCTTTTCCACCGTTGCCACCATCGGGTCCACCGAATTCGATATATTTTTCTCTTCTGAAGCTCAAGCAGCCATCACCACCATCACCACTTTTTACAAAGATTTTAGCTTCATCAATAAACTTCATTTTAAGGGAATATTTTTAGAAAAAAGATTTAGATTTACTGTTTGGGAACAACAGAAATAAATGTTTTTCCGTTTTTTTTCTTACCAAACTTTACAAAGCCATCAACAAGCGAAAAAATTGTATGATCTTTTCCAAGGCCTACATTATCACCTGGGTGCCATTTAGTACCCCTTTGTCTAGCTATGATGTTACCAGGTATTACAGTTTGACCACTGTATTTCTTTATACCCAATCTTCTTCCAGCTGAGTCTCTTCCGTTTCTCGATGAGCCGCCAGCTTTTTTAGTTGCCATTATTAGCTATCCTTTTTTTTCACAGTTTTCTTTTTAACTGTAGTTTTCTTTTTTGTAACTGTTTTCTTTTCAGTTTCTAATTTCGTATCACTTGCTTTCTTCACAGCTTTTTTTGAAGTAAATCCAGGTATATCAAGTGAATTAATTTTTAAAAAAGTTATATCCTGTCTATGACCATTAAGTCTTCGATAGTTTTTTCTTCTTTTCTTCTTAAATACTAAAATTTTTCTATCTCTGTCTTGTTTAACAATTTCAGCATTAACTTTCGCGCCACTGATTTGTGGAGATCCCACAGAAAATTGTTCTTTATCACAAGCGAAAAGGACATCATCGATAGTGATCTTATCACCATCTTTGCCATCAATTTTGCTCACACTCAACATAGTGTTTTCGCTAACTTTATACTGCTTTCCGCCAGTTGAAATAATCGCAAACATAATAGAAATTACTATTTGATATTAAAAGTGGCCTGAATATAAACGTCACTTTTCTTATGTCAATAGCCATAATTTCAGATAAAAAAACTTAAAATCTGCGAGATTTATGCATAAAATATACATATAAATACCCTACTTAATCAGCGTTTTATCAAATAAATAAATATGACCTTATCAATAAAACCATTCAAAGCCTTTAGGCCTTTACAGAAAAGAGTAGAGGAAGTGGTATTGCCAACTTTTGATAATTTAACGAACAAACAGCTAAATAAAATTTTAAAAGAGTCAGAATATAATTTCTTAAACGTAGTAAGCCCAAAAGCATTTTACCCTAACATTACCAAAAAAAATTCAAAAAAGCACGCATACGAGCACTTAGAGTCTATGATTAAGAATAATATTATTTTTCAGGAGAAGGAAGAATGTTTTTATGTATATTGTTTAGATAAATATAATAAGAAGCAGTTTGGTATAGTTGCATCAATAGAGTTCAAGGAAGGGAATAATCAAATTCTGAAACATGAAGCAATATTCAAAGCACGATCGAATTCTATTATGGAAACAATTGAACACACAAAAATGCAAATAGGTCCAGTTTATTTATCCTATAAAAATCAAAATAGCAGACACATTGATTTTAAAAAATACGAAAGAAAAAAACCTCTTTATAAATTTAAGTCGCCAGGCGGTACAACCAGATCTCTTTGGAAAGTAAGTGAAAAAAATGAAATTCAATCTTTGAGAAAGAAATTATCAAAAATTCAAAAATTTTATATTGCTGATGGGCATCACAGGTACTCCGCTATTGAAAATTTAAACAAAAAGAAAAATCTTAATAAAAATAAAAAAGAAAAAATAAACCTTCTTGCGGCAATATTTGACGAGCATTCTGTCAATATATTGAGCTTTCATCGACTAGCGAAATTTAAAAATTTTAATCAACAAAAAATAATTAAGGCCTTAAAGAAAAAGTTTAAGCTAGAAAAAAAATTAAAATTTAAAAATCCGTGTGACCCAGGCAGTGTGATGATATATTTAAATAGAACTTGGTACAATGTTTCACTCACATCAAATAAAAAACTCTATACTAAATATGAAACTGACACTGACATAGTTGAGAAAATAATGATAAATAGTATCATCAAAAAACAATGTAATTGTTCTTTAGTAAATTTGTCTAATATTCCTGGTAAATTTGATCATAAAAAATTAGCAAATGAAGTGGATAAAGGTGTGGCAGATATAGGATTTTTTATTTGCCCTTTACCGATGAAAAAGATAATGTCCATCGCAGACAAAGGCAAGATTGTCCCTAAAAAGTCAACTTACTTTGATCCGAAGCCTGCTGATGGCTTGGTTAATTTGCTTATGGATATTTAATTTAATGGAAAAGCCCGCTCAAAAGCCTCATTATCCTTATTTTTCATCCGGTCCCTGCGCCAAACCTCCAGGATGGTCGTTTGATAATTTAAAAAATGCAGCTCTTTCAAGGTCTCACAGATCTGGCGCAGCTGTTAAAAAACTTCAAGAGGTAATTGATAAGTCAAGACAACTGTTGGAAATTCCTGATGACTACTTAATTGGTATTGTTCCCGCGTCTGATACTGGTGCTGTTGAAATGGCTATGTGGTGTATGCTTGGTCAAAGAGGAGTTGAAGTCTATTCATGGGAAAATTTTGGTCATGACTGGAATATAGACGCAGGAGAACAATTACCTTTAAAAGATAAAAAGTTAATTAAAGCTGAATATGGGGAACTTCCTGATTTTTCTGATAGCAATCCTGACAATGATATTGTTTTTACATGGAATGGCACTACCGCGGGGGTAAGAATAAAAAATACTGATTGGATAAGTGATCAAAGAAAAGGGTTAACGATATGTGATGCCACATCTGCAGTATTTTCAATGCACATGGATTGGCATAAACTAGATGTCATTACTTACTCATGGCAAAAAGTTTTAGGTAGTGAAGCTGCCCATGGTATGTTGATTTTATCACCCCGCGCGGTTGAACGACTTGAAACTTTCACTCCACCATGGCCCATCCCAAAAATATTTCGACTAGCAAATAATCAAAAATTAATTTCAGGAATATTTTCTGGAGCAACAATAAACACTCCATCCATGATCAGCGTTGAAGATGTATTAAATTCCCTTAACTGGGGCTTAGAGTTAGGCGGTTTAAATAAATTAATTGACATATCAGAAACAAATTTAAAATTAGTTAATAATTGGATTGATAATCATGATAATTTTGAATTTCTAGCTAAAGATCCAGAGACCAGATCTTGTACTTCAATTTGTATACTTCCAAAGGATGAGTGGTTTAAATCTCTTAATGACGAAGACAAAGTAAATTTCATGAAGGAAGTTTGTTCATTGCTTGAAAGCAATGAAGCAGGATATGATCTAAACTCCTATAAAACGGCACCACCAGGAATTAGAATATGGGGCGGTTCAACAGTTGAAAATAAAAATGTTGAACTTGTTCTACCTTGGATTGACTGGGCTTATTTAACAACTAAAGAAGCCTTTAAAAAGTGAATAAAGTACTAATTGCCGATAATGTTTCTGACGCTGTTTTTAAAGTATTTGATAAAAATAACATTGAATATGTTCAGAAAACTGGTCTTAGTGAAGACGAGCTTGCTAGAGAAATCGTAGATTATGCCGGCTTAGTAATTAGATCAGCAGTCACTGTAACTGATAAAATAATAAGCAGCGCTAAAAATCTGAAAGTTATTGGTAGGCCAGGCGTAGGGGTTGACAATGTTGACCTTGACTCAGCTACCAAAAATAACATCGTAGTCATGAACACTCCTCTTGGAAATGTTCAAGCAACTGCCGAACTTACATTTTCTATTATACATGCATTAATGAGAAAAATTACAGAGGCAAATGAGTCAATGCACAGTAAAAAATGGGAGAAAAAGAATTTCATTGGATCTGAGATGTTGGGCAAAACTATTGGCATCGTAGGATTTGGGAATATAGGAAAAAAAATTTCTGAAATATCACACGCATATGGAATGAATATTCTTGTTCATAGTGCTTCATTAAGTGATAAAGAACAAAAAAAATATAAAGTTGAAAAAGTATCTTTTGAAGAAATTTTGTTACACTCAGATATTATAACTTTTCACAATAAACTATCAGATAAATCAAAATATATGATTAATAAAGACACTCTTAAAACAATTAAAAAAACAGCAATTATTATTAATTGTGCGAGAGGTGGAATTGTAAATGAAAATGATGTTAAGAATGCAATTGATAAAAATGGTTTAGGAGGATATGGCTGCGATGTTTATGAGAAAGAGCCACAAACTAATAGTATATTCTCTGGTATGAAAAAAGTTGTAATGACACCTCACATCGGCGCCAGCACTGCAGAGGCGCAAGAAAAAGTTGCTATACAAATCGCAGAGCAAATGGTCGATTATCTTTTGAATAATAATGTAGTTAACCAAGTAAACAAATAAATGTCTAATACACTGATATTAATCAGACACGGTAAAAGTGTTTGGAACGTAAAAAATATTTTTACCGGATGGGTTGATGTAGAATTAGACGATTTAGGAAAAAAAGAGGCATTAAAGTCAGCATTGTTACTCAAAGAAGCTGAAATAGTTCCTTCATTTGCATTTACATCATTTTTAAAAAGGGCACAAAATACGCTTCAAATAATTCTTGAGGAATTAAATATATATAATCTTCACACAGAAACTGCCTGGGAATTAAATGAAAGACACTACGGAGCACTGCAAGGATTAAACAAAGATGAAGTTAAAAAAAAATATGGTGAAGATCAGTTTTTAAAATGGAGGAGAGGTTACAGCACACCACCACCTGCACTACCAATTGATAGTGAAATGAATCCTAATAAAGACGATTTATATAAAGGAATAAATAATTTACCCCTAACGGAATGTTTAGAAGATACGTATGCGAGAGTAATTCCTTACTGGGAAAATTCTATAAAACCTTTAGTACTAAAAAATACCACTATTATTTCAGCACATGGAAACAGCTTAAGAGCTCTATGTAAGTACTTGTTTGATGTATCTGATGAAGACATAACAAGCTTAGAAATACCAACTGCAAATCCACTAGTTATCAGCTTAAATAATAGTTGCAAAATTCACTCCGCAAGTTATCTTGATGCCTCCAGAGCACAAAAATTGCCAATAATTGGCGAATAAAAAGGGAAAGTTATGAGTGAAGTATTTATTACATCTGCCGTTAGAACAGCCGTTGGTTCTTTTAATGGATCTTTATCGGGTATGCCAGCACACGATTTAGGCACAATAGTTATAAAAGAAACGCTTAATAGATCAGGCATTGAAGGTGGTGATGTAGATGAGGTGATACTTGGACAAGTACTAACTGCAGCAACCGGTCAAAACCCTGCTAGACAAGCATCAATAAATGCTGGTTTAAATAAAGAAACCCCAGCATGGCTAGTTAATCAAGTTTGTGGATCTGGCTTACGAAGTGTTGCTTTGGCCTACCAATCTATAATGAATGGCGATGCAAATATTATTATTGCTGGTGGACAAGAAAGTATGAGTCAATCCCCGCACTGTATGCACCTAAGAAATGGCACCAAAATGGGCGATGATAAGATGATCGACTCAATGATCAAAGATGGTTTGTGGGACGCTTTTAATGGATATCACATGGGAACAACTGCTGAAAATGTTGCACAACAATGGCAAATTACTAGAGATCAACAAGATGAATTTGCTTTTAACTCACAACAGAAAGCAAGTAAAGCTAAAGCAGATGGAGTATTTAAGGATGAAATTGTTCCAGTTGAAGTCCCATCAAGAAAAGAGACAGTAGTTTTTGATAGTGATGAATATATTAAAGACAATGTTCAATTAGAAAAAATCTCATCTTTAAGACCTGCATTTGCAAAAGAGGGAACAGTTACAGCGGCAAATGCAAGTGGTATAAACGATGGCGCAGCTGCTTTGGCAGTAATGTCCTCAGATGAAATGAAAAAAAGAAACCTTGAGCCTATGGCAAGAATTGTATCGTGGTCAAGTGCTGGGGTTGATCCATCTGTGATGGGTACAGGACCTATACCTGCAAGCAGAAAAGCTCTTGATAAAGCAGGGTGGGATGTTTCTGATTTAGATTTAATTGAGTCAAATGAAGCATTTGCCGCTCAATCTTGTGCAGTAAATAAAGAAATGGGATGGGATGTTTCAAAAGTTAATGTTAACGGGGGAGCGATTGCCATAGGACATCCAATTGGTGCGTCAGGAGCTAGAATTCTTGTAACATTATTAAATCAAATGAAAAGACAGGACGCTAAAAAAGGACTTGCCACATTATGCATTGGTGGCGGCATGGGTGTCGCTTTGTGTGTCGAACGATAGGAGAAAATTATGTCTAAAGTAGCATTAGTAACTGGAGGAACAAGAGGAATAGGTGCTGCAATATCTCTTGCTTTAAAAAAGGAGGGGTGCAATGTTGCTGCAACCTATAGTTCAAATTCAGATGCAGCAAATAAGTTTTCATCCGAAAACGGTATTGAGGTATTTCAATGGAATGTTGCTGATGCAGCTGCATGTGAAGCGGGCGTAAAGCAAGTTGCTGATAAGCTGGGCACTGTTGACATTTTAGTGAATAATGCCGGCATTTCCAAAGCTTCAATGGCTCATAAAATGTCAGTTGAACAATGGGATGATGTAATAAGAACTGACTTAGATTCAGTTTTTTATATGACAAGATGTGTACTTGAAGGCATGAGAGAAAAATCTTTTGGAAGAATAATCAGCATTTCTTCTATTAACGGTCAAAAAGGTGAGATGGGTCTAATAAATTATAGTGCGGCAAAAGCTGGTTTACTAGGTTATACCAAAGCATTAGCGCAAGAAACCGCTAGAAAGAATATTACAGTTAACGCTATTGCACCTGGCTATATCGATACTGAAATTCTAGCGGATGCCTCCGAGGATTTTATGAAAAGTTTAATAGGAAAAATTCCTGTAGGGAGACTTGGAACAGTTGATGAGGTTTCACGAATAGTTACATTTCTTGCTAGTGATGAAGCGGGCTTTATAACAGGTTCTACAATATCTGCAAACGGTGGACAATATTTTACTTAAAAGGAATCTTTGAGATTTCTTATATGACCGAATACTTCTTCTGGACTTTTACCCGTAAGTCCCAGTGAGTTGATCAAATCTTCATCATCTGCCTTTAAGAAAATATTTAATCTCTTTTCATCCCCAATTGTAGATGGAATAGATGGTATGTTTTGTTTATCTAGGCTTTTCAGACGATCCATTTTTGATTCTATTTCATCCGACGGGTAAATAGAGCTTATAAAATTTCCATTACTTAAAGTATATTCATGGCCACAGTAAATTTTTGTTTCATCAGGTAGATCCCTTAGTTTTGTAAGAGATTTCCACATCATTTCTGGTGAACCTTCAAAAAGTCTACCGCATCCAAGTGAAAATAGCGTGTCACCAGTAAAAACAAGTTTTAGGGATTCAAAATAAAAAGCGATGTGGCCCGTAGTATGCCCAGGTATTTCAATTATGTGAGCTTTGTGTTCATCAAAATTCCAAATATCACCCTCTGAAACTTGTATATCAATTCCTGGTATTCTCTCAAAATCTTTTTTGCTGCCAACTATTTTGCATCCATACTTTTCTTTGAGTTCAAAATTTCCTCCTACATGATCAAAATGATGATGAGTATTAAGTATGAATTTTAAATTAAGTTTGTGTTCATTTAGAACATCAATTACAGGACCTGCTTCAGAAGGATCAACAACAAATGCATCCCCATTTTTATTTGAGTATATATAAGCATAATTATCGCTTAAGCATTTAACAATAAGTATTTCATTCATATTTAATCCTTTGAAACTAAAAAAAGTCCGACTTCATTAAAGTAGCTATCAAGAAAATTTTTTCCACTAAAATTGGAAAGTTTTTTATTAGAAAGATCACCTTTCTTTTCAATTTTGATTTCTAACTCCTCACATAAATCAATAAAATCATTAATTGTACAAAAATGTAGATTTGGAGTTTCATGCCATGAATAACTTAGTTTCTTGCTTACTGGCATTTTTCTATTCAACAATAAACTAGCCCCAATCTTCCAGTGGCCAAAATTCGGAAAGGATATAATTGCTTTTTTAGAAATTCTAACCAATTGCTGCATTACTGTTTTAGGACTTTTTGTAGCTTGTAAAGTATAAGTAAGTATTGAATAATCAAATAACTTATCTGGATAATCATACAAATCAGTATCTGCATCTCCTTCAATTACTGAAATGCCTTTGGCTAAACAAAGCTGAACCTTTTTTTGATCAATTTCCATCCCGCGACCATCAATATTTTTATACTTTCTCAAATATTCCAACAAAGACCCATCATTGCACCCAACATCAATAACAGAAGCATTGTTAGGAATTAGCTCAGCAATTACACCAAAATCTTTGTTCTCGTTTATTAAGCTCATAAATTTTCAAATGTTGAATTAATGAATCCTTTTATCGCCTCAAAAAACTTTGGTTCATCCAATAGGAATGAGTCATGACCGTTTTCAGTTTCAATTTCAATAAAACTGACATTAAGCCCAAGAGAATTGAAAACTTTTACAATTTTTTTGTTTTCAGATGTTGGGTATAGCCAATCACTGGTAAATGACACACAAAGAATTTTAGATTGCGTATTTTTAAAGGCCTCTATTAAGGAGCCATTATTTGCTGAGGAAACATCAAAATAATCCATTGCCCGAGTGATATACAGATAGCTGTTTGCATCAAAGCGATCAACAAAAGTAAATCCTTGATGTCTTAAGTAACTTTCAATTTGAAAATCGGCATCAAAAGAATAATCCAAGCTATTTTTATCTTGGAGATTTCTTCCAAACTTACTTTGTAAAGCTTCTTTAGATAGATAGGAAATATGTGCTGCCATTCTAGCTACTGAAAGCCCTTTCATGGGTTTTTTGTCAGAATGATAGTAATTTCCTGATTGCCAGTTTGGATCAGCCATTATGGACTGCCTTGCAAGCTCATTTAATGCAATGTTTTGAGCCGAATGGTTTGTTGCAGTT
Organism: uncultured Pelagibacteraceae bacterium; assembly: GCA_902526005.1. GTDB lineage: Bacteria > Pseudomonadota > Alphaproteobacteria > Pelagibacterales > AG-422-B15 > CACNXQ01. The sequence goes on from CABZIW010000001.1 coordinate 340,094, forward strand.
GCAATAGGAACTGCTGAATGTACCATTTCAGGAAACTTTGAAAGCCATTCGAGTACCAACATGCCCCCCATCGATCCGCCAGTAACACAGAATATTTTTTCAATTCCCAAATAATCAATTAATAATTTTTGAGCTCTAACCATATCTGCAATTGTAATTACAGGAAAATCAGTCGCGAATTCTTTACCATTTTCAGGATTTATTTCTTTTGGACCTGTTGATCCCATGCACCCACCAATAACATTAGGGCAAATGACGAAGAACTTGTTCGTATCAATTGGTTTATCGGGCCCTACAACCATCGACCACCAGCCATTTTTTTTTGTAATGGGATGATCACTTGCCACATATTGATCGCCAGTCAAGGCATGACAAACCAAGATTGAATTATTTTTTTTATCGTTAAGTTTGCCATATGTAGTATATGCAGTTTTAAATTTAGATAAACTTCCACCACCATCCAAATTTAATGGTTCATCTTCTGCTAAAGTAACAATTTTATTTTCACACATAATTTTTTCCAAAAAAAAACCGCCCAACAACTTAGTTTGGCGGTTTCAACTACCTCTTTAGCTGCATTTTTATTGCGCCCGCAAGCTGTGCTCAAATCGGCGCAATTCATGTATTATATATTCAATAGGATATTGTCAAATTAGAAGATTTATTTATTTCAAAGATTTTCTTTCAAATTTAGCGATATTCACCTATTTATAGCCAATTGAAATATGAAAAAACTTAAAAATATAAAGCTTTACGAAGGAGGCATTTCATCAATTCCTGGCAAAAAGCAAGTTATTAAGGTGTCCTCTAATGAGTCACCATTTGGTCCGAGCTTGCGAGTACAAAAGGCGATATCAACGGCTAAGTCAAAAACTCACAAATATCCTGACGGAAATAGTCTGGAATTAAAGAATGCCTTATCAAAAAAAACCAAATTAAATATCAACAACCTCTTCGTTGGAAATGGATCAGACGAGATACTAGGCCTGGCTTGTCAACTTTTTCTAAATAAAGGAGACGAAGTTATTATTCCTAAACACAGTTTTTTAATGTTTGAAATTTACTCTAAAATCAGTGGGGGCGTTGTTAAACGTTCATCAACAAAAAATTTACGTTTTGATGTAAAAAGCATTTTAAATAAAATCACAAAAAAAACTAAAATTATATTTATTGCGCAGCCCAATAATCCAACGGGATTTTATCTATCCAAAGAAGAATTAAGATTGCTTATCTCACGTGTCCCTAAGAAGATATTCATAATTATTGATTCTGCCTATGCAGAATATGTAACTGATAAAGATTACTCTAATGGCATTAACTTTGCCAAAAAATATAAAAATATCATTGTCACTAGAACTTTCTCAAAAATTTATGGTTTGGCGTCCTTAAGATTGGGTTGGTGCTATGCCCATACAGATATAATAAAATTAATGAATAAAGTGAGAGGGCCATTTAACGTAAATCAAATTGCCCAACTTGCCGGCGTTGAGGCATTAAAAGATAAAAAATATGAAAAAAATGCAATAAACCATAACAAATTTTGGCTAAAAAAAATGAATAGTGAACTAAGTAGATTGCCAGTAAATGTTTATGATAGCAGAGCAAATTTTCTACTCATTAATGTAGGCAAATCTGTAAAAAAACTAAATCAGTATTTATTGTCAAAATCAATTATTGTAAGGTTAATGGATAAGTATAATCTTCCAGATTGCATTAGGTTATCTATTGGTAAATCTACAGAAAATAGAAAAGTCCTTAAAGCTATGAAAGAGTTTTATAATGCCAAGTAAGAAGAGACCATTTAAAAAAATTAGTATAATTGGTTTGGGTTTAATAGGTTCTTCTATTGCCTTAGCTATAAAAAAGAAAAAACTAGCAGAAATTACCTCTGGTTACTCCAGGTCTTTAAAAACAAGAACTATTGCGAAAAAACTTAAATTAACAAGTGAAATAAAAAATAATATATCAGACTGCGTAAAGAATTCAGATTTGGTTATTATTTGTACTCACTTAAGTAGTTACAAAAGTATTTTTAAAAAGATATCACCACATCTTAATAAAGATGCCATTGTAACAGATGTTGGATCTGCGAAAGAGTCTTCAATTTCAGAAGTCGAGAGTTTAATTAAAAAAAAGATAAATTTTGTACCTGCTCATCCTATTGCTGGTACTGAAAAAAGTGGGCCAAAAGCTGGCTTTGCTGAACTATTCGAAGAAAGATGGTGCATAATTACACCTTTAAAAGGCAATAAAACCAGAGACATAAATAAAGTAAAAACTTTTTGGAAAAAATTGGGAAGCAAAGTAGAAACTATGACTCCTTCTAGACATGACAAAGTAATGGCAGTGACTTCTCATTTGCCCCATCTAATTGCTTATAATATGGTCCATACAGCAGCTGATTTAGAAAACTTTACAAAATCAGATATTGTTAAGTATAGCGCGAGTGGATTTAGAGATTTCACAAGAATTGCTTCCTCAGATCCTACTATGTGGAGAGATGTAATTTTGGCAAACAGAGAAGCTGTATTAGAAATGATTGGTAGATTTTCTGAAGACCTGAGTGCTATACAAAAATCAATACGGTGGGAAGACGGAGATAGTTTGTATAAGTTATTTTCAAAAACAAGAATTGTGCGTGAGAAAATAATTAAAGCAGGTCAAGACACTTCTGATGCCGATTTTGGTAGATCAAAAAGAAAATAATTCCTTTAAATCGATCAAAGGGATGAAAAGCACAGAAATAATTCCATTTTTAATTACCAAAGGGGTACTAAACAAATTATCATTGTTTTCAACATTTGATACGTCTAGTTGAATATTGCCATTTAAATTTGTACTTAAATCAGAAATTTTTCCTTCTAGCAAAATTCTTGTTTCATTTTTAAATGAGTCTAAAACATTTGATGCAACGGCTGTAAAAAAAACGCGATAGCCATTCTCATTAACTTTATTCATTTTAAAAATAATTTTTTTTATATTTTCTATATTGTAATCACCTATATTCAGACTCATATCATTTGAAATTGAATAAATCTCATAAATTTGTCCTTTATCCATCGACAACCTGAGCTGAATATCATTCATAAAAAAATTTAAAGAGTCGTCTTCATTAAATGAACTATTTATTTTATCCGTTCTCATCATTAGTTTACTTATATCGAAAGGATTCATATCAATTTTTATATTTCCTATTTCTATATTAGATAGGCTATCTGATCTGTTGAGATTAGGATTTACAATCAAACCTGATATTCTGTAAGGATATCCCATTACCCTCAAGTCGTTATACTTAATGTTGTATCTTTCAAGGTTACTTGATAATTGGGATTTCAACTGAAAAGAAATAAACATCCAATAAATTGAATAAATGAACAAAATAGCCAATACCAAAACGATTATTCTATTAAATGAAAATATCTTCATTTTGGATATTTAATCTTGGCCTCTTCAAGCAGTTTATCAGACTGATTTTCAATAGAATTATATAATTTTTCTGTAAATTCAGCTTTATCTAGTCCTGGCTCAATTGGTTTTAAAAATTCAATTACCATTTTACCAGGATAACGAAGAAATCGTCTCCTTGACCAGAAGTAACCACAATTAATTGCAACTGGTAGACAAGGAATTTTGAGACCATCGTACAAAGCTGTAACGCCATACTTATATGGGCGACGTTCACCAACTGGTGTTCTGGTCCCTTCAGGAAAAATTAATAAAGGACGGGGATCATTGTCCATACTTCTTTTTGCAGAATTCACCATTGCCTGAATATTTGTTTCCCCTTTTCTCCTATCGACATATATGAAATTGGCTTTCTTAAAACAAAGTCCAACAATTGGTATGAATAATAATTGTTTTTTTGCAATTATTGATGGTGTTTCAATCGCTTCATTAAGAAAAATAGCTTCTGCAAGAGATTGATGTTTAGCAGCTATGAGATATTTTCGAGTGCTTGGAATGTTTTCTAACCCACGGTACTCAACTTCTAGATTTGCAAATAGCTTAAGGCTTAATTTTGTATGTGTTGATTGAAAACGTATGATGCCAAGCATATGTATTTTAGGTAAGAAAAAAAGTATAGGTGCAAAAAAAATACAAATTAATAATACAATATAAAATGCTAAATTTGCTAAAAGAGATCTTACATAAATCATAATTTAAAGTCCTATACTCAAACTTATTTTTGTCCTTAAATATTTTATATACTCTACAATTAATTTCTTCATACGAATATTTATTTTTTGATTGTCATATTTTACACCATAATAGAAAGTTTCTTTATCTAATAAAAGTCGATTTACCTCGAGCTCAACTCTTGGTAGATGGTAATCAGATGTTATTAATAGAATATTTTTAATATTATTATTCTTTTTCCAAAAAAAAATTTCTCTAACATTTTCGAAGGTATTTGTTGAAATGCTCTCAAGTTCAACACAACAATTAAACAGCTGATTAAATTTTGGAAATTCTTTTTTTATTTCCTCAATAGAAATTTCTTTATTAACTCCTGATATTAAAAGCTTGTACCCAATCTCACTATTAAGTATTTTAAGTCCCTCTAATATTCTAAATTTATCACCAGTTAGTACGACTATTCCTTCGATTTCTTTTTTATTGAGGTCTGTATTTTTATAGCCTTGAATGTTGAAGAGAAAAAAATTAAATTGTAAGAGTACGATAATTACAAATAAAAGTAGAGAAAAATGAATGTAATGTGATTTTAATTCATTAATCATTTTAAATAAGTTACACTATTTTACTGCTAATAATTACAATTAATAAAATTAAGTAAGACTATGATAATATCCTGTCCATCATGTTCGGCAAAGTATCTAGTAAATATAGAGGATATTGGCTTTGGCAGACAGGTTAAATGTACAAGATGCAACCATTCTTGGTTTCATGAAAATAAGAATTATGAAAATGATAAAAAGTTACAAATAGAGGAAATTATTAATACTTACGCAGAACGGGATCATTCAAAGGATCAGAATTTACCAGTTGTTTATGAAAAAAACAAAACGAGTATTCCACTCCCATTTCTACTTTTATTGACCCCAGTAATTTTCATATCAATCGATGCGGTTATACAAAACTCTAGTGTAAATGCATTTGAATTGAGCAGGTCAATTAACAGTTATATTGATTATATATTAGAACAAATAAGAAGCTTCTTCTCTTATTAAATTTCATTTTTAATAAAGTCTTCGTATGACTGAGTTTTTCTAATTATTCTTATTTGAGATCCATCTACCATGAGCTCTTCAATAAGTGGTCGAGCATTATAGTTTGAACTCATCGTTGAACCATATGCCCCAACATCTTTTAATATGACGTATTGACCACTCTTTACTTTATTAAATTTTTGAATATTAAGAAATACGTCAGAACTCTCACATATTGGACCAACTATATCTGTATTTATTTCATCATATTCACTTGTCCTGACATCTGGCATTATTTCGTGATGAGCATCGTATAATGCAGGCCTCATCATATCGTTCATACCTGCGTCGATAATCACAAATTTTTTTCCAGTTATATTCTTTGTATAAAGTACTTTTGATACTAATATTCCTGCATTTGCAGCTATAAGCCTACCTGGTTCAAAGATAAATTTAAGATTTTCTGTATCAAAATATTTTACGATTAAGTTTTTATAGTCTTCAAAAGTAAAATTTCTTTTTTCAGGACTAATTCCCCCACCAACATCAACGGTATTTATTTTTTTTGTTTCACTATTTATTTTAGCAACTAATTCACCAATAATTTCAAATGTTCTTTGAAACGGTGTTAGGTCTTTAATATTGCTCCCTATATGAAAAGCTATAGACGAAATCTCTAAATTTGGATAATTTTGTCGATTCTGAAAAATTTCGTAAGTTTGTTCTATACTGATTCCAAATTTATCCTCGAGACTGCCTGTGCTAATTTTTTTGTGCGTTTCTGATTGTATATCTGGATTAATCCTAATTCCTACTTTCTGAATTTTTCCCGACACAGAAGCTATTCGATTTATATGATCAAGTTCATCGAGTGATTCTGCATTGATTTGTAAACAATTATTACTGATCGCAAATTGAATATCGCTAGCAGTTTTGCCAATGCCTGAAAAAACTATTTTATTTGGTTTCATCCCTGCTTGTAATGCTTTTCTCATTTCCCACTCAGAAACAACATCTCCTCCCGCTTCGAGTTCGGTTAGAGTTTTTAGTATTGTTAGATTTGAATTTGATTTGAGAGAAAAACACACCGTTGCATCAAGTGAAGTAAGTGAATCTGAAAACTCTCTAAAATTATTTGTGAGAGTTTGTTTGCTATAACAGTAGAATGGTGTAGCTCTACCTTCAGCAATTTCTCTTATTGAGATATCCTCAAATTTAAGGATATCATTTTCATATTTTAGAAAGGACATTTTTAAGCCTTATAGATCTCTATTTTATAATTGCTTTTTGATTCTGTTGGGGGAAATTCAAGAGAGCCTTTTTTCCCACAACCAAGAATACATAAGAAAATAATCAAAATACTAATATTTTTCATTACTTAATTCTTTCCTAGCTTGACTAATCATTTTTCTTATCTCAGATATTGCTGTTCCGCCATAGCTTTTTTTATTGTTAATACTATTTTTCAAATCTAAAAATCCATACACAGATTTGTCTACATTTTTATCAAATTTTTTATAATCCTTCATCGATATCTTATTTAAACTTATTTTCTTTTTTTCTGCAAAGTTGACAATTTTAGCGGTTAAATTGTGCGCACTTCTAAAAGAATAACCAAGATTTATAACTAGCCAATCTGCTAAATCAGTTGCATTGGCAAAAGAAGATTTAAGCTTTTTCTCGATGTTTGATTTTTCAATTTTAATTGTAGAGATTATTTCGATCATACAATCGAGACAAAGATGAATGTTTTTACTTGTTGAGGTTACAAGCGCCTTATCTTCCTGAAGGTCTTTGCTGTAAGTTAGTGGAAGAGATTTAAGCAAGTTAAGCATAGATGATAGATTTCCTGAAATTGTCGAAGATTTTGCTCTAATTAATTCAGCACCATCAGGATTTTTTTTCTGAGGCATAATTGAAGAACTCGACATTAATTGGTCTCCGATTTTAAAGAAACCCACTAAATCGGAATTATAAAGAGTAATTTCCTCGGCTAACCTTGATAAGTGAACAGCCATTAAGGATGAACTAGATAAAAAATCTACCACAAAATCTCGATCAGAAACTGTATCCAATGAATTTTTTGTAGGTTTTTTAAAGTCAAGCATTTTTGTTGTTTTGTTTCTATTAATTGGAAAATTAGTTCCCGCTAAGGCTCCTGCACCAAGCGGATTTTCGTTCATTCTTCTAAAAGAGTCGCTGAATCGATTCGTATCCCTGTTAAACATTTCAAAGTACGCCATAAAAAAATGTCCAACCGATATTGGCTGCGCAGTTTGCAGGTGAGTAAGGCCTGGAAACGTAATCAAAATATTTTTACTTGCAACCTGTAGTAACGCAGATTTCAGTTTTTTTAATTTCTTTGAAATCAGTATATTATCTTTTTTCATCCACAATTTTAAATCTGTTACAACTTGATCATTTCTAGATCTACCAGTATGTAACCTTTCAGCGGCATCACCAATAAGCTCTTCTAGTCTACTTTCAATATTCATGTGGATATCTTCAAGATTATCATCAAATATAAATTTATTATTTTTAATTTCAGTCCTAATTTTTTTTAATCCGGAAATAATTTTTTTTGAGTCTTTATTAGAAATTATTTTTTGAGACGAGAGCATTGTAGCGTGTGCAATCGATGCTTCAATATCCTCTTCAAATAAAAATTTGTCATTTTCCAAAGACGAATTAATATTTATAAAAGACTCACTCGATTTTTTATTAAATCTATCTCTTAACTTATTTTTTTTAATGGACATTTTACTAAAACTATTTATTTCTCAAATAATGATAATTTCTCTATGCAGTAGATTTATAATTTTGATGGTATATGCCACAATCCTTATCTTTTGCAACAGTTTATATACTTCAAATTCATACGCGAGTGAGTTGATAATAGAAAAAAAACAAGGTTTTTTGAGTAAATTCGAAGATATCAATAGCAATGATGTCACTTTAAATGATTTTAATGGCAAGTTGCTTTTAATTAATCTCTGGGCAACATGGTGTGAACCTTGCAAAGAAGAAATGCCATCACTCGATAGATTGCAACAAAAATATGATAAACAAGATTTTCAGATACTTGCAATAAGCGTTGATCGTGGGCCGAAGAAAAAGTCAGTAAATTTTTTTAATGAATACGAAATCCAAAATATAGATTTATTCTTTGACGATAAAAATAATATACCACGAGAAGTAAGAGCAGCAGGACTGCCATTTTCATTTTTTATTGATCAAGAGGGAAATCAAATAGCAAAGTTTATTGGTCCAACTGAATGGGACAGTAACTACTTTCAAGATTATATTGATAGTAATTTATAAATAATTATAAGGCTTGTTCTAATTCGGGAAGAACTTGAAACAAGTCTGCTACCAAACCATAGTCTGCTACATCAAATATAGGTGCTTCTTCATCTTTATTTATGGCAACTATAATTTTTGAGTCTTTCATGCCAGCCAAGTGCTGGATCGCTCCAGATATTCCGACCGCTATATACAGTTCGGGTGCTACAACTTTACCGGTTTGTCCGACTTGATAATCATTTGGAACAAAGCCTGCATCAACGGCAGCTCGAGATGCTCCAACAGCAGCTCCAAGTTTTTCAGCTACTTTATCCAAAAGTTCAAAGTTTTCTCCATTTTGCATTCCACGTCCACCTGAAATAATTGTCTTTGCAGAAGTAAGTTCTGGCCTATCAGATTTTGTTAGCTCTTCGCCCACAAATTCTGAAATTGATGGAATATTCTCAGCATTTATCTTTGCAACCTCGCATTCAGCAGAGTCAGTTGTTGCAGCTTTGAAAGCAGTTGGTCTGACTGTGAGAACTTTCTTTGCGTCAGATGTTTGTACAGTTGCAATAGCGTTACCAGCATAAATTGTTCTAATAAATGTATCTGCACTTTCAACAGCAACGATCTCCGATATTTGAGAGACATCAAGTTTTGCAGCAAGTCTAGGCATCACATTTTTACCAGTTGTTGTTGCTGCAGCCAAAAAGTAGTCATAATCGCCGGCAATATTAAAAATAACTTGAGTAAGTTTTTCAGCCAAAACATTATCAAATGCTGCATCATCCAAGTGGAGTAATTTACTCAATCCATTAATTTTTGAAGCCTCCGCAACAGCTTCATTAATATTTGAGCCCACAATAAGTCCGTGAACATCGCCTTCAATTTGAGACGCTGCTGTTATAGCTTTTAAACTTTGATCGCTGACCTTTCCGTTTGCATGCTCGATATAAAAAAGTGATGTCATATAACTCCTGCCTCATTTTTTAATTTTTCTACAAGATCTCCAACATTCTCGACTTTGATTCCAGCCTGACGCTTTGGAGGTTCAATAACTTTTAAAATACTTACTCTAGGTGTAACATCAACTCCATAGTCCTCAGGAGATTTTTGATCAATTGGCTTCTTTTTTGCTTTCATTATATTGGGCAGAGAAGCATACCTAGGTTCATTCAATCTTAAATCGGTGGTAATAATAGCGGGCATATTCAGATTTACAGTTTGTAAACCTCCATCTATTTCTCTGGTGACTTTAACCTTGTCGCCGTCGATTTCAACTTTTGAAGCAAAAGTTCCTTGAGGCATATCTGTTAGTGCAGCAAGCATCTGACCAGTTTGATTGTTATCTCCATCAATCGCTTGCTTTCCGGATATCACTAGTCCAGGTGACTCGCTTTCACAAATTTTTGCTAGAATTTTTGCAATTGAAATAGGCTCAACTTTTTCTTCTGTGAGCACATGTATTCCTCGGTCAGCTCCCATTGCAAGAGCCGTTCGAATAGTTTCTTGACAAGATTGATTGCCGATTGAAACAGCGATGATCTCTTCAGCTTTACCAGCTTCTTTTAATCTAATTGCCTCTTCAACTGCAATTTCACAAAAGGGGTTCATAGACATTTTTACATTCTCAGTTTCAACACCAGTTTGATCAGATTTAACTCTGATGTTAACGTACGGATCAATAACTCTTTTGACAGGGACTAAAATTTTCATGATTTATGTGTTATAATATCTTTTTTAGTTGAGTAAACATAAATTATACATTCTTACCAGGTTTCCACAAAATATCTTTTTTGCCATTGTTGTTTTCAACTCTCGATAAAACAAAAAATAAATCAGATAACCGATTGATATATTTAATTGCTTCTTCGTTGACCTCTTCTTTTTTTGCAAGTGCGACAATCTGAGTTTCAGCTCGGCGCGTTACAGTTCTTGCGTTGTGTAAAAATGCCGCAGACTGAGACCCTCCCGGTAGCACAAAAGAATTAAGGGGTGCTAACTTTGCGTTATATTTGTCAATTGTTTTTTCAATTCTTGTAACCTGCTTGCTTGTAACGCGTAGCGGTTTATATTTTGGTTTTTTTTCAACTGGAGTTGCGAGATCAGCACCTAAATCAAATAAGTCATTTTGTATTTCTGAAATTATTTTTTTCAGAGATGATTTGGCACTCGTGTTTAAAATTCCAAGTATAGAATTCAGTTCATCGACAGTCCCGTATGCTTTTATTCTTATATTATCCTTAAATACACGTTTGCCAGATACTAGCCCTGTCTTGCCTTTATCGCCGGCCCTTGTATAAATTTTATTGAGTTTTACCATTAAGAACTAGTTGAAAAGTAAAGAGCACTCATAATTATTACAATCGCAATAAACTGCAGAGTAATTCTAAGTCTCATAAGTTTATTTGAGTACTTTTTATTAAAATCTCCACCTTTAAACATAGCGTAAATGCCTGTTCCTAAAACCGCTAAAACAGCAAGAAGTGATATAGGAATTAATAAGTAATATAAAAAACCTGGCATATAAAGTTAAGCAGGGTTCGTAGAAACAAGTCGACGTGTTACAATGTCGGCCTGTATCTCTGCGGTTCCTTCAAATATATTTAAAATTCTGGAGTCACATAAAATTCTACTTATTGGATACTCAAGCGCAAACCCATTACCTCCATGAATTTGGACCCCGTTATCTGCGCATGCCCAAGCAACTCTAGCAGCCAACATTTTTGCCATTCCTGCTTCCAAATCACATCTGTGTCCTTTATCTTTTTCTCTTGCAGCATAATAAGTTAATTGTCTTGCAGCCATAATCTCAGTAGCCATAGAAACAATTTTCGATGCATTTCTAGGTTTGTCATACAGCGAACCGCCATTTGTATCTAGCCTATCTATTGCGTATTGCATTGCAGTTTCAAAAGCTGATTGTGCTACACCCAGTGCTCTAGCTGCAGTTTGTATACGAGCTGCTTCAAAAGTTTCCATCATTTGTTTGAAGCCATTTCCTTCTTTTTCACCAAGTAAATTTTCTTTTTTAACTTTAAAGCCGTCAAAAGCCATTTCGTACTCTTTCATGCCTCTGTAGCCTAAAACCTCGATTTCGCCACCACTAATTCCCTCATCAGGGAACATATTATCGTCATCACCCCTCTGTTTTTCAGCAAGGAACATTGATAAACCTTTGTAGCCTTTTTCATCAGGGTTTGTGCGTGCTAATAACATCATCACGTCACTTCGAGCTCCATGTGTAACCCATGTCTTGTTTCCTGTGATTGTATAGTGCTCTCCATTTGCAACTGCCCTTGTTTTGAATGAGCCCATATCAGATCCTGAATGAGGTTCGGTTAAAACAGCGCATGGAAGCATTTCACCAGATGCAATTTTCGGTAAATATTTATTTTTCTGTTCTTCGGTGCCACCTGTAATCAATAATTCGGCAGCTATATCGCCGCGTGTACCAAGTGAGCCAATGCCAATATAACCCCTTGCAAGTTCCTCAGTTACCACACAGTCAACAAATCTTGTCATTCCAAGTCCACCGTATTCTTCAGGTATCGTCAGACCAAATACACCAAGTTCAGACATTTTTTCAATTACAGACATCGGAATAAGGTTATCTTTAAGATGCCATTCATGAGCGTTTGGCGTCACATCATCTTCAACAAATTTTCTAAATTGTTCTTGAATTATTGATGTAGTTTCATCTAGGCCGCTATTACCAAAGTTTTTACTTGAAAATCCATCTTTTAATAATTGAGCAAGTTTCATGCGATCTGCAGTACTATTGCCATTCAAAATCAGATCATTAAATTCTTCGGTCCCTGTTTCTTGAAAGAGACCATTTTTTAATCCTAAATCTTGAGGACGAACATACTCAAGTTGTGACATTGGTATTCCAGATTTAATTTGCGCACAATATTCCGAAAAAGTAATTTGCAAAATTAATTGCTCTGTTTCATTAAACGTTCCGGTCGAGTCTAGGTTTGAGGCCCAATTAACCATTTCTTTCAAAGTAGCTCTATATGCAGCAACCCAAGATAAGCCATGTGCAGCATGTTGTTCCCTATCTAGATTATCACGAGATAATTTTCCATTAACAATTAACTCACCTCTTACATGTTGCAGGGCAGCATCGTAATACTTATCGACAGTAATAAGGGATTTTTGACATTTAGAAATTAGTTCGTGCATGTTTAACTTTCTAGTTTAGAGATTTTTGTCCTTCTTTTGCAGCGCCAACAAGGACAGCCATATTTCCACCTTTATGTTCATTGTTAAGCATCTTTTCATGAGCATCAGGAATATTGTTCCATGCAAAAAGCTCTGACATACAAGGATCTAATGTACCGTCAATAACAAGTTCATTCGCTGCATTCGCTTGCTTTGAATTTCCAAAGTGTGAACCCTGAAGTCTTTTACTTTGCATCCACAGATATCTAGCATCTAATGTGAGATTATATCCTGTAGTACCAGCACAAATAACAACCATTCCTCCTGGTTTTACTACAAAACATGAAACAGGAACGGTAGTTTCGCCCGGATGCTCAAATACCATGTCAACATTATTACCCTTACCTGTAAATTCCCATAAGGCCTTTCCAAATTTTCTAACTTCTTTCATATAGTTTGCATATGTTTCAGCGTCATCAATATCAGGATGTTCACCCCAACAATCAAAATCTTTTCTGTTTAGAACGCCTACAGCTCCTAGATCTTTTACATAATCAATTTTAGAGTTATCAGAAACAATACCAATTGGTTTAGCTCCAACAATTTTTGCAAGTTGCACTGCCATGCTTCCAAGGCCTCCTGATGCGCCCCATATTAAAACAAACTCGCCCGGCTTTAATTCATTGGGAGCGTGGCCAAATAGCATTCTATATGCAGTTGCGAGGGTTAACATATAACAACCACTTTCTTCCCAAGATAAATTTGGTGGCTTACGTAAAACTTGGTGCGCTTGAACAGCTGTGAATTGAGCAAAGGTCCCATCAGCTGTTTCGTAACCAAAGACTTTATTTGTTTTTGATATCATTGGTTCACCACCATTAACCTCAGCATCCTCATGATCCCACTGCATACCATGAATGATTACCTCATCGCCCACTTTCCATTTTTTTACGCCAGAACCAACTTTCCAGACAATTCCAGAACAATCAGAACCTGCGATGTGATAGTCTTTTTTAGTCATATCAAGCGTAGATACAGGTTTTCCAAGACCAGCCCAAACACCGTTGTAGTTTACACCCGCGGCCATTACAAATATCAAAACGTCATTGGATCCAACTTCAGGAACATCAAATTCTTCTTCTTTAAATGATTGCATTGGGTTTCCATGACGATCTCTTCTGATTACCCATGCGTGCATTTTCTTAGGGACAAAACCAAGAGGTGGAACTTCACCTATAGCATAAATGTCTTTTTCTTCAGTGGTCATAAATCTGCTCCTGTAGTGTAAATTATATAAAACTAATGTTTCTTTTTTCTAGGTTTATAGCCATTTTAACTAGATTAGTATATACATTTTAAACAAAAGGATTTAATAAAACCAAAAAAAAACGTTGAAAAACAATGGATAAACCTTGGCTCATAAGAACTTACGCAGGACATTCGTCTGCCAAAAAGTCAAATGAACTCTATCTTAAGAACCTATCAAAAGGTCAAACAGGTATCTCAGTAGCGTTCGATTTACCTACCCAAACTGGGTATGACAGTGATCACATTCTCGCTAAAGGGGAGGTTGGCAAAGTTGGTGTTCCAATCTGTCATATTGGCGATATGAGATCGCTCTTTAATCAAATTCCATTAGATAAAATGAATACATCAATGACCATTAATGCTACAGCTGCATGGTTGCTGAGTTTATATGTAGCCGTTGCAGATGAACAGGGCATAGACAGAAATAAATTACGGGGAACAACTCAAAACGATGTTTTAAAAGAATATCTCTCAAGAGGAACATATATTCTTCCACCTGACCCAAGTTTAAAAATAATATCTGACGTGATTACTTTTACTTTTAAAGAAATGCCAAATTGGAATCCAATAAATGTATGTCCTTACCATTTAGTTGAAGTAGGCGCAACTCCTGAGCAGGAATTAGCTTTTGGTCTTTCAATTGCAGTTGCGTATCTCGATAAAGTTAAAACCTCAAATGTGTTATCAGAGGAAGAATTTGAAAATGTAGTAGGTCGCATAAGCTTCTTCGTTAATTCTGGAATCAAATTTATTACTGAGATGTGTAAAATGAGAGCATTTGTATCTTTGTGGAATGAAATTACAAAAGAGAGATATGGTGTTAAGGATCCTAAAAACAGAAGATTTAGATATGGCATGCAAGTAAACAGTCTTGGATTAACTGAGCAACAACCTGAGAACAACGTATATAGAATATTAATTGAAATGCTAGGCGTCGTTCTCTCAAAGGATGCAAGAGCAAGAGCAGTTCAGTTACCAGCTTGGAATGAAGCAATGGGATTGCCAAGACCATGGGATCAACAGTGGTCCTTAAGATTACAACAAATTGTTGCGTATGAAACAGATCTTCTACATTTTGACGATATATTCAATGGCTCTGAAGTAATTGATGAAAAGGTTAAAAATCTTAAAGAGACTGCGATGAAAGAATTTAATCACATTCAATCAATTGGTGGTGCAGTAGCTGCAGTTGAAAGTGGTTACTTAAAACAGGAATTGGTCAATTCTCAAAAAGAAAGGCTAAAAAGAATTAATGATAAAGAGCAAATCGTTGTTGGAGTTAATGAGTTTGTTGAGACTGAAGAGTCACCTCTTGTATCAAATGATGGAGGCATAGAGACAATTGATCCAAAAATTGAAAATGAACAAGTAAAAGCAGTTATTGATTGGAGACAAAACAGAGATCAAAAACAGGTTGATAGCGCTTTAAATCAATTAAGCGAAGCAGCAAAATCTGGAGAAAACATAATGGAAGCTTCTATTACAGCTGCAAAAGCAGGCGTAACAACAGGTGAATGGTCTCAAATACTTCGGGATGTTTTTGGTGAGTTCAAAGCACCGACTGGTATAACTAATATTCAACCATCCAATAATGACGATTACAGCCCAATACGTAAAAGAGTTGAGTCATTGTCAGATAAGATAGGAAGAAGAATTAAATTTCTCGTAGGCAAACCCGGCCTTGACGGGCATTCTAGTGGAGCTGAACAAATTGCTGTAAGTGCGAGTGATTGTGGAATGGATGTTTTGTACGAAGGAATTAGATTAACACCAGAACAAATAGTAAAATCATCTGTTGAAGAAGATGTACACATCATCGGACTTTCTATTCTATCTGGTTCTCATGTGCAGCTTGTCGAGGAAATTATGAATGAAATGAAAAAAAATAAAGTAGATGATATCCCGGTAATTGTAGGAGGTATAATTCCAACAGAAGATGAAAAGATCTTAATTAAAAATGGAGTTCAGGCAGTTTATACTCCAAAGGATTATCAGCTGAAAGATATAATGAGTGACATTGTGAGCATTGTTGAGAGAAAAGTATCTTAATGCCAATCTTAAGTGGACCAGTTTTAGAACCCCAAGACTCTTCAAAGCCTTCAAAACTTGTAATATTTTGTCACGGATTCGGCGCAGATGGCAACGATCTGATTGGCCTTGCTAATTATATTCAGCCTCAAATGCCCGATGCGGTTTTTTTATCACCTAACGCACCAGAAAAATGTGGATTAAACCCAATGGGATATCAATGGTTTGATTTTCAATCGGGTGATCCTGCAACTATTTGGAAGGGTGTGTTAAATGCAGCTGATACACTTAATGGTTTTATTGATGAACAACTTAAGAATTATGAGTTAAGTGATGATAATTTGGCGCTCGTAGGTTTCAGTCAAGGCACAATGATGAGTCTACATGTCGGCCTTAGAAGAGAAAATTCAATGAGAGCAATTGTTGGCTTTTCAGGAAGGTTAATTGCTCCAGAACTTCTTAAAAATGAATTAAAGTCTAAACCTCCAATTTACCTAATTCATGGAGATATGGACCCTATGGTTCCTTATCAAGAAACTATTGAAGCTGAAAAAAAGTTATCAGAATTAAGTTTAGATGTTAAAGCTCATATTTCCCCGAACACTCAGCATTCGATTGCTCAAGACGGCTTAGACATAGCAATTAAATTCTTAGTAGAAAAATTTTCAAATTAAAAAATTTTTTGAAATTTTTATACAATTGCATATATTAATTACTAATGAGTATTGCAGTTCCTTTAGAAAAATGTCCAGCTTTGGTACTAAATTCGGATTTCAGGCCTCTTAGTCATTATCCTCTATCTTTGTGGTGCTGGCAAGACAGTGTAAAAGCCGTTGTTCTTGGAAGAGTAAATATTGTATCCAATTATGAAAGAGAAATTAGAAGTCCAAGTTTTCAAATGTACTTACCAAGCGTTATTAGTTTAAAGACGTATATCAAACCAAACAGAAATCCAATCTTCTCAAGATTTAATGTTTTTTTGCGCGATAAGTTCAGTTGCCAATATTGTGGTTCAAAGAAAGATTTAACATTTGATCATCTTATACCTAGATCACATGGCGGTGAAACAACCTGGGAAAATATTGTAACAGCATGTTCAGGCTGTAATGTTAAAAAGGGTGGAAAACTTTTGAAAGACTCAGGTATGAAGCCCCTTAATATTCCAAAAATACCAACAATGGCTGATTTAGATAAATGTGGTCGATCTTTCCCCCCTAACTTTTTGCATGAAAGCTGGATGGATTTCTTATATTGGGATATTCAATTAGAAAGATAATTAAATTCTCTCGGCCAAAAAAATAGCAGCTTTTGTTGTTTCATTTATAGTTTTTCTTAAAACAGAATAACCAAAAGCTTCTCGCGACCCTTCATCAATAGCGGTATTTTTATGTTCAACTTCATCATCACGAAATTTAACTAATTTTTTTCTTAGTTTTTCGTCCACTCCTTCGAGCTGATCGATTTGTTTTTGATAATGTTTTTCAATAATTTCTTCTACTGCCTCAGTGCATACATAGGCTGCTTTAGGACCCATGAGGGCAGTACCCACACCCATTGCGTAAGCACCTAAACCAAAAAGGCCTTTCAGTTTTGTGGGTCTAATCTTTTTTTCTTTAGCGATATTGTTAAAAAAGTCTAAATGTTCTTTTTCATCTGCAGCCATTTTTGATATTTGGTCAAAATCTTTTTTATTCTTCTGCAGTTTGAATATCATTTTTTGCCCTTGATATATTTGCTGAGCACCAAGCTCACCCGCTTGATCAACTCTAATGATTTTTTTTAAAATATTTTCTTTAACGTTCATTTTTAAAAAACATAAAATATAATGTAATAGATAGTAATAAAAAAGTCATAATCAAGTTAGCTTCTGCTATCGAAATAAAATTAAATAAATAAGTAGGTTCGTCACATCTTACCAATGGAGTTTGATTAAGACTTTCCAAAAGTTTAGACTTGTCAGATAAACCTGACAAATTAGAGGTACATCCTGAATTTAAATTAATCAATCCTCTTTCGACTAATACATGTCTTAAGGTATACAAAAATCCAAATAGTAAAATCAGAATTGAAGCATAGTCTGCGACCCTTTTAACCGTCGCTCTTTTTTCAAATTTAAAAATGATTGATGTCAAACCTATTATAATCAATAAATAGTATGGATACCTTTCAACAAGACACATGTCACAAGGAGCCATATTAAATACGTATTGCAGTACGAATACAGCGATTATTACCAATGTTGAGATAATAAAGTTGATATTAATAGGGCTCATAATTCTAGTATGTAATATATAAAATACCTAAAATCACGAAAGTAATAAGAATAAATGAATATAAATTTATTCTTTTTTCAAATGATACAAGCGCAATACTTCCAAATCGATAGATTAAATAGCCTATAAGAAAAAATCTCACAGATCTTGAGATCACACTTGCAGCTAAGAAAATAAAAAAATTTATACCTAAAAAACCACTTGTCAGTGTAACAATCTTAAAAGGAATGGGAGTAAAACCACCTATGAAAACGTAGAGGAAGCCATAATTATCTATGTCATTAACGAATGAATTAAATGACTCAACCAAATTTAAACTCTGAAGAATAAAATTTCCTATACTATTGAAGAAATATACACCAATAAAATATGCAATAATCGCTCCAGTGATTGAGCCAAGAACCGATAGTCCAGCAATTTTAAATATTTTCTTTTTGTCTAATGCCATCATTGGAACCATGAATATTTCTTGAGGGAATGGAAAAATAATTGCTTCAACTAATCCCATCAAAAAGATAAATGGATAAGCGAACTTAGTTTTTATAAAACGCTCACCAAGTGAGACAAAATACGCTTTTAAGTTATGATAAATTGAGATTAACATACCATTGCTAATATATATATTTGCATACATAATTCTACTAAGCCTTTATGACGAATATAAGTAAAGTATAATAAGTCTAGGAATGGGGATATGGCGGAATTGGTAGACGCGCCAGACTCAAAATCTGGTGCCTTCGGGCGTTCCGGTTCGACTCCGGATATCCCTACCAGTATTTTATATGATAGAAAAAAAGATAAAGATAAATAAACTAGATTATATTAATCCGGAGGAGGTATTAATAAGGTTTCAAGATAAAAAAAATTTAATTTTTTTAGATAGTGCAAATAAAACAATATCTGAAAATAATCGATACTCTTATATAGCATTTGATCCTATCTATACCATTAAGCTCAATGCAAGCAAAAATTATTTAAATTCAAAAAAATTTGCAAGAATAAATAAATTAATATCAAGTTTTAAATCAAAAAAAATTAAATCATTACCAAAGTTTCAGTGTGGTTTAGCTGGTTATGTCTCTTATGAAGCAGGGCTTGCAAAAGAAAATATTAAAAGCGCAAATCCATTAGAAAAAATATTGCCAAATATATTTTTTGGTCTCTTCGATATAGTGATTGCTTTTGATAACAAATTGAAAAGAACTTATCTTTTTTCTATTAATTTAGATAACGAATTTAAAAGCGAGCTTTCACATCAAATTCGATTACAAAATGCAAAAAACTTGTATTCAGTTCCGCGGATAAACAATCCAATTAACAAACTATTTGGTTTTCAGTGGAAAAAAGATTTTGATAAAAGAAAATATATTTCAAAAATTAATAAAATACTAAATTACATAAAAAATGGTGATATATTCCAAGCTAACTTCACTCAACGTTTTTTGTCTAAGATTCCTAAAGACTATGATGTCGTTCAGTACTATTTACATTATCGAAAAAATACAGAGACACCTTTTTCATGTTTAATTAGAAGTGAGGATTTTAATATTTTTTCTTATTCACCTGAAAGATTTCTAAAATTAGAAAATAACAAAATTATGGTTTCGCCAATAAAAGGCACAATTGAAAGAGGTGAGAGTGAATTCGAAGATGCAAAATTAAAAGAACAATTATCTTCAAGTAAGAAGGACAATGCTGAAAATTTAATGATCGTTGACGTTTTGAGAAATGACATTTCTGAAGTTTGTAAACCTGGAACGGTAAAAGTTTCTCGTTTGGCTGAACTAGAAACCTATAATAATGTTCACCATCTTGTTTCTGATATTGAGGGTACGTTATCTAAAGGTATGAATATATTTGATGTTATAAAACACTGTATGCCTGGAGGATCCGTAACTGGGGCACCAAAAGTAAGAGCAATGCAAATTATTTCAGAATTAGAAACTTTCAAAAGAGGTGTTTATTGTGGAGCTATAGGTTTCGTCTCATTTAGTGGTTATGCAGATTTTAATATCCCAATCAGAACCATTACTGTCAATAATGAAAAAGTATTTCTAAATTCTGGGGGAGGGATCGTAGCAGACTCAAAACCTTTAAATGAATATCATGAATTGAATAAAAAAGTTGAGAATCTATTACAGATTAATAAAAAATCATTGAATAAGTTTATGTCTAAGAACAAACAAATATAATGAAAGTTTATCTCAATAATAAATTTATAGATGAAGAAAAAGCAACTATTAATATAAAAGACCGCGGTTTACTTTTAGGAGACAGTATTTTTGATACTTTATTATATAATAAAAATAAAATAATTTTATTTGATTTTCATTTTGCTCGATTTAATAAATCAATAAGAAATAATTATTTTAATTTCAAGTTATCAAAGAAGAATTTACAAAATATAATTTTAAAATTAATAAAAAAAAATAATCTTTTAAACAACAAACTTTCAATAAGATATACATTGACCAGAGGCGATGCAAAGAGAAGAGGGTTAGATATTGAAAACAATCAAAAGTCAAATTTTCTCATTACTATTTCCAAATTAACCAGTAATCATACAACATTAAAACCAGTGAAACTTAAAGTTTCAAAAATCAAAAGATTCTCAAATTCTTTGTTATCTAGGAATAAAACAAACAATTATTTTGAGAATATCCAATCAAAACTCATTGCGCAGAAAAATGGATATGATGACGCATTAATGCTTAACGAAAGTGACAAAATTTGCTGCTGCTCAAGCTCAAATATTTATTTTGTTAAAAAAAATAAAATTTTTACCCCTCCGATCAATGATGGTGCCTTAGATGGGACTGTAAGGCGTTTATTAATAGAAAAGAAAAAGGTTGAAGTTAGAAGCATATCATTGAATAATCTCTCCAATGTAAGTGAAATATTTCTTACAAATAGCATGGGTTTGCGGCCAGTTAGTAAAATTAACAACCGTTATTTTAAAAACGGGCCAATAACTAAAAAAATTACGGAATATTTGAATAAATTAGGTATTTAAAATGAGTATTGTAAGTGCAGTTTCAAGAGAATTTAGTTATTTTAAGTTTTTTTTAAAATTAGTTGGACGATCAAGAAGTTTCGACAAAAAAAAATACACAACTGTAGCTGATATTATGGAGGAGCAAGTTGATAAAACTCCTGACAATATTGCCATCGAGTTTGAAGACAAGAAATACACATATCGTGAGATGGATGCTGAAGCGAACCAGATTGCAAACTGGGCAATTAATAAAGGTTATAAGACGGGAGATGTAATATCTCTTTTGATGGAAAATAAACCTGAGTATATATTTACATGGTTTGGACTTGCGAAGATAGGCGTTACAGTTGCTTGCCTTAACAATAATATAAAGAGTAAATCGCTTGCTCACTGCATTAAAAAATCAGAAAGTAAAAGTCTGATCATAAGTTCTGACTTAATGGAAAATCTTGCATCAGCTCAAGAATATATTGAAGGCAATTTAGATGTCTATGTAGCAGGTCAGGATGTTCAAGGTTATGAAACTTTAGACGGCTCACAAATTGAGAACAGTAAAGTAAGACCCGAAACTTCTTTGAGAGAAGAATTATCAAATAGTCAATCACTGTTTTATATTTATACAAGTGGAACTACAGGCATGCCTAAAGCCGCAAACTTCAGCCACCAAAAATTTTTAGTTGGATGTGGTCTGCAAATGTTTTCACTTGATATGAAACCGACTGATAAAACTTACATGGTCTTACCACTCTATCATGCGACGGGTGGAGTTGTTGGTGTTGGTTCAACATTTTGTACTGGTGGCACATTAGTATTGAGAAAGAAATTTTCTGCTGCTAATTTTTGGGAAGATTGTGTTAAACATGATGTAACAGTAATTACATATATAGGAGAACTGTTTCGTTATTTAGTAGCCACCAAGAAAAGTGAATACGAAACAAAGCATAAAATTAGGGGCATCTATGGTAACGGTCTCAGACCTGAAGTTTGGAAGATAGTCCAAGAAAGATTTGGTATTGATAGGATTGTTGAGTTTTATGGGGCCTCAGAGGGAAATATTTCACTAACAAATGTTGATAGTAAGTTCGGTTCAATCGGAAGAATACCCCCATATTTAAAAAGTGTATTACCAACTAAAGTGGTTAAATTCGATGTAGAAAATGAGGTAGTGATCAGAGATGAGAATGGGTTTTGTATAGAATGTGAAGACGGTGAGGCCGGTGAGGCGATTGGATTTATACCTGATGATGATAAGTTCACAGGTAAATTTGAAGGCTATACAGACAAAGAGGCAACAAAGAAAAAAATTCTAGAGAATGTCTTTGAAAAAGGCGATCGATGGTTCTCTTCTGGGGACTTGCTTAAAAAAGATAAGCAGGGATATTACTATTTTGTTGACCGTATAGGCGATACTTTTAGATGGAAATCAGAGAACGTATCAACCAACGAAGTAAGTGAAGCCATCTCTGCGTATAAAGGTATTGATGAAGTCAACGTTTATGGAGTTGAAGTGCCAAATCAAGACGGCAGAGCCGGAATGGCCTCTTTAGTTGTAAATGATGAATTTAAATTAGAGCAGCTTTATGAATATCTGACTGAGCAATTGCCAGCTTATAGTGTTCCAGTATTTATTAGGATAAGTCCAGAAATAGAAAAAACTGGGACGTTCAAGTATAAAAAAACTGACTTAGTAAAAGACGGTTACGACCCAACAAAAATTAAAGATCCTATTTACTTTGCTTCAGGTGATGAAAAAAAATATTTAAATTTAGATCAAGATTCTTTCAATAAAATAAATAGCAGAGAAATTCGAGTCTAAAAATACCTTGCTAATTTAATTGAAAATACTGAATCCTCATCAAAAGCATATGTAAAGTCTTGACTGTCAATGCTTCCATTAAATGTAGCATCAATAAACAATTTTACATTATTATTAATTCTTTGCTCATATTCAGCAATAAATCTATTTGAATTTCCTCTCATGTCGATAAACATCCCAGCTAAAAGAGATGTCGAATTAATATCATTTTTAGTCCATCTTAAGGCTGCAACGCTGTCATTATTAAAGGGATTACTATTTCTATCATCAAAAGAGTATTCGATGACAAGGCCAAGATCACTTTGAGAATCTCTAATTCCGTAAAAAGTATATTCAAAGCCTCCTGCAACACCTAGATGTCTCTCGTTCCCATCTTTTGCACTTAAGGCCTCTAATTTATATAGCCAAGCACCTTTTGTTGCTTGAATGTCAAGGCTGGTTTGTGAGAGAGTTGTATAGTGGGGATTAAACTTAAGAGTTGAAGGATTAATATTTAGTTGCGGTGCGCGATTATTGCCATGAAAATGTGCAATACCAATATCATAATCGTCATAAACCATTGAATATCTTAGGGCAAAATCTAACTTTTGTTCCTTAGAAGATGACTCATAAGTTATTGAGTTTTGATCCACCTCGAGGGCAAGTCTGGGTCTACCATTTTTACTGGGAAACTTTCTCTCAATGAAATAAGGCATTAAATAAAGGTCAATTGTTCCATAATTATTATCATAAGCTAGTGAAAGCAAAGGTTGGCCAAGCTTTTTAGTGCCAGTCATATCCTCAGCGAGGTTTGATTGATTGATTATATCAATAATGTTAAAACTTTCGTTTACTCCCCAAAAAATTATTTCATTACCAATTTTAAAAGTATAGTTTTCAAAATACTGCTCATATTTCAATTTTTGAAAATCAATATAACGTCTTTCACTATCTTTCTCATCGTACCTAGCAATTGCGCTGATTGTTATTTTTGCGTCCCTTTCATCCAAATAGGAGATAAAATTACCTTTGGTAAAAAAAGAATAGTTATTTTTTGATTGATGATGTTTGCCGTCACCATTTGTAAATATTGAAAATTCAGGCTGGACTAGTCCATATAGTTTGTATTCAAGGGCATTTACATTAAATGAAAAGATAAAATTAACAATTAAAGCAAAGTTTAAAATTTTTATATAAATCACTTATTAATCTGCTAGTCGCAACAAACTAGATTTTTCAAAGTCTTTTTTATTGATTCCAACGTTAAGTTCACGATTGATCCACTTGTAAATAGTTTTATTTTTATTTTGATGATTCACAACTCTAAAAGTATCAGCATTCCAGATTTTATCATTATACAGTTGGTAATCTTCAAAATATAATGTTTTCAACAATTCACCTTTTCTATCAAAGTATTCTATCATTCTTGGTCTCAGCAACTTGTCAGTAAAACCAATTCTTTTTGTATAACCAGAATTTTTATACTTTGGTATTGAAACAAGTTTATAGCAAATCTCTCCATCATATTCTTCCTCTCCAATAAACTCCCATTCATACTTTCTATAATCATTCCCAGAGAAGTCTTCAAAAGCTATTTCACTACCCATAAAAGATCCCGATTTATTACTAGATGAGATCCTCTTCACTCTACCTAAAGCAGGCAAATACAACCATTGATCATCATCATCATTTACATGAGTGTGTGAAAGCATCACCGTTCCTTCAACATCCTTAGGTTTATTAAAAAATATTATAGATTTATCCCCATCATTGGGATCATCATTCTCTAATGTTTTTCCTGAAATCTCCCTTATCACTTCATTTCCTTTTGGATCAACAAGTATCATCAGTTGATCAGATTCACTATCAACATAACCACGGGTACTTTCATAAGACTCTTTTGCGATTCTCAAACCTTTTTCAAAATTATCCTCACTTGAAAGGTTGGTATTAACAAACATCACAAAAAATAAGATTAATAAGAATTTATTCATAATTTAATTATACCACATTCCTTCTTCTAAACATTAACAATAATGCAGGTAATAAGAATAGATCAATTATTAGCGCGATAAGAATAATGAGTGCGCACATACCACCTAAAATAAAATTTGTTTGGAAACTAGACTGCAGTAGGAATGCAAAGCCACTAAATAAACATATTGATGCAACAATAATAGGAAAACCTACGTACTTGAAACAATACTGAATTGCGTCAGAAGCATTTAAATTAAGTGACTCAGCCTTTTTATATTTGGATAGAAAGTGTATTGTTGCATCTACGACTAGTCCTAAAGATACTAAAATAGATAAAGTGTGACTAAAAGTTACGATGTTTGTAAAAATTGCAAGTATTCCATAAGACAGAATAAACGGCACAACATTTGGAACTATACTAATCAATCCCAACTTCAAACTTCTAAGTGTAATTCCAATAACAATTACGATGAATGAAAATGAGAATAAAAGCCCTCTCATTAAGCCATTTGTATTTTCTTGATATACATATGGCATCATTATAGGTATACCGACTACCCCATCCGTTTGATATCCTTGAAGATTATTTCTAATCCATTCATCAGTTCTTTCATTAAATTCTATTGATTCTTTTGAAGTAGCCATATTAAGTCTAATCAATAATCTTGACTCTGATTTGTCCGCAGTCATTTGATTTTTTAAATCCATTCCATATGGCACAGAAAATTCATACATGAGAAGATATTGAGCATTAAGAGGTTTATTATCTGGGATTGAATAAAACTCATTATTTCCTCCATTCATATTTTTATTTAATGTTTTAATAATGTCGGAAACAGTGGTTACAGTAACAACTTCATCTTGTGTTTCAAGCCATCTAGCAAACTCATCAATTTTTTTCAGATATTCAGGACTTGTTATTCCATCTGTTTCTTCTGATGATAAGTTTGCAAATATAAAAAAGGAACTGCCAAATTCATCATTAACAATATTTTTTACCTCAACCCAGTCATCTACTCTGTCAAAATAACTATCAAAATCATCATCGAAATAGAGGTTAGGAATGAGATTAATAAGTAATAAGGAGGCAAGCCCTATAAAAGTAATTATATAGAGTTTAAATCTATAAATTAGATCACCCAATTTACTCAGAGCATTTAGTACCACTGAGGATTTTCCATCGGTCTTGATGGGCATAAGCATGAAAATTATTGGTAGTATTGTTACAGATAAAATAAAGCTGAAAGTAGATCCGATAACAACAGTATTTGCCATTTCACTAAAAGCAGGAATTTTTCCGAAATTGACTCCCGCCACTCCAACTGCAGTAGTAAAGCTTGTTAGAAATACTGGAGTAAAATTAATTTTCATACTTTCGACAATTGATTTTTTCTTATCCATTCCTTCATTCATATTTGTTAATGCAATAGACAAAATATGAATGGCATGCGCTAAGGCTATAGTAAGGATCAAAATAGGTGCAATAATCAATGGTGGCTGCGCTTCAAAACCAAGCCATCCGGCCATTCCCATTGATGGTAGAATAGATAAAAAAATCACAATTAATGAAATTGCTGAAGCCGTAATAGATCTTAATAATATGTATGACAGAATAATAATAAGTGCCAAAAATCCCGGGTACATTGAAGTTGCATCTGATCTTGCTGTAGTTTGAAAGTTATTTGAATACATTGCTGAACCAGCAACTGTTACGAAAACATCTGGATATTTGGCATTGAAATACGCTTTTTGCTCATTGGCAAATTCGATCGGATCTTCAAAACCTGTATCTTCAGGTACATCAAGACTTATATTTACGAATGATACTCTAGCACTTTCAGACAATATGAAATTTACTATAGTTCTTTCTTGAAGCGCTAAAGATTTCAATTCCTGAAGACTGTTTTCATCCATCAAGTCAGTATCGCTTATGAAGTCAGATATATTAATGTCATCACCATCTACGGTCGTATACTGAAAATTTGTTAATGAACTTACTCTTGAAGAAAAAGGTGTTTGCCAAGACACTTCCGTTAATTCATGTATTAATTGAATGACATCTTTTTGAAAAATATCTCCGTTGTTTGGTTTAATAACGAATGACAATGTGTCTATCATTCCATATTTTTCTTCTAGATTTAGAATATCTTGGTAATTTGGCTGGCCACTCTCAACAAAACCTCTATATCCAGATGGTGCTTCCAAAAATCGAGCTCCAGCAGTTGCAACCAAAACTAGTAATAAAATAGCAATAAGCGTCTTAATTCTGTGGTCCAAAATACTGACCGTGTATTTTTCTATTATTGCTTCAAAATTCATAAGTTTAGATCTATATGTAAAGTAATATAAGACAATGAATATAAAAGAAAATAAACAAATATTACTTATTTCGCCGAGAGGCTTTTGTGCCGGGGTTACACGAGCAATAGATACAGTAGTTGAAGTTTTAGAAAAGTTTGGACCTCCCGTTTACGTTAAACATGAAATTGTTCATAATAAGCATGTAATTGATGATCTAAAAGCAAAAGGCGCAATATTCATTGAGGATATCAACGATGCTCCTATTGATAAACCACTGGTTTTTTCAGCACACGGTGTAGCAAAAAATATTTTAGATACGGCCAAACAAATGAATAAATATGTAGTTGATGCAACTTGTCCATTGGTTACAAAAGTTCATGTTCAAGCAATAAAATTTTACAATCTAAATTACAAAATAATTTTAATTGGTCATAAAAATCATCCAGAGGTAGAGGGAACACTTGGTCAATTGCCCGCGGGCGCAATTGTGTTAATAGAAAATTTAGATGATATTCAAAATTTGAAGTTTGAAAATGAAGATAAACTTGCATATGTAACTCAAACAACACTATCTGTTGATGATACGAAGGAAATTATAGATGCCCTAAAGAAAAAGTTTCCTCATATAAAATCATCGCCTAAAGAGGATATTTGTTATGCAACAACAAATAGGCAGAATGCTATTAAAGACTATGCTCATGAATGTGACTCTTTCATTGTTGTAGGATCAAAAAATTCATCGAATTCAAATCGTTTAGTTGAAGTAGCAAAAAAATCTGGATGTGATCTTTCTGTGCTATTAGAAAATGCAAGTAATTTAAATATTGATAATTATAAAAATCATCAAACTATAGGCCTTTCTTCAGGAGCCTCTGTTCCGGATATACTTGTTCAAGATGTTATTTCTAAATTTAGAGAAGCATTTGAAATTAATGTTAAAGAAGTTGGTGCAGGTGAAGAAAATATAAGTTTTAAATTACCAAGAGGAATTTAAATTGAATTTAAACAATCTTAGCTGGAAATATAGTAATCCACATATCTTGGAATTTAAAGTTGCCAGTGATGACATTGATATTCTTGGCCATGTTAACAACAAAGTATATTTGAACTGGTGTGAACATGTCAGCTGGGATCATTCTGCAAAATTAGGTATAACTCCTGATACTTATAAAAAAAATCAATGTGCATGTGTTGTTATTAGGAGTGAAAATAATTTTTCTGGATCACTTTTCATTGATGATAAAATTGCAATTTCAACATGGATTACTAAAACTGATAAAAAAATTAGATTGAGCAGATTTTTTCAAATAATAAATATTA
Source organism: uncultured Pelagibacteraceae bacterium (assembly GCA_902526005.1). Taxonomy (GTDB): domain Bacteria; phylum Pseudomonadota; class Alphaproteobacteria; order Pelagibacterales; family AG-422-B15; genus CACNXQ01. Next base: position 368,711 of record CABZIW010000001.1, read on the forward strand.
CAAAAAATCAAACTGTCTTTACATCAAATGTTGACTATGCGTGTGTGAGTCTTATTAATTTTAAGCCAGTAAGAATGCCAGAAATTTATAAAAATAGTTATGAAGTTACTTGTGATGTTTGAGTTAAGAAATGTCACTATTGAGGATATAAAAGATATCATTTTGATTAATGAAGATGCCATTCCTGCTGTGAACTCCATATCATATGAAGAGTTTTTAAAATTTTATGAAAAAAAAACTTATTTTAAAGTTGCTATCAACAGTGATAAAAATATTTGTGGGTTTTTACTTGTTTTACCTTCTGGCCTTGATTATCAGAGTTTAAATTATAAGTGGTTTACTGAAAGATATGGTGATTTTGCATACATCGATAGAATTGCTATATCGAGTAAATATAGAGGATTGGGTATAGGTAAAAGTCTGTATCTCGATCTCGAAAGATCACTAGATGAATATAATATGATTGCATGCGAATTTAACATAGAACCACCAAATCCAATCTCTAAAAAATTTCATGAAAGTTTAAATTATAAGAATGTAGGCTTTCAGTATACTGAAAATAATACAAAAAAAGTTTCATTAATGGTTAAAAATATCTAATGAGTACTAATTTCGTAGATGTACTAGTAATAGGTGGAGGGGTTATTGGATTAGCCATAGCTAAAAGATTTGCCGCCAAAGGTCGTGAAGTCATTGTATTGGAAAAAGAAAATACTTTTGGTTCTGTCACCAGTTCCAGAAACAGCGGTGTAATTCATGCAGGTGTTTATTATGACAAGGATTCAATGAAGGCTAAATTTTGTGCCGATGGAAATCGTAGAATGTACGAATATTGTCAAAAATTTAATGTGCCTCACATTAATACAGGAAAGTTCATTGTCGCAACATCTTCCAATGAAATTCCTAAACTCGAGGAAATTTTCTCCAAAGCAGAATATAACGATGTTGAAGGAATAGAAAGAGTAACAGGAAATTACGTTACCAGCAAAGAGCCTTTAGTGAAATGTATTGAGGCATTATTCGTGCCATCATCAGGCATTGTTGATCAAAACTCTCTTATGAGGTCTTATCTTGGTGAATTGGAGGAAAGCTCTGGCAATATTGTATTTAATTCACAATTCTTACGTACTGAAATTCATGGTGAGAAATATTGTTCTACTGTTCTTAGTAATGGAGAAGAAATAATTATAGAGTCGTCAGTTATAATAAATGCTGCTGGTCTAAACGCTGAAAATATTGCAAATAATATTCTACCATTAGATAAAAAATATATTCCCAAAACATATTTTGCCAAAGGTAATTATTTCGAAACAGGAAAAGACCTAAAGATTCGTCATCTAATTTATCCGATACCAAATGATGCAAGTCTTGGTTTGCATTTGGGGCTAGATTTAGGAATGCAAGTTAGATTTGGACCTGATGTTGAGTGGGTAGATGAAATTGATTATGAAGTAAAAAAAGATAGACAAGTTTTGTTTCATAATGATGTAATAAAATATATTCCCTCAATTAAAATTGAAGATCTCAAAGCTGGATATTCAGGTGTGAGACCAAAACTAAAAAATAAAGGTGAGGGTAAAAGTGACTTTTCAATTCAAGGAGAAGAGACGCATGGCATTAAGAATCTTGTTAATTTATTTGGAATGGAGTCACCTGGGTTGACATCTTCACTTGTTATTGGAGAATACGTTGCCGATATGGTAAATTAAAAAAGGAACTCTTTTTTTTGTGAATTTGATATATACGATTTCATCTTCATCATAGCACCTTTTTCTATCTGTCTCACACGTTCTTTGGAAATTTTTAACTCCTTGCCTAGTATATCTAGTGTTTTAACTTCCTCTGATAGGTGCCTATCCTTAATTATTTTTACTTCTCTTTCATCGAGAATCTCTAAAGTTTGTTTTATTAAGTCTTTTTTAAAATTTACTTGATCTTTTTCAAATACTTTATCATCAGGTCTTGCGTCCTCGTCCTCAATGAGTTCCATAAACTCACTTTCACTTTCGTCATTAATTTTATGATTAAGAGAACTATCGTTTTGACTAATTCTACTGTCCATTTTTATAACATCAGAAGTCGAAATATTTAAATCATTAGCAATACCTTGCGCGGTTCTAAAATCAATTGACCCATGCTCCGTTTGATGAATTTTTTGCTTCAATTTTCTGAGACTAAAAAATAAGCTTTTTTGCTTTGACGTAGTTGCGATCCTTACTAATGACCAATTTTTTAAAACAAAGTCTTGAATTGATGCTCTGATCCACCATCCAGCATAAGTTGAGAATCTAACTTCTTTGTCCAATTCAAATCTTTCTGCAGCTTTCATAAGACCTATATTTCCCTCTTGAATAAGGTCACTTAAATTAAGGCCGTAGTTTTTATACTTAACAGCAAAAGCAATAACCAATCTTATGTGAGATTGAGTTAGTTCGTGCAATGCCTTTTCATCTTTGTTTTTGATCCATTTTTTTGCTAAAACCTTTTCATGATTCTCTTCAAGTAAAGGAATAGACATAGCTTTTTTAACAAAAGACTTCATTTCATTTGTATCATCAAAACTTGACATGAATGAAAAATACAAATTCAATGTAAAAAGACAATTTGAATCTTCAATTTTGAGGGTATAAAAACTGCCAATGTGGCTTAATTTAATATGAAAGACATTGTAAAATATGAAGATTTTGAAAAAATTGAGATCTTAGTAGGTACTATTTTAGAAGTAAAAATAAACGAAAAGGCGAGAAAACCGGCTTATGTGCTAAAAATAGATTTTGGCGAAAAAGTAGGTATTAAACAAAGTTCAGCTCAAATAACAAACTATTCAATTGAAGAGCTTCTTCAAAAACAAATTATCGCAGTATGTAATTTTGAGAAAAAAAATATCGCAGGTATTGAGTCAGAGGTATTAATTCTAGGCGCAATAAATGAAAATAAAGAGGTGATCTTGCTTCATCCACAACAAAAAGTAGATGATGGATCGAACATTTGCTGACTAATATTGGCGCGCTCGAGATGATTCGAACATCCGACCCCAGGATTAGGAATCCTGTGCTCTATCCTGCTGAGCTACGAGCGCATAATTAATGATTTTTTTAAAAAAAAAATAATTTTTATTTTATTTTAATTAAAATAAATAAAAAAAAATAAATTTTTGTTACTATAAAAAAATCTAATAACTATAAGTATTTAAATACATTTACTAACAATTTAAAATACATTGAAAAAAAAATTTAAAATTCAAAAATTTGAAAAAACAGCGAAAAATTGACAGTTTTTCATAAAAGTTTAATCATTGTATTAGAACGAATCAATTTTGATTCATCTACTAACCTCTAACTAAACCCAAATGGGGGGAGATAAATATGGAGGAACTTAAAGTGATCTTTGCAAAAGCAAGGAAAAAAGCTAAGAAAAAAGCAGCGCCTAAGAAAAAACGTAAAGCTGCTAAAAGGAAGCCAGCTAAGAAAAAAGCAGCTCCTAAAAAGAAAAAGCGTAAAGCAGCTAAAAGGAAGCCAGCTAAGAAAAAAGCTGCTCCTAAAAAGAAAAAAAGGAAAGCCGCTAAGAAAAAAGCCGCTCCTAAAAAGAAAAAGAAAGCTGCTAGAAGAAAAAAAAGAAGATAATTAGCATTGATTAATCAATGCTTTTTTTTTGCGCCCTTAGTTCAACAAACTAGGGGCGTTTTTTAATTTATCTCTACCAAGAATCTTATCGACTTTTTTTATCGCATTTTCCTCAGTGATTTTAAGTCCAGCAATCACTTCTCTCAAAAATCGATCATAAGACAATTCAAAAAGTTGACGCTCACTATAAGATTGTTCTATTTGATTATTTGCTCTATTAAGATCTCTAACGACCTCAGCAATCTGTTCAATATCACCTGAATTAATTTTAAGGTCATATTCCTGAGCCCTTCTACTCCACATTGTTCTCTTTATTTTTGGTTTTTGAGATAGGATTTTTAATACAGTTTGAATTTTAGATGGTTTTGATACTTTTCTTAAATGAAGAGACTTAGCCTTTTCAACCGGAACTCTCAAAATCAATTTATCTCGTACAAACTCTATCACATACATTTCTAGTTTTTGTCCAACGACCTCTCTTTTTTCAATGTCTATAACTTGGCCTACGCCGTGTGTTGGATAAACAACATGATCCTTTGTATTAAAAATTTTTTTAACTTTTTTTTCTTTAATGGTCTTTATTTCTAAAAACTTTTTAACTTTTTTCGCTTGATAGTGAGCAGGGTTAATAATTCGATTATTAACTTTTTTGTCAGATTGTGGAGGAAGTTTAGGCTCTACAAATTTCTTTACTTCTTTTGTTTTTTTAATAACTTTTTTTACTTGTTTCTTTTTTGGTGTCTTCTTTACTGAGGTTTTCTTTTTTACAACTTTAGTTTTTTTCTTTACTGTTTTCTTTTGCAGAATTTTCTTTTTGTCGACTTTAGTAACTTTTTTCTTTTTTTTCATAGAATTACCTAACCCCCAGATTTTTCAGAGAAATACTTATCATATTTATTTTCTTCATTCTCATACATTTTTGCATCACTTGGAGAATCTTTCTTCATAGTGATGTTTGGCCATATTTCTGAAAACTTTTGATTCACTTCTAGCCATTTTTCATCTTTATCATCTGTATCAGAGATGATTGCATCAACAGGACACTCTGGTTCACACACACCACAATCTATGCATTCATCAGGATTAATTACTAACATATTTTCACCTTCGTAGAAACAATCAACCGGACATACCTCCACGCAATCAGTATATTTGCATTTTATGCATTTTTCATTAACTAGGTAGGTCATTTTAAACTATTGTGAGAGTTTTTTCTTTATTTCACCAACTTTAAAGTCATCGATATATAAAAGACCAGATATTTTACGTACTAAAGCATTTTCATAATCATCAATTCTGCCGTCTGCAATTACAATCTTCCATATCATATCAATTATCATTATTTTTTCATCGTCATTTAGTAAGCTATTAATTTTTGATGTGAATTGGTGAATATCATTCGCGTTATCAACAAGTTCATAAGAAGCCTCAAAAAGTTTATTTAACTTATCGTTATCTAAATTATAAAAATTACCAAGCAATTTTAATATCTCATCTTTTTCGATCTCATCGAATTCACCATCGTGCAGAGCCGTAGTAACCATCAACGATGCAACAGCTAATTGAGACGCCTCAAATTCCTCTTCTTTGGCATTTTTATTATTTGATAATAGCGTTTTGAATTTATCTAACATAATAACATATTTGTATATTAGAATTTAAAAAGTACTATATGTGGTGACCATTATAGAACAAAAGGTGTAGATTATATGTCCGAATCACCAACTTGGAATGTTCTTTAAATATTCTAATTTTTTTTATTTCTAATTAACTATATATATCACTTAATCAAAATTTAAAAGTTTCAATAAAAATGACTAATAAATCAAATAATGGCTTTAATACTTGGCAAAAAAGTTTCGAAAAAGAAACTAAGAAAAATTTTAGTGATGCAATATCAGAGACTGATGAAGGAATAAATATTAAGCCAGTATATACTAAAGAGGACCTGGAGAACTTTTCATTTGTTGAAAAACAATCTCTTCCTGGACAATGGCCATATACAAGAGGTCCAAAGGCATCAATGTATACAAATAGACCTTGGACGATAAGGCAGTATGCTGGATTTTCAACTGCTGAGGAATCCAATGAATTTTATAAAAAGAATTTAGAATCTGGACAAAAAGGTCTTTCAGTTGCTTTTGATTTGCCAACACACAGGGGGTATGACTCAGATGATGATTTGGTAATGGGTGATGTGGGTAAAGCTGGTGTAGCTATAGATACTGTTGAGGATATGAAAATACTTTTTAATAATATTCCGTTAGATCAAATGTCAGTCTCAATGACTATGAATGGCGCAGTGTTGCCAGTACTCGCATCATTTATTGTTGCAGGAGAAGAACAGGGTGTTGATAGAAGTTTACTATCAGGAACAATTCAGAATGATATCTTAAAAGAGTTTATGGTAAGAAATACTTATATATATCCTCCTGAGCCATCGATGAAAATTGTTGCCGATATTATTGAATTCACTTCAAAAGAAATGCCTAAGTTTAATTCTATTTCGATTTCAGGTTATCATATGCAAGAAGCCGGCGCTGATAATGTTCTTGAATTAGCTTATACTTTAGCTGATGGAATGGAATATGTAAGAGCGGCAATGTCCAAGGGTCTTGATGTTGATGATTTTGCACCGAGGCTCTCTTTCTTTTTTGCAATCGGAACGGACTTTTTTATGGAGATTGCTAAATTAAGAGCCGCAAGAACTCTGTGGGCTAAGATCATGAAAGACTTTGGGGCCAAAAATGAAAGATCTCTTATTTTAAGAACACACTGTCAAACATCTGGCGTATCTTTAACTGAGAAAGATCCTTATAATAACATTATAAGAACATCCTATGAGGCCTTATCTGCTATACTTGGAGGAACGCAAAGTTTGCACACTAATTCCTTCGATGAAGCCATTGCTTTACCAACAGACGAGTCAGCAAGAATTGCTAGAAATACTCAATTGATTCTTCAAAATGAAACTGGTGTTACAAAAACAGTCGACCCTCTTGCGGGATCATATTTTGTTGAAAACTTAACTGAAGAATTATCAAAAAAAGCTTGGGATATTATTACAGAAATTGAAGAATTAGGTGGGATGACCAAAGCTGTAAAAGCAGGGATTCCTAAATTAAAAATTGAAGAGTCTGCAACTAAGAAGCAAGCTAAAGTCGATAGCGGATCAAGGGTTGTGGTTGGTGTAAATAAATATAAAAACCCAAAAGAACCATCAGTTGATGTGAGAGTAATTGATAATAATCGCGTTCGAGATGATCAAATAAAGAAAATACAGGCAATAAAAGAGTCACGTGATACAACAGCTGTCAAAAAAGCACTTGCTAATTTAACAAATGCTGCAAAAGATGAGACAAATCTTCTAGTGCCTTGCATAGAAGCCATTAAATTAAGAGCAACGGTTGGAGAAGTTTCAAAGGCATTAGAGCAAGTATATGGTAGACATTTTGCAAAAAGCTTAAGCGTTTCAGGAGTATATGGTAAACATTTTGAAGGTGATAAAGAATTTATGAAAGTTGAGAGTAAAATTAAGGAATTTGAAAATGTAAATGGTAGAAGACCAAGAGTTCTAGTAGTTAAAATGGGTCAGGACGGCCACGATAGGGGGGCAAAGATTGTTGCAACATCATTTGCTGACATGGGTTTTGATGTTGATATGGGCCCACTATTTCAATCGCCTAAAGATGTTGCAAAGGATGCTATTGAAAATGATGTTCACGCG
>CABZIW010000002.1 GCA_902526005.1 uncultured Pelagibacteraceae bacterium
ATAATGTAATACAAACACCTATGTTTCTTAATTCACGTGATGATTTTAAAAAATATCTGTCAAAACAAAAAAAGCCTTTCATGGCAACTTATTATAAAGAAAGTAGATTAAAATTTGACTTACTAATTGAAAACGGAAAACCTGTTGGCGGCAAATGGAGCTTTGATAAAGATAATAGAAAAAAACTCCCACAAGACCTAAAACTTCCAAAACAACCTAAATCAAGTGAAACCAAACACACAAAACATTTAAAAAACTTCATAGAAGAAAAATTTAAAAAACACCCTGGTAGTACAAATAACTTTTGGCTACCAACAACACATAAAGATGCTTCAGATTGGCTGGACGATTTCATTAAAAATAAACTGAATTTATTTGGAGACTACGAAGACGCAGTAAGTCAAAGAGATAATATCCTGTTTCATAGCGCATTAAGCCCGCTTATTAATATAGGATTGATTACACCCCAAGAAATAATTAATAGATTAAAAAAATATAAAGGAAAGATAAGTATAAATTCACTTGAGGGATACATTAGACAAGTTATTGGATGGCGAGAATTTATGAGAGGTATTTATCATAACTACTCGCCTAAAATGGAATCATCTAATTTTTTTAATCATAAAAGAAAACTCAAAAATGATTGGTATACTGCTGAAACAGGTATACCTCCTTTAGATCATTCAATTAAGAATGCTCTTAATTTTGGTTGGACGCATCATATTGAACGGCTAATGATACTGTCTAGTTTAATGAACTTGTGTGAAATACACCCAAAATATGTCTATAAATGGTTTATGGAAATGTTTGCTGACTCCTCTGAATGGGTGATGGTGCCAAATGTCTATGGGATGGGACTATTTAGTGATGGAGGCATCTTCGCAACCAAACCATATATTTGTGGTTCAAGCTATTATTTGAAAATGATGGACTTCAAAAAAGGAGAGTGGTGTGAGACTGTCGATGGTTTATATTGGAGATTTATAAATAAAAATAGAAAATTCTTCAGTAGCAACCCAAGACTAAATATGATGGTAAATGTATTTGATAAAATGAAACAGGATCGAAAGAAAAGAATACTACAGAAGGCAGAAATATTTATCAGAGAGCATACAAGCTAAGTAAATTTATTTACTCAATCGCATTATCTATATTCATAAGTATAGGTCTTCCATCATGAGCTGTACTTAGGGGAATAATTTTTCCATCATACTGCGCGCACAAGGTTGGAGCACTTCTTTTCTGATTACCTAGATTGACCTCAAGATCAACTATAATTAGCTTTGTATCTTCAAATGTTTTTAAAATTTTCATATTGTCCTCCTAATAAAAATATACAAATACAATAAAGATAGATCCAAAAAGCTGTAAAATAAATAAAACTACTGAGAAAAAATGAAGCATTTTAAATTCTTTTTCAGCCTCAACGATACCACCTTTAAATTTATCTCTATAAATATTGATTCTAGGAGTTAGATAAATGAGATTGATTAAAAAGAAAGCAGCGGAAACCAACGATATAATTAGAAAATCAATTATACTAATGACAAAAAAAACAGCACACGAAAAAATAGTAATGATTAACCCATAAATGAACATTCTGGGGAAAATAACTCGTAATAACTTGCCTGCCTCATCTTCATTTAAAATTGAAAATACAGATGGGGTTACAACAGACATAAAAAAAATCATAAATCCAATAATTAAAGAATGTAGAAAAATTCCAAATTCCAACATTATAAACTTATTTAGTATTATCTTTTGAGAGTATTTCCCTTGAATCTGTATAAGTCTCTTTATGGTCTTTTTGATCAATAAGTGTTACAAATTCATGGTTAACATCACGGTGGCCCATCTCATCGTTTCTAACAGCAATAATAACATCTTTTAATTTTGCAAACTGTGATAAACCCCAATAATCAATTGCTATCTGAGGTGCTTTAACGTTTTCAATGTTACCATTTTCAATTTCATCTAAATATTCTGTGTAACTTATAATTGCTTGCTCCTCAAAATATCCCACAATCCTATGGCAGGTACGAGGTGAAACTAAATACATTACAAAATAAAGATTAAAAAATATCCCTTGCACTATGATCACTAAAAATCTCTCAAAAACTGATGGCTTTGCAATATTAATAAAAGTCATTAAATGCATTCTTTCGTTCTCAGCTTCATCTAAAAGTGTTTTGATCCAGCCTCTATCTTGCTCCATATTTCTAAGGCTTTTTAAGTGATTAAGCATGCCGGCGACCATTCCAGGGACAGCTGCTACGGTCTCTAATATAACCGCTCTGTGCCCGTAACGTTTTTTAAAGAAAAGATCAGCGAAAAGACGGAGGGCTTTTGTAAATAATAGAGCTATGCGGTCACTATTGTTTACCGGTTTATAGTGCTTAAACATTTCGTTCATACTAAATAAATAATATTTATTTATAGAAATTAAATACTATAAAACGGATGTTTTACTGACATTTTGTCACAGATAAGACCATAAAAATGGCGGTCCCTACGGGATTCGAACCCGTGATCTTCTGGATGAAAACCAGATATCCTAACCGCTAGACGAAGGGACCTTATACCTTATTTATATATCTAATAATCGGTCTAAATCAATAATTGATTAACTATTTTGTGATGCGGAAATATCAATAATATGTATTTGAGGTATTTTTTTACCCCCCCACTCATTGATCTTTATTTTGCCGAATAAGCAAACTGATGAACCCTTATTTTTTATTAATTCTTCTCCAAGCTGTGTTTTTGCACTTCTAAAAGCCATCGCTTCAATAAATTTTCCTCCATCAGATTTAATAAGACATTTAAAATGCTCCTCACCTATTTGATCAACGGTCGCGAGTATCACATTTTTAAAAATAAAAGATGGTTCAGGATTCTCTGATCCAAAAGGACCAATTTTTTCAATTTCCCTATGAACATCTAAATTGATTGCTGATGTACTTAAAATGTCATCAGCAAATAAAATTTTATTATCTTGAGTATTTATTACTTTATTGGTCAATTGTTTTTCAAAAAATTTTTCTAATTCTTCTATCTTTTCAGATTCTATTGTTAATCCAGCTGCCATTGAGTGTCCTCCACCTTTTTTAAGCAAATTACTTTGAACAGCAGAAATAACTAACTGACCAAGATCAATACCTTTTATTGAGCGTCCAGAACCTTTAGCTTCGCCATTATTTATTGAGAAAACAATGCTAGGCTTATTAAATTTATCTTTAAGTCGACTTGCAATGATACCAATTACCCCCTCATGCCATCCTTCACCAGATACGATCAGTAGTTTATTTTTTAGTTTTTTATCATCAACTTGGGCGATAGCTTGATCTAAAACATAACTTTCTATAGTACGTCTCTCAGAATTAAATTTATCTAAATCGTTTGAGATACTATCGATTTTACTTTTTTCACTTTCAGTTAATAAGTCTGTGCCAAAGTTTGAAAAACCTAATCTTCCACCAGCGTTAATTCTTGGACCAATCTTGAAACCAAGATCATGAACACTTACTTTTGATTTTATTTTTGATTTTTCAATCAATGAATTTAAACCTGGATTTAATCGTTTTTGTATTACGTCGATTCCCTTTGAAACTAGAATTCGATTTAATCCTTTTAGTGGAACAGCATCACAAACAGTTCCTAAAGCAACAAGATCTAACAAAGCAATAAGGTTTGGTTCTTTTAAGTCATTTTTTTTAAACCAATCTTCACGTCTTAATTTCCGGTTAAGCCCGATAATGAACATATAAGTTACACCAACTGCAGAAAGATAGTTTAATCCTGAATTATCGTCCATTCTGTTTGGATTTATAATTGCTGTTGCTTTTGGTAGTTTTATTTCTGGAATGTGATGATCTAAGACAATTACATCCATACCTTGCTCTCTCGCATATTCAATCTCAGAAAAGGCCATTGTTCCGCAATCGACGGTAAAAATAATTTTTACATCTCTTTTTTTAAAGTTTGAAAAAGTATCTACACTGGGTCCATATCCTTCACTAAATCTATCGGGTATATGAAATTTTAGATTCACTGAAATTTGTTTAAAATAATTAATTAAAGTCGAAGTCGAGGTTGAGCCATCAACATCATAGTCACCAAATACTGCAATTCGTTCTTTATTAATTATTGCCTGATAAAGTCTCTCGCAGGCTTTTTCCATATCCGCTAAAACGTATGGATCAGGTAAACTTTCTTTTAATGAGGGACTTATATAAGAAATAATGTCGTCTAAATTTACTTTTCTAATACTTAGTAATTTCGCAACTAGCGGGCTTACTTCGTAACTTTGCAAAATATATTCCGTATCTTTTTCGCTATATTCTTTTAAAGACCATTTTTTATTTGTTAGAGAAAAAAAATCTTCGTCGAAAGAATCTTTTCTCATAGTTCAATCTTTTTTGTGATAAGTCTCGATATACTGAGATGAGGCTTCTCCAGTTCTTAGAACTAGTGAATGGGTTATGTAGTGACTGCTGTCAGATCTTACTCCTCTAACCATAGTACCTTCTGTTACACCTGTAGCAGAAAAGATAATATCGCCGTGTGCAAGTTCATTAAGATTATATTTTTTTTCTAGGTCTTTAATACCAATCTTTTCAGCTCTGTTTTTTTCATCGTCATTGTTGATTACAAGTCTAGTTTGCATTTGACCGCCAATACATTGCAGTGCTGCAGCTGCTAAAACTCCTTCAGGAGCTCCGCCGATGCCAAGGTAAATATCAACTGGATTATGTTCTTGTGTTGTCATAATTACTCCTGCTACATCGCCGTCAGGGATAAGAACAATTTTTGAGCCGATTGTTCTTAAAGATTCAATTATATCATCGTGTCTGCGTCTTTCTAATACACAGGCAGTAACTTCACTAATTTTAACTTTTTTAGCTTCCGCGATACTTTTTATGTTATCTTCGACAGCTGCATCAAGATCTATTACATCTTTAGGAAGACTACTACCAACTGCAATCTTATTCATGTAAGTGTCTGGCGCATAAAGCAACCCTCCTTTTTGAGCTGCAGCTACTACAGATAATGAATTTGGCATGCCCTTAGCTGTGATAGTGGTTCCTTCTAAAGGATCTAACGCAATATCAACTTCGTGATTTCTGCCTGTTCCGACTTCCTCGCCAATATAAAGCATTGGCGCTTCATCTCTCTCACCTTCACCAATAACAATTCTGCCATCAAAATCAATTGCGTTTAAAGCCGTTCTCATTGCGTCTACAGCAACTTGATCTGCTGCTTTTTCGTCACCAAGACCTATTAATTTAGACGATGCAATTGCAGCCTTTTCAGTTGCAGCTACAATTCCTGATGCATATTGAGTTGATATTACGGTCATAACGAATCTTCAATTCTGATAAATTTAACAGATGAGCTTACTTCTGGTAATCTTTTTATCTGCTTAATAGATGATAAAAGCGAAGATTCTTTAACTGTGTGAGTTATCAAAATAATTTCAGCAAAATTTGACCTTTTCGATGGCTTTTGAATTATACTTTCAATCGAAATTTTTCTTTTTGATAGAGCTTTTGAAATTTTTGCCATTACCCCGGCTTTATCTTTGGCTGTAATTCTCAAATAATATGGAAATGACAAATCATCAATTTTCTGGATTTTTAACTTCTTTTTCTTTTTCATTGATACGCCCAATGGATAATTATAAGTACCTCTTATAATGTCCATAAGGTCTGACATAACAGAGGCTCCCGTTGGTCCAGCTCCAGCGCCAGGGCCCTCAAAAATATTTTTTCCAATTACTAAGTCATTTACAACAACAGCATTAATCTCGTTACTCACTTTTGCAATATCTGATTTTAGTTTAACAAAACAAGGATGAACTCTTTGTTCAATCTTACTTAATTTTTTAGAAGCTACTGATAACAATTTTATTGAGTATCCTAATTCTTTTGCAAAAACAAAATCATATTTATCAATCTTAGTAATACCTTCTATAAAAGTAGCTTTAAAATTTACAGGAATGTCAAAAGCAATACTTGATAACAATGTAATCTTATGAGCTGCATCAATACCCTGAATATCAAACGTTGGATCTAATTCAGCAAAACCTTTTTTTTGAGCATCATTTAATACATTTTTAAAATCTCCCGCATTATTTTCCATCTTTGTTAAAATGTAATTACAAGTACCATTCAAAATACCATAAATTTTGCTTATTTTATTAAGTCGCAAATTTTCTCTTACAGCTTTTACAATTGGTATACCGCCAGCAATAGCTGCTTCATAATTGAGACAAACATTATTTTGTTCAGCAATTTTAGATAACTCATTTCCATGTACTGCAAGCAAAGCTTTATTAGCGGTAATTACATGTTTTTTATTTTGGAGTGCTTTTTTAACAACGTTATATGCTATTCCCTTTGAGCCACCAATGAGCTCAATTAAAATATCTACATTGTCATTTGTTGCTAATGACATTGTATCAATTGTTAACGGTAGAGACTTAACAGATAAACTTCTTTTTTTTCTTAAGTTCTTAACAGCAATTTTAATTACATTGATATTTGCAGTTTTTTGAGAGGGCGATTTAAAATTTTTTAATTGTTTGAGAAACCCCGATCCAACTGTTCCAAGTCCTGCTATTCCGACACCATAAGTTTTACTCATCGATTTCAACCTTTTCTGGTACGCTCTCTAAATCTGGTTTCTGAGCATTTTCTTGATCATCTAAAATTAATTCTGCAGCATTTGGGTTGATAAAAAACTCATAAAAAGAAAAATTTTTTGCTGATGAGCAGGCATTGAAAGTAAATAAAAATAAAAATAAATTAAAAATAATTATTATTTTTTTTCTCATTCTAGTCCTAACCTCTCGTCATAATCATTCATAAGATTAAAATTTTGAACTGCTTGTCCAGCAGCACCTTTTACCAAATTATCTAAAACACTAACAATGCATAATTTATTTTCTTTATATCCCTTTTTTAATCCTATGACTAAGTTATTGGTACCAACTACTTCCCTAGAGGAAGGAATTTCATTCATTGGTAGCAATTGTATAAAATGCTCATCATTAAATCTTTTTTTTAATATATCGTAAATATCATTTTGAGATACCTCATTTGTGTCAATATATATGTTACTCAAAATACCTCTTTCAACAGGTAATATATTAGCCGCAAAGAAAACTTCAGTTTGAATATTTTTGATTTTACTTAGTTCTTGGTTTATTTCAGCTATGTGTTTGTGATCACCAATACCATAGGTTCTGATATTTTCATTTACTTCCTTAATTAACTCTTTTTTTCCCTTTGTTTTACCTGCACCTGAGTAACCTGATTTCGAGTCAATAACGATATCGTCGGTTTTAATTGCATTTTGTTTTATCAATTCAATTAGTGGGATTAAGATGCTAGTTGCATAGCAGCCAGGGTTTGCAATATGCTTACATTTTTTTATCTTATTTCTATAAAACTCTGTTAACCCATATTGGAATTCATCGTTTACCTCAAAGTTGCCGTGTTTAAAGCCATACCAGTTCTCATAATCATTTTTATCATCAAGTCTAAAATCAACTGAAAGGTCAATTATACTGACATCTGATTTCAATAGATCACTTCTTTTGTGAAGATTTTCATTTGGCAAGCAATTAAATACATAATCAATGCTACTAAAATTTATCTCTTCATAGCTTTTGTATTTGAGCGGTATTTGTATACCAACAGTGTCATGGATTTGAACTGTCTCACCTGCAGACTTGTTTGCAGATAAAGCAACAATCCTAACATGAGGGTGGTTGAGGCAAATTTTGATTATTTCCTGTCCTACAAAACCACTAGCACCTAATATAGCTACGTTTTTCATAATTAATTTTTAATTTTAAAATAGAAGTTTGAAAAAAATTATCTTTTTGAGAATTGGAAACGTCTACGCGCTTTACGTCTACCATATTTTTTTCTTTCAACAATTCGAGAGTCTCTAGTAAGTAAACCTTCAGTCTTAAGGATTGGTCTTAAGTTTGGATCTAGTAAAGTTAGAGCTTTTGAAATTCCATGTCTGACAGCACCAGCCTGACCAGACATTCCACCACCGCTAACTGTAACTGTTGTGTCAACATTCATTTTTTTGTTCGTAAGTTCAAGTGGCTGATTAACTAACATGTTTAATACAGGTCTTAAAAAGTATTTATCTACATCCTTACCGTTTATAACAATTTTACCAGATCCATCTTTTATCCATACTCTTGCTACAGCATTCTTTCTTTTGCCAGTTGCATAAGATCTGCCTAAATTATCTAATACAGGTTTAGCTAAATTTTCATCAGTATTGTTATTCATAGTTTCGTTCATTTAACTACATCCTGTATGTTATATGTTTTAGGATTTTGAGCCTCGTGTGGATGCTTATCTCCTACATATACTTTCATATTAGATAGCTGCTTTCTTCCTAGTGGCCCTTTAGGAATCATTCTCTTAACAGCTAATCTGACAAGCCGGTCTGGAAATTTTCCCTCTAATATCTTTCTGGCGTTGATACTCTTAATACCTCCAGGATATCCAGTGTGTCTATAATAAGTTTTGTCATCGAGTTTTTTGCCAGTTAGCTTAATTTTTTCAGCATTAATTATAACAACGTTGTCACCACAATCCACATGTGGCGTATACGTTGGCTTATGCTTTCCTCTTAAAATATTTGAGACATTTGTAGCCAGTCTGCCCAAGACTATGTCTTTTGCATCGATCAAGAGCCAATCTTTCTTAATGTCCTCTTTTCTTAGAGACGCTGTTTGCTTTAGTATCTTAGATGTAGTCATATTGTTGCTTATTAGAGAATACAGTAAAATATGTCAACAACATATATTTATATAATAAATTCATATATTTAATTAATGGTATTATAATACTTTTTGTATTATTACGCTTTACATAAGTCTTAGAGTGTTATTCAATATGTTGTCGAGTTTAATACAGCTTGCGGACTTATACAGCTAAGCCATCAGCCGCACATAGTATTATGATGCGGTTTTTTTGTTTGCTGTGAAACTCGAAGAAAAAATAAATAGAGGTAAAAAAATGGCAAAAAATAAATTTAATCCAGCAGATTCTGTAAACCCTGAAACAATTGCATTACATGGAGGTGATTACAGAAGTGATCCTTCTACAACGTCAGTAGCTGTTCCAATTTATCAAACAACTTCATATCAGTTTCATAACACTGAACATGCAGCTAACTTATTTGGAGCTAAAGATTTTGGTAATATTTATACAAGAATAATGAACCCTACAGTTGATGTTCTTGAAAAAAGAGTTGCAGCAATGGAAGGTGGTGTAGGAGCATTATGTGTAAGTTCTGGCCAATCAGCATCTATGTTAAGCATTCAAAATTTAGTCAAAGCTGGGGATAATATTGTTAGTTCAACAGATTTATATGGTGGAACATGGAATTTATTTGCTAACACAATGAAAGATTTAGGAATTGAAGTTAGGTTTGCTGACCCTACAGATCCTGAAAGCTTTCGGAAAATGACAGATGATAATACACGTGCGTATTACGCTGAAACCTTACCTAATCCAAAACTAAAAGTTTTTCCAATCAGAGAAGTTGCAGATATAGGAGACGAATACAATATACCTCTAATTGTAGATAATACTGCAGCGCCAGTTATATGTAAGCCAATTGAGCATGGTGCAACTATCGTTGTACATTCACTTACTAAATTCATAGGCGGTCATGGCACTACTATTGGAGGAATAATTGTTGACAGTGGAAAATTTGATTGGGCTAAAGACCCCAAAAGACAACCTATGTTAAATAACCCTGATCCAAGTTATCATGGTATGATATGGACAGAATTTGCAAAAGCAGTTGGTCCGATCGCTTACATTGTAAGAGCTAGGTTTGTAGGGTTGAGAGACTTAGGTCCAGCTTTACCACCACAAAGTGCATTTCAAATAATTCAAGGTTTAGAAACAGTATCTTTGAGAATGGAAAAGCATTGCTCTAATGCAGCAAAGGTGGCTGAATATCTATCTAAACACAATAAAGTTTCACGAGTAATCTATGCTGGTCTTGATGAAGGTGAAGCTGGTGAAAGAGCAAACAAATACCTTAAGGGAGGTCATGGTGCGCTCTGTGGTATTGAACTTAAAGGCGGTAAAGCGAGTGGTGAAAAGTTCATAAATAATTTAAATATGTTCTATCATGTTGCAAATATTGGTGATGCTCGCAGCTTAGCTATTCACCCAGCATCAACAACCCACTCTCAGCTATCAGATGATGATATGGAAGCAGCTGGAGTAAATCCTAGTTATGTGAGACTTTCGATTGGAATAGAACATATCGATGATATCATCGAAGACCTAAAGAATGCTTTAGACGCAGCATAATCTAACTTAAAGTCTCTTCATTAAAATTTTTATGAAGAGACTTTTTACTCAACATCCACATTGTTAGTGAAATCAAAAATAGAATAATTGAATTCCCCTGATGAGCTAGTGCTAAATGCCAAGGAATGTTTTGAAAAGTCATCATAACTCCAAGCAGAATTTGCAATATAAAAGTAAAATTGAATGCCATTAATAAATAACTTTTACTAATAGCGCTATTTTTTTTATGTAAAGTAAAGTTTATATATACAACTAATAAGAGAATTAATAATGCTGATGTTCGATGAATAAAGATTATGTATTCTCTCGTCTCAAAAAAATTAACAAAACCACTCAAAAGATTGTTTTCAATTAAAGGAAAAATATTACCATCATACATTGGCCAAGTATTAAATAATAACCCTGAGTGAGTGCCTGAAACAAAAGCACCATAGGCAATTTGTAAAAATATAAATAAAAATAATAATAAAAATAAAAATGCATTTCCTGGTTCATAATAAAACTTTTTGTTACTGATATATTTCATATTAGAATCTAAGAGCGTTTGAAAAGTAATACCTAAAATAACAAAAGCCATAGTAAGATGCATTGCTAATCGATATTGACTAACATCTATTCTCCCAACTAAGCCACTTTTTACCATATACCAACCAATAACGGCTTGCACGCCCAAGAGAAATCCGATTAAGAATATTCTTAATTGATAACTTCTGTGAATTTTCTTTTTAATTAACAAATAAATTAGAGGTATTAAATACAGAGCACCTATCAACCTTGCAAAAAATCTATGAAACCATTCCCAAAAATATATTACTTTGAATTCATTTAGTGTCATAGTGCTATTCACAAGCATGAATTCATCAATTTGTTGATATTTGCTGAATTCTACTTGCCATTGGAAATTGTTTAATGGATACATAATGCCTGTAATTGGTAGCCACTCTGTTATCGATAGACCTGAGTCAGATATTCTTGTATACCCACCAATAAGTATAATCGCGCAAATAGAAACTATAAGTGACAAGAGCCAAATTGAAAATATATTGATTTTCATAATTTAAATTATTAAATATTTAATATGCAAAAAACAAAAAAACTACTTAGTATTATTATCTTTATACTTATGATGTTTTTATATTGTATAGTAGTTATGGCTTTTTTAATTAAAATCAACTTTAATCATTGGTTAATAGAATTTATTGTTTACTTTATATTAGGTATTATCTGGGTTTTCCCTTCAATGTATATTTTAAGACCATTTAAAAAAAAATGATAAGAAAAAAAAATAACTCTTCCAAGATGAAAGAGGTAAGAAAAAGCATCGATAAGATTGATTCTCAGATTTTACCATTGATGGTTAAAAGATCTCAATTGGTAAATAGAGCACTAAGTCTTAAAACAAGAAAATCTGAGATTATAGATTCAAAGAGGATAAATGAAATAAAAAAGAAAGTTTCAAATCAAGCAAAAAAACTTGGTGCAAATCCAAAATTGATTACTGATATTTGGGTATCGATAATTAAAAACTTTATTAATTTTGAGAAAAAAAATTTTAAAAAATAGCTATTTACTATGAGGTGGAAGTTTCTTTTCTACAAACCATTCATGTTTTTTGGTTGCCGGGTTATACTTCTTCATCCTTAACTTGTCTTTTGCTTTTAAACCAGAAGTTGGCTTTTTTGCATAATAATAAAACTTGCTATCAGTTTTTTCCTCAGGAACTAGGCGTACCTTTACAGTAGATTTTTTTGCCATTATTTATTATCAAGTTTTTTTCTTAGTTGAACCAAATCATCCAAAACATTCATTAATTTTTTTCTTTTTGAATCATTAATAGAATGCTGAGAGTAACTTTGTTGCTCATGATGATCATTATTATCTTTTTTTATTTCTGTAAAGATCTTATTTTCCGTCTGAATAGTTAATAATTTTTTTGTACCATTTTCCTTGATTACTTTTTGAACCCCTCTAATTGTATATCCATCGTTGTACAAAAGACTTTTAATACCCTTTAATAATTTTACATCTTCAGGTCTGTAATATCTGCGGCCACCACCTCTTTTGATTGGCTTTATTTGTGCAAACTTTGTTTCCCAAAATCTTAGTACATGTTGAGGTAACGACAAATCTTTTGATACTTCACTTATTGTTCTAAATGCTTCGGGTGACTTTGAACTCATTTAATTACTGCCTCTGAATTCATTTTATTTCTCGTATTAACTTTTGACTTTAAAACGTTAGAGGCGCGAAACGTTACAACACTTCTAGCTGTTATAGGAACTTCCTGGCCTGTCTTAGGATTTCGACCAATTCTCTCTTTTTTTTGCCTTACTACGAATGTACCAAACGATGAAATTTTTACATCATCTCCATTAATTAAACTTTTTAAAATTTCTCCAAAAACTGAATCAACGAGTGTGGCGGACTCATTTCTAGAAAGACCAACATTTTTGAAAACAGCCTCACTAAGTGTTGATCTAGTAGTTGTCTTATCCATAAGAAAAATTATATTAAATTAATAACTTATAACAATATATTAATTACTTTTTTTACTAATTAAATAGCTATTTTATTTTGCATTTCATTCACATATTTCTTAATTTTTTCATTTACATCATTTTCAAGTAAAGAATATATAATGTCCGCAGCATAAGAAACGCCCTTAAACTCTGATTGGCCATGACACTTTACGACCAGAGCATTAAGTCCCATAAATATACCACAATTATGTACTCTTGGATCTAATCTTTCGCGTACAGATCTTAGAGAAATTGACGATAATATATAGCCTAACTTTGATAAAATTGAGCTTTGATAAGCATTGTTCAGGTGACTTTGAAATAACTTTGCAGTTCCTTCTGCTGTCTTCAAAGCTATATTACCAGTAAAACCGTCAGTCACAACAACATTAGTTTTGCCTATAGAAATATCATTTCCTTCAATATATCCAGAGTAATTAATCAAGTCTGATTTTTTAAGTTCTTGTAATCTGTCAGAGGCATTCTTAATCTCTTCATTTCCCTTTATTTCCTCTTTGCCGACATTTAATATACCTACAGATGGTTTATTTATTTTGAATAGTATACTTGCCAGACTTGAGCCAAGAATTGCACTATCTACTAGGTACTTTGAACTTAATTTAGTATTTGCACCAAGGTCTAAAACTATGGACTCTCCTTTCATATTTGGCCATATTGATGCAATTGCGGGACGCTTTATTTCCGATAATGTTTTGATATTCAATAATGACAAAGTCATTAATGCTCCAGTATTACCAAACGAGAGTACAGCGTCTGTTTCATTCTCTTGAGTAGATTTAATAGCCAAATACATACTTGAATGTTCTTTTGACTTTATAACTTCAGATGGTTTGTCGTCCATTGCAATGCTATCTGAACAATCAATTATTTCAGATGCTGACTGGAGTTTTTTAAATTTATTTAAATATTTAAGTATCGACTCTTTATTTCCAAATAAATAAAATTTATAGTTAATGTTCCTTAATAAAGACTGTTCTAAACCTTTTAAAATTTCTTTTGTTTTGGTTTCACTTCCCAATATATCAACCGCTAATTTAAATATCTTTTTCAAAATACTAACTAAATTTTATAAATTCAAAATTGCAATCGATATTTTCCTTTTCAGACATACTCTGAAATTTTTTTATATTGTTAATTATATATTTTGCAAACATACTAACATTCTTTTTATCAGAAGAATTTCCTTTAAATATATTATTTAAGATTGTTTGCTCTAGCAATGATTTATCATCTTCTTTTTCTAAAAGATCCAAACTTTTACTATATTGTGACAACCTGCCATAAAAAGCCCTGATAAATAGTTTCATTTTTTTATTAACAGCAATATCTCCAAATCCCATTTCTCTAAGATTATTTTCAAAATCATTGAACATATAATCAAATAACATTTGTGATAAGGTTGAGTTGTTAATATTTTTACTTTTATAAAAATAAAAAATCATAAATGCGTGAAATATGATCAAATCAAACCTGGTTTCGAAGCTGTCATCTAGTTCAAAATCAATGTAAAAAAATTTTGATCTCGATATTTCAACGATATTCTGATAGATTTTTTCGATAGTGTATTCTGAACTCTTAAATAACATAAAAATGTTTAAATTTTATAATTTTATCTTACTATTATTTATCTTATATAGTTGCTCTCCCATTAATAAGCAACATGGTTATCTTTTGGACGATTTTCTTGTTTCTTCAGAAAAAATATCAAAATTTGAAGTAAAAAATACTACAAAAAATGATGTATTCAACGCTATGGGCTCACCATCAATAGAAATTCAAGATGTAGAGAATGTTTGGATTTATCTTTTGTCTCTCAAAGAAAGAAAGGTTTTTGATGAGGATGAATTACTTTTTCAGAATATTTATAGATTTGAATTTGATAATAGTGGAATATTAATTGAACAAACTTTTTTAACTTCTGATAATTTTAATAAAATTGCTTTTTCTTCTGATGAAACTAGGGTAGAGAGAAACGCCTACGGAATTACTGACCAACTCTATGACGCATTTACGAGAGGTCAGTAAATAATTGTTATAGTGCGGCTAATAATAATAAAGCTACAATATTAGTAATTTTGATCATTGGATTAACAGCGGGTCCCGCAGTATCTTTATATGGGTCTCCAACAGTATCACCTGTTACTGCAGCTTTATGAGCCTCTGATCCTTTACCGCCAAAATTTCCATCTTCAACATATTTCTTCGCATTGTCCCATGCACCACCGCCAGCAGTCATTGAGATTGCAACAAATATACCTGTAACAATTACACCGAGCAACATCGCACCTACTGCAGAAACAGCTGCATTCTGATCAGCTACAATTGAAACAATAAAGAAAAGTATTATTGGTGACAATACAGGAAGCATAGATGGAATTATCATTTCTTTGATTGCTGAACGTGTAAGCATATCGACTGATCTGGAGTAATCAGGCTTTGAGTCACCTGTCATTATACCGGGATTATCAGCAAATTGTTTTCTAACTTCTTCAACTACTGCACCACCTGCTCGGCCAACGGCCATCATTCCCATTGAAGCAAATAAATATGGAAGTAAACCACCAATTAATAAACCAACTACAACATAAGGATTTTCAAGACTAAAATTGGGTGTTAAGTTTTCAATTAATTTTAAATCTTCTACATACGCTGCAAATAAAACAAGCGCGCCTAAACCTGCTGAGCCAATTGCATAGCCCTTAGTAACTGCTTTTGTTGTATTTCCAACTGCATCAAGCGCATCAGTAGTTTTTCTTACATTTTCATCTAAATTTGACATTTCTGCAATACCGCCAGCATTATCTGTGACAGGACCGTATGCATCAAGCGCAACAACCATTCCAGCTAGTGCAAGCATTGCAGTTACTGCAATTGCAATTCCAAATAAGCCAGCCAACTGAAAAGTCATTACAATACCGATTACAATTACTAATGCTGGGAGTGCTGTTGCTTCCATAGAAACTGCCAGTCCTTGGATTACATTTGTCCCGTGACCAGTTGTGGATGCCTTTGCAACACTTTGAACAGGTCTATAATTAGTTCCCGTATAATATTCAGTTATCCAAATAAGAAGTCCCGTAATCACAATTCCAATTATTGAACACAAATAAAGCGAAGTTCCAGAAAATGTAGTTTCACCAAAAGTAAATTCTTTTGACATATCGCCTAATACTATTTGAGTCACTGGATAAATAAAAATCAATGAAAGTATTGCTGATGCTATAAAACCTTTATATAAAGCACCCATAATACTTTGAGAGGAACCTAGTCTTACAAAAAAAGTACCAATAATTGAAGCTACCAAGCAGCTACCTCCTATTGCCATGGGGTAAATAGTCATCATGTGGGCAATTTCACCAGAAAAGAATATAGTAGCTAGAACCATTGTCGCTACAATTGTTACGGCATAAGTCTCAAATAAATCAGCCGCCATGCCTGCGCAGTCTCCCACATTATCCCCAACATTGTCAGCTATAACTGCAGGATTTCTAGGATCATCTTCAGGAATACCTGCTTCAACTTTGCCAACTAAATCAGCTCCAACATCTGCTCCCTTAGTAAAAATTCCACCACCAAGTCTTGCAAATATTGAAATTAGTGAAGCTCCAAACCCTAAAGCGACAAGCGCATGCTTGAGTGTCTCCTCAGATACAGAATAAGAGTCTAAAATGGCATAGTATACTGATATAGATAACAAAGCCAAACCAGCAACAAGCATACCAGTAACAGCACCTGCTTTGAAAGCAACATTTAGACCTTTCCCTAAACTCTCACTAGCTGCCTGAGCTGTTCTAACATTAGCTCTTACAGAAATTATCATTCCAATGTAACCTGCCGCACCTGAAAGTATTGCGCCTATTAAATAGCCTCCAACAACCCAAAAATCTCTAAAAAATAAATATAAAAGAACACAGATAACTGCACCTACAATAGCAATAGTTGTATATTGTCTATTTAGATATGCTTGAGCACCAATTTGAATTGCTGATGAAATTTCTTGCATTTTTTCACTACCAGGATTTGATTTTAAAACTGAATTTCCAGCCCAAAAACCATAAATAATTGATAGTATTCCTGAGAAAATAATTAGGTTTAATATACTCATATCTTATGTCCTTAATTGTTTATTGCTGGTGGAGAAAATGCCAAAAATTACATAAATATGCAACTTTTATTTTATTCTAATTTTATCTAAGGTTATCAAGTACTCCGTTTAGAAGCGTAGCTTCTTTATTGCCAAAAAAATGATTAGATATCAATAAATACTCTGAAATAACAATTTTTTTTGAAATTTCTTTTTTTACTTCAATCTCATAAATTGCGCATCTGAAGATAGATAATAATAATTTATCAAATGATTGGACTTTACTTTTATCCTTAAGTGACCTTTTTAAGATCAAATCTATTTTTTTAAGATTAAAATAAACACCTTTTAAAATTTCTTTAGTAAATAAAAGTTTGGAATTATTCATTTTGTTTTTAAAATCACTATTTTTAACAATGTGTAAAAGTAATTCATCAAAAGAATCATCGATACCTCTTTTATTAATAGTAAACTCATAAAGAGCCTGAACAGCTAAAAGCCTTTGATATGATTTTATATCAGACATTAATTTTTAATTTTTTAAAACTGATATAGCCGCTAAAACTGCTTCTTTTGCTCTATTGAGTTTTTTTGAAGATCGCTCAGTTGCTTGCTTAATGCTTGAACATGTAAGAACAGTGTTGGAAACTGGAATTCTATTTTTAACAGATATTGAAAGCAGTGAATTTGTAATAGCATCTGCAATAAACTCATAATGATCTGTCTTACCTTTAATAATACAACCCACCGCAATAACTGCATCGTATTTTTTTCTTTTTAGAAGTATCGCAATTTGGACAGGGATTTCAAGTGATCCGTTTACCCTAAATACATCGTAATTTAATTTTAGTTTTTTTAACTCAGTAACTGCACCATTCAATAAGCCTTCTGTTATTTTGGGATAAAAAGTCGAGGCTACTATTAAGAATTTATATTTTTTTGTCATTTATAGTATTTAAAAATTTAGTCTCAATAATTTCAATGTCAAAAGCATCTAAACCAATAAATTTCCATTCAGTATTCGTGAGAAGTATCATTTTTTTTACTCCAATTTCTGATAGGATTTGTGCTCCCATACCATAAATTCTAAGTTCGTCACTCGTATTTTGTATTCGATTGTCTGAGTTTGATTGGTTTGTTATTAAATTATTAATTATAGATTTACCAGTATCTCTTATTAAGATAATGACTCCTCTATTTTCCATTTCAATGATCTTAATAGCTTTGTGTAATGAAGCATCATCACTTCCGTAATTACCAAATAAATTATCAAAGTAGTCTGTAACATGTACTCTGACCATAATCGGATTTCCATCACTTACATTTCCTTTTGTTAGTACAATTTGCTCTGTACCATCGTAGAGTGACTCATATATTTTAATATTAAATTTACTACCTGAGTCTAAATTTATTTCTGAGTCATAAGATTTTTTAATAAACTTATCTTTATTTCTTCTATGAGAAATTAAATCCACTATCCTTCCTATTTTAATGCTATGTTTTTTTGAAAACTCAATAAGGTCAGGAATTCTTGCCATAGTGCCATCATCATTCATTATTTCGCAAATAACTCCCGCTGGCGTATACCCACTAAGCCTAGCTAAATCAACTGATGCTTCAGTGTGACCAGCTCTCATTAATACGCCTCCGTCTCTCGCAACTAATGGAAATACATGTCCAGGGCTCATAATATCTTTTTTTGATTTGTTTTGATCAATTGCAGTTTGAATTGTTACAGCTCGGTCTTGTGCAGAAATACCCGTTGTAACACCCTCTTTTGCCTCTATGGATATTGTAAATGCAGTAGTGTCGCGTGAGTCATTATTTTGTGACATCAAAGGTAAATCAAGTTCCTTTACTCTATTCTCTGTTAGCGATAAACAAATCAAACCTCTGCCATGTGTTGCCATAAAGTTTATTGCTTTATCGTCAACTTTCGCCGCAGGAATGATCAAATCTCCCTCATTTTCACGGTCTTCATCATCGACCATAATTACCATTTTACCAAGTTTTTGGTCTT
The DNA here is from genome assembly GCA_902526005.1 of uncultured Pelagibacteraceae bacterium. Lineage (GTDB taxonomy): Bacteria > Pseudomonadota > Alphaproteobacteria > Pelagibacterales > AG-422-B15 > CACNXQ01. The sequence goes on from CABZIW010000002.1 coordinate 19,009, forward strand.
CAATTATTTCTTCAATAGATGATATAAATTCATTATTCATAAGCAATATAGGTCAACGGTTTTGCGTAACATATCTTGCAAGCATATCTACTTCAAGATTTATTCTATCGCCTACTTTTAATTTATTAAGATTAGTTTTTTTCCATGTGTATGGAATTATATTAAGACAAATTTCACCTTTTTTGAAATTATTGATAGTAAGTGAAATACCATTTATGGCAATAGACCCTTTTTTTGCGATAAACTTACTTAGTTTTTTAGAAATTTTGAATTTTAACTCATAAGAGCCATCAATTTTTATTGATGATACTAATGAAGCAGTATCATCTACATGTCCAAAAACGAAATGCCCACTAATTTCATCTCCAACTCTAAGAGATTTCTCAATATTTACTAGATCGCCTATTTTTATATGATTAAAGTTTGTACAATTTACTGTCTCTTTTGAAACATCAAAGCTAAGTCTTGTTTTTTTAGATAATTTTTTTTTAGATGTAACAGTTAAACATACTCCATTACAGCAAACTGAGCTTCCTTTTTTTACATCTTTAAAGTTAAGATCAGTATCAAGCACAAGTTGATAGTCTTTTCTTTTTTTATACTCTTTAACAGTTCCTATATTTTCTATTATTCCCGAAAACATAGATTATTTTTTCCTGTAAATTGATAATTGGTCATTATCAATTGATTTAACACTAATTAACTTAAATTTTTTTAAATTTTCAATACTATCAATATCTAAATTTGAAACAGCATTAATACCTTTATTTCCCATAATTTTGCTCGCCCTAAACCAAGCTATTTCGTCAATTAGATTTTCATTCAACAGAGAAGCTGATAATTTTGAGCCTCCTTCAACCAACACTCTCATATACCCTAAATCAGATATTTTTCTTATGACAGTATTGATATCTAACACATTATTTACTTCTTTAATTTTTATATACTTTATATTCTTTGAATTTAAAATTTTTTTCTTCATTTTATCAGAATGAAAAATATATATTTTACGGTTTTTATTGCTAAATATTTTTAAATTATGATTTAAATCTAGTCTTCTATCTAAAACAAATATATCAGGAGATCTTTCACTTAATCCTTCAAGCCTACAATCTAATATAGGGTTATCTTTTCTTATTGTGCCAGTTCCTACAATCAAACATTCGTTCAACGATCTTAATTTATGGCCAAACATTCGTGAAGTTGAATTAGTGATCCATTTACTTTCGTATAAATTTGTCGCAATCTTACCATCAGCTGTAGATGCAATTTTAAGCGTTATAAATGGCTTACGATCTTTTATTGAATTAAAAAAAATATTATTTAATTCTTCAACTTTATCACCAAAATTTTTAATAATTACGTTAATACCAGCTGATCTTAATTTTTTTACTGAATTATTATTAACTAGGGGATTTTTATCAACCTGAGAGATGATCACTTTTGCAAATTTGAGTTCTATAATTTTGTCAACACAAGGTGGGGTTTTACCTTCATGCGAACATGGTTCTAGAGTGCAATACAAATGAGCACCTTTAATATCTTTTTTATTTTTAATTTGGTTTATTGCATGAATTTCAGCGTGAGGTACACCTTGAGGCTGTGTCCAACCTCTTGACAAAATCATACCGTTGTTAACAATTACTGCTCCTACCGGAGGGTTTGGATACGTTGTACCAATGGCCCTAAGTGCCATCCTTTCTGCAATTCTAAGATAATTTTTTTCACTCAAATGCTAACCTAATCTTCAGTGGAAGAAATTACACCTAAGAACTCTTCAAAATCTTTTGCCTCACGAAAATTTTTATAGACTGATGCAAAACGTACATATGCAACAGAGTCAATGCTTTGCAATCCTTCCATAACAATTTCACCTATCACATCTGATGAAACTTCTGTTTCACCTAGACTCTCAACTCGTCTAACTATACCACTAATCATTCTATCAACTCTTTCATTGTCAACTGGTCTTTTTCTTAGAGCTATTTGTACTGATCTTTCTAGTTTATCACGATCAAATGGGACTTTCTTTCCTGATTTTTTAAGAACAGTCAGTTCCCTTAATTGTATACGTTCAAATGTTGTGAAGCGTGCACCACATGCAGAGCAAAACCTTCTTCTTCTTATAGCAGAATTGTCCTCCGTAGCTCGAGAGTCCTTGACTTGGGTATCATTATTTCCACAAAATGGACACTTCATATCGTCACCTAATTATAAATTGGAAATTGATTACAGAGATTTATCACTTTCTCTTTAACTATTTTTTCAACTTTACTGTTATCATTTGGGTTTTGCTTTAATCCTGATAACGTTTCAAGAATTAAATTTCCAACAGTTTCAAATTCCTTTTCTTTAAAACCTCTTGTTGTAGCGGCAGGAGTCCCCAATCTGATTCCAGAAGTTATTTTTGGGGGTTTCGGGTCCTTTGGTATTCCATTTTTATTACATGTAATGTGAGCTTCCTCAAGACTTGTTGAAGCTGCATCGCCTGTCAGGTCCATTGGGGTTAAATCAACTAATATTAGATGCGTGTCTGTGCCTCCGGAAACAATTTTGAGACCACCATCTACTAGTGTTTGACTAAGAGTTTGAGCATTTTTAATAACTTGTTTTATATATTCTTTGAATTCTGGTTTTAGAGCTTCACCAAAGGCAACAGCTTTACCTGCTATTACATGCATTAAAGGTCCACCTTGATACCCTGGGAATACAGCTGAATTAAATTTTTTGCCTAAGTCTTTATTATTAGAAAGTATCATGCCACCTCTAGCACCTCTTATAGTTTTGTGGGTTGTCGAAGTAACAACATCTGCAAATTCTATAGGATTAGGATACTCTTCAGCTGCAACTAATCCTGAAAAGTGAGCCATATCTACATGCAGATATGCTCCTACCAAGTCACAAATTTCACGAAATCTTTTGAAGTCTATAATTCTCGAGTAAGCACTTCCTCCTGCAATTATTATTTTAGGTTTATGTTCTTTTGCGAGCGACTCAACTTCATCATAATTTATCAACCCTTCATCATCCAATCCATACTGAACTGCATTGAACCATTTTCCTGACATAGATGGTGCTGACCCATGAGTTAAATGTCCACCAGCATCCAAGCTCATACCTAAAATTGTATCTCCTGGTTTTATTAGAGCTAACATAACCGCGCCATTAGCCTGTGCTCCTGAATGAGGCTGCACATTAGCATATTCGCATTTATAGAGTTTTTTTAGTCTCTGAATTGCAAGGTCCTCAGCAATATCAACAAATTCACAGCCTCCATAATAACGGGCAGCCGTATACCCTTCTGCATATTTATTTGTTAATACAGATCCTTGAGCTTCTAATACGGCTTTTGAAACAATATTTTCTGATGCAATTAACTCAATCTGATTTTGTTGTCTTGAAAGTTCTTTGTTTATTGCTTCATGAATTTCGTTATCGATATCTTGAAGTGGAGATGAAAAAAAAGTCATATAATTATCCTATTTTATTTATTCTAACAGCGTGTCGGCTGCCTTCAAAGTCCGTATTTAAGAATGTTTCAACTAGACTTAAGGCTGTAGCTTCATCTATAACACGGGCGCCTAAAGTCAAAATATTTGCATCATTATGTTCCCTAGCTAATTTTGTAACCTCACTGCTATAACAAAGAGCAGCTCTAATCCCAGGTTTTTTATTTGCTGCCATTGCCATCCCTTGGCCAGTTCCACAAACTAATACGCCCTTATGAGCTTTTTCATTTAAAATATCATTTGTAACTTTTGATGCGTAGTCAGGATAATCTACTGGATCTTTTTTATCTGGTCCTCTATCAATAACATCAACTCCACAATCTAAAAGGCGTTTAATTATTTGATCTTTTAGATCAAAACCTGCGTGGTCTGAAGCAATAGATACTTTAGTTTGTTCACTCATATTGGATATTATTAAACTAATTATACTAAATCTTGTATATAAAAAAATACAATAATTAATTCCAAAGAGACTTTTTTTGTAAGACTTTTTTTAAAGTTGTCGGTTTATCTGTCATTATACCGTCAACATTTATATTTATTAGATCAATCATCTGGTTTTCATCATTAATTGTCCAGACATGTATTTTTTTTCCAAGACTATGAACATGCTCGACTAGATCGCTAGTAACAATTCTAAAGCCCATATATGTCATAGGTATTTGAAGACATGGAATACTATTATCATAGATAGAAAATAATCTATTAAGAAAAAATAATATGGTCTCACTCTTAGTCATGGATGAACATAGATTATCTTTAAACTCATTTCTCAAAATATCTATCTTGGTATTACTAAATGAACCAATACATAATCTGTCAATATTTTTCATAGATTTTAATTTATCTTTCAATAAGTATGCAGACTCTAAACTTTTCGGTTCAATATTAAAATTTATCTCAGGCCAAGAAGATAAGGCCTCGTCAAGTAATGGGATCGTATGTGTCTCAAAAATTTTTATATTTTTTAACTCTTCATAATTTAAATTTTCTATTTTTGCATCTAGACCAAGAATTCTTTTTAAATCTGGATCATGAAATATTATTAACTTATTATCTTTTGTATGCCTCACATCTGTCTCAATGTGCCGATATCCTAAATTAATTGAATTATTGAATGCGTCTAAAGTATTTTCACAAAAATCATAGGAACCGCCACGATGTGCGAATGGAATAAAATTATAATTGTCTAAAAATTTAAAAGACATATATATACTGAGTTATGTTACTTAATTTTATAACTATATTAGGCTTCAATTTTATCGTCATTACTATTTTGTGGATATCATCCCTTAAAACTAGAAGAGCAGATTTTATTGATATTTACTGGGGTCCTAGTTTCTTTTTTTCATTTCTTTTGGCTCTGGTAATAAATAATTCATTTTCTGTTACTGAAATAATATGCTTATTTCTAATAACAATATGGGGTTTTAGACTTGGAATCTATCTTTTAATTAGAAATGTTAATAAGACTGAGGATATTAGATATGTTAAAATTAGAGAAGCTAGGGGAGATACTGGTCTTTATTTAACGGCTTACTTAATCCAAATAATTTTAATACCAATTATCTCATTGCCTCTGATCAGCATTTTAGACACTAGTATTGATCTTAGTTTTGTCCATTGGGTAGGTATATTGATAGCACTTTCAGGAATTCTTATTGAAACAATAGCTGATATACAATTATCCAAGTTTAAATTAGATCAAAATAATATTAATAAAGTTATGGATAAAGGGCTTTGGTATTATTCAAGACACCCTAATTATTTCGGGGATAGTCTATTTTGGTGGGGTATTACAATTTACTGTTTTGCATTATCCAACAATTTATTAATTTTTATTGCTCCAATAATAATGACTTACTTATTACTTAGGGTTTCTGGTGTGACTATGTTAGAAAATAGATTATCAAAAAAGAAGGGTGGTTATACTGAGTATATAAACTCTACTAGCTCTTTTATAATATTGCCAAAGAAAAAATCTAAATGAGTGTATCAGAACTTAAATATCCAAAAAATAGGTTGCGACGAACTCGTCAAGCTAAATGGATTAGAAACCTTACTCAAGAAAGTATGCTTAGTACAAACGATTTAGTATGGCCAGTTTTTGTATGTGAAGGAAACAATATCAAAGATGAAATTCAATCAATGCCTAATGTTTATAGGTATTCGATAGACAATTTAAATGAGGTCTATGATATTGCTAGTGAGCATAAAATAAATCTTATAGCTGTATTTCCGTTCACGCCTCAGGAGCTAAAAACAAAATATGGAGATGAAGCACTAAATCCAAATAATTTAGTTTGTAAGTCTCTTGAAAAGCTTAAAAGTCATAAGTCTGACTTTGGTATTATGTGCGATGTTGCATTAGATCCATATACAGATCATGGCCATGATGGATTATTAAGCGATGAAGGTAAGATTTTAAACGATGAAACTAATGGTGTTTTAGTTAAACAATCTATCCTGCTTGCTGAACATGGTGCAGATATAATTGCCCCCTCAGATATGATGGATGGTAGGATTGGCATGATTAGAGACGAGTTAGAAAAAAATAAATTTGTGGATACTCTCATTTTGTCTTATGCAGCAAAATATTCATCAAGCATGTATGCGCCATTTAGAGATGCTATTGGCTCTTCCAAGAATTTAAAGACAGATAAAAAAACTTACCAGATGAATATATTGAATTCTGATGAAGCAATCAGGGAGGCATCAATGGACATAGCTGAAGGGGCCGATATGATAATGGTAAAGCCTGGAATTAGCTATTTGGACATCGTATACAGAATTAAGAATGAACTTAAGTATCCCACATTTGCCTACCAAGTTTCAGGTGAGTACTCACTCATTAAATTCGGATCACAACAAGGTATAATTAACGAAGAAACTATGGTTATAGAACAATTGTCTTCATTCAAAAGAGCAGGAGCAGATGCAATAATTACTTATTATGCACCTGAAGTTTCAAAATTTTTAAAACTAATTGATTAAACGTTTTATTAAACTTGATGTATCAAGTTTATTTCCGCCTAAATCTTGTATATCGCTATAGAATTTATCGACAATTTTAGTCACCTCTAAATTAATACCATGTGTGTCTGCTTCTGCAAATGCAATTGAAAGATCTTTTCTCATTAAATCAACTGCAAAACCAAAGTCAAATTCTCCCGCTACCATTGATTTAAAACGATTATCCATTTGCCATGATTGTGCTGCGCCTGATGAAATTACTTCCAATACATCATCAGGGTTTAAATCGGTCTGCTTCATAAAATAAATTGACTCTGATAAGCCTTGAACTAGTCCTGCAATACAAATTTGATTAATTATTTTTGTTAGCTGACCAGATCCTGAAGTGCCCATATATTTTATTTTTTTTCCATATGATCCTAATATTTCAATACTTCTTTCATATGCCTTCTCTGAACCTCCAATCATTATACTTAATTGGCCTTTTTCCGCTCCTGCTTGTCCACCTGATATTGGGGCATCAAGAAAACTAACACCTAAATTTTCTAAGTTTTTTTCTACTTCTCTTACAATTCTTGGTGATACAGTTGAATGATCAATGAATATTGACTTTTCGCTCAGAGAGTTCAGACACCCTTTATCTATTGAGGTTATTTCTTTTAAATCTTCATCGTTGCCTACACATGAAATAATAAAATCATATTTTTGATTAGTTTCTGATAATTTATCAATAACTTTCCCTTTATAGTTTTTGATCCAGTTATCACATTTACTTTTTGTGCGATTATAAATAGAAACATTATGTTTTTTTGATAGGTAGCCAGCCATTGGAGAGCCCATTTTCCCAATCCCTATAAAAAGAATGTTATACATTGAAAATATCCATCATTCTTTGCATAGAGCTTATGGTTACAAGCAAAGGCATCCTAAATAATCTTCCTCCAGGAAAATTTTTGTGTTTAATCTTTTCAAATGCCTCGAGCTCCTTTGTTTTTTCACTTACCATATTTTCTGCTACAATCTTTCCAGCAATTCCAGTTAATGCAACTCCATGTCCTGAGAAGCCTTGAGCATAATAAATTTTATCATTTACCATCCCAATGTCAGGCACTCTATTCATTGTTAACGCTATTAATCCACCCCAGATATAGTCAATTTTTAATTCACTTAAATTTGGATACACTTTATTTAATTGCCTCTTGGTTCTTTTTTTTAGTCCCTCTACAATCTTTAGTGAATAGCCTACTGCACCACCAAATATCATTCTCTTGCTGTCAGATAATCTATAATAATTTAAATCAAAATTTGTATCACTAACGCAATAATCGTTTGGCAGTATTTCTCTCTGTAGATTTTGACTTAATGGCTCAGTACAGACAATATAAGTAGCACATGGCATTATTCTATTTTCAATACCTAAATTTAGACCTTTTATATAGGCGTTGCAACATACTGCTATTTTTTTTGCTTTTACCATCCCTCTATCTGTAAGAACCTCAACCGCATGACTTGTTTGATTAATCTTAGTTACCACAGATCTTTCATAGAGTTTTACATTTAATTTTTCTGCCGCTTTTACCAAACCCAATGCATATTTAATCGGATGTAAATGCCCCGCCCCTTTATCAAGAACACCCCCGTAGTAAAGTGATGAACCAATTTCCTTATCGACACTATTTTTGTCAAGGAGTTCCAATTTATTATAGTTGTATGTTTTTATTTTATACTCTCTATTTTCTTCATACTCTCTAAGTTTGGCCGCGCTAGTAGCGGCACTAATTCCCCCATTTTTTTTATCACATTCAATGCCAAATTCCCTTATTCTGTCGTCAATTAAATCTACAGAAGCTTGAGATATATCCCAGATTTGCCTTGCAAGTTTAATTCCATATTTCTTCTCAATTACGTCTATACCCCATGATACGTCATTCCAGATTTGGCCTCCATTTCTGCCCGAAGCGCCCCATCCAAATAAATTTTGCTCAATTACAATTACCTTTAGTCCTTTTTTTGCAGCCTCAATAGCTGTTGATAGTCCTGAAAAGCCTCCGCCGACTACACAGATGTCACACTCATGATTGTCAATTAGTTGATCATAAGGTTTCTTTAGGGTCTCTATATTTTGCGCATAGTAACTGTCTGGATAGTTTTCCATATAAAACTAAGATAGATATTAAATTTTGGAATGTAAACTTTTAGGTTCAATTTTACCAGCATGAGCTCTTTTACCCAGCCATTTTTTTATTTCATTGACCGCCAAAAGAGTTTTACCAGTATTCTTATTTAAAATACCTTCCTTAGAGTCAAAGCAAATACCGCTCAAAGTTTTTCCACTTTTGAATTTCTGTAATGTAACCCCTCTTCCTTTTTGCATTAAAGGTATTTCTGAATGATCAAAAATTAGAAGTTTAACCGCTTTCTTTTCACCACTAAAAACAGCTATTAAGTCTCCTTTTTTTTGAAAACAGGAGATGGCTTTTTCATTACCTTTTAAATTCATAACCCTTTTCCCCGATTTAGTAGACGCCATTAAATCTGAGGTATTTACGAAAAATCCCTTACCTGCACTACTGGTAATTAAATATTCCTTCTCTTGCTCATAAGTAGTTGCAAATAAAATTTCTTCATTATCATTTTTATCTATCAATAGACTGACAGGATCGCCAAAACCTCTTCCTGAGGATATTTTGTTACAATTAATTGTATAAAATTTACCTAAAGTAGAAAAAAGCAGAAGTTTACTATTATTTTTTAATTTTATAATAAATTTCTCAGCATCTCCTTCTTTATACTTCACGTTTGTATAATCATCCTGATGTCCTTTTATAGTTTTTATCCATCCATTTTTTGAGAGTATCACTGTTACGGGATCTTTGCTTTCAAATTCTTCAGTTGAGTAATCAACTTCTTTATATTCTGTATTAACACTAGTTTTTCTATTTGTTACATTTTCGTCTTTTGAAAATATTTCTAGACTTTTTGAGAATTCTAAATTTAATTCCTTTATTTGCTCTTTTTTTGATTTTAGTAGTTTGTTTAATTCTTTCTTGTATGTGTTCAAACCTTCATTTTCTTTTTTGATTTCATTTTCTTCTAATTTTTTTAATTGCCTTAGCCTCATTGCCAATATTGCTTCAGCTTGCCTCTTATTTATTCTAAATACACTAATCAACTTTTTCTCAGGATCTACTTCTGTTCTAATAATTTTAATTACTTTGTTTAAATTTTTATAAACTATTAAAAAACCTTTGAGTATTTCAAGCCTATTCTCAGTTTGAATTAATCGATACTTTGTTCTTCTTTTTAAAACATTAAACCGATGATCAATAAATGATTTTAAGCTCTCTTTAAGTGAAAATAATTTTGGCTCAAGTTTGTGATTAATTGCATTAAAATTAATGGCGTATCTAATTTCTAAATCTGAATTCTTGCATAAGTCCTCAAAAATTACTTCAGCTTTAAAACTTCTATTTTTTGGAATGAGAACTATTCTGATATCTTCTGCAGACTCATCTTGAATTGCCTCTAAGTAATTTGCTTTCTTATTTTCAATAAGATCAGATATTTTTTCAATAATTCTGGCTTTATTCACTTGATAGGGAATTTCATAGACGATAATTTGATATTGACCTCTTCCAAGATCTTCTTTTTTCCATCTTGCCCGAAGCCTTATTGTTCCCTTTCCTTTGACATAGGCATCTTTCAATGCATCATCACTGTCAATGATTTCACCTCCTGTTGGAAAATCTGGTCCTGGAATAAGCTTTAGTAATTGTGAGTTAGTATAATTTGGATTTTTTAATAATTTTGATAAAGCCTTAAATAATTCATTGATATTATGGGGAGGAATATTTGTCGCCATTCCAACTGCAATTCCTGAACTTCCATTAGCTAGCAAATTTGGAAACGCTGATGGAAGAACAATTGGCTCGTGATCGATGCCATCATATGTATTTATATAATCAATGGTATCCTCTGATATATCTTTTAGCATTAGCTCTGCTAACTCAGTCAATCTTGCCTCTGTATATCTCATTGCAGCTGCATTATCTCCATCAATGTTGCCAAAATTTCCTTGGCCATCAACTAACGGATACCTTGTTGAAAAACTCTGAGCTAATCTCACGAGTGCTTCATAAACAGACTGATCTCCATGTGGGTGAAATTTACCAATTACATCGCCAACTATTCTTGCTGATTTCTTAAAACCAGAACTTGAGTTTAACCTTAATTGAAACATTGCAAACAATAGCCTTCTATGAACCGGCTTTAGCCCATCACGAATATCTGGTAGCGCTCGATGAGTAATTGTTGAAAGTGCATATGCTAGATACTTTTCTTCTAAGGCGTCAGTGAAGTTAATGTTTTTGATTTTCATTTTATAATTGAAATTTTTAGATGATTCCTGCTTTTTGGGAAATTAAGATTATTTGGCTCATAAAATCTCTTACGAAAAAAATGCTCTGTCAGACTAAGTGCGTTTTCTAAATCCTCATTATTATATTCAGACGATCTGTTGATTAAAAAGTAGGGTAGTTTAAATAGTTTATCTTTGTAAGATCCTGCTCCTTCTATGGTTACAGCTCTTCCACTAATTGGCGAAACAAACTTTAAATTTTCTTTCTCAGATGTTACTGCGCATTCAGTTAAATCTAGGCCATAACCGATATCTGACAATAAATCAATTTCCCAAAAAATATAACTTTTGATCCAATCCTCTTTATTTTTACATATATCTTTTATTAGGCTTAGTGACTTTTCATACATAAAGGAATTTTGCTGTTTCTCTGCCATAGTAGATATAATTATTGAACAAATAGAATTTATTCCATGCAAATTTACTTTACGATTCAGTATATAAGATGACCACAATTTAATAGGTTCTACAGTATAATTACCCAAGTGACTTTCTAAACGTCCAGACCAATTTAACATTACTTCATTTCCTGGCTCAATTACTGCACGTAAGTTTTTCGAATGTATTCCTCTAATTAATCCCTTATGCCTTCCATGGTCTTCTGTAAACGCATCTAAAATATAAGATGACTCATTATATTTTTTAAATCCTAATACAAATCCTGTTCCAGACCACCTCATATTTTCTTTTCTTTAGTCAGCTTTACAAATAAAAATAGGTGAATCTTTTTGTTTTCAAATCTCGCAATTTCTTTTCTTGAAGCTTGACCAATTTCTTTCAACATTGAACCTTTCTTTCCAACAAGTATATTCTTATGTGATTGTCTTTTAACTACAATCGATTGGTATATTTTGATTTGACTTTGAACCTTATTAATCTTTTCAGTTACGACATCACACTGATAAGGTATCTCTCTATGTATTTTATCTAGTATTTTTTCTCGTGTTACTTCTGAGTAAAATAGCTTCTTCTTAATCTGTATATTACTAGAAGGCTTGCTTTTTATTGAAGTTTTAATAGTAAATTTCTTTGAAAATTTTATGAGATTTGCAACTCCTTCACCTGTGAGACTTGAGATTGGAAATATTTCATTAAATATCTTTTCTTTAGAATAAAATTTAATTGCGCTAAGTACTTTATCGTTTTTAACTTTGTCTATTTTATTTAGTATTAGAAATACATGCTGTTTTTCAATTTTATTTTCTAGAGAGTTAATAATTTTTTTATATTCATTATTAATTCTTAACGAAATATCTACGACAACGTAAATTAAATCTGAAGTCTCAATTTCCGCAAGGGGAGATGAAATGATATTATTATTAATTTTTTTTCTACTCGAAAAAAAGCCTGGAGTATCTTGGATAATAAATTCGTTTTCAGACAACTTCTTATAGACCTTTTGATTAAATGTAGTTGACTGTTTTTTCCTTGAAACAAGTGATACCCGCTGTCCCATTATTTTATTAACTAGAGATGACTTTCCAGAATTTGTTGGCCCAATTAATACAATATTTCCACTCTTCATTTGATAGAATTTATCTTATTTTTCTCTATGAATGCAAGTGCAGCTTTTTTTTCTGATTCTTTTATTGATGAAGAAGTTCCTATAGCTTTTTTATAATTCATAAATTCAACTTGAATTTTAAATTCAGGATTATGGTCAGGACCAGTCTTACTAATTGTTTTATACTTAGGAAGAGTTTTATATTTTTTTAGAGTCCACTCTTGTAGCTTTGATTTTGCATCAATGAAATCTTCAGCAATATTATCAAACTTTGTTTTCCATAATGCTATTATAACTTTTCTTACCTGAGTAAAACTAGAATCTAAATATATTGCTCCCAACAATGCTTCACACGTATCGGATAGAATACTTTTTTTATTATTGCCGAGTGATGATTTTTCAGTTTGTCCTAAAAGAATAAAATCTCCAAGGGATATTTTTTTTGCTATTTCATGGCAGGCATTTCTGTCTACCAGACTACTTAGCATTTTGTCGAGAGAGCCTTCGTGTTTACCAGGCTTATCTATTAAAAGTTTCTCTGAAATTACTAATCCTAACACCCTATCACCGAGAAATTCTAGATTTTCATTACTTTCTATTTTTTTATAACTTTTATGTGTGACTGCCCGTTTTAATAGGGTTTTATCTTTAAATTTGTAGGAAATTTTTTTTTCTAAAATTGATAAATTTTTTGCCATTAACTTATTAGCTTAAACAACCTTTTAAATTGTATATCAAAAGGCCACTTCCAAATTTCATAAAATTTTGAACCACCTTCAGTTGAAAAAAATATAATTTGTGCCTTACCTACTAATCTGTCAAATTTTACAGAGCCCCAAAATCGGCTATCATTTGAATTATCTCTATTATCACCTAGGAAAAAATAACTGTCGTTAGGAACAATTATTTCATTAGTATTATCGCCAGGAGATCCGTCTACATAGTTATAAATTTCATATGATTTTCCATTTGGCAAAGTTTCGATGAGAACTCTTACTTTTACTACGCGTCCATTTTTTAAAATTTTCGTATCCTCTCTTAATTTTTTATATTTAGCGCTTTGCCCATTAATGATTAATTTACCATCCTCAACTTTAATGATATCACCCGGCATACCTACTAATCTTTTAATATAGTCCAAATTAGTATGAGGCGGTTTAAATATTATAACATCTCCTCTTTCCGGATTTGTTGATAAAACTCGATCTGATATTGGCCCAAAACTAAATGGAAATGAATGTTTACTGTAACCATAATCATACTTTGAAGCAAATAACCGATCACCAATAAGTAAGTTTGGCTCCATTGAGGAAGAGGGAATAAAAAATGGTTGGAATAAAAAAGTTCTGATCAATAAAGCTATTAACAATGCATAAATCAATGTTAACAAATTTGATTTAAACCACGATTTACTAAGAAATTTATCGGTCATTAAATTAATTAATTGTTACAATTGCTTGAGCGTAAGGAAACTCATCAGTAATTGTTAAACTTATGTCTGGCTCCATATCGTTCACAATTTTTTTGAGTTGAAGTTGGGAATTTCCATGAAAAGTAATCGTAGGTTTTCCTGAGGGTAGATTGGTAACTTCTAAATCTCTCCAAAATACTCCATTTCGAAAACCTGTACCAAGAGCCTTTGCCGCCGCTTCCTTAGCTGCAAACCTTTTAGCATAACAAGCTGCACTCTCTTTTCTTCTTTCACATTTTTTTATCTCATTTTCTGTAAAAATTCTTTTTTTAAACCTGTCTCCAAACTTTGAAAGAGTGTTTTCTATTCTGCGTATATCAATTAAATCTGATCCTAGGCCTATCACTTAATTTCCCTTCCTTTTTTAATCAGTTCTCTAAATTTACTTATTGATTTTTCTAGTCCAAGAAAAACTGACTCAGAAATGATAAAATGTCCAATGTTAAACTCTTTTACTTCCTTTATCTTAGATAGTTCCCCTACAGAATCGAATGTTATTCCGTGACCAAAATGTAATTCAAGTCCAATGCTATTACTAAAATCTGCTGCTTCTTTAATTCGTTCAAGTTCTGACGAAGCATCTTCCTTATAGTTTATTTTACGGCAAAATTCTCCCGTATGAAGCTCTACAATGTCAGCGCCAATCTCTTTCGCCATTTTGATTTGTTCCATTGAAGCGTCTATGAACAAAGAGACCCTTATGTTATTTTTTTTTATCTTTTCAATTTTTGGTACGAGTATATTATGATTACTTCTTACATCTATTCCGCCTTCAGTGGTTATTTCTTCCCTTTTTTCTGGAACAATACAACATGCATTTGGGCCTGCATTTACTGCTATGTCAACCATTTCATCGGTTGGTGCCATTTCAAAATTTAATGGAATAGAAATGTTCTCGATAATTTCATTAATATCATCGTCTCTTATATGACGCCTATCTTCTCTTAGATGCGTAGTTATGCCATCTGCTCCATATTCTTGGCACAAAAGAGCAGCTCTTAATGGGCTTGGATAGTTTTCTCCTCTGGCATTTCTAAGAGTTGCTACGTGATCAATATTTACACCAAGACGAGGTATGGTCATTTATATTACTCTACTACCAGGTTTTATTGCAGGTATTTTATTAAGATCGTCTGGAAGGTTGTTGGGATCATAAATTGGAATATCTAGTTTTAGGACTGATATTATATTGTGATCTTTAAATAATTTATGATTTGAACGATCAACGATTGCTGCGATACCTAACAAATTAACATTTAGGGGTTTTAGTTTTTCTAAACATTCATTTGTTGATTTCCCTGTTGTAATTACATCCTCAACGAATAAGACGTTTGTATTTTCCTTAATATTAAAGTCTCTCCTCAATTCAAATTCGTTATCAACTCTCTCATAGAATATAAATTTAGATCCTAAAGATCTTGCGAGCTCATACCCTACGAGAAGACCTCCTAAAGCAGGAGAAATCACATAATCAATCTCATCACCAATTTTTTCTTGCACCCTGTACTTTAACTCTTCGCAGACCACCTCTCCATTTCGAGGGTCTTCAAATAACTTTGAACACTGACAGTAAATTTTAGATCTTTTTCCCGATGAAAGTATAAAATGTCCATTCTGAATAGCTTCTACTTTTTCAAAAAAATCTTTTATTTCTTTTTCAGTCTTCATAAATTTATCAAAAGCCTACTTACAGAACTTACAATATCCACCTCTGAGAGAGTTTCTATAATCTTATCCAGATGATCAAGATTATGAACGTCAATAATAAAAATCATATCAAAATAATCATCGCCTTTTTCAGATATGTTAAGGTTAGTTATATTACCGCCTGCACTTCCAACAATGGTTGCTAATTTACCTAAAGATCCGGGTTCATTTTTAACTGAAACTTTTATTCTTGACGAAAAATACTGCTTTGGATCTACATCTTTCCATGAGGCAGTGATCCAATCTTCTTTTTTTGTTTCTTTATCTAGCTCCTTACATAAACTAGAGTGAATGATTACACCTGAATCTTCTGATGTAAGACCCAAAATATTTTCATTGGGTAAAGGGAAACAACACTCTGCATAATGAATTGCAATTCCAGGTTGGAAGTTACTTATCTCTAAAGGCATCTTATCATTTGTGTCTCTTCTTCTGTATCGAGAAAAAAATGATAAAGTTGAACGGGGCTTAAGCTTTGTTAATTGATGTGGCTTTATACTTCCTTTACCAATTGCAACAAGAAACTCCTCAGGACTTTTCCTATTAAAACTTTTTGCAAAATTACTAATTTCTGTGTTTGAAATATCTTCATTTCTACCAGTGACTTTGTGTAATATTTTAAACCCTAGACTTGTAAATTCATCTTTTTCTTGCTTTTTAAAAAATCTTTTTATTGATGACTGCGCCTTTGCAGTTGTAACAATATTTTCCCAAGTTTCGGATGGAGATGGTTTTTTTGATGTTAGTACTTCAATCTCATCTCCATTTTGAAGTTTTGTAAATAAGGGTCTAGGTTTTCCATTAATCTTACATCCAACACAACGATTTCCAATTTCAGAATGAAGGGCATAAGCAAAATCGATAGAGTTAGAATTTGCAGGCAAATGAATTAAGTCACCTTTCGGTGTAAAACAAAACACCTGATCCTGAAACATTTCTAATTTTGTAGCTTCAAGTAAGTCCTCAGAGCTTCCACCGCTGTCCAATATTTCTACTAAATCTCTCAACCAAGTAACGTTAACTGGATCTGAAGAAGAGTTATCTACTAAATTATAATTCTCTTTATAGCTCCAGTGTGCCGCTATACCCTTATCTGCTATAGTGTTCATTTCATTCGTTCGAATTTGAAGTTCAACTCTCTGTCTTTCAGGGCCGACAATCGTTGTATGAATTGACTGATAATTATTAATTTTTGGTGTCGATACATAATCCTTAAATGAGCCAGGTACAGCTGACCACCGGTTATGAATGATGCCCAATATACTATAACAATCTTCAATGCTATTAGTGATAATCCTATAAGCAAAAATATCCGACAATTGTCTAAAGGCAATTTGCTTGTTCTGCATTTTATTCCATACAGAGAAGATTTTTTTTTCACGTCCTATTATTTGACAATCAATTTCATTTTTTTCTAAAAGACTAAAGATCCTTGTCTTTATTTTATCAGTTAAATTAGATTTATCTTTCTTTAAATACTCAATTCTTGTCATCAATGAGGAATATGCAGAAGGATTTAAAATTTGAAATGATAAATCTTCCAACTCGTCTTTGAATTCATGCATCCCCAATCTTCCAGCAAGAGGGGCATAAATTTCTAATGTTTCCGATGCAATACGTTGTCGTCTTTTTTCTTGTGGAATAAATTGAATCGTTCTCATATTGTGTAAACGGTCAGCTAACTTTACTAACAAAACTCTTATATCCTTCGACATTGCTAAAATTAATTTTCTGAAATTTTCAGCTTGGAATTTATTTTCAGTATACGTTTCAATTTTTGACAGTTTTGTAACGCCGTTTACTAATTGAAGGACCTCTTTTCCAAATTTTTCTTCAATTTCATTTTCTGTAGCAAGAGTATCCTCAAGCGTATCATGTAAAAGGCCCGTTATAATTGTGGAAGTATCTAACTTTAAGTTTAATAGAATATCTGCAACTGCAACTGGATGAGATATATAAGGATCACCTGAATGCCTTTTTTGTGACTTGTGACACTCGACTGCAAAAGAATAAGCTTTTTCTATTAATTTAGAGTCAAGATTCTTATCAATTGGTTTTGCAGGTTTATAGACTGTTGATTGTGCCATAATGCACTATTAATCATAGATTATATACTAAGTGAAGCCCAAAATAATTAACAATTTATAAAGTATTCAAGACTTTGTATAATTTATCATCAATATGCAAGCTTTTATGAAGCCTCATAATTGACGATTTTTTTTCAGAGTGTAGCCATCCAGGACAAATGTCTAATAAAGGCCTTAATACAAAATTTCTCTCATGAAGTCTTGGATGTGGAATTTCAATAGGATTTTTTTTCTCATTTATCAGTATTTTACTCGACTTACTAAGCAAAAGAATATCCAGATCACATGTTCGAGAAGTATTTTTACGATAGGCGTATCTTCCAGTAATTCTTTCAATTTTTTTTAAAATTATTAGTAAATTTTTAGGTTTTAATTTTGTTTCAACAACTAAAGCAGCGTTTAAAAAGGTTTCGGCAGCAGTTTTAAAATTTTTAGGTGGCGATGAATATAATTTAGACTTTTTTATTACTTTGATATTGTTACGCTCCAACTCTTTTAAAACAAATTTAAGTGTATTTAATTTATTACCAAATCTTGAGTTAGAATTTGACCCAATTCCTAAAGCGTAAATCATCCGTACTTTTTTTTCTCCCTGACCCAATCTTTTCTTTTTTTAGCATCTCTTTTATCATGCAGTTTTTTTCCTTTAGCAAGAGCAATTTCCAGCTTTGCCTTACCTTTGTTATTGAAGTATATTTTTATCGGGATCAAAGTAAGTGACTCTTTATTTAATTTTCCAATGATTTTTCTGATTTCTTTTTTGTGTAAAAGTAACTTTCGTGGACGGTTTTCAACATGATTTAGATATGAAGCATTAGAATATTTCGAGAAATGTGAGTTTATTAAAAATATTTCACTATTATCTTCCCTTGCATATGACTCGGCTATCTCAACTCTTCCATTTCGAAGCGATTTTATCTCACTACCTTGTAGTTCAATTCCTGCCTCAAATAATTCAACAAATGTATAATTATACTTTGCTTTTCTGTTTTGAACTGCTATTTGCAAGGCTATATTAATGATGCGTGCTTCATAGCTTTATCAACTAATTGCTTAGTTTCATCTGATATACTTGTGAGCGGCAGTCTTATGTCATCTTTGCATAAACCAAGCTTAGAAGCTGCATATTTTACTGGAGCAGGACTGGACTCAACAAATAAAGCATGATGCAACGGCATCAATTTGTCATTTATCTCAGAAGCTTTAGCAAAATTTTGATCTAAACAATGTTTCATAAATTCAGAACATAATTTTGGAGCGATATTAGACGTCACTGAGATAGATCCGTGACCACCATAAACCATAAAAGCTAACGTGGTTGCATCATCTCCTGTTAATTGATTAAAATTTTCGCCTATTGTTGTTTTCGTTTCATAAACTCTTGGTATATCTGAAGTAGCATCCTTTACTCCAACAATGTTTTTAATTTTAAACAAATCCCTCATTGTTTTTGCATTCATATCAACAATTGATCTGCCAGGAATATTATAAATAATAATTGGAAGTGTAGTTGCCTTACTAATTGCCTCAAAATGTGAGTATAAACCATGTTGTGTAGGTTTATTATAATATGGTGTAACTACTAAAGCTCCATCGGCACCTGCTTTTTCAGCGTGCATGGTGAGATCGATTGCTTCATCGGTGTTGTTTGATCCTGTTCCTGCTATTACTGGTACACGTTTTGCTGTTTCTTCAACACATATTTCAACTGCCAACTTGTGTTCTTCGTGGCTTAAAGTTGGTGACTCGCCTGTTGTGCCTACAGGAACCAGTCCATGTATGCCTTCTGATATTTGAAAATCTATCAAAGACCTAAATGATTTTTCATCAATAGATTTACCGTCAAAAGGCGTAATTAATGCTGTATGAGATCCTTTAAACATTGTTTACAATAGCACTTTTAATTATTTAAAAAAACCTTAATCATAAATATACTTGTGCAAATCAAACAAATAACTATTTCGTGAAAAAATTAATCATTTTTGTAGTAAGTCTATTTTTTATTTCAGGAATATCCTCTTTTGGAGAAATAATGCCTGTAAAGAGAAGTCTATACATTGAATTGCCGGGACCTGGGTTCTCGATCCCAATAAAAAAACCAGCGCAGCCTGCACTCTCTCAATTGTTGAGCAATAAAGACTATGAGTTATTTGAGTTAGCGCTCGACAAGGCAGATGAAAATAAATGGAATCGAGTGGTAGGAATAAGCGAAAATATTAATAATGAAACAGCAAAAGAAACATTAAACTGGCTTAGATATTATAATGGTGCAAGTAACTTAACATTTTCTGATTACAAAAAATACATTGAGAAAAATTCAAATTGGCCTGAAATAGAAAAAATAAAACTTAAAGCTGAAACAAAAATCACATTTAGAGATAATTACAATGATTTAATAAATTATTTTCGCGATAATCCTCCAGAAACAGGCTGGGGTCGAATTTATCTAGGTAACGCACTTTTAAATAGCGGAAAATCTGAAGAAGGAAAGAGACTTATTATTGATGGTTATATTGATGGCAATTTCACAAGAAAAGAACAATCTCAAATCATAAAAACTTATAAAAGTATTTTAAATAAAGATCATCATCTAAGAAGAATAAATAAATTACTGTGGGACGGAAAATATAGGACTGCAGCCAGATTGGTAAAATATGTTGATAAAGATTATCAAAAACTATTTGAAGCAAGGATAGGATTAATTTCATTTGCAGGTGGTGTAGATAATTTAATAAAACTGGTTCCTGAAGAATTGAAAAGTGATCCTGGGCTTGTTTATGATAGAATCAATTGGCGAATTAAAAAAAGAAAGTATGATAGTGCGCTAGTATTGTTATTAGATATCAATAAATCAAATTCAAGTGAGTTAGTTCGCCCAGACAAATTTTGGGATAAAAAAAGTTTTCTAATTAGGCGTTTAATTGACCGTCATGAATATGAAACTGCATACGCGCTTGCCATAAATCACGGTTTGAATGAAAGTAAAGATATTGCTGAGGCTGAGTGGTTAGCTGGTTGGATAGCTCTTACTTTTTTAGCTAATCCAGAATCAGCCTATCTTCATTTTCAAGAAATTTGGAATGTTTCATCAAGACCAATCTCAAAAGCAAGAGCCGCCTATTGGATGGGAAATGCATTAGAGGAAGTTGGCAGTTCTACAGAGTCGCAAAGTTGGTATGAGAAGGCTTCTTTGTACAGTCTTACCTTTTATGGTCAGCTCGCGGCGAGCAAACTATCAGAAAAGAAATTATTTAGACCAATGTTAGTAGAGTATTCCGATGCTAACAACACTGATTATAAAGAAAATCGACCAGTTTATTTATCAATCTCTTTATTAAATGAATTTGATAAGCCTAAATTGGTTAAAAAATTTATTTGGGATCTTGCTGATCGTGACAACCTTAGTACTTCTGTAAATTCTGTCAAAACTGCAAATGATATAGAAAGATATGATTTTGCAGTTCAAGCAGGTAAAATTTTGTATTATAACCACACAATTCTTGACCCTCTAAGCTTTCCTCAAATTGAAAGACCTGAATTTGGAAAAATTATTTTTCCAGAACAAAGTCTAATACATTCTGTAACAAGACAAGAGAGTCAGTTTGATCCTAAAGCTGGAAGTTATGCAGGAGCTAAAGGATTAATGCAACTTATGCCATATACTGCAAAAAGAGTCTCAAAAGGGTTAAAGCTTGAATATACAAAGAGTAAATTAACTGAAGATCCAAAATATAATGTAATTTTAGGAAGTGCTTATTTAGATAAATTACTCTCGAACTACAAAGGCTCATACATTTTGTCTCTTGCAGCTTATAATGCGGGTGAATCACGAGTTTCCAGATGGATAAAAAAATATGGGGACCCAAGAAAAGATGATATTACAAGTGAAAATTGGATAGAGTTGATACCTTTCAAAGAAACAAGAAACTATGTTCAAAGAGTAATGGAAAATATTCAAGTATATGAATTTATTGAGAATGGATTGAAACCAATTGAGTATTCTTTATCTCATAATCTCAATCGTGCTTATGTTGGAGGAAAAACCTTAATTAAACCAAGTAAGAAAAAAGAGTCATAATAATAGTAGTGTGGCGGAGAGAGAGGGATTCGAACCCTCGGTACGGGTATAAGCCCGCACAACTCCTTAGCAGGGAGCCGGTTTCAACCACTCACCCATCTCTCCACACATTGTTTTAATATATCAAATTTATATCGATTAAAAGAAATTACTTTATTGTGATAACTTTTTCTTGATAAGGTCATTAACTATTTTTGGATTAGCTTTACCTTTAGAAAGTTTCATGGCCTCACCAACAAAAAAACCAAAAAGTTTATCTTTTCCATTTTTATATTTTTTAACATTTTCTGGATTTGAATTTAATACATTATCAACTAGGCTTTCTATTTCATTTTCATCACTAATTTGAGACAAACCTTTTTCATCAATAATTTCTAACGCACCTTTGCCACTTTCACACATTTCCTCCAGCACTTCCTTTGCTTGACGGTTTGAAATCTTACCATTTTCGATGCTATCAACCAGTTCACCAAGTTGTTTTGAAGTAATTGGACTATCCTCAATAATAAGATTTTTTTTATTAAGTATTGAAAATAATTCACCAGTAACCCATGTTGTTACAAGTTTTGGATTCCTATTCTTTACAACGTCTTCGAAATATTCACTTGTTGCTTTGTCTGAAACAATAATATTTGCGTCATAGGAACTAAGAGAGTATTCATTAATAAATCTCTCTTTTATTTGATCTGGTAATTCTGGTATTGAATCTTGTAAACCTTTAATCCAGTCATCATCCAAAGTGAGTGGCAAAAGGTCTGGATCAGGAAAATATCGATAATCATGAGCATCTTCTTTTGACCTCATTGATCTCGTTTCACCAGACTGCGTATTAAATAATCTTGTTTCTTGATTAACACTATCGCCTTGCTCAATTAGTTTTATTTGTCTTTTTGCTTCATAAACGATAGCTGCATGAATAAATTTAAATGAGTTTAAGTTTTTGATTTCGCACCTTGTACCTAATTCATTTCCTGGCTTGTTTACAGAAACATTTACGTCGGCTCTTAGAGATCCTTGTTCCATATTTCCATCACATGTACCAAGATATCTTAAAATACTTCTAACTTTTCGAACATATTCAACAGCCTCCTCTGGTGAGTTCATATCTGGTTTAGATACAATTTCCATTAAAGCAATTCCTGAACGATTCAAGTCAACAAAAGTGAAGTTTGGATCCTGATCGTGCAAACTTTTACCTGCATCTTGTTCTAAATGAAGTCTTTCAACTCCTATTTTCTTTTGACCGTTTTCAGTTTCTATTTCAACAAATCCTTCTCCCACTATTGGGTCCTTATACTGAGATATCTGGTAGCCTTGTGGTAGGTCTTGATAAAAATAATTCTTACGATCAAAAATAGATTTCTTATTTATTTTTGCATTTAATCCAATCCCTGACTTAACGGCTTGCTCAATACAAAATTTATTTATTACAGGCAGCATACCTGGCATTGCTGCATCAATTAAACTAACTTGACTATTAGGTTTAGATCCAAAATCGGTTGGTGATGATGAAAATAATTTAGATTTTGAATTAACTTGAGCATGAATCTCTATTCCAATAACTAAATTCCAACCCTCTATCATTTGAGCCACCATTTTTCTGGAGTTTCTGAATAGTTAATAGTTTCCTCTATATTTCTAGCAACATTGAGTAATTTTTGTTCTTCAAATGAATTTGTTATCAATTGTAAGCCAATTGGCAAATTATTTTCGTCATTTGCGAAGGGAATTGATATACCTGGTAAACCCGCTAGATTTACAGGAACAGTAAAAATGTCATTTAGATAGTTTTGTACTGGATCGGAAGGCTCATTTGCAATTTCAAAAGCCGTAGAAGGTGTTGAAGGAGTGAGAATCGCATCAACTTTTTTAAATGCTTCAACGTAGTCACTTTTTATTAATGATCTAATCTTTTGCGCCTTAATGTAATAAGCATCGTAATACCCTGATGACAATACATATGTACCAATTAATATTCTTCTCTTTACTTCATCGCCAAATCCTTCTGATCTCGTTTTTTCGTACATATCAATGAGATCATTTCCTTTGACTCTTAGTCCATATCTTACTCCATCATAGCGAGCTAAATTTGATGAAGCTTCTGCAGGTGCGATAATATAGTAAGCAGGTAAAGCGCTCATTGTATGAGGCAGGCTAATATCAACTATTTCTGCTCCATTATTTTTTAGTAAATTTGCACACTCGTCCCAGCTGTTTTGAGTACTTACTGGAAGCTTGTCGCTTCTAAATTCCTTTGGTATTCCAATCTTCATCCCTTTTATATCTGAATTTAAATTTTCATAATAATTTTCTTTTGGATTAACCGAAGAGGTTGAGTCCTTTTCATCATGACCAGATATAATGTCTAATAAGATTGCAGCGTCTTCAACGGTTTTTGTAATTGGCCCTGCTTGATCTAACGAAGAGGCAAATGCAACTATTCCCCATCTGGATACTCTTCCATATGAAGGTTTCAAACCAACAGTACCTGTAAAAGAAGCTGGCTGTCTAATTGAGCCTCCAGTATCCGTTCCAAGAGAGGCTACACAAAGATCACTTGAAACTGCTGCTGCTGACCCTCCAGATGAACCTCCTGGAACAAGCTCATTATCAGAGTTTACAGATTTCCATGGATTCTTAACCGAACCAAAAAAACTAGTTTTGTTAGTTGAACCCATTGCAAATTCATCACAATTTAGTTTACCCAAACTAATTAAGCCTGCATCATCACAATTTTGCGTTACTGTAGACTCATAATTTGGAATAAAGTTTGATAAAATTTTACTTGATGCAGTAGTAGTCACGCCCTTAGTGCAAAATAAATCTTTTATTCCAATTGGAATTCCGTCGTACTTACTTCTGAGATTTTGACTTTTTCTTCTTTCGTCAGACTTTTCAGCATCAATAAGAGCTTTCTCTTGTGATATAGTGTTATAGCAATTTAACTCTTTACCATTTTTAATATTTTTTAAATACTCTGAGGTTACCTCTTTCGAAGATATTTTATTATTTTCCAAAAGAACTGCCAGCGATTTTAATGTATAACTATCTTTCATTATTCGATCACTTTTGGAACAACAAAAAAGTCCATTTCTTTTTCAGGTGCATTTTCTAATATATCTTCAGCACTATTCTTAGTATCTACTTTATCATCTCTAACTTCTAATTTTTGATTAAGAGAATTTGATGTCGGATCAACTTGATCAGTTTTAATATCTTTTAATTGATCAACAAATTCTAAGATTGAATTAAGATCCGTACTAAGATTATTGAGTTTATCGTCACTGATTGAAATTCTTGCTAACTTTCCAAGCTTTAAAAGACTTTTCTTATCAAATTCCATATTTATATGAGGTACTAACTTAAATTAATGTATGATATACAGTCAAAAAATGACTAATGAAACAAAAAAAGAAGTGGATATCGCAGAATTTAAGTCATTAGTGGAAAGTAATCATAAAATTCTAGGATTGGATATTGGTAGTAAAAGAATTGGAGTTGCAATTTCTACATCGGATATGACGGGGGCTCTACCATTAAGAACTATTAAATATTCAAATATGAAAGGCTTTCTAAAAGAATTAAATGAATTGATTAAACTTCACCAAGTTAAAGCCCTCATCATTGGACTGCCATTAAATATGGATGGAAGTGAGGGAAAAAGTGCTCAATCAATCCGTGATAAATCAAGAGCTATAAATTTATCTTTAAATATTCCCTATTCTTTTTGGGATGAGAGACTTTCTACTGTAGCTGTGGACAGGTTATATACAGATAATTCTAAAAGCAGAAAAAAAGCCCATAATGAAAAAAATGAGATTGATAGTCTCGCTTCAGCATTTATCTTGGAAGGCGCATTAAATTATATTAAAAGAATGAATTAATGCTTGAAAACATTAAAATCCCTAAAATCCCTAAAATCTCTCAAACCCATCTGCATGGCATAAAAGATCTTAGCATTGAGGATATAAATAATATTTTAGAACTCAGTAAAATTTTCAAAGAGCACAACAAAGAAAAGGATAAAAAAATACCGATTTTAAAAGGTAGAACAATTATAAATCTTTTTTTTGAACCCTCTACTAGAACACTAATCTCTTTTGAGATAGCTGCTAAAAGATTAGGCGCTGATGTAATTAATATGAATATTGAAGGATCCTCATTAAGAAAAGGTGAAAGTTTATTTGATACCGCTCAAACTTTGGGAGCAATGAACCCTGATCTAGTAATTATCAGACATGGAGTAAATGATGCCTCAAAAGAAATTGCTAAAATATTAGAATGTCCTGTTATAAATGCTGGGGAAGGTGTTAATGAACACCCCACACAAGCATTGCTTGATGCTTACACAATCATGAGTCACAATCGAAAGCTTAATGATATCACAGTATCAATATGTGGTGATCTTGAACATAGTCGAGTAGCAAGGTCAAACTACTATCTTCTAAATAAAATGAAATCAAAAGTTAGATTCGTATTTCCTGATTATTTTAAACCAAAAGATTTAGATAAATATGATGTAGAAACGTTCACTAATTTAGAAGATGGTATAAAAGATGCTGATATTGTGATGATGCTTAGAATCCAAAATGAAAGAATAAAAGATTTAAATCTCCCATCAACAAACGATTATTTTAGAAGTTTTGGACTTACTTATGAAAAGTTAAAATCAGCAAAGCCTGAGGCACTAGTGCTTCACCCTGGTCCAATAAATCGAGGTGTAGAAATAGAAAATGAACTAGCTGATGATGTAAATAAATCAGTGATAACTGAACAGGTTGAAAATGGAGTAGCTGTTCGTATGGCTTGTTTGTCAATTCTGGTGAAATGATTTTCGAGATAATTTTAATTATTTACTTTTCCTACCTTTTGGGTTCAATTCCAACTGGTATTTTGGTATCGAGGTTATTCAATTTAGGGAAGCTTAAAAGTATTGGCTCAGGAAATATTGGGGCTACGAACGTATTAAGAACTGGAAGCTTCTCAGCTGCAGGAATTACATTATTTGTTGATTTTTTTAAGGCGTTAATACCAATAACCCTTACTCTGGCAATCAATGATAATTTACTTTTTATATCTGGAGCTTTTATTTTATTTGGTCATATATTTCCTATATGGCTTGATGATCTAAAAGGGGGTAAAGGATATGCTTCTTTTATGGGAATTATATTTGCAGTTAACTTTTTTTTATTTTTAGCTCTTGGAGTAAGTTGGATTATAATTTTTGTAATTTATAGATATTCGTCACTTGCAAGTTTGCTTTCTGCAAATTTAATTTCGTTAATTTCATTATTTTATTTTGATTTCAATGTTTCTTTTATGTGTTTAATTATAAATCTAATTATGATCTTTTCTCATCATGAAAATATAAAACGCTTGTTAAAGCATGAAGAGAAGAAATTGTATTAAGCCTTATATTCTGCCAATTATAAAATATTTTTTGTGAAAATTTGACAAAGCTTACAAAAATATATTAAAGAGCGCGTTTATAAGGATATGAATTTAGTAATAGTAGAAAGCCCGGCTAAGGCTAAAACAATAAATAAATACTTAGGAAGTGAGTTTAATGTACTTGCAAGCTTTGGTCATGTTCGTGATTTGCCATCTAAAAATGGCTCGGTAGATCCAGAAAATAACTTTGCTTTTGAGTGGGAAGTCTCTTCAACTTCAAAAAAACATATGAAAGAGATTTATGATGCCAGCGCTGATGCATCTACTCTTTATCTTGCAACTGACCCAGATAGAGAAGGTGAAGCAATTGCATGGCACATTGTTGAGCTATTAAATAAGAAAAAATTATTAAAAGATAAAACTGTCAAGAGAGTCGTCTTTAGTGAGATCACAAAGAATGCAGTAAAAAATGGAATTGCCAATCCAAGAGATATTGACACTGATCTTGTGGACGCCTATTTAGCTCGAAGAGCACTGGATTATCTATTTGGCTTTAATTTATCGCCGGTATTATGGAGAAAGTTACCTGGAGCTAAATCAGCAGGAAGAGTTCAATCAGTTGCCTTAAGATTGATATGTGAACGTGAACTTGCCATTGAATCTTTCGAACCTGATGAGTATTGGAAAATTAAAGGCAATGTAAAATTTAAGGATGGTTTTAATATAGAAGCTAATTTACTTTCGGTTGAAGGCAAAAAAGTAGAAAAATTTACCTTTAAGTCTGAAGATGATGCGAAAAAAATTGTAAATTTATTCTCGGATAATAAATTTGAAATAATAGATATTACAAAAAAACCAGCATCGAGAAATCCGGAACCACCTTTTTCTACCTCAACACTTCAACAAACCGCATCAAGTATTTATGGTTTTGGCGCGTCTCGAACAATGCAAATTGCACAAAAATTATTTCAAGGTATTGAAATTAATGGTGAAACAGTTGGTTTAATAACTTACATGCGTACTGATAGTACTGATATATCTAAAGAAGCCATTGAAACATATAGAAACTATTTGAAAAAAAATTTTGAGAATGGATATTGTCCTAATGAAGTAAGAACTTACAAATCAAAAAAAGCTAAAAATGCTCAAGAAGCTCACGAGGGAATACGACCTACTGATATTGAATTAACACCTAATCAGGTTTCAAAATATCTAGATACAGATAGTTTAAAATTATACTCGTTAATATGGAAAAGGGCTCTTGCAAGTCAAATGAGTTCTGCCGTATTTGAAAGAACAGCTATTGATATCAGCTCTGAAAAGAATGAATTGAAACTGAGAGCGAACGGTTCTGTGGTAAAATTTGATGGGTTTTTGAATATTTATAGTGAGTTTAAAGTAAAAATTGATGAACAAATTAAAAAAGATGAAAATGACGAAGATGAAGATGATGTTACATTACCCGCTATTTCGAAAGGAATGAAGATAGAGTCAGTTTTACCTACTGAAACACAGCATTTTACTCTTCCACCCCCTAGATACTCTGAGGCAAGTTTAGTAAAAAAATTAGAAGAATTGGGCATAGGAAGACCTTCAACCTACGCCAGTATAATATCTGTTTTAAAAACAAGAAATTATGTTGAACTTGATAAAAATAGGTTTGTACCTGTTGATAGAGCAATATTGATAACAGCATTTCTTAAAGGATTTTTCTCAAAGTACATTGATTATGAGTTTACTGCTGGAATGGAAGAATCTCTTGATGAAATTACTTCTGGAAAAATAAAATGGACTGAATTCTTAGAAAATTTTTGGAAAAATTTTTCTACAAATGTAGGTGATGTTACTGATTTGAGAATTACTAATATATTGGATAATTTAAATGAGATTCTTAAGTCCCATATATTTGAACAAAAAGAAGAGAGTAACGGAGAAAAGGCAATATCAAGAAGTTGTCCTTCTGAAAACTGTGAAGGCGAACTAAGTCTTAAAGTAAGTCGATTTGGAGCGTTCGTAGGCTGTTCCAACTATCCTGATTGTAAGTTTACCAGACCTATCTCTCATAAAAAAATTAAAGAAGCATTTGAAGACACAATTCTTGGAAAAGATGCCGAGTCAGAACAGGATATTAAATTATTGAATGGAAGATTTGGACCATACGTTCAGCTTGGTGAAGTAGTTGAAAAAGAAAAACCAAAGAGAGCTTCGGTGCCTAAGGGAATTTCCCCCTCTGCAATTGATTTAGAGAAAGCTCAGTATTTATTAAGTTTACCAAGAGAGATAGGTGGTCATCCTGAAACAGGTGAAATTATTACTGTGAATTATGGCCGCTATGGTGGTTACATCAATTGTGGTGATAAAAATGCTAGCCTTGAAGATAACTCTGAAATTTTTGATATTGGTATTAATAGAGCAGTTTCTCTGCTTGCTAACGCAAAGCCTGGTAGACTTAAAAGTTCATCTGAAATCAAAACTTTAGGAGAACATCCTGATGATAAAAAACCAATCAAAGTGATGAAAGGGAAGTTTGGACCATATATTAAATACAAAAGTATTAATGCAACAATTCCCGATAATATTGACCCTGAGGAAATTCTAATGGAAGAAGCTATTGATTTGATTGAAAAAAAACTAGAAAAAACAGGTAAGAAAAAGAAAAAATCTTCTAAAAAATAAAAAAACCTGTATCTTTATAATCTTTACAAAAATTAATTATTAACAAGTTGAAAGGTTAACTATGGCTCTCGCTCTAAATGATGTGATGGAAAAAAAATCATCTCTGGATTTTAAAAATCAGGCTTTTATTAATGGAAACTATATAAATTCAGTAACAGGCAAAACGTTTGAGAGCATTAGCCCTGTTGATGGATCAATAATAACTAGCGTTTCAGAATGTGATGTTGACGACATTAACATAGCTGTCAAAGCTGCGCGCGATGTATTTGAAAAAGGGTCATGGTCGAGAATGGCTCCTTCAAAAAGAAAAAAAATTCTCTTTAATTTCGCTGACTTAATGAAAAAAAATATTTTAGAGCTTGGTTTACTAGAAACTTTAAACATGGGTAAGCCTATAACTAGAGCGACAGGCGATATAGCGGCATGTATTAATTGTACAAAATGGTATGCTGAGGCAATTGATAAACTTTATGATGATGTAGCTCCAACAAGTGATAATTTGATTGCCACTATCACAAAAGAACCTCTGGGTGTAGTTGGAGCGGTTACTCCATGGAACTTTCCCTTGTTAATGGCTTGTTGGAAATTTGCACCTGCGTTAGCAACTGGAAATAGTTTCATTTTAAAGCCTGCAGAACAATCACCGTTATCTGCATTAAGAGTTGCTGAACTAGCAATGGAGGCTGGTATTCCAGAAGGTGTCTTCAATGTAGTGCCAGGTTATGGTCCTACTGCAGGAAAAGCATTAGGAACTCACATGGATGTTGATAAACTTGGATTTACTGGATCTACTGAAGTTGGAAGATATTTTTTATCTTACGCAGGTGAGTCTAACATGAAGAGGGTTTCACTTGAGTGTGGAGGAAAGTCTCCAAATATAATATTTGCAGATGCACCTGATTTAGACCACGCTGCAAAAATGGCAGCTGATGGCATGTTTGGCAATAGTGGTCAGGTATGTGATGCACCCTCAAGGTTGCTACTTCAAAAATCGATAAAAGACGAATTTTTAGAAAAGGTCGTAAGCTACTCTCAACCATGGATGCCAGGTAACCCGTTTGATCCAAATACTTTAATGGGCTCAATTGTCGATAAAACCCAAACTGAAAGAATCATGAATTATATAGATAAAGGCAAATCTGAAGGTGCGAATGTTATAACTGGAGGTGATCAGGTGCTTCAAGACTCAGGTGGCTACTACGTCAGCCCAACGGTCTTTAAAGATGTTCAAAATTCAATGACCGTTGCTAAAGAGGAAATTTTTGGACCGGTATTATGTGCCATAGATTTTGAAAATGAAGATGAAGCTCTTCAAATAGCAAATGATACTCATTATGGACTTAATGCAATGATATGGTCTAATGACTTAAATAAAGTACATAAGCTTGCAAAAAGAATTAAAAGTGGGAAAGTTCTGATAAATAGTTTGAGCGATGGAGATATGTCTTTACCTCACGGTGGATACAAGCAGTCAGGTTCTGGGAGAGATAAATCTCTAGAAGCTCTTGGCCAATATACTCAAACAAAACTTACATTGATAGAAATTAAATAATTAGTGTCACATAAGCTATCTGATGGCCTTCAAAAGCAAATAGGCAAAGCTACTCTTTTAAAGCATAAACCACTGCTTATAACTGATGCTGATGAAGTTTTATTAAATTTCGTAAAATGCTTTGAAATTTATTTAGAAAAAAAAGGATTTTGGTATGACCTAACTTCATACGCTCTTTTTGGAAATATAAAACAAAAAGGAACTGATGAAGTTCTATCTAATGAAGTTATACTTGAATATTTAGACGATTTTTTTCGAACAGAATCAAAAGATATAACTTTTGTTGAAGGATCAATACACTTTATCAATAAACTTCTGGAATCTAATTTTCAGATTTTAGTGCTGACTAATATTCCATTCAAATATTTGGATGATAGAAAGTATTGTTTTCAAAAGAATGGTCTTAATCTTCAAATAATTGCTGGAAACGGACCAAAAGGGTTGGTAATTAAAGAATTAATTAAAGACTTTAATGAAAAAGTTTTTTTTATTGATGATTTAGCTCCCCACATATCCTCCGTAAAAGAAGAAGTATCAAGATCTAAAACTATTCATTATATATCTGATGAACGATTATCTAAACTTGCAGTTTCGCCGAAAGAGGCAGATTTTCGTGCATATAGTTGGAAAGATATATATAATTTTCTTATTAATGAAGTTAGCGGATAAAATACTCGAAGTAGAAAAAGATTATAAGCAATTTAAGCTTGTGACTCTTGGGAATTATTTGCCTTTTAAAAAAATAGGTAACTTGGTTTATGTATCTGGGCAACTTCCTATAAAAGATGAAAAAATTATAACTGGCAAAGTTCCATCAGAAACTGATATTAAGGAGGCAACATATGGATCACGAATATGTATGCTTAATACTTTGTCTATATTAGATCAACTAAACCCATCATGTGAACTAAATGATTTTAATTGTATTCATGTTGCTGGTTACGTAAATGCTGATCATTCATTTTCTGACCATCCTCTAGTGATCAATGGTGCATCAGATGTTGTTTGCGATATTATGGGAGAAAAAGGAAGGCATTCAAGAATTGCGGTGGGAGCAAACTCTCTTCCAAAAAATGCTAGTGTTGAAGTTGCATCAATATTTGAAATTCTGAAATAATGAGTCCTTTTCTTGATCGTCCGATTGCCCATAGAGGGCTTCATGATAAAAAATTAATCATTGAAAATTCTTTGGAAGCATTTGAAAACGCAATGAAACACAACCTTGCAATAGAATGTGATATTGTCTTATCTAAGGATAAAGAAATTATAGTATTTCATGATTACGATTTAAAAAGGATGTGTGGAATAAATTCTAATATTAATGATCTAAGTACAAACGAAATAAGAAAACTGAAGCTTTTAGACACAGATTGTAAAATACCTTCACTTGATGAGATGCTGCATTTAGTGGATGGCCAAACACCTATATTAATTGAAATAAAATCTGGTTTTAATCCTGAAATTGAAGAAAGATTAATCGAAATAATTAGAGCTTACAATGGAGAAATTGCTTTGCAGTCATTTGATTATAAGATGTGTGAATGGTTTAAAATCAATGCGCCATTTTATAAAACAGGCCTAATAACCAGTAATGATAACATCGATTTTAAAGAGATTTCTCATCTCGGCATTAATTTTTTAGCGGTTGATGTAGAAAAAATAAGTATCAGAAATATTCAAAGTATCAGGAAGAAAAATATACCACTATTAACTTGGACAATTAATAGTATGGAAAAGTATAATTTGTCAAAGCAGTTTGCAGATAATATTATTTTTGAAGATATACATAATGAAATTAGTTAAAAGTATAAAATATCTCAATAGAATCCTAGATCGATATAGAAGTGATGGTTTTAAAATTCACTTGACACCAACAATGGGAGCTTTGCATGCAGGACATTTAAAATTAGTTAAGGAGTCAAAAAAACTAAAATCAATTGTTGTAGTTAGTATTTTTGTTAACCCTACACAATTTGGACCAAATGAAGATTATAAAAATTACCCAAGAACGCTAAAAAATGATCTTAAAGTTTTAAAAAAATACGGTGTTGATATTGTCTTCACTCCAATACAAAAACAAATTCTCTACCATAAAACAAAGTATAATTGTCCACAGTTTGCAATTGAAAAAAAATTATGTGGTAAATCAAGGCCAAAATACTTTCCAGGCGTTAAAAATATTGTACTTAAACTTTTTGATATAGTGCAACCAGACGTAGCATTTTTTGGTGAAAAAGATTATCAGCAATATTTAGTAATTAAAAAAATGACTGAGTCATTAAAATTAAATACAAGGATAATATGCGTTAAAACTGTCAGGGACAGATATGGGCTTCCACTTTCGTCAAGAAATAACTATTTAAGTGGCCAGGAATTTAAAATTGCTATTAAAATCAATAAATTACTTAAAAAATTACCTCCATTGATTAGAACTAAGTTAAAGATTAATAAAATACTTAATCATGCAAAAAAAGTCCTGATAGATCATGGTGTTGATAAAATTGATTATCTGACTGTATTAAATGATGATCTCTCTGTTCGAAAAAAAATAAGTGATAAATCAAGAATATTTATTGCGGCTAAAATAGGAAATACTAGATTAATTGACAATATAAAAATCTAAAATAAATAAATTGAAGCAAGCCCTAGAAAAGATAAAAATCCAAATACATCAGTTATTGTTGTTACAAATACGCTTGATGCCAAAGCGGGATCAATCTTAACTTTATTAAAAATATACGGAATTAGAAAGCCAAATAAACCCGCAGATAAAATATTTATTACCATTGCTGCTCCAACAATTATAGATAAACTAAGATCAGAAAACCAAATCCAAGCAGCAAACCCCGTTATAATCGCAAATAATATTCCATTTAATACTGATATCGCAATTTCTTTGAAAAATACCTTTCTTCTATTGTTATCTACTAGTTCTTTAGTTGCGATAGCTCTCACGGTTAGTGTTAACGTTTGTGTTCCTGCATTACCACCCATTGATGCAACAATTGGCATTAAAATCGCTAATGCTACCATTTTCTCAATACTGGCATCAAACAGACTTATTACATAAGATGCAAGAATTGCGGTTAATAAATTTAGAAATAACCATATAAATCGTCGCCTCGTTGATCTTCCAATGGATTGGTTCATCTCACTTTCTGAAACACCACCCAACCTCAAAATATCTTCTTCTGCTTCTTCTTGAACAACCCACACAATATCATCTGCTGTAATTCTTCCAATTAATCTATTGTGATCATCGACAACTCCAGCTGATACTAAAGAGTATTGCTCAAAGAAAAGTGCTACTTCTTCTTGATCCATAGATGCCTTAACAAATTTTGGGTTTTCTTCTAAAATTTCATTTAATTTTGTATCTCTACGTGACTTCAGAACTTTAGAAACTGAAGCGCTCCCCAACGGTTTATTGCTCGGGTCGACAATAAAAAGTTCATAGAATTCATCGGGTAAGTCAATTTGTTCTCTTAAATGATCAATTGCCTGCCCTACTGTCCAAAAGCCTGGCATTGAAACAAATTCTTTTTGCATTCTTCTTCCAGCAGTATCTTCAGGGTAATTAAGACTTTCTTGTAAAATTTCTCTCTCTGTGGGGTTTACTTGGTCTAAAATTTTCTTTTGAGCTGCTGGCTCCAAAGACTCAATGAGGTTAATTGCGTCATCTGTCTCCATCTCACTAATGGAGCGAACTACTTTAGTATCCTCTAATTCTTGAACTGTTTCATCAATAATAGTGTCATCTAGCTCAGCAAGAACATCTGTATAGCGGTCTTCACTAAGATTATTGAGAATGTAAGATCGTTGCTCTTTGCTAAGAAAAGTAAAGAGATCAGCCAAATCTGCTGGATGAAGAGGAGAAATAATGTTGACTAGTTTATCTTTTTCTTTGTTATTGCAAAAATTTATTACATCATTAATTAATTGATTATTAAATGTAATATTCTCATTTTGACGAGGTTCATTTACAATATTATTCATAATAAAAACATGTACATCAATTTAGGTTATTATCCAGAAAAACATGGAAATTAAGATAGATAATTCAGCTCAAGACTACTTAAAAAGTCTTAAATATATGGAAAATAGAGTGAATGAAATAATTAAAAACCAGAATGACGAACTTGCTTGGCTCTTAAGTCATCCAGCGATATATACATCAGGATCTACTGATCATAAAAGTGACCTTCTTAATAATAATAAAATACCTGTAATTAAGACTAATCGGGGAGGAAAATACACTTATCATGGCCCTGGACAAAGAGTTGTCTACCTTATGATCAATTTAAATAACAGAAAAAAAGACATTAAATTTTTTGTAAACCAAATCGAAAAATTGATCATAGAAATTTTAAATAATTTTCACATTGTTGCTGAAGCAATACCTGATCATCACGGAGTATTCGTTAAAAAGGATAATGGCCAACTCTATAAAATTGCCAGTATTGGTCTAAAGGTAAAAAAATGGGTTACTTACCATGGTTTTTCAATAAATATAAATCCAGAATTAAGTCACTACGAAGGTATCAAGCCATGTGGAATGAGTAGCAAATTTGTCACTAGTTTTTCAGATTTAGGTTATAATATAAAGAGTAAGGAAATTGATAAAACAATTGAAAAAACTCTAGTTAAATATTTTAATTAAAATGAACTTTATTTCTGTAAAAAATAAAAAAAAAACTATAAATCTCAAAAATAAAAATAAGAATTATGAAGTAAATGCTCAATGGCTTTATGAGCATAGTACGAATAGCGAGATTAGAGATAATTATACAAATCAACTTTTAATAGAGGCGGCGGAGATAGATGAACATTTGTATATTAAATCAGCCAAAATAAGCAAAAATGTTTTACAAATTCAATTTTCAGATAATTCAAAACATTCGTATCAATTTGGCTATCTCTACAATCAACTAGAATCTAAAGAATTCAAGTCCAAAAAATATTTATGGAATAAGAAAAGTATTAAAATTCCAAAATATAACTTTCTGCTAATAAATGAAAAAATGTTATCTGACATTTTATTATCTGTCGAGATATTTGGTTTTTGTTTAGTCAGGAATATTCCAAAAACTAAGAATGGTTTAAATGAACTTATGAAACTTATTGGGCCAGTTAAAAAAACAAATTGGGGTGGTATTGCTGACGTTAAAAGCATAAAAAAAGCCTATGACTTAACTATGACAACAAGAGCACTAGAGAACCATACTGACAATCCATATCGCTTCCCTACACAAGGTTATATTTTTTTACACTGCATAGAAAACGCTTCAATAGGAGGAGAAAATACAATAGTTGACGGTTTTAATGTTGCAAAAATTTTACGAGATAGACATAAACAATTCTTTAATACGCTTACAACTTTCAATACATTTTTTAGATATAAAGATGATAATGCCTGGTTAGAAAATAAATGTAAGCTGATCGAGTTAGATGATATGAACAATGTAATACAAGTAAGGTACAACAATAGAACTGAATTAATTCCATTCGATAAAAATAAAAAAATAGACAATTATATTAATGCAAGAAGAAAGTTATGGGATTTAATTAAGGATAAAAAAAATAATATTCGAATTAAACAACGACCAGGTGACATGTTAATTTTAGATAATTATCGTGTATTGCATGGAAGGGGTGCATATAGAGATACTAAAAATCGTCGCTACTTTAGACAAGGCTACATGGATAGAGATATTTTTCAGAGCAAATTAAAAACTTTGGCTATTTAGAAAATAGAATGAGTTCCTCATCAGCACCCACGCTATCACCTGGCTTTATTAGAACTTTATCAATTACGCAGTCTTTCTCACTTTTTAAAATATTTTCCATTTTCATTGCTTCAATGATTAGTAATTGATCGCCACTTTTTACTTTTTGTCCTTCAGATACGTCTACTGATTTGATTAGGCCAGGCATTGGAGAAATTAACTTTTTTGATAAATCCTCTAATTTTATTTTTGGCATAAGCCTTATGTAAGTTTCATGTTGCTTACTTACAACTACGGTCTGACATCTGCAGTCATAGTAACTGATATCCGAAGAGTTAAGGTTTACAAGTTTATTTAATTTAAAATACTCTATTTGCTGATTTATACTTACCCAAGATAACCTCTCGTTTAGTTTTATAGATGTTTCAATCTCATACTCTTTCTTTTCTATTTTAAAGGTTCCATAAAATCTTTCTTTTTCAAACTTAGATTCTGTAACTTTCAAGTTAAGAAAATCTTCTCCTACCTTTATTACAAAATCATTTGAAGTTAGTATCTTGCTTTGTAATTGGCATATAAATAAAACCTGGGCAAAAATTGCAATTCTGTGTTTCTTATATTCACTTAAATTATGATTGGAATAGTAACCCTTAGGGAATTTTTCTTTGATAAAATTTGTGCTTATTTTGCCGTTTCTAAATTTTTTGTCATCTAAAATTGAAATCAGAAATTCAATATTATTTTCAACTCCTGATAAGTAATAATTTTGTAGTGAATTGATCATTAAGTCTATTGCAGTTGCTCTATCCTTACTATGAACCGCTAGCTTTGATATCATAGGATCATAAAATAAAGAAACTTCAGATCCAGGATTTATTCCAGTATCGTTTCTAATAATTTGATCTTTATCTTCGATTTTTGATGGCTCAATGTATTCAGTCACTCTACCAATTGAAGGTAAAAAATCTTTAGTTGGATCTTCGGCATAAATACGAGACTCAACTGACCAGCCTCTAAGGTTTATATCTTTTTGTGATATATTTAACTTTTTATTATCTGCGCAATAAATCATTTGCTCAACCAGATCTACGCCTGTAACAAGCTCAGAAACGGGATGTTCAACTTGAAGTCTTGTGTTCATCTCGAGAAAATAAAAATTTTTGTTGGCATCTACTACAAATTCTACGGTCCCTGCTGAGTCGTATTTAACTTCCTTTGCAAGGGTTAAAGCTTGTGCAGCCATTTCATTTCTCATTTCTTCATCTACAAATGGCGATGGGCACTCCTCAATAACTTTTTGATATCTCCTTTGAATTGAGCATTCTCTCTCACCTAAATGAACTTGATTTCCATGCTTGTCACAAAGAATTTGTATCTCAATATGTCTTGGTTGCTCTATATATTTTTCAATGAACACTCGATCATCTCCAAAGCTTTTCTTTGACTCACTCTTTGCAGCATTAAAATTTTCTTCTAATTCACCATTTTTTCTTACTATTCTCATTCCTTTACCACCACCTCCAGCTGATGCTTTTAGCAAGACTGGGTATCCAATTTTATTTGAGATTTTTAATGCTTCTTTTGAGTTTTTCACTGGGGCGGTATGACCAGGTATTACGTTTAGTTTAAGTTTTATTGCAAGATTTTTAGACTCAATTTTGTCTCCCATTTTTTTTATAGCATTTGGATTGGGTCCAATAAATTTTATTTTCTCTTTAGCCAGTCTTTTAACAAAAGCTGCATTTTCAGATAAAAATCCATATCCTGGGTGAATTGCATCAGCCTTTGATTTTTTTGCAATATTAATGATTTTATTAATATCTAAATAAGACTCAGCTGGCTGAGAGCCTCCTATATTGTAAGACTCATCTGCCTGTTTCACAAAGAGAGAATCTTTATCAGCATCAGAATAGACAGCTACCGTATTGATATTCAACTTTCTTGCTGTGCGTATAACTCTGCATGCAATTTCTCCTCTATTCGCAATTAGAATTTTTTTAATCATTAATTATAATGGTATATTATCGTGTTTTTTTATGGGAGAAGACAATTCTTTATCTTTAAGATTTTCAAGTGCTGTCGCTATACGACGACGTGTTGAATGTGGTCTTATTACATCGTCAATAAATCCTCTCTTTGAAGCAATAAATGGATTTACAAACTGATCCGTATATTCTTGTGTTCTCTTATCAATTTTCTTTTTATCCTTGATTTCATCTCTGAACAAAATTTCAGTAGCTCCCTTTGCACCCATAACTGCAATTTCAGCACTTGGCCATGCATAATTAATATCACCCCGCAAATGCTTTGAAGCCATTACGACATATGCACCTCCGTAAGCCTTACGAGTTATTATTGTAATTTTAGGAACGGTTGCTTCAGCATAAGCGTATAAAAGCTTGGCGCCATTTTTAATGATACCGTTGTGTTCCTGAGATACCCCTGGCAAAAAACCGGGTACATCAACAAAAGTAACAATTGGTATATTAAAACAATCACAAAATCTTACAAATCTGCCTCCTTTTTTACCAGAATCTATGTCAAGACATCCTGCCAAAACTAATGGCTGGTTTGCAACAAATCCAACTGTTCTTCCCTCAATTCTACCAAAACCAGTGATAATATTTTTTGCAAAGTCAGGCTGAATTTCAAAAAAGTAGTTATTATCAACTACTTTATTGATTAGTTCCTTCATATCATATGGTTTATTTGCATTTTCAGGAACAAGGGTATCTAAAGAGTAATCTGGACTTAGGTCTTGAAAGCTATCTTTAATATTTTTAGATTTTTCCCGATTGCTGGAAGGCAGCAAGTCAACAAGACTTTTTACTTCCTGCAGTGTTTCAATGTCGTTGTTGAATGCTCCATCTGCCACTGAGGATTTTGAAGTATGTGTCTTAGCGCCCCCCAATTCCTCCTGTGTAACATTTTCTTGTGTTACGGTCTTTACAACATCTGGGCCAGTCACAAACATGAATGAGGTATTTTTGACCATAAATATGAAATCTGTCATTGCAGGTGAATACACAGCTCCGCCAGCACATGGACCCATAATGACTGAAATTTGAGGAACAACACCTGATGCTAGAACATTTCTTTGAAAAACTTCTGCATAACCCGCTAAAGAAGCAACGCCTTCTTGAATACGTGCGCCACCAGAGTCATTTATTCCAATAATGGGAGCGCCAACTTTCATTGCCATGTCCATAATCTTACATATTTTTTCTGCATGAGCTTCAGATAGTGAACCTCCAAAAACTGTGAAGTCTTGACTGAAAACGTATACTAATTTTCCATTTATTTTTCCACTACCAGTGACCACTCCATCTCCCGCATACTTCTGATCGTCCATGCCGAAGTCATTCGTACGGTGTTCGACATACATATCGTACTCTTCAAAAGTATCTTGATCTAAAAGTACCTCTATTCGCTCACGTGCTGTCAATTTGCCTTTAGCGTGTTGAGAGTCAATCCGTTTTTTTCCTCCACCAAGTTTAGCTTCTTCACGCTTTTTTTCTAATAATTTGATGATATCACTCATGAAGTAACTATATTATATAATATTCCTGAATTATCAATTTATAAGTATTTTCTAAAGTGATTTGGGAGTTCAGTCTCTATTTTGACTTTTTTATTATTCATATCAATGAATTCTAAAGCACCAGCATGTAGAAATAAATTAGAAAATTTTATTTGATTGCGTTCAATATAATATTTTTTATCACCAAGGATTGGGAAACCATTCATAAAACAATGCTGCCTGATTTGATGTTTTCTACCTGATTGAGGATTTAGTCTTAAAAGAAAATATTTTCCAGGTAGTTTTTTTATTATTTGATATTTTGTTTCAGCAGAAACATTTTTTTTATTTTTGGGAAGCATATCTTTTAGTATTCCCTCTCTATTTTTTGGTTTTTTTTCAACTATTGCATAATAAGTTTTTTTTATTTTATGGTTAGACAGAATTTTATGAAAGT
Organism: uncultured Pelagibacteraceae bacterium; assembly: GCA_902526005.1. Lineage (GTDB taxonomy): Bacteria > Pseudomonadota > Alphaproteobacteria > Pelagibacterales > AG-422-B15 > CACNXQ01. The sequence continues at coordinate 60,077 of CABZIW010000002.1, forward strand.
ACCTTGCTGAATTAGAATTTTTTGCAATTATCAATAGGCCAGTTGTGTCTTTATCAAGTCGATGCACTAGCTTAGGATGACTATCTTTATTATTTAAAAATTGAAGTAAATCATCAATTGATAGATTAATTTTTGATCCACGCTGACATGGTATTCCAGCCCATTTATTAATAATAATAAAGTCGTCAGATTGAAAAACTACTGAACTTTTAATTTTTCTCTTGAGTATGTTGGGTATTTTAATTGAAGGTTTATTTTTATGAATTAATTTGAATTCCTTGAAGATATCAATGATATCATCTTGTTTAACTCGATAACTTCCAAGTTTTTTTTTATTGTTTATTTTAATTGATTTTTTTCTGAGCTCTTTGTGGAGTAATGAAAAAGGAATATTTAATTTTTCTTTTAAAAACTTGTCTAATCTTACCCCGTTAGAAGCACTATCAACAATTATAGTTTTTTTGGATTTCATCTAAATTTATATGTTTAGATAAATCAACTTATTATTAATTAGATATTATTTTTCTTGATCAAGAATTTGGATATAAGCCATAGGCGCATTATCACCTGATCGATAGCCGGCTTTTACAATTCTACAATAGCCGCCGCTTCTGTCTTTGAATCTTTCAGATAAATCTCCGAAAACTTTTGTTACTGCTTCTTTATCTCTAAGCGAGTTAAAAGCATTTGCTCTGGATGAACTTTTATTCTTTTTACCTAGAGTTATAATCTTTTCAACAAATGGTCTTAGTTCTTTTGCTTTTGGAAGTGTGGTTTTAATAGTCTCATTTTTAATTAGAGAAACAGCCATGTTCTCAAGCATCGCTATCCGATGCGATGATGTCCTATTTAACTTTCTTTTTGCAATTCCGTGTCTCATTTTTAGTTATATGGATCTTCAATCTTTCTTGCCATTTCTTCAATATTTTCAGGTGGCCAATTAGGTACTTCCATGCCTAGATATAGTGACATAGTGCCTAGTACTTCTTTTATTTCATTTAGAGACTTACGACCAAAATTGGGTGTACGCAACATTTCAATTTCACTTTTTTGAACAAGGTCTCCAATGTAAATAATATTATCATTTCTTAGACAATTCATTGATCTCACTGAAAGTTCAAGCTCCTCAACTTTTCTTAAAAGATTTTTATTGAATTGAGGTTCTAATGCATCAGGTTCTTCCTGAATCTCTTCAGGTTCTTCAAAATTAATAAATGATTGCAATTGGTCTTGAATTATTCGTGCTGCAAAAGCAATAGCATCCTCGGGAGATACTGACCCATTTGTTTCAATTGACATTGTTAGCTTGTCATAGTCCAGGACTTTTCCTTCTCTAGTATTTTCGATACTGTATGAAACTTGTTTAACTGGGCTAAATATGGAGTCTATCGGAATCAAGCCTATTGCAGAATCTTCTGGCTTGTTATGTTCAGCAGCAACATAACCTTTACCTTTTGCAACGGTAAGCTCCATATTAAATTCAGTATTGTCATCAAGATTACAGATAACTAACTCTGGGTTAATAATATCAATTTCAGACGGTGTATTTATCATTCCCGCAGTAATCTCACCTGGACCAGTTACATTGAGATTCATTTTTCTTACACCCTCAGAATGCATATTTAGAGACAAAGACTTAATATTTAACACTATATCTGTGACGTCTTCTCTTACTCCATCAATAGATGAAAATTCATGAAGAACGTTATCTATCTTGATTGCTGTCACTGCAGTACCTTGTAGTGACGACAACAGCACTCTTCTGAGAGCATTTCCAAGAGTTAATCCAAAACCTCTTTCAAGTGGTTCCGCAATTAATGTTGCTTTATATTGAGTGTCTTCATCGCTGATTAGCTTTAGTTTTGAAGGTTTTATTAATGCCTGCCAATTATTAATAATACTCATAGTTTTTTTCCTTTAATAAATATTAAACTCTTCTTTTCTTTGGTGGACGACAACCATTATGAGGAATTGGTGTAGTATCTTTTATAGAAGTTATATAAAACCCCACAGCTTGTAATGCTCGTAGTGCCGACTCTCGTCCTCCGCCTGGTCCTTTAACAAATACTTGTAAGTTTTTTAAACCAAATTCTTTAGCTTTTGTACCGGCATCCTCAGCTGCAATTTGTGCTGCATAAGGTGTGGACTTTCTTGATCCTTTAAAACCTTTCACTCCCGCAGATGACCATGCAATGCTATTGCCTTGCTCATCGGTAATGGTAATCATAGTATTATTAAATGTAGCATTAATATACGCTAGTCCAGAGATGATATTCTTTTTTTGTTTTTTCTTTTTTACAGTTTTAGCTTCAGCCATATTTATTTAGTAACCTTTTTCTTTCCAGCAATCGCAATAGCTTTTCCTTTTTTAGTTCTAGCGTTTGTATGAGTACGCTGACCTCTACATGGCAAATTTTTTCTGTGTCTTACACCTCTATACGTACCAAGATCTTTCAATCTTTTGATATTTCCAGAAACTTCACGTCTTAGATCACCTTCAACTAAAAATGATGATGAAATAACATCACTAACATTTTTTATTTCTGCTTCAGATAAATCCTGAACTCTAATATTTGCATCTACATTTGCCTGAGAACATACATCTTTTGAAATCTTATTACCTATTCCGTATACATAGGTCAAAGCAACTCCTAATTTCTTTTGGGTTGGAATGTTTACTCCAGCAATACGAGCCATTAATAAAGACCTAACATTTTTGGTTTGAGAGATTGCGGGATTATAGGATTATTAATTAATTGGTCAAGCATATTAAAGATGATCTATAATTGAGTTAATTGATTGATTTATATACATAATTTCACCTACGCCACTGACTTTTTTTAGCAGTTTTGCTTCATCATAATATTTTAATAAAGGCATAGTTTCATTAAAATATGTTTCCAGTCTTTTAAAAAGAGTTTCCTCATTGTCATCAGATCTTCCTTCTTCTTTACCTCTTAATAAAATTCTGTCTTTTAAATATTTTTCTTCAACATCTAACTGAATTACGCATGATATCTCATCTTTAAGTTCTAACATCAATTTATCTAGAAGCTTAGCCTGCTCTGTATTTCTTGGAAAGCCGTCAAGAAGATATCCATTTGAATTTTTATTATTATTAAAAAATGACTTAATAACATTAATTATAATATCATTAGAAACCAGTTTTCCCTCATCAATGATTTGTTTAGCCTTTACCCCTATCTCACTTTTATTGGCTATCTCCACCCTAAGTAAATCACCTGTAGATAAGTGGCTTAATTTATATTTTTCACAGATTAAATGCGCCTGAGTTCCTTTTCCAGCTCCTGGGGGTCCCAATAAAACTAAATTCACCTTCTTGTGCCTCTAAGGCGAGATTTTTTTATTAAAGCTTCATATTGATATGCAAACAAATGACTTTGAATTTGTCCAACGGTATCCATGCCTACAACCACAACAATGAGTAGTGATGTACCTCCCAAATAAAATGGAATTGAGTATTGAGCAATTAAAATTTCGGGGAGTATGCATACAAATGCTAAATATAATGCCCCAATGGTTGTTATTCTGGATAAGACAAAATCAATATACTCAGCAGTCTTTTCACCTGGCCTAATTCCTGGGATAAAACCGCCTTGTCTTTTTAAGTTATCAGCTGTTTCAACTGGATTAAATACAATTGAAGTATAAAAGAATGCAAAAAATATAATGGCAGCAGCATACATAAGCATGTATGCAGGTTGGCCCCTACCAAGTAGTGCCGCAATATCATTTAACAATCCTGGCTCTGCAGATACATTAAAATTTGCAATTGTAATTGGTAGCAATAGAATAGATGAAGCAAATATTGCTGGTATAACTCCTGCGGTATTGAGTTTAAGAGGTAAATGTGTGCTATCTCCAGCAAACATCTTATTACCCATCTGTCTTTTTGGATACTGGACTATTAATCTTCTCTGAGCTCTCTCCATAAAAACAATAAAAATAACTACAGCTACTATCATCACTAAAAGTAATACAAGCGTAAGAGTTGAGATTGTTCCCTGACGACCTAATGTAAGAGTATTTATTAAGGCACTAGGTATCTCAGCTACAATACCAGAAAAAATAATGAGCGATATTCCATTTCCTATGCCTCTACTGGTTATTTGTTCTCCTAGCCACATTAAGAAGACAGTTCCACCAGTTAATGTAATTGTTGTTGAAAGTCGAAAAAATAATCCAGGGTCTGTAACAACTTTTCCTGCTGACTCTAACCCAACAGAAATCCCATATCCTTGTAATAAAGCAAGTAAGACAGTTCCGTATCTTGTATATTGAGTAATTTTTCTTCTACCAGGCTCACCCTCTTTCTTCAAACTTGCCAGATGCGGAGAGACACTTGTCATAAGCTGCATAATAATTGATGAAGATATATATGGCATGATACCTAATGCAAAAATAGCCATTCGACTAATTGCACCACCTGCGAAAACATCAAACATTCCAAGAATTCCGCTTTGATTAGTTTCAACAAGAAGTTTTAATTGCTCAATGTCTATTCCAGGTAAAGGTATATATGTGCCAAATCTATAAATTATTAAAGCACCTAAAGTGAACCAAATTCTTTTCTTTAATTCAGTTGCCTTAGAAAAGACACTAAAGTTGAAATTTGATGCTAATTTTTCAGCTGCTGAAGCCATTTCGTTAAATTGCTTTACTTATTTTTAATTCAACACCAAGTTTTTGAAGTTTTTCTTCTGCAGACTTGGTTACTTTACTACACTCAATTATATTTTTTGATTTTAATTCACCTGTTCCGAGAATTTTTAGGAGTTTTTTATCTTTATTTTTCAAAATACGTAGCTTTTTTAAGAGTGCAATATTTATAATCTCTGACTCGTTGATAGAATTTTTATCGATCAATTTCTGCAGTGTAGAGAGGTTTAATTCAAAATATTGTTTCTTTGTAAAATTTGAAAATCCAAATTTAGGTAATCTTCTATGTAAAGGCATCTGTCCACCTTCGAAACCATTGATCGCAACACCCGAACGAGCTTTTTGTCCTTTGTGACCACTCCCAGAGGTTTTACCTTTACCTGAGCCTATTCCTCTTCCGATTCTCTTCTTTGATTTAAAGCTCTTGTTTTTATCAATTTGATTTAATTTCATTTAATTATTTTCCGTGATTACTAAATGTTTAATTTTTTTAATCATGCCTAATGTTTCAGGCGTTGCTTCTCTTATGACGCTGCTGTTAATTCTTTTTAGCCCTAGTCCTTTTACCGTCGCTATTTGTCCTTTTTGAGAACCAATCGTACTTTTTTTTAATGTAATTTTTAATTTTTGAGTCATGTCGTTTCTCTTGCAGAAGTAATGTTGCCAACTTTTTTAGATCTCCTTGCAGCAATTATCTTGGGCGATTTTTGCTGTTTCAGTCCATCTACTGCTGCTCTGATAATATTATAAGGATTTGAGCTACCCACTGACTTTGCAACAATGTCTTGTATGCCTAATAATTCAAATACTGCCCTAACTGATCCTCCAGCAATAATACCTGTACCTGAGGGTGCAGATCTCATTACAACCCGTGATGAACCATGTATTCCAATTATATCATGATGTAATGTTCTACCCTCTCTAAGCGGTATTCTGACCAAACTTTTTTTAGCTGAGTCTGTTGCTTTTTTTATGGCCTCTGGAACCTCTTTTGCTTTTCCATGACCAAAACCAACTTTACCGGATTCATCACCAGCAACAACTAATGCTGCAAATCCAAATCGCCTTCCTCCTTTAACAACTTTTGTAACACGGTTAATTGCTACTAGTTTGTCTTTGATATCAATACCATTTTGATCTTTGTTCTTATTTTCTTTAACCATAATGTTTCCTATAAATTTATACCCCCAGATCTTACTTCATCAGTAATAGTTTTTACTATTCCATGATACAAATTTGACCCACGATCCAAGTAAACATCTTTAACGCCCTTTTCAGCTGCTGACTTAGCAAGTTCACTGCCTAATATTTTTGCATTTGCAACATTACATGAATTTTTATTTTTTTCTGATTTTAGAGTTGAGGCACTGCAAACAGTTATGCCTTTATTATCGTCAACGATTTGAGCATACAAGTGCTGTGAGGACTTATAAAGAGTAAGTCTCATGCGAGATTTATTATTTTTCTTTAGCTTAAACCTGACCCTACTTGATCTTTTTTGTTTTTTTGGAGATAACATTATTTCTTTTTACCTTCTTTTCTATTTATATATTCATCGGCATACTTTATGCCCTTGCCTTTATAAGGTTCAGGCCCCCTAAAATTTCTAATTTCAGCAGCAGTTTGTCCAACAAGTTGCTTGTCAGGACCCTTAATCTCAATATTATTTTGCTTATCTACTGTGACTGTAATATTTTCTGGAATATCGTAGTTTATCGGATGACTATACCCAAGCAATAATTCAAGAGTTTTACCTTTTAAGGTTGCACGATATCCAACGCCATTCATCTCTAATTTTTTTGTAAAACCCTCGCTTACGCCAATAATTAAATTATTAACTAAATTTCTCTGCAAACCCCAGAAAGAAACTAAAGTTTTGTCATCAGATTTGGGTTTCATTGTAATTATTTGACCCTCAATTATTACTTCGATTTGAGAATTTAACTTAGACTCAAGTTTGCCTAATGGTCCCTCAGCTGAAATTAATCCATCTTGAAGATTAATTTTTACGCTTTCTGGTATATTTATTTCTTTTGATCCAACTCTAGACATAACTAAAATACTCTACAAATAATTTCCCCGCCTACTTTTTGATCTCTTGCATCTGCATCCGTCATCACACCTTTCGAAGTTGAAATAATTGAAATTCCAAGGCCATTATGTACATACGGTATCCTTCCAGCGCCAGAATAAACACGCCTACCTGGTTTTGAAATTCTTGTGATCTCTGAAATTACAGGACCTTTTTCATCATATTTCAGTTCAATATCGAGCTCTTCCCTGCCAGATGAGTGTTTTGTTCGAGCATATCCTCTTATGTAACCTTCTTTTTTAAGTACCTCTAAAATATTTTCCCTTAACTTTGATACAGGAGAACTAACAATTGGTTTATACCTCATTTGTGCATTTCTAATTCTACTAAATAAATCTGACAACGGATCTTGTAATGACATATTTCTTCCTTTCTACCAGCTTGATTTATTCATTCCAGGGATTTGACCTTTAGATGCAAGATCCCTCAAGGCAATTCTAGATAATCTCACTCGTTTATGGTAACCCCTTGGACGGCCTGTTAATTCACATCTATTTCGAACTCTTGTTCTTGCACCGTTCCTTCTTAGCTTGGAAAGTTTTAGTTGAGCTTGAAACCTATCATCAATAGAGGTTTTTTTGTCCATAATAAGAGATTTTAGTTTACTTCTCCTATGCAGGTCTTTTTCAGACAACTTTATTCTTCTTTTATTTTTTTCTATCGAACTTTTTTTAGCCATATCCTTACCTAATCATTAATTGGAAAATTTAGAGATTTTAATAACAACAATGCCTGCTCATCATTTGAAGCTGTAGTATTTATTGTAATATCTAACCCGCGCACCTTATCAAGTTTATCAACGTTAATTTCAGGAAAAACTGTGCATTCCTTAATTCCGAAAGAGTAATTACCCCTTCCATCGAAACAATTTTTTTTCAATCCTCTAAAGTCTCTAATACGCGGAAGAGCAATAGTAACGAGTCTATCAATGAACTCGTACATCCTGTTACCTCTTAAAGTAACCTTTACTCCTAAAGACATACCAGTTCTGATTTTAAAAGTAGCGATTGATTTTCTTGCTTTTGTCACTAATGGTTGTTGACCTGCTATAGAAGCTAATTGATCTGAAGCTAGTTGAGTTACCTTAGAGTCATTTACTGCCTCTCCAAGGCCCATGTTTAATGAAACTTTTACCAACTTAGGCAGGGCAAGATCATTCTTTATGGAAAGATCATTCTTTAGTTTTGGCACTATCGTATTTACATACATTTCTTTTAAACGTGGAGTATAGTTATCCATCGATTTGATCTCCCGTTTTAATGTTAATTCTCACTTTTTTATTGTCTTTTAAGTATTTATAACCAACTCTAACACCTTTGTTGGTCTTTTTATCAACCGGCATTAAATTGGAGAGCATAATTGGCATCTCCTTATTCAAAACTCCACCTTCGTTTTTCTGGTCTTGTTTTTGATGTTTCTTTGAAATGTTCACGCCTTTAACAATTGCTTTCATGCCTAATATTTTCATCACTTCACCAACTTTTCCCTTATCCTTGCCTGTGTTAACAGTAACTTGATCACCTTTTTTTAATCTCATGCTCATTATAAGACCTCCGGTGCTAGTGAAATGATTTTCATTTGTTTTTTTGATCGTAGCTCTCTACAAACAGGGCCAAAGATTCTTGTCCCTACCGGTTCACCCTGATTATTAATTAATACAGCGGCGTTTGTATCAAACTTAATTGTACTTCCGTCAACTCTTTTCAACTCTTTTCTAGTTCTTACGATTACAGCTTTATGGACAGTTCCTTTTTTAACCTTCCCTTTTGGTATTGCGTCTTTGACAGTTACTACGATAATATCTCCTACAGATGCAAAACGACGCTTTGATCCACCAAGAACTTTAACACATAAAACCTCTTTGGCTCCTGAGTTATCCGCAACATTTAATCGAGATTCAACTTGTATCATTTAACTAATTGCAACCCATCTTTTTAGTTTAGAAATTGGCTTAGATTCCATAATTTTTACTTTATCTCCTGCGTTAAATTGATTATCAGGATCATGTGCACTGTATTTTTTTGATCTTCTAATAACTTTTTTTAACACTGGGTGTTTAAACTTTCTTTCAACTAAAACTGTTATTGTTTTATCTTGTTTGTTACTAATAACAGTTCCTTGTAATATCTTTTTTGGCATATTAGTTAACCGTTTTTTCCTTCATTATTGTTTTTATTCTTGCTATCAGTTTTCTTACCTTAAAAATTCGAGACGTATTCTCCAGCTGGCCTGAGGACTTTTGAAATCTCAAGTTAAAGGATTCCTTGTATAAATTTTGCAACTCAGTCTTCAGTTGATCTGTTGTTTTTTTTCTTATTTCTTCTGCTTTCATAAATTCTCTATTTAATTAACTGTTCCACTACCTTAGTTTTAATAGGCAGTTTAGATGAAGCACGTCCAAAAGCCTCTGTCGCAATTGCTTGTGAAACGCCATCAACTTCAAATAAAATTTTTCCTGGTTTAACCCTGCATGCCCAATACTCTGGTGATCCTTTGCCTTTACCCATTCTTACTTCTGTAGGTTTTTTTGAAACTGGAACATCAGGAAATATTCTAACCCACACTCTTCCAGCTCTTTTCATGAATCTTGTCATTGCAACACGGGCAGCCTCAATTTGACGAGCTGTGACTCTTTCAGCTTCTAAAGCTTTCAAACCATATGTCCCATAATTAAGCGTTGTCGCTGACGTTGCAACTCCCTTAATTCTACCCTTATGAGCTTTTCTATATTTTGTTTTCTTTGGCTGTAACATGTCTATCCTAATTTATTTGGGTTGTTATCTAATTCATGGGGCGCATTATCATCTATATCGCCTTTATATATCCAAACTTTTATTCCGCATGAACCATATGTGGTTTGTGCTGTTGCGACAGCGTAATCTACATTTGCTCTGAAAGTATGCAAAGGCACTCTACCTTCCCTGTACCACTCAGTCCTTGCTATTTCAGTTCCCCCAAGTCTACCTCCACAATTCACTCTAATTCCGTCTGCTCCCAAGCGCATTGCTGACTGAACTGAACGTTTCATTGCTCTTCGGAATGAAACGCGCCTTTCTAATTGTTCAGCTATACCATCAGCAATTAATTGTGCTTCTACTTCTGGTTTTCTAATCTCCACAAGATTTATCGAAACTTCATCGGAAGTAAATTCAGAGATTTTTTTCTTCAATTTCTCAATATCACTACCTTTTTTTCCAATAATAAGACCTGGACGCGCTGAGTATATTGTAACCTGTGCTTTCTTTGCAGGCCGTTCAATCTGAATTTTTGCTACAGCACAATTTTTAAGTTTTTTCTCAAGATAAGCTCTAATCTTTAAATCTTCCTGCAAGAACGATCCAAATTCTTTCTTTCCAGCATACCATCTAGATTGCCACTTCTTATTAAGAATTAATCTAAGTCCAATTGGATTTACTTTTTGACCCATATACTATTTTGCCTTCTCTTTCTTTACTTCCTTAACTTGATCTTCAGAAACTTTAATCGTGATGTTAGTTAGAAATTTATTAATTCTCCCAGGTCTTCCCTTTGCTCTTGCTCTCCATCTTTTCATCACCATACCTTTACCGCAATATGCTTCAGTAACTTTTAATATATCAATATCCAACTGATGATTATTCTCGGCATTAGCAATTGCACTGTTTAAAACTTTAGAAATATTTTTAGCAACTCCTCTAGATGAAAACTTTAATAAGTTAAGTGCTTCTGATGCCTTTTTGCCTCTAATCATTTCAAGTACTGCATTAGCTTTTGACGGACTCACTCTCATGTTCCTTTGAATTGCATATGCTTCGTTATCTTTTCTTACAAGTTGTCTCATATTTACTTTGTTTTCTTATCACCTGTGTGGCCATTAAAAGTTCTTGTAGGAGAGAACTCTCCAAGTTTATGGCCAACCATGTCTTCAGTTACGTTTACAGGTATAAATCTTTTGCCATTGTGAACTGCAAAATTTACACCCACAAATTCGGGTAGTATAGTTGATCTTCTAGACCAAGTCTTAATGACGCTATTACCACCAGAGTCGGAAGCCGCTTTTACTTTTTTTAATAAATGGCTATCAACAAATGGTCCCTTCCAAACAGATCTTGTCATTTATACCTCTATTCTTGCTTTCTTATCCGTTTTTCTTTTTATAATAAATTTATCAGTTCTTTTATTATTTCTTGTCTTCTTTCCCTTTGTAGGTTTACCCCATGGAGTTACAGGATCTCTTCCACCAGAAGTTTTACCTTCACCACCACCATGTGGATGATCGATAGGATTCATCGCAACTCCTCTCACAGATGGTCTTATACCAAGCCACCTGTTCCTACCAGCCTTACCAAGCTTTTGGTTTTTTTTATCAATATTTGATAAAACACCTATTGTAGCTCGACATTCTTCTCTAATTTTTCGTTGTTCCCCTGAAGGCAACTTAATAGCGACATAGCCATTAGATTTTCCGACTATTTGGGTTGATGTGCCCGCAGACCTTGCTAATTGTGCCCCGCTTCCTGATTTTAATTCGATGTTATGTATGTCAATGCCTACAGGAATGTCAGACATGGGCATACAATTTCCATTTCTAATTTCTTTTTTTGATCCAGAAATTACTTTATCTCCAACCTTTATATCTTTTGGGGCCAAAATATAGCTTTGAATACCGTCATCATATTTAATCAATGCTATATATGAAGATCTATTTGGATCATATTCTATTCTTTCCACAGTCGCACTCACATCTATCTTATTTCTTTTGAAATCAATTATTCTATATTTTGATTTATGCCCTCCACCTTTTCTTCTCATAGTGATTCTGCCTGTATTATTACGTCCACCTTTTTTAGAGATACCAGCGGTAAGTGATTTTACTGGTTTACCATTCCATAATCCTTTTTTATCAACTAGAGTAAGTCCTCTGGTTCCGGGCGTGTTAGGTCTGAATTTTTTAAGTGCCATTTATTTATACTCCCGCATTAATATCAATTGTTTGACCATCTTCGAGGGTAACGAATGCCTTCTTGTAATCCGATCTTTTACCAAGAGAACCCCTGAATGATTTAAGCTTACCCTTAACAATTGAAGTATTTACTTTTTTTACTTTGACTTTAAAAATGTTTTCAATTGCTAATTTAATTTCTTTCTTTGAACTTGTTTTCTGAACTTGGAATGTAACTTGATTATACTCTGAACCCATCGAGGACTTCTCTGTAATAATAGGTTTGATTATCGTTTTAAAATCTTTAATTGTAACCATCTTAATTAATCCTACTCTCAAGCATTTCTAAAGCATTCTTACTCATGATTAATTTTTCAAATCCAAGTAAATCGAGTGCATTAAAATTATTTATGCTTGAATACTTTATATTTTTTAAGTTTCTTGAAGCTAATGCAAAATTATTATCAGGTTTATCGCCCTCTAATATGAGCGCAGAGTGAGCATTTAAATCTGAGAGGCTTTTAATTAGTGTTTTTGTCTTTGGCTCTGCAATTTTAAGTTCTTCAACAATTATCAAATTGTTGTTCTTGAGTTTATCAGAAAGAATATGCTTCAAAGCCTCCTGCCTAGTTCGTTTTGGCATCTTTTTTAATGAACGAACTCCTCTTAAGTTATGAGCCATTCCACCACTTCTAAATATATTTGCTTTTTTGGAGCCGTGCCTAGCTCCTCCACTTCCCTTTTGTCTTCCTAGCTTTTGTGTTGTTCCTTTTACTTCAGACCTGTTTTTAGTCCGAGCTCTTAGAGGTTTCTGGTTAGACTCATTCCATCTAACTAGAGAGCCAACAACACTTAAATCGGATTTACTATTGAATAATTGATCTTTCAAATTGACCGACCCACTCTTTTTTCCATCTATTTTGTGTATGTCAATTTGCATTTACTTATTTTTCCTTCTTAACTTCTTTTTCTGATTTTACTGGTGTGGCTTCGATTTCTTTGATGCCATCTTTTTTGATTGAGTCCTCAACAACTAACCAAGTTCCCCTTGAACCTGGCGTAGCTCCTTTTACACAGATTAGATTTTTTTGGTCATCAACCTTTACAACCTGTAAGCTTTGAAGAGTTTTGTGAACATCTCCGTATTGTCCCGCCATCTTTTTTCCTTTGAAAACTTTACCAGGGTCTTGGCACTGACCTGTAGATCCATGGCTTCGATGTGAAACTGAAACACCATGAGAGGCTCTCAAGCCGGAGAAATTATGACGTTTCATTACTCCAGCAAATCCTTTGCCCTTCGTGTAACCAGATACATCAATAAATTGACCTTCCTTGAAATGACTTGCTTTCAATTCATCTCCACTTTTAATCTCTTGGTCTTTACTAATTTCAAACTCTCTAAGATATTTATAAGCATCTGATTTTTTTTTATCAAAGAAGCCCTTCTGTGATTTTGATGTTTTTTTTAACTTGCAGGCACCAACCAATACCTTGTCTGAATTTTCATTTTCTAATGTAATTCGATCAATAATTTTACAATTTTCAACATGGAGTACAGTAACTGGAATATTTGTTCCACTTTGTGTGTACAAATTACTCATTCCAATTTTTTTTGCTATAATACCTGATCTCATATCTTATAATTTGATTTCTACATCAACTCCTGAAGCTAAATCTAATTTCATTAGTGCATCGACTGTTTGTGGCGTTGGGTCGACTATCTCTATTAATCTCTTATGAGTCCTGATCTCGAATTGCTCTCTACTTTTTTTGTTAACATGGGGAGATCTAAGAACTGTAAACTTCTCATTATTTGTGGGTAATGGTATTGGGCCTTTCACCATTGCTCCGGTTCTTTTAGCTGTATCAACGATTTCTACTGATGATTTATCGAGTACACCATGGTCAAAAGCCTTCAATCTTATTTTGATATTTTGATTTTCCATTTTAATTCCTTATGCAAATTTTGCTTTTACCTCATCTTGAACGTTTTGAGGTACTTGCTCATAATGATCAAAAAACATTGAATATTGAGCTCTTCCCTGAGTCATAGACCGTAATGTGTTGACATAACCAAACATATTGGCAAGAGGCACCATTGAGCTAATTGCTGTTGTATTACCTCTAGCTTCACTTCCACTAACTTGGCCCCTTCGACTACTCAAATCGCCTATAACATCCCCCATAAACTCTTCAGGCGTAACTACCTCAACTCTCATAACAGGCTCAAGAAGTTTTGGACCTGCTTTTTGACAAGCGTCTTTAAATGCCATCCTTCCAGCTATCTCAAAAGCTAAACTACTAGAGTCTACATCGTGATATTTTCCATCGATTAATGTTACTTTATAATCAATTATAGGGAAGCCGGCTATAACGCCAGTATCAGCAACGCCCTCAATTCCTTTTTCAACTCCTGGGATATACTCTTTAGGTATATTACCTCCCTTAATTTTGTCTTCAAATAATCTTCCTGTCCCTGGTTCACATCCCTCAACAATGATTTTTACTTCAGCGAACTGACCAGCTCCTCCACTTTGTTTTTTATGTGTATATGTTACCTCAACCTCTTTAGATATTGTTTCTCTGTAAGCAACCTGTGGTGCTCCTACATTAGCTTCAACCTTGAACTCTCGTTTCATTCGGTCAACAATAATATCCAAATGAAGCTCACCCATTCCTTTAATAACAGTTTGCCCAGATTCATCATCAGACGTTACTCTGAAAGAGGGGTCTTCTTTAGCAAGTCGAGCAAGTGCTTCTCCCATTTTTTCTTGGTCAGCTTTTGTTTTTGGTTCAACAGCAATTTCAATTACTGGATCAGGAAAATCCATTGACTCTAATATGATTGGCTTTTGAGCGTCACATAAAGTTTCACCGGTTATGGTATCTTTCAACCCTGCTATCGCAACAATATCACCAGCATACGCAGTTTTAATATCTTCTCTGTTATTTGCGTGCATAAGTAGCATTCTTCCAATTCTTTCCTTATCACCTTTAACAGAATTCATAATTGTTGAACCAGCTTCTAACTTTCCTGAATAGATTCTTGTAAACGTGAGAGAGCCTACAAAAGGATCGTTAGCAACTTTAAATGCTAATGCAGAAAAAGGCTCTTCATCTGATGCTTTTCTTATTTCTTCTTCTTCTTTGCCTGGTATGTTGCCTGTAGCTTGTTGTACCTCACTAGGATCTGGCATAAAGTTTACGATGGCATCTAGAAGTGGTTGTACACCTTTATTTTTAAATGCACTGCCTGTTAAAATTGGAACGAACTCAAAATTGATAGTACCTTTTCTAATACAACGGTTAAGAGTTTCTTCATCAGGCTCTTCTCCATCTAAATATTTTTCTAAAACCTCTTCATCCTGCTCAACTGCCATTTCAACCATTTCAGATCGATATTTTTCAGCCGTCTCTTTTAATTCTTCTGGGATCTCTGTGTACTCATATTTAGCTCCAAGGTCTTCATTTGCCCAAACAATTGCTTTATTTTTTACAAGATCAATAACACCCTTAAGATCAGACTCACTTCCATAGGGAATTTGTAAAACTAAAGCATTTGCTTGAAGTCTGTCTTTAATCATATCAAGACATTTATAGAAATCAGCCCCGGTACGATCCATCTTGTTAACGAAGCACATTCTTGGAACCTTATATCTATTCGCTTGTCTCCATACAGTTTCAGTCTGAGGTTCAACACCAGCTACACCATCAAATACTGCAACAGCTCCGTCAAGAACTCTAAGTGATCTCTCAACTTCAATAGTAAAGTCAACGTGGCCAGGAGTATCAATTATATTAATTCTATGATCATTCCAAAAACATGTTGTTGCTGCTGAAGTAATGGTAATTCCTCTTTCTTGCTCTTGTTCCATCCAGTCCATAGTAGCCGCACCATCATGAACTTCTCCGATTTTGTGACTTTTACCAGTGTAATAAAGTATTCTTTCTGTAGTAGTGGTTTTCCCTGCATCAATGTGAGCCATAATTCCTATATTACGGTATTTCTGCAGTGCATATTCTCTTGTCATATTACCACCTAAAGTGTGCAAAAGCTTTATTGGCTTCTGCCATTTTATGAGTATCTTCTCTTTTTTTTATTGCCGATCCTTTGTTCCCAGCTGCGTCCATTAATTCAGAACTTAATTTATCAACTAAACTTTTTTCTTTACGGTTTCTTATTGCATTGACAATCCATCTAATTGCTAGAGCTTGCGACCTGTTACTCTTAACCTCAACTGGAACTTGGTAAGTTGCTCCACCAACTCGACGTGATCTTACCTCAACAAGTGGTCTTACATTTTCTATTGCTTTGTTGAAAACATTCATTGGAGGTTCACCAGTTTTGCTTTCAATATTTGTGAATGATTTATTTATTATTGCCTCTGCAACAGTTTTCTTGCCATCAAGCATAATAGCATTTGTAAATTTTGTAAGAACTTTACTTCCATGAACTGGATCTGGTAGTACTTCTCTAATTTGAGCTTTTCTTCTTCTAGACATTTATTTAGGTTTCTTCGTTCCATATAATGAACGACGTTGTTTTCTCTCACCAACACCTTGAGTATCTAAAACCCCTCTTACAGTGTGATAACGAACTCCTGGCAGGTCTTTAACACGACCGCCTCGAATTAATATTACTGAGTGTTCTTGCAAGTTATGACCCTCACCGCCAATATAACTTGTAACTTCAAATCCATTTGTAAGCCTAACTCTCGCAACTTTTCGTAATGCTGAGTTAGGTTTTTTAGGGGTAGTTGTATAAACTCTAGTACAAACACCTCGCTTTTGAGGATTTGCTTTTAATGCTGGAACCTTATTTCTTTTTTGAACTTTGGTTCTAGGTTTTCTAATTAGCTGACTTATAGTCGGCATAAAATATCTCCAGTCTTTACAACTTAAAGGTTAACTATTTTAAAAAAATTAATAAAAAGTAGCGTTTAGATTTCTCTACCGCCTACTATTTAAGAATGCCGAATAATACTTAATAGTTTATGCAGGTCAACAAAATTTATTAGGAATTCTCCTGTATTTCGGCTGATTCTTGCTCTTTCTTTGCCTGAATTGCCTCAATTTCTATTTTTGCCTCTTTATCCAACAATTTTGCCTTATTTTCAATTTGATTGAAGGTTCTTCCTGTTCCTGCTGGAATTAATCTTCCAACAATTACGTTCTCTTTGAGTCCCTCAAGGCGGTCCATTTTACCTTTTATCGAAGCGTCAGTAAGAATTCTTGTTGTTTCCTGGAAAGATGCGGCTGAAATGAAAGACCTTGTTTGAAGAGATGCTTTTGTAATACCAAGCAATACAGGTTTAGCTATTGCAGGCTTCTTTCCTTCACTTTCTAGCTGTTCATTTGTAGTCAAGAATTCAAATCTATCAATTTCTTCACCTTTGATAAATGAGCTATCACCAATTTCAGTAATATGGACTTTTTGTAACATTTGCCTGCATAGTACTTCGATGTGCTTATCATTAATTAATACGCCTTGCAGCCTATAAACCTCTTGTACTTCATTGATAAGATAGTCTGCTAGAGCTTCGATACCCAAAATTTCTAAAATGTCATGTGGGTCTGGATTTCCATCTAATAAGTAATCTCCCTTCTCAATAGTTTCACCTTCTTGATAAGCTATATGCTTTCCTTTTGGTATTAAAACTTCTACAGGGTCACCATCTTTTTCAGGAGTAATAATGACTTTTTGTTTTCCTCTAATATCTTTTCCAAAAGAAATAACTCCAGAAGTCTCAGAAATGATCGCGTGATCTTTTGGCTTTCTTGCTTCAAATAACTCTGCAACCCTCGGCAAACCTCCAGTGATATCTTTTGTTTTTGAAGCAGCCTTTGGAGTTCTGGCCAGAACATCTCCCGCATGAACTTCCGATCCATCTGCAACGGAAAGAATTGAGTCAGGAGGCAAGAAGTATCTGGCTTCATTGCCATTTGCAAGAAGTATAACTTCGCCCTTTTTATCTCTAAGTGTTATTCTAGGCTTTAGCTCACTTCCTTTTGGATCTGATTTCCAGTCCTTAACTTTGGTGTATGTTAATCCTGTTTTTTCTTCTGTTTCCTCAATAAGAGAAATTCCTTCTTCCATATCCACATAATTAGCAGTTCCTGATTTTTCTGATATAACTGGATTTGTAAATGGATCCCATTCGCAAATTTTTGTACCACTATTTACTTTAGAGTCCTCCTCTACTAATATTTTTGTGCCGTAAGGAACTTTATAATTTGCAAGTTCTCTTCCATTCTCATCATGTATTGCTAATTGACAATTTCGGCCCATAACAATCAGGTCATTATTACTATCTTCAACAGTATTTTTATTTAAGATTTTAAATATTCCATTAGTGTTAATCTCTATAAATGATTGATCATTAATTTGGGCAGCGCCACCGATGTGGAAGGTCCTCATGGTGAGCTGAGTACCGGGCTCACCTATTGATTGAGCGGCTATCATTCCAACAGCTTCACCTTCATTTACAAGGAATCCTCTTGCTAAATCACGGCCGTAACATTTTACGCATATACCTCTTTTACTATCACATGTTAGTGGAGACCGAATATATACACTTTGAATGCCTGCCGTTTCAATTTTTTCTGCAACAACTTCATCTACATAATCATCTTTTTTCGCAATATTTTCACCAGTAATTGGGTGGTTTACATCGTTCTGAAGGAACCTACCTAATACTCTGTCAGCTATAGAAATTATTACTTCTCCTCCCTCAACAACATCTGAAATCCATACTCCACTATCTGTTCCACAGTCAGGTTCAGAGATAGTGCAATCCTGAGCAACATCACAAAGTCTTCTTGTTAAATACCCAGAGTTCGCAGTTTTTAGTGCAGTATCTGCAAGGCCTTTTCTAGCACCATGCGTTGAATTGAAGTACTCTAGTACATTCAATCCTTCTTTAAAATTTGAGATAATAGGTGTTTCAATTATATCGCCAGATGGCTTAGCCATAAGACCTCTCATGCCAGATAATTGTTTCATTTGTGCTGCAGAACCACGAGCGCCAGAGTTTGCCATCATATAAATTGAATTTATTGGCATTTCCCTTTTAGTTTCGTCATCAAATTTTTTAGATGATATTTCATTCATCATTTCCTGAGCAACACGGTCAGTACATTTGGCCCACGCATCAATTACTTTATTATATTTCTCACGATTAGTGATAAGACCATCATTGTATTGTTTTTCATATTTTTCTATTTGACCAGCTGTTTCAGAAACAAGTTTTTCTTTTGTCTCTGGAATTATCATATCATCTTTACCAAAAGAAATACCTGCCTTGTATGCATAATGAAAGCCCAAAGCCATTAATTGATCAGCGAATATCACTGTATCTTTTTGCCCACAATATCTATAAACAGTATCAATAAGACCTGATATTTCTTTTTTACCTAAAAGCCTATTTACTAGTTTAGGATCAAGATCTTTATGCTGTGGGACGAGGTTCCAAAGCAACATTCTACCTGGTGTTGTCTCAATTCTTTTTAATTTTTTGTTACCTTCTGGATCAATGAAATTAATTCTAGCATGAACTTTTGCATGGACCGTTGTTGCATTATTTTCAAGAGCTTGCTGTACTTCATAAATATCTTTAAATACTGATCCTTGTCCTGGCTCATTTTCTTTTTCTTGTGATAGATAATAAATACCTAAGACGATATCCTGACTTGGAACAATGACTGGTTTTCCGTTTGCAGGATTAAGTATGTTGTTTGTTGACATCATAAGAACTCTCGCCTCAAGCTGGGCTTCTAAACTTAAAGGTACATGTACTGCCATCTGATCGCCATCAAAGTCAGCATTGAACGCAGTACATACTAAAGGATGAAGCTGGATTGCTTTACCTTCAATTAAAACTGGTTCAAAAGCCTGTACGCCAAGCCTATGCAAGGTTGGTGCTCTGTTTAGTATTACTGGGTGTTCCCTGATTACACGGTCTAATACATCCCAAACTTCTGGACGTTCTTTTTCAACCATTTTCTTTGCTTGTTTTAATGTTGTAGCTAAACCTAAAGACTCTAATCTTGCATATATAAATGGTTTGAATAGCTCAATAGCCATTTTTTTAGGCAAGCCACATTGATGTAGTTTTAATTCAGGACCAACAACAATTACAGACCTACCAGAGTAATCAACTCTTTTCCCTAATAAATTCTGTCTAAATCGACCCTGTTTACCTTTAAGCATTTCTGCCAGAGATTTGAGAGGTCTTTTATTTGTTCCAGTAATTACTCTTCCTCTTCTTCCATTGTCAAATAATGCATCAACTGATTCTTGAAGCATTCTTTTTTCATTTCTAATTATTATATCTGGGGCTCTTAATTCAATTAATCTAGATAATCTGTTATTTCTATTGATAACTCTTCTATAAAGATCATTTAAATCACTTGATGCGAATCTTCCTCCGTCAAGCGGAACGAGTGGCCTTAATTCTGGCGGGATAACAGGGACAGATGTTAAAATCATCCACTCAGGTCTGTTTCCAGAAGATATAAAGGCTTCAAAAATTTTAATTCTTTTTACCAACTTTTCCGACAGTGCGACAGCTTTCGTTTCAGTAAGTTTTGCACGTAAAGCTTCAAGCTCTGGTTCAAGCTCTATTCTTTCAAGAACTTTTCTAACGGCCTCAGCTCCTATACCTGCTGAAAAAGAGTCTTCTCCATATTCTTCTTTAGCATTCTCCAATTCTTCTTCATCAAGAAGTTGATTTTGTATAAGGGGAGTTAAACCCGGTTCAGTAACCATGAATTTTTCAAAATAAAGAACTTTTTCAAGGTCTTTTAGCTTCATGTCCATCATAAGAGCTATACGGCTTGGAAGAGATTTTAGGAACCATATATGTGCAACTGGAGCAGCTAATTGAATATGCCCCATTCTTTCTCTTCTGACATCTTTTTTTGTTACCTCGACACCACATTTCTCACAAATGATGCCCTTAAATTTCATCCTTTTATATTTACCACATAGACATTCATAATCCTTAATTGGCCCAAAAATTCTTGCGCAAAAGAGACCGTCCTTCTCAGGTTTAAAAGTTCTGTAATTTATTGTTTCAGGCTTTTTTATTTCACCGTATGACCACGACAATATTCTTTCTGGACTTGCAATTGAAATTTTTACCTGATTAAAATCATCTCTTGATGCGGCAGGATTAAAAATATTCATTAACGATTGACTCATAGTTTTTTCCTAATTCAAATTTGAAAGTTCAATATTTAGACCCAATGACCTGATTTCTTTAATCAATACATTAAATGACTCAGGTGTTCCGGATTGAAATACATCTTCACCTCTAATAATAGTCTCATAAACTTTGGTTCTGCCAGCAACATCATCAGATTTAACAGTTAAAATCTCTTGAAGAGTATAAGCTGCTCCATAAGCCTCAAGCGCCCAAACTTCCATCTCACCAAATCTCTGACCACCAAATTGAGCTTTACCACCTAGTGGTTGCTGTGTAACTAGACTGTAAGGTCCAATGGATCTTGCGTGAATTTTGTCATCAACTAAATGGTGAAGTTTAAGCATATATATATAACCTACAGTTACTTTTCTCTCAAATTTTTCTCCAGTTAACCCATCCCACAGCTGTGTTTGACCACTTTTATCGAAACCAGCTGCACCTAACATTTCTGATATTTCAGCTTCAGATGCTCCGTCAAAAACTGGAGTTTTAATAGGAACGCCATTTGCAATATTCATCGCAAGTTCTCTTTGCTCATCTTTACTTAATGATGATATTTCATTTTTATATTGATCTTTGCCATATACCTTTTCAAGAGATTGGCCAATTACTGAATGATCATTTGAAGACTTATATTGTGCGAGAGATTTATTTATTATTTCGCCTATTCCAGCACATGCCCAACCTAAATGTGTTTCAAGTATTTGACCTACATTCATTCTACTCGGCACACCTAAAGGATTTAAAACTATATCAACTGTTCTACCATCTTCGAGATATGGCATATCTTCAACTGGAGCAATTTTACTTATTACTCCTTTATTACCATGCCTACCTGCCATCTTATCTCCTGGCTGTAATTTTCTTTTAACGGCAACAAATACTTTAACCATCTTCATCACGCCTGGTAAAAGTTCATCACCTCTTTGAACTTTATCAACTTTATTATCAAAGCGAGATTGAATTGCAGATCTCGCAATATCGTACTGTTTTTTTAAATTATCAACTTCATTTTGATCGTTTAAATTCTCAAGTTTCATCTTCCAAAGGGAATCTAATTTAACATCAGATAAAGCAGCTTTATCATATTTACTCTGGCTTTCAATATCATCAGGAGAGTCAGAAATATTTTTTTCATTAATTAGCGTTATAAGTCTCTCTTTAATATTTCGATTAAGAATTCCCAACTCGGCTTCTCTATCATTTGCTAATTTTTCAATCTCATCTCTTTCAATAGACAAGGCTCGATCATCTTTTTCAATCCCATATCTATTGAATACTTTTACATCTACAACAATACCACTTGAACCAGGAGGGAGTTTTAAAGAAGTATCTTTAACATCGGTAGCTTTTTCTCCAAATATTGCCCTTAATAATTTCTCTTCAGGAGTTACAGGACTTTCACCCTTAGGTGTAACTTTTCCAACAAGAATATCACCAGGATTTACATCAGCCCCAACATAAACAATACCCGCTTCATCAAGGTTACGTAACAATTCATCTCCAGCATTTGGAATATCTCTTGTGATTTCTTCTGATCCTAACTTGGTGTCTCTCGACATAACTTCAAATTCTTCAATATGTATAGAAGTAAATTTATCC
The DNA here is from genome assembly GCA_902526005.1 of uncultured Pelagibacteraceae bacterium. Classification (GTDB taxonomy): domain Bacteria; phylum Pseudomonadota; class Alphaproteobacteria; order Pelagibacterales; family AG-422-B15; genus CACNXQ01. The sequence continues at coordinate 82,578 of CABZIW010000002.1, forward strand.
TCTTGAACGATTTTTTCTGATATTAAAATAGAATCTTCAAAATTATAGCCTCTCCATGGCATGAAGGCTACAACTACGTTTCTTCCTAAACCAAGCTCTCCAAAGTGTGTTGATGGTCCATCTGCAATAATATCGCCCTTAGATACCTTATCACCAACTTTCACTAGAGGTCTCTGGTTGATGCATGTACTTTGATTTGATCTTTGAAATTTTTGAAGAGTATAAATGTCAACGCCAGATTCGGTCGTTTTAATTTTTTCTGTTACTCTAACAACAATTCTTTTTCCATCGATTTTATCAACAATGCCGTCTCTATTTGCTACAATAGTTACGCCTGAATCAACCGCAACTACTTTCTCCACTCCTGTACCTACTAATGGAGATTCAGCCTGTATAAGAGGAACCGCCTGCCTCATCATATTAGAACCCATTAGAGCTCTATTTGCATCATCGTTTTCAAGAAATGGTATCAAAGAAGCTGCGCAAGATACTACCTGCTTAGGTGATACATCCATATAGTCTATTTCCTCTGGGACAGTCATAACAAAATCACCATTTCTTCGGCATGAAACTAATTTTGTAATAAAGCTTCCTTTATCATCTAGCTCACTATTGGCTTGAGCAATAGTGTAATCAGCTTCTTCCATTGCTGGAAGATATTCAACTTCATCACTTACCTTCCCTTTTATTACTTTTCTATAGGGGCTTTCAATAAAACCATATTGATTCACTCTAGCATGAGAAGCTAAGCTATTTATCAAACCAATATTTGGGCCCTCAGGTGTTTCAATTGGACAGATGCGGCCATAATGAGTTGGATGCACGTCTCTAACTTCAAATCCAGCTCTCTCTCTACTAAGCCCGCCCGGTCCTAGTGCTGATAATCTTCTTTTATGTGTAATTTCAGCTAAAGGGTTAGTTTGATCCATGAATTGTGATAATTGTGAAGTTCCAAAAAACTCCTTAAGAGATGCAACCAACGGCTTAGCATTAATAATATCTTGAGGGGTAGCAGCATCGACTTCAAGAGAATTCATCCTTTCTTTAATTGATCTTTCCATTCGGATGAGTCCCATTCTGAATTGATTTTCAACTAATTCACCTACAGACCTAACTCTTCTGTTGCCTAAATGATCAATGTCATCTACTTCACCCTTTCCTGTCCTTAAATCCATTACCGTTTTTATCACTTCGATAACATCTTCGCTGCGAAGCACTGTAACAGTATCAGAGCATTCTATGTTAAGCCTATAATTCATTTTGACTCTGCCCACATCAGAGAGGTCATATTTTTCAGATTTGAAGAATAATGAATTAAATACTTCAAATGCTGTCTCTAGGTTTGGAGGCTCACCGGGTCTAAGAACTTTATAAATTTCAACTACTGCTTCCTCAGGGCTTAAGTTTTTATCTACTTTTAAAGTGTCACGAATGAATGAACCTACATTAATTCCATCTATTTCCAGTACTGGTATTTTTGATATCTGTAGTTTCTTGATTTTTTCAATCGCTTCAGATGTAATCTCATCAGATGACTCAAAATAAATTTCTCCAGTCTTTTCGTTAATTATGTCGTCTGCAATAAACTTACCTATAAGCTCATCATCATCTAGTAATAAATTTTTTAGACCATCATTAAAGAGCTTTTTTGCTATAGCTGGATTTATTTTTGTGCCCTGTTTAACAGCGACTTTTCCATTAGATGCATTAATAAGACTTTTATGCAGCTTTCCAGTCTTAATATTTTTAGGATTAAAGCCTACTTTCCATTTGCCATCTTTTGTATTTAAAGTGTAAGTCTCAGTACCATAAAATAAGGATAATATTTCATCACGTTTAATGCCCATTGCCATCAGAAATGTAGTGATAGGAATTTTCTTTTTTCTATCAATTCGACAGTGAATAATATCTTTGTGATCAAATTCAATGTCTAACCATGAACCTCTATAAGGTATTACTCTTGCTCCAAACAACAACTTACCACTGGAATGTGTCTTACCATTATCATGATCAAAAAATACACCTGGACTTCTGTGCATCTGACTAACAACTACTCTCTCAGTTCCATTAGTGATAAACGTTCCTTTTTGAGTCATTAAAGGTAAATCACATAAGTAGATTTCTTGTTCCTTGATATCTTTTACAGTTCTAGACTCTGTTTCTTCATCTATATCGAAAACGATAAGTCTTAACTTTACATTTAGTGGAGCAGCATAGGTTTTATCTCTTTGACGACATTCATCGACATCAAATTTTGGAGGCTGAAAATCATATTCAATATATTCAATTCTCGCGGATCCAGAAAAATCTTCTAGAGGAAATACACTTTTAAAAACTTTCTGAAGACCCTTATCTGGTCTTTCAGCAGGATTTGCATGCTCAAGTAAAAAATCTTCATAAGATTTTTTTTGTATTTCGATAAGATTAGGAAATTTTGAAACTTCTTTTAACTTGCCAAAGTTTTTACGAACTCTTTTTCGTTCAGTAAATGATAATGTATTAACCATTAATGTGTATTTATCCCATATACAATAGCTAAACGTTGAAAGCTATTGAGAAAAAATATTTTAAAAAATTACTTAAGTTCTACAGTTGCACCAGCAGCTTCTAACTTTTCTTTAAAGCTATTAGCTTCATCCTTTGAAACGCCTGTTTTCAATTCCTTTGGCGCACCCTCAACAAGATCTTTTGCTTCCTTTAAGCCTAATCCAGTGATTGTTCTTACTTCTTTAATAACGTTAATTTTTTTGTCGCCAGCAGCGGCTAATACAATTGTAAATTCATCTTTTTCCTCTGCAGCGGCAGCATCGCCTGAAGGTGCAGCTCCTGCAGCGGCAACGGCTACGGGCGCAGCGGCAGATACGCCCCATTTCTCTTCTAGCATTTTAGATAACTCAGCAGCTTCAATAACTGTTAAATCGGATAGTTGATCAACTATTTGTTGGAGGTCAGCCATGTTTATTCCCTTTCTTAATTAAATTACTTTGTACTATATGCGTTAAACACTCTTGCTAAATCACCTGATGGTGCAGTCAACACTGATGCGATTTTCTGCGCAGGAGTACTTATCAAACCTATTAATTGTGCCCTTATTTCCTCGAGAGATGGCAATTTAGATAAAATTTCGATTTTTTCAACAGTTAAAATTTCATTATCCATTATGCCGCCAAGAATGACTAAATTACTGTTATTTTTAGCAAAATTTGTCAAAAGCTTTGTCAATTCTACAGGATCATTTGAGTAGGCAATAGCTGTTGGTCCATCAAAAAGTTCAGATAGCTCTGATTTATCCGTACCTTCAAGGGCCAATTTTGTTAACCTATTTTTTGTAACTTTTATATTGCATCCAGAATTGAAAGACTGAACTCTTAACTCAGTCATATCGGTCATGGACATACCCCTGTAATGAAAGACTAGCACAAGGCTATTTTCACTTAAAATTGTCTTTAAATTCTTAATAAATATTTCTTTTTGTTCTCTTTTCATTTTTACGCTCCAAAGGAGTCCAAGTTGATATTGATACCCGGGCCCATTGTAGGACTGATTGATACTTTTTTAACGAATTCACCTTTAATTCCTGAAGGCCTTTCTTTAGATATTGTTTCATAGAAAAATTTTATATTATTAATAACATCACTCTTTTCAAAATCGGATTTTGCAATCCCTGCCTGTATCAATGTATCACTGTTTTTAAACTCTAGTTCGCCCGACTTAGCATCCTCAACTGCTTGTCTTAAGTCATTTGTAACACTTCCCAATTTTGGGTTAGGCATTAGATTACGCGGTCCAAGAACTTTTCCAAGTTTTCCAACTTTGGACATCATGTCAGGGGTAGAAATACATCTATCAAAATCGACAAATCCATTTTCGACTTTTTCAACAAGTTCATCTGACCCTACAATATCAGCACCAGCATCTTTGGCTTCTTGTTGTTTATCATCTGGTGCAAATACACAAACCTTTACATTTCTTCCTAAACTTTTTGGAAGCTTGATCTTACCTCGAACATTTTGCTCACCATTCTTAGGGTCAATATTTAAATTCATGCAAATATCAATAGTTTCATTAAACTTAGTTGTTGCTGCTTTGATTGCCATATCTACCGCTTCTTCAACAGAATAGCTCTTTGAAAAATCATTCTCTGAAATAATATTTTTCAATCTTTTGCCCATTATCCTGTTACCTCTATACCCATGGACTTAGCAGATCCTGCTATTATCTTAACACCCTGCTCTACAGTATTAGCGTTTAAATCTTTTAGTTTCTTTGATGCAATTTCCTCACACTGTTTAATTGTAATCGTTTTTATTATATCTCTACCAGGTTCCTTAGATCCTTTTTTAATTTTTAGAGCCTCTTTAATAAAGAATGAAGCTGGTGGAAGTTTTATATCCATTGTAAAACTCTTGTCGGTAAAGTAAGTAACTACAACAGGCAGCATAACGCCTGGCTGTTCATTTTTACTTTTGTCATTAAACATCTTGCAAAAGTCCATAATATTTATACCTCTTTGACCTAGGGCAGGTCCGACCGGTGGAGAAGGATTAGCCTGTCCGGCAGGTACTTGTAACTTTAATGTTCCTTCAATCTCTTTTGCCATTATGCTTTCTCTACTTGTGTATACTCTAATTCAACAGGAGTTGATCTGCCAAATATAGAAACAGATACTTTTACTCTTGCTCTTTCTTCATCTATCTCTTCAATTAAACCGTTAAAGGAAGCGAATGGTCCATCACTAACTCTAACTTGTTCCCCAACTTCAAATGTAATTGATGGTTTAGGACTTGTTACACCTTCTTCAATATCTTGTAAAATCTTATTTATCTCACTTTCTGGAACTGCTGAGGGCTTTCCTTGTGTATGACCTAGAAAACCACTTACTTTAGGCAAGGCCTTTACCATATGATAAGTTTCATCAGTCATTTCCATTTTAGCTAGAACATAGCCTGGAAAAAATTTTCTTTCAGCGTTTCTTTTCTTACCTTTTTTTACTTCAACAACCTCTTCAGTTGGAACAACGATTTCACTAAATGAAGACTCGATATTCTTTGTCTTTGCCTTCTCCGAAATGGCTGCAGCGACTTTTTTTTCAAAGCCAGAATATGCATGGACTATGTACCATTTGTGTGGCATTTTTAAACTGCAACTCCAATAAGTTTATCTAAGCCAAAGCTGAAGATCTGATCAATTATTAAAAAGAAAACCGCTGCAAAAGCAGTGATTAATACAACCATAACAGAACCGGTCAAAGTCTCCCTAGAAGTAGGCCATGTGACTTTACTTCCTTCTCTTCTGACTTCTTGAATAAACTTAAATGGCTTCATAATAAATTTACCTTAAGTGGCAGGAGCGAAGGGACTCGAACCCCCAACCCCCGGTTTTGGAGACCGGTGCTCTACCAGTTGAGCTACACTCCTCCAGTTATGAGATAATTTCTGTTACAACACCCGATCCAACTGTACGTCCACCTTCTCTTATTGCAAAACGTACACCTTTATCCATGGCAATTGGAGCTATAAGCTCTATTTCCATTGCAATGTTGTCACCCGGCATAACCATCTCAGTTCCGTCAGGAAGCTTACAAACTCCAGTGACGTCAGTAGTTCTAAAATAAAACTGCGGACGATAATTTGTAAAGAAAGGGGTATGTCTACCTCCCTCCTCTTTCTTAAGAACATAAGCTTCACATTTAAATTTTGTATGTGGCGTAATACTTCCAACATGCGCAAGAACTTGACCTCTTTCCACTTGATCTCGCTCAATACCTCTTAAAAGTGCGCCAATATTATCACCTGCTTCACCAGTATCTAGAAGTTTTCGGAACATCTCAACTCCAGTACAAGTTGTTTTTTGAGTTTCTTTAATGCCAACTATTTCAAGCTCTTCACCTACTTTAACGACACCACTTTCAACTCTTCCTGTGCAAACGGTACCACGTCCAGAGATTGAAAATACATCCTCAATTGGCATAAGGAATGGCTTATCCTTATCACGCTCAGGTTGTGGTATATGATCGTCTACAGCTTTCATAAGTTCCACAATTGAGTTTTTTCCAATTTCATCATCTCTACTCTCGACTGCTGCCAAAGCTGAACCTTTAACAATTGGAGTAGTATCACCAGGAAACTCATATTCATTGAGAATATCTCTGATCTCAACTTCAACTAGCTCTAATAACTCAGCGTCATCAACCTGATCTACTTTGTTTAAGTAAACGACTATTGCTGGAACTCCAACCTGACGTGCAAGAAGAATATGCTCCCTTGTTTGCGGCATTGGTCCATCCGCAGCATTTACAACTAATATTGCTCCGTCCATTTGCGCAGCACCAGTAATCATATTTTTTACATAGTCAGCGTGTCCTGGGCAGTCAACGTGAGCGTAGTGTCTTGAGTCTGTTGTGTATTCAACGTGAGCTGTTGAAATTGTAATTCCACGTTCTTTTTCTTCAGGAGCCTTATCGATTGCATCATAGGCAGTAAATTCCGCTCCACCTGATTCTGATAATACTTTTGTTATTGCTGCAGTCAAAGTTGTTTTACCATGATCCACGTGACCGATAGTTCCTACGTTACAATGCGGTTTACTTCGATCGAATTTTTCTTTAGCCATTTTTTTGTTCCTCTCAATTTTTAGTCTTCGTTTTTTTTGGAGCGGGTGAAGGGAATCGAACCCTCGTAATCAGCTTGGAAGGCTGGAGCTTTACCACTAAGCTACACCCGCTTATTCCTTCAAGCTACCCTAAGGTACCTTAACGTGGTGGAGGGGGTTGGATTCGAACCAACGTAAGCATAGCTAACGGGTTTACAGCCCGTCCCCTTTAACCACTCGGGCACCCCTCCCGAGATAGTTTTCAACATCTCAAGATAAGTTTCCCTAGACTTTGTCTATAGAACCTTAAGGGGTGACTTATATGGAAAAAAAGACCCTAAATCAATAAATATTAATATTTTTGAACCTAATTAAATTATAAATGTTAAATTATTAAGGTTATGAGCAAGAGATCGAAAAAACTCCCAAAAAAAAGGCAAAATTCTGATTACTGGATACACGGCCATCACGCTGTGGTAGGGGCTCTAATGAATGAGAATAGAGTTAAATACGAAGTTTATTTCACTTCTGAAGCTGAAAAAAAACTCAAAAATGAAATAAAATTAGAAAATACGAATATTATAACCATTAAAAAAACTAGAGATGAAATTGACTTTCTCTTAAAGGGTATCTCAAATCATCAGGGTATTTGTTTAAGAGTTGAAAAAATACAAACTCCCCAACTTTCAGATTTTCTAAAAAATTTAAATGAGGAGAGGTCTATTATCTTTTTATTAGATCAACTTGAAGATCCACAAAATGTTGGTGCAATTTTTAGATCTGCTCTCGCATTTAACATTGATGGAATAATATTAACAAACAACAATTCAGTAACTGAGAATTCGTTTCTAACAAAAACTGCATCTAGTGCCATAGATAAAGTTCCATTTACGAAAATACAAAATATAAGCTCTTGTATTAAAATATTAAAAGATGACGGTTATTGGATTTATGGCTTAGATATGAAAGCGAAAAATTCAATAACAGATATAAAATTTCCAAAAAAAACTGTTTTTGTTTTAGGTTCAGAGAATAAAGGTATGAGAAAAATCACAGCCTCACTCTGTGACGAAAGTCTTAAGATTAAAATGAGTGATAACCTTGAGAGTTTAAATGTATCAAATACAGCAGCTATAATGATGTTCTATATTTCAAATATAAACTTAAAAAGCTAAAGCAATCATCGAAATAACTAATATAAAGAATACTACTAAATAGGCTAAAGCAATTTGACCACCAATAAAATCTAAGAATTTTTTCATACTCGTATTCTACAAATAATTATGGACAATTAAAACTTAAAAATTTAAAAGTTTTATTGGTTTCGCCCCTATAGCTCAATTGGTAGAGCAATTGATTTGTAATCAATAGGTTCGCGGTTCAAGTCCGTGTGGGGGCACCACAAAAGTCTGATAATAAAAATTTTTATTTTTTTTATGAAATATTTTATTCCCTTTTTTATTTTTTTAATTTTTTTATCTGCATGCTCGGAAAAACCTCATGAGTTATTAGAAAAATGTGCAGATCAAAGAACTAAACTTCTTATGCCTGAGTCTACTCAAATGAAGCTTTTTGTTTTAGATCTTCAGAGTAAGTTAAAGTACAACCCTGGAAAAAACTCAATTGGAGTTTATGAAAGTTTTTTTATGGCCTGTGAGAAAGAATTTAACGAGAATAAAATCACATTTAACGAGAAGTGGAGAAAAAATTAATCAGTCAGTATAGCCTGCGATTGACTTTGCTGTAGCGCTTTTTTTTATAGACTTATTATCCTTCAAGGTTCCAAAAAAATAATCACCAATCATATTGGTAATTCCCCAATTATAATTTTCATTATGAAAGTGATGACTCATATGCGCATCTCTTAATTTTTTTCCAAGTGAAGAAACTGGCTTATAATCTTTTGAATGATGAGCCAGATGTACCCATTCATACCATAGGTGATACACAAGATGACCTGTAAAGGGAACCATTGCTGCAGGAAAACTCCATAGTATAAGTGAGTAAAGTAAATATACTTGTCCATATGTATAAATTAAGTATCTCCATGGAGCAAATTGAAGTTTTATATTATCGGGATCTCTATGATGCCCATGGTGTAATATGATCTGATATCTTCTATACCAACCTTCTTTTTTTGTAAGCTCTCGATGCAATTGGTACTTATGAACATACCACTCGTAGAAAGGTGCTAAAATGATTGGAATAAAAAACCAAAGCAAATAATCTGTTAATAGACTGTTTGAAACAATAAAAAAGAGCCCGAAGGCTGCCATTACGAAGAAACCATAAATGGTAGAATGTGAGAAGTAGTTTTTAAATACGCTAAGCATAGATATATTATATAGGACGGATTTAACTCCGTCCCAATATAAAATTTAGACTATTTTCTCTGATATTTTGCCGCTTCTTCGGAACCACTTGTAGCAGAGCCTTCACTATAAGAGTGAGCGCCGGTACCTGCAAGTGCACCATCTTTAACAATTGTATATTCCGTTCTTTGTTCTTCTCCAGCAAACAAACATTCAAGAATTTCTCTAACACCAGCAGCGTATCTTGCTTGTGCTGATAGCGAAGTTCCTGATGTATGTGGTGTCATTCCATGATTTGGCATAGTTCGCCATACATGATCATTTGGAGCCGGTTGTGGGAACCATACATCGCCAGCATAACCACTTAACTGACCTGACTCTAAAGCGCGAGCAATTGCATCACGATTACAAATTTTACCGCGTGCAGTATTTACAATATATGCTCCTTTTTTCATTTTTCCGATCATTTCATCGTCAAATAGATTTTCAGTTTCAGGGTGAAGTGGACAATTGATTGTTACAACGTCACACACTGAGACCATTGACTCAACAGAGTCATGAAAAGTCAAATTCAATTCTTTTTCTACTGACTCTGGTAATCTATGTCTGTCAAAATAGTGCATGTGAACATCAAAATGTTTGAGTTTTCTCAATGCATCTAAACCTATCCTTCCAGCTGCAACAGTACCTACATGCATTCCTTCTAAGTCATATGATCTTTGTACTGCATCTGCAATATTCCATCCCCCTTCATTAATAATTCGGTATTGATTATGATAATCTCTTACCAAAGATAAAATCATCATTACAATATGCTCAGCTACAGATCTTGAATTACAAAATGTAACTTCCATAACATCAATTTTATTGTCCATAGCCGCTTGTAAATCAACATGGTCTGAACCAATACCAGCAGTTATGGCCATTTTTAAATTTTTAGCCATAGCAATTCGTTCTTTTGTTAAATAGAACGGAAAGAAGGGTTGAGAAATTACTACATCAGCATCAACGAGTTCTTTTTCAGCTACGCATCCAGGCGCATCTTTATCATTAGTTACTACTAAAGTATGGCCAGCGTCCTCAAGAAACTTTCTAAGACCTAACTCACCAGAAACACAACCAAGCAATTCACCTGGATTAAAATCTATTCCTTTTGGTGTTGGTAATGTTTGACCATCTGGATACTTTTCAATTTTTGGCAAAGTTTCCACTGGATAACTTGATGGCATTCCTCCTTTTGGATCATCGTATAAAATACACAATACTTTCATCTATAACTCCTTATTTATTATGATTAATTAAGAAAAGACGAGTCTAATCGCTCCATCTTTCTTTTAACTGCGGGCCATAGTAAAGCCGCAGCCATTTCTCTTCCCTCACCTTGTTGTCTTGTTGTTTCAATTGATTCCTCTGAGGGGTAGTTCAATTCAAGATTTCCAGAAAGAGCTCTCACTTGATAAGAGCAGGCTTTCTCTAAGAAATATATATTTGTGAATGCTTCTGCAACATTTTTACCTAAAGCTAATGTTCCATGGTTTCTAAGTATCATTAAACGCGCTTCTCCAAGATCTTTAACTAATCTTTCTTTTTCTTCTTCAAAAAGTGCAACTCCTTCATAATCGTGGTAGGCGATTTGACTTCTCACTAGCATTCCTGTTTGCGATAGAGGTAACAAACCATCCTTTAGTGAGGCTACTGCTACACCGTCATTTGAGTGAAGATGTACAATACAATGTGCGTCGTCTCTTGACTCATGTATCGCACTATGAATAGTAAATCCAGCAGGATTTATAAAATTATTTGTGTCACTAAGTATTTTTCCCTTCAAGTTGACTTTCACCAAGTTTGAAGCAGTTATTTCATCAAATAAAAATCCGTAAGGATTAATTAAAAACTCATCATCAGCTCCAGGAACTTTAGCGGAGATATGTGTAAAAATTAAATCATCCCAACCAAAATAAGGGATTGTTCTGTAGAATGCCGCCAAGTCTTGTCTTGTTTCCCACTCTTCTTTTGAAACGCTATTTTTTACATCAACCATTATTCATCAATCCTTTTACAGTTTTTAACCACCTATTATATTGTTGATCTGCCTCGTCCAACGAAATAGCAGGCTCAAATTTGCGGTCAGTCTTCCACAATTTCTCGACCTCTGCAACATCTTTGTATATTCCAGATTTCATTCCAGCTAAGTAAGCTGCACCCATAGCAGTCGACTCTTGATTCAAAGGCCTTTCAATTCTTACTTGGGTGATATCCGATAATAATTGCATCATAAGATTATTTTTAGACATGCCTCCATCAACGCGAATAGTAAAATCATTTCTCTTTAGTTCTGTATCGTTAAGCAGGCACTCAAGAAGATCTCTTGTTTGATAACATATTGATTTTAATGCAGCCATGGCAATATCAGCCTTTGAAGTATCTCTAGTAATACCTGTAATTTGACCCCTTACATCAGAATTCCAATAAGGAGCACCCAAACCAGTAAAAGCAGGAATGAATTGTATTTCGTTAGTGCTGCTATTTGCGAGCTCTTCAACCTTGCTTGCATCGTTGATGAAATTCATTTCATCACGCATCCATTGAACAACAGTGCCCGCATTGAAGATACTACCCTCTAAAGCAAAATCTTTTTTATCAAATATAGTATAAGCTTTAGTGGACAATAATTTGGACTCGGACTCTATAAATTTATTTCCAGTATTCATTAATAAAAAACAACCTGTACCGTAAGTCGATTTAACCATTCCTTCCTTAAAACAAGCCTGTCCAATAGTTGCTGCCTGTTGATCACCGGCGACGCCGCCTATTAAAATCTTTTCTCCAAAGAAACTTGGGTCTATTGCTCCAAAATCATCAGTACAATTTTTTACATCAGGCAAAATATTTTTGTTTATATTAAAAATATTTAATAATTCATCATCCCAACAGTCTTCATTTATATTATAAAGCATTGTTCTTGATGCATTTGTAACATCAGTATAATGACATTCACCTTTTGTAAAATTCCAAATGAGCCAAGAATCAATTGTTCCAACTAATAAATTATTCTCATGAATTGTTTTTTTTGCTTCTTCAATATTTTCAATGATCCATTTAATTTTTGTAGCTGAAAAGTAAGGATCAATGATGAGACCAGTCTTTGATTGAATTAGTTTTGTTAAATTCTTTTCTCTTAATATCTCACAAAAGTTTTCTGTTCGTCTGTCCTGCCACACAATTGCATTGTAAACTGGCTTTCCTGTTAATTTATTCCATGCAACGACCGTCTCTCTTTGATTTGTTATGCCTGCAATCTTAATATCTTTTGGGCTTATGTTTGTTTCTCCAATCACAAAATTTATAGCGTCTTGTGTTGTCTTTAAAATTTCTATTGGATCATGCTCAACCCAGCCATCGTTTGGGAAATACTGTTTAAATTCAAAGTTTTTTTGACTAATAATATTTCCTTGAATATCTAAAATTAAGGCCCGTGAGCTGGTTGTGCCTTGATCTATTGAGAGTAAATACCCATCTAAAGACATAAGATAAGAATAATTAATTAATTATGTTCAATTAAAAGGGATTTTAGGATAAAGGAATACTTTTTTGTAGGTAAAAAACCATGAATTTGAATAAACCAGTTTTTTTGGCTTCTAGTAGTGATGAGGCAAGTTCTCAGAAAAAGATTTTAGAAGACAAATTTGGCATAAATGACTTTGATAAAGCTGATGTAATAGTGGTCTTAGGTGGCGATGGTTTTATGCTTGAAGCTATAAAATCTCACATGGATAAGCACTTGCCAATATTTGGTTTAAATTATGGTAGTGTTGGATTTTTGATGAACTCTTCAAATGAAAATGATTTGATAAATAGAATTAATCAATCGCAATCAATTAAAATATCTCCGTTGATAATGAAAGCTGTTGGTGTCGATGGCTCCGTTCATGAAGCAATTGCTGTTAATGAAGTATCATTACTTAGAGAAACACATCAGGCATCAAAAATAAAAATTTCAGTTGATGGAAAAGTTAGGATAGATGAACTTATTTGTGATGGTGTATTAATTTCAACGCCATCTGGAAGTACAGCTTACAATTTATCTGCTCACGGTCCAATTCTACCAATAAATGCAGATGTTCTTGCATTAACTCCTATAAGTGCTTTTCGACCAAGAAGATGGAAAGGTGCGATATTAAATAATGAGTCAAATGTAAAATTTGAAATTATTGAAAGCAAGAAAAGACCCGTAAGTGCCGTAGCTGATAGTGCCGAGTTTAGAGATATCAGTTCTGTTGAAGTACATCAAAGTAAAGATCAAGTTGTAGAGCTTCTATTCGATGAAGATCATTCATTTGATGAAAGAATTTTAAACGAGCAATTTAAATTTTAAAACTAATCAGTTGTTATAATTGCCTGAAAAGGTCCACTGCCAAAAGTTATCTGGTTTGAACCGTCGTCGTAAAGCGACATTCCCTCACCAACATTGAATGACATAGTCAAAGTTGTTGTCGCCTCTGTAAAATTAACTGCATCTGCAAAGACTAGAGATCCTGTTAATTTGTCTACATCAGCATCGTTTACGGCCAAGTTTCCATCTGTATCAACCAAGTAACCACTTATTGATGCGGAAGTGCCATTTAAATTATCTGCTGTAACACCACCAAGAAAAGACTCGCTGTCAAAACTTGTAAGGGTTTCAACAAATTTTCCTGGGGTAATCGCTGAAGATCCACAAGTTGAACTAGCAGTAGGTATTGTTCCTGAAGATCCCATTGTTCCACTACCAGCTACTGAAGCACAGTAAACTCCTGAAGTACCATCTTGTCCTCCAACAGTCCCATCAAACTGCATAGCCATAGTAATTCCAAATGTATTGTCAATTAACATTACACCATGAGTATAGGTTCCATTTGGTGGCCTGGACATAGTGCCTGGAACATCTATTGTCTGATTTTGTTGAATGGCTAGTGTTGCACCAGAAGAAGATTCCCAATTTTTAAAGCAATTATCTAATCCCATCGAAGAAGATGTTGTGGGTGCAGTTGGAGCTGCCGTGCAAAGATACATTGCGTACACAACAACTTCATAAGACTCTGGAGCACTTGCACAATACTCTCCACCTCCATCACCTATTACTTCAGCAGCTGAAAATACTCCATTTGTAATAGTACAACTATTAACATGGCTATCAGCAAATAAGCTCGACATAGGAGCAAAAATTAAAAATAAAAAAGTATATATTTTGATTATTACTTTGAATTTCATTATTTAAAACCCACTTGCTTTAACATTTAGTGTTGTAGAGACAACTCTAATCTTATTTTCACGTTTAACTGGTTCATACAATCTTTCAGCAACGGATGTATACTCAAAATAGTTAGAGGAGTTATTTTTAAAAGAACTATAACCACTTAGAGGCACAACATAGCTTATATTAGCAAATGTACCATCACCTGTTTTATTGTCATCGATATATCCAATTTCTAAATCGAGGTTGTTACCAATTAGATTAAGACCGTACTTCTCTCCTTCTAATTCATAGGAACCAGCTCCATTTTCAAATTCAAATAATCCTGCAAATAATCTCGCGTTTGCTTTAATAGGTAAATGATAATCAAGTCGCATATCCCATCCGTCCATTGCCTCTTCATCTTTACCTGTAGAAACTGTTTCGATACCTGATGTGGCATCATAAATATTAGATCTCAAATCAAAAACACTACTTATTACCTCAAGGCCTGCTCCATTTCTCTGATGTGAGTCATCAAATGCATAATCAAAAAATAAATTTAATCCAAATATAACTTTTTCATCATTGAGGAGAGTTCTATGTCCAATCCCCAGGTTAATTGTTTGGTCATTGTTATGAAGGTTTAGAGAGTTCTGATTAAATATTGCGCTATTACCATACTCAGAAATCATGTTTACATTAGTAAGTGAGATTGTTGGCTTAAAATGTTCCTGTACACCCAAATTTAAATCAAGATACTTCACTCTACTATTTTCTTCTAATAATGAAGAGACACTTGTACCTAAGCTATTAGCTAGACCATTAAAATATGAAGTAACTCTATTTTCTAAATTAGAGGCACTTGAAATACCTATAAATAAAAAGATAACAAAGATTGAGCAAATATGGGTCTTAAAATTTCTCATAAAATATCATTATATCCAAAAATAAACGTAATAGCACTGATAAAAATTATCTAAACATTTGGTGGCCTCACCCGGACTCGAACCGGGACGGGAATAAATCCCAAAGGATTTTAAGTCCTTTGCGTCTACCAATTCCGCCATGAGGCCAATACAATAATTTATAACTCTATGTGTAATTAAGTTCCAGAACTTTAACAATGGATAAAAAAAAGGGGCCCGAAGGCCCCTTCTTTATTATTTACTTTGCAGATAATTAGTTGCTGTCTGATACTGCAGCTACATAAATAGCCATACCAAATGCAATTTTATTAACAAAGTCTGCAAGGTTATAGATTAAGTTCAATGAACCAGCGTCAACGCCGCCACCGAAGTAACCTACAGCATAACCAATTGGATAAATTGCCCATCCTACTGTAACAATTAATCTCAATGCGTTAAATGCGGTCTGACCAGCAGCGTTTCCACTACCAGCACTTGCCTTGCTTGCTTCACCTGCAAAAACCTCGTAGATGATATATAACCATCCAGCCATACCTATTACGAAGGCTAGAGTTACATTCATCGCTCCAGTTTCACCCATGTAACCGAAGACAAGCATAATTATTGATGCAATTAATAGTCTCCAGAAAAGGCTTGAAGCAACAGCAGTCATAGCTGCAAGAATTACATAGAATTCTACGATTTGTAGAGGCACAGTAATCAGCCAGTCAATGTAACGAAGGACTGTTGGTGAGTCACCAGTAGCAACCCATACGCCTCTCATGTAGAAGTAGTGCCACGCCGCAATACCAGTAACCAAACCAGCTACTGTAAGGGACGTTTTCCATTTAGCTGCTACACGATCTCTTTCAAGAAAGAAGAAAGCAGTAGCGGCAACCATGGCCATAGAGATCAACCAAAACGAAATCGCAACGTGATCTCCGGGATTTAGCATTAATACTTTCATGTTTATTTTCCCCTTAATTTTATAAAATTAGGCAATTATTATTGAGAATCCTTCTTAAGTAAATATTAAAAAAATAATAATAATCAATTAAATCAATTATTTAGGGATTTGTGGATAAAAATTATTAATACTTTGTATCATAATTTTTAACTAATCCCTTTAATTCTGCATCGCATTTTGACAGCTGACCATCGCTCGTTGAACGCATAACAATTGATGTTCCAAATCTATTTTCCTTGCTAAATGGATAACTGCCTATTTCAACAGAGCTATATTTTGCCTGAAGGTTAGTAAGTATCTCAGCCACATTGCTTTCAGGGGTAAAAATATCAACTGATTTAGATTTTACTACGTCCCCTTTCTTGAGGAATTGACGAGCCCCTTCCAACATACCTTGCATAATTCCTGGTATACCTGCCAAAACAAATACATTGTCCATTTTAAACCCAGGCGCTCTACTGACTGGATTTTCAATGAGCTCTGAGCCAACAGGCATCTTAGTCATCTTCATTCGAGCTTCTGTGAGCTCTCCATCTTTATAATACTCTTTTAATATTGAGAGCGCTCCCTGATTTATTTCCAAATCAACAGAAAATGCTTTAGCAATTGACTCTGAAGTAATGTCGTCGTGTGTTGGTCCAATACCACCAGTGGTAAACACATAGTCATAAGTTTTTCTTAAATAGTTAACTGTCTCAACAATTACATCCTCTTCGTCACGAATTACCCTGACTTCTGTTAATTGAATACCTATTTCATTCAACCAATTTGCAAGATATGATAGATTCTTATCTTGTGTACGACCTGATAAAATTTCATTACCTATAATAATTAATGATGCTTTCATAAGCTTATGTCAAAAAATTCGAAAAATTTCCTCACTGGTAAATTCATAAAAAGATATAAGAGATTTTTTGCAGATGTTCAACTTGATAGTAAAAAAATTGTCACAGCTCATTGTCCTAATACAGGATCTATGATGGGACTGCTTGAAAAAGATAATTTGGTCTATTTAACAGAAGCAGATGATCCTAACCGAAAACTAAAATTTACTTTAGAAGCTATTCAATCAAACGGGGCAATGGTTGGAGTAAATACTCATCGAGCTAATCGAATTGTTGAGGAAGCAATAAGCAATGGAAAAATTTCAGAGCTAGGAAACATTGTATCATTTAAAAGAGAAGTTAAGTACGGACAAAATTCTAGAATTGACTTCTTAGTTCAAACAAAAAAAGAAGAAATATACGTAGAAGTTAAAAATGTTACTTTATCGAGAGACAAATCAATTGCAGAATTTCCTGATGCGATCACCGAGAGAGGGTTAAAACATTTAATAGAGCTATCCACTCTTCCAACCAAATCTGTAAGAGCAGTCATGCTTTTCTTAGTCCAAAGAGATGATTGCAGTAAGTTTAAGATCGCTGCAGATATTGATACTAAATATGCAGATACTTTTAAAAAGGTTAAAAAAATGGGTGTTGAGCCTTTATGTTATGACTGTTCTTTTAACAGAAATGGTATAAGTGTTAATAAAAAAATAAAGATATTAAATTGAATAACACTATTCATAGTTCTGATGATTTTGAAGGGATGCGAAAAGCAGGTAATCTTGCAGCATCTACATTGGATCTACTTGTTGAAAAAGTAAAACCAGGTGTTTCCACTGAAGAGTTAGATAATATTGCATTTGATTATATAGTCCGTCATGGAGGTCTTATTGCCCCTTTATTTTATAAGGGTTATCCTAAATCAGTTTGTACTTCAATTAATCACGTAATATGTCATGGAATTCCTTCATCAAGAATTTTAGAAAATGGAGATATTATTAATATAGATGTAACAGTGATTGTTGATGGCTGGCATGGCGATACAAGCCGCATGTTTCCTGTTGGAAAAATAAATGCCAAAGCACAAAAATTAATTGATTGCACTTTTCATGCAATGCATGAAGGCATCAATGCTGCTCAACCTGATGCAACATTAGGTGATATTGGTAGTGCAATTCAAACGTATGCTGAAAAACAAAATTATAGTGTTGTTCGTGATTTTTGTGGTCATGGACTAGGAAAAGTTTTTCATGAGTTTCCAAACATTCTTCACTACGGGGATAAAGGTAAAGGTGAAAGAATTGAACCAGGCATGTTTTTTACAGTGGAACCGATGATAAATTTTGGAAAATATGATGTTAGAATGTTAGGCGATGGTTGGACGGCTGTTACAAAAGATAAAAGTTTGTCAGCACAATTTGAGCATAGTATTGGCATTACCAACGATGGTGTAGAAATTTTTACAAAATCACCCGCTGGGCTTGATAAACCGTAAATTAAAGATTAAAAACATACTTATATGATCCCTCGTTATTCTAGAGCCGAGATGACTGACGTTTGGAGCTCTAAATCTAAATTTAAAATATGGCTTGATATTGAGCTCTACGCTTGTGAAGCCATGGAGAAATTAGGAACTGTTCCTAAGGGAACAAGTAAAAAAATTAGATCAAAAGCAAAGATTAATGAAAAGAGAATTGATCAAATTGAAAAAAAAGTGAAACACGATGTAATTGCTTTTTTGACAACAATTTCTGAATACACAGGTCCACCTGCAAGGTTTCTTCACCAAGGTCTAACTTCTTCAGATATTTTAGATACGGCTTTTAATGTTCAACTAAAACAGTCCTCAGTCATTATTGGGAAGGAACTACTAAATTTACTAAAATCATTAAAAAAAATTGCAATAAAACATAAGAACACACCTTGCATTGGAAGAAGTCATGGGATTCATGCGGAACCCACAACTTTTGGAGTTAAAATGGCATCATTTTATGCAGAATTTCAAAGGAACCATAAGCGTTTTCTAAAAGCAATCGAAGAAATAAATATATGCGCGATTTCAGGTGCAGTCGGCAATTATGCAAATATTGATCCACGTGTTGAACAGTACGTCGCAAAAAAGTTGGGCATGAAAGCAGAGACGATTTCAACTCAAATAATTCCAAGAGATCGTCACGCAGTATATTTTAATACTCTTGCAGTAATTGCAAGTTCGATTGAACGTTTAGCTACTGAGATAAGACATTTACAAAGAACTGAGGTTTTAGAAGTTGAAGAATTTTTTTCAAAAGGACAAAAAGGGTCATCAGCAATGCCTCACAAAAGAAATCCAGTTCTGACTGAGAATTTAACTGGACTGGCAAGACTGATTAGAGGTTATACGGTTCCTGCTTTAGAAAATATTACTCTTTGGCATGAAAGAGACATATCGCATTCAAGTGTAGAGAGAATAATGGCACCAGATGCTAATATTATAATCGACTTTGCACTTTCACGAATGAATAATGTGATATCAAATCTTGTTGTATATTCTAAAAATATGAAAACTAATTTAGATAGATTAAAAAAACTGCCAATGTCAGAAGGTTTAATGCTCGCAATGACACAAAAAGGTTTATCGCGAGAAAATGCATACAAGATAGTTCAACGTAATGCAATGAAAGTATGGAAAACGAATACAGATTTTGAGGTAATACTTAACAAAGATAAAGAATTAAAAAAATACCTAAGCAAAAAAGAGATATCAAAAATTTTAGATTTAAAACACGCCGCTCGCAGAACTGACTATATTTTCAAAAAAGTTTTTAAGTAATTTAATTTGAATAGTAAATTGCGACTGCAAATAAACCAAAAATCAGCGCATAGGCACCTGCATAGTAAAATACGACATAATTAGAACGATCAATCATATCCACTAAAGAAGCTTTCTTTTTATTAACTGATTTTTTCTTTGTTGATTTCTTAACAATCCTTTTTTTAGTAAATTGCTTCTTTTTTTTGGTTACTTTCTTCTTTACCGACTTTTTCTTTTTTTGGGCAAACTGATACTTCATAAAAAACTCTTATATGTTGTCTTTACCAATAATTTCTTCTTTTGCTTGAAGTAAAAATTGATCCATACTTTGTCTTAATTCGTCGTCTGAAATTGTAATACCTTTATCGTCAAAGTCCTTTCTAACCTTTCTGAAAACATCCATATCCCCGTCTTCTTCAAGATCTGATTTTACAACCTCTGCAAAATATTCTTCAACAGCCGGGCCTGATATGCCTAATTTTTCAGCTGCCCACACACCTAAATACTTATTTCTACGGGCTAATATTTTAAACTCTAGTTCCTGGTCACGAGCAAACTTACCCTCGAAACCTTTTTTTCTCTCATCAAGTTTTTTCATGATTTTTTGTACTTTTGAATGAATTTAATTTAATTTAAGCACTTATCTTAACAAATATTTTTATTACCTGCAATGAGATCATCCAAAACTTTATATGAAGGTAAGGCTAAAAAAATTATTAAAGGGCCTAAAAAAAACACACTCATTCAAATTTTTAAAGATGATGCTACAGCCTATAATAAAAAGAAACATAAAATTTTTAAAGGCAAAGGCGTACTTAACAATCATATTTCTGCACACATAATGCAGTATCTTAAGTCAAAACGCATCCCAACACATTTTGAAGAAAAGCTGAATGACCGTGAGCAACTTATAAAAAAATGTGAAATTATTCCGATTGAATTTGTTGTAAGAAATATAACAGCTGGTTCTATTGCAAAAAAATTAGGTATTAAAGAAGGATTAAAGCTTAAAAAACCTTTACTAGAATATTATTACAAAGAAGACAGTTTGGATGACCCAATGATTTCAAGAGACCACCTTATCACTTTTGGCTGGGCCACAAACTCTGAGCTGAAAAAAATAGATAAAATGTCTCTTCAAATTAATAAGCACTTAAGAAATCTTTTTTTTAAAAAGAATATCATACTTGTAGATTTCAAAATTGAATTCGGTAGACTCTCATCGAACCCCAAAAAAATTGTATTAGCTGATGAAATAAGTCCTGATTCTTGTCGATTATGGGATAAAAAAACTAATAAGAAACTTGATAAGGATGTGTTCAGAAGAAACCTCGGCAGTTTATTAAGTGCATATGAGGAGGTTGCCTCAAGATTAGGAATCGTGCATTAAAGTCTAATGCTAGCCAAAATTCATATCACATTAAAAAAAGATGTACTTGATCCTCAAGGCTCAGTCATTGCAAATTCACTGAAATCTCTTGGATTCGACAACGTTAATGATGTCAGACAGGGAAAATTCATAGAACTTGAAATCAACAGTAACAATAAAGAGGAAGCGGAGAAGCAGTGTAATGATATGTGTGAGAAACTATTGGCTAACTTAGTTATTGAAGACTACTCAGTAGAAATTGAAAATTAAATGAAGACACATGTAATTGTTTTCCCAGGTTCGAACTGCGACAGAGATGTAGCTGTTGCAATTCAAAATATTATTGGCTCTTCGCCTGAAATGGTTTGGCATAAAGACTCGACAATAAATCAATCAGATTTGATTGTTGTTCCAGGTGGGTTTTCTTATGGTGATTACTTACGATGTGGCGCGATGGCATCAACGTCGCCTATCATGAAAAGTGTGATTGAAAATGCAAATAAAGGTGTGCCAGTAATGGGAATTTGTAATGGATTTCAAATTCTAATTGAAAGTGGTCTTCTTCAAGGTGCACTAATGAGAAATAGTAGTTTAAGTTTTATATGTCGCGACATAATAATTAAACCAACAAATACGAAAACCATATTTACTAATAAATCCACTATTTCGAAAATGCCAATAGCTCACAACGAGGGAAATTATTTTGCTAACAGCAACCAGATAAAAGAAATAGAAGATAACGATCAAATTGCCTTCCAATACTGTGACGAAAATGGAGATATCAATGCCCATTCAAATCCAAATGGATCAATAAATAATATTGCCGGGGTGTTCAACAAAAGCAAAAATGTACTAGGTATGATGCCCCACCCCGAAAGAGCAGCTGAAAGCATTCATGGGTGTGATGATGGAAGAAATATTTTTGAAAGTCTTCTAAGTTAATGACTTCATCCAATTGGCATTTTGATACAGAAAAATCACTTGTAGAAAGTCACGGTCTTAAACTTGACGAGTTTGAAAAAATTGTTGAGGGACTTGGGCGTGAACCCAATCTTACTGAACTTGGAATATTTAGTGCAATGTGGAATGAACATTGCTCCTATAAATCGTCTAAATATTGGCTAAAAAAATTACCAACCTCAGGGGAACGAGTTATTCAAGGACCAGGTGAAAACGCGGGTGTTATTGACATCGACGATGGAGATGTTGCGGTTTTCAAAATGGAAAGTCATAATCATCCTTCGTTTCTAGAGCCTTACCAAGGAGCTGCAACTGGTGTAGGGGGTATTTTGAGAGATGTATTTACTATGGGCGCAAGACCTGTAGCAAACATGAATGCACTTCGATTTGGAGATCCCAATCATCCAAAAACAAAGCATTTAGTCTCAGGTGTTGTCGGTGGTATTGGTGGTTACGGAAATTGTATTGGAATTCCAACTGTTGGAGGTGAAGTAAATTTTCATCCATCGTATAACGGCAATATATTGGTTAATGCTATGACAGTTGGTATCGCAAAAAAAGATAAAATTTTCTATTCAGCGGCTGCAGGAATAGGAAATCCAGTAGTGTATGTTGGTTCAAAAACAGGCAGAGATGGTATTCATGGTGCAACAATGGCATCAGCTGAATTTGATGATGACTCTGAAGAAAAAAAACCCACTGTTCAAGTAGGCGACCCTTTTACTGAAAAACTATTACTTGAGGCTTGTCTAGAACTCATGAAAGAGGATGCAATTATAGCAATTCAAGATATGGGGGCTGCAGGTTTAACTTCGTCATCAATTGAGATGGCATCCAAAGGAAATGTAGGGATTGATATAAATTTATCTAAGGTTCCTATGCGAGCGGCTAACATGACTGCCTACGAGCTCATGCTTTCAGAAAGTCAGGAAAGAATGCTAATGGTTATTCAGCCCAAAAAAGAGGAACTTGCCCGAAGCATTTTTAAAAAATGGGATCTTGAATTTGAAGTGATTGGTGAAGTTACAGATACAAAAAAATTAATATTGCATATGGATGGTGAAGAGCAGGCAAGTATACCAATTAATATTTTGGTAGAGGATGCGCCAGAGTATCAGCGAGATTATATTGTCAATGACCCTTCTCCCCTAATTAGTTTCGAAAGTAAGGATTTTGAAGATAAAGAAATCTTAAGCGATTTATTAAAAATGATCAGTCATCCAAATTTATGCAGCAGAAAATGGATATGGGAACAATATGATCACATGGTTATGGCAGATACAGTTGTGCGACCTGGTTCTGATGCAGCTGTTGTCAGAGTGCATGGAACCAACAAAGGAATAGCGATCAGTACAGACTGTTCACCCACCTACTGCAGACACAATTCCTATGAAGGAGGAAAGCATGCGGTTGTTGAAAATTGGCGTAATATTGTTGCATCCGGAGCTGAGCCAATTGCAATTACAGATTGTATGAATTTTGGAAATCCTGAAAAGCCAGAAATCATGGGACAATTTGTAGAATGCATTCGTGGCATGGGAGATGCTTGCAGTAAGCTTAATTACCCTGTCATTTCAGGAAATGTATCACTCTATAATGAAACTAACGGTGAAGGGATTTATCCTACTCCCGCTATTGGTGGAGTTGGACTAATTAGAGATTTATCTAATACAATGACAATAGATCTTAAAAATGAGGGTAATGTTTTATACCTCATTGGGGAAAGCAACAATCATTTAGGCAATAGTCATTATCTCTCAATCATACAAAGTAGAGAAGACGGCGGTACCCCGTCAATTAATTTGGATGATGAATTAAAAAATGGAAAATTCATTCTAGATTGCATTGCTAAGAAATTACTAAAATCTGTTCATGATGTTGGTGAAGGTGGTGTTCTTGTAGCAATTGCTGAAATGTGCATCTCAGGTAAGCAAGGTATAAAAATTGATATAACAAAAGATTTTCTGCACGGATTCTTTTTTGGAGAGGATCAAGCTAGGTACCTGGTTGAGGTCTCACAAAATAAACTTGAACAACTAGAAGTTGACGCAAGCAAGAGTGCTGTCAAAATAGAAAGAATTGGAGAAATTGGAGGAACATCTATCTCAATCAATTCAATCGGAGAGGTTGAATTATCAAGCTTAATTGACCACCATACAAAATGGTTCAATGAATTTTGACCTAAAGGGCTTAAAATTATTATTGAATAATTATAAAAAGCAGTTAATTCTTCAATCATGACTGATAATGTGCAAGATGAAATAAAAAACATTGTTGATCAAAACGATGTAGTTCTCTTTATGAAAGGGACAAAGGACCAGCCCCAATGCGGTTTTTCGAATGCTGTTGTAAATACTCTTTCTTTTATGAACGTAAATTATAAAGATGTAAATATTTTGGAAAGTGACGAACTAAGACAAGGTATTAAAGATTTCACTAACTGGCCTACAATTCCACAACTTTATATTAAGGGAGAGTTTATTGGAGGATGCGATATTATTTTAGACATGCATAAAAGTGGGGAGTTAGCATCAGTTTTTGATACAAAAGGTATTACGCACGATTAGTCTATTGAAATAAGATATTCGACTGCTCTATTAAATACAATCTTTCCTCGCACAATTAAACTTTCATGCCATTTCCTACTGTCTGGATTAAATGTACGTAATAAATTATTTCTACTCCAATGTTTCATAATATCTATCGGATCATTGAGTTTATTATTTTGTGTCCACCTATTTTCAGCTCTTAAATTTTTAAAAACTGTTACAGGTCCATAAGTTCCAAATTCTTGTGTAATTGTAAGCCACTTAATAGATGGAAATTCAGCTGAAATTCCAGAGTGAATGTCGCCTGTTACGTGATAGCCCACCCCTTTATTTGGATCCAACGGTGCTATATGACTTCCGTATAAATTTTGCAGCAAATCATAATCAGCTTCACCAATTTGGTCTGAAATTAAAATAGTATCGTAACCAGACTTACCAAGACCAGTGTGTAAATCGATACCA
The DNA here is from genome assembly GCA_902526005.1 of uncultured Pelagibacteraceae bacterium. GTDB lineage: Bacteria > Pseudomonadota > Alphaproteobacteria > Pelagibacterales > AG-422-B15 > CACNXQ01. Next base: position 107,529 of record CABZIW010000002.1, read on the forward strand.
AATATCATTTGCGTTTCTTTTAAGTTATTTCTTAACCAATCAATTAATAATTTAGGACCTTTTTGGAGTTTATCACCTCCATACTGCAGGCTGGATGGCCTTGTGTACTGACCTTGAGCAAACCATTGCTTAAAATTAGTGAAACCATATTTCAAAATTAATTTTATTCCATCTATATAAAAGGATAATTCAAATTTTTTTGGTATTGTGTTTGGATTCAAAAATTTATCTATTTTTTTGTAGCCATCGGGCTCACCGCTATGCGTGTTAATAAAATTTCTATTCATATCTACATTGTTTTCATTGACTCTTCGATGCCAAGCCATACCAAAAGGATTAATGATATGTACGAAGATTATGCAATAATCCTCAATTAGCTTTTGATTTTTTAACATATCAATGACTGAAAGTTGTATAGCTGAACCGGCAAAACCCTCAACGCCGTGTATACCAGAGGTATATAACAATAATTTATTACTTGTTAAAGATCCAAGAACTGCGATATCTATTGTGAGATCCTCTCCATCAGGACCTACTAAATTTAATGACAAGCTATCACGTTGAACTTGATGACCCAGTGACTCTAGTTGATTAACAGATTCGTGAAATCGTTTCTTAGCTTCAGTATAAGATTTGGAAAACCAGTGCGATGCACTCATTTTAATATTATCGAGAATAATACTCGATAACTAGTTTCGGATCCATTTGAGTTGCATATGGAACTTCAGCAAACCGAGGTGTCCTTACAAAAGTTGAAGAACATTTTTTTTCATCAACTGTAATGTATCCTGGGATGTCTCTTTCCTGGCTTTTCATTGACTCAACTACTAATGCCATCTCTTTAGATTTATCTTTGACTTCGACAACATCACCTTCTTTAAGAAGACAGCTTGCAATATTAACTCTTTTTCCATTAACTTTGACATGCCCATGATTAATAAATTGTCTAGCAGCAAATACAGTTGGTACAAACTTTGATCGATAAACAATAGTATCAAGTCTGCGTTCTAAAATAGCAATTAAGTTTTCACCTGAGTCACCTTTTTGTCTAATAGCCTCTTTATAACAATTACGGAATTGTCTTTCGTTGAGGTTTCCATAATAACCTTTTAGCTTTTGCTTAGCATTTAACTGAACACCATAATCAGACAATTTGCCTGTATGCTTTTGTCCATGCTGTCCGGGTCTGTATTTTCTTAGGTTGAATGGGCTTTTTGGTCTGCCCCATAGGTTAACACTCAGACGTCTGTCTATTTTATGTTTTTGTGCAACTCTTTTTGTCATATTTGATGATCCGTGGTTTATACTGGTTTCCTCGCCAATGTCAAACCTGAAAGCTAAATTTCCTTAGTTTTTCTATATTCTGTAAGCACTGTCACAACCCCTCTAAGTGTTGCTATCTCACGTTCACTGAGATCAGCACGATGAAAGATATTTCTTAGGTTTTGCTTCATTTTTGGCATTTTTTCTTCAGGTTGAAAAAAACCTCTAGACTCAAGCTCTTCTTCTAAATGATCAAAAAAATACATTAGGTCATTCTGACTTCCATGAGGCTCAGAATTCTTATCAACTAACTGCTCCGTTTTAAATACTTGAGAAAATAATGAATAACAAAATACATTGACTGCATGAGATAAATTAAGAGATGAAAAATTTTCATGCGTATCAATAGTCACACATTTTGTTATAAGTGACAAATGGTCGTTTGTAAGTCCTGAAGCTTCGCCACCAAAAACAACACCGATACTATCATTAATTTTTTGATCTTTTATTTCACTGATAATTTTAGAATTGTCACTAAATTGTTTACTCATATCTCTTAAACGTGCTGTGTAACCAATTGAATAATTGGAGTCACTCAATGCCTCTCGAAGAGAGCTGTATACTTTGATATTTTCAACTATGTTCTTAGCATCTACAGCTACAGCAAGTGCTTTTTCTGATGGCCATTCGAGTTTAGGTGATACCAGTTTTAAATTAGTGAAACCAAAATTGTACATAGAGCGTGCAACAAGACCGACATTTTCAGGTAATTGAGTATCAACAAGAATAATTGAAATTTTATCAAAATTCATTTGAATTTAAACTTTTACTTGTTCTTTCATTAATTTAAATTCAACACTATCAATTAGTGCTCTAAAAGATGCTTCAATAATATTTTCTGAAACACCTATTGTGTACCAACTTTTCTTATTTGCATCAGAACTTTCAATTGAAACTCTAGTTATCGCATCGGTACCCGTATTGAGAATTCGAACCTTATAATCAATTAATGATAAATCGTTTATGTACTCAGCATAACGGCTAGTCTTAAAATTATTTCGAAGAGCATTATCCAATGCATTGACTGGACCAACTCCTTTACCGGTACCAATAATTTCATCATTATCAATTTTTAATTTCACAGAGGCTTCAGACATGGTCTGCCCCTCTTCACCTGAATTTTGTACATTCACATTAAAACTGATTACTTCAAAATACTCTGGCATTTTGCCAAGTACTTTATTAACAAGAATTTCAAAAGAAGCATCGGCACCATCGTAAGAGTATCCATTAAATTCTCTTTCTTTTACTCGATCTAAGATTTTTTGAATTGTCTTATCGTCTTCATTAACTTCTATTCCTGCTGATTTTAACTTTGATAAAATATTAGATTTTCCTGATTGTTCAGAAATGATAATTTGCCTTTGATTGCCCACAAGTTCAGGATTGATGTGTTCGTAAGTCTTTGGATCTTTATTGACCGCAGAAACATGTAATCCACCCTTATGTGCAAAAGCAGAAGAGCCAACGTAAGGTGCTGTTCGATTTGGGACTCTATTTAAGATTTCATCAAGGAGCCTTGAAAGCTCAGTTAAAAGATTAAGTTGTTGTTTATTAATTGATAAGTCAAATTTGTTTTCAAATTCATTTTTAAAAGCAAATGTTGGCAAAAGTGAAATTAGATTAGCATTTCCACATCTTTCACCTAAACCATTTATCGTGCCTTGAACCTGTCTTGCACCTGCTCTTACAGCTGCAAGAGTATTGGCGACTGCATTACCTGTATCATTATGTGCATGAATTCCAAGATGATCTCCTGAAATTTCTTTAGAAACTTTTGATACGATATCTTCAACTTCATGCGGAAGAGTTCCTCCATTCGTATCACAAAGAACAAGCCACCGTGCACCATTTGACTTTGCAGCTTTAAGACATTCAATTGCATAGTTTGGATTAGATTTGTAACCATCAAAAAAATGTTCTGCATCGAAATGTACTTCTTTTTTCGTTTTTGCTAAAAATTTTACTGACTCTCCAATATTTTCTAAATTTTCCTCATTAGTAATTCCCAGTGCAAGATCAACATGGAAATCCCAAGATTTTCCAACAACACATGCTGAAGGCGCATTAATATTTATCATTGCAGCCAAACCAGGATCATTTTCTGCGCTGCGACCAGATTTTTTAGTCATGCCAAATGCAGTAAACATTGAGTTTTTGAATTTTAAATCTTCATTAAAAAACTTAGTATCAGTTGAGTTTGCGCCTGGCCATCCACCCTCAATATAGTCAACACCAAGCTCATCTAATTTTTTTGCGAGAAGTTTTTTTTCGTCAACATTAAAATCAACACCGTAAGTTTGAGCTCCGTCTCTAAGAGTCGTATCAAATATGTATAACTTTTCTTTCACTTACTTAACTTTCCAAGTTGTTTCGCCACCTTGATCTTCAAGTATGACTCCCATTTTGTCTAATTCATCTCGGATCCTATCAGCATCATCAAAGTTCTTGTTTGATCGCGCCTCATTTCTTTGAGCAATAAGCAACTCAACTTGAGCGGTATTAATATTTAAATTTTCCTTTTTCCAGGAAAGCCATTCAGATGGCTTTTCATTTAAAAGTCCAAGCATATTTGCTGAATATAAAAAATTGCTTACTAAGCCTTTATCCCCTGATTGGCAGTCTTTAAATTTTTGATGAAGCACGCTAATAGCTTTAGGTGTATTCATATCATCCAATAATGTTTCCATAATTTCATTATCATTATTTACATCTTTTAATTCATCATCATTAAAATTGCTTAAAAATGTGTACCATTTATCTAATGTTTTTTTACTTTCATTGAGGTTATCCTTGGTCCAATTCAGAGGTTGTCTGTAGTGAGTTGATATCATGGTAAGCCTAATAACTTCTCCTTGGAAACTGTCTTTTAACTCATTTACAGTTACAAAATTACCATCAGACTTTGACATTTTATTACCCTCAACAGTAACAAAGCCATTGTGAACCCAATAATTTGCAAATTTGTTATTATTTGCACACTCACTTTGAGCAATTTCATTCTCATGATGTGGAAATATTAAATCTTGGCCTCCACCATGAATATCAAAATTTTCCCCCAAAAGCTTTTCACTCATTGCAGAACATTCAATGTGCCAGCCAGGTCTCCCATCTCCCCATGGACTTTTCCAACTGGGCTCATCTTCTTTAGAAGGTTTCCATAATACAAAGTCAGACTCTTCTTTTTTATAACTTTCTACACCTACGCGTGAACCAGCAACCATTTCATCTAAATTCTTACCAGAGAGTTTTCCATATTCTTTAAATTTATTTGAAGAAAAAAGAACATTACCATCCGCTACATATGCAAACTCTTTTGATATGAGTTTTTCTATCAACTCGATCATCTCAGGTATATGTTCGGTTGCTCTTGGCTCAAATGTAGGTTTTAAAGCACCAATATATTTCGTATCGTCATGAAAATAATTAATTGTCTTTTCTGTAAGCATTCCAATGTCTTCATTTTGATCATTTGCTGCGTGTATGATTTTATCATCAACGTCAGTGATATTTCTTACATAAGTTACATTTTCACAGCCATAAATTTTTTGGAGTAATCGAAATAAAATATCAAACACTATAACTGGTCGAGCATTGCCTACATGCGCATAATCGTATACAGTTGGCCCACAAACGTACATTCGCACATTATTTGGATCAATTGGTTCAAACTTCTTTTTTGAATTGGTAAATGTGTCGTAAAGCATTAAGTCCATTTAAGTCTGTATCCTCTCAACAATTTTGTCTCTGCCAATTAGTTGTATGAGAAGCTTCATTTCTGGACCATGTGTCAGTCCTGTGAATGCTACTCGCAATGGAAGAAACAATTCTTTGCCTTTGCGTCCTGTTTTTTCTTTTATGGCATTCGTCCATGTGGTCCAAGTATCATCATCCCACGGTTCCTCCGGCATTAACTCCAATGCTAATTTTATGTAATCTTTATCATCAGACTCGGTAGGCTTGCTGTTAAATACAATGTCAGTCCAAGAAGATATTTCTTCAACAGTTTCCAAATTACCTTTTATGGTGTCCCAAAACTTTTTATCAACATTTTCATCAATCTCAGTAAGTCTTGATTGAATTTCCTCATAATCAAATTTTTGGACTTGTTTTTTGTTAAGCGCCTTTAGGACGTCAATTTCAATACGTCCTGGTGATGTTGAAATTGTCTCAAGTTTAAATTCGTCAATGATTTGTTTTATCCCACTCTTTAGTTCAATTGAATTTGAAGTTCCAATCGTTGCTAGTAAGCTGAGAATTGAGATGGGCTCAATATTATCTTTTCTGAAACTATCGATTGATATTACATTGTCTCTTTTTGATAGTTTGTCTCCTGTAGATGCCTTTAAAAGGGCATGATGTGCAAATGAAATTTTATTTTCATCCAATGCATTTATGATTTCAATTTGTACAGCGGTATTACTAGTGTGATCATCCCCTCTAATTACATTCGTAATGTTGTAATCAACATCATCTACAGCTGAACTGAATGTATAAAGTGGAACACCATCTTCTCGAAATAAAACAGGATCTGATAAGCTTGTTAAATCAATATCAATTTCACCCTTTAATAAATCATTCCATTTCATGCGTTCTGTTTGAAGAAGAAATCGCCAATGGGGTTTTCTTCCATCATTCTCATAATCTTTAATTTGTTGCTCCGTTAATTTTAATGCAGAACGGTCATACACTTGCTTTCCACCGGCAGCCATCTGAAGCTTTCTTTTTCTCTCAAGTTCTTCAGGAGTTTCATAGCAAGCATATATCCTGCCATCAGATTTTAATTTTTCGAATTGCTCTTTATATCTTTCAAATCTAGAAGACTGATTAAAAGTCTCGTCGTAGTCAATTCCCAGCCACTCCAAATCATTTTTTATTTGAGAAATGTATTCATCTTTTGACCTCTCTTGATCGGTATCATCAATTCGAAGAATGAATTTTCCACCACTATTTTTAGCATATAACCAATTTATGAGGGCTGTTCTGATATTACCCAAGTGCAATAATCCTGTTGGACTAGGTGCAAATCTTGTTATCGTTGTCATCTATTTTTCCTTATCTCTGAATGCATTTGTTATTGGGTATCGTCTGTCATACCCAAAATTTCTCTCTGAAATTTTTACACCCGGAGCAGCTTGTCGTCTTTTATATTCAGAATTATAAAGCAAATTCTGAACTTTTGTAACCAAGCTTGGCTCATAACCTTTAGAAATAATCTCGTTAATTGAACTTTCTTTTTCAACAAGTAAGTACAAAATTTTATCCAAGACATCATATGGCGGAAGGGAATCACTATCTTTCTGATCCTCTTTAAGTTCAGCAGTGGGCTCTTTTGTAATAATATTTTTAGGAATAACTTCCTTTGCTTTAATTGCTGAAAATGATGGAAGATTTTTGTTTCTCCATTCGGAAAGTTTATATAAATCAGATTTATAAATATCCTTGACTACTGAAAACCCCCCACACATATCTCCATATAAAGTTGAATATCCAACTGAGACTTCTGATTTATTACCATTAGTAACTACCATATGGCCAAACTTGTTTGAATAGGCCATCAATATTGCACCTCTGGTTCTTGATTGAATATTTTCTTCAGTAATATCTTTTTCTTTACCCGCGAATAAATTTGAAAGAGTACTATCGTATGAATTCACGATATCTTTTATAGAAACACTTATTAACTCGATACCTAATTTTTTGCCTAGCTGATTTGCATCCTCATTACTTTCCTCGCTTGTAAACTGAGATGGCATTAAAATACCTTTTACTCTTTCAGGTCCTAGTGCATCGGTTGCGACAACCGCGCTAAATGCACTATCTATGCCTCCTGAAATGCCAATAACAACTCCTGGAAATTTATTTTTTTCAACATAGTCTCTTAGTCCAAGCATAAGATTGGAATAGACAATATCGTGCTTGTCACTACTGAGAGGTGCCTCTTCTTCAATATCAAAAGTCTTAGTATTGAGGTTGAATGTATATTCCCTGCTTTCTTCAACGCAGTATTTAAATTTAGAAATTACCTTTTTTTGATCACATAAGAAGGAAGATCCGTCAAAAACGATCTCATCTTGACCTCCAACCTGATTTACATAAATCAAAGGAGCATCAATAGAATTTGCAAAACCAAGTGCTTTTTTTTCTCTTTCCTCAATTTTATTTATATCAAATGGGGATGCATTTAATGATACCGCCAAATCAATTTCATTTTTATCAATCTCAACAATTGTATCGTTCACCCATATGTCCTCACAAATAAAGAGACCCAATTTAATTCCATTGAATTCGATTATGCTGACTTGCTCTCCATTTGAGAAAATTCTTTTTTCATCAAATACTCCATAGTTTGGCAAAGCCATTTTATGATGTTTATGTAAGATCTTACCCTTTTGAATTACTAGAGCTGTATTGAACAGTTTGCTCTCTTCCAAAAAAGGAGTGCCTATGATTATTGTTGAATTACTATTTTTTGAACAATTCAAAATATCTGAAATTGCATTATTAACTTTTTCCATAAAAGCTGGTTTTAAAACCAAATCTTCTGGTGGGTAACCTGTGAGCATCAATTCGGAGAAAATTATGAGATCAGATTTATTGCTTTCAATATGATCAATCACAATTTGCTTATTCTTATCAATGTTTCCCACTTGTGGGTTGGACTGAACAATTAATATGGAGGTTTTTTCTGTCATTTGACTGATCTTACAACTAAATAATTTAGTCGCAATTACTTAGCAATCGTAATCTTTGAATTATGTGGTTCTTGGGACTCTCTAAGCTTGTCAGATATTAAAAATGCAAGTTCAAGTGCTTGATTGGCATTCAGCCTTGGGTCACAGTGGGTATGATATCGTGCTGAAAGATCTTCATCCTTAATGGCTTGAGCGCCACCAATACATTCAGTTACATTTTGACCTGTCATTTCTAAATGTACTCCACCTGGGTATGTTCCCATTTGATGGTGAATATCAAAAAATGTCTCAACTTCTTTAAGAACACTTTCAAATGGCCTTGTTTTAAAGCCTGAATTAGCTTTCATGGTGTTACCGTGCATTGGATCACAAGACCAAACTAAATTGTGATCTGAATTTAAAAAAGGTTGTATAAGCTTTGGTAACTTTTCATTTATAGTCTCAGAACCAAATCGACAAATTAATGTTATTTTTCCAGCCTCATTCTCGGGGTTCAGAATATCAAGAAGCTTTTTCAATTCCTCAGGATCTAAAGATGGTCCACATTTTATTCCAATTGGATTTTTAATCCCTCTGCAAAATTCTACATGTGCTCCGTCAGGCTGTCTGGTCCGATCACCGATCCAAACCATGTGAGCTGATGTGTCGTAAACTTCACCTGATGTACTATCAAGTCGTGTGAGACATTCTTCATAAGGAAGCAATAGAGCTTCGTGACTTGTAAAGAAGTCAACGCTTCTTAAACGTTTTGTGTTTCTTGATGAAATTCCAATAGCTTCCATAAAAGAAAGTGTGTCCGAGATTTTATTCGCTAGTTCTCTAAATTTCTTTCCTTGAGAACTTTCATCTACAAATCCCATATTCCATTGATGAACTTTATTCAAATCTGAAAATCCACCTTTAGCAAAAGCTCTTAATAAATTAAGTGTTGCAGCTGATTGTGTGTATGCTCTGATCATTCGATCAGGGTCAGGAACTCTCGCATCTTCAGTAAAGTCCATATCATTTATAATGTCACCCTTATAGCTATCTAACTCAACACCATCTATTTCTTCTTTAGGCGCACTTCGTGGTTTTGCAAATTGGCCTGCCATTCTTCCAACTTTTACGACAGGGCAATTACCTGCAGCAGTTAATGTAACTGACATTTGCAATAATACTTTAAATGTATCTCTTATATAATCTGCATTGAAATCATCAAAACTTTCTGCACAATCACCACCTTGCAGCAAAAATGCTTTACCTTCTGAAACTTTAGCAAGATTTCTTTTTAAATCTCTTGCTTCACCTGCAAAAACAAGTGGTGGATAAGATCTTAACTGATCCTCAGTTTTTTCTAATTTCTTTTCATCTGGATACTCCGGCAAATGCTTAGCCTCGTAATTTCTCCAACTGTTAACAGACCATTTCTTCATATTTTTTAAATATTCGTTTTGCGGGCTTTATAGTACTAAATAAAGTAAAATACTAGAGTTTCAGTAAAATACATTGATTTTACTTAGTTTATTGCTCCTAAGGTATCTATCCCAGCACTTATTTTTGCTGCTACATCTTCCTGGTCGAGTTTTTTGGTTTGCTGATATTGTGGATGAGCGAGTGTTGCCAAATCTTTTGCTTTAGCCAATGCAAGGTCCATTAACTTTTCATGTTCAGTCACTTCATCTAAATAACCTGGAGCAATAGCATCTTCTATTGAATACATTTCTGCATTTAATAGTGCTCTCTGCTTGTGCGGTTTTGTCAATTTAAATTTTGCAAGTTCAAGTATTGGTGTTGGAATAATCATATTATTTCTTAATTCGTTAGCTCCAATTTTAAAGTCACCTTTAATTCCTATACGGTGATCACAGCTACAAAGTAAAAAAGCACCAAGTGCGATTGCGTGTCCGCTGCAAGCCGCAACAATCGGTCTTGGAAAAGTAAAAATTTTTAATAATAAATTAAAACCACTTTTAACCATATCAGCTGCATTTTCTGGACTAGACATCATAACTTTTAGATCAAACCCAGCAGAAAACATTCCTTCTCGACCTGCTATTAAAACAGATCCTTTGTCAGATGGAACTTGATCTAATATTTCACTAAAATTTTTTATCATGTCAGGAGAGAATACATTTACTTTGCCATCATCCATTTGAATGATTGAAACATCTCCATCTGATCTTAAAGTTACTGTCATATATTCAATTTTAAATAAAAGTTTAGTTTATAATAGGTATAAATTTTATATTTTCTAGTTTTTTAGAATAAAATCATTTATTAAGTTTGCTAGTTCAGGTCCAGCCTCTTCTTGGCAGAAATGTCCAACTCCTTCCAAAGTAACAACAGTCGGGTTAGGTATCCTAGTCAAAAAATCTTCCTTCATAGTTAATGTTATTCGTTCATTACCTCCAAAAGCCACAAGAAAAGGTTTATCCCATTTTTCATAAACATCTTTCCAGTATTTCTCATTCTCGGATAATTGTGTTGGTATAAAATAAGCCATGACATGAGCTCCTGCTTTATATTGACCTGAAGGAAACGGAGCCTCATAAGCTCTGATTTGCTCATCAGATAGCTCTAAACGCCCGAAGGTAGAAATAATTCCTGATATATCCATATCATCCGAGTAATACGAGTGTGCAATCCATTTTGAAAACATTCTCATACCTTCAAGCGGTGATGGCTCTTCCAACATTAGTGCTTTATCGGCAGCAGTCTTAAGTTCCTCAAAAGTGACCTCTCCATTCCACCAGACCATAAACTTTACGAAATTTTCAAATAGCCATGCTGTTATTCCATCTCTAGCAGCCAAGCCTGTATTTGAAACAACAACTCTTGCAAAACGATCAGGCATCTCAGCTACAACCCGAAGTCCGATCATGCATCCCCAATCTTGTCCAAAGAATGTAGCTTCTCTTAAATCAAGTTGTCCCACCAACGCCTTCATGGTGTTGATATGAAACTCATAACTATAGTCATATTTAGAAATAAATTTATCTGACTTTCCAAATCCTACTAGGTCAGGAACAATAACTCTATGACCTGCGTCAGTTAACACCGGTATCATTGTTCGAAATAGATAGCTCCAAGTTGGTAAGCCATGAAGAAGGAAAATTGGATCACCATCTTTAGGTCCTTCATCGAGGTAGTGAATTCTTAAACCATCAATTTCAATATAATTTGATTCAAATGGATAATCTTCTAAATTTTCAAATTGTGTGTCAGGAGTTCTCAAAACACCAGGTGAAACTTCATATGCATGAATGAAACTTATTGCATTAAAAAAAAACAAACAAATAAGGATACTTATCTTTGCCAACATTTAAACAAAGATAATATGTTGCCAGTTTTTGTGTCAATAAATTATTCTACAGTAACAGACTTAGCAAGATTTCTTGGCTGATCGACATCATTGCCAAGCTCCACTGCCGTGTAATAGGCAAGCATATGAATGGGAACTGAATAAACGATTGCTTCAATTGATTTAGGACATTTTGGTAAACGAAAAACTTCCCAAATATTATCAGAATTTGACTCCAATGTTTCATCGTCTGTTATCATTAATATTTTACCCCCACGAGCAATAACTTCTTGTATGTTTGATATTGTTTTATGAAAAAGGGGACCTGGTGGAACAATGCACACAACTGGCAAATCTTTTTCTATTAAAGCAAGTGGACCATGTTTCATTTCACCTGCAGGATATCCCTCTGCGTGAATATATGATATTTCTTTAAACTTTAATGCTCCTTCAAGTGCCAATGGAAACGCAGTACCGCGGCCAAGATACATTACACCCTTGGCATTTATAATTGCCTTTGCCGTGTCTTTTAGTGAATAAGATCTCTCTATTGCTTGTTCAAGCAATAGAGGTGCTTGCATAATCTCCTTGCATAATTTTGTATTTTCCTCAATAGACATGAATTTTTTTTCTGATGCTAAATGAATTGATAGAGATAGAAGTGCTGATAATTGAGCGGAAAACGCCTTCGTTGAAGCAACCCCTATTTCTGCTCCTGCCTTAGTATAAATACAGTGATCACTATCTCTTGCTATTGAGCTATTTTTAACGTTTACAATACTCAACGTCTGAATTTTTTGCTTTCTACAATAATCTAATGCAGCTTTAGTATCAGCGGTTTCACCAGATTGAGAGACAAATATACATAATGCATTTGGATCAATTACTGGATCACGATAACGAAACTCTGATGCCATATCGCATTCAACTGGTGTCCTTGCATATTGTTCAAAATAATATTTTCCCACCAAACACGAGTAATAAGCTGTTCCGCAAGCAATCAGATAAATCTTTGAAATTTTATCAAAATTTAAATTAATATTTGAAATTGCGATTGTACCCTTATCGTAATCTACAAATTGTCGAAATGTTTCACCTACTGCATGAGGGTGCTCATGTATTTCTTTCTCCATAAAATGTTTATAGGAACCTTTTGAAACTTCTGAGTCGTTTATTCCTATTTCAACAAATTCTCTATTCGCTCTTTCGCCCTCTAGGTTATAAATTTCTATACTTTCTTTGTTTAATACTGTTATATCCCCGTCTTCCAAGTAACACACTTTATTGGCAACTGAGCTTAGTGCAATCGAGTCAGATCCTATTGAATTGCCAACTCCATTTGTACCTGCAACAAGTGGGCTTCCATTCTTAGCGCCATAAATAGTGTCTTCACTATCACTAAAAATAATTGCTAGTGCGTATGATCCCTCTAGAGAAGAAATTGTCTTTTGAACACTCTCAAGATGGCTCAGACCTTCCTTTAGATAAAACGTTAATAATGCAGTAATTACTTCAGAATCAGTGTCAGACTCAAAATGGTAATCTTTAACCTCCTCTGATTTTTTCAATTCTGCGGCATTTTCAATTATTCCATTATGTACAAGCGATACCGAGGTTGATGAATGGGGGTGAGCATTTTTATCAGAAGGTTCCCCATGAGTAGCCCAACGAGTATGACCTATTCCCGTATTGCCATCAAATTGATCTTTCTGAAGAGCGTAAATCAAATTATCAAGCTTACCTTTTACTTTTCTTTGATTGATCTTATTAGCAGTGTTTATTGCAATACCAGCAGAGTCGTAACCACGATATTCTAATTTTCTTAATGCATTTATAATGTTCGAAGACACATTCTCTTTAGAAGCTATACCAATGATACCGCACATTACCTTTTCCCTTTTTTATTTGACCAATTTTTTACCATCTTTTGAGATGATCTTTCAACCGCAAGACTGTTCTCAACTACATGTTTAGTTATAGTTGAACCAGAACCAATATACGCATTCTTACCTACAATTAACGGGGCTACTAAAGATGAGTTTGAGCCTATAAATGCTTTATCTTTGATAACTGTTTTATATTTTGAGGCACCATCGTAATTGCAAGTAATAGTTCCAGCCCCCACGTTAACTTTTTTACCTATTTCTGTGTCACCTATATATGATAAGTGATTAACTTTTGACCCCTTATCTATTTTTGAATTTTTGATCTCTACAAAATTACCGACCTTAGCATTATCATTTATTTTTGTGCCTGGCCTTATTCTTGCATAAGGTCCAATACTGACTTCTTTCCCAATTTTACAATCTTCTATATGACTGAATGCGTGTATCTCAGTATTGTTACCAATAACGACGTTTTTACCAATAATCACAAATGGATGAATTATAACGTCTTTTCCAATTTTAGTATCTTTCGATAAATATACAGTATCAGGGTCTCTCATGGTCACGCCTGCAGTAAGATGCTTGGATCTCAATTCATTTTGGATTTCTTTTTCAGCCATCGCTAAATCATTTTTATCATTTACACCCATAACTTCTGTCTCTGCGGTTTGTATCGGATTGACTTTTACACCTTTTTTAAATGCTAAATTAAATATATCAGTTAAATAAAATTCTTTCTTCTTATTATTATTATTTAATTTAGGTAACAAAGAGCTTAATAGCTTTGTCTCGATAGCAAAGATTCCTGAATTACATAAGTAGTAATTTTCATTTTTCTTTAGCTCTTTTTGCTCAATCACCTGACTGATCAAACCGTCAGTACCTAATATAACTTTACCGTAATTATTTCTTTCTTCTTTATTGAAACATAATAAGTTAACTGTGTTTGTTTTAATTTTTGAAACGTTCAGAATACTTTTATGTTTTATAAGAGGAACGTCACCGTAAAGAACTAGAGTGACTGAGTCTTTTTCAAGACTTTTTATAGCAGACTTTATTGCATCGCCAGTGCCATTCTGTTTTTTTTGAATAACAATATTTAAATTGTTATAGATTTTAAAATTGTCTTTAATTTGGTTGTTTACAACTAAATGAATTCTTTTTGGCTTCAATCTAAATGATGCATCAATCACATAATCAATTATTTGCTTACCACCCAAATCATGAAATATTTTGGGTTTGCTTGATTTCATTCTTGTGCCTTTACCAGCGGCAAGTATTATTATCTCTAAATTTTTCATTGAATTTTTTTTGGAAAATAACCAATATGCCATTAATTGTATCGTAAAATTTTATTTCAGAGATTTACTCATAAAATGAATTTAAAAAATAAGAAACTCTTCATATTTGACCTAGATGGAACGCTAGTTGATACAGCTCCAGATTTTAAAAATTCACTGAATTATATGCTATCAGAGCTGAATGAACCGCTAGTCACATTGGAGGAGATAAGGAACTTAGTTGGTTACGGAGCTCGCGAATTAATTCGAAGAACAGTGGTTACTAAAAATATTCCTCACGATGAAAATAAAATAAATGAGATGTTAAAGATATTTCTGCTTCACTACACCCATAACATTGACGACGATAGTGTATTATTTGAAAATGTTGAAACGGTATTAAAGCTCATAAAATCTAAAAAATTAAAGTTGGCAGTTTGTACGAATAAGATGGAAAAGCTCAGCAATATGTTATTAGAAAAACTTGGAGTTTTACATTACTTTGACTATCTCGTTGGTGGAGATACGTTTGCAAAAAGTAAGCCTGACCCATTTCCATTGATTGAAATATGTAAAAAATTAAGTGTAAGTGAAAATGAGTCAATAATGATTGGAGATAGTGCAACAGACTTAAATGCAGGTCATAATGCAAATATGCCAGTTGTTTTGGTGGGTTATGGATATACTGATAATAAAAATATTTACAATGATGCTGATTTAGTTATAAACAATTTTTCTCAATTAACGGAATTAATCGAATAGGAGTTATACATGACAATTAGTTTTAACGATAAAGTTGCAATAGTTACAGGCGCAGGTGGCGGTCTTGGAAGATGTCACGCATTAGAATTTGCAAAAAGAGGAGCTAAAGTTGTCGTAAATGACTTAGGTGGTTCTGTTGATGGTACTGGTGGATCAAGTGAAGCTGCTGATAAAGTAGTTGATGAAATAAAAGCCATGGGTGGTGAGGCAATTTCTAACGGATCAAGTGTAACTGACAAAGCAGGCGTGAAAAAACTAGTTGATGATACAATGGCTGCCTTTGGTCGTGTTGATATTTTAGTAAATAATGCAGGTGTTTTGAGAGACAAGTCGTTTGCAAAAGTAACACTTGATGATTTCGAATTTGTAGTAAACGTTCATATGATGGGTTCTGTTTATTGTACAAAAGCGGTTTGGCCAATTATGACAGAACAAAATTATGGAAGAATAATCATGACATCTTCTTCATCTGGTGTATTTGGAAATTTTGGGCAATCGAATTACGGTGCAGCTAAAATGGGAGTTGTTGGACTAATGAATACTCTTAAAATTGAAGGTATGAAATATAATATTAAAGTAAATTCTTTAATTCCTGTTGCGGCAACACGAATGACAGAAAATTTAGGAATGCCTGATGCAGTTTTCGATAGTTTAAAACCTGAAACTGTTTCACCTGCAGTCATGTTTATGGCATCAGAAAATTCACCGAATGGTGCGATGATATCAGCCGGTGCTGGTGTATTTGCTTCTGCAGAAATAGTTCATTCACAAGGTGTTGCTCTTAAAGGCGATGAACTTAATGCGGATATGTTAGCTGAAAAGTGGGCTGAAGCATCGAATATGGATGGCGGTAAGGCACTCAAAACAGGAGCAGAACATACAGCTCACATATTTAAAAAACTCGCTGAATAAAATTTATTTAGGTAACACTGACTGAAATCGCTTCGTCAGATGATGAAATACCTGATTGGGTAAGAGTCATATATCTTTTCATATGATAATCAGTATTACCAAATAATACTCCAATCATTGTCGCCCTTTTAAAATAGTGACTTACCATATATTCATCAACAACACCCATTCCGCCATGCAATTGAATAGCACTTTCGCCTACAAATTTTATTGCTTTACCTATACGTGCTTTAGCAGCTGATACTGCTTTTCTTCTTTCATCTGAATTAGTCAAATCTGCTGTTACTGCCATGTAAAGAATCGACTTAGCCTGTTCATACTCAATCATCATATCCACTAGACGGTGCTGTATAACCTGGTTTTTTGCAATTGATTGTCCGAATTGTTTCCGGTTTTTACAATATTCAGTTGTGGAATCTTTTAAAACTTGCAGAATACCAACTGCTTCAGAGCATGCAGCAATAGTGCTTATATCTACAATTTCCTCAATGGCATCGTAAGCCATATTAACTTTTCCTAAAACATTATCTTTTGAAACTTTTAGATTCTCAATGATAACTTCAGAGGCTCTGTATTCATCAATTGTTGGATAATTTTGCAGTGTAAGTCCCTCAGACTTTGTATCAACAATAAATAATGTAATTCCAGACTCAGATCTTTGCTCTCCTTCAGTTCTTGCAGAAATAATAAGGTGTGAAGCCATACCTGCTCCAAATACCACCGACTTAAAACCATTTAATACATAGTCATCTCCGTTAAGTACAGCTGACGTTTTTACATCATTTAAATCAAATCTACTTTGTGGTTCAGCATATGCAAATGCACATCTTATCTTGCCTGAGATTATCTCTGGTATAATCGAATTCTTTTGCTCCTCGGATCCAAGCTTTGATATCAATCCACCAGCTAATATTACAGTTGGTAAATATGGTTCAACAACGAGTCCTTTTCCAAACTGTTCCATAACAATCATTAAATCAGCAGATTTTCCACCAAGCCCTCCATAAGCTTCATCAAATGGAACCCCTAGAAGACCAAGTTCAGCAAATTGTTTCCAATTTTCTTCTTTCCATCCCTCTTCTGATTTGACTATGTTGCAACGAGTGTCCCAATCATAATTATCTCTTACAAAAGAAGTAACCATGTTGTCCAGCAAGGTCTGTTCCTCGGTGTAATCAAAATTCATAAAAAAGCGTTATAAGTTATGACAGTAAATATGTCAAAAGGTACTAAAGTCCTAAGACCATTTTAGCTATGATATTTCTTTGAATTTCGTTAGATCCTCCATAAATGGATGCCTTACGAAAGTTAAAATATGTTCCTGATAGGTTAGTAGCGTAATCTGGACCGACATATTCATTACTCAAAGTTGTGCCTAGGTGAGGATTTGCATAATATCCAACAGCTTCCATGGCCAACTCAGTAACGGCTTGCTGAATGTCTGTTCCTTTAATCTTTAAAAGAGAAGACTCTGGCCCAGGACCTTTACCTGCAGAATCCTTTGCGAGCGTTCTTAATTCGGTGTATTCAAGTGCTGATAATTCTAATTCTGCAGCTGCTATTTTTGCCTTAAATGCTGGATCTTGAATTAAAGGTTCGCCGTATGACATTTCAGAACTAGCAATCTGCTTTATTCTTTCAATTGCTTTTTTTGATCTTGCAACACCGGCAATACCTGATCTTTCATGAGCTAATAAAAATTTTGCATAAGTCCAACCCATATTTTCTTGGCCAATTAAATTTTCTACTGGAACTCTAACATTATCAAACCAAGTTTCATTCACCTCATGAGATCCATCCATAAGCTTGATAGGTCTAACAGTTACGCCAGGAGTTTTCATATCAATCAAAAGAAATGAAATGCCTTGTTGAGGTTTTTCTGCATCAGGATTGGTTCTTACCAAGCAAAAAATCCAATCTGCATACTGTGCCATTGTAGTCCAAGTTTTTTGTCCATTAACGATATAATGGTCACCTTCCTTCACAGCACTTGTTTTTAATGAGGCAAGGTCCGAACCTGAGCCAGGCTCTGAGTAACCTTGGCACCAAAAAACTTCACCACTCAAAATTCCAGGTAAGTGCTGAGCTTTTTGCTCTTCATTTCCAAAGGTATAAATTACTGGACCAACCATGTTGATTCCAAATGGCATTATGTATTGGCATTCAGCTTTTGCACATTCTTGTTCAAAAATATACTTTTGTGTAGGGGTAAATTCTGCGCCACCATACTGTTTAGGCCAACTTGGTGCTGACCAACCATTGTGCTTTCCTAAAATCTTATGCCAAGCTGTAAGATCTTCTCTCGAGAGTTCTTTACCTAGTTTTCTTTTTGAATTGATTGAGTCTCTAAGTTCTTGCGGGTAATTTGTTTTAATAAAATCCCTTATTTCACTTTGAAACTTTAAATCTTCATTTGAAAACGCGGTGTCCATAGAATCTCCTAAAATTGTATTTATAATTATATAATGTTAAAAAAAAAGCTTTTCAATATTCTTTTAGGCCTGTTTTGCGCTAAATTTTAGATGTTTATCAGCCATTAAATATAATACACAAGCGGCCATACCATAGAAAATGCTTGATAAAAATGTATTTTGTAAAAAAGGTAGAGCCATTATGTAGCAAGTAATTAGTCCATTCAAATCAGAAGCATACATTCCCGATCCATACCAAACAGCAAAATTTGATATTAAATAAAAAGATATTACACCTGTGCTAATTCCTATAAATGAAGTAGTTAGATTTAATTTTGAGTGAAAAAAAGTACCAATCAATATACACACGCAAATAGCAAAATAAATTATTGGCATACCAGCATGAAAACCTAAAAATAAATCACTGATCAACATTGCTAAAATTGGAATACAATATGCCAATACTTTTTTATCAAACACGGCACCTGCAAAAAAAGCCATTCCTAATATTGGCGTGAAATTAGGAGGATGAGGCAGTACCCTGCTTAATGCCAATACAAATACTATTGAAATACCAAAAATAATTTTTTTATTGATTTGCATTTAATAATTTATATCTCCTCTATATCAAAAAGTATATCCAAAATTAAAAAATAAATTTCTTTCTGGCAATGGATATACATTGGATAATCCGTAATGTGCGTCATTATGAAAAGTACTTGAAACTGCATAATCGTAAGCTGCTTCATCAAATAAATTGTTTACACCAAAATTTAGAGTGTAGTTTTTATCAACAAAACTAAAGTACGAATTTACAATATAATAATTTGGTATCTGCGGCTCGATATTTTCTTCATCATTCGAAACATATTTTTTATCAAAATAATTCAATTCTAAATCAAGAGTTAAATTATTTCTCACTTCAGTTTCATAAGCTAAACTAAATTGCATTGGTGAAATAAGTGGTACAGATTTACCTCTTAAATTTAATGTATCAACTCCGCTTAAGAGATTTTGCCACGTATTAGGTGCAAATGATTCTCCATAAGTGCTTACTCCCGGCGTAAGTGTTCCAGAAGTAAACTCTGCAACAGTATAACTAAAAGATCCCCTTAATTTATTAGATTGATCAAGACTATATCCAAAATCAATATCAAAGCCCTTACGCTCGATCGGATCTACATTTGTATTAATTGAATTTCTATATTGTATTTCATTTGTTGTATCGATCGAATAATAACTAACATCTAAATTAAGTTTATCACTGAAATATCTGACACCAATATCGTAACCCTCAGACTCCTGAGGTTTTAAATCAAAGGTTGTCTTTGGGCTCGAAGAGGCAACTCTCTCATCAATATTAGGAATTCGAAAAGATTCGGCATAACTTGTATACAAAGAAAGGTCTCTATTTAATTTTTTTTCAAAACCAACATTGAATGCCTCATTGCTCGTCGTATCATTATGAGTTGTCATATCATAAATGACTGGATAGAAAACTCCAAAATATTCTACATCTGCAAAACCTGGGGCTGTTTTATCAATGTCATCACGAGCTCCAAACATACTTTTTTCATCTCTATACCCTAATGAAATTGTAAGGTCACTTTCATTTACATAAGTGGTATTTTGAAAATATAATGATCTGACCTTAAGATCGGCAAAAATTTGTTGTCCCATTGCCTCATCTTCTTTTCTATGTTTGGTTGAGTCATAAAAAGAATGTGCAAAGTCATACCCTATGCTTAAGATATTAGAGTGAGTTTCATTAACTTGCTTTGTCTCATATCTGGAATTAAAATTATTGCCGTCTATTGTTGTGACTGTATATCTATCACCATTATCCGGAGTAGACGCTGTATTTGCATTTGCTCCAAAAAAAGATTTATCTGTTTTATCTCTGTAGCCAGCGTTAATAAAAATCTTATTCATATCATTTAAAGGAACAACAACACTGGCATTAATCGAGTCCATTTCAGTATTAGCATAATCTACTCGTCGCTCTGAATTACATGAGTCTCCATTTTCTAATGTGCTTCCACCTATGTTTCTTGCTGTCTTGCTGTCCTCGTAGCGGTTACAAATATGGTAGTTATAAACTTCACCGCCTTTAATTCTTCCACCTGGGAGATCTTTTTCATTTTCCATCGACATCACGTCTATATTTAAAGTTATATCTTCAACTTTATGACTCATATTTAATAAAATATTACTTTCATCAAAATCCGCCGCATCTCGGTAGTTACTGTTTGTAGTTTGAGATCCAAAAAGACCAACAGAACTCTGATCATTTATTTTAGTAAACAATGATATATCCGCACTTTTATTGCCAAATGAACCAATTGAGGTTTTAAGAGAATTAATTATATCCTTATTGTTTGTAACGATGTTAATTGCACCTCCGACTGCACCTGAACCATACAATGTCGCGGCTGATCCTCCTCTTATTATCTCTATTCTTTCAATGCTCTCTGTAGGTATATGAGAGTTTATAGTTGACATATCAACGTCATTGAGGCGTCTACCATTAATTAGAATCAGAGTATTTGATTTCGCTGTTTCTCCAAAACCCCGCATATCTAATGTGGTGTATACTCCGTCATATCCAGCTGACGTTGTTCTCGTAGAAATACCTGAATAGCTTTCTATTATTTTTGGCAAGGATTTGTTTTGATATAATTTGAGTTCTTCTTTTGAAATTATAGTGATATTTGATCCAGCTAAGCCCGATGAAAGTCGAGTGTACTCTTCACTGCTAGGGTTAATAGGAATTTCCGGCGTTTCAGCACTTAGATTAGTAATAAAAGTTACAAATATAATTATTGAGAATAAAAGTTTTTTGGTCATCTTTGCCTCCAGTTTGAAGTCACCGCAAACAAATTGTCCAAATGATTATCCCGATCACCTGTGGATGACTATGTTTTGTTGGTAGGTCTCCTGACTTCTCCATCACTACTTAAGCACACCTTCCCGATTGATCAGTGGTATTTGTACTTAAATTCCAAAGTTACAGTTGCGGGTACAGTTAAGGCTTTAAACCTTATTCCCTGTTATTCACTTTACGTGAACCAACATTAAAACTATTGTATATTCGAAATTACAAAGCAAGAAAAAAATGGAAATTTTTGAAAATCAAAAACCTCTTTCTTTTGATTTTGACGAGGGTTTAGACAAGGCTCAAATATCTCCAAACGGGTTTAGAGAGTATGATTCACGTTGGCTTTATCCAGAAGAAATAAACAAAAAAGGATTAGAAATATTTGGTTACAGCCTTGGAAAATATATAAGCAATTCTGAAGGTCAAGGCTCATCTATCGTTATTGGTCAAGATTATAGATCATACAGTACTGAGGTAAAATACCATCTAACAAAAGGATTATTGACAAGTGGTCTCAAAGTAATCGATGTTGGTTTAGCTTTATCACCAATGGTATACTTTGCCCAACACCACTTAGATACCGATAGTCTTGCTATGGTAACCGCAAGCCATAATGAAAATGGTTGGACAGGAATAAAGTCTGGAATAGAAAAATCACTTACATTTGGTCCTGATGATATAAAAGAAATAAAAACTATTTCTGAAAATAGTCATGATTACATTCCATCGAATAACGGCAGTTACGAGTTTAAAGAAGGTATTCGTGATGCATATCTAAAATATCTAAAGGGCACACAATCAGTAAAAAGAAATTTGAAAATTGTTATAGCTTGTGGCAATGGAACAGCAGGTGCATTTGCCCCTGATTTGATAAGAAGCCTTGGATGTGAAGTAATTGAATTGCATTGTAATTTAGATTTTAAATTCCCTAATTATAATCCTAATCCGGAAGATCTGACAATGCTCAATGATCTTGCAAAAAGTGTAAAAGAAAATAATGCAGATGTAGGATTTGCTTTTGATGGTGATGGCGATCGTCTTGGGGTTGTGGATAATGAAGGTAATGAAATATTTTCTGACAAAATAGGATTAATGCTTGCAGAGTATTTATCTGAGAAATATTCAAGTTCAAAATTTGTTATCGATGTAAAATCGACTGGTTTATTTTTTAATAATGAGATTTTGAAAAAAAATAATTGCACTGTTGATATGTGGAAGACTGGTCACTCACATATAAAAAGACGGGTTAATGAAATAAATGCCTTATGTGGTTTTGAAAAAAGTGGTCATTTTTTCATTGGTAAGCCCTTAGGACTGGGCTTTGACGATGGTTTGAGATCAGCTTCTATGATGATTGAATATTTGGATCACTATAAAAATAAGAGTTTGTCTGAATTATATTCAAATTTGAAAACTTCTTATCAATCTCCAACTATGGCCCCTTTCTGCAAGGATGAGGAGAAATATAGCGTCGTAGATGAAATAACAAATAAAATAATTCAAGATAAAAAAAATAAAATAAATGTCGCTGATTGTGAAATTGTTGAAACAAATACAGTAAATGGAATTAGATTTAGCTTATCCAATGGCTCATGGGGGTTGATTAGAGCATCATCAAATAAGCCATCTTTAGTTATAGTTATTGAAAGCCTTGTTTCAAATGAAGAAGTTGAAATAATTTTTAAATATATAAACACACTTTTAAATGAAACTGGTAAAGTTGGAGAATACGATCAAAAACTATGATGTTAATGATGCCCATTCAATAAAGAATCGAATGGACATGAATAAAATAAATAAACCAAAAATAAAACTTAATTTACCTTTGGAGAGATAATGGGCAAATCTTACTCCCAAAGGGGCGCCTATTATTGTCATGGGCGTTATTAAAATTAAACCTACTAAACTTACGTATCCATAAGTTAGTGGTAGAGATACATTATTTTGAACTCCAGCTATAATGAAACCAATTGTACCAGGAACAGCAATTATTGTTCCAATGCCAGCAGCGGTTCCAATGGCACGGTGTATATCGAAGTTATAAAGTTTTAAGATGGGTATACTTATTGAGCCACCACCAACACCTATTATTACAGATAAAAAACCAATTGTTGATCCATAGCCATGACCTTTTAAATTGTTTGGAAATTTATCTGCAAATCTCCATTCATCTTTCCAAAAGAAAAATTGAAGAGCCACAAAAAATAAGATTATAGAATAAATTAGTATTAGGCTACTACCTTCAAGAAAGGATACTGCTATCGAACCGAAAATTACTCCGATCAATAATGACAAAGAAATAAATTTTAAAAAATCTAAATTGACTGAACCTCTTCTATGATGATTTATAGCCGATATAATTGAAATCGGCACAATATTTGCAAGAGAAGTTCCAACAGCCAAGTGCATTCTTATACTCTCATCTACTTCTGCTAGCGTATAGATATAGTATAGAGCAGGTACAACAACTACACCTCCTCCAATTCCAAAAAGTCCTGCAATAAATCCTGCAAAAATACCTGTACTAACCAATAACATTACAGAAAATAGCAAGTCGCCAGAGGCAACATTGCTAAATATCGTTGTAAACACTTAGAGCTTAGTTTTTGCCAGATGGAAGTTCGTTAAATGGAACTTTTTTATCCGCTCTTTCATCTTGTGGTAACCCAAGAACTCGCTCTGCAATAATATTACGAAGAACTTCATCTGTACCACCTGCAATTCTCATTGCCGCAGAGAAAAAATATCCATTTTGAAATAAGTTCTTTAATACAGGGTTTTGATCGTGATGAACCATTCCTGAAGAATCCATTAGTTCAAGCGCATAAGCAGAGACATCTTGCATTTTTGATGCTGTAACAAGTTTGCTTATTGATAGCTCTGGACCTGGAGTCTGACCTTTTGATAAAGCAGTAATACTTCTAAATTTTGTATATTGCAAACCACGAGACTGAACATACCAATCGGCCATTTTCTGTCTAACTTCACTATTTTTGATGGCAAGCCCATCTTCAACTTCTAGTTCTTTTGTTGCTTCAAATATTTGATCAAAATCAAGCCCAGGAGGGTCACCTACTGCAAGTCTTTCATTCATTAGTGTAGTAAGCGCAACTTTCCAGCCTTCACCTTCTCCACCTAATCTTTGACTATCAGGAATTCTTACATCATTAAAAAAGACTTCGTTAAAATTTGAAGTACCTGATATTTGCTTGATTGGTCTTACTTCTATTCCAGGTGTTTTCATATCTAAATAAAAATAAGTAAGGCCTTTATGCTTTAACGCAGATGGATCAGATCTTGCAACTATCATTCCATAATCAGCAAAATGCGCCCCAGATGTCCAAACCTTTTGACCATTTAAAACCCACTCATCGCCATCCTTTTCTGCCTTCATTTTTATTCCAGCTAAATCCGATCCGGCTGATGGCTCTGAAAATAGTTGGCACCATATTTCTTCACCTGTAATCATTTTAGGTAAGTATCTTTTTTTATCTTCATCTTTACCCCACACCATCATTGTCGGGCCAAGCATGCCAATTCCAATTTCAAAATAACCAGAAGGAACCAAATAATCATGTTCCTCTTGAGAATAGATAACTTGTTGTATAGGCGATCCACCATATCCACCAAACTCTTTAGGCCATAAAATAGCAGCAAACCCTGCTTCAGCTTTTTTCTTTTGCCATACTTTAGCTCGCTCTAAAGCCTCCTGAGCTGCTTCTTTACCGCCCTTTACTGTTTCAGGAGCTCCTGCAACAGCAATCTGAGGGCTTTTATCATTAGGCTTATCAGAAATTATTGATCTTTTTTCTGCATTTGCCTCGAGAAAGTCCCTCGCTTCTTTTCTAAATGCAGCTTCCTGCTGTGAGTCATTAAAGTCCATAACTAAACTATATTCCTTTTCTCAAGATTTGAAATTAAATTTTCTTTCCATTGTCTTGTACTGCCAATATTTAAAGAAAGTAGTTTTGATCTACGATAAAACAAGTGGCAATCATAATCCCAGGTAAAGCCAACTCCTCCATGAATTTGAATATTCTCTTTTGCAGCATAATTAAAGGCATCAGAGGCGCTCACTCTTGCGCCAGCTGCCGCAACAGGCAATTCATTGGAGTCAGTGCTCAACGCCCATGCCCCATAGTATGCATTTGATCTAGCTAATTCAATTTTAACATACATATCTGCCATTTTATGCTTTAAAGCCTGAAATGAACCAATTTGTCTTCCAAAAGCAAATCTTTCCATTGAATACTTTTTTGCCTCATCCAGAGAAACCTGCGCTCCTCCAACTTGCTCAAAAGAATACAAAACTGCCGCTCTGTTAAATATATTTTCTGTCATATCCCATGCCATACCTTGCTCACCGAGCAATTCGGCTTTTACATTTTCAAATTTAATACTGCAAGCAGGTCGCGTCGGATCAATTGTTTCAAGGCTTGTTTTGCTTACTCCATCTTGATGTAAATCAACTATGTATAATGAAAGTGAATTTCTATTTCCTTTATTATCGCTGTTGGCAGCAATTATTAGATAATCAGCGGTCTCTCCATCACTTACAGGTGATTTGTATCCATCAATTTTTTCTGATGAATATTCTGTTTTTACATTTGATGGTTTTGGCGTCCCATTTGTTTCGGATAGGGCAAACGTGCCTATTTTTTCACCTGATGCAATCAAAGGTAAGAATTTTTTCTTTTGATCTTCAGATCCATAGTTTTTAATAAATTCTGCAAATAAATATATTGAGGATGAGAATGGTGTGGGTGCTAGAGATCTTCCCAATTCTTCTGCTATGACACATAGTTCCAACATACCGAGACCAAGTCCACCGTATTCCTCTGGAATTGCAGTTCCAGTCCAACCCATTTCGGATATTTGTGACCATAGTTCTTTATGATAATGCAGTTGATCGTCATCAAGAATTGTTCTTACTGATTTACGATCACACTTGTCGAATAAAAATTTTCTAGCTTGATCACGTAGAAGTTTTTGATCATCTGAAAAATCAAAATTCATGATAGCTACTAATCTTTTGTATCGTTTTCTTCTTGAGCTACTGTCTCAGTTTCAGGAGCTATATCGATACTTTCTGAAACCTCTTCTGCTTCAATGCTGTTCACTTCAGTTTCCTCAACCTCAGATACATTCATGGTTTCACTTGGTGATGTAGGCTCTTCTGTTGACACAGAACTTTCTACATCATTCATTATATCAATTTCAGAATTTTCTTGTTCAATTTTTTCAAGTTCGTCATCGCTTGGAACTATTTCATCAGAGGATGGTTGTGGTTGAATAACTTCTTCAATTGGCTTTGCTCTAGACTCTACTCTTGGTGAACGAGCAGTAAATTTTCTCGTAGCCGATTTTTCCATTTCTGACTTTGATAAACCACCTTGATACATTTGTCTGAAAGTATCATTATCAACTTCTTCTAGCTCTTCCTCTTCTTCATAATCAGGTATTTGTCTAAGCTTCGAAACAATACTTTCCTTTAATTCTTCAGCAGTTATTTTTGACTCTCCAATTTCTCGAAGAGCAATAACAGGTTTTTTATCATTTTCAGGATCAACAGCTGGAGTAGCTCCTCTACCTAATTGAACAGCTCTTTCTTTAGCTAATATGACTAAGTCGTATTGGTTATTCACCAACTTTATACAATCTTCAACAGTAATTCGTGCCATAAGAATATTTAGAATTGATGTTGCTTTTTATTGAAATATATAAATAAATCAAGCTGAAAGTTTAATTTATTAAGCAAATGGCCCAATTTAAAGAAAACACTGAATATATCGGTAGTCCATGTGTAAAAATTTGTAAGTATAAAAAAGACTTCATGGATGGGAATGTTTGCATTGGTTGTTTTAGAGAACAGTTTGAAATAACTAATTGGGTAAAAATGAGTAACTCTGAAAAGCAGTTAGTAATAGAAGATACTAAAGAAAGAAAAAAAGAATTTTTAAAAAATCATGTTTGATATTAGTTGGACGTGTAAACATACTTGGCAGAAAGCAAGCTACAACACAATGTGGTGTTTGATTGGCTGCAGTATCGGTGACTTTGGAACAATTTATTATTTTCAGATCATTGATCACTCTTTATCTATATATTTGGTGATGTTGCTCGCAATAATAAATGGTTTGATTACAAGCATTATATTAGAAACAATAATTCTAATGAAAACATTTGTTTTTGCTGATGCAATTAGTATTGCATTTAAAATGAGTTTCATCAGCATGGTCAGCATGGAAATAGCTATGAATGCCACAGACTTAATATTTGCTGACGGAGTTCTTACTATTACAATAATTCCTTTTATGCTGCTTGCGGGTTTTATTACCCCGCTTCCATATAATTATTACAGACTCAAAAAATATAACGAGTCATGTCATTAAAATAATGATTAAAGAAAATGTCAAAATTGACACTGGTAATATCGTAACGTACAGAAGATCAAAAAAAACAAATGATATACTGTATTTTTCTCATGCTAACGGTTTCTGTGGGCAGGCGTATACAGATCTCTTAAATAAAATTGATAATTCATACGAAGTTATTACGTATGATATGCGTGGTCATGGCGAAACCGATTTAATTGCAGACTCTAGTAAACTAAAATCATGGTATACATTCAGAGATGATTTAGAGCAATTAGTTGAAAAACATAGTGAGCCAGTAACTTTGTCGGGGCATTCAATGGGAGGTACTGCAAGTTTGCTTCTAGCCCTCTCAAAACCTAAATTAGTAAAGAAACTTATCCTCATAGATCCGGTCATATTGCCATTAAGTTATATCATTTCATACAAACTTTTACAGATTGTTAACCTTGCTCATTTAGCAAGTCCTCTTTCAAAGAATGCTTTGATTAGACGAAATTTGTGGAATAGCGAAGATGAAGCTCATAAATATTTTTCTAGTAAGCCTCTTTTTAAAAATATCAGTGAAAAGATAATTAAAGACTATGTCCAATATGGACTAAAAAAAATTGACCAAAATAAATATGTTTTAAAATGCGATCCACGCTGGGAGTCAGCTTGCTTTAAGCTTACCTCGCACGAGGTTTGGTTTGATTTAAAGAAAATTAATATTCCAATTAAGATTATACTCACACCTAACAGTGTTGTCTGTAATGTGACAAGTCAAAATAGAATTAAAAAATTAAATCCTCAAACTGAGATTTGTTTTATTGATGAAACATCGCATATGCTTCCACTCGAAAAAACTGAGGATGTTGCAAGTGAAATTAATAATTTTCTCGCCTAACTAAATCTGTTCTTAACAAAACAAATAAGGTATGTTTAGCAAATGGAAAATTTTGTAAATTTAGTGCTATCTGTATGGAACCAAGGGGTTTTTGGTATCGATCTAAACAATATTTTAGTTGCAATAGTAATACTCTTAATTTTTATAATTTTAAGATCAGTTTTTTCAAAAATTGTGATTGGTAGATTAAAAGTTCTTGTAAAAAAATCTAAGACTAAGATAGATGATGCGATGCTTGAGGCTTTTGATGGCCCTCTCAGATTTTTTCCTGTAGTGATCGGTGTTTACATTAGCACTCAGTATTTAAATTTAAATACAACTCTTGAACTGTTTGCTGCAAATTTAAATCGTTCACTCATAACAATTCAAATATTTTGGTTTTTATACAAAATTATTGATCCGATTTCATCATTTGTTCACAAATTGGGAGAATTGCTAACAAATGATCTTATAGATTGGGGAGTAAGAATTTTAAAATTCTTCATATTTGTTATTGGGGCAGCTGCGGTTTTAGAAATATGGGGAATCAAGGTTGGACCAATTCTTGCTGGACTGGGACTTCTCAGTGTGGCTGTGGCTTTGGGTGCCCAAGATTTATTTAAAAATCTGATATCAGGAATTTTAATTTTATTAGAGAAACGATTTCAAAATGGAGATTGGATTAAAGTTGAAAACATTGTTGAAGGGGTAGTAGAAAAAATAGGTTTTCGATCAACATTAGTTAGAAGATTTGATTCTTCACCTGTTATGGTTCCAAATTTTAATTTTGCAGAAAATGCTGTCACAAATTTTAGCAATATGAAAAGTAGGCGTATATATTGGAATATTGGCTTAGAATATAGGACTACACGTGACCAGTTAAGAAAAATTAGAGACGAGATAGATGACTACATCACAAGCGATGGTAATTTTGTTAAATCTTCCGAACAGCCATTGTTTGTAAGAATTGAAAAATTTTCAGATAGCTCAATTGATTTGTTAATTTACTGTTTTGCAACAACTACAAATTGGGGTGAGTGGTTAGAGATCAAAGAAAAATTAGCTTTAGAAATAAAAGAAATTGTCGAGAAAAATGGCGCTGGCTTTGCTTTTCCTTCTCAATCAATTTATATCGAAAAAAATTAAAAAGACTCGCCCTCAAAGAGTTTCTGGATATTCAATTCATTATTTTGAAAATACAGTTTTTTAGCTTTTTCTGATGCAGTTTCTTTTTTGTCGATCACTTCAAACAAATAATCTAAGTGTACGGTTTCATCATCTCCGTATAAATTTTTCTTACTCCGTTTTTTGAGTCCCTCAAATGAGATGTTTATAAGTTTCTCTGCTAATTGCCAGCCTGTTTTATTTTTGTAAAAAGAATTAAGCCCGTTTGATAGGACATCACTTCTAAATTTAATTAAATCATCATATTCAAATTCACTAATCAATTTGATAGTTTCTTCTAATGCTTCTTCTTGATATAAAATGCCTGACCAAAAAGCTGGTAAAGCGCAGAGTGTGTCGTAACTTCCTGCATCAGCACCTCTCATTTCAATAAAAGTTTTTAACCTCACCTCAGTAAAGATGGTCGAGATATGATTAATCCAATCTTCAATTAAAATATCATCAGGCGCAAATTGGTTATTTTTTCCATCTAACAGGTCTTGGAATGTATATTTAGTACAATTATGATAATTATTATCTCTGATAATTGCGTATACGGGAACTTGTAAGGCATAATCAATGTATTCCTCAAAGCTCAAAGTTTTTTCAGTCAAAAACTTCGGAATACCAGTTCTCTCTGTATCAGTTTTTGTCCAAACATAACCTCTATAAGTTTCATAGCCTGAAAGCTTTGAATTTTTGAATGGGGAGTTTGAAAATAAACCTGTCACTATTGGCTGAATGAATGCTGATACATTAATTTTTCTTTGCATATCACTTTCTGAAATATAGTCGAAATTTGCTTGAACTGTTGCTGACTGATACATCATTTCTAGACCTAAACCAGAAAGCGATTTCATATAAGGAGTCATAATCTCTGAATATCTTTTCTTTGGAACCATTGGTACATCTTTTAGCTCACCAATTGGAAAGAAGCCGAGTCCTAAAAAGCCAATATTATACTTTTCTTCTAATTTTTTTGTAAATTCGAGGTGATTATTTATTTCCTTACAAGTTTCGTGGATCGTTTTAAGAGGCGCTCCAGATAATTCAAATTGACCGCCAGGTTCAAGTGTTATACTTGCCCTATCTTTATTGAGCGCAATAATATTTTCATTCTCTTTTATTGGTGTCCAGCCATCCTTTATAAAGTCGTCAAAAATTGAGTTAATACTTACATCGCCGCTATAGGGAACTAAACTAAGATCACTTTTGTGATAAATAAACTTCTCATGTTCGGTACCTATTTTAATTTCAGATGTATTCTTAATACCGTTTTCAAAATATTTTATTAGATCACTTTTTTTAAGCATTATAAATTTTGTCCATAATAATTGAAGTCGCAGTAATTGCAGCAGTTTCTGATTTTAAAATATTTGGCCCAAGTGTAATGCCTATAGATTTTTTCTTTGATTTTAAACGTTCATACTCTTTACCTGAAAAATCTCCTTCAGGTCCTATGATTATACCAATTGCTTCATTTTTGGTCAGTTTTCTATTCTTTATTTTTTCTCCATTATTATCTAACGAGCAATATAAATAACTTGCTAAAGAGTTATCATTAATCATTGTGGTAAATGATATGGGTTTATTAATTTCTGGTATCTTATTTCGATTAGACTGCTCACACGCTTCAACAGCAATAAGTCTCAGTCTCTCAAAATTCACATTCTTCATATTAGTTCTTTCCATAATTACTGGTTGAAAAATTGAAATTCCAATTTCTGAACACTTTTGTATCATGATTTCTAGAGGTGTACGTTTTATAGGGGAAAAAAATAGAGTTATATTATGATCTTCACTTTCGATTTTTTTTTGATCAATTATTTCTAATTTACATGTATTTTTTGTAATATTAATAACTTTTGTTAAACAAAGAAACTCATGATTGAAAACTGTAACATAGTCACTTTTTTTTGTTCTCAAAACACTCTTTAAATAGTGTATCTGGTTAGCATCAAGAATAATTTGATCGTTTGAATTTATTTTTTTATCTACAAAAATTCTGTTTTTAATTTTTTTCATATATATATTGGTTATAACATTATTTATTTTATAAAGATAAGTTGAAAAAATATTCACAATTATTGCGTCTAGAGCAGCCCGTTGGTTTTTTTCTGCTAATGTTGCCGTGTTTTTGGGGTGTGCTCGCTGCCTCAAATTCCTACCAACACTTATGGAGCAATAGTTACTTATTTCTTATTTTTGCAATCGGATCAATTGTCATGAGATCGGCTGGATGTATCATAAATGATTTTTTTGATAAAAATCTAGACAAACATGTATCAAGAACATCTCAAAGACCACTTGCTAGTGGTGCAATTTCTTCTTTTGAAGCCTTCATAATTTTTTCAATACTTAATTTGATTGGTCTGGCTATATTACTATCTCTCAATTTGCTCGCCATTATTATTGGTTTAATTTCTTTTGTGTTATTTATTTTTTATCCTTTAATGAAAAGAATAACTTATTGGCCTCAACTTTTTTTAGGTATAACTTTTAATATTGGCTGTTTGATAGGATATGCTGCAATTGAAAATCAATTAAGTTTTCAAATTATAATTTTATATCTCTCTGGTATTTTTTGGACTTTAGGCTATGACACAATATATGCTCACCAGGATCGTGAGGATGACTTAAATATTGGAATAAAATCGACTGCAATTTTATTTGGAAATAATACGAAACAATGGATCATTATTTTCTATGGCTTGATGGTATTATGCTTGATATTATTTGGTTTATTGCATGATCAAAATATTTACTATTTTATTCTATTGATATTCGTTAGTGCCCATTTGTTTTCCCAGATAAAGAGACTAGATATAGAAAATAAAGACAAATGTTTAAGTATTTTTAAAAGTAACCAATACTTAGGTTTGATGGTTGCCCTGACTTTATTTATAGGTATTTTATAATAATGAACTTTGAAGAAACTGCTCAAAATATAATAGATTTAACTCTCAAAGCAGGCGCATCAGATTGTGACGTTGTTCTTGCTAAATCCTATGGTAAGTCAATAAGTTGTAGATTTCAAAAAATAGAAGACTTAGATGAGTCTAATGAAAAAACAATAGGCATTAGAGCATTAGTTGATCAACGCCAAGCATTTGTTTCATCGTCAGATATTGAATCTGACAATATTGATAAACTTGTTTCAAAATGTGTTGAAATGGCAAAATTGGCTCCAATTGATGACACTGCTGTACTTGGAGACAGCTCGATGTTTGAACACGATGCAATTGATTTAGATTTATTTGAGAAAGACGAAGTAGATACTGAAAAACTTATTGATGCTGTAAAAGAATGTGAAGATGCAGCTTTGTCGGTAAAAGGTATTACAAATTCAGAGGGAGCTGGGGCTTCTACTTCCAAGGGAGAGTTTTATCTTGCTACAAGTAATGGCTTTCAAGGTGGATATCAATCATCAAGCAGTTCGGTATCTTGTTCGGTTCTCGCTGGACAGGGTCAGGACATGGAAAGAGATTACGAATATGCTGTGAAAAGACACTCAACTGATTTACCAAGTGCAAAGGGAATTGGATTATCTGCTGCAAAAAAAACCCTAAAAAGGCTTAATCCCAAAAAAATCAGTTCAACAAAATTGCCTGTTGTTTTTGATAAACGAATAAGTAATGACTTATTGGGCTATCTAGCAAGTTCAATATCGGGCACTTCAATAGCTAGAGGTACAAGTTTTCTTAAAGATAGTTTAGGAAAACAAATATTTAATAAAGACGTAACAATTATAGATGATCCAGCGATTAATAGAGGACTTGGATCAAAACCATTTGATGGTGAGGGTATTAAAGTTAAGAAAAGAGAGTTAGTTACAAACGGCAAACTCAATACTTGGATCTTAAATACATCAACTGCAAAAAAATTAGGATTAAAAACTACAGGAAACGCATCAAGATCAGTTAGTTCTCCACCAGGTGTATCTACCTCTAATTTATACATGACAAACGGATTAAAAAGTTACGATGATATTTTATCCTCTATAAGTTATGGTTTTTATGCGACTGAATTAATTGGTATGGGAGTTAATTTAGTCACTGGCGATTACAGCATGGGGGCGAGCGGCATGCTTATTGAAAAAGGTGAAATTACGCATGCAGTAAGCGAAGTAACGATTGCTTCAAATCTAAAAGAAATATTTATGAATTTATCAGCAGCAAATGATTTAGAATTCAAATACCGTACCAATGCCCCAACAGTGCTCATCGAGAGCATGACTTTAGCTGGAAAATAAGAGTTTTAGCCATTTATCAATATTTAGATTTAAATTTTTGATAATAGTATTATGAATACCTCTTCATGACAGGATCGCAAATACTAATCAGGCTGTTTAAGGATAGTATTAAACCCTATACAGTTAGACTGTTTAGTTCTCTATTTTTTATGGTCATCATCGCACTTGCAACTGGAGCGACTGCTTGGCTTTTGGACCCTGCAATTGATAAAATTTTTCTGGATAAAGATGAGTCAATGCTCTTATTAATTCCGATTGCAATAATACTAACACTATTTATTAAGAGTGTAGCAACTTACATACAAATAATATTATTGAATGGAGTTGCTCAGAATATTATTGCTGATACACAAATAAAACTTTTTAAGAAAATTATAAATGCAGATCTTGCCTGGTTGCATAAAATTCATTCAGCTAAAATAATATCGAATTTCTTATACGATGTTACATTGTTACAAGATTCTGTAAGTAGTAGTTTGGCAAATGGAGTAAAAGATATACTCACATTGATTTGTCTGGTTGGTGTAATGTACTATCAAGATTGGCAGCTAGCAACAATCTCAATAATTGCTTTTCCGTTGGTTGGGATACTCACTAGACGTTTAGGAAAAAGAATAAAAAAAGCTTCAACAGAAACACAAGAGGAAACTGGTGTCCTTGCTTCTATATTATCTGAAAATCTAGATGGAACAAGAATTGTAAAAGCCTATCAACAGGAAAAGCAGGAAATAGAAAAGCTTAGTAAATCCGTATTTCGAAGAATGCAAAAAATTTTGAAAGGCATCAATGCAAGAGGTGCTGCATCTCCATTTGCAGAATTTCTGGCAGGTTTCGGTATCGCTGGCGCACTCTACTATGCAGGTTTAAGAGGACTGCAAGGTGAATTGGCTCTAAACGAATTTGTATCATTTTTGGGAGCAATGATGCTCGCTTTTCAACCTCTAAGACGCTTAGCTCAAATAAATGCAACTTTACAAGAGGGATTTGCAGCAGCAATTAGAGTGTTTGGATTACTTGACCAAAAAAGCTACATTAATGAGAAGCCTAACTCATCTAATCTATCTCTAAGTAAATCAGATATATCTTTTGAAAATGTAACTTTATCTTATGAAGGGCAAAAAAACTCAGCTTTGAGAGAAATTAGCTTAAAAGTCCCGCACGGTAAAACAACCGCTTTAGTTGGCCCAAGCGGATCAGGCAAATCATCAATTTTAAATCTTATACCAAGATTTTATGACCCTGATACAGGAAGTGTTAAAATTGATAACCAAGACATAAAAGAATTATCAATTGCATCGGTAAGATCTTCTATTGCATTAGTAAGTCAAGAGCCGATTTTATTTGATATGTCTATTCACGATAATATTTTATATGGAAAACCAGACTCTTCTGATGATGAAGTCATCAAAGCTGCAAGAGCAGCTGCGGCGGATGATTTTATTAATGAGCTACCAGATAAATATAAAACTATAGTAGGTGAAAAAGGTTATAGTTTATCAGGAGGGCAAAAACAGAGGATTTCAATTGCAAGAGCCTTTCTTAAAGATGCACCAATACTTTTACTTGATGAGGCTACTTCAAGTCTTGATACAGAGTCTGAACATCTTGTACAAAAAGCGATAAGTATTCTTATGAAGGATAGAACTACTCTCGTAATCGCTCATAGACTTAGTACGATTATAAATTCAGATCAAATAATTGTTTTGGACTCAGGTAAGGTTTTAGAAACTGGTACTCATGAGGAATTATTAAATAAAGATGGCGTTTATAAAAAATTATATGAGCGTGAGTTTTAAAAGCTGATGGTAAAATACATTGCTGGATTTAAATTAACCCAATTATTAATATCCTTACTTGGATCACTTTATGTGTTATTTGTTTATAAGACATCTACAATTAATTTAAAGAATAGAAAAAATATTGATAGGTTATTTAAAAAAAATGAATCATTCATTTATGCATTTTGGCATGATCAACTATTAATTTGCCCTCTTACATGGCAAAGTAAATTTGAAATAAAAGTATTAATCTCTAAACACAGAGATGGCGATATAATCGCTAGATTAATATCGAAACTTGGATTTAAGGCTATTAGAGGGTCTACCCATAAATCTGGCAAAACTAAGAATAAAGGTGGGCTGACATCAGCGCGCCAAATGATAAAATCTCTTAAAAACGGTATTTCAATTGGAATCTCGCCTGACGGTCCTAAAGGACCGCGACACAAGGTCAGCGACGGCATCCTGAGTATCTCCCGTCTAAGTAATTCATCGATACTTCCAGTAGGAATAGGTTTTAAAAAAAAATGGGTACTGAATACTTGGGATAAATTTATTATACCAAAACCATTTAATCAAATCACGATAGTCTGGGGTGAAGCAATTCCAGCCATAAAAAATGAAAAAAGTATTAATCAGACTAAGAATAAACTAGAAAGTAAAATGGAAGATTTAACTAAAAAAGCAAATAAAAATAATTAATAATGCTACCTTATTATAGTTATAGGTTAATTACGACACTCATAAGACCATTTATTGTTTTTTATATTCTTATTAGAATTTTAAAGGGTAAAGAAGATAGATTAAGGGTAACAGAAAGATATGGAACAAGTGATATTAAGAGAAAAGACGGCAAAGTCATTTGGTTTCATGCCGCTAGTATTGGAGAAAGTTTATCAATATTACCTTTACTAAAAAAATTAAACTCTGATAAATCCATTGATCAAATAATTCTTACTACCGGGACACTTACTTCTGCAAATATCCTCAAAGATAAGTTATCAAAAAAAATTATTCATCAATTTATTCCATTTGATATTCCATCTTATATACATAAGTTTCTAAATCACTGGAACCCCTCTTTGGCTGTATTTGTCGAGTCTGAAATTTGGCCTAACTTTCTAACTGAGCTTAAGAAAAGAAATGTATGTTCTCTAATTGTAAATGGAAGAATGACAATTAAAAGTTTTAAAAGATGGTCAATGCTCAGTAGATCATCAAAAAATCTATTTTCTAATATTACTGCATGCTGTACTCAAAACAGTGATAGTGCTTTTTTTTATGAGAAGTTAGGTATTAAAAATACTATTAACACAGGAAATCTTAAATTTGCTTATAAACCTGATGAAATTATTTCAGATGAACTAAAAAAACTGAGATCCCTTACAAAAAAACGTAAAATATTTCTTGCAGCCAGTACACATCCTGGAGAAGAAGAAATAATTAAAAATATTACACTTAATTTAAAAAAAACTGTAAAAGACCTTCTAACAATTATTGTACCCAGACACGTAACTAGAAAATCATTTTTTTCATCATCTAAAGGACTTGGCTTATCTATCAGATCAAAGAAAGAAAAGATCAATGATCGAACATATTTATATCTTGCTGATACAATAGGAGAATTGAACATATTTTATAGTTTAGCAAATATCGTTTTTATTGGTGGCAGTTTAGTTCCACATGGTGGACAAAATCCCATAGAAGCTGCTTATTTAGGTAAAAAAATATATCATGGCAAAAATATCCAGAATTTCATCGATGTCTACGACGTACTTAATCAATTAAAATTTACTCAACAAGTAGAAAATGAGCGCCAGCTAGAGCATTACGTTAAAGAAGCATTAGCTAACCCAAAGTCTATAAATAAGGATATTAATATAAATAGACTAAAAAAAGAGGGTGATGATACAGTAAGTAAAGTACTGGACGTTATTTACCAATATTTATAGTTGCGCATGGAAAAAATAATATTGAAAATATGGTATTCCAATCAAATTTTTTATAGATTGGTCTCGTACGTACTTGTTCCAATATCTTTACTATATTTACTAATTTTTTATTTAATCAGAATATTCAAAACTGAACACAAAATTGATATTCCAATCATATGTATAGGAAATATAAACTTAGGTGGCACAGGAAAGACCTCGACTCTTTTAGAAATTATTAATCATTTCAAAATTAATAACAAAAATATTTGTGTATTGTTAAAAGGATATGGTGGTAAAAAAACTATTTTTAAAAAAGTATTACCAGATGAATCAGCGGTCCTAGTGGGTGATGAGGCAATTCTTTATTCAAATCATGTACCTACTTATATTTCAACGAACCGGAGATTAGCTGTGAAAAAAATTCTAGATGATGTTAATCCTGATTTTATTTTACTTGATGATGGTTTCCAAGATAAGTCTCTTTTTAAAGATAAAAACATTTTGATGGTAAATGGGGAACGTGGTTTTGGAAACGGATTGTGTTTGCCAGCTGGACCATTAAGAGAACTAATTAAGCCTGCATTAAAAAAAGCCCAATTTTTAATTATTGTTGGCGATGATAAAACAAAAATAAAAAGTATGTATAAAAATATAAATATTGATACCTTTACCGCTTCGATAAAACCATTATATGTCGACAAAAATAAAAAATACTTAGCTTTTAGCGGTATTGGTAACAATCAGAGCTTCTTTGATACTCTTATCGATAATAATTGCACTGTACTTAAAACAGTTGAATTTCCGGATCATCATTTTTTTTCAGAAAATGATCTTAACAAACTTAAAAAAACTGCATCGGATAATAACCTTTCACTTATTACGACTGAAAAAGATTTTGTTAGAATTCCAAAAGAAAAAAGGGGCGGAATTGAATGTTTAAAAGTGAAGGTAAAATTACACAACATGGATAAATTTATGCATAAACTGGTTAACTAACTCTTATGAAGATTTTTCTAAAAAGATATATTCGATATCCTTCCGAATTTATTCTATTTGTTTTTTTATATCTTTTATTCAAGTTACTACCTCTTTCTATTGCAAGAAAACTAGGGGTAAGCATAACAACAAGCTTAGGCCCCTTATTTTCAATTAATAATTTAGTTAAAAAAAATTTAAGAATTGCTTTTAAGGATCAAGACGAAAAATGGATTAATACTAAAGCAAAAAAAGTATGGGAAAATTTAGGACATACAATAGCTGAATATTCACATCTCAAAAAAATATTAAAAGATAAAATTAATGTAATTGAAAATGATCTTTACAGAGAAGCCTTCTCGGGTAGCGAAAGATCAATTATTATATCTGCTCATAATTCAAATTGGGAAATACCAGGAATGTCCATAAGAAAAACGATGCATCGAACATCTGCGATTGTAAGAGAACCTAACAATCCTTTTATTAATTTTGTTTTAAAGCAACTTAGAGACAAATATAGTCTTAGATGTTTGAGTAAAAACAGAATAGGTACAAAACAATTACTTAATAATTTTAAAAATGGTGAGTCAATTGCTCTGTTAGCTGATCTTCAGTTATCGTCAGGTATTAACCTTAATTTCTTTGGAAAGAAGATGAAGTTTTCATCTTTACCCGCGCAACTTGCCCTAAAATCTGGGTGTAAAATATTTTTAGGATGGCCTATAAGAAAAAATGATGGAAAATTTGAATTTGAAATTCATCAATCAATTCATGCCAGCGATTATAAAGATACTTCAGATAACGTAGAGAAAATATCGGAGATAATTATTGCTTATTATGAAAGCATGATTAAGAAATACCCGGAACAATATTTTTGGTTTCATAATAGGTGGAAACTAGATTGATTTTATTTAATTTTCTAATAACAAAAGTGGATCAACATAAGTATTAAAAACCATCACACCCCAATGTAGATGTGGTCCAGTTGACCTGCCTGTTGATCCTACTTTGCCTATTATATCTTTTTTGCTAACTTTTTGATTCACTGCAACATTTACAGAAGACAAGTGGGCATAAATAGATTTTACTCCATGACCATGATCAATGATTATTGTGCCTCCGGTATAATATAAATCACTTTCAGCATGAATGACTATTCCTTCATTACAAGACAATACAGGTGTTCCTTCATTAGCAGCAATATCAATACCTCTATGAGGGCTTTTTGCTTTACCATTAAGAATTCTTTGGCTGCCAAAAACTCCACTGATAATTCCAGTTGTTGGTTGAATAAATTCTTCCTTAAAATAAGTCAAATCCATGTCTAATTTCTTCGCTTCTTTTATTACTTCATTTTCAGCAATAATTCGCTTTATGATTTCATCATCAAGAGGTGTAACCATCTGTTCAGGTAGGCCATCAATTCTTTGAATATCATATTCTTGTTCTTCGATTGAGATTTGGTGGATTAAGAAAATACCATCACTGTTGCTAT
This sequence comes from uncultured Pelagibacteraceae bacterium, assembly GCA_902526005.1. Taxonomy (GTDB): domain Bacteria; phylum Pseudomonadota; class Alphaproteobacteria; order Pelagibacterales; family AG-422-B15; genus CACNXQ01. Next base: position 147,796 of record CABZIW010000002.1, read on the forward strand.
ATGTAACATTTATTGGTTCTATCTGCTCTCGAGATATTGGGAAAACATAGTATCCATCATGGCTTATTTTAATTGGCTCTCCATCAACAAAGATTTCATTTGCTTCATTGTTTTGACCTACAACAAGACTTCCTTGTGGAAAACTTTTAGAAAGTTCAGACGAGTACGCGTATACGTTTAAATAAAATAAAAGAAGAAAAACCCTATTTATTAAGACCATTAAGCTCTTTATATCTGTTTAGTGCCACTTCAGGTGATGCATATACTTCTTGAAGTTCTACGTTCCAATATTTAAGATTTTCGAGTGTAATTTTTTCTCCGGTTATTGAACATTCCACAAAATCACCGGGTGTCTTAACTTGGAAATGACCATGATTAAGAACGATTTCAGCTTTAGTCCCAAAATTATTCATCTTTAATTTCCTTCACTTTAGCAGAAATTTTTGTAAAGCTTGTTTCAATAATTATATCTGTATCGTGTTCAAGATCTTTTTTTGACTTTATAACCTTATTATTTAAGTTTTTTGTAACAGAGTACCCTCGATTTAAAACTGACTTATAGCTCATACTTTCTAATAACTTTTCATTATAATTAATTTGATTGCGCATATTTTCTACAAATAAGTTTGTAGAACTATTTAATTTATCAAATTTTGAAATCAGTTTTTGTTGAAAATTATTTACTTGTTCCTCTAAAATACGATAGTTAAGTGACTGAGTAATTTCTTTAAATTCTGATAACAAACTTTTTATAAATAATTTCAAAGAGACTGGCAACTTATCACTTAGATTTTTAAATGAACTTAATTTATTTTCTAAATTACTGTTAATTGAGTCACGAAGATCTTTTTGAAGGTCTTTTAAATTGATTAAAAGCTCATCTCTATTAGGTGTACACAACTCTGCTGCTGCTGTAGGGGTTGGCGCTCTGAGATCGGACACAAAATCAATAAGTGTCGTATCTGTTTCATGTCCAACAGCTGACAAAACAGGTATTTCACTAGCGAATACAGCTCTCACAACAATTTCCTCATTAAATGCCCAGAGATCTTCAATGCTCCCTCCACCTCGGGCTACAATTATTAAGTCTGGAACTTTAATTTCGCTATCTTTCAGAGAATTGTTAAATCCATTTAAAGCATCTGCTATTAAATGTGCAGCATCATCTCCTTGTACAGGAACTGGCCAAAGAATAACATCACACGGAAATCTATCTTCAAGTCTATGAATAATATCTTTTATCACTGCTCCAGTTGGTGAAGTAATTATACCAATTGTTTCAGGATACAATGGAAGAGGCTTTTTGTGATCTTGATCAAAAATACCTTCTGACATTAATTTTTTCTTTCTTTGTTCAAGCAATGCCATTAGTGCACCCTCTCCCGCTGGTACAATTGAATCTATAATAATAGAATAATCCGATCTTCCAGGGTATCTATCAGAGTACCCAGTTGTAAGTCTCCCAGAGCAAATTACTTCAAGGCCTTCATCTGGCATAAAGCTTAGTTTTGCAACAGTGCTTCTCCATGCAATCGCTTTTATAATTGCATTTTCATCTTTAAGGTTAAAATATACATGGCCTGATGCTGGCTTGCTTAAACCAGATACTTCTCCACGAACTTTCACATAGCCAAAGTTATCCTCAAGAGTCTCTTTAATTGAGGTTGAAATTTCAGTTACTGTATATTCTTTGATGTTCTCTCTTACCATTTAATTTAAATATTAATGTGCTAATATAACAAGAAAATCAAAAATATACTTTATGAAAATTTTAGTGATTGGCAGTGGGGCTCGTGAGCATGCGTTATGTTACTTGATATCTAAGAGCTCTCTGGTTTCATCTATTTATGCAATACCTGGAAACTACGGAATAAGTCAACTTGCTGAATGTGAACAAATTGATCAAACAGATTTTGAGAAAATATACGACTTCTGTAAAAGTAAAATGATAGAATTAGTCATTGTCGGCCCTGAAGTGCCATTGGTTGCAGGGATTGTTGATTTTTTTAGAGAGAAAGAAATAAAAATCTTTGGACCTGATAAGTATGCATCGCAGTTAGAAGGATCCAAAGGCTTTATGAAAGATCTTTGCAAACAAAATAGTATACCAACAGCTGATTATGCTCGATTTGATAATAAAGAAGAAGCTATAAACTATTTAAATGCACAGTCTTTACCTATTGTGATTAAAGCTGATGGTCTAGCGGCCGGGAAAGGCGTTACTGTTGCGGACACAAAGAAAATGGCAGAACAAGCAATAAATGACATTTTTGATGAGAAGTTTGGGGCAAATATGGATGTAGTTATTGAAGAATTTATGGATGGTGAAGAAGCGAGTTATTTTGTTTGTTGTGATGGTGAAGATTTTGTTTCATTAGAAAGTGCCCAAGATCATAAAAGAATTGGTGAAAATGATACAGGGCCTAACACTGGAGGAATGGGGGCATATTCACCTGCACCAATTTTTACACCTAAAATAAAAGAACAAGTAAACAGAGAAATTATTAGACCCACTCTAAAGGCCCTTAAAAAAAATGGACATCCCTATAAAGGTATTCTCTATGCTGGATTAATGATTAAAGATGGTTATGCCCGATTGGTTGAATATAATATTAGATTTGGTGATCCAGAGTGTCAGGTATTAATGCTTAGAATGAAAAATGATTTAATTAAATTAATTCTTGATTGCTTGGAAGGCAGTCTAAGTAAAACTAAATTGGAATGGGAAGATGATAATAGTGCTACAGTGGTTGTGGCAGCAAAAGGTTATCCAGGTGACTATAAAAAAAATACAAAAATTATTGGCTATGAAAATTTTGAGAGTAATGATCTATTTCAAGTATTCCACGCAGGAACAAAACATGATGGAAATAACCTTCTAGCTAACGGAGGCAGAGTTCTTTCCGTAACAGCAAAAAATAAAAATCTAAGAGATGCTCTTAATATGATTTATGCTTACATCGGTCAGCTGGATTGGCCGGATGGTTATTACAGAAGAGATATAGGAAAAAAGGCAATTAAATGACTACTCGTGATGAAATATTTTCTGGTACTAAGGAGGTTGACGAAAAGTTAGTTTTTAATAGTGGTAATCTCAATGATTACTTAAAAAAAGTAATTGGAAGTGAGTTTGATATTGTAAGTATAAAGCAATTTAAAGGGGGGCAATCCAATCCTACTTATTTGATTGAGGATAAAACAAAAAACTATGTGTTAAGGCGTAAACCTCCTGGTAAATTACTAAAATCTGCACATGCGGTAGATAGAGAATATAAAGTCATTACTGCACTTGGCAAGACTGATGTGCCAGTTCCTGAAACTTATTGTTTTTGTGAAGATGAAAACGTCATTGGAACACAATTTTTTTTAATGGATCATGTTGATGGAAACATATACTGGGAACTTTTATTGCCAGACTCAGATATCAATCAACGCCGTGAAATTTACTTATCTATGAATGATACAATTGCAAAGCTTCATAACGTTGATTTTCAAAAAATTGGGCTAAGTGATTATGGAAAACACGAAAATTACATGGCAAGACAAATTCATCGTTGGACCAAACAGTATAAAGATTCTGAAACACAAAAAATCAATGAAATGGATAATTTAATAGAATGGTTGCCAATAAATATTCCTGAAGATAATGAAACTACAATTGTACATGGAGATTTTCGTCTTGATAATATGATATTTGATAAACAAAATAATAAAGTTATGGCTATACTGGATTGGGAGCTATCTACACTCGGCAATCCTATAGCGGATTTTACTTATCACATGATGTCATGGCGACTGCCTGCTGCGGCGAAGGGTCTCGGAATGATGGGATCAAACTTAGAAGAGCTTAATATTCCCTCTGAACATGAGTACGCTGAAATGTATTACAAAAAAACAGGCAGAAGTAAAATTGAAAACTGGGATTTTTATATGGCATATAATATTTTCCGCTTGGCTGGAATTGCGCAAGGAATTGTTGGTAGAGTTAGAGATGGGACAGCCTCAAGTTCGGAGGCTAAAAACTATGAGAGCTTTGTTCCAATATTAGGAAAATTAGGATGGAGTATTGTGGAAGAGGCAGCAAAATAATTAATATGAAAGAGCTGGATATAAATTTTGTAAGAGAACAATTCCCTGTTTTTCAAAACCCTAAAACTTCAAACTTTGCATTTTTTGAGAATGCTGGTGGTACATACGTGCCAAAACAGGTTATTGAAAAGTTAAATGATTTTATGACGACTAAAAAAGTACAGCCGTATGGCGACTTTGGTCCATCGATTGAAGCAGGTAATGAAATGGATAATAGCATAAGCAAAATTGCTGAACTCCTAAATATCAATAATGATGAATTTATGATTGGACCATCTACAACTATGAATATGTTTTTACTATCTAATGCTGTGAGATCGTGGCTTAACGATGGGGATGAAATCATAGTCACAAATCAAGATCATGAAGCAAATATTGGTGCATGGAGAAAATTATCAGAACACAGTATCAAAATAAATGAATGGAAGTTTAACCCTGACTCTGCTGAACTAGAATTGGATGAATTAAAAAATCTCATAACAGAAAAGACAAAATTTATCTGTGTCTGTCACACATCTAATGTTGTTGCTTCAATTAATAATCTAAAAGATATCATTACATTGGCGCATCAGAATAATATCAAAGTTGTTGGAGACGGTGTAGCTTACATGGCACATGATATTGCCGATTTAAAAGATCTCGATATAGATTTCTATGGTTTTAGCCTATACAAAACTTATGGACCACATTTAGCACTATTATATGGTAAGAGAGATTTATTACTTGAAACAAAAAATCTTAATCATGAATTCTTGGAAGGAAGTGTTCCATATACACTTAATCCAGGTGGTCCTAATCATGAGGAACTTGGATGTTTATCAGGTATAACTGACTACTACGAAACTTTATATGATCATCATTTTGGTGAAAATAATTTAGATCTTCATCGCAAAGGTAAAAAAGTTTTTGAATTGGTATCCAAACATGAAGAGATATTAATGAAAGAACTGATTGAATTCCTCAAAACAAAAAAAAATATAAGAATGATTGGCAAACAAACACATGCTAGATGTGATCGTATGCCAACTGTATCATTCACTGTTAAAGATAAAAGCTCATTGCATGTAGCCCAGGAGGCTGGAAGAAATAATATTGGCATTAGAAATGGTGAATTTTATGCCTGGAGATGTTTGCAGGGTTTGGGCATTGAGCCAAATGATGGGGTAGTTAGAGTCTCTATGGTTCATTACAATAGCATAGAGGAGGTAAGAAAATTAATAGGGTTTTTGGATAAAACTATTTAGAATTTTTTATATTTTTTTCTCGCTCTTTCCTCTGTCTTATTGACTCTTTCATCGAAATATCTTCCAGATTGTGGTACTCATCCCAATAGCGATCAAATTCGTGTGACTTAACGTATCTTCCGTAATTATCTTTCTGATAGGTTTTCTTCTTTTTTATCAAAATTATAAGTATTTTTTTAATTCATTTCTTGCAATCGAAAGTCTATGAACTTCGTCTGGCCCATCCGCTAATCGCAGAGTTCTCATTCCTGCGTAAGCTTGTGCTAGGTGTGGGTCTGTTGTTACTCCAGCTCCTCCAAACGCTTGAATTGCGTCATCAATAATTTTTAATGCCATATTTGGTGCAGCTACTTTAATCATGGCTATTTCATTTTTTGCAACTTTGTTTCCTACTTCATCCATCATAGTTGCGGCCTTTAATGTTAGTAGTCTAGTCATCTCAATATTAATTCTAGCATCAGCAATTCTCTCTTGCCAAACAGAGTGCCTTACCACTTCTTTGCCAAAAGCCTTTCTGCTCATTAGTCTTTTACACATCGCTTCAAGTGCAACTTCAGCAAGGCCAATAGTTCTCATACAATGGTGAATTCGTCCAGGTCCCAACCTACCTTGTGCAATTTCAAATCCTCTGCCTTCGCCTAAAAGCATATTTTCTGGAGGAACTTTGACGTCTTTAAATTCAACCTCAGCATGTCCATGAGGGGCGTCGTCAAAACCAAAAACAGGCAAATGTCTCTTTATTTTGATACCCGGTGTATCCTTATCAACCAGTATCATGGATTGTTGCTTATGTCTGTCAGGATTATCTGGGTCTGTTTTTCCCATGAAGATAAAAAATTGGCACCTTGGATCCATTGCACCAGAAGTCCACCATTTTGTTCCATTAAGGACATATTGATTTCCTTCTTTTTTTATTTCACTTTCAATATTTGTTGCGTCTGATGAAGCGACTGCAGGCTCTGTCATGGCAAAAGCAGAGCGTATCTCACCTTCTAATAATGGCTTTAAGTACTTTTCTTTTTGTTCATCTGTTCCATATCGAACTAAAACTTCCATATTACCGGTATCAGGAGCAGAACAATTGAAAACTTCCGCAGACCACATTGCTCTCCCCATGATTTCACACATTGGCGCATACTCTGCGTTTGTAAGGCCATGCCCATAGTCACTTTCAGGTAAAAATAAATTCCAAAGGTCTTCTTTTTTTGCTTCCTTTTTAAGATCTTCAATCACCGGCACCACCTGCCATCTGTCAGCTCCAAAATTTTCGATCTGACTATGATATGTTTCGTTGTTTGGATAAACGTGCTTATCCATAAAATTATTCAATCTATCCGTAGTTTCTTTTGCTTTTGGCGATATGTTCATTATCTTTTACCTTTAAAAAAATTATTTATTAAGTTTTCACAGTCAGTTTTTGAAATATTATCATAAATTTCTGGCAAATGATTGCAATTTTTTGATATAAAAAAATTTAAGTTACCATTTATCGAACCATATTTTAAATCATCTGCACCATAATACAACCTCTTAAGCTTAGCTTTTGATATAGCGCTGGCACACATAATACATGGCTCTAAAGTCACGTAAATATTACAATCAACCAATCTATCAGAGTTAATCATTTTACACGCCTCTTTTATAGCGTTTAGCTCAGCATGACCTACCGGGTCTTTTCTGCTAACCACTGAATTATGGGACCGGGCTAAAACTTTATCTTCCTTGTTAGTGATAACGCATCCAATTGGTATTTCTCCAATTTTTAAGCCTTTTTTTGCCTCCTCAATTGCCATTGCCATGAATTTATTTTGTGTCATAAATATTTAATTAATATAAGCAATCCTAATTCATGCCTACTTTGAGACAACAAAAATTAGTAAGAATTAATAAATTATTAGCACAGTCAACTAACTTTTCGAGAAGAGAAATAGATAAACTCATCGATGAGCAAAGAGTTGTTGTTGATAACGAATTGGTGACAAAACAAGGAATTCAAATTGGTATCAACAGTATTGTAAAAATAGACAATAAACCTATTAACCTAAAATCTGATCAGCAATTAAATGATATATATATTTTCAACAAACCAAGAGGATGCTTGGTAACAAAATCAGATCCAAAAAATCGCAAAACTATTTATGAATATATACCTAAACAAAATCATAATTTAATTTCAATTGGACGACTTGATTACAATTCAGAGGGGCTATTACTATTGACTAACAGCGGTAGCTTTAAAAGAAAGATGGAATTACCCAAAAATAATTTTGAAAGGGTTTATAAGGTAAAAATACAAGGCTTTATTGATAATAAATTTATTAATACCTTATTAAGGGGTTATACGTATAAAAAAGTTAAATATAAACCTATAAGAGCATCATTCATTAGCAAAACAAATACTTACTCATGGATAAAAATGACACTTACTGAAGGTAAAAACAAAGAAATTAGAAATATTTTTGATTCTTTGAATATTACAGTCACAAGATTAATTAGAATAACTTATGGGGAATTTAAGCTTGGAAGTTTGAAAAAAGGGGAAATAAAAAAAGTTACTTAAAATGAGAATTATTAGCGGAGAAAGAAAAGGTCATTCAATATTTAGCTTTAAAAGTAAAGATGTAAGACCACTTTCAGACAAAAATAGGGAAACCATTTTTAATCTTTTAACGCATGGAAAAGAATTGGTAAAAATTAACTTTAGTCTTGAAGAAGCAAAAGTAATTGATCTTTTCGCTGGCACTGGTTCATTTAGCTTTGAAGCTTTGTCACGTGGTGCTAAACACGCAACCATGGTAGAGAACAATCAACAAATGATAGATATAATTTATAAAAGCGCAAACAAGCTGGGGTATTTAGAAAAGATGGCTGTTATATCTGAAAATGCTTGTTCATTTGAAGAGTATTCTGAGGCTACAAAGTTTAATCTTGCTTATATAGATCCACCGTATGGGAAAAATCTTGGACTCAGAGCAATTAAAAATATTATTAAAAAAAACTTATTAGAAAAAGACAGTATAATCATCTTGGAGGAAGAAAAAAAATCTAAACACATCGAACTCTCAGAAATAATACTTTTACGTGAAAAAGAATTAGGTAATTCTAAATTTAGTTTTTTTAAATTAATTTAAATAACCCTTTTGAATGTCAACTGCATCTTGAGTAAAGGGGTCAACTTCTAATAATTGAGCAAGATAGATAACCCTTAACATTTCTGTTCCAAAAAAATGGCCGATCTTACTCATATCTTTATCTTTAAAAATATGTTTACTAGTATTCTCATTTATCTTTGATAACGATTTACTCATGGCATCAAGATGATTTGAAAGTGTGATATTAATCATATTCATTTTTGAGTATTCCATGCCCATAATCTCGAAAAAAATATTTTTGGGTCCATCCAGATATAATTGTAAGAGACTGTGCTGGTCTTTTGGCATTTCAGATACTACAGGTAAAACACCTTTGGCCTTTTTACCCAATGACTCCGCATATAATTGTTTTCGCCAATTACCAATTTCAATAAGCTCATCACCATAAATCAAATAAGCAAATATATTCTTTCCATTTTTTATTCTTTTAAAATCTTCCTCAGCCATATTCTTTATTTGGTCTTTATCTTCTAATGCTTTTCTTCCTCCATTTAAAAACTCAGTACACAGATCTTTATTAAAGTAAAAACTGGGGATAAGGCTATTATTACTAAAAATTGAAAATCTGCCTCCAATTTCGTTGCTTAGTTCAATAGTTTTTATTGATTTTTGTATAGACAAGTCTCTTAGTGGAGAAGACACATTTTCTGTAAACGAATAGAAATTTTTTGTAAAATCAATATTTCCATCTAGTTTTTTGATCAAATATTCAAATATGGTTAACGTTTCAGATGTTTGTCCTGATTTTGATACGAAAATGAAACCAGTCTCATCGAGTTGAGTATTGTCTAACAATTCATTAATCTTAATAGAATTTAAATGATCAACATATTGAACACGTTTTTCATTTAAAAAATGATTAATTGCTTTTGATCCCTGAGAAGAGCCACCTATACCGACTACTAAAATTTTATTAAAGCTTTGTTCCAGTATCCCTAACGATTCGGAATATGAGTTTTCAAGCTTATCAAAATCAAGAAATGGATAATTCATCATCGCACTTCCTGACCAGCTGTTACGGTTGCCTGATCTATTTGCCTTTCAAACTCTCTCAATCTTTTATAAACACTTGCGAGTTCAATAATTGTTGGCCAGGCTTTAAGAAGATATTGCATTGACCCCTCAACTCTACCAAATGCCCTGATTATTTGTTGCATTACACCAAGAGTAACTACCCCGGCAACAATTGCAGGGGCTAAAAATACATAAGCTGATAAAACATTTGCCTGTAAAAATGCAATACGACCAATATCGAAATACAGATATCTTATATAACTTAAAAAATGAATTTGCCTTACATCATCAAATAATTCCTCAAGGGTTTTTGGTCTTACTGTTTCATCATCTTCAGCAATTACTAACATTTTTCTATATGCCGCTTCTTGTTTTTGTAAATCATATTCAATACCAACAAGCCTTAAAATTAAACCAAGTCCAATTAAAAATAATGTTCCTCCTATGGACCATAATAATGCACCAACGACTAAACCATACTCCCATTCACCAAAGAAAAATATTGGAATTCCAATACTCAAGCCAAACAGTATTGGCATAAATTCTACCAGGATCATTAAAGCTTCAATCAAACTTGTACCAAGAGACTCCATAATTCTTGAAAACTTTATGGTATCCTCTTGAACTCTTTGTGACGCGCCCTCAATCTTACGCGCCTTATCATAGACAGAGTGATACCACTCAACCATGGCAGTTCTCCATCTAAATAAAAAGTGATTAGTAAAATAACTTACAAGGACTGCAACCGCTACATACATTCCCGCTAGCGTTATAAAGGATAATAAACTTGCCCAATATTCTTCAATTGTAATGGCGTAAGGAGCAGACAATGCTTCCTGTATCATGTCGTAAAACTCACCAAACCATTCATTAATTTTTACATCAATTTGAACCTGAACCCACAGAGATGATAAGATAATAGCTGAACCGATGTATGCCCATAAAAACCATTTTGGATCTCTAAAAAACTTAAACATTAATAGAATAATTAATTTTGATATGAGTTAAGTAAGTCATCCACCCTGTTAAGAAGATCATTCAAATCTTCGTTTTCATCAAAACTAGGAGCATCATCATACATTGTTTCATCAATTATTTCTGGCTTAAGCTGATCTTCTTCAGGAAGTGTAGTAATTTCATCTGTGTTTGATATTCCTTCCAAAAACTCTTCCTCGCTTAAACCAATATTATCAGTTGTATCTAAAATGCTATCGTCATTTGTTGCAACGTCTAATTCATTACTTTCAACAAGTGAATCTTCAATTACCTCATTAATAGGATCCTCAGGTAAAGTTGAATTATTTATATTTTGATCCTCGTTTCCAAAATTATTATCAATAAATTCGTCTAAGGATGATGTATCAGCATTACTAGGAACGCTGGTGGATGAATCTTGTGTAATGATATCTTGAATATCTTCAGCTGACTCACCTGTAGGCGCGGCCTCCTCTACTTCCTCTTCGCCAACAACTGGTGGGGTTAGTTCAAAATCAGGAGGTATCTCTAGTGCTTTTTGCTTTAATGATGTGTAATCTCTGACTGTATTGTTAGTACAAGCAGCAAAAATTAATAGAGAAAATATAATTAAATAGTTACGTATCATTTTTAACGGTTTTATCATTTTCTTTTTTTGAGAACAACTCAAGTAAAATAATCAAAATACAGCCAAGCGTGATACTTATATCAGCTATATTGAATACATACCAATGATAATTGTTATAATGTAAATCTATAAAGTCTAATACAGCAGAATATTGATATCTATCGAGCAAGTTACCCAACGCTCCTCCTATAATTAAACTAAATCCATAATAATAAATTTTTTTATTAATACTTATTGCATAAAAAAATACTGCTATAGCAATTATCGCCATAACAAACATATAAATATAATTAACCATCGAAATTTCATTTTGAAATATTCCAAATGCAAAGCCCTTATTCCATATCAAGTGAAAATTAAGATATTTATTTATTGATGTTAAATATTGTGAACTGAGATTTGATACATCAATGTTATAAACATTGATTACATAAAACTTTGAGAGTTGATCAGCTGCAAAAATAACCAGTATTAATAATATAAATCTTCCAATGGTTTGTATCATTTACTAAGCACTTCTTGACATCTATCGCAAACGTTACCTTTTAAATTAGAAAAATATTTCCAACAGCGCTCACATTTTTCACCATCGGTTTTACTTACATGCACTCCGATGTTTTTATCTAGTTCAGATATAAAGCTGTCACTTGAAGGTTTGTCATTTACAATTTCTAATTCACTAATAATTGAAATATTTTCTAATATTTTTTGGTCAATCTTTTCGATTTCATCTTTAGATATGTACAGTTTAACAGAAGCTTCAAGGCTGGATCCAAGAACTTTTTCTTTTCTCTTCACTTCGATTGCTCCGTTAATGACCTTTCTTAATTTTTTATACACTGCCCATTTGGTTGATAAATTTTTATTTATTAAAGTATCATTTAATTTTGGAAAATCTTTTTCATGTATGCTGTTTTCAAATCCAAATCGACTTTGCCAGGCTTCTTCAGTGGTAAAACAGAGTATTGGTGCAAGCAAACTTAATAAATCGTGAAATAAAATATCTAGAACAGTGCGAGTAGATTTTCTTACTTTATTATTTTTTGAGTCACAATAAAGAGTATCTTTTCTTATATCAAAATAGAAAGATGATAAGTCGTTTGTACAAAAATTAAATATTGCAGAAAAAACTTTTTGATACTCAAATATTTTATAGTTTGAGATAACTTCTTTTTTTAAACTCTCTAATTCTGATAAAATATATAAATCTAATTCATCAAGTTCATTCACAGATACTTTATCGTCTTGATCAAAATCTGATAAATTACCTAAAATAAAACGAAGTGTATTGCGGAGTCTTCTATAGCTATCAATGTTGCTTTTTATGATTTCAGGCCCGATCTTTAAATCCTCAGAGTAATCACTGCTTGCTACCCAGAGCCTTAGTATATCAGCGCCTGATTTTTCAATGACTTCTGCTGGCGAGACAGTATTGGATGATGATTTACTCATCTTTAGGCCATCTTCATGAAGTATAAATCCATGAGTTAAAACAGATTCATAAGGCGCAACTCCTCTTGTGCCACAAGATTCTAAAAGTGATGAATGAAACCAACCTCTGTGTTGATCTGTTCCTTCAAGGTAAATAGATGCTGGCCAGATTTGATCATTTTTTCCATCTAAAACAAATGCATGTGTACAGCCTGAGTCAAACCATACATCTAAAATATCATTAACTTTTTTATATTCTTTCGGATTATAATTTGAACCTAATAATTCTTCTTTTGAATATTTAAACCACGCATCTGACCCTTCTTTTTCATAAAGTTTAATAATTTTTTCATTTATTTCTTTATCAACTAGCGGCTTTCCTGTTTTAATATTGTAAAAGATAGATAAAGGTACGCCCCATGCCCGTTGTCTTGACACTACCCAATCAGGTCTTTCTTCAATCATTGAATAAATTCTATTTTTTCCCTGTTTTGGATACCATTTAACCTTTTCAATTTCGTTCAACGCTTTTTCTCTCAATTGATTTTTTTCCATACTGATGAACCATTGAGGAGTATTTCTAAAGATGACAGGAGCTTTTGATCTCCATGAATGAGGGTAGCTATGACGCAATGAACCCTTGCCTGCTAAATTTTCATGCTTTTTTAGCTCAATGATAACTGCTACGTTTGCGTCAGCATCTGACCCATCTTCATTAAAAATTTTTTTACCATTAAATAATGGTACGTGGGGAAAGTATTCACCATTTTCGTCTACCGTATCAGGTACTTCGATACCATTTGTAATACCCAAATTATAGTCATCAGCTCCATGGCCAGGTGCTATGTGAACAAAACCCGTGCCTTGCTCCAAAGTAACAAAATCAGCATCAAAAATTCTTACCTCAAAATCATAACCAGATTTTTTAAAAGGGTGATTACAAATAATATTGTCTAAGTTTTTTACTTCTGATATTTTTTTTAATTCACTAATTTTGCATTGAACTTTTACATTATCTAACAGTTCATCTGCAATTATAATTTTATCTCCAACTTGTAACGTGCTGTGTTCTTCTAAACTTACTACTTCAAACATTGAATACGTTATTGATTTACTGTAAGCAATTGCTCTGTTTCCTGGAATTGTCCATGGAGTTGTTGTCCATATAATCACGGATGCATCTTGACAATTTACATCTGAACTCTCTTTTACTGGGAACTTTACGCAGATAGTTGTTGATTTATGTTCTTTATATTCAATTTCAGCTTCAGCTAATGCAGTCTTTTCAACAGTTGACCACATAACAGGCTTTGACCCACGATATAAACTTTCGTTCTCAAGAAACTTAAAAAATTCTCTTACAATTATAGACTCTGCCTCATATGACATTGTAGTATAGGGAGAGTACCAATCTCCATTTATTCCTAAGCGAATAAATTCTTCTCTTTGTATATCAATCCATTTTTCAGCAAATTCTCTGCATTCTTTTCTAAATTTTATAATATCGACATCATCTTTATTCTTTCCCTGTTCTCTATATTGCTCTTCTATTTTCCACTCAATTGGCAAGCCATGACAATCCCAGCCAGGAATATAAGAACTATCATTTCCAAGCATTTGTTGTGATCTAACGACAAAGTCTTTTAGTATTTTGTTCAGGGCGTGCCCCATGTGTAAATGACCGTTAGCGTAAGGAGGGCCATCATGTAATACGAATTTTTTTCTACTTTTTGATTTTTCCCTTAATTTTTCATAAATATTATCCTTTGACCAGCCATCTAGAATTTTTGGCTCTTGCTCGGGCAGGCCAGCACGCATCGCAAAGGACGTCTTTGGTAAAAATAGAGTTTCACTAAAGTCTATTTTATCATTTTTAGTGTTCATCTTGCTTAATTTAGAATTTTTTGTGCTTTAGATATATCTGATTTTAGCTGTTTTTTTAAGGCCTCTACTCCTGAAAATTTCTTTTCATTCCTTATAAATTCAACAAAGTCGACTTTTAGCAAAGAATTATAAATATTCAATTTAAATCTAAATAGATGAACTTCCAAAATTTCAGTGTTCTTATGAAATGTTGGTCTGATACCAAAATTAGCAATTCCTTTAAGAGTTCTTTTCTTTGAATTTTTAAGGAATGAGGCTTCAATAGCATATACTCCATATTTTGGTGCCACGTATTCATTTATATTTAGATTAGCAGTTGGAACGCCAATTTTTCGGCCTCGTTGATCTCCTTTTATAACTTTTGACGTTATACTGAAATTGTTTCCCAAAAAATTTTTTGCCAATTTTACATTACCGTTTGAAATAAGTTTTCTAATATTTGTAGACGAATATATTTTCATCTTTGTTTTATTAAAAAGATGATTTGGTGTTTTTAATAATTTCACCGGGTTTACATAAAATTGATTTTCTTTACCAAAATTCAGAAGAAACTTATAGTCGCCTGATCGTTTATTACCAAATTTAAAATTCTTACCAACTAAAATATATTTCATTGATATTCCTCTAAGTAATATTTTTTTACAAAAGTCATTAGGTGTCATAGAGGATATTTTTTTATTAAATTTTATTATTATTGCATAATCGATACCGTAAGATTTTAAGATTTCGAGACGTTCGTTCAACTCTGTTAATAAGAAACTTTTAATATTTTTGTTAAAATATTTCCGTGGATGCGGATCAAAAAGTAACACACCTATTTTTGTTTTTTGTTTATTTGCAATTTTTTTTGCTGAATTAATTATTGATTGGTGCCCTTTATGAACTCCATCAAGATTTCCAATAATTAATACAGAATTCTTTGTATAATTTAATGGTCTTCTATTTAAACTTTTAAAAACTTTCATTTTTTTAATTAATTTAAAATTTCAGTATACATTAGAGTTTTACAAGTTTCAGGTAAATTAGCTTTTGATATTCTCACTAAATCGTCACCATTTGCAATTTCAGTTTTATGAATACCATTTTTTATAAATAAAAAATCTAAATCCGATTTGTGTGCCCCTAAGCAATCTGTTTTTAGGCTGTCGCCTATAGCTAATATTTCTTTTTTGATTGTTGTATCTTTAGACAATAAATCAGTCATTACAAAATCATATATTTCTGGATAAGGTTTTCCGTAGTAAGTTACTTTACCTCCTAGTTTTTCGTAATATTTTCCAAGAGCACCTGCACAATATATGCGTGCATGACCTCGGTAGACTATTTCATCTGGATTAACACATACTATTTCTAAATTTTGTTTTAGAAAATCCTCAAAAATATTTTTATAGTCCTCTGGGCGTTCATCGTTGTCATTATATAAGCCTGTGCAGACAACAAATTCTGAGGACTCTATGTCATTAGTTTTTTGAATATTTATATTTTCTAACAAGTCATAATCTTTTTCTGGTCCCAAATGATAATATGAATGTCCATGAACTTTAGAATTTATGTACTGTGTACCTGTATCGCCTGAAGTATAAATTTTTTTAAACAATTCAGGATTGAGATTAAGTTTATTTATTAATCCATTTCTTACTACTGCCTCGGGTCTCGGAGCATTAGAAATCAAATAAACATCAATATTATTTTCTTTCATTGCCTCAAGATAGGATTTTGCATCAGAGAATACTTCAACACCATTATGAATAACGCCCCAAAGATCACAAAGTATGATTCTATAAGAAAGTGAAAATTCAGTAGCGCTTACGATTTTTTTAATTTCCATAATTATATTGAAATTATCCTATAAATTTATAATCTTCTTATAAATTATTATGATATTTTATTAAATGACACTTTTTAACTTAAAAGATAAAAATGCTATAATCACAGGATCTTCCAGAGGAATAGGCAAAGCTATAGCCTACAGAATGGCAGAGCATGGTGCAAAAGTCATTATCACAAGTCGAAAGCTTGATGCATGTGAAGCAGTCGCTAAAGAGATAAATGATACATTTGGAGAGGGACATGCAACGGCAATTTCATGTAATATTTCCGACAAAGAGCAATTAAAAAATCTTTACAAAAAATCTTTAGATTTCTGTGGCAACATTTCCACTCTTGTATGTAATGCTGCAATCAATCCATATTTTGGACCATCAAATAATATACCTGACGAGGCGTTTGAAAAAATAATGAAGTCAAACGTGCAAAGTAATTTTTGGCTCTGTAATGAGGTGCTCCCAGATATGATCAAAATGAAAAATGGTTCAATTATAATTATTTCCTCAATCGCAGGTTTGCGCGGCAACAGCATGTTGGGTGCTTATGCTATATCAAAAGCTGCGGATTCCCAGTTGGCAAGAAATATATCAGTGGAATATGGAAGAGATAATATTCGTGCAAATTGTATTTCACCTGGTTTAATAAAAACTGATTTTGCCAGAGCATTATGGGAGAATGAGAGTATCTTAAAATCTATGACTGCCAAAGCAGCTTTAAAAAGGATAGGAATGCCTGACGAAATTGCAGGCGCTGCAGTATATTTGGCTTCTGAAGCGGGATCTTTTATGACTGGTCAAAACATCGTAATTGATGGCGGTGAATCAGAACAATAGCAAATTATTGAAAATACTTGTTTTTTTGCTAATTCCAATAAAATTGAAATTTTTTCCACCCCTTGACACACTTGCCCTTGATCACTATATGCCTAGGTAATTAAGCTTTGAGCAAACATATTTAGGAGATTAAGACATGAATTTTAGACCTTTACACGATCGTGTACTCGTTAGAAGACTGGATACTGAAGAAAAAACAGCAGGGGGTATTATCATACCAGACACTGCTCAGGAAAAACCTCAAGAAGGCCAAATTGTAGCTGTCGGAAATGGAACTAAAAGTGAAGATGGTAAAGTAACTCCACTTGATCTAAAAGTTGGCGATATCGTTCTTTTTGGTAAGTGGTCTGGAACAGAAGTAAAGGTTGATGGTGAAGAACTCTGTATTATGAAAGAGTCAGACATCATGGGCGTTATAGATACAAAATCTAAATCAAAAAAGAAAAAATAAATATTAACTAAGGAGAAAAAAAATGGCGGGTAAAGATATTCATTTTGGCACAGAGGCTAGAAATAAAATGCTCAAAGGTGTCAATGTATTAGCAGATGCAGTGGCTGTTACTTTAGGCCCAAAAGGTAGAAATGTAGTTATGGACAAATCTTTTGGCGCACCAAAAAGTACAAAGGACGGTGTTTCTGTTGCTAAAGAAGTTGAGCTCAAAGACAAGTTTGAAAATATGGGTGCTCAAATGGTACGAGAAGCTGCAAGTAAAACCAATG
Source organism: uncultured Pelagibacteraceae bacterium (assembly GCA_902526005.1). GTDB lineage: Bacteria > Pseudomonadota > Alphaproteobacteria > Pelagibacterales > AG-422-B15 > CACNXQ01. The sequence continues at coordinate 165,593 of CABZIW010000002.1, forward strand.
ATGTTGCAGGTGATGGTACGACAACAGCAACCGTACTTACAAGAGCAATTGTCACTGAAGGTTTAAAATTTGTTGCTGCTGGTATGAATCCTATGGATTTAAGAAGAGGTGTTGATTCTGCAATTGAAGCTGCAAGCGATGCAATTAAAGACTCTTCTAAAAAAGTTAAAACAAGCGCGGAAGTTGCTCAGGTTGGCTCTATTTCAGCAAATGGCGAAGCAGAGGTTGGAGATATGATTGCTAAAGCAATGGATAAAGTTGGTAACGAAGGCGTCATTACTGTTGAAGAAGCAAAAGGTTTAGAAACTGAATTAGATGTCGTTGAGGGTATGCAGTTTGATAGAGGTTATCTATCTCCATACTTTGTAACCAATGCGGAAAAAATGACTGCTGATTTAGAAAATGCATATATTCTTTTGCATGAGAAAAAACTAACAAATTTACAGCCAATGCTGCCTCTTCTAGAAGCGGTAGTGCAAGCAGGAAGACCACTTTTAATTATTGCAGAGGATGTAGAAGGCGAAGCTCTAGCTACATTAGTTGTTAATAAATTAAGAGGTGGCTTGAAAATTGCTGCTGTTAAAGCGCCTGGTTTCGGTGATAGAAGAAAAGCAATGATGGAAGACATTTCAATTTTAACTGGCGGTCAAGTCATCTCTGAAGACCTTGGAATTAAATTAGAAAATGTAACTGTTAATGACCTTGGAACTGCAAAAAGAATTAGCATTGACAAGGAAAATACTACAATTGTTAATGGTGCTGGCACGAAAGCTGACATTCAAGGCAGATGTTCTCAGATCAGAAAACAAATTGAAGAGACTACTTCTGATTATGACAGAGAAAAACTTCAAGAGCGTCTAGCTAAACTTGCTGGTGGTGTAGCTGTCATCAAAGTTGGCGGTGCGACTGAGGTGGAAGTTAAAGAGAGAAAAGACAGAGTTGACGATGCATTAAATGCAACCAGAGCTGCTGTTGAAGAAGGTATCGTAGCCGGTGGTGGACTTGCATTGATAAAAGCTGCAAGTGCTCTTGATAAAGTTAAAACAGCAAATGCCGACCAAAAAGCAGGCGTTGATATTGTGCGTCGTGCTTTAGAAACACCAATTAGAACTATTGCAAATAACGCTGGTGTTGATGGTTCAGTAATTGTTGGAAAAATTAAGGAAGGTAAATCTGCTTCAGAAGGTTATGATGCGCAAACCGATAAGTTTGTGGACATGTTTAAAGCAGGAATTATCGACCCTACTAAAGTTGTAAGAACTAGCTTACAAAATGCAGCATCAATAGCTGGTGTTTTAATCACTACTGAAGCAATGGTAGCTGATGCACCTGAAGACAAAGCTGCAGCGGCTCCTGCAATGCCTGACATGGGCGGAATGGGTGGCATGGGTGGCATGATGTAAGTTGAGCTCATTAAAGCTAATCTAAAAAAACCCGGCCTAGCCGGGTTTTTTTATGAAATTCTATCTATAAAATAACTGAGTGTATTTTCTAAATTCGTATTCCACTCAGCTACATTTGAAGTAAAAATATTTGCAGACGACTCGAGTATAAGTCCATCATCAAGTACTCTTAGATTATTAGCTCTTAATGTTTCTCCTGATGATGTGATGTCAGTAATTATTTCTGCAAAGCCATTGAATGGAGCGCTCTCGGTTGATCCATCACTTTCTACAGTCCTATAATCAACAACCCCACAATTTGAAAAATATTCATTTGTTAAATTCTTATACTTTGTTGCAACTCTAAGTCTTTTAGAGAATTTGGTTCTGTGCAAATGGCAGATTTCTTCTAAGTCGGCCATTGTCATTACGTCAATCCATATTTCTGGTATAGCAACAACTAAATTTGCTTTACCAAAATTTAACTTAAGTTTTTTTGAAACCTTCTGGTTATAATTAGTTATTTTTTCTTGTACTAAATCGTCACCAGTTAAACCAACATGAATGGATCCTTCATCAAGTCGATTTGTAATTTCTTTAGCGCTTAAGAAATAAACAATTGCATTATCAAGACCCTCTATTGCTGCAATATACTCTCTATCATTTTCAAGATTACTAAAAATTATTTTTTTTTCTTCAAACAAAGACTCCATGTCTGTTCTCAATCTACCTTTACTTGGCAATGCAATCCGAAGTTTATTTTGTATATTCATTCCTAAATCAGCTCAATTATATTGTTATTATTAGTTGCAAATCCTACTGCTGATAAGTTCGATTTAGAGCCTAAATCAATAAGCAATTTATCATACCGCCCTCCACTAATTAATTCACTTTGATTATCAGGATTATAAATTTCAAACATCATACCATCATAAAATTCAATTGAATGACCAAAGTCATTATCAAAATAATATTTTTCTATGTTACTTTTTTCTGATACAGCATTCACAAAATTCTCCATTTCCTCTACTTCACTCTCAAATGTAGAAACATTATTTGATTTAGTAAATTCGCGAAGTAGTGATGGAAATTCCGAAAGGTTACAACTTAATTTTAAAAAATTATTAATTAAATCAACAATTTTTTTTCCATCTTTCTGACTTATTACATTTAGGCTTTTTAATTGAAATAGATCAACAATTTCCTCAACAGTTCGAGCACCTAAACCTCGAACATTTTGTTTATTAATTAAATCTGTCAAGCCTTTGTCAGATACGTCATCTATATTAAATTTCTCTTGAAGCATGCTATGCCTTTTTTCATTATCATACCCTACACCTTCACCTAATCTATCAAGTAAACTCCCGAAATATTTTCTTCTAAAAAAATGTCTCACTAATCTCTGTTTCCATCTAATTGGCAGCTCTAATTTGTTGATAAACTGATTAAATAATTTAATGCTACCAATTTTAATTTTATAGTTATCAATATTTAATTGACACATTGTATCCTCAGCTGTCTTTAAAATGTACGCATCCATCTCATGTATATTATTTAAATTTTTTTCAGAAAAAATGATCTCAATACCTGACTGATTTAATTCAATGGAATTATTTGATAACTCATTGGATGATCTGAATACAGGACCGCTGTAACATAACTTTGACTCACTGGATTTACTATTACTTGCAATAAAATTTTGACATGTTGGTACAGTCATGTCTGGTCTCAAACATTTTTCTTTTCCTGAAGTATCAGTAAACGAATACATCTTTCTTCTAATTTCTTCACCTGAAGTTTCAAAAAATATATCCGCATCAAACAGCAATGGAAGTTCAATATAATTAAAACCAGACTTAATAAAATAATTCTTTAAATTAATATTTAATTCTTGAAGTGACATTTTATTTTAATTCAAAATTTCATTTAATGCTGTCATCAGGTCAGAGCGATTAATTGTTTGTTGTCCAGCTTTTGCCTCTTTCCATTTGTTTCTATCGACAATATCTTTTGAAACCTCTTTACCTTTATTTAAATCCTTAATTGATATTTCACCCTTTTTTAATTCTTCATCACCAGCAATGATCACAATATCTGCACCTTTGCGATCGCAATACTTTAATTGCTTTCCAAGGTTTTTAGATCCAAATGATATTTCACATGCAATACCTTCATTTCTAATTTCTTTAGCCATTGAAATATAATCCGGCATATTTTGATTATCTAAATTTGCAATTACCACTAATGGATTTTTCTTATTATCTAAAAGGTCTAATTGATTTAACGCTACAATTAATCTATCAACACCTATAGATATACCAGTAGCTGGAACATCCTCTTTCCCAAATCTTGAAATAAGTCTGTCATATCTTCCACCGCCAGCAACTGATCCAAATACAATTTTTTCACCTTTCTCATTTTTAATATCAACAAGAAGCTCTGCTTCAAAAATCATTCCAGTGTAATAGTCGAGACCGCGAACAACTGATGAGTCAAAACGAATTGGATAATCTGGGAAATTTTTTATATAGGAGTTGAATTCTTCCATCTGGGCGTTTGATTGGTTTGAATTGGTTATAAAAGAAATAATTTTATCAGCATCTGTCTCGCTTAAGCCCACGCCCTCCATAAAGTCACCAGATACATCTTTTCTTCCTTTTTGAAGCAACTCATTAACGCCCTCTATACCTAATCGATCTTTTTTATCTACTGCTCTAAGAATTTTTGGCAAATCGTCCTCTTTAACATCTAAGTTCGAAAAAAGTTCTGTCCAAATTTCCCTATTTGAAAATTTTATTTCAAATTGTGAAGTATTTAGGCCAAGGTCAATTAAAATATCACATACCATTACACACAGCTCTGCATCAATTAGTGTTGAATCAACTCCCACCACGTCAGCATCAAACTGAAAAAATTCTCTGTATCTACCTGGTCCTGGTTTTTCATTTCTCCAAACTAGTCCTGATTGATAACGTTTAAATGGCTTAATGAGCTCTTGATAATTTTGAGCTACGTATCTTGCTAAGGGGGCCGTTAAGTCATATCTCAGTGATAGCCATTTCTCATCATCGTCTTGAAATGAAAATACACCTCCACTAGGCCTGTCTACATCAGGAAGAAACTTGCCAATGCTCTCAGTATATTCAATTGTGGATGTATCTAATTCAATAAATCCATACTTTAGACATTCCTTCTCTATTATCTTAGAAACTTTTTTTCTAAGATTTAAAACTCCAATGTCACTGTCTTTAAAACCCTTCGGCAAAATTGCCTTTGGATTATTTTTAATTTTACTCATTTTACTCCCACTGTAAGTAAGATACTACAAAGTGTGTTTATTTAATATAAAAAGGGGTTATTGCCCGCTGATTGTTTTTTTCAGCGAACTTAGATATGATAGTGATGATGTTTAAATTTAAACATGAAGCTGAAATGCCTTATTTATTAATAAAAGTCAAATAATTTTAAATTTTTCTTAAAGTTTATAATAATTGCACTATTTTTATCTAAAGTAGTTATGGAAAATGATAGCAAATTAACAGTCACGTATGCCGCCTTAGGTCACTTGCTAATGCATATGTTTGCTGCATTCTATTTTGTTATAGTTCTAGCAATTGAAGATGACTGGAAGCTTAGCTACGATGAATTACTAAATCTTTGGTTTTTAGGATCTTTACTTGTGGGTTTGGGAGCCCTTCCTGCTGGATGGATCAGTGACAGATGGAGTCGTTCTGGAATGATTGCAATTATGTTCATTGGCTTGGGAATTAGTTCATTATTATGTGGCTTAAGCGGAAATAAAGTTTCTTTATTTATCAGTTTATCATTGCTTGGATTGTTTTGCGCTATCTATCACCCCGCTGGAATTTCATGGGTTGTTAACACTTCAAAGGAAACTGGTAAAGCGCTTGGCTTTAATAATATTTTTGGGGGAGTAGGTATTGGACTAGGTGCCTTTTTTGCGGGTGTATTAATTGAACAATTTAATTGGCAAGCTGCCTTTATGCTGCCCGGATTGATCTCATTAGCAGTTGGACTAAGTCTAACGTATCATCTTAAATCAGGAAAAATATCATTAAGGAATATATCTTCAGAGCAGTTTAAAGACAATCCTGAAAAAAATCAGATGCTAAAAATTGCAATTATTATGCTGTTAAGTATTACATGTTTGAGCTTTGTTTATCAAATTCTTCAGACAAGTCTTCCAAAGGCAATTGATATCAGACTTACTGATAGTCTTGATTTATCTACTTCAGATATCGGCTACATAGTTGCCGCGATATATATTGTAAGTGGTTTAATGAATTATGTTGGAGGTATTTTAACAGATAAATATTCTGAAAAGCTGATTTATTCAATTGGAATAGTTGGCCAAGGACTCCTCTTGCTCTTAATTGTTAGTCTTTCAAATTACTGGTTAATTGCAATAAGTCTTGCAATCGTTGCTTTTAATTCAAGTATACTGCCTGCAGAAAATTTATTACTTGCAAAATTTTCACCTGAAAAATATCAAAGCCTAGTCTACGGTATTAAATTTATTGTATCATTTACAGTTGGTCCTATTGCACTGATCATGATTTCGAGAAGCTATGATTTAACTGGTGAATTTGGTGTACTCTACTTAGCTTTTGGATTTGTGATGATAATTATGTTTCTGATTGTATTAACTCTACCTGTAAAAAAAGTAATTACTGGTACAGCTGGGTAGATTCGAACTACCGACCTCCTGAACCACAACCAGGCGCTCTAACCAACTGAGCTACAGCTGCATAAGTGGTGGCTCGAGGTGGAATTGAACCACCGACACAAGGATTTTCAGTCCTTTGCTCTACCAACTGAGCTATCGAGCCATTTAATTAGTGATCCTAGTCTTTTATTCTATAACATTAATTCGTGCAAAGAAAATATTCTGAATACAGTTAATCCAGAAAAACCTTTAATCTACTGATTAATTGGTCAACATTATCAAATGAATTCATCTCATGGGAATTAATTATTAATTTAAATTCATCCTTCTCATTAATAAAAACACATGGTAGCTCTGTTTTCTCATCAACAAAATCAAGTTCTTTTAGATGATCAATATAGTAAAATCGGCTATGTGCATTTATATTATTAAGAAATTCTTTCCACTTTATTTCTTTACCTAAATTATTGTATGTAATTGAGCATAAGTTGCAGTCATAAGTTTTTGGCGATATTATTTTATGCGCCCAATCTATAAAGGCATTTCCGATACCACTTTTTGCATTATAAATAAAAATTAATTCAATCATTTATATCCAGCTGAAAGAAGGAGATTTTTGACTTCAAATAAGGGTAAACCGACTACATTTGAGTAAGATCCATTTAGGGATTTGATAAAAGACTCTGCCATCCCTTGAATTTTATATGACCCTGCAACACCTTGCCAGTCATTAGTTTTCATATAATCTTCTATATCTTGACCGCTTAATACTTTAAAACTAACAACTGTCGTAACGGTTTTTTTAAATATTCTATTTTCTAGATTTCTTATACAAATGGAAGTGCTGACTCTATGTCTTTTTCCCGATAGTCGAAGTAAGTTTTTATAAGCAATATTTTCGTCATCTGTTTTATCTATGAGTTTTCTACCAGTATAGGCAATCGTATCAGCAGTTAAAATTACTGAGTCTTTATACTTATTTTGAAAATGTTTTAGTTTCTCATGTGCTATACGTTTACAATATTGAAGAGGTAGCTCATTACTTTTAATGGACTCATCTATATTTGGGGAAACTATCTCACTTGGATTGATGTTAAGTTTTGCCAATAACTCAAGTCTTCGTGGAGATGCGCTGCCTAGAATTAGCTTCAAAATAATCTCAAACTACTTATATCGAAATATTATTCTGCCTTTGGTTAGATCGTAAGGTGTAACCTGAACAAGAACCTCATCCCCGGCAAGTACTCTGATTCTATTTTTTCTCATTCTTCCTGCTGTATGTGCTAATACTTCATGGCCATTTTCTAACTCTACTTTAAACATTGCGTTGGGAAGTAAATCTGTAACCTTACCCTTGAACTCTAGTATTTCTTCTTTTGACATAAATTATTTTTTTGTAAGCCTATATTCTATTGATCTTGAATGCCCGTCAAGACCTTCATTATCTGCGATTTTAATAGCACTATCTCCAACTTGTTCAATACCTTCTTTTGAAAATTCAACAAGTGATATTTTTTTGAGAAAATCAAAAACAGATAGTCCGGAAGAAAATTTAGCACTTCTAGAAGTGGGAAGTACATGGCTTGGACCTGCTAAATAGTCTCCAAGTGCCTCAGGTGTGTTACGGCCCATAAAAACTGCTCCAGCATTTTTTATTCTTTTAAGAATATCTTCCGGATTATCAACTAATAATTCCAAGTGTTCTGGTGCTAATTTATTAGATAATAAAACAGCTTCTTCAAGATTTTGAGTGATAATTATCTTTCCATTATTTTTCCAGCTTGAAGCCGCTATATCCTTTCGAGGAAGGGAATCTATCTGGTTCTCGACTTCTTTATTTACAGCATCTCCTAATTTCTGATCGGTTGTTAAAAGTATACTTTGTGCGCTTTGGTCATGTTCAGCTTGAGCAATGAGGTCGGCTGCAACAATTTTTGGATCATTTTTTTCATCAGCAATAATGACTACCTCTGATGGGCCGGCAAACATATCGATGCCTATGAAACCTGAAACTTGTCTTTTTGCTTCAGCAACATAAATATTGCCTGGTCCAACAATTTTATTAACAGATTTTATGGTCTTGGTTCCATATGCCAGAGCAGCAACAGCCTGGGCACCTCCTATACAGTATATTTTTTTTATTCCACAAATTTTTGCGGCATATAACACTGAAGAACTTATAGCGGTATTAGTCATTGGTGTAACCATGGTGATATCTTCAACACCGGCTACAATCGCTGGTATTGTGTTCATAATTACTGTACTTGGATAACTTGCAGTACCACCTGGGACATAAATACCCACTGACTCAACTGGACGCCAAACATATCCTAACTTTGAGTTAAGATTGTCTTCATAAACTAAATCATTTGGTAATTGCTTTTCATGATAAGTACGAACACGATCCATTGATACTTTAAGCGCATCACAAAGATCACTCGGCACGTCACTTGATTGCCTTTCAATTTCATCTTCTTCAAGCAGTATGTTGTTAATATCAAGGCTATTTTTATCAAATTGATGAGTATATTTCAAAAGCGCTTCATCTCCGTTTTTTCTAATATCGTCAATGATAGCTGCCACAGTCTGAGTAACGTCCGAGTCACTTGATCTGTTCATTGTGAGAAGATTATTAAAATCATTCTCAAAATTTTGATCTACAGAATTAATTATTTTTGTCATTCTCTATTTTTTCAATATTCCAGGGTTCACCCTGATCTTCTAATTTGCATCTTATTATTTCAGTTTCGAGCTTTATAATTGCATCATTTTTGAAAAGCAATTCAATTTCTATATTTTTAGAATTGTTAGGATAATAATTAAAAGTTACGAGTTCTAGTGTCTTATTTTTGTTCAATTGATCTATGTTTTTTGAGTAAACCGATAAAACATCTTCAAAGCTTAGTACTGCTTTTATTCTTTGATCTACTTTATTTACTATTTTTTCCTCCCACATAAATCTAGTAATCATAAGAAAAAATGACCTAATTGATGGCAAATATTTGATATCATTTACTTCAATAAGTCCGTCTTGAAGTATGGTTGAGATAATTTTTAGCTCGTCAGTATCAATTGCATTAAGATTCATTTATCCTAATTTATTCTCCGAATATCTGCACCGCAAGCTTGCAATTTTTTCTCTATTTTCTCATAACCTCGATCAAGATGATAAATTCGGTTCAATGTTGTTTCACCTTTAGCAACTAATCCAGCTAAAATTAAACTTACCGAGGCCCGTAAATCAGTTGCCATGACTTGAGCTGAGATAAACCCTTTGCATGGATTAATAACTGCTGTTTTCCCTTTGGTTTCAATATTAGCGCCCATACGGTTTAGTTCTGGAACATGCATGAATCTGTTTTCAAAAATGTTTTCAGTTATTTGTGATTTAGATTTTCCAAGAGATAATAAAACCATCATTTGTGCTTGTACATCAGTTGGGAACCCTGGATATTCCATTGTATTAATATCAATACCATCAGAGATCTCAGATTGATTAACAATAATGCTATTCTCACCTATTGAGTAATGAATAGATAGCTCATTCAATAATTCCAATACATTGCTGATATGCTCAAGGTTTAGATTTGTAATCTTGAGATCGTTACCAATTATAGTTCCTCCAATTATATATGTGATTGCTTCTATGCGATCAGGGATAATTGAGTGGACAGCACCTTGGAGTTGGTCAACACCTTGAATGTGAACATTTCTGTTTTCTCCTAATTCGATTTTAGCGCCCATCTTATTAAGACAGTCAATAAGATCCATAACCTCAGGCTCAACTGCGATATTTCTAATTTCACTTTCTCCTCGAGCAAGCGATGCAGCCATAATTATGTTTTCAGTAGCTCCTACTGATACTTTTGAAAAATTAATTTTATTTCCTTTTAAGCCATCAGGGGCGCTGCATTTTATATATCCTCCATCTAATTCAAATGTTGCGCCAAGTTTCGTCAATGCATCTATGTGCAGATCTACTGGTCGAGCACCTATTGCGCACCCCCCTGGAAGAGATACGCTTGCGTGCCTTTTGCGTGCAAGTAATGGTCCAAGAACTAATATACTAGCCCTCATCTTTCTAACTAAATCGTACTCCGCTATTGCACTTTCAGAGTCTGAATAACAAAGTGTAAGACGATTTGTTTTAGCATCTTTTTTTGTAACATTGACACCAAGCGATGATAAAACTAATGACATTGTATTTACATCAACTAAATCTGGTACGTTTTCGAGTTCTAAATTTTCATCAGTAAGAATACTTGCGGCCATTATTGGAAGAGATGCATTTTTTGATCCACTAACAGGAACAGAACCTTGGAGAAGGTTTCCTCCATTTATCAATATTTTTTGCATGAACGATTTAAAGCTTAGGTAAAGTAACCCCTTTTTGCATCATATATTTACCTTTACGATCTTTATATGAAACTTCTGGTGGCGCTTCTCCCTTATAGAATAAAAACTGGCACGCTCCCTCATTAGCATAAATTTTTGCAGGTAATGGAGTTGTGTTAGAAAATTCTAAAGTTACGTGACCCTCCCACTCTGGCTCGAGAGGAGTAACATTTACGATAATACCACATCTCGCATAAGTTGATTTTCCCAAACAAATTACAAGAACATCGCGAGGAATTCTAAAATACTCAACGGTTCTTGCTAATGCAAATGAGTTAGGTGGAATTATGCATTCTTTACCAGGCCGATCTACAAACCCTTTATCATCAAAGTTTTTTGGATCAACTAAAGCAGAGTCTACATTGGTGAAAATCTTAAATTCTTCTGAAACCCTTGCATCGTAACCATATGATGAAAGGCCAAAAGAAATTGTACCTTCTTTTTTTTGTCCATCAACGAACGGTTCAATCATTCCTTCTTCCAAGGCTTTTTTCTTTATCCAGTTATCCGACATGATTGTCATATTAATCTTCTTTCTTTTGCCTTCTTTGAAACTCTTTTCTTTTTCTTAAATTTTGCCTTAGTGCCTCAGCAAGCCTTTCTGTGCTGTCGAGCTTTTTATCCTTTTGCTCTTCCTTCGAGGAATTGTTTGATTTCATCTTTATTTAACCCTGCTTTTTTTAATTCTTTGATGAGCTTTTCTTCTTCTTTTTTATCCGTGTTATCAGAAAACTTAGCCTCACGTTTCTGCTGCTTGGCCATCGCTCTCTCCCCACGTTTTGATTTATAATCGTGATGAATACCCATAATTAACTCCATGAATTGCGCTACTTTATACAATATTTAATGGATTCTCTAGTAAAAACAAGGGACGCTCATTCCCAGTTATCTGCTACTCTTTTATGAATAAATCGCTTGAGAAATCTGAAAACTTTTCTGAGCCACTTTCTGTAACACGTAATGAGTGACTTGCCTCTACTCCCCAATCGCCAAATTGCATAACAGCAATCATATGAAATGTAACATTTGGTTGTAAGATAGTTGGATCACCTTTTGATATGTTTATCGTGTGCTCACCCCAATCAGGTGGATAACCAATTCCAATGGAGTATCCAGTCCGAGATTCCTTTTTGATATCGTATTTATCTAATACTGCCCAAAATTTTTGTGCAACGTCATCTGCTGTATTGCCTGGCTTTATGGCTGATATACCCTCATTTAGCGCCTCGTTAGTTGCATTTATGGCGTCAATTTTTTTTTGTTCTGCTTTTCCAAGCAGAACTGTTCTTGCAAGTGGTGCATGATACCTTTTATAAACACCGGCTATTTCAATTATTGTTGCTTCGCCTTTAAAAAATCTTTCCTGCGTAGCCGTTAGATGTGAGGCAGAAGTCCCAGCTCCAGTTGGAAGTAAAGTTGCTATACTTGAATATTCTCCTCCATACTCTGGAGTTCCATAAAACATTGCTTTTTGTATCTCTCCAACTGCATCGCATTGTCTAACACCTGGATTGATAACATCAATTGCAGTTTGCATTGATTTATCAGTAATTAAAGCGGCGTTTTTCATTAGATCAATTTCTGCATCTGATTTCACAAATCGTACCCAATTCACAAGGCGCTCACAATCTTTCAGCGTGGCATCAGGAAGCCCGTCTAATAATTTTTTATAACAAAATGCCGTGAAATAATGACTGTCCATTTCAAGTCCAATTGAAAGTTTGTCCCAATTTTTATTTTTAATTATTTCAATCAAATAATCATAAGGATGATTTGGCCATGTATGTATATATTTTTCAGCGTAAACAATTATATTTTCTTGTGACCAGCAGTTTTGAAGGAATGCCCCTCCAGCATCTTGATCACGTACGAAAAGTAAAGGTTCTTCTAAGTCTATATGTATAATTACACATTGAGCATAATAAAAAGACCATGCATCATAACCGGTAAGGTAATTTATGTTTGCTGTATCTTGAGAGACTAATAAATCAATACCCTTTTCTTGCATTGATTTTTTTACTTTATTTAGTCTTTCAATATACTCACTTTTAGAAAATATCATTAATCATTAAGTCTTTCTTCAACAAGTTTAGACCAAAATGATGAACCAATGACAAGAAGTTTGTCGTTAAAATCATAATTTGAAGAATGTAAAGATTGTCCATGAGTTCCTTCTGTTCCATTTCCAATTAAAATATAGCATCCAGGCTTAACCATTAGCATCTGGGCAAAATCCTCAGAAAATAATTTTGGATCACAATTTCCATCTACTTTATCCTCTCCAAATAGGTCAGCTGCAACCTTACTTGCAAAAGCTGCTTGATCTCTAGAATTAATTGTCATGTTTGTTCTTGTGAGGTAATTAAAATCATAATCGACACCATGTGCTTTCGCCGTTCCATCTACAATATCTTTCATGCTGCGTTCAATAATTTGATTGGCTTCTGGTGACAACGCACGTGCATCACCTGAAATGATAGAATGACCGGGCAGTATATTTTCATTGCCATCAGACTCAAATTTTGTGACTGAAACAACACCATTCATAGCTGGATTAATTTTTCTCGAAACAATTGATTGAAGAGCTGTTATTATTTGAGTACCTACTGTAATAGTATCAACGCCCATGTGTGGCAAGGCTGAATGACCTCCCTGACCTCTTAATTCAATTTTAAATAAACTTTCGCTTGCAGTGATAGTTCCTGCTCTTGTTGCAAAGGTTCCAAGTTCCATACCGGGCAAATTATGAAAAGCATATACCTCATCCATTGGGAACGTTTCAAACAGCCCATCATCTATCATTGCTTGAGCTCCCTGAGTTTTTTCTTCATCAGGTTGAAAAATAAAATAAACAGTTCCGTTAAAATTTTTTGTATTACTTAGATATTTAGCTGCACCTAGAGCCATTGCTGTATGACCATCGTGACCACACGCATGCATTTTACCTTCGTGATTGGACTTATACGTGCAGTCATTTTCCTCTGTTACCGGTAATGCATCCATATCTGCACGAATACCAATACTTTTATTACTGTTTCCATTTTTGAGAACAGCAACAATTCCGGTCTTACCTATGCCTTCATGTACTTCCAGTCCAAAACTCTTTAAAATATCTGCAACTTTTGATGAGGTTATATCTAAGTCAAAATTTAGCTCAGGATGCGCATGAAAATCATGACGCCACTCAAGCATTTCCTTCTCATAATTTTGTGTAACTGAATTCATTTGGAATAATTTATAGTTTTTTTCTTAGCCAGCTGTGAAACCTTTTAATTTCATACTCTTCAGGCATTAATGTTCCATTTTTTCTTGTTGGATTATGTATGCCTTTTTGATTCAGTTCGCAAGCTTCTGCATCTTGTTTCATGACTAATACAGCAAAATCAACAACATTTTTCATTGAATATTTTTTATCTTTAAGAGTTTCTTTTCTAAATACCCACTCTGCCGTAACTTCTGTAAGTTCCTCTGATAAAGGAAGAATACGAACCATTCTTATATGGTCAGTAAATATTGCTAAAAACATAGAAGGCCAAGTAGTCATGTAAATGTAACCAGGAAAATCGGTTTGATTTTCCAAGTACTCTACTCGATGACCTTGTGCGCTTCCATTCATTGACCAAGTTTCAGTACCTTTTTTCATTCCACCTTTGTACTTTGGATCATCATGATGAGTAAAACGTTTCCAGTTTGGATCATCTTTAATATCTACTAACCTTCTTCCATAAATAGGGACTAGGTCAGATAGTTCAGGATGAAGGTTGGGACAATGTAAGCATTCACTATAATTTTCCCAAAATATTTTCCAATTACACTTTATTTTTTTCTTCCAGGTATGGCCAATTTGGTAGTCACTGACATTCAATTGAGAAAAAGCATCACTGTAATCTGGAAATACTTTTTTTGCATTCCATTTAGCGTTTTTATTCATGTTAATAAAAACTAACCCATTCCAAACTTTAATTTTTACTTTTGTTAAACAATTTTCATCTTTTCTAAAATTTTTAGGATCAATAATAGATGTAGTTCGTACTAAATTTCCATTACTGGCGTTATATGACCATTGATGATATGGGCAAATCAATAAATTTGATTTTAGTTTGCCACTTTTTTCTTTTTTTAAAATTGAACCTCGATGACTACATGAATTATAAAAAGCATTTATTTCTCCTTCTTTATCACGAACAATAAGTATATTAAATTTGCTAATTTCAACTGTGTGAAAAGATAAAGGTTTTGAAATAGTATCCACGTGGCAAACATATAACCACTCTTTAGACAAAACTTTTGAAATCTCTCTATCAAATTGCTTTTGATTGAAATACCAATTTAAAGGTAGAGATTTTTCAGTTTTTTTTAAAATATATCCTTCTGACATGCTTGTAAAAATTTTATACCCTTATATTGTCTATGACTAGATATTATGAGAAAAATTCATTGGATTATTCTACTCAGTACATTAGGTTTTTTGATTTTAATTGGTTCTCTTTATTTATACAACTTATACAATGTACCTGTCTTATCAAAGGAAGATATTCAAAAACTATCCGAAGAGGCAAAAGAGCAAAGAGAGAATATTACTAAGCAAACCGTTTTTGAACCATTTGAGTTTAAAAAGCCAAGTAAAAATAAAAATGTATACTTTGGTGATCTTCATGTTCACTCCAGTTTATCATTCGACTCATATATTTTTGGAAATCGTTACGGCCTAGAAGAGACTTATAATTTTGCAAAAGGTGAACCAATGCAGAATATGTTTGGCGAAACAATGCAAATTTCAAGACCACTTGACTTTGCAGCTGTTACTGATCACGCCGAAACATTTGGCCTTCAAGAAAGTTGTGCTGACCCAGAAATTACTAATGAGTCACGACTTACATGTGAAAGACTCGAGTCTCCTAGCTATCGTTTTTTTATTGGTCTGCGTGATACTTCTGTTGCGCGACCACCGGTCAGTATCATGTCCGAAGCAATAGGAGATAAGGAAAAAGAAAAGCGTTTTGTAAGATCAACATGGGATAAAATTATAAAAGCTGCAGATCTTCATTATGAGCCTGGAAAATTTACAACTTTCGTTGCATACGAATATTCACCTACATTACCTGATGGTGGATATAATCACAGGAACGTCATATTTAAAAATAATACAGTTCCAGAAAAAGCTTATTCGCTGTTTGATGCACATACTGCCATTGATTTGTGGAAAAAATTGATAGAAAACTGCAATCATCCATGTGAATTTATGACAATACCGCACAACGGTAATAGATCATGGGGATATGCGTTTGCAAATCACACCATAGACAATGATAAATATACAATTGATGATTGGAAACTTAGAAATGATAACGAACCGTTAGTTGAAATTTTTCAAGATAAAGGAAGTTCTGAGTGCAGTACATTTTTTGGAAGCACAGATGAAGAATGCGATATTGAGCAGTTTTATCCAAAGTGTAAAAAAGAAAATGATACTCTTTGTATTCAGGAAACTTCTATGGCGCGCGATGGTCTAAAAATTGGACTGACCCTCGAAGATAAAATAGGCTTTAATCCACTTGATTTTGGTATGATTGGTAGTTCTGACTCACATAATTCAAATCCTGGGGATACTGAGGAATGGGATTACAGAGGTCGCACTAGTTTTGTTGGACCATCTAAAGTGAGAGTGAAGGATGGTTTACTTTTAACTCAACTAGTAAATAATCCGGGCGGACTAGCCGCAATTTGGGCTGAGGAAAATAATAGAGATACATTGTTTGAGGCAATGCAAAAAAAAGAAGTGTATGCGACCAGTGGTACGAGAATTAAATTAAGATTTTTTCTAAATTTCAATGGTACCGAAGAATTACTAAACTCATTAGACCCAATAGCTGAGTCTTATAAAAATGGTCATCCAATGGGAAGTACAGTAATGAATGGTTCGATGCAGCAACCTAAATTTTATATCACTGCTGAGAGAGACACGTTGAGTGCACCTTTAGACAAAATTCAAATTATCAAAGGGTGGTCTGAGAATGGAAAAATAAATGAAGTTGTTTACGACGTGATTTGTAGTGATGATAGAGATATAAATAACAGAAACAACAAATGTAAGGAAACTAAAGCAAGTGTAAATTTTGAAAATTGTTCTTTCGATGAAAACTATGGATCTGATCGATTAGAAGTAATTTGGACTGATACTGAGTATACACCTGATCAAAATACATTTTATTATGCAAGAGCTATCGAAAATCCTACATGTCGTTGGTCAACTTATGATAGTATTAGAATTGATGAAAAACCTGCTAAAAATTATCCAAAAATTACGCGTGAGATGGCATGGTCTTCACCTATTTGGATAAAAAATAAATAAGTGAATGTTACCAAAAGATCTCATCAATAAATACAGAGACTGGAAAGAAAGCTCTTTCGCGCAAGAAAAAGATCACTTTGAAAGACTTGCAAAAGAAGGTCAGTCACCTAAATACATGATCATATCGTGCGTAGACTCAAGGGTTGATCCGAATGCTATATTCAAATCAAAAGCTGGTGAAATGCTAGTTCATAGAAATATTGCTAATATAGTGCCACCCTATAGTCAATTAACGGAACATAGCGGAACAATTGCAGCTATCGAATTTGGTGTAACGGCATTAAATATTAAAAATATTATTATAATTGGGCACTCAGGATGTGGAGGTATAAAGAATGGGTATCATATGTGTCATGAAAATAATTTTGATGATAACTCATCAATTTCTAATTGGCTTAAGTTACTAAAACCAGTATACGATAACATTTCAGGCGAAGGAAACGATGAGAAAGTTAAGTACATGGAGAAAGAAAGCATTATCGTATCATTAGAGAACTTAAGTAAATATCCCTTTATAAATACTGAAGTAAAGTCGGGTGAAATTATGCTTTATGGGGTTTGGAATGATATTGGATCTGGATCTATAGAGACGTATGATTTTGAGAAAAAAAAGTTTGATTTAATTTAATCTAATTTAATTTAAGAACTTCTGAAGAATATACAGAATTTAAATACTCCGGATGATCAAGTTTCATTAATATTGAAGGACCATTTAGAGCAGAATCAGGTGTGCGATGAAGTATACCATTGCTACCACCGGTAAATATTGCAATGTTCCATTTATCAATGAAATGTAATTTACTTTTATCTCTAACGATCTTTTCATTTGGTTCACCTGCCTCATAGGCTAGACGGTCAGCATCCTGATTTTGTATCCATTCTGTACCTTGTCCAGCATAAGTGACCAAAAGACGTCTTGGTACGTTATCAACATGATAACGTCTACACTCTCGTTTTGTCCCAAGCCAAAAGCAAAGTGTATCAGTTTTTTCAATCTGTAAGAATATTCTGCAAACGGTTTCCATATCTGCAAGCCAATAATTATAAAACTCAGTTGAACTTAACTGGTTAGGAATTATTTCCTGGACCAAATTTTTTAAATCTTCTTTCAAATTAATTGAACTAAGAGTGCCCTCAATTCCAAAGTCATTTTTCATTAATTTTTGAAAGAAAGAACCTGCACCCTCAGGTTGTTCACGCTCCAATATACCTAATTTATAGTCAGTATCCTTGAATTCTTTTAAAGATTCTAGATTGTCAGCTTTAAATAAGCTCATGAAAAATATTTTGTAGAATTAGCAATTTTCAAATGAAGATGCCATGTCCCCTATTAGATCAAAATAAAGATCTTTTCCTGGCTCCAATTCAGCTCCTAATGGATCTAAAACGGCAGACTTTATACCAGTATCACTTGCAATTGTTTCTGCAATACTTGGGTTAAATTGAGGCTCTGAAAATAAACAATTAACACTCTCATGCTCAATAACTTCTCTTATTTCTGCAAGTTGCTTCGCACCAGGCAACACCTCAGGATTTACAGTAAGAGCACCAATTACTTCAATACCAAATCTCTGCTCAAAATATTGATAGGCATCATGAAACACAATGTATGTTGCATCACTATTTATTTTTGATCTTGTATTGTCTATTAACTGGTCAAGGTCATTAATAGCATTCGCAGCATTGGATGAATAAATTGATTTATTGGCAGGATCAATTTCAGATAATTCTTCTGAAGCAATACTTACAATTGTTTTTGCGATTTTTGGATCTAGCCAAAAATGTATATCGTGCTCACCGTGATGGTGACCGTGATCATCATGTCCTTCGTGTTCATCATGATCGTCATGTCCGTCAGCGTGTTCTTCATGATCGTCGTGACCTTCGTGTTCATCGTGTTCGTCGTGTTCGTCATGATCATCGTGTCCATCAGCATGATCTTCGTGTTCATCATGGTCATCGTGATCATCGTGATGATCATCAAATACATTTTTTTCTCTAAATTTTAGAAGCTCAATCTGATCGGAATCCATGAGTGTTACTCTTTTTGCACTTGCAGCAATTGAGTCAAGAGGTGTTTCCAAGAACGACTCTAAGTCTTCTCCGATCCAAAAAACGATATCTGCTTCTTGTAGCATTGTAGCGTGTGAGGGTTTCAATTGGAATGTGTGAGGAGAAGAGCTTCCGTCAACAAGCAGATCAGGACGTCCAACACCATCCATAACATAACTTACAAGTGAATGTATTGGTTTTACTGATGTTACAACTTTTGGTTCAGCCTCAGCAGAAGAAATAAAGAAGAATAAAGATAGAGATGATAGTAATAGGCCAAATTTATGTTGTAATTTCATAGTATAATTGCTTTCATTAATAATTGAGTATAGTGTTATAATATAACAAATTTTTAATAGCAAGTTTTTAATGACCAATAATCCAAACGTCCTTGTAAAAATCTCTAACGCAGGGATTCAGAAGAGCGGCAAATGGCTTGTAAAGGATGTTAATTTAGAAATTCATAGGGGTAAAATAGTTACAATTATTGGTCCCAACGGCTCAGGAAAATCAACAACAGCAAAAATTGTCCTTGGTCTTCATAAAAAAATTGAGGGAAATGTTCAGACGTTCACTAAAAAGATCTCATATGTCCCCCAGAAAGTATCAATAGATTGGACTTTACCCATTAGGGTTTTGGATTTTATGGTTTTAACAGAAGATTTAAAACCTCAAGAGATAAATGATGCTTTGAATTTAACTGGTGTTGATCATTTAATATCGAGAAATCTCAGAGACTTATCTGGCGGTGAATTCCAAAGGGTACTACTTGCTAGAGCTATTGCAAAAAAGCCTGAACTTTTAGTTTTAGATGAACCGGTACAGGGAGTTGATTTTGCTGGTGAAGTAGCTTTGTATGGACTCATTAAGAAGATATCTGAAACATTAAATTGTGGTATTCTTCTGATTTCTCATGATTTACATGTAGTTATGTCGGCTACTGATTATGTTGTTTGCCTAAATGGTCATGTTTGCTGTTCGGGTACACCTGTAGATGTGGCACGTGATAAACACTACAAAGAATTATTTGGTGAAAAATCATCACAATTATTATCAATATACGAACATGACCACGACCATGTACACACTGCTGATGGAGACATAGTAAAAGAAAATGTTTGATGATTTCTTATTCAGAGCTTTAATAGCAGGAATTGGAATTGCTCTTGTTACTGGTCCACTAGGATGCTTTGTTGTGTGGCGACGTTTATCTTTTTTTGGTGACACGTTAGCTCATTCAGCTTTGTTGGGAGTTTTGTTGTCTGTTGCATTTGATCTAAACATATCACTTACAATTTTTACTGTATCATCTTTAATTGCTCTTCTGTTATTAAGATTACAGAAAACGACTAACTTACCAAGCGATGCTCTGTTAGGTTTGTTATCTCATTCCTCATTAGCAGTGGGATTGGTAATACTGGGATTTTTATCTTTTATTCGATTCGATATTATGGGAGTTCTATTTGGAGATATACTCTCAGTAAATGTAAATGACTTGCTTGCTATTTGGATTGGTGGAGCCATTATTCTTTTAGTTTTATGGTTTATTTGGAAACCGTTGTTTGCCTCAACAGTAAATTATGAGCTCGCTGAAGCCGAGGGCATGAATCCGGAGAGAGTAAATGCAATTTTCACGATTTTGCTAGCCGCACTTATTGCGATTTCAATAAAAATGGTTGGATTATTACTGATTACTGGAATGCTGATTATCCCTACAACAATGGCTCGTAATTTATCTAATAATCCAAAACAGATGGTTATTTTATCAATTATTGGCGGTCTTTTATCAGTGTTTATTGGATTATATACTTCATTTGAAATTAACACGTCTTCGGGACCAACAATAGTTGTAGTTGCGCTAATTTTATTTATCTTATCATTAATAGGAATCAAAAAAAGAAACTATGAATAAGAAGAGTAAATCATTATCAAAAAATCAAAAAATTGTTTTGGACTTCATTCAGAAGAATAAAAAGCCTGTTAAAGCATATTCAATCTTATCTAATGTTCAAAAAAAAGGAATTAATGCACCTCCCCAAGTTTACAGAGCATTAGACAAATTAATTAAAATTGGAAAAATTCATCGAGTTGAGAGTCAAAATTCATTTGTTGCTTGTAAAATTTCAAACTGTGACACACCCCATAAAACTGTTTTTTCTATTTGTAATTCTTGTGAAATTGTCTCTGAAATCAATGATCCAAAACTATTTAAAAATTTAAAAGATTTTAGAGATAAAGATGGAACAGTATTTGATGGATATAATTTAGAGTTTTTTGGAACTTGTAAATCTTGTAAAAATAAACAAATTGAAAATACGAAGCATTAAAATATAAATGTTATAAAATAACATTTTTCTAGACACCTAAATATTTTTTCAATAAGATTTTTAAAAAATTCTCAGGAGATAAAATGAAAAAAAGTATTTACTATTCACTATTAATGTCTGCGATGATGTCAGTTGCAGCCGCAGAAGAAACAAGGCAAGTTGACAAGCATGAACATGGGGTCGGTGAGTTAAATATTGCTGTAGAAGGCAGTGCCATAAATCTAGAGTTTATGATACCTGGCGCAGATATTGTTGGGTTCGAGTATGAAGCAAAAAGTGATAGTGATATAGCATTGGTAAATACAGCTCTTTCTAAGTTTCAAGATTTTGAAAACATCTTTACTTTATCTAGCAGTGGAAATTGTAATTTAGTCGATGCTGAAATTGAAATAAATCAGGGAGATGATCATGAAGATGAGCATGATCATGAAGATGAGCACGATCATGAAGATGAGCATGAGCATGAAGATGAGCACGATCACGAGGATGAGCACGATCATGATGAACATGAAGAAGAAGCTCACAATGAGTTTGTTGCTCACTATTCATTTACTTGCGGTAATGTAAAAGAAATTGACAGAATAGATTTTCCATATTTTACTACTTTTCCTAACTCTGGAGAGCTTGAAATACAATTTGTATCTGAAGTTGGATCCACGAGTTTTGAAGTGGAAGGAGATAAGCCTTTCATAGATTTAAAAGGGAAAATCTAATTGGATGAAAATATTATTAAAATTGATTCTGTAAGATTTTATTGGTCAAAAAAAAGTAGATTTAAAATATTTGTCCCCAATTTCGAGATCAATAAAGGTGAAAAGGTTCTTTTGTTGGGAGAGAGTGGCTCAGGCAAGACAACTCTTCTTTCATTAATTTGTGGGTTTTTAAATCCTTTAAGTGGGAGCATATCAATTAATGGAAGTACGATAAATAAGCTATCTTCTAAAACTAAAGATGAACATCGAGCAGATAATATAGGTATTATTTTTCAGCAATTTAATCTGCTCCCATATGCAAATGTTATAGATAATATTGTTCTGCCTCTATATTTCTCAAAAGTAAGGTCTGCTAATGTAACTAATCAAAGAGAGTCGGCCTTAAATCTTTGCAAACAATTGAGATTACCTGATGATATTGATCAATATAAAGCAAGTAGTCTTAGTGTTGGGCAGCAACAAAGAGTAGCCGTGGCAAGGGCATTGATAGGCAATCCTTCCTTAGTTATTGCAGATGAACCCACATCTTCACTAGATACAGATGCACAACAAATTTTTTTAGACCTCATGTTTGAACAGATTTCGAATAACAAATCAACTTTACTTATGGTATCTCATGATAGATCGCTTGCTAAACGATTTGATCGATTAATAGATATCAATGAAGTGTTAACCCGAGAAGATTAGATATGTTGTTAAAACTTTCATTGAGTTCTCTCTACGCAAGATTAGTAACTGTAGGCATGACTGTTATTGCAATTTCTTTTTCTCTAATGCTTTACATGAGTGTAGAAAAATTAAGAACATCTGCTTACACAAGTTTTACAGATACAATTTCTCAAACAGACTTAATTATTGGTGCAAGAGCAAGCTCAGTTCAATTGATGCTCTACTCTGTATTTAGGATTGGCAATGCTACCAATAACATCACCTGGGAAAGCTACTTGGATGTTGTGAATAAAGAAGAAGTTGATTGGGCAGTGCCAATTTCACTTGGTGACAGCCATAAAGGTTTTCGGGTTATGGGAACAAATAAAGATTTCTTTGCTCGTTATAAGTATAGAGGTGGTCAATCAATTAATATTGATAAAGGATACTTATTTGAAGATCTTTATGACGTAGTGTTGGGTGCTGGAGTAGCTGAAAAACTAGGATATGACATAGACACGCCGCTAATCGTAGCGCATGGCCTTCAATCATTTTCAGAGCATGACGATCAACCATTCAGAGTATCTGGAATATTAGAAAAAACGGGAACGCCAGTAGACAATACTGTGATTGTGAGTTTGGCCGCAATTGAAGCAATACATGTTGATTGGTCTACTGGAGCAAAAATTCCTGGGCAAGAAACACCCATTGAAGAAATCCGAAAAATGGACCTTACTCCTAAAAATATTACTGCCGCTCTCATTGGAGTGAAATCAAAATTAACAATCTTTAATCTTCAGCGATGGATCAATGAATACCCTGAGGAGGCAATGACAGCAATTCTACCTGGTGCAGCGCTACAGGAACTCTGGCGTGTTGTTGGTGTGGTTGAAAATTTATTATTAGGCATATCAATTGTTGTCATATTTACAACATTGATTGGAATGACAGCTATCATGTTTTCAAGTTTAAGTGAGAGAAGACGAGAAATGGCAATTTGGAGGGCTATGGGAGCATCACCTAGAACAGTTGTTGGGCTGTTGATGCTTGAAGCAATTTTTATATCAGTGCTAAGTATATTGTTAAGTGTTATTTTATTATTCTTCTCATTATCTATTTTACAACCTTGGATCGATTATAATTATGGTATCTTGGTGAATGTTGAAATGTTATCTTTACGAGATATGTATGTTTTTATGACATTTATTTTTGCATCTATACTAGTCAGCTTATTGCCTGCAATTAGAGCGTACTGGTTTTCAATAAATGATGGGATGACAATCAAAATCTGATGAGTAAATTAAAATATTTAATATTACTTTTATTATTTATCACAACCGTCGCATATGCTGTTCCCAAAGAAATAGACTGGGATGATTTGATTCCATGGACTTCAGTCTTTAGTCCCGGAGAAGTAAAATTCAACAAAAGCTTGGTTGATAAAGAAGTTAAAATACCAGGATATGTTCTTCCTTTAGATACATTTGGACGAGGCGTGAATAGCTTTCTGTTGGTTCCATATATTGGAGCATGCATTCATGTTCCACCTCCAGCACCTAATCAACTGGTTTATGTTGAAGCAGAAAACCCATGGGAAGGTTTAGCGTGGTGGGAACCTGTTTATGTTACTGGAAAAATGAAAATAGAAACCCAAAACATCGAAGACCTTGCGGTTGTCGGCTATGAGATGGCTGCAAGTAATATTGAATATTACCGAGGAGAAACTGGTGTTCATGGGTTTTTTGACTGGTAACAGCGTTTACTCATATCTACTGTTATAGACATCTTGTATTTGTACTGGCCATTCTTGTCTGATGTAAGTGATCAGCTGCCAAACCTCATCTTCACTTAAGCTGTCATTGCCAAGCATCTTTCCCTCATAATTTGGATCGAAACTTGGAAAGCCATATTTAATAACTTGAAATAAATATTCTGGTGAATGGTGCCACGTGTGACCAGTACCATTTAATGGTGGGGCTAGCCGATGTCCATCTTCATCTAGAGTATTTTGCCAACCTTCTTGACCTTGTAAATTAACCCCATGACAGGAAGCACAATTATTTTGATATGCGGCTATAGTTTCAGGATGAATTGGCTTTTGAGCTTGTGCAACTTCTTTTTCTATCGTTTGATTGCTAAAGGCCTGATATAAAAAAAAAGCAATAATTAATGCAACTATAATTAGTACAACTGTTCTCATAAAAATGTATTTAGTAAAATAAAAATTCTTTTTAAATTTTCAATTTATTTCTTATACATTTCCTCGTCAGAATACGGAAACCACCAGAAATCTTGTGGCTGACAATCAGGATCGATCATGACAGTTTTAGTATCTCTGAATGTCTCTAATCCTTCCGCACCTAATTGTCGACCCATACCAGAAAGCTTCGTTCCACCAAAAGGGCCAGCATCATTATCAAGCAAAGGTGCATTCACCCAGACCATACCAGCCTGGAATTGTTCTGAAGCACGAATTCCCTCTGATAAATCTTTTGTATAAATGTTAGCACCAAGTCCATATCTAGAATTATTTGCTTTTTCCATAGCTTCTTCAAAACTTGATACTTTACAAATCGGCGCTACTGGACCGAAACTTTCATTGTTAAATATGCTCATTTCATCGTTGCAATCAACCAGTACAGTTGGTGCAACAAACCAGCCTTTATTAAACTGACTAAGTCGCCCTCCACCCTCAACAGCTTTTGCACCTTCATCTAAAGCTTTGTGTAAAACGTTCTCATATCGGTCTCTTTCTTTAGATGAAACAATTGGGCCCATATCTACTTTATCAAGACCATTACCAACTCTAATTTTTTTTGTTTCTTCAATTAATTTTTCAACAAACTCATCATGAATTTTTTCATGCACAAAAAATCTTTCAGCTGAAACACATATTTGTCCACAGTTCATATAAGCAGAAAATGCAGCGGCTCGTGCAGTAATATCCATCGGAGCTGACGGCATAACAATAAATGGATCATTTCCTGAATTTTCAATTAATGATCTTTTCATAAGTTCACCACATTTAGAGGCAATACTTACCCCAACTGGAACGCTTCCTGTAAATGCAACCATGTGCGTATCTTTATGTTCAACCAATGATTTTCCAGCTGCAGCTTCGCCTGTTACAACTTGAAACAATCCATCTGGTAAAGCTTTGAAAGCTTCAGCAAATAACAGTGTAGTTAGAGATGTGTATTGTGAAGGCTTGATAATGACAGCATTCCCCGCAGCCAATGCAGCACTTGCTTCCCATGCAAGCAATACCATTGGATAATTAAATGGTAAGATTAAAACGCATGTACCCAAAGGTTGTTTGAGTGTGTAATGAAACTGTCCTTCAACAGCAGAGCCAATAACTTTTCCTGTTTCACCTCTGCCCATCTCTGCATAAAAACGAATATTGTGAATACTCCAATGAACTTCATCCATTGATTCTTTATAAGGTTTTCCCATTTCTCTTGTCAGTGCTTCAGCGAATAGTGGAGCCATTTCACCCATCTTGTTTGCAACCTCATGCAAAACATGACTTCGATCAAGTGGTGATTTTTGATTCCAGGCCTTTTGAGCTTTGTTTGCAATCGATATAACTTCATCAATTTCAGATTGTGAAGTCTCAGGAATTTCTCCAATCTTATTTTCAGTTGCAGGGTCAATAACATCAATAGATTCCGTTGATTGACTTTTATAAAATTTACCATCCATATATATTTTGGAACTGATTTCACTGAAACGATCTAAAACTGACATAAATTCTTCCCCTGTTTATTCTCTAAAATTCTAGATAAAAGATGAATACGAGACAACAAATATTATCTGATACGAAGTAAATTTTTAATCTTTTCGGTACCAGTACAAACGCACCGAAAGGATTTTAGCCACTAATGGAGAAAAACATCAAGCCAAGAAAACCTGTCGCGATCACAAAGCTTGATAAAAGTTTAGGGGTTCTAGAAAGTTTAAGCTTTGTGGTTGAAGGAATAATCACGAGAGTCGACTCACCGTTGTAGGATTGTCTTCTTATGTACTGAGGTTTCATCTTCGACTTTTTCATGTTTGATAGAAACATACCTAAAAAGCAAGGCTCAATTTTGATAAAAATATGTTCAAAACAAGATAGAAGTGTTTATTTTCAAAAATTTGCTGGTATAAGGAACCGATGCAAAATGTCGTTTCAGTAAAAAATTTATCTAAAACTTACAGTAATCAATTCCAGGCGCTCAATAAAATTAATTTAGATATCAAACAGAATGAAATATTTGCACTTCTTGGACCTAATGGTGCAGGTAAAACAACTTTGATTAGTATTATTTGCGGAATTGTAACACCAAGTGTTGGGACAGTTGAGGTTGGTAACTACGATATTATAAAAGATTATAGAAAAACTAGGTCGCAAATTGGACTTGTACCTCAGGAGCTGACCTTAGAACAATTTGAAATTGTTTATAACAATGTGTCCTATACGAGAGGCTTATACGGCAAACCCCCTAATCCTCAACATATTGAAAAAATACTTAAAGATTTAAGTTTGTGGGATAAAAAAGACTCCAAAATTAACGAGCTTTCTGGTGGAATGAAGAGACGAGTCTTGATTGCTAAAGCCCTTTCTCATGAACCTTCAGTCTTATTTCTTGATGAGCCAACAGCCGGTGTTGATGTCGAATTAAGAAAAGACATGTGGGAAGTCATTAAGAATTTAAGAAATAAAGGTGTTACAATAATTTTAACAACTCATTATATAGAAGAAGCAGAGGCAATTGCTGACCGAGTAGCAGTTATTAATAAAGGTGAGATGATAGTAGTTGATGAGACTTCAAATTTAATAAAAAGTTTGGGTCAAAAAACACTAACAATTGATTTGCATGAAACAGTTAAGACATTACCTGAGTCACTAAATAATTATAAACTTACGATAGTTAATGAAGGTTTATCAATTGATTACCAATACGATACACAAAGTAAACAAACTGGAATAACCTCTCTCTTACAAGATATGAAAGAAGCTGGATTAAAATTAAAAGATTTAAATACAGAACAAAGTTCGCTTGAAAAGATCTTTGTAGAATTGGTGAAGGAAAAATAATGAATTTTTACGCGATCAGAGCAATTTATTTTCATGAAATGGATCGAATGAGAAGAACTCTTTTTCAAAGCGTGCTTTCGCCTGTGCTTTCAACTTCTTTATACTTCATTGTATTCGGTTCAGTTATTGGGGGCATGATTCCTCAAATTGAGGGAGTTAGTTATGGTTCATTTATTGTACCTGGTTTATTAATGCTGACTTTGTTAACTCAAAGTATTTCAAACTCTTCATTTGGAATATTCTTTCCAAAATTTACCGGATCAATTTATGAAGTCCTTGCAGCTCCCATTTCCTCTTTAGAAATTATCATTGGTTTTGTTGGTGCCAGTGCAACTAAATCACTTATTGTCGGTGTCATTATACTCATTACTGCAACTTTTTTTGTCGAGCTACAAATTCAATACCCCTTGTTAATGTTTTTTCTTCTGGTATTAACTTGTCTTACATTTAGTCTTTTTGGATTTCTTATTGGACTGCTCAGTGAAAATTTTGAACAGTTGCAAGTTGTACCACTTATCATCGTCACCCCTTTAGTTTTTTTAGGTGGTAGTCTTTACACCGTTGAAATGCTTCCAGAATTTTGGCAAAACGTAACTTACTTTAATCCAGTTTTATATCTTGTGAATGGCATGAGATGGTCCTTTTACGGGGCATCTGATATTAATATTTGGGTCAGTGTAATCTCTCTAATTGCTTTCCTAAGCATCTGTGTTGCTGGCGTGGCAATTGCTATCACAAAAGGCTATGGTACAAAGGAGTAACTTCTATTAAGCCCCTATCGCTTAATAGTAAAGCAGGTCATTGGTAATGATCAGCCGCTGGAGCGTAACCAGCTAGGGGCACCACTAAAATCCACTTTCTCTGATTAACGTTGATGAAATCAGATTAAATAAATTTTGAAAAATATTATAGTTTTCAGTCTGAATTTTTACTTTACCTGCTGTTTGCCATTGAACAGTCTCAACTTCTGTACTAGTAGAAAAATTAAGCTGGTACAAAGCTTCTTCTGGTCGATAAACAACTTTTCCATCTCCCTTAACTTCACGTGATGCAATTGATCCACCAAAAGTAGATACTAATGATAAGTAAGGAAGTTCTTCTGTTGATGTATTATTTTGTGAAACTAAGACAACTTCTGCTTCATCAAATTCATTATTTTTTGGAACAAAATAGCCGCTTGTATTACCTTCAAGTTTGTCCAAATCATTCTCGCTTATAAATGCAACAACTTTAGTGTCATTGAATTGAACAATAGAAAATAATTTTTCTTTTATATTTACCCACTGTCCATTATTTAAATACTTAAGGTCTTTTATTACCCCACTCATTGGTGCATAAATTGATAGATTTTCATTTTCTTCTTTAAGACTTTTAAGAATTTCAAATTCTACTTTTAATTGGTTTTCTAATACCATGAGATTACTCATATCAGCCTCTGATCCAATTCGACGATCTAGTTTTTGTTGTATCATCTTTACACGCTCAATAGCCTTATCAACTTTATTTGATAAAGATGGACTCATCATTGTAATTAATAAGTCACCCTTTTCGACTTGTTGATCTGAGATAACAAAAATCTCTTTTATCTCAGAGGCTTCTGTTGGATAGATATCGACTACTTCACCTCGATCAATCACCGCAGGAAGACTGAGTGAACTTCGCCATGGTACTAACATTGCTGCCAAAAATACTAAGAAAATGAAAATTGATCTTAAAGAAGTCCAATTAAAGCGCATGTACCTTCTAAGTCCCCACCACTGTTTAATTTCTCTCCAAATTGGGAGTAAAATGAACCAAACAATCTCAATAATGAACAGAATGATGCCAAGAATTTTGAATGTTAAATAATAAACCAATAGAGCAATTCCAATAAATATAAAGAAGCGATATATCCATGTCATCCATGCGTAAATGATGAAGGTCCACCTTCTTTGACTCATGAGTTGTTCCGGCGGTTGGAATTTAAATCCAAAGATCCATTCTCTAATCTGCCATCGACCTAAAGCAAAAGAGCGCGGTTGAAGATTTTCCGCTTTAAGAAAATCTGAGAGCACATAGTAACCGTCAAATCGCATAAACGGGCTAATATTAATAAGAAGCGATGATATCCAGCTTGAAGTTGCAATAAAAAATGAAGCACTTTTGATAACACCTTCAGGGCTTACAGCCCAAACAAATGTAGCGAGAAGGGCAAGATGCAATTCAGTCAGCATGCCAGCAAAATTAATCAGTAAGCGTTTTCTATGATCAGTTAATTTATAAGCATCGGTTGTATCTGTGTACAAGAAGGGAAAAAACACCAGCATTGCAAGACCAATTGAAGAAACTTTGCATTTATAATATGTTGCAACATAAGCATGCCCAAGTTCGTGCAAGGCTTTTACAAAAACAATCGTTATACCAAACAAAATCAATCCATTAACATTAAAGAAATAAGAAAATGTTGTTAAAAATGTTTCATAGTTTTGGATTGTTAAAAAGATACCAATAATCCCCAGAATATAAATTATAAGTCTGCTGGTTTGCGATCCAAGAAACAATGCTAAAGGTAAACTGTTTTCAAGACCATTTCCTGGTTTGAATAATGGGATTTTAAAGAACAAATAATTATGAATAATTTTTAACAGCCAGTGCTTGTTTTGTTTCTCTTTTTGAACAACCAAAGATTTAACTTCATCACTTGTTTTTTTAATAGTTAAATTATTAAGATTTAGAAAACTGATAAATTCTTCAATTTCTTCTTGTGTAATAGACAAATTACTTTTTTTAATTTTTTCAATAAATTCTGTTGTCTCAATTCCACTTGACCAATTTTTAAGAAGATCAAATGCTTTTTTGTTTATTGAAAAGTATTTATTTCTTAATGAGTCATAAAGAAGCCATGATGCTGAGCCGTCCTCTTTCTTTGGTCCCTCACTAAGTTTCAAATCTTGTCGGATAGACGGTACAATCATTTATATTCCTAAAAACTGTCTGCTGATATTGATTGGAACTCTAAAGATATAGTAAAAAAGAGATGTCCGATCTCCGTAAATTTTTGCTGATCCTCGTAATCCAATACGCGGCGGCTCAATATTATCCTCAAGGCTAGCGTGTATTTTATAAGCTAAAATATTCTCGGCTGTTAATTCAGGTTTGTAAGAAGTTCTTAATATTTTTCCTTCAATTGAGCTAAGTGGGCTACTGTCTAAAAAAACCTTAACTCTTGCTGATTTTTCAATAAAAAGTGAGTCTTTTGTTGGTAGGTAAATTAAGAACTCAATATCGTCTGAATTTGCAATCGTTAGTATCTTTTCACCTATATTTACAGGACGACCTTGCCAATCAATAAAATCTTCAACAACAGCAACGCCCGAAACCTCTGCTTTAATAACAGAATATTTTAATTGTTCCTCAGCATAAGCAACTTGCTTTTTTTTCAACGCAACTTCAGTTGATAGTTCAACGAGTTTTGCTTTTGCCTCATCATTTGTAAATGAGGATTGTTTAGCCCTTAGTAATTCTGCTTCAGCAACTTCTAATTCTTGTAAGTTTATTTCGTATTGAGATTTAAAATTAAGATCATCTAATTTTACAAGCTCCATGCCAATATCAACAGCATCATTTGTGTTAACTAATACTTTTTTCACTACACCATTCACTGGCGATGTAACAACTGACGGATTTTTAGCAATAACCTCAACTGGAGCTACTGCGGATATATTAATTGGCATTAACATTGCAAGTGCAATCGCTGATAATATTAACCACTTTAACCAACCTGAAAAAATTCTACCAATGAATGATATGATCGATCCTCTTGATAAAAATGAGTCCAATGCATGGCTGAATGTTTCAGCAATATGTTGGAGCAGTTCTTTTTCTGTATTTGAAACTTTATTAGATCGTACAATAACTAGAGAACCTAAATCGCCCTTTATTCTTGAAATTAATGGAACAACCATTAATTCATTTGGAAAATTTTCAGGTAAATCTAACTTTGAACCATCTTCTCTTAAATCACTAATTGAAACTTCTGAAAAGACTCCCGTTTCAACTTTCTTTTTATTTATTAATCTTTCAACAAACGTAACTGTCGGCGCTGTTCTATCAACGACTGAAATATCAGAGATCGTTTGGACTTTCTGTCGACCTGTAGCAGACTTTGTGAGAAAAAATAAAAAATTATAATCAACAACACTTCTTAACTCATTTGCACAAACGAATCCAAGTTCGGATAAGTTTTCTGCAGTCCGAAATTTTTTCTCAAGAGTAATTAATCTTGCTATTTTTATTGAAGTATTATCATTCAAAACGTTGCTGTCCCACTCATGCCTGGCAGTAATGTATCATAATTTTCATCAAATTTTGCAGTAATGTCGATGGTTTGGCTAACTGGATCAATATCAACGCCGATAGTATGAATTTTGGCACTATATGTTTGCCCATTTTCATCAATGCTGATTTTCATTGGATAACCCTCAACAATCCAAGTTAACCATTTGCTTGAAACAATCAGTTTTGCCTCAAGAATTCCAGAGCCTATGATTTCAACTAATGGCTGCTGCCTTTCAATGCTCTCAAACTCATTTACAAATACTTTTGATACTTTGCCATCGTAAGGGGCTTTGATTATACATCGATCTGTATTTAGTTTAGCAATCTGTAATTCAGCTTCTGCACGCTTTACATCGATTTCTGATAACTGAACCTCGTATTCTCCAATGGATCTCATCAAGGCAAGGTCTTGATTACTCTTTAGAGTTACTCTTGCACTCTCTAATTGTGCTTCAACAACTTTTCTTTGTTCTTCAAAAAATGAACAGTCAAACTTAATTAAAATATCAGTCTCTTTAAATTCAGATCCTTCATCAACTGGAATTGAATCAACTTTTGCAGCAAGTTCACTTGATAGTGTTGCTTCTTCGGTTGCAGTTACTAAAACACGTGTGGAATATTCTTCTGCTGACAAATTATAAGGCAATAATATGCAGCACGCTGTTACCGCAAATGTTACAATTTTGTTCATAAAGGTATTTATTAACTTACTAGAGATACAATCTTTTCGCCATAGCTATCTGCTGCTTTAGCATGAAGCTTTAATTGTTCATCAAGAGGAATGAAGGAAACTTCATCATTTGTTGTTGAATTTTCCCCATCTGACTCAGTTTCAGTTATCTCATTAAGATCAATCTCAACTTCGATAACTCTTTCTTTTCCATCTTCATCTTCAGCAATAATTTTTAGT
This sequence comes from uncultured Pelagibacteraceae bacterium, assembly GCA_902526005.1. Classification (GTDB taxonomy): domain Bacteria; phylum Pseudomonadota; class Alphaproteobacteria; order Pelagibacterales; family AG-422-B15; genus CACNXQ01. The sequence continues at coordinate 198,459 of CABZIW010000002.1, forward strand.
TCAAGAACTTGCAGGCTTTCAGTTAAGAATGCTGGAGCTGCAGAGCCTGTTCTACCTTTTGAAGGGTCAGCTGCAATTTTTCCAGTTTCTGGATCAATTGTAATCCAATCAGGCAATGCTCCACCACCTTTTAGCTCAGCTTTGTACATTTTTACATTTGATTGATTGTCATCAATCACATCGACTGTAAATTGACCTGCATCCATTTGAAGACTGCTTAATTTCATTGTGCCATCAAAGTCTGTCTGTGCATTTAAATTGTTATTTGCTGTATTACTTGATGCATTGTTGTTCTCTCTGATCAAGTTTACGTTAGCGTCGTTATCAACAACCACTCTAGTCTGATCAACAAAACCTCTGGTGAAATCTTGGTCACCCTTAATCTTTGCTTTATCTAATACGATATTTATATCACGCGTGTTACCGTCCTTATCAAGAGCGACAAGCTGAACTTCAACCTCTTCAACACCATCAGGCATTTCTGCAGTTGTCTCTCCAGTTTCAGGGTTTACCTTAATCCATTCAGGTAAAGCTTCTCCGTTAGAAAGCTGACCTGTATAAAGCTCGACATTTTTCTGGTTATCGTCATTTAATTTAACACCTACTCTCAGATCAGTATCTTCACTGCCAGTTGTCTCATTTGCAACTGCGTCCATTAATCTAAGACCACCATTGAATTTAAGTGGTTTCGAAAGAGATGCAGTATCTGCAATTGAAATAGTATCAAGTGTGAATCCATCATTATCAATGATATTTAATTCATTAGTAATTTCTCCAGATTTTGCGGGGTTCACTTTTATCTTTTTAACAGGCTGAAGATCAAATTCTTGAGGTGGTAGTTCTGGATCTGTTGGTTCAACAATTATAACATCTGGAATAATTTTTATATCAAAAGTGTAGTCAACATAAAGACCCGCACCATCAATAGCTCTGATTGTAATCGAGTATGTGCCAGGCGTATCAATTCTACCTGTGAGTTTGTTTTCTCTAAGCCTTAATCCATCGGGTAAACTGGTTTCTGCTTCAGTCTCAGGATCAATAATTTTATATTCAGTAATATCAAAAGCACCTGAGTCAGGATCGTCAAAAATTGGTTTGTGCCTGAGTGTGATTTTTTGGCCTGTTACATATGTTGGAAGTATAACAGGATTGACCACCTCAGGTGGATCGTTTTTACCTGTGACTGTAATAGCGATTTGAGCTTCAACAGAAGACTCTCCGTCTGTTGCTGTGTATGTAAAGTATTCGGTTGCAGTTTCTCCAGGATTTAACTCCTTTGCATTGTCGGCGCTATAACTATAACTGCCATCAGCATTCATCGTTAAATCACCGTATGTTCCAGAAAGTGGACTACCAATAGTGCCTGAAGTTCCTGTTCCAGTTTCTTCACCTGTTCGAATAGTATTTACAGTTAAAGTATCTCCATCTGGGTCAGTATCATTAATCAATACTCCCTCTGTTGCATCTTTATCTGTTTGTGCACCCGCACCAATATCTAGAGTATCATCCACTGGAACAGGTGGGTCACTTATACCGTTAACAGTTATTGAAATAACACCAATATCTGTTCTGGTTCCATCCGTCACTGTATAATTGAAATGATCTACTGCGCTATCACCTCTCTTAAGTGAGTTAGCTGCATCCTGATCAGCAGTGTAAGTATAACTACCATCAGCATTTAAAGTCAAAGTACCATACGTGCCCACAAGTGTGGTTCCAACAGAATCAGCGCCTCCTCTGCCCCCACCTTCAACTTGACCTGTACGCACTTCAGAAATAGTTAGAGTCTCACCATCTGCATCTGTATCATCTGCATTGATGGCTAATGCAGTGCCAGTAGCACGAGTGATCGTCGCATCACGGTTAACTGTGTCTGTATCATCAACAGCGACTGGATCATTATCATTAATACCTGTCACAGTGAACGTTAGTTGTCCGGTTGACGTTTCAGTGCCATCACTTACTGTGTAAGTAAATATATCTGTTCCTGTTTGGTTTGTTACCAATTGATCTGATTTATCCTGATCCGCAACATAGGTATACGAACCATCTGCATTAACAGTAAGAGTTCCAAATTCACCAGTAAGTGCAACACCAACTGTACCGTCAGTTCCAGTTCCATTCTTTGGACCAGTTCTGATATCAGTGATTGTAAAGTTTCCACTGGTGTCATCACCATCAACATCAGTATCATCATGATCGAGTTCTTGGTCGTCACTGATTAATCTTGTAACCGTTGCATCCTCGTTAACGCTATCTGTATCATCAACAGCAACGATTGCATCGTTAGCTCCATTTATTGTAAAGGTAAGCGTTGCGGTAGATGAGTTTTTGTCATCATCATCCTTTACAGTATAAGTAAATACTTCGGTGACAGTGTCGCCACCATCTAATGCTTCTGCAGCTGCTGTGTTTGGTGTGTAAGTGTAACTTCCGTCAGCTGCAATTGTCAAAGTACCATATGTCCCTAAAACACCTTGACCAGCAGTGCCTGTATTACCCGTACCACCTGATGAAATATTTGTAACTGCGAGACTTTCTGTATCTCCACCAGAATCATTCGTTAATACTCCGCCTGCCTCATTGACTGTCAATGTCTGACTTTCAGTTGCTGTGGCTGTATCTGCTGAACCAACAGGTCCCTTACCAGTTACCGTGATAGTCAGAGTTGCTATAGCAGTAGCCCCCTCGTTATCTGTGACCGTATAAGTGAATACATCATTTGCCGTTGCGTTATGTGCCAGTGCATCAGCAGCTGCTTTGTCAGCAGTATAAGAATAACTGCCGTCAGAATTGAGGGTCAGAGTACCATAAGTTCCATCAGTTGATCCACCCACTGAGCCTGCTGAAGCGCCAGTAATTCCTGTCACCGTCATGCTTGAACCCGTGTCAGCATCACTATCGTTTGAAAGTACTCCTGCTCCAGCATTTTTTGATGCTGTAGCATCTTCATCAACGGCGTTCGTATCGTTACTTGCACTTGGAGCGTCATTTACTCCTAAAATAGTGATGGTTATGGTCGCAGTATCCGTTCCACCATTGCCATCACTGACTGTATAAGTAAATACATCAGTTGCTGTTGCATCTTTTGCTATCGAGTTTGCATTGTTTGCATTGTAGGTATAATTACCGGTGCTTTGAATTGTTAACGTTCCGTAAGTTCCTGTCGCAGCGCCACCGACAGATCCTCCTGAAATAGCTGAAACTGTAAGTGTGTCTCCATCTACATCTGTATCATTATTTAAAACGTCCCCTGTATTATCTCCACTTTCATTATTTTTATTACCGTCAGTTCCTGAAACCCCAGTTGAGCCATCACCAACTGTTAATGTTTGGTCTTCTGTTATGTATCCTGTTGCAGGATTACCATCCACTGCTACGTCATCCGCTACTGGAGGGGTATTATTTGAACCTGTAATTGTAATTGTAAGTGTTGCAGTATCAGTATCATTTGGACTGCTTGCATGATCTCTTACTGTATAAGTGAAAACATCAGTTGTTGTTGCAAGATTTGCTAAACTTGTAGAGTCATTTTGATCGGCTATGTATGTATACGAACCATTTGCATTGATTGTAATTCTACCTTTAGATGTAGTATATTCTTGACCAATTGTAAGTGATCCTGATGCATGAGATACAGCAGTAATTGTAAAGTTACCTGATACATCGTCACCATCAGGGTCAGTATCGTCGTGATCGAGTTCTTGTGTATCACTTTCACTTCGAGTGATTGTAGATCCAGCATTTACAGCATCAGTATCATCAACTGCTGTGATATCATCGTTAATACCAGTCACCGTGATAGTTAACGTTGCGATACTTGCATTCTTGTCGGCATCATCTTTAACCGTGTAGGTGAATACATCATCAACGGTTTCGCTAGGATCTAGGGCTTCAGCTGCTGCTTGGTTTGCCACATATTGATAGCTACCGTTAGCTGCCATAGTTAAAACACCGTATGTTCCAGTAACGGCGTCTGTAGCATTACCACTATTTCCAGTAACAGCGTGGTTGATCCCAGTTACAGCCAAACTCTCAACATCAAAGCTTGCGTTATCATCATCGTTATCGATTACACCAGATGCTTCATTTACTGTTAAAGTAGCATTTTCATTGACGGCGCCGGTGTCAGCAACCGCTTGTGGACCTACACCAGTTATTGTGATGACTAAATCTGCTGTATTGGTTGTTCCACCCCCATCGCTGACAGTATAAGTGAATGTGTCTGTTCCAGTAGCGTCAACTGCAAGTGCATCAGCATCACTTTGGTCAGCTACATACGTATAAGAACCATCTGCGGCGAGCGTTAATGTTCCATGGTTACCAGTAACAGCTTGACCTACCGTACCGCCCGCAATTGCAGACACTGTGAGACTTGCGCTTGCATCAGCATCAGTATCATTTGATAACACGCCACTTCCCGCGCTAACAGTGAGGGTTTTATCCTCATTAACTGCGCCTGCATCATTATTACCAACTGGATCATCGTCAAGACCTGTTATCGTAATCGTAAGAGTTGCTGTATCTGCATTAACACCATTGTCATCTTTGACAGTGTAGGTAAAAATATCAGTAATAGTATCTGTTGCATCCAGAGCTTCGGCTGCTGCTGTATTAGCAACATAGGTGTAACTGCCATCAGCTGCGACGGTTAGCGTACCATATGTTCCGAGAACACCTTGAGTAGCGTTGCCGCTGTTTCCAGTAGAATTTGAACTGATGTTAGTAACTGCAAGATTTTCCGTATCACCACCTGTATCATTTGCGATTACACCTGCACCAGCATTTGCAGTTAAAGTTGCATTCTCATTTACGCTACCAGTATCATTGCTTGCACTTGGACCAACTCCTGTCACAGTTATTGCAAGTTCAGCTGTATCTGTATCGTTTGGACTACTTGCGTGATCTCTAACCGTATACGTAAAGTAATCTATCGCAGTGGCACCTGCAGCAAGTGTATCTTCACTTCTACCATTTGCAACATATGTGTAACTACCGTTTGCATTAACAGTTAATACACCATAGGTACCATTTAGAGCTTGTCCAACTGTACCAACTGTTGCTCCACTGCTTGAAGATTCTCTTCCTGTTCTAATTGCTGTAATAGTAAAGCTACCAGACACATCATCGCCATCTGGATCAGTATCGTCATGATCAAGTTCTTGTGTGTCCGAAACGCTTCGAGTAATAGTAGCATCTTCGTTCACTGCATCTGTATCGTTTGTTGCGGTAATAGGATCATTCAATCCTGCAATGGTAATCGTGATTGTTGCGGTAGCAGTATCAGTTTGATCGGTTACAGTATAAGTAAAGGCATCAGTGACTGTTTCACCAGGATCTAGAGCGTCTGCAGCATCTTTATTAGCTATATACGTATATGAACCATTTCCTAAGATTGTTAATTGACCATAAGTGCCATCAACCGGTGATCCGAGGGAACCTCCATTAATGGCTGAAACAGATAATGTATCGCCATCAGCATCAGTGTCATTTAATAAAACATCACCAGTATGCTCACCCGATGCATCAGGTGTAGCATCATTTGCACTCTCACCATCAGTAACAGTCAATGTAGCGTCTTCGTTGATGTAACCGGCATCATTGTTACCAACAGGTGCATTATTTGTTGTTGCAGCTCTTGTGACCACACGAATGAAGTCACCTTTTTCTCCGTTATCAGCTGAAAGGGTTATTCTTTTATTAGAATTTGAAACTTGCCAACCATCACTGCCTGACGTCAAACTTCCAGGTGCGCCACCAGAGTACTCAAAATCCCTTTTACCAACTTTCTGGGCGCTCATCGTAGGATAGGCAGAGCTTCCCTTATCCGTATAACCAGACATAAAAATTGTGTTATCAGGTATCGTAAACACACCTAAAATTTCATAAGTAAAATCAACTATACCTCGCGCACTCGATCCTCGTCGATTGATTTCATCATTCAGATAGACCATATACACGTTTACCGGTCCATCTGTATCTGGATCCCAACTGTTTACAGCCACACCAACATCAAAGTTCAGTGTACTACCAGTAGTCACATCAGCTTTTTCCTGTGTGATGATCCATCGATCACTGCTATCCTGTTGTCCGTTCTTATTGCCAGAGAAATTTCCACCACCTGCTTTTAAATTTGTCGCTCCGTGTATTTCAACTGCATTTTGAACAGCTGTTACATCGTTGCTTAAAGAATGATTATAATTAATGACTTCTACGTTTCGAGTTTCTACAATTCCAACATGTTTCTCTAGATCCCAATCTCCACCTTGACCAGTAATATCGTCAGATGCTGCGATATCCGCTTGAGTTATATCAGCGAGTTGTTTAATGAAGATTTCTCCATTTAGATCAGCCGCAACATTACAACCATAAAACAAGATATCACCTTGCTCGGTTAAACTTAAACCAATAGTTTTTAACGTATCTCTGTAAGTATCAATCGTATTACTGTTTAAAACAGCCGTTCCAAATGCTATTTGCCCGACACTACCATGACCGATGATATGTAACGCATCAACATCTGACTCGTTGGATAAAATATTTTCAATTTCAGCAAAGCCATCCTGTTCACTTTGAATGATATGCACTTCAGTGTTGTCATCAAAACTTTCAATTAAAACTTCAATATCATCAACCGCACTGTCAATGAAGACGAATTGTTTTGTTCGTGTGTTTTGATTAATACTTTCACGATTTACAAATGGAAGTTTTGTATCTTGGTCAGTTTTAAAATTATTTTCTTTTGATTTTTTATCTAAATCAGTCTTGTTCAAATTTGCTAAATCGTCGATGGTATCAATTGCAGTTGCAACCGCTGCTCCATCGAGCATCATGCGTGGTTCGAGTGCCTGAATTAGTTTTTTAGTCATGTTAATTTATATAAATAAAATTTAGTAATTTATTGATAAATATACCTTTTCTATATACAGCAGTAATGCTACCAAATGTAGCAAGATCGCAAAAAAAACCCAAAATGGGCGGTTATATATACACAGGAATTACTAAAGTTTGGTATTACTTGCGCCGGATACGGTTACCCGTTAATACAGTATCTTGGTTTTTATAAAAACAGCTAAATGGTCAACCCAATAAAAAAATTATTTATAGTTTTTATATGTTTGGCGCTCGTTGCTTGTGCACGATCTCCAAAAGTAATTGATGCAGAGTCACTTAGTATTTCAATTGCTGAAGAGATTGCTGAACTTGAAATTGACGCATCGTTAAAAAATATTGATTTGCATACTGCAATTGCAATTGCTGTTAGAAATAATCGCGATTTAAGAATAAGCGTTATGGAGTCTGCGCTCTCTCAAAGCCAAAGAGACTTACAAAAATTCGATATGCTTCCTGACATTGCACTCAACGCAGGTTACTCTGAGTTCACTGAACTGCAACCATCAACAAGTCAGAGTGCTGACAATGACATGGGTGATGTAAATGCTTTAGATGGAACAGAATCTTACACTATTTCAAGAGGAAAAGGATTAGAAACCAGAAACATTGAGTTCACTTGGAACGCCCTGGACTTTGGTCTCTCTTATATAAGAGCTGGGCAACAAGCAGATAGATATCTAATTGCCAAAGAACTTGAGAGAAAAGCAATTCAAAATATTACTCGAGACATCATTAGATCTTACTGGAAAGCACAAGCATCTGAAAATCTTCTTGAAAAGCTTAACCCTCTCTTGAAAAGAGTGGAAGACGCGCTTGCTGACTCACAATACATCGAAGAACTTTTAATTTCAGCTCCAATGGACTCATTGCTATATCAAAAAGAGTTACTTGATGTTCAACGAACACTTCAAACACAACAACGAGCTCTGATAAATTCTAAAAATGAGCTTGCAACTTTGATGGGACTCTTGCCAGGTGAAAAGTTTACACTCGCTGACAATGATACATATTTAACCAATATCAATATGGATATACAGTCTATGGAAGAAATTGCTCTTCTTTCAAGACCTGAGCTGATGGAAAGCCGTTACCAGAAAAGAATTTCAAGCAAGGATACACGTGCAGCAATGTTGGCTCTCATTCCAAGCTTAAAATTTAATGCGGCTTATGGATACACTGATAATGACCTCCTTCTAAATCAAGATACGACAGAATATGGAGCATCAATCGGTGGCAATCTATTTGACATCTTCTCAATTGGCGCAACTAGAAAAGCTTCTAAGGCTAATGAAGAACTCATCGCAGAGAGACACTTAGCAATTGCAATGACTGTACTTTCTCAAGTCCATTTATCGAATATCAATTATGACCTAGCTATTGAGGAATATGACACAGCGCAAAGATATTTGGATGTGGCTCAAAGAATAAGTAAACAAGTCCAAAATGCCCAGAAAGTCTCAAGATTTGGTGAGCTTGAAGTTATTCGAGAAGAAGCGAGTCTTTTAGTTGCAGAGCTAAGAAAAGATTTAGCCTTCTCTGAAATGCAACACAGTATCGGTCAGATTTATGCATCAATTGGTAAAGACATTTTGCCAGCAGATCATCAAAATCTATCAATCGAGGACTTAGGTAATAGCATAAAAGACAATCTAGCTGAGTGGGGCGTAACTTATCAGGCAGCAGTTAATATTCCTTTGAATGATCAAAACCCACAACTTTTAATAATCACAGACCCGATAAATACAAAACAATCTAGTAACAAATTTAAGATATCAAAAGATACATTTGATATTACTGGTCCAGGTAAATTAAGATACTCGGTAACACAAGAAGACGGCAGTGATTTGCCTCGATGGCTTGCATTCCTAACATCAGACTTATCTATAGTTGGTAACCCACCCGAAGATGTATCGGGTATAAAACTAAAAATCTCTGTTGCTAATGCTTTAGTTTCAGCTGAAGACCGATTCATTCTGAAATTTGTTGATGAAGAAACATTCCTCGCCAACGAAAGTCAGAAGGCAAGAGAAGAACTTGCACGTATGTCAAGCTTAAGTAACGATAATGAGTCCTTGCCTGTCGAGCAGGTTGAAGATAATACGATTGAGACTGCTGAAGTTGATGAAGCAATAGAAGTTGAAGAAACGCCACCAGAGCCAATTGAAGCAGAATACGAATTTAGCAATGTATCAGCTGAGGATTTAAATAATCTTTTAGACTCGGTTGATCAGTTGCTTGAAGGGTCACTTGACCAGTTGAATGAAGAACCAGCCACATTAGAGTTTAATAATCAAATTTTTGATGAAAGTGTTGATCCCAATACTGATGGGGAAGTTGAAACTGTAATTGAAACAAATGCTAATTCAGCTGATGAAAATAATATCTTGCCAACAAAAAAAATTATTCAAGAAAACGAAAAACTTCTAGCTGATAATGAGGTACTAGTCGCTGAGAATGAAAAACTGCTTTCTGAAACTGCTGAAGCAAAAGAAGAATTAGCTCAATTGATTGAAGAAAATAAACAAAAAGAGTTAGAAGAAAAAGCTGCTCAAGAAGCACTTGAAGAAAAGTTATCTAAAGAGGCTGAAGAAGCTCTAGAAAATTTAAATGAACTTGTCGATACAAGTATTGATACTGAAACTAATTCTTTCAGTGCTCAAGCAAGTGAAGTGCCAGCTGAAACTGATAATGATCTTTCAGAAAGTTCATCAAATGCAGATTATGCTTATATTAAGATCGGATCATATAAACGAGGAAACTCGGCGAATAGCTTAATGAATTACATATACGATTTAATGGGCTTTGATACTCGTTTCCTCAAATATGATATAAATGTGGAAAAATTTGATAAAAATGACTTCTCAGTAGTAATCGGCCCAGTTCCTATGCTTGAGGCTAAATCGATGTTAGAAGAACTTGATACTCAATTAAGTTCAGAGAATAGCTCAATTGTTGATGCTGAACTAACTTGTAATGAAGAAGTCATTCTAATGTGCGCAATTTAACTTATTAGATCCTCATAAATATTGAAATAAAAGTTCATCATTTCTGTAAAAGTTAATTCTTTAAATTTTAAAAAAATATCTACCTCTCCATTGAGTTTTGGATAATTAACTCGATAAATATTTCTGCCTTTTTTTTCAAGATGTTTTAATTTAATTAATTTCTTACTAGAACGTCTTACAGTTTCACGCGGCATTTTTGCTGCCTCAGAAATTGAAGATAGATTTGTTGGAAGAAGAATTCCACTCTCATATAGATCTTTGATGGAGTTATATTTTAATATCCCGTGTCTATTTTTGAAATATACTGCAGCTGAGAGTATTATGCGATCAGCTGGTAGAAGTGATTGATCACTTCCTTCTAAAGTAAGAATTCTTACCCAAAAGTGATATAAATGTAATCGCACTCTATTCCATTTAGGCTGAGAAAATTTTTTTGTATTGATTGAAGTTAGGGGCTTTAAATTAAAATTAATTTCAAAATAATCTTCTAGATTCAATATAAAATCATTCAATGAGCGCATAATTGATTTATAAATATTATTCAATGAATTGGTAAATATATATGCTTGATAAGCGTCAAAATTCACAAGATATCCATATTTTGAATCCTTAGTTATTAATTCACTATCTAAAACTGAATTTAAATATCTTCTCATACTTTCTTTTGGAATATGAAAATGAATTGAAAGTGAATTGATAGTAATTTTTTTTCCAATGAATTGATTAAACGATGACTGATAAATTGAATTATTAAGAAAATCTTCTGGATGCATTGCTAAAATTTCTTTTCTATGCTCTTTGAATAAATTTTCATCGTGATATGCGTTTGTGAATGAAAAAAGTATTATAAAAGATAAAATTGCAATTACTTCATCTTGTAGTCTTTGATCTTTTGTAATCCAACCTGTTGGACTGTCTTCCCAATCCGACGGTTCATGAATAAATAGATTTTGATGACGAGAAAGTTGAATTAATAATAAGAGTGCAAGTTGGTCATTATCTAACTTTAAAGTATGCTCAATGACAGAGTCTCGAATTTTTTTTAAATTAGGATCCATTTTTAATTATACCCAATATGGGTTTTTTGCTCAAATATCAATAAACATTTACCTATTGAATAATCATCAATGCTGCGCATAATTCTTTCAATGGTAAAAAGCTTAGAAAAAATAGCAAAGCAGAAGAAAATTAAATATTTCCTAGTCACATTTGTTGATCTTTTTGGGGTACAAAGGGCAAAACTCGTGCCAACTCGAGCTATAGGAGAAATGCAGAAAACAGGTGCAGGTTTTGGAGGATTTGCAACACACTTGGATCTTTCATTTTCTGAACCTGATATGTTTGCTTTGCCTGATCCAAATAGCCTCATTCAATTACCCTGGCAACCTGATGTTGGCTGGTTAGCAAGTGACTTGGTCATGAATAATAAATTCATGGACCAATGTCCTCGTGTGATTTTAAAAAACCAAATTAATAATTTAGATAACTTAAACCTTAAAATGATGACTGGTGTTGAATGCGAATTTTTTATTTTAAATGAAGATGGCAGTGAAGTCGCTGACACTCGTGATGATGCTCTAAAACCTTGCTATGACGTTGCTGCTTTAATGAGACGCTTTGATGTGTTGAGTGAAATTTGTGACTCTATGATTAAATTAGGCTGGAAGCCTTATCAAAATGACCATGAAGATGCGAATGGTCAGTTTGAAATGAATTGGGATTATACTGACTGCCTAACCACAGCAGATCGTCATGTATTCTTCAAGTTTATGGTAAAATCTATAGCCGAGAAGCACGGGTTGAGAGCTACATTTATGCCTAAACCATTTTCTCAACTAACAGGAAATGGTTGTCATGCACATGTATCTGTATGGGATAAAAATAAGAAAAAAAACTTATTTCACGACACTTCTGACCAACTAGGTCTATCAAAGATGGGTTATCAATTCATTGGTGGGATTATGAAATCAGTAGACTCTTTTGCTGCATGGCTGAATCCGTGTCTAAACAGTTATGAACGATTAAATGCAAAAACAACAAACTCCGGTTCAACTTATTCTCCAACCGCTGTGACGTACTCAGGAAATAACCGGACACATATGATACGAATTCCAGATGAAGGGCGATTTGAATTTAGAGCTGCAGATGGCGCTGTTAACCCTTACCTACTTCAATCAGGAATTATTGCAATGGGTCTGGATGGAATGATAAACAAGCGCAGCCCTGGAAAACGCCTTGATATAAATATGTATACACAGGGTCACAAACTTAAAAGAGTAAAAAAATTACCTAACAGTCTAGAACAAGCTATAAAAAAATTTAGCAATGACACAATTGTTAAAAAGTCAATCGGCGCAAAAGTTGTCTCGAAGTATGTAAAATTAAAGAAACGTGAGTTAAAAGAATTTAGTCAAGTAGGTGGAGCAAACAAAGCGAGCTGGATACATAAAAATATAATTGATTGTTAAAATTATTTTGTGCCTAAAACAGTAGCTACCAAGTGAATTCTATCTTCTTCTCCACCATTAATAGCTGTGTGATATTTAGTGTTATCAGTTAAATAAATATTTCCATCAGCAGGGATATGATGGCCAGTGTGTTCAATGAACATTCGAGCTCCGTAATTGGTTTTGATTGCAATATGAAGTCTTCTTTCCGGGTCTCTATGCCAGCTTAAAGTAGTGCGTGGTGGCATTTTAATCACACGACATCTGCCTATTTCAAAAAACTCATTTATTTTTTCATAAACATACTTGAAGTAAGTATTGTTTAATTTTGGGTTAAAGAGCGTGTACCTTGTTTCATCAATGTATGGTTCCCTCTCCATTTCTTCAAATGACGAATCTGGTTTTGTCCAATATTTACCTCTAATATTGCCGCCAAACCATTCATCCAGCTCTTTCTCATCATAATTAAGGCAAATAGCATTTGATTTAAGCATGCCTGGTTTTTGTTCAGAATTTTCAAAAGGTCTAATCTTTATCAAATCGCTAACAGCTTCATTTAATTTATCAACATCAAATGAGATGTTCTCAAGCCTTTCAATATATTGGTTAATCGGTGTGTACATTTTTTTTGTTAGTATCCAAAATTAATATAGTATTTTCTATGATAATTAAAAGATCTACAGAGAATGAACCATGCTTAAATTGTCGCAGTTTTTTTGTCAAAATAGAGGAAATTAGGTAAAAATTACAATTTATTTGTTTGCATTGGACCCTTGGTAATAGATAAGTAAGAGTTATAACTCAAAAGCTACTTTATGAATTATAGAATCGATAATCTTCAATATTGCAATTGGAATGAAGAGATATTTAAGATTAACAGACAAGCAAAATTAGACGCCGTTCACGTTACGATTGCATATCATGAAGACTTCGATGAAGTTCAAAACAATATTAATGAATGGAACACTTATTTTAAACAATACAATGAATTAATATTTCACGGCAAGTCATATAAAGATATTGAGATAGCTAATGAAGAAAATAAGACTGCTGTTTTCTTTGGATTTCAAAACTGTTCACCTATAGAGGATGATATAAATTTGGTTGAAGCTGTTCACAAGATGGGAACAGTATTTATGCAATTAACTTACAATAATCAGTCATTATTAGCTACAGGGTGCTACGAAGAAAATGACAGTGGCGTTACTAGAATGGGAAAAGAAGTTATTAAAGAAATGAATCGTGTTGGAATCATAGTTGACATGTCACACTCAGCAGAAAAATCAACACTGGATGCGATCGATATTTCAGAAAAACCAATTGCTATCACGCACGCTAATCCTTCTTTTTGGCATCAAGCAAAAAGAAATAAATCTGAAACTTTATTAAAAGAACTAGGCCAATCAAATGGAATGATTGGTCTCTCACTTTATCCACATCACTTATTAAATGGTACCGATTGTTCTCTTGAAAGCTTTTGTGAAATGGTTGCCCGCACTGCAGACATTATGGGAGCAGAACATATTGGTATTGGATCTGATTTATGCTTAAACCAACCTGACTCAGTAGTTGATTGGATGCGAAACGGAACTTGGACTAAGACAAAAGATTACGGCGAAGGTTCTAAAGATAATGCAACTTTTCCAAAACAGCCAGAATGGTTCAAAAATGCTACTGGCTTTGACAATATTGAGAATGGATTAAAAAGTGTGGGGTTTAATAAAGATGAGACAGATGGCATCTTAGGCAATAATTGGTTTAATTTTTATAAAAACTATATTGGTTAATATATGACAATAAATATTCAACACAGAGATCCAAACCAAATCATGAAGCTCAGTAGATTAGGTTGTTTCCATCAATCTAAGCTATCATTTTTAAGAAGTTTTATAAGAGAATTTAAGGATTGGGAGTTTAAAAATGAGATCTTTGACCTTGATAAAGAAGGTTATGGAACTGCTGTTTATTCTGTTTCAAATAAGGAGCGTACATACTCTCTTGTATGCTTTGCAAACAAATTAGATGACGCTGAAAGATCTGATCGAGTGATAGCCACTAAATGGGATGCAGCATTTGTAATTCATGATGGACTTCCTAGTAAAGATGATATTGAAAGACTTCGTGAAAATGTCCCAAAACAAGAAGTGGGAAGATGTTCATTTAAAGAACTTGCTTTATCAAGAGCCAATCGCTCCGTTAGAGTTTTTAACCATGTAATTGATAGCCTATCAAATGGAATTCAACCTAATAAAAAACTACTTACTGAAGTAGGTTACTTATATAGAACCACTGCAGTTTATGGATCAGGTAAATTTGGGTTAGCAGATCGATATAGAATTAAAGATCGTCCTGAAATAAACGGTCCATTTAGAATTGAAATGATGCTTGTTTATTTGGTTCGTCAGTTTACGTTTGATCAAGTTAATCACATTGCTCATAAAAAGAGTCCAAATCAATCTGTTAAACTAGATCTTGAATTATCCAGACAACTTGGTATTGGCAATTCAACTGGCCTCGGCATGGCTCCTTTTATTATTAATCATCCAGCATTATTACATCAATGGATATACGCAAGAGAGGAGGCATTAAAGCAAATTAGAGAAATTAAAAATGTATCAAATGATGATTTTGAGATGTTTAAAAAATTATTAGAACTTTCGAAGAAAAATGTAAATAATTGGAACACAAATAGTGAATTTCAAAATATTAAAATTGCTCAATTGAAAGAAGATATTCAAAAATTTGAGGAAAACTATCTCTGTAATATGAAGGTTGATAAAGAATATTTTTGGGATGAGTTGTATAAATGGGTAGAAGAAAATTTAACTCATGAGGGCGTAGAATATATAGTTTCTCTCATGATGGAACCATACGATAACATTATTAGTCTGCTAGTGCCTCAAATGAGCTCTGATGAAGATAAATATTTTGATATACCAGCAAATCGTACTACTGATGAATTAAAATCATCAATTGAAAAATCCTATCCAAATATAATTGAAATGGACTTCTCAATTGATAAAAGTAATGAAAATTTTTGGTATATTTCAAAAAATAAAGAAGAACCTCGATTGGCAAGTCGATTTGAAGAGCCAGGAGCAGAGTTAGAGCAACCTCTTGCAATAGCAAGAGATATTAAAGAGCTTCATGATAGATTATCATCTTATAACAATGAAAAATTATCTAAATTTTTACAAGAAAATACTGACCTAAGACATATCGTTCGAAGATGCTACATTGTTGAAAAGTTGCCTTATGCGGAAATTCAAGACAACTCTATCGGGTCAGAATTGATGCCAATTGATATGCTAAGACTAAAATTATCTTTTTTTGGAGCCCAGAAATTTGATCCTCGATCTGATAAGTGGCTAAGAATTTGCATGTATCAGGGTGCACCATTGATGCACGAAATTAACAAATCAAATGACACGTGGATTTACAATTAATGCAATCATCAAGTGAAATTAATACTGTGTCAAAAAGAGCTGCAAGAGCAGCTGGTTATTCATGGGGAATAGCTGAAGAAGTTGGAAAATGTATTAGTTCAATTGAGATGTTCGGAATTCGTGGGGTCGAAAATTTAAATAATTATTTCAAAACTATTAAAGATATTAAACCAGAGGGTCCAAAGCAAATAGAAGAAAATAATAAACTGAATGATAAAAGTCTCTGCCCTATTTATACAGGACTAAAGTTGATTGATGATTATAAATCTGTAGATAAAATAAAAACTTTAAAATTCATAAAACTAGATTACCCTTTGTTGCTCTTACCTTTCATTAACAAACTTTCATATTTAATTGGTAAGAGAATTCAGGTTACTATTGATGAGATTAATGCGGAATGCAATTTAAACACATGTATCCTTGCTGATCATAAAATTAAATCCTTAATAATTAAAAAAGCTAATACTGTGATAATAACTATTTTAGAAAATGAAGATAATTTTTCTAGCAAAACTTGGAATGAGTTATATGAAATATCAACTGAGACATTTGTTGAAGAAACAGAACAATCAAAACAAACTGGAGCTGGAGCAGGGCTTCAAGATAACGATTAGTATTTAAAGTTGTATTCCAACGTTCTTTAGTTGAAGGTAGCTTTTGATAGCTTGTTGACCTTTCTCACGACTGTAACCTGATTGCTTATAACCTCCAAATGGAGTTGCTATACTTCCTGTGAACCAACTATTTACGTAAACTTGACCACCGTTCAAACGTGAAGCTGTTTTAGTGGCCATATCAACATCTTTAGTAAATACCCCGGCTGCTAAGCCATAATCTGTATCGTTTGCAATATGTATCGCCTCCTCGTGATCTTCATAATCTAAAACAGATAAGAATGGTCCAAAGATTTCTTCCTGTGCAATTGTCATATCAGGCTTAACATCTGAATAAATTGTAGGTTCAAAGAAGAAACCTTTTCTATCTACTCTGTTTCCACCTGAAACTGCTTTTGCACCCGCTTGTAAACCAGAACGTGCATAATTTTCAACTTTTTGTAACTGTTCTTCAGATATGACAGGCGTTAGATCGACACCTTCCTCATCGCCAGGGCCAACTTTTATTGAAGCTGCTAATTTTGATAACTTTTCAAGCACTTCATCTTTTATAGATTTATGGACTATCATTCGTGACATCGCGGAACAAATTTGTCCAGCCTGACTGAAAATTCCAACTTTGGTTGCATTAACAACTTTATCTATATCCGCATCTGGCAGAACAATAGCAGCAGATTTTCCCCCTAACTCAACAACAGCAGGTACAGCTCTTTCAGCAGCTGCGTGTAGAATTGCTTTTCCAGTTTTTACAGATCCAGTAAAAGTTATTTGTGCAACATCTGGATGGGCAGTAAGCGCGGCTCCAGCTTCACTTCCATAACCTGTAACTATATTTATTAAACCTTTTGGAACTTCAGCATTATGAATTGCCTCAGCGAAGAAGGATGTTGTAGCTAAAGGTGTCAGCTCGGCAGGTTTAATAACTGTAGAATTTCCAGCAGCAAAAGAACATGCTAAAGAACGAGCTATCATTGAAATAGGAAAATTCCAAGGAACAATATGACCAGATACTCCGTAAGGTTCATAGATCGTGTAATCCATAACCTGACTGTTCACTGGAATTGTTTGACCTTCGATTTTATCTGTTAAGCCACTGTAGTAATCAAAGTAGTTTGCTGCATCAACAAATTCATATTCAGAAGCGGCAAGTAGTTTCCCATTTTCTGCACAAAGTAATGCCCCACCTTCTTTACTGACCTTGCGAAGCTCTTCAGCAATGCGTCGCATAAGTTTTGCTCGTTCCATCGGATTCATATCTACAAGAATTCGAGACTCGTATGCTTTTTTAGCAGACTCTACCGCCTGATTAATATCTTCATCTTTTGCGCAAGTTACTTCACCAATGACCTCTTCAGTCGCAGGATTAATAACTGGAATAAGGTCTTTGCTTGAGGCGTCGGTCCATTCACCGTTAATATAGTGCTGGTATTTTTTCATAAGTTAGAGTCTTTCTTGTTAAATACTGATCTATTTTTGTAATAAGTTCAGCTTTAATTTAGTTCAAAAATTCCTAGATTCCCAACTATTTTTACCTTAGTCTTACCGACATGAATTCAAAAAAGTATGATTTTGTTAAATTTGAACAAGTCGATAAAAGTTATGATGGAAAAGAGCTTGTAGTTAAAGGACTCGACTTAGATATTGCAGAAGGTGAATTTCTTACATTACTTGGGCCATCTGGATCTGGCAAAACAACAACTCTTATGATGCTTGCTGGTTTTGAAACTCCAACTAACGGAGAGATATATTTTGATGGACGTCCGATAAACAATATCCCACCTCACAAACGTGGCATCGGCATGGTCTTTCAAAATTATGCTTTGTTTCCACATTTATCAGTTTATGAAAATTTAGCTTTTCCTCTTAAAGTAAGAAAAGTGGATAAATCAGAAATTGAAGAGAGAATTAATAAAACTTTGAAAATGGTTTCATTAACAGGTTTTGAAAACAGGATGCCCGCTCAACTATCTGGTGGTCAGCAACAGAGAGTTGCTGTAGCTCGCGCGCTTGTGTTTGATCCTAAACTTGTATTAATGGATGAACCTCTTGGAGCTCTTGATAAAAATTTACGAGAGAGTATGCAATATGAATTAAAGCACATTCACGAGTCATTAGGAGTGACTGTTGTTTATGTTACACATGATCAGGGTGAAGCTCTGACCATGTCAAACCGAATTGCTGTTTTTAATGACGGTAAGGTTCAACAACTTTCTGGACCAAATGAATTATATGAAACGCCAGTGAATTCGTTTGTTGCGAGCTTTATTGGAGAAAATAATACTTTCACTGGAACTGTAAAAGAAATCGCCTCTGGTTCAGCAAAGATTGAAACTGACTCAGGTGAAACTATTGTTGCTAATCCTATTGCCGTGAGCTCTTCAGGAGAAAAATCCAGAATTTCTCTGAGACCTGAGCGAGTGAGTATTGACCCAAATGAACAACTTGAAAATAAATTCACAAGTGAGATCCGCGAAATTATCTATCATGGAGATCATACTAGGGTGCGTGTAAATCTTCTTGGTAATGATGACTTTATTTTAAAAGTTCCAAACGCGAGCAGCGATTTAAAGCTTAACGTAGGCGACAAATTGGACCTTGGCTGGTCATCTCATGATTGCAGGGCTCTAGATTACTAATCTTTTGATACTACATGTAGATTCAACATTAATTTGTTGAAAAATAATCTTTTTTTTTGTTGCGTTTTTGCTCAAGGCCTTGTGTAATATTTCTTTATATAAAAAAAGGAGACGATTAATCATGTCTAGATTAACTAAACTAATCTCTTTGGCTGCTTTATTAGTGGCTCCATCTATGGCTACAGCCGCGGAGGTAAACGTGGTGTCATGGGGAGGTGCTTATACAGAAAGTCAAAAGCTAGGTTACGGGGACCCATATCAGGAAATGAGTGGCGTTCAAGTAAACTGGATCGACTACAGTGGAGGTTTGAGTGAAATTAAAGCTCAGGTCGAGTCTGGAGCAATTACTTGGGACATTATCGATGTGTATGCACGTGATACAATTATCGGTTGTGATGAAGGATTGTTTGTAGAATTCGATTTCGATAACGACTTCCCTGCTGGTGTTAACGGTATGAAAGCAAGTGACGATTTCTTTGCTCCAATGCCTAGTGATTGTGCTGTGGGTAACATTCTTTATTCATGGAACTACGCTTACAACACTGACAATGTAAATTTTGATGGAAGTTATCCAGATTCAATGGAGGACTTCTTTAACCCAGATAAATATCCAGGAGTAAGATCTATCTACTCTTCAGCTATGTCAAACTTAGAGTTTGCTCTAGTTGCTGATGGTGTTCCTGCATCTGATGTGTATGACTACATGGAAGATAATGGAATTGATAGAGCCCTTGATAAGCTTACAGATCTTTGCACAAACCCTAACGGTGGATGCATTTTCTGGTCAGCTGGTGCACAACCGCCTGAGCAGTTAGTATCTGGTGAAGCTATCATGGCTACTGGATGGAATGGACGTCACTTCAATGCCATCGTGAACGAAGGTTCACCAATGAAAATGGTATGGGATGGTCAGATCCTTGACTATGAGTACTTCGTACTTGTTAAAGGTGGACCAAACCAAGAAGAAGCTATGAAAGCTCTTCAGTACTTCACTAGTTCTGAAGGTTTAGCTGGAAGTGCTAAGCACATTGCTTACGCTCCTTTCCGTATCTCATCTCTTGATGTGATCATGGCTGATGAGCCGTGGTTCTATTCTGAGCAAGCAGGTGCTGTTGAGATTATGCCTCACATGCCTACTGCTCCAGCAAATACTAAGAACTACGTTCTTATGAACCCTGAGTGGTACGCTGATAACAACACTGAAATCAACGACGCTTGGGAAGCTTGGAAAGCTAACCTATAAGGTTTAAACTTGGGCAACCTATGGGTTGCCCAAGTACCTCAAATTAAGTATCCTTTTAAATATGACTGCCGAAATAAGAACCTCGGATGGAGAACTTCTATCCGTCAAACTCAAAAAAGTTGAGAGAAGACGCAGAACTACTGCTTTTTTACTGGCCGCGCCACTTCTGTTCTTCATTGTTTTTGCATACGTAATTCCTATTTTTCAGATGTTGGGGCGAAGTATTGATAATGCTGAAATGAACTCGTTTCTTACAGAAACACACGAGGTTATGCAGACATGGGATGGCAGTGAAATGCCTGGCGAGGATGTAACCTCAACATTTTATTATGAATTGAAGACTGCTGTAGAAAATAAATACCACGGAAAGATTGCAACTCGTTTAAACTATGAAAAAGGCGGCTTTACAAGTCTGATTAAAAAGACGTCACGTAAACTTAAAAACTTTGATGAAAATGCTAACTTTCTAGATCAATTCATTGATGTACATAAAAAATGGGGTGACATTGAATATTGGCAAGCATTAAAGAGAGGAACTGACGCTTATCATTTTCGAAAATATTTAACTACATTTGATTATGAGCAAAAGTTTGATGGCTCAATTGAAAGGATTCCTGAAAAGCTTAGAATTAATGTAACCTTGTGGCTGCGAACAATATTTGTTGCCGTTGGAGTAACTTTCTGCTGCTTTATTTTAGCTTACCCGATTTCACACTTACTTTCAGTCTTACCGACTCGTTATTCAAATCTATTGATGATCTGCGTCCTTTTACCCTTCTGGACATCACTGCTTGTCAGAACATCCAGTTGGATGGTTCTATTACAAAAACAAGGAGTATTAAATGATACCTTAGTGTCGCTTGGATTTGTTGCAGATGAGTCAAGACTTGAGCTCATGTATAATATGACAGGCACATTCATTGCAATGACACAAATCCTATTGCCATTCATGGTTTTGCCTCTTTATAGTGTAATGAAAACAATTTCACCAAGTTTAATGCGCGCTGCAACGTCAATGGGCGCAACACCTTTTCACGCTTTTAGAAAAATATATTTTCCTCTGACATACGCGGGAATTAGTGCAGGATCAATTTTAGTATTTGTTTTAGCGATCGGTTATTACATAACACCTGCATTGGTTGGTGGAGCAAAAGGAATTTTAATTAGTAATAGAATAGCATATCACATGCAGCAATCACTAGACTGGTCTCTTGCAACAGCGATGGCGACAGTTCTTTTAATAGCAGTGCTAGTGGTATACTGGCTGTACAATAAGATTGTTGGCATAGATAACATGAGGCTTGGATAATATGGCATTACCAAAATATACAGAAATGAGATACAGAGTTTGGCACTATTCTTATTTAGTAATTTGTACTGCAGTTTTCGTATTTTTGATTGCGCCTCTTTTTGTGATCATACCACTATCATTCAATGCTGAGCAGTATATCCATTTCTCTGACGGCATGCTTGCATTACAGCCTGAAGCATTTTCACTTAGGTGGTATGAAGACATGATTTATGGAACTAAAAATCCTTGGGGAATCGCAGCTCGAAACAGTGTTTACTATGCATTTTTCTCAACAATAGGTGCAACCGTGCTTGGAACTGTTGCGGCATTGGGCCTCAGCAGTCGTTACATGCCTTACAAACAATTAATCATGAGTGTATTAATTTCGCCGATGATTATTCCACTAATTATTTCAGGCTCAGCTATCTTTTTTTCACTTGCAAAATTAGGATTAGCTGCAACTTTTCCTGGCATCGTCATTGCACATATTATTTTAGGCACACCATTTGTTGTAATAACAGTTACTGCAACTTTAAGTGGATTTGATGACAGTATTACGCGTGCAGCATCAAGTCTCGGCAGCACACCAACTAATACTTTTTTTAAAATTACATTACCTCTAATAACACCTGGTATTATCTCTGGTGCTTTATTTGCATTTGTAACTTCTTTTGATGAAATTGTCGTAATTCTGTTCGTGGCAGGAGGAGATAGAAATCTTACAACTATCCCACTTCAAATGTGGACTGGTTTGAGAGAGCAGCTCAGCCCGACGATCATGGCTGTTGCTACATGCTTAATTGTGCTTTCAACATTAATCCTGATTGTGACTGAGTTGTTAAGGAGAAGATCTGAGAGGATAAGAGGGATTTCAGCTCAATAAAAGTTAAGACAATTCGTTAAATATACTATAACTCAAGTCCATCTTTTTTTAATGCTCTTAAAAGATCATTAAATCGGTCTTGCCCAAAGAAAAACTTGTCTTTATAGACTGTTAATGGAACTCCATGATGACCTGCTTCTAATTGTTCCTTTTGGTTTAATTTTATTTCACCAATCAAGCTTTGCTCAGCCTCAGTTCGTTTTTTTTCAATATCATTATGATTTAAGCCTAATTTTGATGATGACTCAGAAATTGACTCGTCAGAATTCCAATTTTTCATACCACTCCAAATTTTGCTTGAAACTTCTACGGCAAAATCAAGTTGTCTATCTTTTTCTATTGCCTGGCAGTAATGACATAACTTAAATATACGTGGCTGGTCGTCAGAAATTTTACCGGTTAGCATATTTTGTTTTATTGGATCTGGATTTGGTTTTTTAAATACCATACCAAGTTTTTTTGCCTGTAAAAAATAATCAAATCGTTTTAGAAGAAAATATGTAAATAAGTTCTTACCTTTAAAGAATTCTGGCTCTCTTATTGCTAACGGGTAGACTTGTTTAAAATTTATATCTACACCGTACTTATCTCTTAACAAAACGATACGTGGTAATATTAGATAAGAGTATGGACTTCTAAAGGAGAAATATAAATCTACTTTCATATCTCAAATATTAACCTTTCACATCCAGTGTCTTCAAAAAGATCATTTACTTTTTTCTGATCATTATCTTCAAGCATTTTATATTCTTCGTTAAGCCACTTTAAACACTTTGCCTGGTAAGGAAATGATTTTTGTTTCCACAGACATCCATCAATCTCTGTTTGCCATTCTTTATCGCCATTTTCTAATGCTTTAGCGTTTGCTAGCTGTGCAGGCACATAACCCTTACCGATTTCTGTAAGTAATTCCTTTACCGTTGACGGTAAAGTATCAATTGATCCCCATTGTTCATCATCTACCTCAATACCAGATTGATCTTCAATTAAACCAACCCACGCGACTGTCCTAAGAGATACTTCATGACAAATTTCTCTTGGCGTGGGATCAAAGTTTACAAGTTGAGACAGTTGACCATACATTGCAAAATCGCTTGATGAGGGTCTATTGCTTATCAAATAAGGTGTTGATGTGAAATGTTTCTCAAGTATACCCAATAAACGTCTGAAACTTGCATCTATGATAGGAGCTGTGTCGTTGTTGGAACCCACTACCCATAACCTATCTATCTGCCTTTTACTTATCATTCCCTTTAAATTATCTAGCATTTCATTTGGCATCATTCCTACGGTTTGAAGAGGTAAAATTGTTCCTGCATTTTCAGCATCTTTTTGATCATGCCATCTATAATGAAACATATATTTCGTCCCCCACTCAT
This sequence comes from uncultured Pelagibacteraceae bacterium, assembly GCA_902526005.1. Taxonomy (GTDB): domain Bacteria; phylum Pseudomonadota; class Alphaproteobacteria; order Pelagibacterales; family AG-422-B15; genus CACNXQ01. The sequence goes on from CABZIW010000002.1 coordinate 222,297, forward strand.
CAGCAAAATCTTCAATTAAATAGTTTATAAACGCAAGTGCTGGATCAGATGGAATAGTACTTCGCTCACTAACTTCTTCATCAATCCTTCTTATTAACGGAGTAGAATCTGTTACAGCTTTTAAATTTCCATTTTCATCAGGTAGGACAAATGTTGGCAGTAATCCAGGCTTGGGCTTTTCAATACCCTTTTGATCAAGATATTTTGAAGGGTCTCCCCAAATCATTTTATGAGGAATACGTTTATACCTAAGATATGAAAGCATCTTACGTGTATAGGGTGAGCCCACACCGCCAAGAACAACTAATGGATTTGGTAAACTCATCTTTATTCTCCTACTTCTGAATTATTTTTGAACCGGTATCAGTTAAATCTTTTGACTGTTTCATATTTCTCATCAACTCCATTATATCGATTGGTACTGCAACACCTTTTTTGCAAGCTGGTCTATCTTCCATCATCTGCATCCATCTTTTTACACCATCAAGACCGTCTATATTCACACCTGACCATTTATATGTTCTTACCCAACACCAATTTGCTATATCAGCTATACTAAAATCATCAGCGAGATACTCATTGTCTTTTAAACGCGTCTCCATGACTTCAAACAAGCGTCTTCCTTCGTTTTGATAACGGTCAATTGCTGGTTGTATCTTTTCTCCAGGCCAATAACGAAAGAAAACATTAGCCTGCCCCATCATCGGACCAATTCCTCCCATTTGAAACATTAACCACTGAATGACTTTTGAACGTGCAACTGACTCTGTCGGCAATAGTTTACCTGCTTTCTCAGCTAAATAAATTAGTTGTGCGCCGCTTTCCATTATTGAAAGGTTATCATTTTCAGTATCAACTATAACAGGGATACGCCCGTTGGGATTCATTGCTAAAAATTCAGGCTTCTTTTGATCACCGGCTTGTAAATTTACAACATGAACATTGTAAGGTATTTCCAATTCCTCAAGAGCTACAGAAACCTTATATCCATTTGGCGTAGGTGAAGTATATAATTCAATCATTAATTTCTTTTGTTTCAATGTTTAATTGGCCTGCTAATCCTGCTTCGCGATGCTGATAAGCTTCAAGATATTCTGGGTCACTGGGCATCATATTTTCACCCATTATTTTTCTTGAAGGCCATTTTGCAATAGCAACAACGTCCCATAATTCCTCAACTTTACCGACTGCTAAACGTTTTACATCTGTATGCAAAACTAATTCTCCTCCAATTTCCTTTAAATGTTTATCCATAAACTCAGCATAAATTGTGTAAGCCTCTCTTCCAGTTAAGTTGGTTTCTCTCCCGTCTCTATATTCCGCTTTCTCTTTAAACTTCAGAAGATTGAGCATGTATATTGGCTCATTGTCATCTGCATTCTCAAAAAAACCTTTCATTTGTTCTCTGTTTGGAAAAACACGATTTTCTACTTTCATTTCTGTTTCCTTTCAATGGTCGAGATAAAAAACATTAAAAGTGTAACAAATAACATGACACTTGTCCCAACTAAACCTCCTGGAGCAGTTGAAGTGAGATAATCCTGATCTAAATTATGCATCGTCATCGTTATAATTCTTAATATATTATCGAATACGAATACTAGCCAGGCTAATGATAAAAGACTTTTATATTTAAAAAGAATTATTATTGATATAAATAGTACTACGATCTGCGACCCACCCCATAAAGAACCTATAAGATAAATTACACTATTAGGATTTAAATTATTAACTTCTGGAAAAATTATAATTGAAGCAATTGAATTTAAACCAGCATCTTGAGCAAACATATGTGTAAACGATCTAAACGCTACTAATACGAGATATAAATAAAAAAACCAAAGTGCAAACTTTAAACCCCGATAATTGTTGTTTGCTTCCGTAGGCAAAAGGCTGATAAACTTCATTTAATTAGCAAAATTGTGATTTCCCATTTTTTTACACACTTCATTAAACTGCAAAATAGTTTCATTGATAATTTCTTCAACACCTTTGATCTCATCAATTAAGCCCATCGATTGACCTGCCAATGCTGGTGCTGCGTTCATGTCACCCTCAAAATAAAGTTTCTTGATACCGAACATTGCGGACATATCCATTTCACCTTTTTCATAAATACCGTGAGTGAAGTCAGTTTTAATTGCACGAACACAAGGTTTAGATTTTTTATTTAATATGTAAGTTCCTTGTTCGTCTGAATCTAAAATTGCTTGCTTATAATTTTGATGAACCGGACTCTCTTTAGAAGATACAAACCGGGTACCCATTTGTATTCCCTCAGCTCCTGCTGCAAATGCTGCAGCCATTCCTATGCCATCAACTATACCTCCAGCCGCAACCATTGGTATATCAGAATGCCTTCTAATAGACTGCAATAATACATAAAGTCCAACTTCTTCAGGATTTTTAAATCCACCTCCCTCAGTCCCTTCAACTACTAAACCATCCACACCAGCTTTTATCGCTTTCAGCGCGCCTGCCAAACTTGGTACAGCATGAAAGACTTTAATGCCTGCATCTTTTAAAATGTGAATATATTTTGCTGGATCACCTGCAGATGTAGTTACAAATTTTACTTTCTCTTCGATAACCAAATTGATCATACTTTCGTCACGTAAAAAAAGAATTGGAAGATTCACACCAAAGGGTCGATTGGTGAGTGTGCTCATTTTTTTGATTTCCTGCTTACACTCCTCAAGCTCACCTGATGAAGTTTCAATAATTCCAAACCCTCCAGCATTAGAAACCGCTGAAGCTAATGCACTTCTTGCTATCCATCCCATTGGGGCCTGTATAATTGGATATTTAGAACCAAGTATTTCTGTAATTCTATTCACGAATTTTATATTTTTAATAAAGCCTAAAGTATTGACATAAACACTGTCAATAGATAATTTTTATCTATGGTAATTACGCCAATTGTTAACGATGGACGCATCAACAGAAGTAAAACAACATTAAATAAAATTGTTGCAGCCACTATTTCTTTATTAAGAAAAAATAACAACGGTCAAATACCAACCGCCCAGGAAATTGCTGTAAAATCTGGAGTTGGAATAAGAACTGTTTTTAGGCACATTGACGATATGGAAGGATTAATTGAGGAAGTAAATCGTCGTTATCTAAACGATCTTGAGAGCTATATTGCAAAAAATAATCCAAAACAAAACAGCAAGGATCAGAGAATTGAACATGTAATTAAAGAGCGTTTTTATTTATATAACACTTACCAGCACGTATTTAATTTAACCATTACAAGTTTAAATAATTCTAATGCAATAAGAACTGGATTTATAAAATTTAATCATATTTTGAGACAGAGATTCGAAGATTTAATACCTGAAATTAAAATGATTAATAAAGATAAACAAAATCTTATTGATACCCTAATTTCATACGCAGCATGGTTTCGTATGACCAAATTTAATAGAACAAAAGAAGAAAAATTTATTGAAGAATTAAAGTTACTATTTTCAATGAAACTTAAGTAAGTAAATTATGTATCAATCAATAGTTAGAAAAACTTTATTATCTCTAATTCTTATCGTCATTACAGTAATTATTCTTTTGCCATATATTCTAAAAAATTTGGGTTTACATCCAGACTATGATGGAAATACATTTGATTTAGCTGGGAAAAAAGCTCTTATAATTACAACAAGTCATGGGGTTTTAAATTATCCGGGAGAGTCATCTGGTAAACCCTCGGGTCTTGCGAGTTCTGAATTAACTGCTCCCTATTTCGAATTTATAGATGCTAACATAAGTGTTGATATTGCAAGTATCAAAGGTGGAAAAATTCCAGTGGATCCGCAAACAACATCATATTTCGTGAGGTCTTCATCTGATAAAAGATTTTATAAGGATGCTGAGGCGGTTGATAAACTTAACAATTCAATCAATATTAATGAAATAGATTTCTCTATGTATGATATTGTATTTCTTGCTGGTGGATGGGGAGCTGCATATGACTTGGGCTACTCAGAAACCTTAGCTGCAGGAATTTCTAAAGCTTATTACTCAGGTAGCATTATAGGTGCAATTTGCCATGGTCCATTGGGTTTAATCAATTCAAAAGATAAAAATGGCAACATTCTCATTGCAGGAAGAAAAATGACTGGTGTAACTGACAAACAAGTTAAAGAACTTAATATTACGATGACACCATTACATCCAGAAGAAGAATTAAAAAAAGTAGGTGCATTGTTTGAAGCTAAAACAAAATTTCTTGACCAGTTTGCTTATCACGTAGTTGTTGATGATGAAAAACGATTTGTAACTGGCCAAAATCAAAATTCAGGCCATGAAACTGCACAAAGAATTATGGAAATAATAGAGGAGTCATCATGAATAAATTTTTAATTATTCTAAATACAATAAACGGTTTTGCATTTATCGTACTTGGCCTTATTTGGATAATATCCCCTTACGATGCTGGCGCAAATTTTGGTATATTAGTAATTCCAGAAGGATTGGGTCGGAGCAGTCTTATTGGAGATGTTGGAAGTTACTTCTTTTGCATTGGTTTGATGATGATACTTGCAGCTTATACTCTAAAAAATATTTGGTTTTATGCTCCTGCAATGCTTTTAAGTGTTACAGCAATATTTAGAGTTATATCGTGGGCAGCGCATGATGCAACTTTTGCAACACAATTTATTATTATTGAAATTGTTCTTGTTGCAATATTGCTTATTACATCCAGAAAGGTTTCTGGTAATTAACTATGAGGAAAATCTATTATTTCTTAATAGTTGCAATCTTAATATTTGTTGTTGGGTTCTTTGGAATAAGAAATACATCAGTTCAAAATTTCTTTATCGACTTAATTTTTGAATCTCAGTTAAATAATCAAGATAAATTAGTTACCTTTGAAGGTGATTATATTATTGGACTTGTCTGTGGATCACGAGGTCCATTACCTGGCAAAGGAAGAGCTGAGCCATGTATTATGATCAGAACTCCAGACCATATGTTTATTGTTGATACCGGAGATGGAAGTAGGCAAAACCTAATAAATTGGCAGATAGATCTTGGTAATTTAGATGCCGTCCTGTTTACTCACCTGCACTCAGACCATATTTCTGATTTGGCTGATTTTCATCTTTATTCATGGGTAACTCAAAATAGAGAAGGAAAACTTCCTGTTTATGGACCAGAGGGAACGCAATTAGTTACTGGAGGGATAACAAGGGCTTACGAGCTTGATTATGAATGGAGAACGCTGCATCATGGAGAGGAAGTAGCTCCATCTGACATTGCTGGCTTTGATACAAAAATAATAGATTTAAATAATCCAGTTATTTTTGATGATGGCAGTCTGAAGATAACAGCATTTGAAGTTGAACATCTACCAGTTTATCCCTCATTGGGATTTCGCTTTGATTATAAAGGAAGATCAATCGTAATTAGTGGGGATACGGATTACAGTACAAATTTGATTGAACAATCAAAAAATGCTGACTTACTTTTTCATGATGCTTTGTCATATAATATGATAGGTAGAGCTGAGGATATATCAGAGATTATACAGCCTCAACTTTCAAGAGTTTTTTATGATATTCAGGGATATCACGCCTCACCTGTTGAAGCTGCGCAAGCCGCAAATGAAGCAAATGTAAAAGAATTAATTTTTTATCACCTGATACCAGCTCCTGATAGTTTTATTGCTAAAATAATTTTCGTAAAAGGGGTAAGTGAAGTTCGACCTGATAACTGGACATTAGCTGATGATGGTACTATAGCAATTTTACCAGTTAATTCAGAGGATATTACAATTACAAATATTGAATAATGATAAAAAAAATATCTCTTTCAGTTTTTTTTATTCTTATTCTTGCTTTAATCCTGTGGACATACAAACTTCAAATATTTCTTTGGTCACTGCCAACTATATTTGAGTTCACTAGACCAGTTGCTGAAAACCGTGAGGTAATTTGGCCAGACGGGCCATCAGAAAGAGATCCTACCTTAGCTGATAAACCAAATATTATTTTAATTCTTGCAGATGATTTGGGCTTCAATGATGTATCACTTTATAATGGCGGTGCTGGAGATGGCAGTTTAATGACCCCAAACATGGATCGTATTGGTTTAGAAGGTATAAAATTTAATAATGGTTATGCGGCAAGTGCAAGCTGCTCTCCTTCACGTGCTTCAATTATGACTGGTCGCTATTCAACAAGATTTGGATTTGAATTTACCCCTGCATTTAAATCGCTCATTACTATTACAAAATGGGGTGAAGAATTAAACGATACGGGTTTTCCTATAATTTTTGATAATGAAGCTGAACTTACTGCTTTGGATAATGACGGTAATATTGGATACCCAGGAATGCCATCTAGTGAAATAACTATTCCAGAAGTACTAAAAAATGAAGGATATTACACTGCAATAATTGGAAAGTGGCATCTAGGAACTGCTCCAAGTTATGGTCCAACTGATCAGGGGTTTGACGACAGCCTTCAACTAATGGGCGGACTTTATCTTCCAGAGAATCATCCAGATGTTGTAAATGCTAGAACTGGGGAAATTATTGACGAGATGGTTTGGGCCAGTACTCAATATGCTGCACGAAACAACAAGAGTGAACCATTTGAACCTCGTGGATATATTACTGACTACTACACAGATGAAGCAATCAAAGTTATTGAAAAAAATAAGAACAGGCCCTTCTTTTTATACCTATCTCACTTTGCGCCTCATAATCCACTTCAAGCTCTTAGGGAAGACTATAATCATTTTCACCATATCGAGGGTGAATTCAGTGAAGAATTAAAAGTATATTCTGGAATGTTAAAAGCTCTTGATAGAAGTGTTGGCAGAATATTAGATACACTTGAAAAGAATAATCTAACAGATAATACACTAATTGTATTAACCAGCGATAACGGTGGAGCTAACTACATTCATTTATCTGATATCAATAAACCTTATCGTGGATGGAAACTAACTCATTTCGAAGGTGGTTTGCATGTTCCATTTATGGCTAAATGGCCAAATAAAATTAAACCAGGAATAGAATTTAACGCCCCTATTCACGCAAATGATATTTTACCAACATTTGCTGCTGCAGCTGGAGCAGAATTACCAGATGATAGAATTATTGACGGAGTAAACCTATTGCCCTTTTTACAAAATCACAATTCAGAAATGCCGCATGAAACACTATATTGGCTACAAGGTCGCCTTCAAACTGTTCTTCACGAAAATTGGAAGCTCATTACTGATCACCGAACTGGTAAAGACTGGTTGTTTAATGTTGAAAGTGACCCCTATGAGAGAATTAATCTTGCAAGCGAAATGACTTTAAAAGTTGAAGAGCTTAAAAGACTATTAAATGATCATAAAAAGGTTCAACCTCCTCCACTATATGATAACACAATGTCTGTTCCTATATTAATTGATAAACACAATGGGTATGCATTTCAAGATGGCGATGAGTTCACTTATTGGGATAATTAAATAGTAATTTTTTTAAAATTTAATTAGACGATCGCTCTATTTGCTGTAAAATTTTTCTATATGAGCGCAACAAACTCACTCCTCAGATTCTGGGAAGAACAAATGGGAACGTCACACCGCTCAAGTAAGCACTTTTTCAGAAAGACCCCATCTCATTATCATATGATGCTCCTTGTAATGTCAGCCCATCAAAATAAAGAAAAGCTATGTGTTGAAGAATTAAAGACAAAGCTCTTTCATACATCTCGGCCTAAGTCATCTATGATGATTAATGAGGCTTGTGACAGAGGTTTCATTCATTTAGAGAAAACAGAGAACGATAAAAGACGAAAAACAGTAAAACCAAGCTCTGAATTGATAAAAGAATTTAAGAATTATCTTAATTCAATGAAAAATATCAATTGGAAGTCTGAATAATAATTTCAAGAAAAAATTTTTTCAAAAAAATTGGACATCTCTCGCCATGAGTGCTGATCCGCATGCGCATCGTAGAATAATCCTGAGTTTCGATCATTAGCTTCAGGATTTGTAAAAGCATGACCAACATTGCCGTAAGCATGAATTTGCCAATTTGCTTTTTTTGAATTTAATTCATCAGCTAAATCAATCATATTTTGTGGAGTGGCCATGGGATCATCGTACCCATGTAGAATTAAAATCGATGAGTCAATTTTTATTGATCCTTTTAATTGCTTTCCTGAACTTGCCGTTGGTGCGTCATATAATCCATGAAAACTTACAACCCCTTTAACATCTTCACCTGCCCTAGCCAAATCAAGTGCACATTTCCCTCCAAAACAAAATCCAATTGCTCCGGTTTTGTTTTCATCAACTTTATCAAAATTCTTGAGGGTTTGAAAAGCATGTATCATTCTTTGTTGAAGCAATACTCGGTCAGAATTAAATTCATTCATCAACTCCATTGATTCTTGAGGGTTTGAACCTCTTCTTCCCTGTCCATACAAATCCATAGCAAATGCAAAGTACCCAAGCTCAGCAAGTTGTTCTGATTTCTTAATATCAAAATCAGAATGGCCTCCATAAGCATGACATACGAGAACTCCTGGTCTTGGTGTATCAAAACTATCATCATAACTTATTGAACCTTCAAATTGCACACTAGAATTTGCAGAACCATAAACTAGTTTTTCTGTTTTGATCATACTTATAGAATACCCTCATATGAGTTAATGTAAAGTTGCTTCATTTCATCAAGACTTATATCACGTGGGTTTGGTCCAGTGGATGGATCCTTCAAGGCCATTTCACTGAGTAGTTCAAAATCAAATTCTTGATTAAGCTCCTTCAGTGTATGGGGGATAGCGAGTTCATCTCTAAGCTTCAATATCCACGACATAAAACCATCAAATGAAGAATTTTCTAATTCTAAGTATTTTGTTAAAAGTTGTATCCTCTGACTTATAATCGGTTCATTAAACTTAAGTACATATGGCATAAATATCGCATTTGAGAGACCGTGATGAATATCATTAACTGCATTTATAGGATGTGAAAGAGAATGTATTGCTCCTAGTCCTTTTTGAAATGCAGTTGATCCCATTGATGATGTTACTAACATTTTTGATCTTGCAAATATATCATCTGGATTTTTATAAGCACTTAGAAGACTATCTTTCACGTTCTTTATCCCTTCTAGTGCAATACCATCCGCCATAGGATGAAAACCTCTAGCACAGTATGCCTCTAAACAATGAGCTAATGCATCCATACCTGTTGCAGCTGTGAGGTGAGGTGGAAGAGACAAAGTTAGATTTGGATCAAGTATTACAAGGTCTGGTAAGAACGAGGGATGAAATATTATCTTTTTTGTCTTATCACTTTCGTCCAAAATAAGTGATGCGCGGCCTGTTTCAGAACCTGTGCCAGCCGTAGTTGGTATCGCAATTACTTTTGGAAGTTGATCTGTAATTGCCCTTGTCCAATTATCCCCAATATCTTCGAAAAACCAAAGGTTTTCCTTTTGTTTTGTCATAAAGGCAATTGCTTTACCAGCATCAAGAGAACTTCCTCCACCAATCGCAATTACACCATCGTTATTGTTAGACAAAAAGTGTTCGACACCGTCTATTACGTTCTTGCCAGTTGGATTTCCTTTTATATTTGAAAAAATTGAGTGTTTGATTTTATTATTTTTTAATAATTCAATAATTTTTATAAAGTTTTTATTAGAGGTAAATTCTGGATCGGTAACAACTAGAGGATTTTGCATACCTTGAGCTTCTAAGGCATTTGGGATCTCTAGGGAACGGCCTAAACCAAACCATATTGGGGTAGGATAATTCCAGCTAACATTATCAATATCACTCATACTTTTCTATAGCGTTGGCGGTGTAGTTTTTTTTGTAGTACCAAAGGCATAAAAACTTATAGCAATGATAATTACCAAGCCACCCATTAAAGTTATGTTTGAGGGAACTTCGTTTACCCCAAATAAAGGTATCCAACACCAAATTACTCCTCCCACAACTTCTGTTAAAGAAAGTAACATAAATTCTGCTGCAGGCAGATAGCGCGCACCTAAACTTAAAAGTATAAGTCCAATCCCAACTAAAGTTCCATGTAGCATACTTAATAAAATATTTTGTAACGGCATTGAGTAACTGTCAGCAAATAAAACAATCATAATCATTGAAAAAAGTGAGCAGGCAATACCAGCAATAATGATTGTCGTAAATTTAGGTGTGTCTGGTTGCCATCTGAGCGTTGTTGCAAATATTGCAAATCCAATAGAACAGAATAAACCAAATACCCAACCTAAAAAGGTTCCTGCATACCAGTCATTATAAGCCATTAGAAAGATTCCAAACAAAGATACAAAACACGCTATCGCAGTTGTGATGCCAATTTTTTCTTTTAGAAAGATATATGCAAAGAGCCCTGCAAATAATGGTTGTGTGCCAATCATAAATAATGTGGTAGCCGCAGAGGTATAAGTCATTCCAAAAATAAAAAATATAAAAGCTGCAGCAAGACCAATACCGCCCAATAAACCAGATGATCCAACTCTATTAAAATTATGATAGAAAGATATTCCTTCGTTATAAATCAAATATATCAACAAAATTGTTGCTACAACTATACCTCTATAAAAAAGGTAATGCCATTGATAGACCTGAGCATCTACCATGTATCTAACAGTAGGAGCTCCAAAACTCCATATCAAACCAGCGGATAGTGCCAGTATAAAACCTATTAAATATGTTTTGTTATTCTGCTCTGTCATATAATCTACTGCAGAATATATAAATAATAGCCTTATGACACTATAAATGACCAAAGAAAATGAGATAACAGCATTGGGTGAGTTTAATAAAAAGTTCGAAAACACTTACGAATTATTCAAGAAAAACTTAGAAAATGATGAGGAGGTGGGTGCATCATTTGCCGTTTATCAAAATGGAGAAGTTTTGGTGAACCTTTATGGCGGCTATCGGGATCGTGATAAAAAAAACAAGTGGGACCAAAATACAATAGTAAATATCCACTCAACCAGTAAGGGTATTGTTGCGATGATTGTTGCTAAATTGATTGATGAAAACAAACTAGATTTAGAGAAAAATGTTGCTGATTACTGGCCTGAATTTGCGAACGGTGGAAAAGAAAGTATAAAAGTAAAAACATTACTCTCCCATCAAGCAGGGATGTATGGATGGAGACAGCCTATAGATGAAACCGATTTTTACAAATGGGACTATGTAGTTGATCTGTTGGCAAATCAGGAACCATATCACAAAGCTAGTGAAAAAATATGTTATCATCCAAAGACGATCGGTTTTTTAGTTGGTGAATTAATTAAACGAGTGACCAATAAATCAGTCGGTAAGAACTTGGAGGAGTTACTGAATAGTCCTCTTGAGACCAAATGTTTTATAGGTACACCTTCAGCATATCATGACAATATTGCTGAACTAATTAGTTCTGAAAGCCTAAGGAAAGCTTTCAGTGATCCAACAAATGTAGATGAGTATCTAATTACTGCGTTTCTTAATCCTGCAAACAGAACAAAAACAGCAAATACAGCTGAATGGCGACTTGCGGAAATTCCAGCTATGAACTGTCACTCTAATTCAGGATCACTTGCAAAAATTTATGATTTTTTCTTATCGCATTTATCAAATAAATTTATTTCATCAAATACCTTTGAAACTCTTACTACAGTTGCTGTAAGTGGAGACGATCATGTAATGAAGTCACCTATGCAGTGGTCACATGCAGGTTATAGTGTCGGTGGTGGAAAATTATTTGGTAAAAGCAGTAAAGCATTTGGTCATACTGGATGGGGCGGTTCTATGGCATTTGGGGATCCTGAAAATGGAATTAGCTGCGCATACACAATGAATTTATTAACTGGATCCATGCTCGGTGATCAAAGAGCACTTAAATTAGTTGAAACAATATATGATGCCCTATGAAACTAAGTTTTAGATCAAAATTGTTTTACGGTGGTGGTGATTTTGCCATTAATATAATGTGGCAACTGACTGTCTTCTACTTACTATTTTTTTATACAGATATTTTTGGATTATCGCCTGCAAACGCTGGCTTAGTTTTCTTTTTAGCGAAAATCTGGGACGCATTTACTGACCCGATTATGGGGTATATTGCAGATAATACTTCGACCAGATGGGGGAAATTCAGACCTTATATTTTGTTTGGATCAGTACCTGCGCTAATAATGATTATTTTATGCTTTACCTCACCTGATTTGTCACAAATGGGTAAATTTTATTGGGCACTTTTTACATACATTACATTCACCACTTTATATACAGTCATTGCTATTCCAGTTGGATCGCTCATTCCGGCGATGACTCAAGACAGAGATGAAAGAACATCGCTCGCATCATTTAGATATTTAGGAGCCAGCTCCGGATCAATTGCTGTTGCAGTTCTAACATTGCCTCTAGTTGGCCTTTTTAGCTCACCGCAGTTCGGCTTTCCAATTGTAGTGGGTTGTTTGGCAGTCCTTGGAGCTATTTTTGCATTTCTGTGTTTTTTTAATACTAAAGAAGTTTATTCAAAGCCATATGAAGAAACCATTGGTATTAAAAAAGTTACTAAAATGGTGTTTAACAATTATCCATTACATTTCGTAATATTGGCACTTTTAACAACTTGGGTTGCAAATAATATCAAGCAACTAACAGTTGTCTATTTTGTAAAATATAATCTTCAATTAGAGGCTTACTTTAGTCCAATTTTGCTTGGAGTAATTTTACAAATTATGTTTGGTGCATATTTAGTTAACTTAATAAAACATAGGTTTGAGAAAAAGACTTTATTCATGATTGGAACATTTCTTTACGTAATCACAGATTTAATAATCTATTATATTACTGGGTATGAAAACTTTTGGTTATTAGCTTTTATTGCAACCTTTGGCTTCATTGGTTTCGGTATGGCAGGTGTCATGGCCTGGTCAATGATAGCTGATACAATCGAATATGGTGAATGGAAATCTGGATTTCGTGCTGAAGGAGTCTTAAACGCAGCTCACGTATTTGCTTTTAAATTAAGTGTTGGTTTTAGTGCATGGCTTGCTGGAGTAATTCTTGAAAGCACAGACTATGTGGCAAATGCAATAGATCAAAGTCCAGAAACATTGAATGGTCTATTTATTATGGGATATATTTTTCCAGCTGTTGCCGGAACTATAGCAATAATAGTTACGTACTTTAATAAGTACGATAGTAACTTTTATGAAAGAATATTTTCTGAATTAAAACAAAGACAAAGTTAAGTTATGAACACAGTCTCGATTGGTGAGGGCTTTGGCAGAGTTAACCTCATTGGGGAGCATTTAGACTATAATGGTGGACATGTTTTACCGTTACAAATTAAGAACTCAATTATCTGTGAGATCGTTGAAAATAAAAATAGTGAGTCTATTTCGATAGTTTCAGATAAATATAAGGACTCTTTAATTGTTAAGAAACTCGAAAAAAGAAATAATTGGGCAGATTTCGTTATTGGATCATGTCTTTATTTTGAGAAGAAATTTTCAGTTAAGATTAACAATATCTCAATTTATATCAAAAGCAGCCTTCCATTAGGAGTCGGTCTCTCTTCCTCTGCTGCAATCACCGTTAGTACTTTAAAATCTCTAAGTTGCTATTTTCAAAAAAATTTAGCAGATGATGATTTAATTAATTTAGCATTTGAGGTTGAAAATGATTTTGTTGGTGTGGGCGGTGGAGTTATGGATCAATTTGTATCGGTCTTAGGAAATCATTATGAAGCTCTTTTTCTTGATACCTTTAAAAAAAATTATGAATTGATACCAATTTTTCAAGATTATCAATTTCTAATAGTTGATAGCAACACTCAAAGGATTTTATCAGATAGTGAGTTTAACAAAAAAAAAGAATTATGTCTCAATGCTGCAAAAAAAATGAAAATTCAAAACCTCTGTGCAAAAACAAAAATTGATGAAAATGATATTCAATTACTTTCAGACGAGGAGCTTAATGTTAGTAAACATGTAATTGAGGAAAATTTGAGAGTTGTAAAAGCAGCTCAATATTTAAAAGATAATAAGGCTGAAGAATTTGGAAAATTAATGACAGAAAGTCATATTTCTTTATCACGACACTATAGAGTTTCAACTGATAATTTAAATAAGTTGGTTGATCTATCTAATTCCTTTGGCGCTTTAGGATCTAAACTTACTGGAGCTGGTTTTGGTGGGGCAATCGTAACTTTAGTAAAAAAAGAGCTGGTTGAAGAACTTAAAAAGTATATTCTTGATGGGTATCCAAATGCTAAATTTATATAATTATGAAACTTAATTTACCAAAAGACTTTATATGGGGTACAGCGACTGCTGCCCATCAAGTAGAAGGAAATAATACAAACTCAGATTTTTGGCTGCTTGAAAATACAAAAAATACCACATTTGCTGAACCGTCAGGAATTGCTTGTGATCAATTGAATAGATATGAAGAAGATATTAAGCTTATGTCATCTCACGCAATACAATCCTATAGACTATCTATTGAATGGGCTCGTATCGAAGAGTCCGAGGGAGAATTTTCAAATGAAGCAATTGATCATTACAAAAAAGTTTTGGATTATTGTCATGAAAATAATCTTCAAACGTGCGTCACATTCCAACACTTCACCTCCCCACTTTGGTTTACAGCTAAAGGAGGTTGGGAAAAAAAAGAAAACGCAGATTTATATGTTAAATATGCTGAATTTGTAACAAAAGAGCTAGGTGACCGCATAGATACGGTTTGTACAATAAATGAGGCAAATCTAACTGCATGTTTTGCACACACATTCCCTAGCTACCCTGAACAAGGAATGAAAACTATCATGCCATTTGTTGAAGATGCTGCTAAATCATGCGGGTCAACTCTAGATAATTTTGGCCCTTTTCTATTTGGCCATCCCTATAAAATACGTGACTGTATGATGGCGGCGCATGTAAAAGCGTTTCCAGTTATCAAAGGTCTACTTACAAAAAATCAGCCTGTTGGTATTACACTTTCAATTATGGATTACCAAGCGGCAGAAGGAGGCGAACAATCACGCGACATTGCTCATGCTGAAACAGTGGATGTGTGTTTGGATCAAACTAAAGATGACGATTTCATTGGTATTCAAACGTATACACGTCACACCTATGGTCCTGAGGGCATCATGAAACCTAACGTCAATGATGAAAATATGCTTGTTATGGGATATGAATATTATCCAGAGTCATTAGAAAATGTATTGAGGTATGTTGCTCCAAAAATAAATTGCCCAATGATTGTGACTGAAAATGGGATTGGTACAGATGATGATAATCAAAGAATAAAATATATCACTACAGCATTAAAAGGACTTCAAAGCTGTTTAGATGACGGTTTAGATATTCGAGGTTATTACTATTGGTCATTTCTGGATAACTTTGAATGGATATATGGCTACAAACCGCGTTTTGGTTTAATCGAGGTGAATAGAGATACTTTAGAGAGAAAAAGCAAAGAAAGTCTAAAATTTTACGAGCAAGTTATCAGAAACTCTCAATCCTAAATTTCGTTACTCTCTGCTTGAGTAAGATAACAACCATTAATCAGCCATTCACCGTCTTCTTGTTGCTGCATTGAGTAAATTGCAGTTACGAATTCACCTTCAGGATCAACTAAATATACTTCTAGGTAAGGTACTCCGTCTCTAAGTGATATCTTGCCAAAGTTTACACTTTTGGGACGATAAACGGCCTGGTACTGACCTACAACCATTTCACCAAACGCTTTTGGACTTGGGAATATTTTCTTAATAATTGGCGATGCGAAAGAATAAGCTTTTTCGAAATCATCATTTTGAAATGCTTGCAGCTGCTGACTTACAACAGAAATAATCTCTTGTTCGTCCTCATCAGTAAGTGAAAATGCAGATGTGCTTATTAAAAGGACAACTAAAAATGGAAGTACTAATCCTTTGACAATCTTAGTCGTCAACATCGGCGAATATTTTAAGCTTTCTTGCTTTTAATATAAGAACAGCTATGGCAATCAATAAAATGGCACCACCCTCGTAAAGCAACATGCTTGGATCCATAGTTTTGCCCTGTAAGATTATTAAACGTGCAACAGCAGTGATAGCAATAAATAATGGTATGCTGATCCTAATTCTATTTAGTGTCCAATATTCTCTAATCATTTGTATAACTTCGAGATAAATAAATAACAAAAGCAAGTCTGCAAGTTCAACGAGATTTTTTTCATACATTGCATATATTTCATAGCCAATAGCTATAACTGTAGCAAAAATAATTATTACCAGAGCTATTTTTTCAATGTATTTAATTGTATCTATCATAAAATCTCAAAAAGACCTGCTGCTCCCATTCCGCCACCAACGCACATTGTTACAACACCGTATTTGGCGTTTCGTCTCTTACCTTCGATTAAAATATGTCCTGTCATTCTAGAGCCGGTCATACCATATGGGTGTCCAATAGAAATTGATCCTCCGTTTACATTTAATTTCTCATTATCAATTCCTAGCTTATCTCTGCAGTATAAAACTTGAACTGCAAACGCTTCGTTCAGTTCCCATATATCGATATCATCTACCTTTAAGCCGTGTTGCTCTAGGAGTTTTGGTACAGCAAATACTGGTCCTATGCCCATCTCATCGGGCTCACAAGCTGCAACAGAAAGTCCTCTAAAAATTCCCATAGGTTCAATATTTCTTTTTTCTGCTTCTTTAAGATCCATTAACAAACATGAAGATGCTCCATCTGATAGCTGACTAGCATTGCCCGCAGTAATATATTTATCAGGTCCCATGACTGGCATTAAACCAGCAAGGCTCTCAAGTGTAGTTTGTGGTCGATTACACTCATCTTTATCAACTGTTACTTCTTGTTCTGTAACTTCCTTTGTTTCTTTGTTCATTACATCCATTTTTGTTGTTAAAGGAACAATCTCGTCTTTAAATTTTCCTGCAGTTTGAGCTGCAGCTGTTCGTTGTTGACTTTGTAGTGAATATTCGTCTTGGTATTCTCTGCTTACTTTGTATCGATCTGCTACAACATCAGCAGTATTAATCATAGGCATCCATAATGCTGGACAAATTTTTTGAAGTTCAGGCTCAATAAGATGTTTCATGTTCATGTTTTGCTGAGTCATTGATATTGACTCTACTCCCCCACCTATAGCTACTTTAATTCCATCAACAATAATTCTTTGAGCAGCTACCGCTATTGATTGTAAACCTGATGAACAAAAACGATTAATTGTAGTGCCTGGTACAGTTACGGGGCATCCTCCTGCAATTGCAACATTTCTTCCAATGTTATGACCTGTTGCTCCCTCTGGTTGTCCGCATCCAAAAATTACATCTTCTACTTCACCAGCTTCAACTCCTGCTTTTTCAATAACATGTTTAACAGTATGGCCACCCATTGTAATGCCGTGAGTTTTGTTAAATCCACCTCTCATAGCTTTTGCTAATCCAGTTCTTGCAGTTGAAATTATTGCAGCTTCTCTCATACTATATTGCCCTTATAAATATTTAGAAAACCGTAAGATAGACTTTTTATATAAAAAAAAAAGTTTAATTTTATTTAAAAAATACATGAAAAATACCCTCAATTTTGGCAAATATTTTTCTTTATTCTGCTTGACCAGATCCGAATTGAAGTCTAGAAAGTCGCATTCTTTGAATTAGGGAGATTCTCTATGGTCATGTTAAAGACGGAAGTATCAGCACCAAGCTGGGTTCCAGAAGGATACAAAAAACTTGGATGGCATGCTGGCTTTGATGTCCTAATTGGACCAATGTATTTTAAAAAAGAAGAGAATAACCAATATAAATTCATTACTAAAATTTTGGATAAGCATCTAAATGCTCATGGTATTGCGCATGGTGGCTACTCTATGTCATTAGCAGATATTTTCTTAGGATCTATGGTATTTGCTGCGTGTGGAAAAAAACCTTGCAGTACTATTTCACTGAATTGTAACTTTGTAAGTCCAGGTCTTCAGGATGATATTGTTGAATGTGATGCTAAGGTTACAAGAACTACGAAATCACTCGTCTTTATTGAGGGTAATTTGATCTCACAAGATAAAATTATTTTATCTGCCTCAGGTATTTGGAAAATATTAAATCAATAATAATTCATAAATCGATCAAGGCTGATATAAGTTTTCATATCATTAATCTTATTAGTTTTAAGTAGTCTTCTTACTTCTTGGACTGAATATATTTTTGTCTCTAGAACCTCATCTTCGTCAAAATTTGTCTCACTCTTCTTGTAGCAATGAGTTAGATAGCAGTGCACTAAGCAATTGTTATATGCTGGGGTTGAAAAGTATTTGCCTATCATTTTCCAATTTTTTCCATGATAACCGGTTTCTTCAATTAATTCTCTTTTAGCGCAACTTAATGGCCTTTCTCCTGGGTCAATAGTCCCTGCTGGGACTTCAAGCATAATTTGATCTGATCCGTATCGATATTGTTTGAGCAAAACTATAAATTTCTTATCAATTATTGGAACAATACAAGTTATACCATTGTGTACAATAAGATCCCTTATCGTTTTGTTTCCATTTACCCATTTAACTTCATCAAAATGTAATTCAAAAACATTCGCTTTAATTTTTTTCTTGGTTTTAATAAATTTTGCTTTCCTTAGGGTCATTTTTGAAAATCTCTCATATTAATAAATTCGACTTTTGAATGATGCTGTTCAATCAGATTTATCAGGTCATTCGGAGCTATCGAAACTGTTGACGTATTGATTAAAGGATGAAAATTCACAATTTCATACTCCATAAACTCTTGATCAAAGAAAAATTTAACTTTTTTTTCTTTATCGTTTAATAATCCAAATGGAGATACTGATCCAGGTTTGATACCTAGAATATTCATTAAATAATCTTCATTTGCAAAAGACAATTTCTTGGAGTTTAAAGGTACTGATGCTTTTTTTAAATCAGCAATAATATCCTCAATAAAACTTACTAGAAAAAAATTATTTTTTTTATCTTTCAAAAAAAGATTCTTTGAATGCGCACCATCAATTGAACCTCGAAGATTTTTAGAATCTTCGACTGTAAACAGTGGTTTATGATCAGTAATTTTGTAACTAATAGAATTTGACTCTAACAAATTTATTAATGAATTTTTATCAAACATTAAGCAAGTGAACTTAATTTTTCTTTATACTTTGAGTCGGGCATTTGATTAATAAGAATTCTAAGTTGTTTCTTTGTAATCCATCCGTTTAGATATGAGTCCATTTCGATAGATCCAAATAGCTTTTTTTCTTTTATTTGATATTTGTTAATATAGTTTGAAGCTTCAAGCATTTCTTCAGCATCACCAGCGTCAAACCACATAACATCTTTTTTTAATGTAAAAACTTTTAAAAGATTCTTTCTTAGATAAGATTGATGAACATCAACTATTTCTAATTCTTTTCTTTTGGAGGGCTTTAAATCCTTAACAATTGATATGGAGTCCTTATCATAAAAATAAAGACCAGGTATTGTATGATTACTCTTTGGTTTTTTTGGTTTCTCAATAATTGATTTTATATTTTTTTCTCTATCGTATTCAATAACTGCTGATTTGTGTGGATATTTTGTCTTTACAGCTAAAACAGCAGCTCCATCCTTGAGCGACTGAACTTTTTTTAAAGTTGATGTGAAGCTTTTACCAACAAATAAATTATCAGCTAAGGCTAAAACAAATGGTTTTTTATTAATAAATTTTTTGGCAATATTAACTGCATCAGGAATTCCAACTTGTTTTTTTTGAAATGTGTAACTGAATTTCATGCCAAGCTGTTTTCCCGAGCCAAATAGTTTTCTAAATTTTGGTATATCTTTCTTTTGAGATATAAATAGCACCTCGCGAACACCAGCCTTAATTAAGTTTGATAACGCGTAATAAAGCAAGGGTTTATCATATAAAGGCAGAAGAGGTTTCACTGTTACTTTTGTTGCAGGCGAAAGTCGAGTTCCCTTGCCGGCAGCGAGAATAATGCCTTTTTTAAATCTCATTAAAATTTAATTTGTTAAAAATACTATTTACTTGATTTATGTTTCAAGAAATTTTTATCTCTTAAATTTCTATACTCTGGCTTTTTCTTTTGCATTTTTGACATCATTGTAGTCATTACATCTTCTTTATGAAGCGTAGCTGCATTCCATAGTGCCACATTATCCAAGCCCTCTTTAACAGAGTGATCTCTTGAATAATTGAGAACTTCTTTTGTAACCCACATCGCAAGTGGTGTTTTTGATGCTAATTTTTCAGCCATTTCAAAAGCACTATCAATCATTTCTTCATGACTCTCATGCAAAGAGCTCACAAGGCCTACTTCTTTTGCTCTTTCAGCAGATATCTTTTCTCCCATCATAGTCCACTCACGCGCTATACCAGCAGGTATAATTTTTGGTAATCTTTGTATAGTTCCGATATCTGCTGCCAAACCTACATTTATTTCTTCAATTAAAAAAAATGCATCTTTTGTACAAAGTCTTATATCAGCGGCAGTGATTAAATCGATACCTCCACCAATACATCCTCCTTGCACAGCGGCAACAACTGGAAATCTCGCATCCTCTAAACATGAAGCAGCACGTTGCAGAAACTTTAACTGTTGAATAAAATACCCCCTACTTCTGCCAAGCTCTTGATTTGTTTCGTGTTCAACAACATCATCTTTAAACATACTAAGGTCTATTCCAGCAGAAAAATGTGGTCCCGTGGAAGATACAATTAAAGCTCTAATTTCACCGCTATCATCTAGCTCTTCAACTTCCTTTGGAAATAATCTCCAGAAATCCTCGTTCATTGAATTTCTTTTTTCAGGCCTATTGAACCTGATATGAGCAATTGAATTATTTATTTCAACATCAAAGGGTTTTGGCATGTTTTTTTCCTCGCTTTAGATAAGTGATCTATATAAAGTATATATACATTTAAAAATTAGAGAAATACATAAAAAATGGCTATTAATTACGAAGAAATAATGTCCATGACTTCAGAAAACATTGAAGTTTCCTATACTGATAAAGATTCAATTCTCTATAGTCTAGGCGTCGGTATTGGGAATGACCCAATGAATTTAGATGAATTAAAGTTTGTCTATGAAAATTCACAAATTGCATTGCCGTCAATGGCTACTAATTTTCAATATCACTCACCATTATTGCTGAAGACAAATATTAATTTCATCATGGTTGTTCATGGTGAACAGAGATTATCAGTAACTAATCCTTTACCTGTCTCAGGAGATTTTATAACCAACGCAAAAGTTATAGGTTGTTATGATAAAGGTCTTGGTAAGGGTGCAGTTATTGAGGTTGAAACAACTGTAAATCTTAAAAAAGATAATACAGAAATCTGTAAGCTCGTTAGTACAACATTCGCTAGGGGGGATGGTGGCTTTGGTGGACCTGAGTCTCCAAAAAAAGAATTAGTAAGACCTGAGGGTAAACCAGATTATGTGCATGAAATAAATACCAAGCCTGATCAAGCATTAATTTTTAGACTTTCAGGAGATTACAACCCATTGCACTCTGATCCAAATTTTGCAAAGTCTGCTGGTTTTGAACGGCCAATTCTACATGGCATGTGCACATACGGTATCGCATGCAGATCGATTATTGAAAGTGTCTGCGATAAAGATGTAAAGAAACTTAAAAGATTTGATTGTCGTTTTTCTTCACCTGTATATCCTGGAGAAACAATAGTTACAGAAATGTGGAAAGATGGTAATAATGTTTATTATCAGTGCAAGGTAAAAGAACGTGATAAAATGGTAATTAAAAATGGAGTTAGTGAAATAATATGATACCAAAAGTTGGAATTTCTGAGGGTAAAGAACCTCTTTTTTATAATGAGTCTCATCATGCATGGAGAGAAGAAGTAAGAAAATTTGTTTCAAAGGAAATAGCTCCTTTTGTTGAAGAATGGGAAGAAGCTGGTGAGTTTCCAAGAGAACTCTATAAAAAAGCCGCCGATGTAGGTCTAATGGGAATGGGCTATGATGAAAAGTATGGCGGTACAACAGAAGGTATTGATATTTTTCACGGCATCGTAACAGCTGAGGAATTCGCCCATGGATGTGGCGGTGTTTCAGCAAGTCTTTTATCGCATAATATTGCAATACCATTGATACAATCTTTGGGTACAGAAGAACAAAAAGAAAAATTTATTCCCCCGGTGGTAAGAGGGGAAAAAATAGCAGCTCTTGCAATGACAGAGCCTTCGGGAGGATCAGATGTTGCGAGTTTGAAAACTAAAGCAGTTAGAAAAGGCGACCATTTCATTGTTAATGGCTCAAAAATGTTCATTACAAGTGGGATGCGTGCTGATACCTACGTAGTTGGAGTAAGAACTGGTGGTGAAGGTGCTACAGGAATATCAGTTCTGGTTATTGAAAAGAATACGCCCGGTTTCACGCAAACTCCTCTCAAAAAAATGGGATGGCTCAGCTCCGATACAGCTGTACTTTATTTTGATGATTGTAAAGTGCCTGTAGAAAATTTGATTGGTGGAGAAAACAGTGGCTGGATTGGTGTGATGAGCAACTTCAGTCAAGAAAGACTTGGTATGGCAGCTGGTATGAATGCATATTCTCAAATTTGTATTGATGAAGCAGTAGCTTGGGCAAAAGAGCGAAAAACATTTGGTAAGCCATTGATTGATAATCAAGTGATAAAACATAAACTTGTTGATATGAATAGAGCAGTTAAAACATCAAGGGCTTGGACCGAATTGCTGTCTTGGAGAGTAATGAATGGTGAAAGTCCTATTGCAGACTTGGCAATGCTAAAAGTACATGCAAGTAAAGCAATGGAACTATGTGCAAGAGAAGCAATGCAAATACTGGGTGGAGCAGGATATCTTCGAGCTAATAGCGGACCTGGGAAGGTTGAGAGAATTTATAGAGAAGTAAGGGTTAATGCAATTGGCGGTGGTTCAGAAGAAATAATGTACGATTTAGCTGCAAGGCAACTGGGATATAGATCTTAATTAAAACTCTGCAACTTCCATATCCATCATTGATGACTTACCTGCTTGTACTTTTTTTGAATACATAGTTAACTCTGGCATAATCTTTTCAACAAAATATGTTCCTGTTTTTATTTTATTTTTATGAATAGGTTCATTTTTTCCAACTGAGAACTTTGCCATGCGTGCCCACATATATGTCATTGAAGATAGAGCTACTAAATTTAGGTAATCAGTAGCTGAAGCAAGAGCATTTTCGGGATCCTGCATACCATTTTGCATTAACCACATTGTTGAAGCAGTAACTTCATTGAGAGCATTCTCGAGAGGCTTAATAAATGACGATATTTCCTCATTATCTTTATTTTCAGATAGAAATTTTTGAACCTCTTTTTGGAAATTTTGTAATAACCGCCCCTGGTGCATTGTTAATTTTCTTCCAACTAAGTCTAATGCTTGAATGCCATTTGTACCTTCATAAATCATTGTAATTCTTACATCTCGCATATACTGCTCGAGAGGATATTCTTTTGTGAAACCACTACCACCTAAGACCTGTAAAGATTCTGAACAATTTAAAAAACCTCTATCAGTGCAGTAAGCTTTAATAATCGGCGTCATTAGTGCAGCAAAATCATCAGCTTCCTGTCTTACTTTTTCATCAGGATGATCTTCTGCAAGATCAATTTTCATAGCTGTATAAATACATAATGCGCGCATTGCCTCAGTTGTTGCTTTGACATTCATTAACATTCTTCTTACATCAGGATGAACGATTATATTGTCAGCTTTACTATCTTTGTCTTGCTTATCCTTAACAACAGACCTCATCTGTTTTCTTTCTTTTGCAAATTCTAAAGCGTTTTGGTACGAGATCTCGGACATTGCTATACCTTGGAGTCCAACTTTTAAACGTGCATCATTCATCATCAGAAACATAGCTTCCATACCTTTGTTTTTTTCTCCAACAAGCCAACCTTTTGCATTTTCAAGATTCATAACGCACGTTGGTGATGAATTTATTCCTAGTTTATGCTCTAAACCGCCACAATAAATTGTATTTCGGGAATTATCTTCTAATCGCTTTGGTACAAGAAATAAACTTATTCCTTTAATACCCTCGGGTGCGTCTGGTGTTCTTGCAAGTACAAGATGAATAATATTTTCTGTTAAGTCATGTTCGCCAAATGAGATCCAAATTTTTTGGCCTGTTAGCTCATAGTGATCATCTTTAGGAACTGCAGTTGATTTTATTAAACCGAGATCGGTTCCACATTGTGGTTCTGTCAGACACATAGTGCCCATCCACTCACCTGAAGTCATATTAGGTAGATATTTATCTTTAAGTTCCTCCGTAGCTTTTTTTAAGATGGTCTTCATTGCACCGTGACTTAATCCTGGACCCATATAGAATGCCATATTAGCAGCTATTCCAATCTCACCTGCAAGTATGGCAGTCGTGAACGGTGCTCCACCGCCACCATATTGAGTGGGCATAGTAGCACCAACATAGCCTGACGACTTTACTGCATCATACAATTTTTTAAATCTTTCAGGAGTATGAACTTCAGGACCTTCTGCCCCATCAGTGACATATTTTAAGCCCTCTCTATCTCCAATTTTGTTACTATCTATTACTTCTTGCTCATTAAGGCGCCCAATTTCAGAAACAACGCTCATGAGTGTTTCGGAGTCATATTCCTTGAACTTTTCTATGCCAGCAATAACCTCATCGTAGTTAAGCATAGCCAGATTGTATTTGAAATCTTCTATTGGACTTTTGTACGACATAGGTTTAAGAATATTTATTATAGATTAAATATATATAACCTTTGTCTCGTAAATTGCAAATTTCTAATTTTGTTGGCCATATCGATGGGGAAAGTCTGAAAAGTTTAGAATTATGAGTATTTATCTGCCTATTGCAGAGCTCTCAGTTAACATTTTTCTTTTATTGTCTTTAGGTGGAGTTGTAGGATTTCTGTCAGGCATGTTTGGCTTAGGTGGAGGCTTTTTAATGACCCCATTATTAATATTCATAGGCATACCTACCAATGTTGCAGTAGCAACTTCAGCAAACCAAATTGTTGCATCCTCAATTTCTGGAACATTAGGACATTGGAGACAAGGTCTAGTAGATTTTAAAATGGGAGGAGTATTGCTTATTGGCGCCTTCTTTGGATCAATCTTGGGCGTTTGGATATTCAGTAGGCTTGTTGCAATTGGTCAAATTGATACTGTAATTTCAATTCTATATTTTGCTCTTTTAACAGGTATAGGTTTATCAATGCTAATTGAAAGCTCTAAAGTAATAAGGGATAGAATTAGAAGAAAAAGTGTTAAACGAAAGATTCATTATCATAACTGGGCACATAGATTGCCCTTCAAAGTTAGATTTTATAAATCTAAATTATACATAAGTATTATTCCTCCAATTATAATTGGTTTTGTGATCGGTATTTTATCAGCAACTATGGGAATTGGTGGTGCGTTCATATTAATCCCTGCAATGATTTATTTTTTGGGAATGCCAACCTCAAAAGTAATAGGTACATCTTTATTCCAAATTATTTTCATAACTGCGCTTGTTACTATTCTTCATGCTACGACTACTTTTGCTGTTGATGCAGTTCTAGCTTTCTTTTTAATACTTTCTTCCGTAGTTGGCGCTCAAGTGGGGGTATTGGCAGCCAATAAGTTAAGAGGTGAAGAAATAAGGGCTTTACTAGCCATTATAGTGCTTGGTGTTGCAACGAAAATTGCGCTTGATTTGTTAGTAGAGCCTAACGAAATTTTTAATTTATCTGTAATACGATTAGTTTTCTGATGATCAAACAATTAATTATTTTATTTTATTTTTTGACTGGAGTGTTAACGCCTTCAATTTCAATTGCACTTGTAATTGGCTCAGACCAGGAAGAAATATACATAGACGCAAATTTCTCTGGTGAAGAGCTTCTCGTTTTTGGGGCATTTTATTCTGATCCATCTCAGTCAAGAGATAGTAAAAGTGACATACTTATAGAAGTTGTCGGCCCTCCTGAGGATGTTGCATTAAGAAAGAAAGATTCATATTTTGGATTTTGGTTGAATTCTAAAAGTGTAACTTTCAGAGATGTGCCCGGTTTCTACTATCTTTCGAGTACATCTGAACTAACAGATGAATTTTTAACGAATAACCAAATCGGACTACTTGAGAGGGAAAAATCAGAGATGATTGATTGGAGCTCACTTACTACTGATTGGGGAAGCATTATAAATGAAAAGGAAAAAGAGGAATTCTATAACGCTCTAATTAGAACAAAACAAAATGATAATTTGTACAAACAAGTTTCAGATGAAATTGAAATAATTGATGGAAATCTATTCAGATCTTATATTGATATTCCAAATACCGTTCCTGTAGGAGAATACACTGTAAATCTTCATTTAATTATAGATAATGAGGTATCTCAGGAATATTCCTACAACTTTATGGTTACTAGAGTTGGAATTGAGGAGGCAATCTACTCATTTTCAAAAAACTATCCATTCTTTTACGGATTGATTTCTTTAATAATTGCAATAATTATTGGCTGGAGTGGTGCTGAAATATTTAAAAGATTTAGAAGAATTTAGTGACTGAAATATCGTATTTATATGTAGTTCTTGCAGGACTCCTTAGTTTTCTATCTCCTTGCGTATTACCAATTGTTCCAGGTTACTTGTGTTTTATGGCGGGAACTAGTTTGGATAAATTACAACTGGACCAAGGTAATGAAATTAAAAAAAAGGTTTTTAGTTTTTCATTAAGTTTTGTGTTTGGGTTTTCAACTGTATTTGTAATCTTGGGTGCTTCTGCAACTTTACTGAGTAGTTTAGTTTATGAATATCTCGATATTTTACGTATTGCTGGAGGAATAATAATTATCATTTTTGGTATTCATTTCATGCAAATCATACAAATACCATTTTTAAACAGGGAGATGAGATACCAAATTGAAAGCTATAGACCAGGTATAGTTGGATCTTATATAATCGGTTTATCTTTTGCATTTGGATGGACACCTTGCATTGGGCCTATTCTAGGAAGTGTTTTATCGATAGCCGCAAGCTCAGAGACAGTAACGTACGGAATAGTTTTACTAATGCTGTATTCAGCTGGCTTGGGCATACCTTTTTTAATTGCGGCCTATGCAATAAATGGCTTTATGAAATTCTTATCAAGAATAAGAAATTATATAAGATTAATCGAAATTTTTACTGGTCTTTTACTAATTTTATTTGGTATCCTAATACTAACAAACAGAATTCAAGAATTGGCTTTCTTTTTTATAAAGTATTTTCCATTCTTAGCGCAATTTGGATAAAGGAGTAAATATGTTTCAAAAAGATTTATTGAAAAATAAAAGAATTTTAGTTTCCGGTGGAGGCTCAGGACTTGGTAAAGCAATGGCGACAAGGTATTTAGAACTAGGTGCTGATATTTACATCTGCGGCAGAAGAAAGTCTGTATTAGATGAAACAGCAAAAGAACTTATGGATATGCATGGGGGATCTGTAAAATCAATCTCATGTGATATCAAGGTTCCTGAAGCAATAGAAGATATGGTGAGTCAAATTTGGAGTGAGGGACCGCTAACAGGGCTATTAAATAATGCTGCAGGAAATTTTATCTCAAGAACAGAAGATTTATCTCCACGCGCATTCACTGCTATTTCGAACATTGTGTTTAACGGAACTTTTTACATGACAAATGCAATAGGTAAAAGATGGTTAGCTGAAAATTTAAAAGGAAGTATAATTTCTATTCTAACTACGTGGATTGATAGCAGTGGTCCATACACAGTGCCATCTGCAATGTCCAAATCTGGTTTGGCAACAATGACCAGATCTCTTGCAGCTGAATGGGGTAATAGAGGTATTAGATTAAATGCTATCTCGCCTGGTCCATTTCCAACCAAAGGTGCTTGGGATAGATTAGCTCCAGGTGGAAAAGGTGCGAATATGATGGAGTCAATTCCAATGAAAAGAACTGGAGAGCTGAGTGAGCTCGCTAATTTGGCAACTTTCTTAATGGCAGATGGAGTTGATTACTTAACAGGAGAAATCATTACAATTGATGGGGCTCAATGGTTAAACCACGCAGGTAACTTCTATGAAATGTTAAAAGATGTAACCGATCAAGAGTGGGAACAGCTTAGAAATATGATAAAAGCCTCAAACGATGCTGATAAAGCAAAAAGGTCTATTTAGATAAAAGAGTCTTTAAAAAGCTTTTTGCTCAAACCTCTAATAAGTGATGGTAGGTGTCTCATAAAAAACGATGCAAATTTTGCTTCGAATCCAACTGGATGGTGGATTCTACCAGAGTCATAAGCTGCCCAAACTGAGCTTACGACCTTTTCAACTGGGTAAACTTTTGTTTTTTGACTAACAAATTCACGGTCTAATTGACTTTTTGCACCAGTTGTAACAGCTTCAGCATCTAAGATAGGTGTTTCGGTAAACCAAGGGTTAATTTCAGATACTTTAATACCATACCGCTCGAACTCAATACGCAGATTTTCGGTAAGAGAGCTCACGGCATGCTTTGTTGCTCCATAAACAGATATACCTGGAGCTGTAATAAGTCCCGCTACTGAACTTGTATTAAGAAGCATGCTATTTTTTGTGGTTCTTAAAATTTCAAGCATTGTAAAACATCCATTAACAACACCTTTAAAATTTACATCAATTATTTTGTTCATTTCCTCAATTTTTATATCCTCAAATGCTCCTGCAAAGTTTGCTATACCTGCATTATTAAAAAATATATCACACCTACCGCCTGCATACTGTGAGAAACTTTTTTCTGCTTCAATCCAATCTTCAATATTTGTTACATCTAACTTTTGATACATGCATTTATTATGACCAATGATTTCAGCTACCTCTTTCAGGCCTTCTTGATTGATATCAAAAAGTCCTACATTCCATCCATTTTCAGCAAACGATATTGCAGTTGCCTTACCTATTCCTGATGCTGCGCCTGTAATAAAAATACTTTTTGTCATCTTAAGCTATAGTCCTTTTAAAAATAATTTAGTTGCAAATAAGCTTACCTCAGACGGTTTCAAATCATTTCTTTCTAATAATTGATCGCCAAGATTAACGCTAACGGCAATGACAGATGTTACCATAAGTGAAATATCGTTTTGAGGAAATTTAATAATCTTTGACATTTTTACTGTTACTTCAAGCAGTTTTTTATTAAAATTTTGGTATTCTTTTGAATTTTGACCCAACCATTTAAGATCTAATATATATTTTTTATTATTTTTAAAAAAAATATAATTTTCTGCGTCATTAGATATCCAGTTAAACCAGCTATTAAAAGCAATTCTAACTAATTCATCAAAGGTTTTAGCTTTGTTAATTTCAGGAATGATAAAGTGACTAAATTCGTTTATAAGCCTATTTACAATAACTAAAAAAACTTCAACTTTATCATCAAAGTAATTATAGAATGTCCCAGAGCCTAAACCAGCCTCAGATACTATTTGTCTCACATTAGAACTATCAAGGCCCTTTTCAGTAAAAACTTTTCTTGAAGCTAAAATAATAGAGTCGCGAATTAGTTGTTTATTAAGCTGTCTTTTTCTTTTGTTAAAAGGAAGATCAATGGTTTTATTCATTTGTTATTTACACCAACAGCTTCTGAAATATTTGCAAATCCATCATCTTTGATGAGTTTAACAAGATCAATCAATATCTTATTTATCAGTTGCGGACCACCATAAGTGAGTGAAGTATACATTTGAACTAAAGATGCCCCTAGTTTGATTTTACTATATACATCTAATGCACAACCAACTCCACCTACACCAATTAAAATTAATTCATGATTTGTCTCTCGATATAAAAATTTTAAAACTTTATCAGATATATCCTTTATCGGAGCGCCAGATAACCCGCCTGCTCTTTTTTTATTGAGATCTCGTAAAATTTCTGGTCTTGAAAGTGAAGTATTTGTAGCAATAATTCCATCGATATTATATTTATTAACAAGATTTAGAATCATACTGTAGTGATCATTTGTATTATCTGGATCAATTTTTAGCATTATTGGTTTTCTATCTTTTTCCTCATCCCTAATTTGAGATATCTCTCTTAAAAGTACTTCAAGATACTCTTTTCTTTGTAATTCACGAAGGGCTTCAGTATTTGGAGATGAAACATTAATAGTTACGTAATCACAAGAGACTGAAATTTTTCTGAAAATTTTTAAATAATCGTCAATGAAATTTTTAGAGTCTTTATTTGGTCCAATATTTGATCCCACAATACCTGTCTTTTTTGCAGAAATAAGATTCTTTACAAATCTCTTTTCTCCCTTGTTATTAAAACCTAATCTATTAATTATTGCATTATCCTTTTTTAATCTAAAAACTCTTGGTTTTGAATTTCCAAATTGTGGCATTGGTGTTACAGTTCCACATTCCACAAATCCAAATCCAATCTTTAATAAAGGATCTATCAACTCAGCATTCTTATCGAAGCCAGCGGCAATCCCTAATGGGTTTCTGAAACTAAGACCTTTTACCTTGGTATGCAAACTTTGATCTTGAAAACCTGAACTTAATAATGAGCTTCCATATTTTGTTAATTGTATTGTGAAGTTATGAGCGGTCTCAGGTGGCAAAAGTTGAAGCAAACCGGTTAATAAACTCATCACGTACTCACTTTAATTCTTTCTCTAATGAGCTGTATGGTTTCCTTTATGCCGTATATAGCGATAAAAGTACCAAATCTTGGTCCATCACTTTTACCAAATAGAACCTGATAAATAAGTTTAAACCAGTCTCTTAAATTATCAAACTTATAATCTTTCCCAATTTGATAGATTTCAGTCTGTATAGTCTCAGCATCCACATTGTCTGGCAAAAGATCAATTCGATTAATTAAATCTAAAAAAATATTTTTCTCATCTTCATTAGGTACTTTATACTGAATTTTGCCGGCATTAACATTCTGTTCAAATGAAATTGCTCCTGTTATAAGTTCTAACATAAAATTATGATTAGAATTGATAACTGAACCATCATATTTTTTTATAAAGTCCAGAATAAAGTTTGGGTCATTCTTTCCACTTGCTGAAACTAAATTTAATAATAAATTAAAAGTGATAGGTATCGAACCAATATAATTTTGACTATTCATGATGTGCCACACTGGATTTTCAATTTTTTCATCATTATTTTGATCATTAAATTTATTAAGATGATTCAAAAATTCATCAACTGATTTGGGTATAATATCCAGAAATAGTTTTTTTGCTCTTCTTGGATTTTGATACATAAAGTAGCTTAATGTTTCCTTAGGCGCATATGATAACCATTCTTCAATACTCAAACCGTTTCCTTTTGATTTTGAGATTTTTTCACCATTTTGATCAAGAAACAATTCATAAAAATAATTTTCAGGAGGTTGATGTCCTAACGCACGGCATACTTTTGATGAAAGTTGAAAAGTCGGTATCAAGTCTTTACCATACATTTCATAATCAATATCTAAAGCGCACCATCTCATTGCCCAATCCACTTTCCATTGTAGTTTGCAGTTACCATCTAAGATAGACTGTTCGATTTCCTTATTATTCTGGAGATAAATAATCGTATTTTTTTCTTTATTAATTGAAATAATTTCAACTTCAAGTACACGTCCTGTTTCTGGGCAAATAGGCAAAAACGGGCTGTAAGTTTTTTTTCTCTCCTCACCTAGTGTTGGCAATATTATTTTCTTAATCTGATCGTACGAATTTAAAACTTTAATTAATTGGTCGTTAAAAAATCCTGATTTATAAAGCTCTGTTGCACTTTTAAAAGAATATTTGAACCCAAACTTATCAAGAAATTCTTGTAACTTTTCGTTGTTATGGTTTCCAAAACTCTTAGATGTTTCAAAAGGATCTGGAATTGAAGTAAGCGGCTTATGTAAATTTTTTTCCAAAATTTCTTGATTAGGAACATTATCGGGAACTTTCCTTAATCCATCCATATCATCAGAAAAGGCAATCAATTCAACTTCATAGTCAGATATCGCTTTGATAGCATTTAGCACCATAGTGGTTCTTGCAACTTCTCCGAAAGTCCCTATGTGCGGAAGCCCACTTGGTCCATAACCAGTTTGAAGTCTTATTTCTTTCTTATTTTTTTTTTGGATTTGATTAATGATCTTTCTAGCTTCCAAAATTGGCCAGGCTTTCGAGTTTTCACTAATTTGGCTATTTAGTAACATGATATTGACATTAGCATATATATCGTACAATTCGCTGAAAAATAAACAATTTTTTGACAATATTCATTTAAATTTACTGATTAATAAATCTATCAAATAATAAAACTATAAATTTTATAGTTTTTCATATAGTACTCACTCTGCAATTTATGAAAAAAAGAAAAGCAGTTAAACCAACAAGGCAACAAGCAGAAGATGCTGTTAAAACCCTTATGGCATTCGTGGGTGAAGATGTTAAACGCCCTGGAGTGCTTGAAACACCAAAAAGAGTTGTTAAAGCATACGAGGACTGGTTTTCAGGTTATAATGAAGATCCAAAGGAAGTATTAAAAAAAACTTTCGACGAACTTGAGGGATATGATGAAATAATAATGCTTAGAGATATTAGAATTGAATCTCACTGTGAACATCATATTGCGCCATTTATTGGTTCAGCACATGTTGCATATCTTCCAAACAAAAGAGTGGTTGGTATTAGTAAGCTTGCAAGAATTACTAGGATATACATGAAAAGAATGCAGATCCAAGAAAAGCTCACTGCACAAATTGCAAATTGTATACAAGAAGTTCTTAAGCCAAAAGGTGTTGCCGTGGTTGTTGAGGCACAGCACCAATGTATGACTACACGAGGTGTTGGTACGCCAGGTATTTCAATGGTTACTAGTCAATTATTAGGTAAGTTTAGAACTGATGCATCTACGAGAAGAGAGTTCTATAGCATGATTAACCAGGGATCAATTCTCAAAAAAAATTAAATCCTAAGAATGATAAATTTCAAAATAATACTTAATGTATTAGGTTATTTGTTGGTTGCATTAAGTTTTATATTTTTAATACCAGCATTTCTGGACTTAGCATTTAGAAACGAAACATGGCAATCATTTATAATAAGTTCAATAATTACTCTTGGATTCGGTATTACCTTTTTTATTTCAACAAGAAATTCTGCAGAAAATAAAATCCAAACCCAAGATGCATTTTTAATTACTACGTTATCCTGGGTTTTTATTTGTATTTTTGGATCTCTGCCTTTCTTTTTAGCGAACCTTAATATTAGTTTCACAGATTCAATTTTTGAGTCCATGTCTGGCATTACCACAACAGGATCAACAATTCTAAGCGACATTAAGTCTATGCCTGAGGGCATTCTACTTTGGCGAGGACTTCTTCAATGGATCGGGGGGGTTGGTATAATAGTAATGGCTATTAGTATACTTCCTGTATTGCAAGTCGGAGGTATGCAGGTCTTTAGAACAGAATCATCAGATACAACAGAAAAGATTTTACCAAGAACTGCACAGGTCTCTTTTGCAGTTATTATAATATACATATCATTAACAGCTCTTTGTTTTATATCTTACTGGTTAAGCGGCATGAGACTTTTCGAGTCTTTAGTTCATTCTATGACAACGATAGCTACTGGTGGTTTTTCAACAAGGAATGATTCCTTCGCTAGCTTTAATAATCGATCAACAGAATATGTTGCAGTCTTATTTATGATATTAAGTAGCCTTCCAATTTTAATATATCTTGAGGTTACACGTAATGGTATCAAAAGTTTTTTTAGAGATACCCAAATAAAAACTTTTTTAATCATAATTTTTGTAAGCTCTTTATTGGTAATTTCTTACTTATGGATATTTGATCTTAAAAGTTTTGAACAGTCTTTAAGGCATGGAGCATTTAATGTTATCTCAATTATAACCGGTACAGGTTATACTTCCGATAATTATAATTTGTGGGGACCATTTCCAATTTACTTACTTTTTTTTGGAATGTTTGTTGGTGGGTGTGCTGGTTCTACTACTTGTGGCATCAAAGTATTCAGATTTCAGATATTATTTGAAACTTTAAAAATGCAAATTCAAAAGCTTCTTCATCCTCATGGTGTGTTTGTTCCACACTACAATCACAGAAAAATTCAAGATGAGGTAACATCTTCTGTCATGAGTTTCTTTTTTATATTTATACTTAGTTTTATTACTATTACGCTGCTTTTATCTATGACTGAGCTGGACTTTGTAACTTCACTGTCTGCAGCTGCGACTTCTCTGGCCAACGTCGGGCCAGGACTTGGAGCTACGATAGGTCCTGAAAATTCTTTTTATGCAGTATCTGAACCTGCAAAGTGGATACTAATTTTCTCAATGTTGTTGGGGAGATTGGAAATATTAACCGTATTAGTTATCTTTCATCCTGCTTTTTGGAAGAAATAATTAAAATAAAACTTTTAAAATTTCTTTCTGAACAAAAAGTCTATTGCTTGCCTCTTGCCAAACTCTTGAATTACTTCCATCCATTACACTTGCTTCTACTTCCTCATTTCTGTTTGCTGGGAGACAGTGCATAAAAATACTGTTTGATTTAGTCTTTTGCATAATCTTTTCTGTAACTCTAAATTCTTTGATTAGATCATAATCCTGACTCTTAATATCCTCTCCCATTGATTTCCAGGTATCCGTCATGACAGCGTCCGCTTGGGCAAGAATTTGATCATTTATTTGATGATGAACGATACCATCGAGATCAATTGAAATATCATATTCTTTCATTTTTTTTCTATACTTTTCAAACCATGTCTCAGGGCAGAAGATATTAATCGAGAAACCTAATTCTTTTTTAAAAGCTTCGATCCAAGAATTTGCTACATTTGTAATAGGGCCCATCCAAACAATATTCAATTTTTCTAAACTGCCCCTCTCCTCTAATAACGTCATTAGTCCAGCCAAACACTGACAAGGATGTGATAAATTTGATAGTGCATTTATCACTGGTAAATGAGATAGCTTAGAAGCACTAATTATAGTTTTATGATCGTTAACCCTAAGAATAAGACCGTCAGCATATAGTCCAAAAGTATTAATAGTATCACTTACACTTTCTTTATCATTACCCAGGTGAATATCTTCCTTATTTAAAATTGTTGTGGAGCCACCCAATTGTTTAATTGCAATATCAAACGATAGCCTAGTTCTGGTAGATTTTTTTTCAAAAAATAATACTAGGTTTTTACCATTCAAATTATTTTGTGTTGTTGTTTTAGACCTTTTATTTTGCAAGGCATTGTCTAATAAGCTGGTTAATTCACTCTTTGAGAGTTCCTTTATATCTATAAAATTTTTCATTATTTAAACTCGCTGCAAGTAGCTCTTATTTTATCGATTGCTTCATCGCATTCAGTTAAGGTCAGATTTATTGGAGGTAAAAGTCTTACAACATTATCTGAAGCTTTTACAGTCAGAATATATTTTTCTCTTGCTAGATTAACAAACTTATCATTTTCAACTTTACACTTTAGCCCTAAAATAAATCCTCTTCCTCTGATATTTTCAATGACGCTTGGAAAATCGGTAATCACGTTTTGAAGTCCTTCATAGAGTTTTTTTGCAACAACATTAATTTCACTAAAAAATTTGTCTTTTAGCATTATATCCAAAACAGCGTTTCCGACTGTACAAGCAAGTGGATTGCCTCCGAAAGTTGAACCATGGGAACCAAAATCCATTTTTTCTCCAACTTTTTTTGATGTCAGGCATGCACCTAATGGAAAACCATTTCCAATAGCTT
Source organism: uncultured Pelagibacteraceae bacterium (assembly GCA_902526005.1). GTDB lineage: Bacteria > Pseudomonadota > Alphaproteobacteria > Pelagibacterales > AG-422-B15 > CACNXQ01. Next base: position 258,081 of record CABZIW010000002.1, read on the forward strand.
TTGCTATTGTCATAATATCTGGATTTACTTCAGACCATTCATATGCAAATAATTTTCCTGTTCTACCCATGCCGCATTGCACTTCATCAAAGATGAGAAGGCAATTATTTTCATCACAAATTTTCCTTAATCCCTCAAGGCATTGCCTAGGAACTTCTCTTATACCGCCCTCACCTTGTATTGGTTCAATAATTACTGCGGCGGTTTTTTCACTTATTGAGTTTTGAAGCTGCTCATGATCACCAAATTCAAGATATTTAAAATCATTTACTGTGGTATTAAAAGAGTTGAGCTTGTCTGGACCACCCGCTGCAAGCGCCCCTATTGTTCTGCCATGAAATGAACCTGAAAAACTTAAGATTTCTGTTTTGTGTGACCAATTTTCTGAACTATGAAAATATCTTCTAGCAATTTTTATGCTTGCCTCAATAGCTTCAGTACCTGAATTACAAAAGAATACATAATCTGCGAAAGAATTATCACATAATCTTTGCGCAAGTTTTTCTTGTTCTGGTATCTGATATACATTTGATAAATGCCATAATTTATCAATTTGTTCTTTTAATTTATCGTTAAGATATGGATTTGAATAACCTAGGGAATTAACCGCTATACCTGTACCAAAATCTAAAAACTTCTCCCCTGATTTTGTATACAAATAGCTACCAGCTCCATGGGTAAATTCCAAGTTTGATCGTGGGTATGTTGGAAGAACATTGGTCATTTTACGGTCTCAATTTATAACCTGACTTTAACATCAAATAATTTATCGCGATAAGAAATATAAAAATTACTAATAATATAAAAATGGCTGAAAGGTATGAAGAATCACTTACACCCAAGAAGCCATAACGAAAACCATCAATCATATAAAAAAATGGATTTATTAAACTTGCCGTTTGAATGGGTCCTGGTAACACAGTTATTGAATAGAATGTGCCAGAAAGAAAAGACAACGGAACTATTACAAAGTTGCCTACCGTTCCAAGATGATCCCATTTTTCAGCCCATATTCCTGAAATAGTTCCAATTAAAGACATGATTGCTGAAGCTATTATAGCAAAAATAAGAATTATATAGATATTATAAATACTAACATCAGCGAAAGGGTACATGATGAGGGCGCAAGCAACTGCAACAACTAGCCCCCTGGTAATTCCAGCCAGAGTAAAAGCTAAAATTATTTCAATATTATTAAGAGGCGGCATCAAGAGATCAACAATATTGCCCTGTACTTTAGACATCAGAATGGAAGAAGAATTATTCATAAAGGCATTTTGAATGATGGTCATCATTATCAAGCCAGGAAATAGAAAGCTTTTAAAGCTATCAAGTGGATAATTGGTTCTAACAGAACCAATCGCTGTAGTAAAAATTACCATAAAAAGCAAACTAGTTGCGGCAGGTGCAACAATTGTCTGAAGTGGGATTTTAGTAAATCTTTGTACTTCTTTTTTGTATAAAGTAATAATACTTATTGGATTGTACTGCATAGCGTCTGTTTAATTAAATTTCTTAAAATGTCATTAATATTTAGATTTCAGTAATTATTCTATTCAACTGATATTTATAGATAAATTTTTATACTCACAGATGGAGCAATAATATCAATATTTAGTATATTTATATTGAATTACATCAAAATGTAGTGGTAACATTTGCCATCTATTAAGGAGAAATTATGCCCTGGACATATGAACGAATTGAGAAGCTCAAACAGCTTTGGGATGAAGGTCTAACAGCGAGCAGAATTGCAGCGGAGTTAGGTGAGGTCACAAGAAATGCGGTAATTGGTAAAGCACACAGATTAGGTCTTTCTGGCAGGATGGCTTCGAAAAGCAAGAATAATGGAGTATCCATAATAAGAAAAAAAAGAATAAATGTATCAAGAAGTCAAAAAGTAGTTGATATCTCACCTGTTATTGATGAGCCAATGAATCCAACATCATTTCAAGATATTAAGGATGGCTTATGTAGGTGGCCACTTGGAGAACCAGAGGAAATAGATTTTAAGTTCTGTGGAAGGCATACAAATGAAGGTTTTGTCTACTGTCAAGCTCACCATAAACAAGCTTATCAACCATTGAGCAAAGTAAGAGAACGAAAGAAAATTAAAAAGAAATTTAGAATTTCTTAGAATAAAAACTCAAGAGAGAGGCTTAAACCAAAAGAAAAGATCAATAAGATTACAATTACAAATAATACTCCGTTAATTAAGTTCATTTTTATTCCTTTTTATAAGACGGTATAAGTTTTTCACCTTTACTTATTTTATCTTTAATTTCTTTTATTGTTGACTCCATTCTGACATATCTTTCTGCAGTTGATGGATGAGTTCCTCCAGTTGAGTAGATTGAATTAGGAACTTCTACAGCAAATCTTCTCCAAAAATTTACCGCATCATCTAAGTTGTAACCCGCTTGCGCTAAAATATACATGCTAAGATAATCAGCCTCATTCTCATATTCAATTGAATAAGCTGTAGCGCCTATACTTTGACCCATCTCCATCATGTCTTGTGGTAGACCGATATATATTCCAACCAATAATCCAAGTAACGCACCTGTATTTGCATTTTGAATTTTGTCTGCAACGTGCTTATTGGCATTATGACCTAATTCATGAGCAAAAACAATTGCTGCACCGGTTTCATTTTGTATTAGCCACTTTGCCATCCTTAGTGAAAAAACCATAATCTCACCATTTGCAAAAGCGTTAAAAGTATTGTTATCAAGATCAATGACAAAGTTGAACCGGCACCTTTGTTCGCTTCTGATTTTTATATTTATAAATTCATCTCCTCGCAGAATTTTGAATTCATATAATTTTTGGTAGTCCTTATCAATCTTTTCAAGGTAAGATTTAAATGCGTCTTCGCCCTGAATTAAGCTTTCACCGTCTATTTCCAAAATCTCATCACCAACTAAGATGCCCGCTTTACTTGCAGGCGAATTAGTGCCTAAACTCACTACTTTTAATTTTGATCCTAGTGAAAGACTTTTATTTATTTCATTACGGATTGTTTCATATGCCGAGTACTCATTTGCAAGATTCATTCCTAAAGCAAATATTCGGTCATCCTCAGCACATAAATCTGAAGCACTGAACAATATATCTGTACCCATCGTTGAAAATGGTAGATACGTATCAAGCCATGAATCAGCGAACATTTGGTTTTGTATATCTCTTTCTTTTTCAGTTATTGTTGTACTGTAATCTGGAAGCTGTGTTTGCGGTTGGGCGCAAGAGATAAGAAGTAACAAAGATAAAATTGTGAATTTTTTCATCATAGCCGTTCTGAGCGTTCTTTTTTAATCATATAGTATGAGTGAATAAATATAATAATTATTATAAAAATACCACCAATCAAGGTTTTTTGGGTTGGTGCTTCATTGATAAAAAACCATACCCATAGAGGTCCTAAGGCGGTCTCGAGTAAAAAGAAAATTCCCACTTCAGGAGAACTAATAAATTGCGGTGCAATACTTATAAATACAAAAGATACACCTACTGTGACTATCATTAATGACAAAAGTATTAAATCAGTTGAATTAATTATGAAACTATTAACAAAGAATACTGCTACGCAAGCTGTTAAAAGTTTTCCTAATATGTATGAGGGTACAAAATTGATATTTGGTGAACTTCTCATTACAGTTAAACTGGCTCCAACAAAAGCAGCACATAGTAGTCCATAAAAATCACCGAGATATCGATTAAGCTCGTATGATTCATAGAAAATATAAATTACAGCAATCAAACAACCAAGAGAGCAAAGCCAAGTGATTAATTGAGGTTTTTCGTTAAGAAAAATAAATGAAAATATTGATGAAATGATTGGAACAAGACTAATCATTACTAAAGCGTTTGCGACATCTGTATTCGCTAGAGCTAAAATAAATGTAATGTTAGATCCCATTATTAAAACGGCATTTAATAGCCCAGGTTTTCCGATACTCATAAAATCTTGCACAGCTCTAGAACTGAAGAAAACAAAATAGCCAATTAATAATGCAGTTCCAGGAAACAGAGATCTATAAAATAAAAGGTTCCATGTATCAATTGATACAAGTCTTATAATTAGTGAGTCTGGAGTTACAATCATTACTCCAATAAATGCAAGTAGGGTTCCCTTTTGTGTATTTGATAATTTGTTAAACATAAATTTTATTGGCGCGCCGGGAGAGATTCGAACTCCCGACCCCCAGATTCGTAGTCTGGTGCTCTATCCAGCTGAGCCACCGGCGCGTATAAGTTGATTATAGGTTATTTTCTTATAATCAAAGCAAAAATCTTTTTTTTATAAACTTGTAAATTACAGGAACTATTACAATTACACTTATCAATAAAACAGGAAGTAAATACTCAATTTTTAAAATATCACTTGATGAGAAATTTTGCGTTTCCATGATATTTTGAATTCCATTTCCAATACTCACTAAAATGTATGCCCAAGGAATGACTCCTAATATCGTTGCTATAAAATAATCTCTAAACTTCATATCCAAAACAGCTGGAAGTAAATTTTGTATTCCAAATGGAACTCCACCTATCACTCTTATAAAGAGCAAATAGCTTATCGAATTACGATTAAAGCCATCTTTGAACTTTTTAAATCTTTCACCGAATTGTTTTAAAATATAAGCTTTAAATAAGTATCTACCATACAAAAATACAATTACTGCTCCTGTGATTTCACCAATTATCGCGATGAGTAATCCTACGTATAGGCCAAAGTAAAATCCTGCCAAAATACACGCAGGTGTTATTGGCCCCATTAAAGAAATCATTACTGCAATTATTAAAATGCATATAACAACTGAAAGTGATGGATATGAGAGAATATAATCCTGTATATATCCATGTTGGTTTATCAAGAATTCCATTGATATAGGGTTATATTTTCCCAGAAAATATAAAATAAGAACGATAGCGAGACCAATCCCCAATAACCTTAATGACTTATTTTTAAACATATATCTTATTTAATGAATATTAATTGACTATCAATAGAATGCAATTTATAAGCCAATCACCTAACAAAATAGAATTATGAAAAGAACATTTCAACCAAGCAATTTAGTCAGAAAAAGACGTCATGGATTCAGAGCACGTTCTGCGACTAAAGATGGAAGGATTATTTTGGCTAGGCGCCGTGCTAAGGGCAGAAAAGTTCTCTCAGCTTAAAACAATATATTCAATGAACAAATTAGAGACATTAAAATCCTCTAAGGATTTTCAAAGAGCTAAAAGTGGGCTCTTCTTTAGAAGTAAGTCATTTTTATTACAGGCTTACGAGGATAAATCGTGTAATAAGGTAAGAGTTGGATACACAGTTTCAAAACAAAATGGAAACGCTGTTGTAAGAAATAAAATAAAGAGGCGCTTAAGAGTAATTGCAAAAAATATTATTGGGGAATATGGTATTAAAAATTGGAATTACGTAATTATTGGCAAGAAGAATTCGCTTATTGAAGATTTTAAAAATCTAGAATTTGAAATGAATACAGCAATTAAAAAAATTCATAGTTAGCAAATGAAATCAATATTTATATTTCTGATAATATTATATCAAAGATTAATCTCTCCATATTTTCCGTCATCATGTCGTTTTATGCCAACATGCTCTGAGTATGCAAAAGAGGCAATTGAAGAGTACGGTTTAATTAAGGGAACATATTTAGGAATTAAGAGAATAACAAAATGTCATCCTATAAAGCTTTTAGGTGGTTCAGAAGGGTACGATCCTGTTCCAAGAGAGAAGAAGTAACCTATGGAAAGTAGAAATTTAATACTTGCAATAATACTCTCGGTAGGTGTTCTGTTTATCTGGAGTTTTTTCTTTGAAGCGCCTGAGCAAGAAATGCTTAATGGAGAAATAGAAAGTGATGACGTGTCAGAAGTGAACTCAAATGAACTTGATATGGAAGCCATTGATGAAATTGAGAGATCTCTAGGTATTACCGAGAATGATAACATTGGTTTAGACGAGGCGCTGAGTGCGGATAAAAGAGTAAAAATTGAAACGAACAGCATTGTTGGGTCAATTAATCTTAAAGGTCTAAGAATTGATGACATTGTTCTCAAAAAATATAATGAAACTCAAGAGGAGTTTTCAGAAAAAATTAGAGTTTTACAACCAATTGATACTTATGACGGCTATGAAGTAACATTTGGATGGATAAAAAATCAAGACGCTAATTTTGATACACCAAATGCTGAGTCTGTTTGGAAAGTGTCTAATACCAATGCTACTCTTACATCGAACAATGAAGTTGAATTTGAATGGAGCAATACAACTGGTCAGACATTTGTAACTACAATTGGATTAGATGAAGACTATTTATTTGATATTACACAAGAAGTTAAAAATAATTCGAATGAAGAAATTATTATAAATAATGCAAGTAAGGTGACAAGAAAGCAAGCGCCTTCTTTATCTGGCATGTTTATTCTGCATGAAGGACTGCTTGGTGTCTTACAAGAAAAACTTGAATTAATAGATTACGACGACCTAAAAGATGACGAAGAAACACTAAACTTTGAAAGTGATAATGGATGGGTGGGCATTACAGATAAATACTGGTTAGCTGCGCTCATTCCAGATCAGAATAAATCATTCAAAGCTATTTATACTTATGATAACGGATACATCGCTTACTATAGATCTCTAAATGCAACTAAAGTTGCAGCTGGCAGCGATCACATTGTTGAGAGTCAAATATTCATTGGTGCTAAAGAAGCAAAACTCATCGATCGATATCAAGAAGATTATGGGATTTATAATTTTGATTTAGCGATTGACTGGGGCTGGTTCTATTTCCTCACAAAACCTTTATTCAACGTAATTTACTTCTTTTCTGAATTATCAGGAAACTTTGGTCTAGCTATCATTATATTAACAGTTATTACAAGAATTGTTTTCTTTCCTCTTGCTAACTGGTCTTTTATATCCATGGCCAAAATGAAAATGCTTCAACCTGAAATGACAAGAATTAAAGAACTTCACAAAGATGATAGAGCGCAGCAACAACAGGCGCTGATGGCTTTGTATAAAAAGGAAAAAGTAAATCCAATTTCAGGATGTTTGCCAATACTCATTCAAATTCCATTTTTCTTTGCGATTTATAAGATGTTATTTGTTTCAATTGAAATGCGACATGCCCCTTTTTATGGATGGATACAAGACCTTGCCGCAAAAGATCCAACGACCATATTTAATCTTTTCGGTCTCATACCATGGGATCCGCCATCATTTATGATTATAGGGATTTGGCCAGTGTTGATGGGCTTAACCATGTACATACAACAAAAACTCAACCCAGCTCCTCCCGATCCAATACAAGCAAGAATATTCATGTTCTTTCCCCTCTTTATAACAATTCTCTTAGCACAATTTGCTGCCGGTCTTGTAATTTATTGGACAACAAATAACGTACTCTCAATTATTCAGCAGTGGATAATCAATAAAAGAACCACGGTCAAAACAAATTAAAATGTCTATAAAAAATAATGTGAGTGAAAGCTCTAAGCTTTTACAGAAATATTGGCCATCAGGGAAAAAATATTTCAACAGCACAGATCAATTTATAAAAAGATATAAAAATCGAATTATTGTTATTAAATACGGAGGTTATGCTCTTACGAAACCTCATTTAGTAAAATCTTTTGCAAAAAATATTGCTCTTCTGAACCAATTGGGAATGAAAGTTATTATTGTTCACGGTGGAGGGCCACAAATTGAAAACCAATTGAGAAAGAAAAAAATTAAGAATGAAGAATACCAAGGTTTAAGGGTTACAACAAAACAGATTTTAAGTGTTGTAAAGACAGTTTTAGCCAGTGATCTCAATAAACTTATTTCAAATGAAATTAAAAAATATGGCGGTAAACCCAAACGTTTTGATGGAATAAGACAAAAAATCATCAATTCAAAAATAGCCATGAATGGGAATATTGGTTTTGTTGGAGAGCCCAAAAAAATTAATAAATCATTAATTCAAGCAGCGCTGGGTAAAAATCAAATACCAGTGATTGCACCGTTGGGATATGATTCAAATAAAAATACGCTAAATATTAATGCTGATACTGCGGCTGCGTTTATCGCGGAGACAGTCAAAGCCGAAAGGCTTCTGCTTTTGACAGATGTAGAAGGGGTAATGGATAATAACAAAAAATTAATTACCGAGCTGGATCGTAAAAAAGCATTTCAATACATAAAAAAAGGCACTATAAAAAGTGGTATGATTCCCAAAATTAAGGCGTGTTTCAATACCCTTAAAAATGGGGCAAAAGGAGTTGCTTTAATCGATGGTCGTAAACAAAATGCCGTGGTTATAGAGCTTTTAACCACTAAAGGTGCAGGAACACTGATAAAGAAATGAGTGATAATACAGAATTAAAAAATAAAATTGAAAGTGCTTGGGAAAATATTGCTAAAATTTCTCCTAACGATACAGACATCGCTGATGCTGTAAATGAAGTTATAAAAAAACTTGATAATGGACAATTTAGAATTGCGGAAAAAAATGGCAATGATTGGATTGTTAATCAGTGGTTAAAAAAAGCCGTTCTTATATCATTCCGAATAAATGATAATAAAATTTTAAAAGGACCCTATACGTCTTGGTATGACAAGGTGAAAGGTAAAACTGTTGATTGGAATGAGGATCAATGGAAAGAAGCTGGCTACCGACATGTTCCAAATGGTACCGTTCGCGAAGGATCATTCATAGGTAAAGGTGTAGTTCTGATGCCATCCTTTGTAAATATTGGTGCTTATATTGATGAAGGCACAATGGTTGATACATGGGCAACTGTTGGCTCGTGTGCTCAGATTGGAAAAAACTGTCACTTATCAGGCGGTGTTGGTATTGGCGGTGTTTTAGAACCGCTACAAGCAAATCCAGTAATAATTGAAGACAACTGTTTTGTTGGTGCGAGAGCTGAAGTTGCCGAGGGTGTAATTGTTAGAGAAGGATCGGTTCTTTCAATGGGAGTATATTTAGGGGCATCAACAAAAATTGTGAACAGGTCCACAGGTGAAATTAGCTATGGTGAAGTACCCGCTTATTCTGTAGTGGTTCCAGGAAGCCTTCCAAATGAAGACCCTAAAAAGCCAAGTTTATATTGTGTTGTAATCGTTAAAACAGTTGATGAAAACACAAGAAAGAAAACATCCATCAACGATTTACTCAGAGAGTAAAGTATGAACGTCGTTGAACTAACAAAATCGCTCATTTCTTGTCCGAGTGTTACACCGAATAATGAAGGTGTCTTAGACCTGCTCCAAAAGGAACTCACTGACATGGGGTTTACATGCAATCGATATTTATTCAGTGATACTGATACCCCGGATGTAGACAATTTATTTGCAAAGATTGGGGGTGGTGCACCACATTTATGTTTTGGCGGCCATACTGATGTTGTTCCAGTTGGTGATGAAAATGCTTGGAGTTCAAATCCATTTGAAGCCACTGAGAAAAATGGAAAGTTATACGGCCGTGGTGCGAGTGATATGAAATCGGCTATAGCCGCATTTGTGTCAGCGGTAAGGGAATACTTAGAAAATAATCAAGTCAAAGGCACCATAAGTCTCTTGATTACAAATGATGAAGAAGGTCCAGCAATCAATGGGACAAGAAAAGTACTTGAGGAAATTTATAAAAATGGTGAGAAGATAGATAGTTGCTTAGTAGGAGAACCAACATGCCCAAATAATTTAGGTGAAATGATAAAAATTGGAAGAAGAGGCAGCATGACCACGACTGTTAAAGTTTCTGGGAAACAAGGTCATGTCGCATATCCTGAGTGGACACTTAACCCAATAAATCCACTAACATCAATACTCAATACATTATGTAATTTAGAGCTTGATAAAGGTACAGAAGACTTTCCGCCTTCAAACATGGAAATTGTAAAAATCGCATCAAGCGAAGGTGCAACTAATATTGTTCCACAAACCTCAACAGGAACATTTAATATTCGGTACAACGTTAATCACACAAAAGAAAGTCTCCAGTCAATGATTAACGAAGTTGTTTCAAAGAATATTGATAAAAGTGAATACAAAGTTGACGTTACTTTCAATAATTCGGCAGAACCTTTTTTAACTGAAAAAGGCAAATTTACAGAGATTGTAAAAAGTTCTGTTGATGAGATAACAGGTATGAATTCATCTCTCACAACAACTGGTGGAACATCAGATGCAAGATTCTTCAAAGACTACTGCGAAGTGGCTGAATTTGGGCTTATCGGAGAGACTGCGCACCAAATTAATGAGAATGTAAAAACTGAAGATATAAATAAGCTTAAAGACATTTACAGTCTTATAATCAGTAAGTATTTCCAATAAACGATAACTATTTTATCAACTTCAGAGCTATTTAGGTATTATACAATTAGCAACATAAGCATGATGGTCAAAGCTATATCCAATTTAAGGGGGGAAGGATTAAAATTCCATCTAGTTCCAAACATAATAAATACCTAAATAATTGCTCCAGCTAATTGAAAAACAAAGTAGACAGTCAAAATTACTGGGAAAGCCTTAAGAAAGTAGTTGAATGATTGCTCAAATATCTTTTTCATATGTACCATTTACATAATTTACTTTGCCAGCGGCAGAGCAATCACATGTCAATTTGGCAAAGGCATAAAATTAATTAGGACCACTATTTGAGTAATATGGGCCCATGTTTGACGAGATGTACAGTGAAGATGCTCAAATTAGACAGCATTATCTGCAAGTTAATTCATGGCTTAGAACAATGTCCTCGACAGTAATTAGTCAGAAAAATTACGAAGCAGAATCACACTTTAAAAGAATAGGTATAACATTTTCAGTCAAAGATGATGATATGTCTGAGCGAATCATCCCTTTTGACCTAATCCCGAGAATTTTAACTAACTATGAATGGTCAAAAATTGAAAAGGGTGTCATTCAAAGATCCAAGGCGCTTAATGCATTTTTATATGACATTTATAACAATGGCGAAATATTTAAAGCCGGCATCATTCCAGAGGAAAATATTTTAAAAAAAGACTCATATGATCAATCTATGATTAATTTTTCGCCTCCAAATAAAATATACAGTCCCATTGTAGGTGTAGACCTCATAAGAACTGGTAAAGACGATTTTTATGTATTAGAGGATAATTGCAGAACACCTTCTGGAGTTTCTTACATGCTTGAAAATAGAGAAATAATGATGAAGATGTTCCCAGATTTGTTTCACTCAAATAGAGTTTTGCGCGTTGACGATTATCCAACCAGACTGCTTCAAACTCTAATGAGCTTAGCTCCAAAAAAATGTGATAGCTCTGTTCCAACTGTAGTCCTTCTGACGCCTGGCCATTTAAACAGTGCCTATTATGAGCATACCTTTCTTTCAGATCAGATGGGTGTTGAAATGGTTGAAGCCCAAGATTTATTTGTTGAAAATGATTTTCTTTACATGAAGACTGTAGATGGACCAAAAAAAATTGATGTAGTTTATAGAAGAATTGATGATGATTATTTAGACCCTCTTGCTTATAATCCTAATTCTGTAATAGGGGTTCCAGGTATAACTCATGTCTATAAAACTGGAGGGGTAAATATTTGCTCAGCACCAGGGGCAGGTATTGCCGATGATAAAGCGGTATATATATACGTTCCAGAGATGATAAAATTTTACTTAGGTGAGACTCCCATACTAGATAACGTTCAAACATGGAGATGCGAAAGAGATGATGACCTTAAATATGTCCTAGAGAATATTGACGAACTGGTCATAAAAGAAGTTGATGGCTCAGGTGGGCATGGGATGCTAATTGGCCCAAAATCCTCAAAACAAGAAATTGAAGATTTTAGTTCAAAGCTAAAATTACACCCGGAGGGATATATTGCTCAGCCAACTTTAGATTTATCCTCATCTCCAACTTTAATTAATAATGAAATTTCTGGAAGAAGAGTAGATTTACGACCTTTCTGTTTGCTTGGAGAAAAGGTTCAATTGTGTCCAGGGGGTCTGACAAGAGTAGCTTTAGGTAAAGGATCTTACGTTGTTAATTCATCACAAGGAGGAGGAGTAAAGGATACTTGGGTCCTTGCTGATTGATATGCTAAGTAGAACAGCTGAAAATCTTTATTGGATTAGTCGCTATATGGAAAGGGCAGAAACGATGGCAAGACTCTTAGATGTAGGTTATAGAATGTCGCTTTTTCCCAACCCTAAAGGATACCATAATGAATGGGATTCAGTTTTATCTGCTGCAGGTGCTTCGCAAGGTTATTTTTCAAAATATAATGAAATCAATCAAGACAATGTTGAAGATTATCTGTTTTTTGACGAGGAAAATCCATCCTCAGTTTACAGCTGTATATCGAAAGCAAGAAACAATGCTTTATTGGTTAGAACAGCTTTTACCCCAGAGGCGTGGGTTGCCTTAAATAAGTCCTATAAAGAAATGCTGGAATTTAAAAAAGGTAAATTTATTCGATCTGATCTTCCCAACTTTACTGAATGGACAATTCAACAAGTAAATATGTTTCGTGGTTCAGCAAATTCATTATTGAGAAATGATGGTTATCATTTTATCTTTCTTGGGACATTCATTGAAAGGGCTGATAATTCGGCAAGACTATTAGATGTAAAATATTTTGTCTTACTCCCTACTGCAGACTACATAGGAGGAAATCTTGATAATTTGCAATGGATAATATTATTGAGATCTCTCTCATCTTTTAGAGCTTTTAGGTGGGCTTATGAAGGTGATGTTACATCTTCAAAAATCGCACATTTCTTCATACTAAATAACGATTGTTCCCGATCATTAAGTTTTTGTATTAATAATATTGTACATCACTTAAACAGCTTAAAATGCAGCCCAAATAAAATAAGTGATATTTATTCGGGTCTTAAAGGTGTGCATGAAACAATTAAAAATGAAACAGTTGAGTCTATTATTGAGTACGGCTTACATGAATATGTTACTAATTTTGTAAGTAAAATTTCTTACTTAGATAATCAAATTCAAGATCAATTTTTTGGATAATTATGTTACTTACCATTAATCATACAACTAATTACGAATATAATGATAATCTTCTTGGATTAATTCAAACCACAAAACTTACACCATCACCTTATAACGGTCTAAAAATAATTGAGTGGTCGGTAAAGAGAAATAGTAAAGAAGGTGGAGTAGTTTTTAGAGATGGTGAGGGAAATAACATTGTTAATTTTAAAAGTGAAGCATTAGAAAAAACTGTAAAGTTTGAAGTAAAGGGTAAAGTAGAAACGTTAGATACTAATGGTATTTATGAGAGTTTAAATGATAAAACAAATCCTCTGGTTTATCTTAGAAACACAAAATTAACGGAACCGAACGAAAAAATAATAAACTTAGCAAATTTAGCTGCAAGTAAGAATTCTAACTTAGATAAAATATCAGTAGCTCATAACATAATGCTTGCAGTAGCAAATAAAATTGAATACGTACCTTATACAACAAATACCAATACCTCCGCCGCTGATTCAATTAATTTAGGAAAAGGAGTTTGTCAGGATCAAGCTCATATAATGATATCTGCAGCAAGGTATTTAGATATTCCGTCAAGATATGTTAATGGCTATATGCACAAAAATAAAAATGATTCAGAGTTTCAGGCAACTCATGCTTGGGCTGAACTATATATTGATAAACTTGGCTGGATTGGTTTCGATCCTACAAATAAATGTTGTCCTGATGAAAGATATATAAGAGTTTCCTGTGGACTCGACGCAAGTTTTGCGGCACCTATAAGAGGAATTTTTTACGGAGATAGTGACGAGAAATTAAATATAAGTGTTCAAACTATCGAAAATTCTGCACAATAATTAATATTTCACTTCCATAAAATATAACCCCTCTGGGGGTGCTAATGCTCCACATTGAGATCTATCTTTTGAGTTTAATGCATTCATAAAATCATTAGGTGACCAGCTATTTTCCCCAACTAATTTAAGACTACCAACAATGGATCTAACCTGGTGATGCAGAAATGATTTTGCAGTGAAACCAAAATAGATATTTTCTTCTGATTGACTAATTTTTAAGCTGTCTAAAGTTTTTATTGGACTATCAGATTGACAATGGGCCGAACGGAATGTTGTAAAGTCATGTTGACCCTCAATTGAAGGAATGCATTCTTTCATCAAATCAATATCAATGTCTTTATGTACTTGCCAAGCTCTTCCCTTCTCAATAGTGAGTGGTGACTTTCTGTTTACTATTCTATAAAGGTATTTTCTCTGAGTTGCATCAAATCTTGCATGAAAATCATTATGTGCTTTCTCTACTTCCAATATGGAAATAGGAAATGGCCTCAAGTGATCGTTTAATGCGTTCTTAATCACATATGGTTCAAGTAATTTGTCTGTAACATCAAAATGAGCGACCTGCCCCATTGCGTGGACACCTGCATCTGTTCTACCAGCCCCAAAAATAGTTATGTTTTCCTCAAATATATTACTTATTACTTTTTCAATACACCCTTGAACTGATTGTCCATTTTCTTGTCTTTGCCATCCGACAAACGGGGTACCATCATACTCAATTTTTATTTTATACCTATTCATTGAATATAAGAGCCAACTTCAATTTTATGTCCTAAGAGAAAGTCATTGATTGTACAATCTTGTTTACCTTCAACTCTGAGAAGCAACGGTCTTATTGAATTATTGCCGCAGCCAATTAAAAATTTTTCATTCATAATCTTTCCGGCCTCACCTTTCTCATGAATCACCTCAGCCTTCAGTATTTTAATTCTTTTATTATTTAGTGAAAACCAAGCACATGGACTAGGGTTATAAGCATTTATGCGTCTATTTATTTTCTCAGCATTTTCAGTCCAGTCTATTAAAGCTTCTTGTTTTTGTATTTTCTTCGCATAACAGGCCTGCGTGTCATTTTGCTTAGCAAACTGAATAGAGCCATCTAATCTATCAATAAAGTTTATAAGCAATTCAGCTCCTTCATTTGCGAGTTCTTTTTCTAACTCACTGTAGTTTTGTTGTTCTATTTTTATTTCTTTTTGCAGCCCAATATCTCCTGTATCAAGGCCTTTATCCATTTTCATAATTGTAACGCCCGTAGTCTGATCACCTTCAATCATTGCTCTTTGAATAGGTGCAGCACCCCTCCACCTAGGAAGTAAAGATGCATGTAAATTAAAACAACCAAGTTTAGGTAAATTAATTACTTCTTCAGGTAATATCATTCCATAAGCAACAACAATTATCATATCCAAATTCATTTCTTGTAGTTTTTTTAATTCCTCTGATGAACTAATAGAAGGAGGCGAGCTAATTTCTATATTTTTAGCTTCAGCAAATTCTGCCACTGGTGAAATTGATAATTTCATTCCTCGGTTAGCCTTTTTTGCGGGAGATGTATATACACCCACCAAATGATTATTTGAAGAAACAATTTTTTTTAAAGATGGAACTGCGAATGGGGCTGTGCCCATGAATAGGATGCGATAATTTTTCATTTTATCTAAGCGACGATTCGTTCTTTTTTTGATTGTTTTCTTGTTTTGATGAGCTTTTTTACAATCATGTTGCGTTTCATATTTGATAAATGATCAATAAAAAGAATTCCTTCAAGATGATCCATTTCATGTTGGATGCAGGTCGCTAATAATCCTTTAGCGTTTAGAGTCGACTTTTTTCCATTATAATCAAGAAAGTTTATTTCACATTCTTCTGGACGATCAATTTCTGCGTATTGATCTGGGACCGATAAACATCCCTCTTCATAAGTTGAAAGATTTTTTGTTTTTACTGTAATTTCAGGGTTAACAAAATAAAGGGGCTCTTTTATACCCTCTTCATTTCTCCAGCTTATATCCATTACAATTACACGCAAAGGAACTCCGATTTGAACCGCTGCTAATCCTATTCCAGGTGCGTCATACATGGTATCCAACATGTCATCCATTAGATCCTGGATCTCTTTAGTTACTTCATCAACTGGTTTTGAAATCTGTTTTAAAAACGGATCTGGAGCAGTTAAAATCTTTTTTACTGTCATAATCTTTAGATAGGCTAACTTAGATATAAGGTCAAGATTGAATAAAAAAATTGGGAAAATACAATAAAACTAAATTTTTTGTCGTGCACTGAGAGCGGCGGCAATAGTTCCTTCATCCATGTAATCCAGCTCACCACCAACAGGCACGCCGTGCCCTAAGCGACTCACTTCAACGCTGTGTTTTGATAATGTATCCGCTACGTAATGAGCAGTTGTTTGACCATCAACGGTTGCACTCAAAGCCAATATAACTTCGTCAATTTTTTCGCCTTCAATTCGATCAATAAGTTTTTTTAGATTTAAATCATCGGGCCCAATGCTGTTTATAGCAGATAGGTTACCACCCAACACATGATACAATCCGTTAAATACTTCAGATTTCTCAAGTGCCCATAGATCTGCGATATTTTCAACAACACAGATTTGATTTTTAGATCGACCCTCATTTGTACAGATCATGCATGGAGAATTAACATCTATGTTTCCACAAATTTCACATGTAACAATATTTTCACTCGATGATAAAAGCGACTCAGCGAGTGGGACCATTAACTGTTCTTTATTCTTTATTAAATGAAGTGCCGCTCTGCTCGCAGATTTGGGTCCAAAACCAGGCAGTTTACTGATTAAAAGTATTAACTTGTCAATTTCTGGATTAGATATACGAGATTTCATACTAGAAAGGCAGTTTCATTCCTGGAGGAAGTTTTATACCACCGGTAAGAGAACTCATTTCATCCGCAATTTTTCTTTGAATTTTGTCTCGCGCATCATTAAAAGCTGCAACTATCAAATCTTCTAAAATTTCTTTCTCATTTTTATCTATCGCTGTTTCGTCAATGTTTACAGAAGTTACATTATTTTTTCCATTTATAGTTATTTTAACTATTCCCCCACCTGAGATACCCTCGGCTTCCAGTGTTTCTACCTTTTCCTGAGCCTCAGCCATTTTTTTTTGCAAGTCTTGGGCCTGCTTAATCATATTGTTAAAATTATTCATATTTATTTCTCTTCAATTTGTTCAACTTCAGTCCCAGGAAAGAAATCAATAATTTCTTTTACTTTTGGATCCATTTCTGAAGATGTTTCTCCTGATTTATCCTGTATTTTATTATCATTTTTTTCAACCATATTATTTAGTTCACTTATTAATTCATTAGGTTTTGGTATATCATTTAAATAAATGATCCTAATGATCAACATTTCAAGCGAAGTTATGGGAGAAAATGAGTCTGTAACTTCATGCAATCCCTTATTAAGCATTTGCCAGATCATTGAGAGAGTGGATACATCAAGATTACCTGCTACCTCTTGTACTGCATTATATTCACTGTCTGTAAGTGAGCTTTTAACTCCCTCAGCTGCATCAATATTAATCATAGTCAAACTATGAACAGTTTCTATCAGATCTTTTACAATCATTGATGGATCAGCTCCGTTGTCATAAAGTTCATTTATTTTTTCAAGTGACTGTTGAGTTTGACCGGCAGTAATGAATTTGATTAGTTCTAAAATTTTGGTTGGATCGTTTAAACCGATCATCTCTTTTACTTGCTCTTCAGAAATATGTTTACCTGAAAACGCAATAGATTGATCGAGTATAGACAGACCATCTCTTACAGATCCATCTGCAGCTCTTGCGATAATTTTCAATGCACCTTCCTCAAACTCAACAGTTTCCTTTTCACATATGGATTTTAAAAAAATAACTAAATCATCAGGTTCAACTCTTTTTAAATCATATCTTTGGCATCTTGATAGTATGGTTGTAGGTATTTTTCTTACCTCAGTAGTTGCAAAAATAAATTTCACATGAGGTGGCGGCTCTTCCAATGTTTTAAGTAATCCATTAAAGGCTGCGGTCGATAACATATGAACTTCATCTATAATATATACTTTATACTTTGATGATACGGGCGAGTATTGAACGCCTTCAATCAGCTCTCTTATATCAGCTATTCCAGTGCGCGATGCTGCATCCATTTCATAAACATCAACACTTCTAGACTCTGTTATCGCTTTACAATTGTCACAAACCCCACATGGCTCTTTGTTATCTTGCTCCGTTATGTTCAAACAATTTAGTGATTTTGCGATAATTCTAGCTGTCGTTGTTTTCCCCACACCTCTAACCCCTGTGAGTAAATAAGCGTTGGCAATTCTATTCATCTCAATTGCATTTTGTATTGTCCTAGACATGAGATCTTGACCAATAAGTTCACTAAACTTTAGTGGTCTATATTTTAATGGAATAGGTATGTTGGTTGTTTCGGACATAAAAATCACTAATCTTTAGTGGGAGATCAACGTAACCCAAATATCTTCGTTACGGCTGCTTCTTTTCAGACCTGACCGGATTGGCGAATAACTTGTCTACTCAATCTCCCAAAATATTGTATCATAACGAAAATAAAATGTTGTTTAATAAATAATAAATTAATGAACAAAATAATATTTGCAAATAATCCTCTCGATAGAATGTCAGGTTTTAGAAGCGATAAAGACTGGCAAAAAGCAAATTTATTGGACAATGAAACACGTTTTGTTGTTTTTCACTCAGGGAAACCATTGATACACGTGAGCAGTGAACCTGGCTCAAATTCAACAATTTTTTTAGCCACATATGATCAAATAAAAAATTTTATTGAAGATGCTTATTTGCTTTTCCTAGGCAAGTTAAAAAATAAAAGCTACTACGCCATAGATTTATCAAAAAGTAACAAAGACTTCGACAAAACTGCATTTCCTAACTGTAAATTTATTGATTTAAGATCGATAGCGCAGAGTATTTCCCCAGAAGACACAGGTATTCTTGCCCAGGCTAAGTCCATGGTCGAATGGAATTCATCCAATATTTTTTGTACCAGATGTGAAAGTTCCCGACTTGAAACTGTTGATGCAGGTTGCAAAAAAATTTGCAAAAATTGTAACGTAGAATTATTTCCTCGTGTTGACCCTGTCGTAATCATGCTTCCTATTTTTAAAGACAAATGTTTACTCGGTCGCCAAAAAATATTTCCACCCAGAATGTTCTCAGCACTGGCAGGTTTTTTAGAACCGGGTGAAACCATCGAAGATGCAGTTATTAGAGAAGTTAAAGAAGAAGTGGGATTAAATGTTACAAGTGTTGAGTATAAATTTACCCAACCATGGCCATTTCCCTCTCAATTAATGATCGCATGTTTCTGTCAAACAGATGGTGATACAACTGATTTAGATCAGGATGAAATTGAAGATGCAGTATGGTTATCTCGAGAAGACTTAAATCGTATATTCGTTGGTAAAAGCCCTGACAGGATATGGATACCTCCTGCAATGGCTGTAGCTCACCAATTAATTGTTGCTTGGATGCACAATAAGTAAACTAATTGTTTCTATATGAATGTTTTGGATAAACACCTAAGACTTTCAGTTTTTCAGTATAAAAGGATAGTTCTTCTAAAGCTCCTTTTACCGATTGATCTTCAGCGTGGCCATCTAGATCAATATAGAATTGAGCTTTATTAAAATCACCATCAACAATAAAACTCTCTAATTTAGTTAGATTAACCCCATTAGTTGCAAAACCTCCGAGTGCCTTATAAAGAGCTGAAGGAACACTCTTTACTTCAAATATGCAACTTGTCAGGTATGACAAGTTATCGTTTCTTTCTTGTTGAAGTTCTTTTGACATTATTAAAAATCGTGTTGTATTGTTTTTCATGTCTTGAATATTTGTATCTACTATATCTAATCCATAAGTATCAGCTGCAAGTGTTGAGGCAATCGCTGAATCTTCCATTGTTCCTTGCTCACTAATAAATTTGGCAGAACCTGCGGTGTCCGCCATTATGATGACATCTAAATTATATTTTTTTATCGCAGCATGACATTGTCCAATAGCCATAGAATGACTACGTACATTTTTAATTGTATCTAAGGAAGCGCCTGGTTTTACCATTAACTGATGATTGATCTCTTGAAAGTGTTCTGAATATATTTTTAAATCGTATCCACCAAGTAAGTAGTGAATATCCGCTACCCTGCCCGCGACCGAGTTTTCAATTGGTATCATGGCTAAATGACACTCTGATGCATTAACTTGCTCCATGGCAGACTCAAATGTTCTGCACGCAACAGGATTGTGATCAGGCGCAGCTTCAATGCACGCAAGATGTGAATAAGCTCCGAGTTCACCCTGAAAAGCTATTTTTTTCATTTGCTTAATATCTTTCTAATTTCTTCTAAGTCATCCGGAGTATCAACTCCGAGAGGTAAAAAGTCAATTAAACCAATTTTTATTTTCATATTATTATCAAGTGCTCTTAATTGCTCTAATTTTTCATTTTTTTCTCGATCAGTTTGAGACAAAGTGACAAATTTTTCTAGAGCATCTCTCTTAAAAGAGTAAATACCTATGTGATGAAAAAGGTTCTTAGAATCATAATCTCCTTGTTTTCTTACAAAATTCTCTGCATAAGACTCAGTTTCACTACCAGATAAATTACAGACTGCTTTTACAAATTGCTCCTTCTTTAGATCTTCCTCTTTTTCAAACTGGGTGACCAGTGTGCCTATTTCATTTTCTTCTGATGATAATAAATTTAAAACTTTCTCTAAAGGCATCGAGTTAATTGTAGGCAAGTCGCCTTGTAAATTAATGATGTAATGAATCATTTTACCTGGATCAATTACTTGAAGCGCTTCATGCATGCGATCAGTACCTGTCTGATGATTTCCAGAGGTCATACATACATCACCCCCAAGACTTTCAATACACTTGGCGATTTCATCACTGTCTGTAGCAACCACTACTCGACCCAAATCAGAAGCAATGGCTGACTCCCAAACATGTTGGATCATTGGTTTGCCAGCAATGTCGAGCAAAGGCTTATTTGGTAGCCTGCTCGCTTGTAATCTGACCGGGATAATTATCGCTGTGTTTTCTTGGCTTATCATAAACAAATTATGCGACTAGAAGACGCATAAAAACTTGATTAAATTCGGTTATTGTTTAAATAATTATCTAATTACGTCAAGAGACATCATGGATTCATTCGAAATTAATAAAATTGTAGCCTGTGTATTAGTTGTGGCCCTTGTATTTATCGGTTTAGCAAACTTCAGTGAGATTTTATATCATGTTGAAAAACCTGAGGTAGCAGCCTATCAAGTTGAGGGAGCTGAAGATATGGTGGTGTCTGCATCAGCAGCAATGGCAGACGACACTGCTACTTCGGAACCTGAAATACCAATTCAGACTCTGCTTGCATCAGCAGATATAGAAAAAGGTGCAAAGGTCTTTAAGAAATGTTCACAGTGTCATGTTGTAGAAAAAGGTGGAGCAAATAAAATTGGGCCAGCGCTCTGGGATATAGTAAATAAAGATATTGGTTCAAAAGAGGATTATAAATACTCAAATGCAATGGCGGCATATGGAGGCAACTGGACATACGAGCAACTTAACGGATATCTTTTGAATCCAAAAAAATATATTGAAGGTACAAAAATGTCTTTTGTGGGTCTAAAAAAAGAAAAAGATAGAGCAAACGTCATACTTTATCTTAGAAGCTTCAGCGATAATCCTGCACCAATTGAATAAGTCCGAATAATCTGCAATATATTGATTGACGTCAGTCGGCACTATTACCTATTCTAATATTTAATGACGAGAGAAAATGTAGGATTATCAATTTATTTTGATAACAGAATGCTGCGCATCTTGCTGCTTGGAGCAATTAGTGGTTTTCCTTGGGTGATAATTGGAAGTGCTCTTTCACTTTGGCTTAAAGATTATGAATTATCAAGAAGTACAATTGGATGGGCGGGTCTTATTTTTAGTGTATATGCAATTAACTTTATTTGGGCTCCAATTATTGACCGTGTAAAAATTCCTTTCTTGACACAAAAAATTGGCCACAGGAAATCGTGGATCATTTCTTTACAGGCAACAATACTGGTATGTCTATTTATTTGGACAACTCTCAATCCTGTTACAAATTTAGAATTAATTATTTTACTTGGATTATTGATAGCTATTTCCTCGGCATCTCAAGATATAACAATTGATGCTTTAAGAATTGAGCAAATAGGTGAGAATGAAAAAGCATCAATGGCAGCTGGCGCATCAATAGCTGTGGTTGGTTGGTGGACGGGTTATAAAATAGGTGGAATGCTCACACTTTTTGTTGCTGATTATTTTGAACAGCAAGGCTTAGCTAATTATTGGCAATTAACTTTTCTGTTCATTTGCTTAATCATTTTTCTTTTTAATATTGGACTTTTATTTATTCCAGAAGATCTATCGAATAAAAGGCAAATTGCTCAAAAAAGTGATCAAGATCGTTTAAAGTTAAATAAATTTTCAGCCTGGTTTGTAAGTACTATCGTAAGTCCACTAATTAGTTTCTTCAAAAAAAATGGGTTAACCATCAGTCTGTTGATTATCGGGTTCATATTTTTATTTAAAATTGGTGAAGCATTTTTGGGACGTATGTCCATAATATTTTACGACGAAATGGGATTTTCAAAATCTGATATTGCAATTTACTCAAAAGGACTTGGATGGATAACAACAATTGTATTTACATTATTGGGTGGTTGGTTTTCCATAAAATCAGGTGTTGTTAGAGCGCTATTCATTTCAGGAATTGCAATGGCGATTACAAACATAATGTTTAGTGTAATGGCATGGTCTGAGAAATCAGTTTTACTCTTTGCTGCCGCAGTATTACTTGATGATTTGGCTGCAGCTTTTGCTACTGTGGCTTTTGTTACCTTTATTTCGCTACTTGTTGACCGAACGTATACCGCAACTCAATATGCCCTTTTGGCATCGCTTGGAACAGCTGGAAGAACACTAATGGCATCATCTTCAGGATCATTAGTCGACTGGTTGCAGGGAGATTGGGGTGTTTTCTTTATAATTACCGCTGTCATGGTAATTCCTTCATTGATTTTGCTTTGGTTTATTAGAAATAAATTTTCATTCAATTAATTCATAACCTTCCAATCTTTTTAATCTTACCATTTGATTTTAATATTCTTTTTTTCGCTGTACCTAATGGCTCAATCGCAGTTTTCATATGAAAAGCATTTGCATGAATGATATTCAAATTATCAATCATCATTGCAACATGCCCTTTCCAAAATACTAGATCCCCTGCTTTGAGATCTTTTTCATACTTAACTTCATTAGTAACAAATATCTCTTGCATATCTGTATCCCTTGGAAAAGGCTTATTATTAATCTGATGGAGATTTTGGATTAACCCTGAACAATCTATGCCCATTGAATCTCTTCCACCCCATAGATAAGGGGTATCTAAGTATTGTTTTGATAAATCTATATGATTGAATTTGCTACTTTTAACCTTTACAAGATCTAGACTTGGACACCAACCCAAATTTTTAATAAGCGAATATTTTCCCTTAATTTTAATTACCTCAACTAATGAGTTAAAACTCAAGTAACCTTTTGTGGCACTTTTTATATCTGGTTTAGTGTAAATAACTGTTCTTAAGGAGATTACTTTTGAATTAGGTTTATAAGTTTTTCTCGTTAGATTAATAGAAGGAGTATATCCAACATAATTATCTCTTCGAGACTGAATCCAAG
>CABZIW010000003.1 GCA_902526005.1 uncultured Pelagibacteraceae bacterium
CATCTCAGTCAGATCTGGCAATATAAGCCCTGCATCTTGCCATTCAGCATAGGCTAATGCAGTTGGGCCAATTTCGACACGATCGCCATCATTGATTGTTCCATCGCCCAGATGCACCCCCTGGCTTGGGTCTATCTTATGATTATCGCTGTAGTAATTATTTATATTTGGTAATATTTTACGATTTATCTTCATTTTATTAATTAAGGATTAATTCTATTCAAATAATTTAATCTACCTACGATCTCATCCCTATCAATATAATATCCTTGGAGGTGTCTATTACCTGAATTGGCATCGTATTCTTTTCTGCCATGCAAGACTCTTCTGTTATTAAAGCTAAAAATATCTCCAGCTTCTAATCTGAAATTGATTTCAAACATAGGGTCATGTAGCAATGAAAGAAGTTTACGATATGCTTCATAGAAGCTATCCATAACTTCAGGACTGCAATCCATTATTCCCATATAAGCAACGCTGAACCGTATATCATTAAAATCATTGTTGTGATCTAGAGTAAATATGGGTTTATGCATTACTCTAATTGTGTTTGCGGTGTAATCTCTATTTACAAATTTTACAGGTGTATCAAGAAGAATCTTGAAATATTCAGTAAAATTTTCTTTCATATAGCTTGCAACTTTAAATCCATCTAACGCAACTGATTCACCACCGGTTGCATCGTTTATTAAACAATGAAGGAACTGGTAGCCAGGAGCAATTTCATAATATGGTAAGTCGATGTGATTTCTTAGAGCTGCAGCTGTATATGCTGAATTATTTGGATTAGGAATGTCGATTACTTCAAATGGTGTTTTAAAAAAAGTTTCTCTATGATGACTTATATTAGATAGAACATCAAAACCTGACTCTTTTTCAGTGGGTGCATTTTTTACAATTGAAATGCCCTTATAGTGAAGTTGTTCTAACCATTTTTTTATTCCTTCATCTCCACTAATAATTTCTTGATAATCTATTTGAATATCTTCAAAATTTGATTGCATACTATTATCCCACAAAAAATAAGGTGAACTATATTTTTTCTTACTTTTCATCGTGTAACAGTTATGTCGAAGCCATTCGACGTCATAGTGACTTATATGGCCTCCTTCACTCCACTCAATCTCCAACTGCCCTTTATCATTTATTGTAAACGCTTTTGGGTAAATATTTTCTGAAACATTTAGCAAGTTAAAGGTTCTCTCCCTTGCAGTAGGGTGAACTTCTGATGGACAATTATCCCTTAACCATAAAAAATTAAATTTACTCTGCTCACCATCACTCCAATCAATTAGAATCGATTTACCATTCTTTTTTAATGATGATATTGATGGATTCTCATTCATATCTTATTTAAATGTATTATATTTTCTGTCCCAATTCGGAAACTTACCTTTTTGATTCTTATTTAAAGTTTTCATAATTTCAATCAAAAACAAATCTCTTTGTTTTTCTAATTCTTTAATATTGAATTTTCCTGCTTGTTTTTTTGTTCCTGAAACCATTGCTTTTTTAAGTTTGTTGGTTAATTCAGGTGCTTTCAATTTTGTCCAAGGGAGTTTTAGTGCAGGACCAAATTGTTCCAGCATGTGTTTCATGCCAGTTTCTCCACCAGCTAAATGGAACGTTAAACAAACCCCCATAAAAGCCCATCTCAATCCAGGACCATAAACAATTGCATCATCAACTTCATCCGTTGATGCTACCCCGTCATTTATAATATGCAAGGCTTCACGCCATAACGCTTCTTGTAGTCTGTCTGAAATATATCCTTCTATTTCTTTTTGAACAATAAGTGGTCGCATTCCAATATGTTCATATAATTTTTTTAATTTTTTAACACTTATATGACTAGTTTTCTTGCCAGCTACAATCTCTACTAGAGGTAATAAGTATACAGGATTAAATGGATGACCTATTAAAACTCTCTCAGGAAACTTGCAAGCCGATTGAATTTTTGATGGTAATAAGCCTGACGAACTAGATGCGATTATAACTCTCTTATCAACTAAATTATCAATTTGTTTGAGTATATTTTTTTTAATCTTTTCGTTTTCTGGTGCATTCTCTTGAACAAAAGTTGTATCCTTCAATGCACTAGGTAATTTTGAATAGACCTTAAGATTTCTTAATGAGGCATTTCTATTCAAACCGATTTTCTTTAAGCTTTTAAAAGCAGTTCGAACATTTATTTTTAGCTGCTCACGTGAAACACTATTAGGGTCATATGCTTTTACAGTATAACCTTTAGCTAGAAATCTTGCAGCCCAGCCTGCGCCAATTACTCCAGTACCCACAATAGTGATGACTTTATTTTGTTTCAAACTTTAAGCCCAAGTTTTTTTCTGGCTTCATCTGGCCCCATCACATTTGCACCAAGATTATTAATTATTGTCGTCGCTTTTTCAACAAGTTGACCGTTTGAAGCGTATACACCTTTTTCAAGATATAGGTTGTCTTCAAGACCAACTCTAACATTGCCCCCCAAAAGAACCGCTTGAGCAACCATCGGCATTTGATGAACCCCAATTCCAAAAGCTGCCCAGTTACTGCCCGATGGTAGCATGTCTACCATGTTTTTCATTGAACTGGTATTAGCCGGTGCCCCATAGGGAATGCCAAGACAAATTTGAAATAGAGGAGGGCTGTCAAGCAACCCCTCATCGTACATTTGATTTGCAAACCACATATGCCCTGTATCAAAAACTTCTAACTCCGGTTTTACGCCTAATTCTTGTATTCTTTTTGCACCAATTCTTAATTGTTCAGGAGTACTAACATAAATCATGTTGCCATCACCAAAATTAAGAGTTCCACAATCAAGGGAACATATATCTGGTAATATTTCTTCAACGTGACTTAGTCGTTCAATCGCATTAACAAAATCAGTATTAGGTCCGAACTTTAATAGATCATCCTCAGGTCCAATTTCTATATCACCGCCCATACCACTGGTAAGATTTATTATGACATTTGTGCCACTATCTTTTATGCGGCTCACAACCTCTTTATAAAGCTCATCGTCTCTTGATCCCTTTCCTGTATTTAAATCTCTGACATGGATATGCGCTATAGCAGCTCCAGCTGACGCTGCTTCAATTGCTGCATTAGCAATTTGCTCTGGCGTCACCGGTATGTTTGGATGTTTGTTGACTGTATCTCCTGATCCAGTAACAGCACATGAAATAATGACGTCTCTGTTCATATTCCTTTACTAGTGAAAAAAAATTAATTTACAATTACCATACTATAGTATGTAATCATCATCTGAAATGCAAAATCTACAAAAATTTTATATTGATGGTCAATGGGTAGCGCCACAATCTAGTAAAAAAATGCCTGTCGTAAATCCAGCCACAGAGGAAGTTATCGGTGAAGTCATATTAGGTAATGAAGAAGATGTAAATATCGCAGTAAAAGCCGCTAAAAATGCATTTATGAGTTTTTCAAAAACTTCTAAAGAAGAGAGAATGAATATTTTGAAAAATATACGAAAAATTTCAGAAGAAAGATTTGATGACTTAGCTGATGCTATGACAATGGAGATGGGTGCACCAAGAAAAATGTCACGTGAAGCCCAAGCTGATGCAGCTATAGGTCATTTGGATGGTTTTATTAGTGCATTAGAAAAACATGAAGAAAAAATTGAGTTATCCAATACAGATATTTTATTAAAAGAACCAATTGGAGTATGTGGTCTAATCACTCCATGGAATTGGCCAATAAACCAAATCACATTAAAAGTTTTGCCAGTCATTGCAACCGGCTGTACTTGTATTTTAAAACCATCAGAACATACGCCATTATCAGCAATGGTTTATGCCGAAATACTAGATAAAGCTGGTGTCCCTGCAGGTGTTTTCAATTTAGTTCATGGTGATGGCGAGGGTGTGGGCATAGCCATGTCAAGACATCCAGATATTGAGATGATGTCGTTTACCGGCTCTAAAAGAGGCGGAAAGTCGGTTACAATAGAGTCAGCTGAAACTGTCAAAAAAGTTACACTTGAGCTTGGAGGCAAGTCACCAAATTTAGTTTTTGCAGATTGTGATCTTGAGGAAAAAGTAACCGCATCTGTAAATGAATGTATGTTTAACACCGGACAATCATGTGACGCTCCTACCAGATTACTGGTTGAAAAAAAATGCTACGATGAAGTCGTTACAATTGCAAAAAAGGCGGCTGAAGAAATAAAAGTTGGAGACCCACAAGAGGATGGAGATCATCTAGGACCTTTATTTGATAAAATCCAATTTGATAGAGTCCAAAACATGATTCAGGTAGGAATAGATGAAGGTGCCGAGCTGCTTGTTGGTGGACTGGGTAAACCTGAGGGGTTAGAAAAAGGTTGGTTTACTAAACCAACTATATTCATAAATGTTAATAACAGCATGCGAGTAGCTCAAGAAGAGATTTTTGGCCCCGTACTTGTAATAATTCCATTTGAAGATGAAAAAGAAGCTATTGAAATAGCTAATGACACACCTTACGGACTTGCCGCATATTTACAAACAGGCGACACCGAAAGGGCAGAAAGAGTTTCAAGACAACTTAGAGCTGGCGGTGTACATGTAAACGGAGGCGGTTATAACTATGGCTCTCCTTTTGGCGGTTATAAAGAGTCTGGAAACGGCCGCGAAGGCGGTGATATGGGGCTTGAAGACTATCTTGAAACAAAAGCATTACATATTGCTTAAAATTTAATTTAAAGCAGTAAAATTTATGGAAAAATTACTGTGGCAAGCCTCCGAAAAAAGAAGAAAACAATCTAATTTAATAAAATACCATCGTTATCTTAAAAAAAACTATTCGATAAATTTTGATTATGAATATGACTCCTTATTCAACTGGAGTATAGCAAAGCCTAATTTATTTTGGACAAGTCTTTTGAGTTATTTAGATATAAACTATAGCGGCAATGAAAACCCTGCTATTAGTGAAAGTGAAAATATTTATGACAAGAAATTTTTTCCAAACTTAAAGCTTAGCTATAGTGAAAATATCATTAATAATTTAAATTCTATTCCTATACTCTATGTAAATGAAATTGGATTTAAAAAATATTACAGCAAAGAAGAAGTTATTCATAAAGTAAATTTAGTTGCTAAATATTTGAAATCTATTGGTATTAAAAAGGGCGATAGAGTTGTAGGCATTGTAACTAATAATGCAGAAACATTGATTTCATTTCTTGCAGTAAATTCAATTGGTGCGGTATGGTCTTCTTGTTCACCGGATTTTGGTGAACAGGCTATATTAGATAGGTTTAGTCAAATAGAGCCCAAAATTTTATTTTATTCCAGCAACTATATGTATGGAGGAAAGAAATTTAAAATTTTAGAAAAAATAAAAAATGTTGAGAGTAAGCTTAATACATTGGAAGTGTCCATATGCATTGATTATTCTCAAAAAGACAAAAGTTTTATCGATGAAAAATTAAATTTTTTTGAAGAAAACAATAGAGAATTGAGTGCGCTCTCTTTTGAAAGATGTCAGTTTAATGACCCAATGTATATATTGTATTCCAGCGGTACAACTGGAAAACCAAAATGTATTGTACATAATACTGGAGGTCCATTAATCCAACATTTAAAAGAACAGCAACTTCACTGTGAAATTTGTGAAGACGATAAGCTTTTCTATTTTACTACTTGTGGATGGATGATGTGGAATTGGCTTATTTCTGGTCTTGCTTCTAAGGCAACAGTTGTTCTTTATGAGGGGTCTCCTTTTTTTCCACATCAGGACTCACTTTTTAAAGTGGCGGAAGAAGAGGAAATTACTTGTTTTGGTACAAGCGCAAAGTTTATTGATGCGCTAAGAAATAGCCAAATTCAAATTTCAAATAAATATAAACTATCAAAATTAAAAACAATTTTAAGCACTGGATCACCACTAGTTAGTGAGAGTTTTAATTATGTTTATAGCAATATTAAGCAAGACGTACATTTAGCCTCTATTAGTGGCGGTACTGATATTGTTTCATGTTTTGTTGGAGGAGATCCAACCGGTGCAGTATTTTCAGGAGAAATTCAATGTGAATGTTTAGGAGTCGATGTTGATATATTTAATGAAGATGGGGTTAGTACTCAGCAAAAAGGAGAACTAGTCTGCAAATCAGCAATTCCTTCAATGCCAATTGGATTCTGGGATGATATTAATAAAGAAAAATATATAAATTCATATTTTTCAAAATTTCCCAATATTTGGACACAAGGTGACTATGCAATCAAAACAGCAAATAAGGGTTTCATAATCTTTGGGCGCTCCGACTCAACTCTCAATCCTGGAGGTATTAGAATTGGTACTGCAGAAATATATAGGTCTGTTGAAAAACTAGAAGATATCAATGAATCGATTGTGGTTGGGCAAGAATGGAATGATGATGTCAGAATTATTTTATTTATAACCCTTAAAGCCAAAAGTCATCTAAATGATAAATTAGTTGCTGATATTAAGGAAAATATTAAAAATTCAACTTCCATCAGACATGTGCCCGCAAAGATTATTCAAGTTACTGATATTCCAAGAACTCGGAGCGGTAAGATAGCTGAATTGACTGTAAGAGATATTATAAACGGTAAAAAAGTTAAAAATATGGAAGCTCTTGCAAATCCAGAATGTCTTACAGAATATGAAAATATTGAAGAATTAGACTATTAATCATATATTTTCAATTATGAAGCTAGATTTTGACTCAAAAGAATTAAGAGTATTTGATAAAGAGGAAATTTTTAAAATACATCCCTTGTGGATACGGGAACGTTCAATTGAAAAAGGGGAAGTTGATCAAAATTCTTTCCAAAGATTATATGATCCTGAAAAGATTAAACCAGATTTGCAAATAAAGAATGCTCAGCTGCTAGCAGATAACAAAATGCGCGTAGAATTTTCTGATAACCATAGTGCAACTTATTGTTTAGATAAATTAATAACAGAAATTACAAGATCAAATGTCCTACCGCAAAAGATTTACTGGGATAAAAATGATGCTGAGTTAAAAAAATTTAGTTTTGCCTATGGAGCAAACGAAAGTCAGCAATTGTTTGAAATTTTAAAATTTTATCATCAGTATGGTTACGTTGTAGTTGAAGATTTGCCAGCTAAGGATGGAGAAGTTATAAAATTTGCTGAAAAAATTGGGTTTATTCGAGAAACTAATTTTGGAAAGCTATTTAATGTGAGGTCACAAAAACAACCTAATGACTTGGCTTATACATCCATCGAATTAGAGTCGCATACTGATAATCCCTACAGAAAACCAGTACCATCAATTCAGTTTTTATTTTGTATTGAAAACAGTTGCAAAGGTGGAGACTCCACAGTTGTAGATGGTTTCAAAGTTGCAGAGGATCTAAAAAAAGAAAATCCACAAGCTTTTAATATTCTAGTAAATACTCTAATAAATTATAAATTTGAAGATAATGATGCTATTTTAGAAAAAACTGGAAAAATTATAAAATTAAGTGCTAGAGGAGAACTCAAACAAATAAAATATAGTAATAGATTAGACTTTGTATTTTACGATGAGCCAAAGGTTTTGGAAGAATTTTATGCTGCTAAAAGAGTTATGCATCAAATGATCAATTCAAATAAATATATATTACAATTTCATTTAGAGCCTGGTAACTTATTAATTATGAATAATTACAGAACTTTACATGGAAGACGGAGCTACAATACATCTGAAGGAAGTCGGTGGCTTCAAGGGCTGTATATTGACCATGACTCTGCCGAAAGTAAATATAAACTCCTCTCCAAGGAAGTAGAATGAAGACAGTCAAGTTTACTGAAATGAAAAAAGGATCAAAAGAAGATTATGAACTTTTGGCTGAATATGAAAAAAACTACATAAATGAACTTCCTGATCGAATTTTAGAATCATTAAAAAACTTAGATAATTCAGTGGACGGGTACCAAGTGACAAGACTTGAGCATTCTTTGCAATCAGCAACCAGAGCTGAAAAAGATGGGGCAGATGAAGAAATGATTGTTGCTACATTGTTGCATGATATAGGAGATAGTCTTGCTCCATACAATCACAGTCAACTCATAGCTGCTGTTTTAAGACCGTATGTTTCTGAAAAGGTTCATTGGATTATGTTGCATCATGGGCTTTTTCAAGAATATTATTATGCTCATCATTTAGGTAAAGATAGAAATTCACGAGATAAATTTAAGGATCATCCATACTATCAAGATGCGGTCGACTTCTGTGAAAAGTGGGATCAAAAATCTTTTGATCCTAATTATGAGTCCTTCCCGTTAGATCATTTCGAACCAATGGTGAGAAGATTATTTTCTAAAGAGCCAAATTTTTAAGCTATCTTTTTTACAATTACATTTCCAACTGAATAACCTGCTCCAAATGAACATATAATTGCTAAATCATTTTTATTTAATGATTTATTGTATTTATGAAAGGCAATAATTGAACCAGCTGAACTTGTATTTGCATATTCATCCAAAACTACAGGTGCTAACTCTTTTGGGGCATCTTTTCCCAATACATACTTTGAAATTAAAACGTTCATATTCTCGTTTGCTTGATGAAGATACATGCCTTTGAGATCATTGGCCGATAAGTTATTTTCTTCTAAATGAGATTTAATCAAGTTAGAAACTTCTGGAACAACTTCCTTAAATACTTTTCGTCCATTTTGATGAAATAATTTGTCTGACTGACCAACGCCATCAGGCGATGAATTATTTAAAAAGCCATAATTATTTCTTATATTGTTTGAAAACTTAGTCAATAATCTCGTACCAATTATTTCATAAGAGTTTTCTTTGATATTTTCATCATTAAGACGTTCTAAAATAACTGCTGTTGCAACGTCTCCAAAAATAAAATGACAGTCTCGATCTCTGAAATTTAAATGTCCGGTACAAATTTCAGGATTAATCATGATAGCAGACTTTATACTTCCAGACTTTACCATGTCGAAGATAGTTTGAATTCCAAAAGTTGCTGATGAACA
Organism: uncultured Pelagibacteraceae bacterium; assembly: GCA_902526005.1. Classification (GTDB taxonomy): domain Bacteria; phylum Pseudomonadota; class Alphaproteobacteria; order Pelagibacterales; family AG-422-B15; genus CACNXQ01. The sequence continues at coordinate 8,982 of CABZIW010000003.1, forward strand.
TGCAACATTCATATCAAAAGCAAAACCTTTGATACCCAAAGCATTTTGTATTTCAATTGCAATTGCTGGATAGGCACGCTCAAGATTTGAACAAGCTACAATTACTGCATCAATATCATCTACATCTATATTTGAGTTTTTAATCGCATCTTTAGCTGCAATGACCCCCATTTCAGCTAAATTTGATAATTCTTCTTCTGACCTTTCTCTCAATTTAGGCCTCATAAAAGAAGTATCTAGAATTCCTGTTTTATTTTGTACATATCTTGATTTAACACCTGATGCTTTTTCTATGAATTCAGCACTGGATTTTTCTAATGGTTGGATTTTTCCATTTTTAATATCTTCTGAATTTGTTACATTAAATTCATCAACATACTTATTGAATGATTGTACCAATTCCTCATTAGAGATTTTTTCCTTAGGAGTGTATAGGCCGGTCCCAGAAATTTGAACTTTATACATATTGGAAACTATAAAATTTAAGTAGGCGCTTTGACTAATTAACTTTTTTTTCTAATTATTACAAAAAAAAGAAAACTGACCCTAAAAAAGGGCCAGCTTCTAATATTTATATTCCTGGAATATAAGGAACGCCATCACCTTTAATGGTTTCATTTATACTTTGTAATGTAGTACAAGCTGAAATCATAAAACTGAAAGCTAAAACTGTAAGAGTAGTACGCATGCTTTTTCTCCTATTTATTTAAAGATACTATATTTAATTAAGTACTAATTACAATTATTATGTTTAGAATCATGAAATTCTATGTGTATATCATTGGCACAACCAATCCTAAGCCTAGAACATATGTTGGTTGGAGCAATAATATTGATAAAAGAATAAGGGCTCATAACGCCTCAAAAGGTGCAAAATACACTAGAGGTAGCAAATGGAAACTTTTGTATAAAGAGATTTTTGAGTCTAAATCAGACGCAATGAAAAGGGAAATTGTTCTAAAAAAAGATCGTAAACTCAGAACGCAACTTAGAAAAAAATTAGTTTAAAGTTCCGTATTCACTTCTCCCTCTTTTTCTTAGTCCGTAAGGACCAGCAATATAAATTGTAATTGGCTTAATGCCTGGCTCTAAGTCAACCCGGTGCAAATTATCAGCACTTCTAAACCCTATATAAAATTTTCCACGCCATTTTCTTTTTTTATTGATGTTTGTCTCCCAGTAACCACCACTTAAAATAATTGTAATATATGGAAAGGGATGATTGTGCAGCCCAATTCCATGATCATTATCTAAAATATGATGAATAAGTATATTGAAAGGAAACCATTTCGGTCTTTTTCTAAATAGCAAATAATACCTAGCTGTCCATGGTTTTGCTAAATGATATTCTGGGTGTGAAGGGCCTCTGTCCATCACAACTTTTTTTCGTCCTAATTTCTCTAGTATCTTAAGAAAAAGCATGGTACGTGAAATATAATATAGATGCGTCCGTAGCTCAACTGGATAGAGCATCAGACTTCGGATCTGAGGGTTGAGGGTTCGAATCCTTCCGGGCGCACCAGAAAAAACTATGAAGATATATAAACCATTTGGGCCAACAATAGGCAAAACAAAGTTCTCATCGAAAACGGTTACAAACTTAAACAAGTTTTCAGATCAAGTATCAAAAAATAAGTCTTTATCTAAAAAGTATGATTATGATCATAGGCTTATAGGAAGTATGAAGCAGCAGTTTAAAATACCAAATAAAATTCTAAAAGCTGGAATAGAAAAACAGATAATTAATTCAATTAAAGATTATTATAAGCAAACATTAAATATAAAAGTTAAGAAAATTAAAATTGAAAGAGCTTGGATAGTAAGTCAGTATGCTGGAGATTTTAATCCACCTCATTTACACAGAGGTAACATCAGTGGTGTGGGTTATTTAAAAATTCCCTCGTCTATAAGATTAAATAAAGAAAAAGATTTAGCAGGTTTAATTTCATTTTTTGATGGCCGTGTTTCGATGCCCAGGAATAGCCCTCCGCTTGTTAAGCACCGTGAAACATTTAAGCCCAAGGTAGGAGATTTATATATTTTCCCTTCTTTTTTAATGCATGATGTTCATCCTTTTAGAGGAGATGGTGAGAGACGGTGTTTTTCTTTTAATGCATTTGTAGATGCTTAATAATGTTTAATATAAAAATTTTTTAATTCTTCATTAATTAATTTTTTAGACAAAGAACCTTCGCGTATAATGTTTATTTGATTATTTTTAGTTTCAACTAAAGTTGACTCTTTAAAGCTCATTTTACCTTTTTTTTCGATTGCATAAGCGACATCTTTTGATTTTATTATTCCCAATTGATTTAATGATTTTATATTTATCTCTCCATGAATATTAGCACTTGTAGTTGCAAGTGGCTTTTGAATGTACTCGAGAATTTTTATAACGTCTTTATTTTTTGGAATGCGTATACCTACCTTAGACAATCTTTTGTCCCCATTATAAAACTTTTTTCCTTTCTTTTTTAATATTAAAGTAAGTGGTCCAGGCCAATATTTTGATGCCAAATATTCTTCAAAGGGTGAAAATATTGCTAGCTTTTTAGCTTCAGCAATTGAATGAGTAAACAGAATAAGAGGAAATCTTTTGGGTCTTTTTTTAATCTTAAATATATTTTCAACGCCTTGAAAACTCTTTGCATTGGCCGCAATACCATAAACAGTATCTGTTGGGATTACTATAGTTTTTCCTATCAGTAGACTTCTAGTTATAATTTTAATATTATTTGAATTTAGATTTATTATTTTAGATTTCATTAAATGACTCAAACACAAATATATTTCGATGATAGTTTTAAAGATCATGTATCCTCTCTTGATTATCCAGAGAGAACTGATCGAGTAAAAAATATCATCGATTTAATAAATAATGAAGAATTTAAAAATATATCAATAATTAAACCGAATAAGGTAGATTACTCTCATATTTATGAAGCACATGAAAAAAGTTTTGTAGATGAAACTCTTGATCGTTTTCCAAAAGATGAACAGATAATTTTTCTGGATCAAGAAACACCAGTATCTCGTGGTTCTTTTGAGGCAACATTAAAAGCTGCAGGCGCTGGCATAGACGCGGCAGATAACGTTATAAACAAAAAATGTATGAATGCGTTCTGTATTGTAAGGCCGCCAGGCCATCATGCATGTTATGACCGTTCAATGGGTTTTTGTGTATTTAATAATGTAGCTATATCTGCAAAGTACCTGATTAATAAGTATGGTTTAGAAAATATTGCCATTATTGACTTTGATGTTCATCATGGAAACGGAACGCAAGATATATTCTATGAAAATTCTAATGTACATTACTATTCAACTCATCAATATCCATTGTATCCTGGAACAGGCGATACAAATGAAAAGGGAGTAGGAAATATTGTTAATGTACCTCTTCAAGCGGGAACAAATTCATCTCAATATCAGTCAGCTTTTGATGAGATGATTATAAAAAAATTACATGATCAAAAACCAGATTTTTTAATTTTATCAGCGGGTTTCGATGCTCACGAAAAAGACCCATTGGCATCGCTAGAACTTTTAGAAAATGATTTTAAATTGATAACACAAAAGTTGATGAGTATAGCAGATAAATATTGTGATAACCGAATTATTTCTATGCTTGAAGGTGGATATGATATACAAGCTTTAGAAAATTCAATGATTACCCATATAAAAGAGTTACAAAATAATGACTAAAATACATGATAACATAAAAAAACTTTCTTTTGAAAAAGCTATGGAAGAACTAACTGAGATTGTAGAGAATTTAGAGAGTGGAAACATCGATCTTGAAAAGTCTATTGAGTATTATACGCGTGGATCGCAATTAAGAGCCCATTGCCAACAAAAATTAGACGATGCAGTTTTAAAACTTGAAGAAATCAAAGTGCTGCCAGATGGTAAAATATCTAAAAAAAAGTAAATGAAACATCAAATCATAAATAACGATTTGAAAAAATTTACAATTAAATTCAATAAATTTTTAAAAAAAAAACTAAGTAAAGATAAAAATCTACTAAATCAAGCTATCCTATATTCAATCAATACAGGAGGTAAAAGATTTAGACCATATCTAGTATACATTTTTGGCAAAGAATTGAATTTATCAAACAGTATCATTTTTAATTTAGCTTCAGCAATTGAGATGTTACATAATTATTCTCTTGTGCATGATGATTTACCTTCTATGGATGACGATAAATTTAGGAGAGGAAAAAAAACAACGCATTATAAATTCAATGAATATACTGCAATTCTTGCGGGATGTGCTTTATTGACTAAATCATATCAAATTTTATCTAATAGTTCTTTTAATATATCCGACAAGAAAAAAACAAAGTTAATTGAAGTGCTGAGTAAAGTTTCAGGTGAAAAAGGACTTCTTTTAGGGCAATACTATGATTTAAGTTTAAAGTCGCCCACTGTAAGAGGGAGATTAAAATTAAACAAATTAAAAACTGCAAGATTAATGTCTTATTGCTGTCAAGCAGTTGCGATATGTGCAAACAAAAATAAGAGTGTCGAAATTAGTATGCAAAAAATTGGAGAGTACATCGGAGAAATTTTTCAAATCAATGATGATTTTGCAGATTTTCCAAGAATGTCAAAGGTAAATACTGAGATTTTACTTAAATACAGAAAAAAACTAGCTGAAAAGACTATAAAGAATTTGAAGAAAATTAAATTAAAGAAAAAAAAGACATTCTTACTTATTGATTTTTTAGTTGATCTAAAAGTTTAGCCACACTGTGCTCTATTGCGCAATATATGATCTGCTAGAACACACGCCATCATGGCTTCAGCAATAGGAACAGCTCTCAAACCTACACATGGATCGTGACGACCTTTTGTTGAAATCAATGTATTTTGAAATTTATTATTAATTGTTTTTTTTGCCTTCAAAATTGACGATGTTGGTTTAATCGTTATTGATAAATTTAAATCCTGGCCACTTGATATACCACCTAAGATTCCGCCAGCGTTATTAGAAGAAAAGATAATTTTTTTATTTTTATTAGCTCTTATTTCGTCGGAGTTTTCATCTCCTGATAATTCAACAGCCTCATTGCCAGCTCCTATTTCAACCCCTTTAACAGCGTTGATACTCATCATTGCACCTGCAAGGTCAGCATCCAATTTACCATATATAGGTTCTCCAAGCCCGGCGGGAACATTTTTAGCATTTACTAATAATTTTGCACCCAATGATGATCCTTTTTTTCTAGTTTCATCTAGGTACTCTTCCCAAACTTTAACTATTTTTTTATCAGGACAGAAAAATGAATTTTTCTTTACGTCATTCCAATTGAAATTTCTTTGATTAATTGTCAGCTTTCCAACTTGTGTAACTGCACCTTGAATTAAAATATCTTTTTTTAATATATGCCCAATTACTTTTCTTGCGACAGCGCCAGCAGCTACTCTACTCGCAGTTTCTCTTGCAGAAGAACGACCTCCACCTCTATAATCTCTTATTCCATATTTCAAAAAATATGTTAGGTCAGCATGTCCAGGCCTAAATTTATTTTTTATATCGCTGTAGTCTTTTGACTTTTGATCTTTGTTCCAAATTAACAGCATTATCGGGGTTCCAGTTGTTTTACCCTCAAATACACCTGATAAAATTGAAACTTTATCATCTTCTCTTCTTTGTGTAACAAATCTATTTTTTCCTGGCTTTCTCATATCTAAATATTTCTGAATATCCTTTTCCTTAAGTGGTATTAGAGGAGGACAACCATCAATTACACATCCAATAGCTTCCCCATGAGATTCCCCCCATGATGTAAATCGAAAATTTTTTCCGAAAGTGTTAAATGACATATTTATTTGTCTCTGATTATTAAATGATCCACCAATTCATCAAGATACACTTTATATTTATTTCCTTCAAATTTATTAATATTAGTTTTGGCTTTTTCTGCGTATTTTCTAACAAATTCGATTGAACTCTTATAAGTATTAGTTTTCTTCATTAGATTTAGAATTGCTGCCAGATCTTTTTTACTTCTTTTTCTCTTAAAAAAGAGTTTGGCTATAATTTTTTTTGACTTTTTATCAGATTTTTTGAAACAATGAATGACTGGATATGTTACTTTACCCTCAAAAAAATCTTTCCCAACACTTTTTCCCATTTTGCTCGAGTCACCGAAATAATCTAATACGTCATCAGATAATTGAAAGGCCATGCCAAAATTAAAACCAAAATCATTAAATATTTTTTGAATTTTTTTATTTTGGTCAGTAATGATGGTCGGTAAGTAACAAGATATCCTAAAAAGCTCAGCAGTTTTAGCATCAATTATAGATAAGTACTTCTTTTCTGTTAAGTTGACGTTTTGATTGTTGCCTACGTCTTGTATTTGTCCTCTCGCTAAAATAAGTGATGTTTGGGATAATATCTCTAGTAACTTCAGTGATTTATTTTTTACCATTAGCTTAAAAGCCCTACTCAAAAGGTAATCTCCAACTAAAACACTTACTTTATTTCCCCATATTTGATTTGCGCTTAATTTTCCTCTCCTGATCTTTCCTGTATCAATTACATCATCATGCAACAAAGTAGCGTTATGAATAAACTCTATGCAGACAGCAAGTGTAACATCTGCGTTACCTTTGTAATTTAGCATCTTTGATACAAGTAAAGTAAGAAGAGGCCTTATTTTTTTTCCTTTAGCTTTAATGAGATGGCCTGCTGTTAATGTAATTAATTTTTCTTCATCCTTTATGTTCTTACTGATTTCTCTTTCAACTCTCTTCAGAGAGCTTTTAAGTAAATTCGATAATGATTTTACAGGGGTATTCACTTATTAATTATGATTTTGTTTTATATTTAGATGTACTTATAATATAGTCTCATATAATTAAAAGTTATTGATTTCAGGCAATATTTAAAAAATGAGCTTAATATCCTCTAAAACAAGAATAAATATAGTTGGCTTGCGAGGCGTTATTGGAGATCTTGGTAGATTTCAAAAAGGTCTTACACTTGAGAATTGTGCTGCTATTCTTGATAAAGCTTTTAGCTTTAAAAAGCCATCTGTAGTAGTCATTAAGATCAACTCGCCAGGTGGGTCACCGGTACAATCTGAACTGATACACAACCGTATAAGAAATTTATCAAAGAAAAACAATGTGAAAGTGATTACGATCGCGGAGGATGTTGCTGCCTCAGGAGGTTATATGCTGATGTGTGCAGGAGATACCTTAATCGCCAATAAAAGTTCTATAGTCGGATCTATAGGTGTGATTAGTGCCTCTTTTGGATTCAAAAAATTAATAGATAAACTAGGCATTAAAAGAAGAGTTTTTACAAAAGGAGATAGAAAATCATTTCTCGATCCATTTGAAGAAGTTTCTAAAAAAGACATAGATAAGTTGATCAAAGTTCAGGATAGTATATTTGAAAATTTCAAAGATTTAGTATCAAAAAATAGAAAAAAGAAAATAGACCCAAAAAAAGTTTTTAATGGGGAGTTTTGGACAGGCGAACAAGCAAAAAAACTCGGTTTAGTAGATTCTAATGAAGAACTAAACTCATACATTGAAAAACATTATGGAAAAAAATTAAAGATTAGGAACATAGAAGAAAAAAAATCATTAATTAAAAATATTTTAAATAATCAGATTTCAAATAACGATATTGTTGACCGGCTTACAGAAGCCCTAAGGGAAAATTCTTTCTGGAGTCGATATGGCCTCTAAAAACATGGAAGACCTCGTTTCATTATGTAAAAGACGGGGGTTTATTTTTCAATCAAGTGAGATTTATGGTGGCTTGCAAGGAATATATGACTATGGTCCACTCGGAGTAGAATTAAAAAATAATCTTAAATCCTCCTGGTGGAAATCAATGATCTATGATCGAGATGATGTTGAGGGGCTTGACGCGTCAATTCTAACAAGTAGGCATGTATTAAAGTATTCAGGCCATGAAGACACTTTCTCTGATCCTTTAGTCGACTGCAGAAATTGTAAAAATAGATTTAGATCTGACCAGGCTAAAGATGGAAAATGTCCAGCATGCGGGTCTAGTGATTTAACTGAACCTCGACCATTTAATCTTATGTTTAAAACCACAGTTGGTCCAGTAGATGATGGCAGTAATTATGCCTACCTAAGACCGGAAACTGCACAGCAAATTTTTACAAATTTCAAAAATATATTGGACTCAACAAGTAAAACTATTCCTTTTGGAATCGCGCAGATAGGTAAAGCTTTTAGAAATGAAGTCACTCCAGGTAAATTCATATTCAGGGTTAGAGAGTTTGAACAAATGGAATTAGAATTTTTTGTTGAACCAGGAAAAGATGACGAGTGGCATAAATATTGGGTAGACAAGAGGTATTCATGGTGGATTGATCAAGGCATATCTGAAAAAAGATTAAAAAAGCTAGATGTTGAAGATTCTGACCTATCTCACTACTCAAAAGCTACTGTAGATCTTATGTATGAATTTCCACATGGACTTGAAGAATTAGAAGGAATAGCAAACAGAACTGATTTTGATCTTGGTTCTCATACTAAAAACCAAAATGACTTTAAAATATCTGCAGATGTAATGAAAAATAACCAATCAACAACGAAATTGAGTATTCAAAATTTAGAAAGTAAAGAATGGTATATCCCCTATGTTATAGAACCATCCGCTGGTGTTGATAGAGGCGTATTTGCACTACTCAATGAAGCTTACAAGGAGGAGGATTTAGAAAATGGAAATAAAAGAATTGTATTAAGTTTAAAACCGCATTTGTCTCCAATTAAAGCAGCTGTGATTCCTCTAAAAAGAAATAATGAGGATTTAGTCAATAAAGCAAGCAAGATTAAGAATGACCTTCAAGCACTAGGTATGGGAAGGGTCATTTTAGAAAACTCTGGTAATATTGGAAAAGGTTATAGACGTCATGATGAGATTGGCACACCTATTTGTATAACAGTTGATTTTGAAACAATCGAAAATGATACAGTGACTATAAGAGATAGAGATACTATGTCACAAAAAAGAGTTTCATCTCAAGACTTAAACCTTGAATATAAAAAAGTGTTTAATTAACTATATATCTCTTCTCGGAAATTCTATTTTGCTAAATGGCCAAGATTTTTCTAACCATTCCTTAAATGTTTTTCCTAATTCATTCTCCAAGCCGCTATCAAGTAAATCCTGTCTTATCCAATAGTATGCTTGAACCTCGTACTCAGGGTTATCGGAGGGATAAATATAGCAACAACCGATTACATCACTCTCTTCTTTTGTTGATAGAACTGTGTAAGCGAAAGAATGTCTAAGAGAAAATTCCACTTCATGCCATCCCAGATCGGCAAGATTTTCATCTAATGTCATTTCTTTTGGCCATTCACTATCGTCCATTAGTTTATATAGATGGTCTACACTTTTCATTACTGCCTCATAGTCTTTATCGACATATTTTATTGTTAGAGGTTTTAAGATAAAATTTTCAGTTACCAATTCTGCAGGAACTTTAAAACTATTTTTAACTATTGGACGGCTGTACATTCAAATTTCAAGTCCAAAATCAATGTTTTCAATACTATGAGTAAGTTGTCCGATTGAAATTCTATCAATTTTTGTTTTCGCATAAGACTTAATATTTTTTAAATTAATATTTCCAGATGCCTCACAAAGAAACCTTTTTTTAACAATTTTTAAGCACTGAGAAATTTGTTTCTCAGACATATTATCGAGAAGTACAATATCTATTTTCTGATTTAAAATTTTTTTCAGTTGTTTAATTGTATCAATTTCTACTGTAATTTTTCTTTTTAATTTTGATTTTTTAATTTTTTTTATATTCTCAACAATTCCTTCTTTATTTACAAGATGGTTATCTTTTATGAAATAAAAATCTGATAAAGAGACCCTGTTTACGTGCGCACCACCAATTGTAAGAGCATATTTTTGTATCTGTCTCACGCCAGCAATTGTTTTTCTTGTTGAATAAATTTTAACGCCGTAAGGTGCTGCAATATCAACAAATTTTCTTGTTTTTGTCGCAATACCAGACATGAACCCTAAAAAGTTTAGAGCTGTTCTCTCTGCAATTAATATACTATGTGCATCACCATTAACGTTAATAATTTTATTTCCTTTAACTACTTTACTTCCATCTTTTTTTAGAACTTTTATTTTAATTTTACTATTTAGTGCTTTAAATGTTTGAACAACAAACTCAGTTCCACAGACAATTGCATTCTCTTTTGCGACTATAGATGCTTTGAGCGTTGTTTTTTTAGAAATTAAAACTTTTGAGGTTATATCGCCATATTTGCCAAAATCTTCTTTCAAAGCAATTTTGATCTTTTCCTTAATATCTTTTTTAGCTAACAAGTTTTTCATCAACTTCTGATATAGTAGAATCCAAGATAGTTTTGATGTAATCATCTATTTCTGAATATTTAATATCAAAATGCTTAATAAAATCTTTATCAGTATCTTGGTAATCAGATCTTAAATGACAACCTCGACTTTCTCTTCTTAAATAAGCGCCTATGATAATAAATTTGCTAACCAAAATCATGTCATTAAGTTTAGCCGAGAGGCCTTTTGATTCTCTCTCAATTTTAATTACATCATTTAGACCTCTGATAATAGAGTCTTTATTTCTAACTATTCCTAAATTTCTCATCATTGAAGACCTTAATTGCCATATATATTTTTTTGCTCTGATTTTATTTTTAGTTTTCTCTTTAAAAACCTTTATAAATTTAGAGCTAATATGAATATCCTTTTTTATATTCTTTTTATTTATTTCGCTTGCAACAATCTTAGCAAATACAAGAGACTCTAATAGTGAATTTGACGCAAGGCGGTTTGCTCCATGAATACCAGTTGCAGCAACCTCTCCACAGCACCACAGTCCTTCAACAGAAGTCTGTCCTTTCAGATCAGTTTTTATGCCACCTATATGATAATGGGCGACAGGAATTATTGGCAGCAGGTCTTTTCCAGGATCTAAATCTGCATTTTCACAGTAGGATGAAACTTGAGGAAATCGAGTATTAAAATTACTGCCCATGTGTCTACAATCTAAAAATACTGAATTTCCTTTTTCGATTTGTTTAAATATATTTTGAGCAATAAGATCTCGTGGTGCTAACTCGCGATCAGGATGAATACCCAACATAAATCTCTCTTCATCTTGATTTACAAGGTAAGCCCCCTCACCTCTAATTGCCTCAGTAGCTAAAGGAGTAGGGTCTAAGCCAAAGTCAAGACCTGTCGGGTGAAATTGAACAAACTCCATATCTGTAAGTGTTGCGCCTGCATGTGATGCCAACGCTACGCCTTCACCATAAGAACTTCGTGGATTGGTTGTATTTGCAAAAATACCTCCTAAACCACCTGTCGCTAAAACTACATGAGAACTTTGGATAACTACATTACTGTCAGGAACATTATCGTCAGTAAATCTTCCAATTACTCCGTAAATAGTATTTTTTTCTGTCATAATTCGATCAATTGAAACATTTTCTAAAACTGTGATGTGATCACTTTTTTTTACTCTTCCAATTAAGCCGCGCATAATTTCAAGACCAGAACTATCACCTCTTGACCTTATGATTCTATTGAAGCTGTGGGCACCTTCTAGCCCTAAATTAAAAGTACCATCTTCATTTTTATCAAAATTAACTCCGTATCCCTCTAAATCATCAATGATGCCTTTTGCATTATTTACAACTTCTTTTATCGCATCGATATTGGCTAAGCCTTTTGCTGTAGTTAAAGTATCATTAATATGACTTTCAACACTGTCATCTTTTGAAACTGCCGCGGCAATCCCTCCTTGAGCCCAACTGCTTGAAGTATTTATTCCAAGTGAACTTTTAGTAATTACGCAAACTTTTCTTGGCGCTAAGTTAAGTGCAACAGTTAATCCTGCTACCCCTCCACCCACTATTACAACATCAGGGCTATAAATAGCATCAGACATTAGCTGCTTCTGCCAATTTCAAGCATACGATCAATTGAAAGACGAGCTTTATCAATAATTGCCTTATCAACTTGAATTTGATACTGATTAAATCGTATTGCGTCATAAATTTTCTTTAGAGAAATTCTTTTCATATGAGGGCATAGATTACAAGGTCTGATAAATTCGACATTTGGATTCTCTATGGCAACATTGTCACTCATTGAGCATTCCGTAACCATTATTACCTTTCCAGGTTGATTATCTTTTACGTAATTACTCATACCAGCCGTTGAGCCTGCAAAGTCACTTACTGCAATTACTTCAGGTGAACATTCGGGATGCGCTAATACAACAATATCTTTGTGTTGTTTTTTGTATGCCATTATTTCGTCTGCAGTAAATCTTTCATGCACTTCACAGCGACCTTTCCAAGAAATAATTTTCACATCTGTTTGGGCTGCAATATTTTTTGCAAGGTATTCATCAGGTAGAAATATAACCTTATCAACACCTAGAGATTCTACTACATGTTTCGCGTTTCCTGATGTGCAGCATACATCTGTTTCTGCTTTTACATCGGCAGACGTGTTTACATATGTTACAACTGGCACGCCAGGATATTTTTGCTTTAATAATCTTATGTCCTCTGCACTTATAGATTCAGACAAAGAACATCCTGCACGAGTATCTGGAATTAAAACATTTTTGTTTGGGCTAAGTATTTTTGCTGTTTCAGCCATAAAATGTACGCCACATACAATTATTGTATCTGCATCAGAGTCTCTTGCCTCGTAAGCCAATTTTAATGAGTCGCCAACAATGTCAGATACACAGTGGAAGATTTCAGGTGTCTGGTAATTGTGCGTTAATATTGCAATATTTTTTTCCTTTTTTAGCTTATTTATTTCATGAATAAGTGGAGCATGAAATGGCCATTCAACCTCAGGTATAATTTTCTCCACACCTTTATACAGATGTGCTGTTGCATCTTTCACTTCAGTATTAAAATCTGATGGATATTGCAAATTATCATTCAACATTATTATTTTTTAATATAGTTTAATATTACAATTATAGTTAAATGTATATATTTCAACATATCAACAATTATAAAAAAAAATGGATAAAAGCTGCCGTCGTGCTGGAATTGGTAGACAGGCTGGTTTGAGGGATCAGTGAACATGGTTCGTGAGAGTTCGAGTCTCTCCGACGGCACCAAAAAGTCAATCTAATGGTTAATATTTAATGAAAATTCTATTTATTGGACCTACAAGAATAGGTGACACAATACTATCTACCTCAATATTAAACTTTTATATTAAAAAGTTTGATCAATGCAGCATCTCAGTTGTAACAAGTTCATTTGCAAAAGATTTATACAAATTTATGCCTCACCTTCAGGAAATAATTGTAGTTGATAAAAAAAGATTTGGCCTTCATTGGTTGAATATAATTAAATTTTCAATTTTTAAGAAATGGGATTTAGTAATTGATTTAAGATCATCAGTAACATCTTATTTTTTGAATACAAAAAAAAGAATGATATTTAGAGGAAATGAACTATCACATAAAGTTATACAATTTAGTAAATTTATAGACACAAAAGAAGCTCTCATTCCAGAAATATGGTATAGCCAAGAAGATGCGGATATAAGTTATAAAAAAATAAAAAATGATGATAATTTAATTGCTGTTGCGCCCTATTCTAATTGGCCAAAGAAGGATTGGTCATTGAAAAAATATAAAAATCTTTTTCAAAATGAATTTTTTAAAAATCACACAATAATACTAACAGGCGTTTCAAGGGATATTCTTAATAAAAGGGAAATAGAGGAATTTATTAAGACATCAGAATTAGAAATAATTAATTTGTTTGATTGGGGAAATTTGAGAAATATGGTTCCCATATTTAAGAAATGCCGTTTTTTTATTGGAAGCGACAGTGGTCTGATGCATCTTGCGGCATCTTCAGGGTGTAAGACATTTGCACTTTTTGGACCTACGAATGATTTGGTATATGGACCATGGGGAAATCACAAAGTAATTAAATCAGATAAAGACCGAGATTATGGTCTTGAAAATTTATCTGTTGAAAAGGTACTAAATATCATAAAAGAGTGTATTAGATGATTGACCTCATAATAAAAAATGGAAAAATTGTAACTCATAATGAGAAAAAAATAGCTGATATTGCTGTAAAAAATGGAAAAATATTCAAAATAGGTAATCTTGTTAATTTAAAGTCAAAAAAAACCATTGATGCAATGGGTTTGCATATTTTACCGGGTGCTTTTGATACACAAGTGCATTTTAGAGAACCGGGTAATACAAAAAAAGAAAATCTTAAAACAGGAAGCTTAGCGGCTGTTGCAGGAGGGATCACTTCAGTTTTTGATATGCCTAATAACAAGCCGAGCATTACAACAAGAGAGCTTTTTATAAAGAAATTGCAGACTGCAAAAAATAGAATGCATTGCAATTACGCTTTTTATTTTGGAGCTGAGAAAGATAACATAAAAGAAATTAAAAAAGTTGAAAAAGTAAAAGGTTGTTGTGGTGTAAAAGTTTTTGTTGGCTCTTCAACTGGTACATTACTCGTTTCAAACCATAACGATATTGAAAAAATAATGAGAGCAACGAAGAAAATGATTTCATTTCACTCTGAAAATGAAGATATGCTTATTACCAGAAAAAAATATGCTAAAAAAGGAAAGCCATTGAGCCATCAAGTGTGGCGAAATGTAGATACAGCCTTAAGTTCTACCAGAAAGCTAATAAGATCAGCTAATAGAAGTAAGAAAAAAATACATGTACTCCATATAACAACGGCAGAAGAAATAAAATTGCTTCTAAAAAATAGGAAATATGTCTCGTTTGAAGTAACCCCTCAACATTTAATATTGGCATCACCTGATTGTTATAAAAAACTGGGCACCTACGCACAGATGAATCCACCTATTAGAGGGACTAGACACAAAAATGTTCTAAGAAAAACATTACAAAAAGGCCAAATTGATATTATCGGATCAGATCACGCTCCTCATTTAAAATCCGAAAAAAATAAAATTTATCCAAATAGCCCATCAGGAATGCCCGGTGTTCAAACGCTACTTCCAATTCTTTTAAATGAGGTTACAAAAAAGACAATTTCACTCAATGAAGTAGTAAAGCTAACAAGCTTTAATCCTAAAAAAATTTTTAAGATTAAAAATAAGGGGTTAATTAAGGTTGGTTACGACGCAGATCTTACAATTGTTGATATGAATAAAACTAAAAAAGTTTTGAATAAAGATATGAAAACAAAGTGTGGATGGACACCTTTCAATGGTATGAAACTTACAGGTTGGCCTGTTGGAACAATAATAAATGGTAAAATAGCATTCTGGAAAAATAAAATCAATAAGTCAGTATTTGGTAACCCAATAAGCTTTAATTAGCTACGAGCAATAAAAGAAGTATTTTTAAAATTCCTCTTGCCATAACGCAGAATTTTGCGATCTAAAGTTTTTATTTTTCCTCCTGCAAATCTCAATATAGCATCTCCAGCTGCGGTATCCCATTCCATTGTAGTCCCAAACCGAGGGTATACATTTGCTATACCATGTGCGATGTAACATAATTTTATTGAACTTCCTGAACGGATTATTTTGTTAGCATTGAATCTCTGAAAAATCATTTTTTTTGCATTTTCTATTTCACTCTTAGCAAGTGAGTGAGATCTACTTAAAATAACAATATTTTTATTTCTTTTTTTAACTTTAATTTTTCTTATATTTGAAAGCTGTCCTTTTTTACTTAATTTTGAGAAATAAGATTTTTTATCTTTTGTAAAATAAAGCTTATTTTTAGTAGGCATATAAATAATTCCAAAGACTGGTTTTTTATTTTCAATAAGCCCAATATTTACGGTAAATTCACCATTACCTCTTAAAAATTCTTTTGTCCCATCTAATGGGTCTACCAACCAAAATTTTTTTGCAGCTTTACCTTTTTTAACCTGTTCTTCAGAAACAATAGAAATTTCAGGAAAATGAAGCTTTAAGCCCTTACAAATTATATCATTCGCCCTGATATCTGCATTTGTTACAGGCGTATTATCAGACTTGTATTTTTTAGTTACCTTTTTTTTATAGATTTTGATAATTTCAATGCCAGCAAGATGAACGATTTTAATTAATTCATCTAGTTTTTCAGGTGATATCTTCATATAAGGAGTTAAGCTTGTAAAATAGACAATAAGACAAATATATTATACATACCAGAGCAAAATTAATAAATCATATGGAAAACAACGTTAATTACATTAAAGGAAATAATCCTATTGTAGTCGCTATGTCAGGTGGCGTTGACTCTTCAGTAGCTGCAGCACTCATGAACAAGGATTATGATGATGTAATAGGTGTCACTTTAAAACTGTATGATGAAAAAAAAGTTGCAAACTCAAAAACATGTTGTTCTGGTGCGGATATTTTGGATGCTAAAAAAATAGCTAACACTATAACTATTCCACATTATGTTTTTGATTATGAAGAAATATTTAAAAAAAATGTTATAGAGCCTTTTATTAATGAATACAAATCAGGGAGAACCCCCATACCTTGCATAAATTGTAATGAAAAAGTAAAGTTTCTTGATTTACTGAATTTTGCAAAAGAAATTAATGCGAAATCATTAGTGACAGGGCATTATATAAAGAAAGTAAAGATTGATAATGAGTGGAGATTGTATGTTCCACAAGATAAAGATCGAGATCAGTCCTATTTTCTTTTTACAATGAAAAAAGAGGATCTGGATCTCATCGAATTCCCTTTGGGTGATTACAAAAAAGATGAGATAAGGGATTTAGCTTTAAAACTAAACTTACACGTGTTTGATAAAAGTGATAGTCAAGATATTTGCTTTATACCCGATGGAGACTATAAAAAATTTGTAAATAAAAATATTGAAAGCAATAAAGGCGAAGTTATAGATTTAGATGGAAATGTGCTTAACATACATGATGGTATTCAAAACTTTACAATTGGACAAAGGAGAGGTTTAGGAGTTTCAAAAGAAGAGCCTCTTTATGTAAAAAAAATTGATAAAGATAAGAATAGAGTCATTGTAGCAAATAAGGACAATATTAGTTCCTCAACTATATATGTTCAAAACATAAACTTAATTTCGAAAAATTTACCAAATGATCTACATGTTAGAGTTAGGTCATCTGGAAAATTATTAAGTGCAAAAATAGAAATTAACGAAGAGGACGCAGCAACAATTTATCTTGCGTCTCCTGAAGCTGCTGTATCACCAGGCCAGGCTTGTGTTTTTTATTGTAAAGATGCAATAGGTACACGACTTTTAGGAGGTGGCTGGATCCATTCGACAAATTAGTAATATCGTATAATATGGCTCATCTTTGGCGGGGTAGCTCAGTTGGTTAGAGCGGAGGAATCATAATCCTTAGGTCGGGGGTTCAAATCCCTCTCCCGCTACCATATTAAATTTTTTTTATTACTGATATAGCATGCTTATTCCATGAGTAAATTACTGTATTATCATAACGAAGTTCTTTATTTTTTTTAACTAACTCACTAATAGCCTCAGGATTTAGCGGGGAACTATTATATCCTAGTACAAGTTTGCCTCCCTGTTTCAAATATTGGTCAGATTGTTCTATTAATTGATTAAGATAGACCTCTTTATTTCGATAATAGGGTAGATTCCAAAAAATTAAGTCAAAATCAACATTTTTAATATTTTGAAATAAGTTTGATACAAAAGTTTCTATTTTTACATTGTTGATATTAATATTTAATTTTGTACTCTGAATTGCATTTGGTTCTAAATCAGTAGCAATAATATCTACATTAAATTTTCGCTTTAAATAGATTGATAAAATACCATAATAGCCAGTACCAATTTCTAAAATTTTTAATTTTTTATTATTTTTCTTTATCGTGTTATTAAAATAATTTTTAAGTAATATTGTTGTTACATCATATTTATGTGGGTAATTTCTTTTATGAAGGCTCTCATCAATTTTTACTCCAAAAATTATTTTTATAATTAATGAACTTGAAAAGATAAAAGTATGCAATCTAACAAGTAAACTTTTATTTCCTTTTTTGCTGTAATGATTTTTTCTATAGGATTCGTAAATCTTATTGATTAAAAAATTCATTTTATCATGCTATTACAAAATAATATTCAATCAATCATAATCCTTAGGTCGGGGGCTCAAATCCCTCTCCCGCTAACATAAAATTTCTTACATTGACCTATTTAGATGCATCAAGGTATTCAATAATTTTTTTGTCCCATGCATAATTTTTATAAGCTCTTAGCTTTCCATTCGCTCCCATACTTTCTCTAAGCTTTTTATTTTCAAGTAAGTACAATATTTTTTCTGTGATCATTTTTTGATTACCAGACTTACATATTATTCCTGTCTTATTATCTAAAATTGCATCGCTTACTCCACCGCTATCACTTCCAATTGATGCAACACCATGAAATGAAGCATCAATGTAAGCCATACCAAATCCTTCAACTGACTCTCCCACGGTTGTCGGCGTCATAACAAATAAATCGGATTGTTTTAGAATTAATGATTTTTCTGGTTCAGTTATCCATCCAAGAAACTTCACATTTTTCCCTAAATTCATTTTTTTAGTTATTTGTTTTATAGTTTCTAGATATGGACCTTTACCTGCTATCAAATATAATACATCTGGAAATTTTTCTTTAATCATAGGTAATGCATTTAAAATAAATGTATGACCTTTTCTTTCTTCAACTCTGGCAAGTGTTGTTATAACAGGTGAGTTTTTACCAATAATATCAGCCACATTTTTTTTATCATCCTCTGTGATAAAATCATCATAAACATCTATACCAGGATGTATGATTTTAATCAGGTTTGTGTCTATTTTAAGAGAGGCTTGCATTAAATCCTTAGTATAAGAGGAATTTGCTAAAATTTTATAGACATCTTTATAAGAATTTATAATTCTATTTTTTTTAAATCTCATTAAATCAAGCATTATAGTCCAATACTGTTTTGGAATTTCAGTACCATGAGCAAGCACCAAAATTTTTTTCTTATATTTTTTAATATATTCAATGCTTTTCCAAGAGTCTGCATAGATTGCTTTTACGTTTTTACTTCTACATATTTTTTCTACGTACTTTGCTTTTGCCAATCTTCTTAGAGGTTTCCATCCTGTAAATCTTTTAATTTTATATTTTTGTTTATGATCAGCTTCATGAGTTTTTCCATCAGCTAACACGAGAACTTCAATGCCATGTTTTGCCATTGCTTCTGCCATTCCAGTCATTAAAGATTCAATGCCTCCAATCTTTGGAGCGAAGCATTGGGTTGTGATGATGATCACTTGAATTTCTTTATTCTTTCCACTTAATTGAACATCCAATACTTGGTATTTGGTCCTTTGGACCTGACCCCGTTACTGAAACTTGTATCATTGCTTCTAAAAGTTCTTTTCTGGCATTTGGAACTATTTCCATTTTAGACTCTTCAAGTCTGCCTCTATACTGGAGTTCATTGTTTGCATTAAAACCAAAAAAATCAGGAGTGCACACAGCATTATATTTACGTCCAACATTTTGTGTGTCGTCATAGACGTAAGGAAATATAAAATTATTTTTTTTAGAAAATAACTTCATGTTATCAAATGAATCTTCTTCACCATATTTTGGATCATTTACATCATTAGACATTATTGCAATTACACCAATACCTTTTTCTTTTAGTAATGTTACATCCTCTACAATTCGATGTATTACCGATTTCACGTATGGACAATGATTGCATATAAACATTACCAGCGTTCCTTTCGGACCTTTAACATCTTGAAATGAATAGTATTTGTTATCGATACCTATAAGATTAAATTCTGGAGCCTTCCATCCAAAATCACAAATGGGAGTTTCTAATGCAACCATAATTTTCTTTCTTTTATTTAAATATCCAATTATCTTTACTATATTTCTTACTTAACTAAATAACAAGATATGATCTATTCACTCGGAGATAAAAAAATAAATCGAGATAATGCAGACTTTTGGGTTGCGCCAAGTGCTTCTGTGATAGGAGATATTACGCTGAAAAAAAATGCAAGTGTATGGTTTGGAGCTGTTTTGAGGGGTGACAATGATCCAATAATTGTTGGTGAAAATTCAAATATTCAAGATAATTCTGTTTGTCATACTGATGATGGGATGCCATTAGTGATAGGGGATAATGTCACTGTAGGTCATAAAGTTATCTTACATAGCTGTTCAGTAGGTAATAATTCTCTCATAGGAATGGGCTCAACTGTTCTAAATAAAGCAAAAATAGGCAATAATTGTTTGGTTGGCGCCAATACTCTAATAACTGAAGGAAAAGAATTTCCTGACAATAGCCTTATAGTGGGATCCCCTGGGACTGTTAAAAGAGAATTGACAGATATGGAAAAAAAGATAATTGAACTTAGTGCTTTTCACTATGTAGAAAATATGAAAAAATTTAGAGATAATTTAAAAGAAGAAAATATTGAATGAATACTTTTGACTACATAATTGCTGGAGCTGGTTCAGCTGGTTGTGTTTTAGCGAATAGGCTCTCTAAAGACCCTGATACAAAGGTTCTTTTAATCGAAGCAGGCGGGACTACATGGCATCCTTTTGTTAAAATGCCAGCAGGAGTGCTTGAGCTAATTTCAGGTGAAGGTGCAGGTAAATTTTATAATTATGGCTATTGGACAGAGGGTCAACCACATTTAAACAATAGAAAACTTTTCTTTCCTCGAGGTAAAGGTTTGGGCGGCTCAAGTAATATTAATGGAATGCTCTACGTGAGAGGTCACTCACGTGATTATGATATATGGAGACAGCTTGGCAATGAAGGATGGTCTTACGAGGAAGTGTTGCCTTATTTTAAAAGAGCTGAAAAAAATGAAAATGGATCATCAGAATTTCATGGAAGTGACGGAGAGTTAAGTGTTCAAAACCCGGTGTTTACAAATAACCCTTTACATCGATGTTTTTTAAATGCTGGTAAAGAGGCTGGTTTTAAATACATTGAAGACATTAATCAACACGATAATGAGGGTTTTGGACCGTGTCCTCAGACGATTTCAAAAGGATATAGAGCAAGTACGAGTTTTTCATTTTTAAATCCTATAAAAGATAGAAAAAATTTAACTATTGCAACTAATTCAACAACTAACAAACTATTATTTGAGGGTACAAAATGTGTTGGCCTTGAGTATTTAAAAGGAAAAGAAGTTGTAAAAGCTTATGCTGAAAGGGAAGTAATTGTATGTGGAGGTGCTATTAATTCACCGCAAATATTACAACTATCAGGAATAGGTAAAGGAGATTATATAAAAAAATGGGGTTTAAAAGTTGTAGCTGATCTCCCAGGAGTTGGTGAAAACTTGCAAGACCATTTAGATGTATTATCCCATTACGAGTGTACGCAGCCAGTAACGGAAGCGAAATATACAGCAGGTGGACTTGCAGTATTTAGAATGGCTGCAATTTTAGCTCAATGGATGATAACAAAAAAAGGACCAGGAAATGATATTGGTTTATCGGGTGTATCATTTTTAAAAACAGATGACACACTTGACCTTCCGGATATTCAAATGCACTTTATTGGATCTCTTTTAAAAGATCATGGAAAGACAAGACCAGACTCACATGCGTTTAGTAATCACGTGTGCATGCTTAGACCTGAAAGTAGGGGCTACATAGCACTTAAATCCCTTGATCCAACAGTACCTCCGATTATACAGCCAAATTATTTTGCAACTCAAAAAGATAGAGACACCCTTATAAAAGGAGTGAAAATGTCTAGGGAAATTATGAACCAGTCTGCTTTTGATGAATACCGAGGTAAAGAGATGACCCCTGGTGTTCATGTTCAAACGGATGCAGAAATAGAAGAATTTATAAGAAATGCTGCTGAAACAATTTATCATCCAGTTGGTACCTGTAAAATGGGCAGTGATGAATTTGCGGTTGTAGACGATAAATTAAGGGTTAGAGGAGTAGAAAATTTAAGAGTCATTGATGCGTCAGTTATGCCAACTCTCATTGGTGGAAACACTAACGCACCAACAATTATGATAGCTGATAAAATTTCTGATCATATTCTTGGTAATGAATTCCTTCCACCACAGCATGTAAGCTATAAAGACAAAAACGCCGCATAATTTTGAACAAATTTTTATTTTCAATTCTTGGAATAGCTCTAGTTTTTGTTTCGACACTCATAGTAGTCAATCAACATAATACTAGAAATTTTGCGCAAACTAGTTTTTTAGAAATAGAAAAAAAATACTCCTACAAGATTGAACGAGACCAGTTTGGAGTGCCGCATGTATATGGAGATACTGATAAAGATGCTGCATTTGGATTTGCTTATGCACAAGCAGAGGATGATTTAAAACATGTAGAGATGATGATTAAAATGTCTCGTGGGGAGCTTTCAAATTTAAATTTCAATTCGAAAACATTCGCAGCTATTTATTCACTAATTACTGGTGATGGAGACATAATGGAAAACCTAGATGCAATTGAAGGAGTAGAATTAGATTTTTTATTTAAATTTTTTAATGTTCAGGACACTGTAAATAAAAGAATCTCAGAAATTCCAGAGGAAACAATTAATTATATAAAAGGTTATGCAGATGGACTTAATTATTATGCTGCAAAAAATCCAAACTTAGTTGATCAATCTTTATATCCAGCCACTGCATACGATTTGGTTGCTGGGATGACATTTCGGATGCCGTTATTTTATGGTATCGATCATTCAATTGCTGAACTCATCAATTTAATGGATGATCAAGAAGAGAAAGTTTCAATGAACATGAACGCTCTATCCGATAATCCAATAGTCGCAAGCATAAATACTTACTTTAAACCATCAGGTTCAAACGCATTTGCTGTTTCCAAAAGTAGATCACAAGACAATGAGACAATGCTTGTCATTAATTCACACCAGCCATTAACAGGTCCAGTTGCTTGGTATGAAATTCATATAAAAAGTGGAGAGGGCTTAAATATCATGGGTGGTACTTTTCCAGGGTCGCCATTTGTACATGTTGGCTTTAATGAAAATCTCGGGTGGGGAGCTACAGTTAATCAGCCAGATTTATCCGATATTTATGAATTAAAACTTAACCCAGAGAATAATGATCAGTATGAACTAGATGGTGCATGGGTTGATTTCACCGAAACGGATCAAGAATTTAAAGTTAAACTGTTTGGCCCTTTCAGTATTACATATCCTATTCAAATGTACCAGTCAGCACATGGGCCTGTTCTGAAAGATGATAATAAAGCCTATGCTCTAAGGTTTGTAGGAATGAATGATGTCAATCACTCAACTGCATGGCTCAAAATGAATAAATCAAAAAATATTGATGAATGGCTTGATGCCCTAAGAATGGAACAGCTAGCTAGTTTAAATTTAGTTTACGCCGATAAAGAAGATAATATCTTTTTTGTTCATAATGTTAAATCGCCAGTAAGAGACCCAAACTATAATTGGATGCAAGTGGTACCCGGAAATAAGAGTGATTTAATTTGGAACAATTTTCATCCTTTTGAAAGCGTGCCCCAGATCTTAAACCCAAACTCTGGATATATATTTAGTACTAATCAAAATCCTTTTTTTGTTACAGCTAAGGAAGATAACTTATCTTTATCTAACTTTAATCCAACTATGGGTTTTCAAACACGAACAACAAATAGGGCATATAGAGCTTACGAACTTCTTGATCCTGATAAATCAATATCATTTGGTGAACTTGATAAATACAAACACGATAATAAGTTTTCTTACAATTCAAGACAATACAAGTTTATGAAAGAAATTTTCATTCATGAATTTTCAGAAAATAAATTAAAAAATGCTCAAGAATTTTTGAGAGATTGGGATCTAGGAACTGACTCTGATAATTTACATGCTGCTTTTGGAGTTTGTATCTTGTCTCCTGAATGGTTGGCAGAAATAACAAGAAAGCCAAGACCAGATCCAATCGACATCTTCATTAATTGTGTTGATGAGTTTGAGAAAAACTTTGGGACATTAAGTGTAAAATGGAGTGATGTTAATTTCTTGCAGAGAGGATCAAATTTAGTGCACATTCAAGGAGGGCCCGATGTTTTAAGGGCAATTTACGCCCCGCGAAGCAATGATGGTATACTCAAAGCTGTTGCTGGAGACGGCCTCTATATCTATGTAAAATGGGATGAAAATAAAAAACAGGTATCAAAAAGCATTCACCAATTTGGAAGCGCTACAATGAACATGGGTTCTCCGCACTATGATGATCAAATTAATTTATTTGCAAGTGAAAAGCTCAAAGATACATTCTTTAATTGAGCTTGTAGAAAAAAAATAATTATATAAAATTTTCTCATGTTATTACACGAGCATTTAGAAAATGGAGCAGAAAAAAATCCTAATTTCCCCTTTTCTGAATTTGAAGGAAATTCGCTTTCTTATCAAGAAGCAAATTCATTAAGCAATCAATTGGCTAACAAACTTGTTTCTGAGGGTTTAGAAGTTGGAGATAGATTTGCATTTCTTGCAAAAAATTGTACTGAAATGGCAATTATGTATTACGCAGCATCAAAAGTTGGTGCTGTACCTGTTCCACTGAATTATCGTCTAGCGGACCAAGAGTGGGCATACATAATAAATGATTCTGAAGCCAAACTTATAATAGTCAAAGGTGATGAATATTCGGGTAGAATAAATCAGATTTCATCAGAGTTAAAAAATGTAAAAAAATATATTTCTATATCACTTGATAATAGCATCGAAAAATTTCAGGATTTTTATGATTGGCTTTCAGATAGTTCGAATGAAAAACCAACTTTAAAAATTCATGAAAATGATGACGTATATCAAATGTACACAAGTGGTACTACAGGCCATCCAAAAGGCGCCGTTCTATTACAGAGAAACGTTGCTGCTAATATTAGACAGTATTTAAATAGTTTAACTTTACCAAGGCCTTCAAGAACTCTTTTGGTGGCTCCAATGTATCATGCCGCTGCAATGATTAATATGTGTGGATGCATTGCAATAGGTGGAACTATTGTTATTCAGGAGGATTTTATTCCGCAAGATGTAGTAGACTGTTTAGCAAATGAAAAAATTACGCATACAGTATTAGTCCCTGCGATGATACAAGCATGCTTAGTATCAGTGCCAAATGTTGCAAACAATGAATACAATGATCTAGATCAGATTCATTATGGAGCCTCACCGATCGCTCCGGAAACACTCAAAAAAGCAATGGACGTTTTTAGGTGTAAATTTGGACAAGGTTTTGGAATGACAGAAACGGTAGCTGTCATTTGTTTAATGACCCCAGAAGAACATATTCGTGCACTCAATGAAAAACCCGAGCTATTAAAATCATGTGGAAGACCTGCAATTGATACACAAGTTGAAATTAGAGATGAAAATGATAACCCTCTTCCCATTGGAGAAATAGGTCAGATCTGCGCAAAGGGACCTCAAATCATGAAAGGTTATTGGAATAAAAAAGAGGAAAGTGAGAAAGCGCTTAAAGGCGGGTGGATGCATACAGGTGATGCAGGTCGGATGGATGAAGAAGGATTTGTATTTATACAAGATAGAATAAAAGACATGATTGTGTCTGGAGGTGAGAATATTTACTCAACAGAAGTTGAAGCAGCTTTATTTGCACATCCTGATGTTGTTGACGCAGCGGTCATTGGTGTTCCAGACGAAAAATATGGTGAAGTAGTTAAAGCTTGTATCGTGAAAAAGGAGGGATCAAATGTAACTGAGGATGATCTGATAAGCTTCTGCAAAAACAGAATTGCAAGCTATAAAAAACCTCAATCAGTTGATTTTATTAATGAAGTTCCAAGAAATGCAAGTGGAAAAGTTTTAAAAAAAGTATTGAGAGAACCGTATTGGAAGGATCAAGAGAGACAAGTAAGCTAAGCCGTCGCCGTACCTCCAACAGTAAGATTTTCTATCAACATCGTAGGCTGACCTACTCCAACTGGAACACTTTGACCGTCTTTCCCGCACGTTCCAATACCTGTATCCATTTTTGAGTCGTTACCAACCATCTTAACTCTTTTTAAAACATCAGGACCGTTACCAATTAGCGTTGCACCTTTTACAGGGTTTGTAACTTTACCATTTTCTATTTTGTAAGCTTCAGTACAAGTGAATACAAACTTACCACTTGTTATATCAACCTGGCCACCACCGAAATCCACTGCGTATAGGCCATTCTTAACTGATTTTAGAATTTCTTCGGGATGGCGATTACCCGATAACATGTATGTATTTGTCATACGAGGCATGGGTAAGTGAGCATAACTTTCTCTTCTGCCATTCCCTGTAGGATTAACGCCCATCAGTTTTGAGTTTAATCTGTCCTGCATGTATCCAGTTAAAATTCCATTTTCAATTAACGTTGTACAGTTAGTGGGTGTGCCCTCATCATCAACGCTTAGAGATCCTCGACGAGAGTCAATCGTTCCATCGTCAACAACTGTCACTGACTCGTCAGCAATTTTTTCTCCCATGAGGTTAGAGAATGCAGAAGTTTTTTTTCTATTAAAATCACCCTCAAGCCCATGTCCTATTGCCTCATGTAGCAGTACACCCGGGTAACCTGGTCCAAGAACTACATCCATTTCACCTGCAGGTGTGTCAACAGAAGTAAGATTTATTTCAGCCTGATTGATTGCTTCATCTACCTGATTTTGCCAATGTGAGGAATTTAAGAAAGTTGAGTAATCTACTCTACCGCCTGAACCTCTGCTGCCATTTTCCTGACGTCCATCCTTTTCGAGAACGATTGATACATAAAGTCTTACAAGAGGGCGAAGATCCTCAATCATAATTCCACCAGGCCTGTAAATTCTCACAGCCTGCCATTCACCGTTTAGGGATGCTGAAACTTGCTTAACATTTGGATTTTTTGACCTCGCGTATTCATCAATTTTTTTCAGAGTTTCCACTTTTTCTGAGAATTCAGTTTCATTAATTGGATTGATCTCATTGTAAAGTTTTCTGTTGGTTTTTGAAAAATTAGCGTTGAAATTTGCATTATGGTCTTTTGTGATAAAATTTACTGTTTCACAAGCTTTTTTCAGAGCGTTCTCATCAATATCGGATGAATGAGCGTAGCCTGAACTTTCGCCAGCTATAGCCCTTAATCCAAAACCCTTTGATGTATCAAATGAAGCACTCTTTAACCTTTGATCATCGTATACAAAGCTCTCACTTTCACAGAATTCCATGAAAAGTTCTCCATCGTCTGCTTTGTGCAAAGCATCTGATACAATTTTATCAACTTTTGAGTTATCTAAATTGCTTCTGGTGAAAAAGAGGCTGTCATTGGACTGATTCTCTATTTTTTTGTTAATCATCTCAAATTGTTCTGAATAAAAAATATCGTTATAAAATATATTAAAAAAACCCTAAAAACTAGCAAAAATTGCGTCAAACTGTCGCGAAATAATGAGTAGTTTAATGCAAATTAAGCAGTATATATTACGTAATAGCTCAAAACATTAAATCAATAATTTCTCTATGAAAAATATTATTAAGATATTATTTTTTCTACTAATACCGTCTTTTTCTCAAGCAAATGAAGGCATTTCTGAAAATTGGCAGCTAAGCTTTCAACAGCCTGCAACTGATTTAATGTCTGACATTATATCATTTCATAGTTATATTTTAATGCCCATCATTACAGGCATATCACTTTTAGTACTTGGTCTTCTGCTATATATCATGTTTAGATTCAATAGCAGCCGCAATCATGTTGCTTCCACGACAACACATAACACAACAATTGAAATATTATGGACTGTAATTCCTGTAATATTGTTAATTATTATTGCTATTCCATCTTTTAGATTACTTTATGTTTCTGAAACAATACCAAAGGCAGATATAACAATTAAGGCTATCGGCAATCAATGGTATTGGACTTACGAGTACCCTGATTTCGATGATATCTCTTTTGATGCTAACATGCTTGCTGATCATGAGCTATCAGATCCAAAGTTAAGATTGTTAGAGACTGATACTCAAATTGTTGTACCGGTAGATAAAGTGGTCAAGCTTCAGTTAACTTCAGCAGATGTACTGCACGCTTGGACAATTCCAGCATTTGGTGTCAAGATGGATGCTGTACCAGGAAGATTAAATGAAACATGGTTTAAGGCTAATAAAGAAGGAATTTATTATGGCCAATGCTCAGAGCTTTGTGGTCCAAAACATGCATTTATGCCCATTAATGTAAAAGTTGTTTCAAATAAAGAATTTGAAGAGTGGATCGAATTCGCTAAATCTGAGTATGCATCTCTAGAGATTAATTACAGTGACGATACATTTGAAATAGCTAAAAAATAAAATATTTTATTTAAAGGAGAAATATGTAAATGGCAGATATTACAGCAGATCAGGTAGACAGTCACGATCATCACCCAACTGGCTGGAGAAGATACCTATACTCAACAAATCATAAAGATATTGGAACTCTCTATTTAATATTTGCCGTTATAGCAGGTTTAGTAGGAACTGGAATGTCTGTTCTGATGAGAATGGAGCTTATGTATCCTGGAGATGGGATATTGGGAGGTGACCACAATTTATATAATGTTCTAGTTACAAGTCACGGTTTACTCATGATTTTCTTTATGGTTATGCCTGCTATGATTGGTGGTTTTGGAAACTGGATTGTGCCGCTTATGATTGGCGCTCCAGATATGGCTTTTCCACGAATGAATAATATCTCTTTTTGGTTATTGCCAGCATCACTAATACTACTTATCGCATCATTATTTGTTGAGGGAACATCAGGTGGTGCAGGCGTTGGAGGAGGATGGACCATATATCCACCATTGTCTGCTAACTTAGGTTCGCCTGGCCCTGCAGTGGATTTAGCAATCTTCTCATTACACCTTGCTGGAGCATCATCAATTCTTGGTGCAATTAACTTTATAACGACAATTTTTAATATGAGGGCTCCTGGGATGACTCTTCATAAGATGCCTTTATTTGTGTGGTCAATTCTTGTGACTGCTGTCCTTTTACTACTTTCATTACCAGTATTGGCTGGTGCAATCACAATGCTTCTTACAGATAGAAATTTTGGGACAACTTTCTTTAGTGCCGCTGAAGGTGGAGACCCAGTACTTTTTCAACACCTATTTTGGTTCTTTGGTCACCCTGAGGTTTATATCTTAATTTTGCCAGGCTTTGGAATTGTGAGTCACGTTGTAGCAACATTTTCTAAGAAACCAGTCTTTGGCTATCTTGGAATGGCTTACGCAATGGTATCTATTGGTTTCCTAGGTTTCATCGTTTGGGCTCACCACATGTACACTGTTGGCATGGACGCAGATGTAAAAGCTTATTATGTGTTTGCCACGATGGTAATTGCTGTGCCTACCGGAATTAAAGTCTTCTCATGGATTGCTACTATGTGGGGTGGTTCGGTAGATCTTAAAACACCAATGTTATGGGCAATAGGCTTTATTTTTCTATTCACTGTAGGTGGTGTGACAGGTGTTGTTCTTGCAAACGCAGGAATTGATCATTCGCTGCACGACACTTACTATGTCGTTGCACATTTTCATTACGTTCTTTCTATGGGAGCTGTTTTTGCAATATTTGCTGGTTTCTATTATTGGTTTGGTAAAATGTTTGGCAGAAACTACTCAGAGTTTCTAGGCAAGTTACATTTTTGGTTAACTTTTATTGGAGTGAATATAATATTCTTCCCACAACACTTCTTAGGTTTAGCGGGAATGCCAAGACGTTATGTTGACTACCCTGATGCTTACGCTGGATGGAATTATATTTCCTCAATTGGCTCATTCATATCAGTTCTTGGTTTGGCAGTATTCTTTGTAATGTTAGTACACGCTCTCATGAAAGTTAGAGATTGTGCCGACAACCCATGGGGCGAGGGAGCTACAACACTTGAGTGGACATTGCCTTCTCCTCCACCATTCCACCAGTTTGAGGAGCTACCAAAAGTTAAGTAGAAATTACAATGGCAAATATTACCTCAGTTTCTAACAAACAGGAATTTGGGCTAAGTTCTATTGCGACAAAACTAGTTCTATATACCTCCTTGCTTAAACCAAGGGTCATGTCACTTTCTATATTTACAAGCTTTGTAGGAATGATAATCGCACCTGGAAGTTTAAGTTTTACAACGGGTTTGCTTGCAATTCTTGCTATCTCAATTGGTTCAGGTGCGTCAGGAGCACTAAACATGTGGTATGAGAGAGATACTGACAAATTAATGAATAGAACAAAAGATCGAGCTTTGCCAACAAACCAAATAAGTGCTAATGGGGCACTCATCTATGGCATAGCACTCTCAATAATTGCGGTATCAATGCTTTACTTGGTTTCAAATTTAGCAGCTGCAGGATTACTTTTATTGACAATTTGCTTTTATATATTTGTTTACACAATATGGCTTAAAAAGAGGACACCTCAAAATATCGTGATAGGAGGTGCAGCGGGAGCCTTTCCTCCAATGATCGGTTGGGCAGTTGTGACAGGAGGAGTCTCAACTGAGATTTGCCTTCTTTTCATGTTAATTTTTCTTTGGACTCCTCCTCATTTCTGGGCTCTTGCACTTTATAAGTCTGATGATTACAAAAAGGCTGGAATCCCAATGATGCCACTGATTGTTGGTGAGCGTAAAACGATAAATTTAATTATCGCATATTCGATTACCTTATTGCCACTTACTTTAATTATGAGTTTATACTATTCTCTGTTCTTTGGAGTTTCGTCAACAGCTCTAAGTATTTTTTTCATTTATTTGGCATTTGATCTCAAAAGATCGTGGTTGAAGGATGGCTTGCTTGAGCGAAAAGCTCAAATGCTATTTTATTTTTCAATTATTTATCTATTTAATATTTTCTCAATTCTATTAATCGATAATTTAGTATGGAATATTTACTGATGGATAAAAAAATAAAAAAAAGAAATATAATAACTGCCCTCGTACTAGTTTTCTTTGTGGCGTTATTTTTCTCTTACACTGTTTATAAGTTAGGAACTATTTAAATGAATTTTATCAGGTCAAACAACAGCATCACTGCGATTGGACTAATAGGAATAGTTATCACCATGATCGCTTTAGCCTATGCTTCAGTGCCTCTATACAACTATTTTTGTAAAGTTACAGGATTTGGGGGCACTCCAAATGTGTATTCTTCTGAAAGCATTTATTCTATCGATAAAACTATCAATGTTAGATTAGACTCCAACGTTGGTTCTACCCTCGATTGGGAATTCTATCCTGAGCAAAGAATTCATCAATTAAAGATAGGTGAAAATAAACTGATTAATTATGTGATAGAGAATAATACTGATCAAACTCTAAGCGGTACAGCTGTTTATAATGTATCACCAACTGAGGCAGGCAAGTATTTTAATAAAATTGAATGCTTTTGCTTTCAAGAAACGGAGCTCATGGCTAACGAAACTAAAATTATGCCAGTTTCATTTTTTATAGATCCTGAAATTGAAAATGATAAATACATTTCTGATTTATCAGAAGTTACTTTGTCCTATACCTTTTATGAAAACAGTGATACATAATTAGATATGAGTTCAGAAAATACAAAAAGAACACATGAATACCATTTAGTTGATCCAAGTCCTTGGCCCCTTCTTGCATCTATTGGAGCTTTAATTGCATGCGTTGGTGCGGTTGTTTATTTTAGGACCGATGACATGTGGACAATGATAATTGGTTTAGCAATTGTTATCTATGTCTCATACATGTGGTTTAGAGATGTGATTATAGAGGGCGAACATCAAGGTCATCACACTCCAGTTGTTCAAATTGGCCTAAGATACGGCATGACTTTATTTATTGCATCAGAAGTTATGTTCTTTGTTGCTTGGTTTTGGGCATATTTCAACGCAAGTTTATTCCCTACAGAACAAATAGGAGCTATATGGCCTCCACCAGATATTCATCTAATGGATCCATGGCATATACCTCTAATCAATACGTTAATATTGCTTTTATCAGGAACAACAGTTACCTGGGCTCATCATGCATTGTTAGAAGGCAATAGAAAAGAGCTAATACAGGGACTATGGTGCACGGTAGGACTTGGTGTCGTGTTCACCGGTTTTCAGGTTTATGAATACATGCATGCTGATTTTTCATTTTCTGGGCACATCTATGGAGCAACTTTTTATATGGCGACTGGCTTTCATGGCTTTCATGTTCTAATTGGAACAATATTCTTAATTGTTTGCCTCGGTAGATCGATTGCTGGCCATTTTAAATCTGACCATCATTTTGGGTTTGAGGCTGCTGCTTGGTATTGGCATTTTGTTGATGTTGTTTGGTTATTTTTATTTGCAGCAATTTATGTTTGGGGCTCATATTAATAAATACTTTAATTGATTAAAAATCTTCTTTTCCACTTAATATTTATTTCAACAATCGTATTGCTTCTTTTGCTTTGTTATTGGCAAACACAAAGGCTCGAATGGAAAAATAATTTAATAGAGTCAATTAATTCTAATTATAATTCTGTGCTAGATGAATTTCCGTCAAACGACGAGAACTCTCAATATGAATTCATGAATACTTCGGTAAAAGGACAACTATTAATTGGTAAAAAAATGTTTTTTTATAAATTTAATCTTAAAGGAGAGTCTGGTTATGAAATTGTCTTACCAATGCAAATGATTAGCAAAAAATTTATTTATGTAATACTTGGCTGGATACCGTTTGACTCTAAAGATAATTTTGAATTAGATGAAGTTTTCAAAAATAGTGAGATAGAAATCAGAGGAGCTTTAATTTATTCGAAGGATCGAAAGCCGCTTATTCCAGAAAATGATACAATTGCAAATACCTGGTATTTGCTCAATACAAGTGAAATGGATAAATATCATAAATTAAATTCTAGTAAGTATATGATAAAATTATTAGACCAAAGCTATTCTGATAATGTTCTGATTGAATTTGAGCCATCTAATATAACAAATAATCATCTCCAGTATGCTGTCACCTGGTTTTTGTTGTCTTTTGTAATAATGATAATGTATATCTACTATATTAGACAAAAGGTGCAAAAAAATGAGGTATAGAAGCACAAGGGGCAGCGATTACTTTGGGTTTAGAGAAATTTTATTTGCTGGCTTAGCAAATGATGGAGGCCTATTTATTCCTGAAAATTGGCCAAATATAAATCATAAAGATATTAATCGAAATGTAAGTTATGAGGACTTAACAGAAATTATTTTATCTCCATTTATTGGTGACGAAATAGAGTCCGATCAATTGAAGAGGATTATTAAAGAAGCGTATTCAAATAACTTTACAGAAAGTGGCTGTGTATCATTCAAGGAGCTTAATACAAACGAAATAATCGTGGAGCTATTCAATGGCCCAACTTTAGCCTTCAAAGACTTCGCAATGCAATTACTTATCCCTCTTTTTGATCATTTTTTAGAAAAAGAAAAGAAAAGAATAAATCTTATAGTAGCAACATCAGGTGACACAGGATCAGCCGCTATCAACGCTGTAAAAAAAAGTAAAAACATAAATCTTTTCTGTTTATATCCTAAGGGTAGGATTTCAGAATTTCAGAGAAGGCAGATGTCTACTGTTAATCAGGAAAATATTTTTCTTTGTGAAGTAGAAGGAACTTTTGATGACTGTCAAAAAATTGTTAAAGATATTTTGAAAGATACAGATTATAGTATGCATAATAATATATCAGCAGTTAATTCAATTAATTGGGTAAGAATTATCATTCAATCAGTATATTACTTTTATACATTTATTAATTTTTCTGAAAGAGCTTCCAATAAAGTTAATTTTTCTGTCCCAACTGGTAACTTCGGAGATATTTATGCTGGTTATGTTTCATATAAAATGGGATTACCTATCAATAAATTAATAGTGGCTACTAACGAAAACGATATTCTAAATAGATTTATGAAGTCAGGAGTATATGAATCTAAAACAGTCATAAAAACATCAAGCCCAAGTATGGATATTCAGGTAGCAAGTAATTTTGAAAGATTACTTTTTGATATACTTAAACAATCAAATACTGAAACAAAAGTATCAATGGAAAATTTTGAAGAAAGTGGAAAAATATCAATATCTGAGGAAAATTTAGAAAAAGTTCGAGAGGTATTTAGCTCGAATAGTTCTTCGATGGATATCGTTCAAAACACAATCAAATCCGTGAAAGATAATTTTTCATATGTTATTGACCCCCACACTGCTACAGGACTGGATGCATCAAGATTTGAAAAAGATATGGATAGGCTTAATTTTGTTTTGGCTACAGCTCACCCTGTAAAATTTTCTGAGGTTGTTGAAAAATCAATAGGTGAAGACTTAAATTTAATGAGTAAATACAATTACTTATTTGATGCTGAAGAAAAAATGTATAAAATGGAAAATAACACAAGTCGAATTAAAGAATTCATTAGGGAGCAGATAAGCTAGTGTCATTTTTAACAACTTATTATCCAAAAAAGATAACATTTGAGAGGAAAGGTGAAAACGTCATACTAAGACCTCCTGAT
Organism: uncultured Pelagibacteraceae bacterium; assembly: GCA_902526005.1. Taxonomy (GTDB): domain Bacteria; phylum Pseudomonadota; class Alphaproteobacteria; order Pelagibacterales; family AG-422-B15; genus CACNXQ01. Next base: position 43,536 of record CABZIW010000003.1, read on the forward strand.
TATAAAGACTGGAAATCATGGTCTTCATTAAAAGAAAAAAATAAAAGATATTTAAAACCGTGGGAACCTACATGGTCACCAAATGAACTTGAAAGAAGTTCATTTGTAAAAAGAGTAAGATATTTTGAAAAACTTGCATTAGATGATAATGCATATTCCTTTCTGATATTTGAAAAAAATAATAATAATTTGATTGGCGAAATTAATATAAATAATGTTCAAAGAGGTGTAGTTCAATCTTGCTCAATTGGGTATTGGATTTGTGAAACTAAGATGGGTAAAGGTTTAATGAGTGAATCAATAAAACTTATCAAAGAATTTATTTTTGATGAATTGAATTTACATAGAGTAGAGGCAGCGTGCCTACCAAGGAATGAGCGTTCTTTAAAGACGCTTGAAAAAAATAATTTTTGCATTGAAGGATTAGTAAGACAGTATTTGAAAATCAATGGCAAGTGGGAGGACCACTTACTTTTATCTTGTATTAAGGAATAAATTTAGTATGGTCGTCAAATGTCAGATTTAATTGGAAATGAATTACCAAATGAAACTTTAGTTTTTATGGATAAGGACAAAGGTCCACAACCATTAAAGATATTGGACTTCTGCAAAGGGAAAAAAATAGTAATCTTTGGTGTACCAGGTGCATTCACACCAACATGTGCTCGAAATCATTTACCTGGCTTTATAGAGAATGCCGACAAAATTAGAGAAAAAGCTGTTGATGAAATAGTATGTTTTGCAACTAACGACATATTTACTATGTCAGCATGGGAGGAAATGTCTGGATCAAATGGAAAAATAAAATTTTTATCAGATAGTAAGGCTGAGTTTGCAAAATCATTAGGTACAGACTATCCCGATACATTTGGAACATCGATCAAGACAAAAAGATGCTCACTACTTGTCAATGATGGAATTATTGAAAAGTTTTTTGTCGAAGTTGATGGTGGTAAAGTTGATGTAAGTGGAGCAAATAAAATGATGGATTTACTATAATTTATCTTTTTATCTGAGCGACCGCCAGTTTATCAGCAATTTCATTTCCGTAATCACCTGAATGACCTTTCACCCACTCCCATTTTATCGAGTGTTTATCGGTCAAATTGTCTAATTCAACCCAAAGATCTTTATTTTTTACGTCTTTTTTTTGTGCAGTCTTCCAATCATTGGTTTTCCATTTTTTTATCCACTCCTGAATACCTTGCATGACATACTTTGAGTCAGTGAAAATTATTATGTCTCTTTTTTCATTGAGATAATCTAGAGCATAAATAACTGCTTTTAATTCCATTCTGTTATTTGTGGTGTTATTTTCAGATCCACTTAACTCAATTTTCTTATCATCAATTTCAATGTAAGCTCCCCAACCTCCATTGCCCGGATTGCCTGAGCAAGCTCCATCGGTGTACATAACAACCTTTTTAGAGGCCATATTCGCCTACTTTTTTAACGGATTGGTGAAATTGGAGTTTAGTGAGATACTCATTAGGGTCCTTTTTAAGGATCAGTTCATTATCATCATGCGAATAGTAGTCGATTAAACGAGTTAGTAGATACCTTAGAGATGATGCTCTTGTAAGAAGAGGTAAAGCTTTCTTTTCTTCCTCTGAAAATTCTCGCAACTGATTGTAACTGCCCAATAAATGTTTTGCTTTTGTTGGATTGAATTCGTTATTATTTGGCTCAAAACACCATGCATTTAGACAGATGGCAATTTCGTAAGCATAATAATCGGTGCATGCAAAATAAAAATCTATTATACCTGTAACCTCATTACCTTCAAAAAAAATATTATCTGGAAAAAGATCTGCATGAATTATACCTGAAGGTAAACTATGACCAAGGTTTCCAGATAGGAAAGTATATTCTTCATTGATCAAATCGATTACCTGCGCGTTAATATTATTGTCAAAATTTTTTAAAGTCTGAATTAAGCTGTTGAGGTTTACAAATCCAAGCTCATTTTCTCTAGTCATTTCAAGTCTAGCTGATTCTTTATGCATTCTTGCGATAGTGGAGCCTAAAGACGCACAGTGTATTGGTTTAATTTGATCTATTGATCTACCTTTTAAGAACGATGTGATTACAGCTTTCTTATTTTGAATTGAGTTTGAATAATTTCCTTTTTTATCTTGTATTACCTCAGGGCACTTTACATTGTTTTTATTCAAATGATTCATTAGATCAAAAAAGAATTGAAGATTATCTTGATTTGTTCTTTCTTCAAAAATAGTAAGTATGTAATTTTTTTCTAGAGTCTTTAGTAAATAATTTGAATTAGAAGTACCACCTTTTATACCTGAAAATTCAAGAACATTTTCAATACTATAGTGATCAGTAAAAAGATCCAGTTCTTCTCTAGATATGTGCGTATAGACTGCCATAATTTATTTATAGCTTAGAAAGAGAGATATAAATAATAAATTATACCTTAAGTTTACTTATTTGATCGATTGATTGTTTTACAAGCTTATCTGCACTTTGGTCGTTGATGTTTTCTAAGATAATTTTCTCAGCAATATTTACTGAGTTATTTACAATCTCGTCATTAACTTTTGATATAGCCATTTTTTCTGCCCTTGATATCTTTTCTATGGCTTGCTGTTCGGCTCTTTTAATAAATTCTTCTGCTTTTAACTTTGACTCTTCTTCGTGATTCTTTGCAATTTCCTTTGCTTGATCAATAATTGCTTTTGCTTCCTCATCGGCAGACTGAACCTTTCTCTCGTAATCGGCTAAAAGAGAATTCGCTTCTTCTTTTAATTTTCGGGCATTATCTAACTCAGATTTGATTTTATCAATTTCACCATCAAGAAGTTTCGCAATCATTGATGGCGCTTTAATTACAAGCACAATTATGACAAATATTATAAAAGCTACTAATACCCAAGACGATGGATCTGAAAAGAATGATGACATTAAATAGTTCCTAGCATTAGTTTAATTTCTTATTTATTTCCTCATCTGAAGGAATATTTTCAATATATCTTGACACAATAGCTTTAACGGTATCTAACGTTGCATTTCTAATTTCAATCTTAGATTTTTCTTGTTGAGCTTTTATTTTAGCCTGAGACTCAGAGATTAGGGAGTTAACTTTTTCTTCATTTTCTTTTTTAAGCGTTTCTAAATGATCAAGCATTGCTTTTTTAGAATTAGTGATAATCTCATTTGACTCTTGTGATGCATTTGCCATTTGCTCATCATATTTTTTTAATATATCAGTTGCTTCTGTATTAAGATTATCAGCATCATTGATGTCATTTGAAATCTTATCTTTTCTTTCTTCAATTGTTGCACCTAACCTTGGTATTACAAATTTCCACATAAACAGGTATAAAAGTGAAAACGTAATTACAAGCCAAAATAATTGAGATGGAAATGTCGCAATATCCATCTGCGGAAGACCAGCAGATTTCTGGCCCTCTGCAGCATATACAAAATTAATTGGCGCAGTTAATAGAAAAGCTTTTAATAAGATTTTCACTTTTCTTATCCAAATAAAATTAAGAAAGCTATTACAAGAGCAAATAAAGCAATCGCCTCAACAAGTGCAAATCCTAATAGAACTTGCCCGAACGCCTGTGGTGCCGCTGAAGGATTCCTAAATATACCCGAGACGTAAGCCCCAAATACTGTTCCGATACCAGCTCCTGAACCTGCAACTCCAATTGTTGCCAATCCTGCGCCGATAAGTTTAGCTGCTTCTACTTCCATTTTTTTTCCTTTCGTTGTTGTAAATACTAATGATCCGGATGAAGGGCATCATTAAGATATATACATGTTAAAATTGTAAAAATATATGCCTGGAGTGCCGCAATAAGAGTTTCTAATGCATATAACACGACCAAAAAAACTAATGGTGCAAATCCTAAAAAGCCTAGCATTACAATAAATCCTGCAAATATTTTTAATATGCTGTGACCTGCTAGCATGTTTGCACAAAGTCTAACTGATAAACTGATAGGTTTTGATAAGTATGAAATGATTTCAATTGGAACAATGAGAGGCGCTAGAAAAATTGGAATACCAGATGGATAAAAAATTCTTAAATATCCTAATCCATTTTTTACAAAGCCGATTATTGTGACTGCAATAAATATGAGACCAGCAAAAGCGAAAGTTACAATTAAGTGACTTGTTACAGTAAAGGTATACGGTATTAGACCTATAAAATTGCAAAAGAAAATAAACATAAATAATGAAAATATAAACGGAAAATAAACCCTTCCTTGATCACCTACCTGGTCTCGTAACATGTTCGCAATGAAGTTATAAGAAAGTTCTGATAACATCTGCATTCTGTTTGGTATGATTGATTTTTTAGAAAGACCAATAACAAATAGTGTCATTGTTGCAGCGAGCGCGAATACCATAAATAAAGAAGAGTTTGTAAATGAAATATCAATACCACCTAACTGGATATCTGCAATTTTTGATATTTCAAATTGGTGTATAGGATCTATAGGATTATCAGCAGCCATCGATATATTTTTTAGTTATTTTGAAGACTTTTTGCAACCCTAAAAACGTTAAGAATTCCTGCTGAACTACCTAAGAGAAAGAAAATTAATGTGAAGATGGGTCTTGTATCAAAATAATTGTCAATCAGCAAACCAATTCCTAGTCCAACAGCCATTGCTGCGACAATTTCAACCACTACTTTCATGATTTTACCAAATGGTTTGGGGGCTTTAGCTTCTTTAATAGACTGGCCTTCTTTTGCTTTTTTTATTCTATTTTCAAGAGAATTAGCATCATTATTCATCTTCAATATACTAGGCAACAGCTCCAATCTCTTCAGCTTTTTTAAGATCTACAGAGACAATTTGACTGACGCCTCGTTCAGCCATGGTTACTCCAAACAATCTATCCATTCTCGACATTGTGAGCGCGTGGTGAGTTATAATTAAGAACTTGGTATTCGTTTTTTCTGTAATGTCATCTAAAAGACCACAAAATCTATCGACGTTTGCATCATCCAGTGGCGCATCAACCTCATCAAGTACACAAATTGGCGAAGGATTTGTTAAAAATACAGCAAAGATTAGAGATAATGCTGTTAGTGCCTGTTCCCCACCAGATAATAATGACATTGACTGAAGTTTTTTACCTGGTGGACTTACCATCATTTCAAGCCCTGCTTCAAGTGGATCATCAGAGTCTATAAGTTCAAGGTGCGCTTTTCCACCGTTAAATAATTTTACAAAAACTTCTTTGAAATGTGTGTTTACAGTTTTAAACGCTCCAAGCAGTCTTGTTCTACCTTCTTTATTTAAATCTTCTATAGACTCCCTCATTTTTTTGATTGCGTTTTCTAAATCTTCTTTTTCAGTGGTCATTTTTTTAAGTTCTTCATCTATTTCTTTTGTTTCCAAATCTGCCCTTAGATTCACAGCACCCATTGTTTCACGCTGCTGCTTAAGTCGATCAAGTCTCATCTCAGTTCTTTCGAGGTTAGCTCTCATAGTTTCAAGATCATCTGATATAGAGAGAGAATTTACAATTTCACTAGGAATACAGTTAAATTTCTCTTTTGACTCGTATTCTAATTCTTTTAATCTTGATTCAGCTAATTCTTTTGTTGCTTCTGTTCTTCCTTTAGACTCTCTTATGTTAGCGAGATCATTTTGGGCTTTTCTTAAATTAGTCTCAATTTTTTTTAATTCATTATCAGCTTCAGCTAAACGATCAGCTGCAAACTGTCTTTCTGTCTCCGCAAAGCCTTTTGTTTCAATTAATTGACCTCTTCTCTGGGCAATTTCTTCTGGGCGATTAGAGATTTTCTCTAGCTCTTGCTCAGTTTTTATTTTTCTTTTTTGCAATGTTTCGATTTGTTCTTGAGATGACTTAATTGTTTTATTCAATCTCTGAAATTCATATGTCCAATCACTTTGTTTTTGTTCAACGTCTTTTTGTCTAAGTTTTTCTCTTAATTCCATTGATAATGTTGCTGCATTTTTTGCCTCATTACTTGCTCTGTCATAATTTGCCTTAGCTTCGTCTGAAATATTGCTTGCTTGATCCACTTTTTCACTGATTTCACCAAGATCATTGTAAAATTTTTCTTTAAATATATTTGTCCATTTCTCAGGATCATCATAACCTTCTACGTCTTTTAAAGTTGATTGCCTTGATTTCAAATTTTCTGCTTTAATCAAAGTGTCTTGCCAATCATCTCTTTTAGAATTTTTAATCTGATTATATTGTTCTATTTGTTGCTCAAGATTTGAAATCTCTGTTTCCAAAGTATCCTTTTCTGACTTAAGCTGATCAATTGTTTCATTGTTTATTTCTTGAAACTCTTCGTTATTAGAGAGATCTTTTCTTGCATTAAGTAAATCAAGGTCTTTTTTAGCATCTTCCATTTGAAACTGCTCCCTCTCACTATCACTGATTATTTGTTGAATCACGTTTTCAAGATTTCTTTTTTCTTCTTTTATTCGTTCTTCCTCATGATCCAATGACTCTCTCTCGAGATTAATACGATTTAATTTTGCCGCAGACTCAATCTCTTTATCTCTTAAAGGCTTAATTTTCTCATTGGCTCTTAATTGTTCATTAGTAGCCTGAGTTACCTGCAACGTAAATTTTTGGATTTGAGACTCACTTGATCTTAAATTCTCATCTGACTTTTCATAAGATTCTTTTAAAGATGTCCACTTTAGGAATAAAACTATACCCTCTAATTTGTTAATTTCAGACGATACTGAGCGGTAGGTTTCAGCTTGTTCAGCTTGTTTTTTAAGACTATTGATTTGATTATTTAATTGTTTCATCAAATCCTTAACCCTTTGAAGATTAGTTTCTGCGCCTTTCAATTTTAGCTCTGCTTCATGTCTTCGCGAATGTAACCCAGATATTCCTGCCGCTTCTTCTAATACCGAGCGTCTATCTATAGGTTTAGCATTTATTAATGAACCTACGCGTCCTTGGCTGATCAAGGATGGAGAGTGAGCTCCTGTAGATAAATCTGCAAATAATCTTTGTACATCTCTGGCTCTTACGTCTTTACCATTAATTTTATAATCTGATCCCTTTTCAACTTCTATTTTTCTTTTAACTTGAATTTCAGTTTGATCATTAAATTCAGACGGCGCGTTTCTTTCCTCATTATCAAGATAGATTGTTACTTCAGCATTATTTCTTGCTGGTCTATCTGATGTACCAGAAAAAATTACATCTTCCATTCCTGAACCTCTCATGCTTTTTGCAGAGGTTTCTCCCATGCACCATCTTAGGGACTCAACAACATTTGATTTACCACATCCATTAGGACCAACTATGCCTGTTAATCCCTCATCGATGTCTAATTCAGTAGGATCAACAAATGATTTAAAACCTAAAATTTTTATTTTTTTAAATTTCATTAATTAATTTCTTTTTCAATTATTTCATCAAATTCATTAATCGACATATTACCTGCGTAAATTTCACCATTGATTATGAAAGTTGGAGTTGAAGATATATCATACTCCTCAACACCCTCTATGCGCTGCTCCAGTATAAAATCGGTAATATTCTCATTTTCCATACAGCTATTAAACGCCTCCTCAGATACGCCGAATAGGGCCCCGTAATTCTTAAGTGCATTAGTGCTGTTTTCTAGTACTTTATCGCTCTGATTAGTTACAATCCATTTTTTTTGATCTTTAAACAAAATTTTGTCCATTGCAAAAAAATCATTTTCATCAACACAATGAAGTAATTTAAAAGCGTTAAGATCAATCGCATTGAGAGCGAAAGGTCTCAATTCAAAATTCACTTTACCTTTATCGATATAATTTTCTTTAATTTCTGCAAAGGTGTCATTACTAAAGTCTGCGCAATGACTGCAAGTGAGCGATCTATATTCAATAATTTTCACTGGTGCGTCGCTATCACCTAACTGCATACCCTTTAATGTACTGCTGGCATACAATCCATTAATTGGAAACATCAACGCAAATAGAAATACAATAAAACTAGTACTGAATAAAAAATTAGATTTAAAACCCATATTTTGCTTGTTTTTTTTATATATATACAACATGTTGAATATACTCAATTTTTCCTTATTTTAATAGGATTTATTACTCTGTTGGAGTAGCAGAAAATTTTGTTTGAATTAGGACTTTAAAATTTTTGAAGCGATTTTTTCAAAGTTTCTTCTAAGATCAGGATATTTTTTTAGTTCATCATAATTCTTACTTTGGCTCTTAATATCACTTTCTAATTTATTGATTTTAATTGTTTTTTTAACTTTAATTGATGCTTGTATTATTTCAACTTTGTTGATCACTTCATAGCCAAAAAAAAGATTAATTTTTTTAATTATTTTCTCTCGCTCGTGCTCAAACGCAAAAGCCACACTTCTATCAATTTTAACAATTAATTTACCATTATTTTTTTCACTACTCTTTCCTATTTTAAGCCTTATAGGGACGGTTAATTTTGCAAATTTTTTGCCTACAATTCTCTCCCAATTTGCTAAGAGTTCTAACTCTGAAAAACCTCTTGATTTAAGAATTTTCTTTGCTTCTTCTGGAAGAAGATTTGATAATATTTGAGGGCCTCTTAATTTCTTTTTAAACATAAAAAATAAAGTAACACGAAAATGACAAGTAAAGACAAATTTTTTTCAAATAAATTACTTGAGTGGTATGAAAAAAATCAAAGAGAACTACCCTGGAGAAAGAATATTCGACATAAGAATTATCCATATAGAGTTCTTGTAAGTGAATTTATGTTGCAGCAAACGACAGTGGCGACAGTAGTACCATATTTCAAAAAATTTATTAATGAATGGCCAACATTAAAAAAGTTATCTCACGCAAAAATTGAAGACGTTTTACTTTTTTGGCAAGGTCTAGGTTACTACTCAAGAGCAAAAAACTTGCTAAAAACTGTAAAAATTATAGATGAAGATTACAACGGAAAAATACCAAAAGATAAAATTAATTTAATTAAATTGCCCGGCATTGGGGAATATGCATCTGCCGCAATAAGTTCAATTGCATTTAATAAAAAAGCGGTAGCAATTGATGGAAATGTAAAGCGAGTAATAGCAAGGTATTATGAAATTCGTGGCAATGATAAAAGTTTTGAAAAAAAAATCTCTGAAATTGCCGAAAGAATTTGTCCCAATTCGAAAAATAGGTCTTACACTCAAGCAGTTATGGAGTTAGGGGCAATAATATGTAAGCCTAAAAATTCAGACTGTCTCAATTGCTGTCTCAAGAGTAAATGCTCAGCCCATAAAAAAAATACGGTAGATCTTATTCCAACTATAAAAAGTAAGCCGTTAAAACAGAAGCTAAATTGTATTTCATTTCTTACAATTCATAATAATTCTAAAATTCTTTTAAAGAAAAGAACTGGTAAAAAGATTCTTGCAAATCAATGGGAAATTCCATCTACTAATTGGAAAGTGAAACCAGTAAAGTTTAGTAAAAAGAGTACCCCTATACCAAATGCTAAATGGAAAAAAACAAATGTTGAATTCAAACACTCCTTTAGCCACATTGATCTCAAAAATACCGTTTATAAATCCAATATTAATAACAGTCAGATCCAATTTAATGAGGATGATTTAAAGTGGGTGGATTTAAAAAAATTAAATAAATATGCGGTCACAACGATGAGTAAGAAGGCACTTAATCTGCTTAATTTAATTCAGATCTAATTTTTTGTCTTAATATATCAATCGGTTTGAGTTCGCCTTCAACGTCAAAGTGCCAAAAAGTCCAACCATTACACGCGTTTGCAGACTGAACTTCTGCGCCAATTTGATGAATTGATCCAGAGTTTTTCTCACTAACAACAGAACCATCTGCTCTAACTTTTGCAGAGTATTTTCTTTTTTGATCATATAAAATTGTTCCAGGCTCGATCAGTTTTCGTTCAATTAACCAACCAAAAGGTATTCTTGGTTCAGATTTTTTAGATTGAGTTAACGTTAGTGCATTATTTTCATAAATACTCACTTTTTCAATTCTATTCTTGGCTTCTTTTATATAATTTTTATCTTTTTCAATACCAATGTATTTTCTTCCTAGCCTTTTTGCTACAGCGCCAGTTGTTCCTGTTCCAAAGAAAGGATCAAGTACAAGTTCACCCTGATTTGAAGATGAAACAATTATTCTATGTAATAATCCCTCAGGTTTTTGCGTGGGATGTACTTTCTTTCCTGATTTGTTTTTTAATCTTTCATGGCCACTGCAAATAGGTAAGAACCAGTCTGAGCGCATCTGCATATTTTCATTTAGTGACTTCATCGCTTCGTAATTAAATGTATATTTTTTTGAGTTTTTATCTTTACTTGCCCAAATCATAGTTTCATGAGCATTAGTAAATCTTTTTCCTCTAAAATTTGGCATTGGATTTGCTTTTTGCCAAATAACATCATTTAAAATCCAAAAACCTAAATTTTGCATTATATAACCAATCCTAAATATATTATGATATGAGCCTATCACCCATATACTTCCTGTTGGTTTAAGCACTCTTTTAGCTTCTTTGAGCCAAAGGCCAGAAAAATTATCGTACTCTTCAAAACTTTCGAACTGATCCCATTCATCGTCAACAGCTGAGACTTTGGAATTATTAGGTCGAAGCAACTCTTGATCCAATTGCAAGTTGTAAGGAGGGTCGGCAAAGATTAGATCTATACAATTGTCGGGTAAATTTCTCAACTCCTCAACTGTGTCACCGCATAAAATTTTATTAGTCTTTGCCATAAGACTTTCATCGACCGATTTCATGGTCAGTAATATGATTCAAAATAGAATCGAGGTCAATGATATTTAGAATCAATGACTTAATTTATTTTCTTAATTCAATATATTGTAGATTGGTTTGAAACTTTTTCGATGGATAGGGGTAATTCCATGAGACTTCAGAGCCAAAAGGTGCTCTTTTGTTCCGTACCCTGCATTTTTTTCAAATGAATATTCAGGATATTCGTCAGCAAGATTGGTCATAATCTTATCTCTGTAAACTTTGGCTAGAATTGAAGCTGCAGCAATTGAAATTGATTTACTGTCACCTTTAACAATTGGTTTACATTTTAAATCAACTTTAGGCGTATATATTCCATCAATAAGAGACATTGATGGTACTATTTTTAGAGACTCAATAGCTCTTTTCATTGCAAGTAACGAAGCTTGTAAAATATTTAAATTATCGATTTCTTCTACTGACGCCTCTCCATATGCATAATGACTGTTTAATCTAATTTTTTCTGCAATTATTTCTCTTTTATTTTTTGATATTTTTTTTGAATCTCTAATACCTGCAGGAAGGTTGTTTTTATCCAAAATTACTGCTGCTGCCACTACTGGTCCCGCTAAAGGACCACGTCCTACCTCATCAACACCAGCAACTGGACAATTGAAATTTTTTTCAAAATCCAACAAATTGATTTGATCGTTAAAATTATGATTCAACTTTTTTCTTAAGACTTTTTAAGTCCTCCCACGAATATTTTTTTTGTCCAGGTTGCCTTAATAAAAAAGCAGGGTGGAAAGTGGGTAGGGTGGGATATTTTTTTTTATTAATTTCAATATCTACCCATTTACCCCTAATCTTTGTTATACCTTCAGTATTTCTAATAAGTGCATAAGTCGCTGTTGATCCTAATAGCAATATTGCTATAGGATTAATCAACTCTATGTGTTTCTTAATCATTGGCAGACACATATCTATTTCTTCATCAGTGGGCCGTCTGTTATTAGGAGGTCTCCAAGGTACAATATTTGCAATATATACCTTTTCTCGATTAAGGTTTATCGCCTCAAGCATTTTATCTAAGAGTTTGCCGCTTCTACCAACAAAGGGTTTTCCTTGAATATCCTCATCATGGCCTGGAGCTTCACCAATAAGCATAATTTCTGCTTTTGGGTTTCCATCAGAAAACACCATATTTGTTGCACTTTCGTGAAGCTTACATTTGTCATAATTTGCCATGAAGTCTTTTAATGAATCTAATGATTCTAGTGAGTTGATAGTTTTTTGATCCTCAATCGATGAGTTATTAACAGATATAGAGCTGTCACTAGTTTTTGATTTCGATGATTTTTTATTTCCGTAGCGATTTTTTGGCTTATTTCCAATGTTTTCATTCACCCCACTCATCTTTAATTGGTTGAGCTGCTTCAGTGTGTTTTGAACTTTTGCGTTGGTCATAAACAAATTGAATTATAATACCTATAAACTAAATATATAGTTAATAATGGATACTATTCAGCAAAGAGAATCAATGGAGTATGATGTTGTAATCGTAGGTGCAGGTCCCTCGGGCCTTTCAACCGCGATAAAACTCAAGCAAATAAGCCCAGAAATTAATGTCTGCATTGTAGAGAAAGCATCTGAGGTTGGCGCTCATATATTAAGTGGAAATGTATTTGAAACAAGAGCTCTTGATGAGCTACTTCCAGATTGGAAAACTCTAGACGGCTGTCCTCTGAAAACAAAAGTTACAAAAGAAAAGTTTTTATTTCTTTTTGAAAAGTCTCACTTTACTGTTCCCTCGTTTTTATTACCACCTGTTCAACATAATAAAGGAAACTACATTGCTAGCCTTGCGAATATGTGTAGATGGCTTGGACAAATCGCTGAAAACTTAGGAGTTGAAATATATCCTGGTTTTGCAGCTTCTGAAATTTTGTACGATGAAGATGGAAAAGTAAGAGGCGTGGCCACAAATGACATGGGACTGGACGTAAATAATGAAAAAAAAGATTCCTATGAGCCTGGTATTGAGCTACACGCAAAAACAACAGTATTTGCTGAAGGGTGTAGAGGCCATTTAGGTAAGCAATTAATAGAGAAGTTTGAACTCGCAAAAAATTCAGACCCACAACAGTACGGAATTGGTTTGAAAGAAATATGGGAGGTACCTGAAGAAAATCATGATGAAGGCTTAGTCTTTCATTCAACCGGTTGGCCCTTAGACAATAAAACCTATGGAGGGAGTTTTGTTTACCATGCAGAAAATAATCAAATATTTTTGGGATATGTAGTTGGACTTGATTATAAGAACCCGTATTTGTCACCTTTTGAAGAGTTTCAAAGGTTTAAAACACATCCTGCAATAAAAAAAATGTTAAGTGGCGGAAAAAGAGTTTCCTATGGTGCCAGAGCATTGATTGAGGGTGGCATACAAAGTCTGCCTCAGATGCACATGCCTGGCGCATTATTAATTGGCTGTGATGCCGGTACGTTAAATATGCCAAAAATAAAAGGAACTCATACTGCCATGAAAAGTGGAATGATTGCTGCTGAAGCTATTAATGAATTCCTTTCGGGTAAGTCCAATGATCTATCTTGTTACGAGGCTTTATTCAAAAAGAGTTGGGTTTATAGCGAATTAAAATCTGCTAGGAATGTTAAACCTTTCTTTACAAGGTTTGGAAATATCCTTGGTATTTTACTTACAGGAATCGATCAGTGGTTATTTATGGGAAAGCTTCCTTTTACTCTATCGCATAAACATGCTGATCATGAAACGTTAGAAGATGCAAAAGAAGCAAAAAAAATAAATTATCCAAAACCAGATGGCGTTTTAACTTTTGATAGGGCTAGTTCGGTATTTCTTACTGGAACTTATCATACTGAAAATCAACCTGTTCACCTTCAATTGAAGGATAAAGAATTACCAATTAGTTACACGTTGGAAAAGTTTGATGAGCCTTCTCAAAGGTACTGTCCAGTAGGTGTTTATGAAGTTCATAGAAATGATGATGGTTCAGATCCAAAATTTGTAATTAATAGTCAGAACTGCATACACTGCAAAACATGCGATATTAAAGAACCGTCTCAAAACATAAATTGGGTAACACCAGAGGGTGGCGGTGGCCCAAAATATGCGAATATGTAAAGCATAAGTCTATGCTTATAAGAACAATTATATTTTTACTAATATTTAACATCGCAAGCATTAATCTTCATGCAGCACAATTTATTCCGCCTCAGGTGGGCGATTACTTGGTTGCAAAAATTTCTAGTGACTCAAATGACTACAGCACAACTAAGAGATATTATCAAAGGCTGCACAGATCGAATCCAAACGATTTACTTGCTTTAGATAGACTGTTGTTGCTTAGTATCTTGGATGGAGATTTGCTTAGTGCAAATAACTACTCTTTCAAACTTGCAAAAGCAGGCTGTGATAAAAATGTGAATTCATGTTGTATGAATAATCAATCACCACAAGGTCATCTTGTTAATGGGATTTCTTACTTAAACTCTTATAAGCCAGGTTTTGCTGATCAAAGTTTTGCAAGTATTTGGAGAGGGAATTTATCTGATAGCACGTTTGTAAGACTGCTTAGAGCTTGGGTATGGGCCGATAGCAACACAATAGATAAAAGTATGGCGCTAATCGATTTAATTTCCACAGGCGAACATCAACACCTAACACTTGTGCATAAAGCACTAATTTATGACTATGCTGATGAGATTGAATTAGCGGAGGTTTTTTATGACCAATCTTTATCAGTACAAAGAGATTTATACGTTTTACGTCTATATTATAATTTTCTACATCGAAATAATTTGACTGAGAAGAAAGATGCTTTTGCAGATGAGTTTTTGTCTTCATATGATGAAGAATTTCAAAATAAATTTTTAACTTCAAATAAAAATAGGATTATTCACAACCCTCTTCAAGGAATAGGAGTGGTTTTATTTAATTCACAGCTTTTGATTGAGGATTTAAATGAAGAACTCGCACATATGTTATATCAACTAGCAATTGACACCTCTCCTAATTTACATGAGATCAAGTATATATTTGCCTCTTTTCTTAATCAGTTGGAAAATCATGATAAAGCAAGAGAGGTGCTGAGTTATATTCCAAAGAAGCATTATCTCGGTAATTTTGCCGCAATTCAAATTTCAGATGCATATAGCTACGAGGGCAACAATGAAAAAGCAATTCAAAATTTAAATACCTATGTGGAGGTTGATGATAGCTTTGAAGCTTACCTTTCACTAGGAAATTATCACCGCTATGAGAAGAATTGGTCTGATGCAATTGATAACTATGATCATGCATTAAAGCTTGGTAAAAAATTTGATAAAGAAAACATTTGGGAAGTTTACTTTAATATTGGAATTGTTTATGAACGTTCTAAAAATTGGAAGTTAGCTGAAAAGAATTTAAAAAGATCATTGAAACTATCTGAATATCAAGCAGATGTTCTCAATTATCTAGGATATTCTTATATCGATATGGATCAAAATATATCCGAGGCTAAAGTTATGATAGAACAAGCAATGGAATTGAAACCAAACGATCCATACATAGTTGATAGCCTTGCATGGTATTATTTTAAAGTTGGTAAGTATAATGAAGCTCTATCTTTGTTGGAGTTTTCTTTAGATATGATGCCATACGATCCAACTGTAAATGATCATTATGGTGATGTGCTCTGGAAGCTGGGAAATGAACTTGAAGCACGTTTTTATTGGCAGAAAGCCATAGATTTAGATCAGGAAAATATATTTGAGGACAAAGTTAAAATCAAACTACTTAAAGGAATTTAAGTACGTTGTTAAATACCATAAAATCCTACGCAAAAATAAATCTTTTCTTAAATGTAGTAGACAAACTTGATACTGGTTTTCACGAATTAAACTCAGTGTTATCAAGGATCGATCTTTATGATGAGATAAGAATAAAAGATGAAAGCTCATTTAGTATCTCATATAATGGCCCTTTTGGAGACCAAGTGGGATCCAATGATCATATTTCTAAATTATTTAATTATTTAATTGATAAGAATTATTTAAAGCAGAAATCATTTGCTATTCATGTTGTAAAAAATATACCAGTGGGATCGGGTTTAGGTGGCGGTTCATCGAATGTCGCAGAAATAATTAAATATTTAATAAGATCCAATTTGTTAGATAATTCAAGCTCAACTGAAATTGCAAGAGATCTTGGGTCAGACATTGAATTTTTTATTGATGAGGGATCTGCACTTATTTCTGGAAAAGGGAATGTTGATCAAAGGTTAAAAATCAATTCGGATAAGCATTTTCTAATTGTATTTCCAAATGTTCAAAATAGTACTAAGGATATTTTTAATAAACATTCTAATTTAAGTGGAGAAAAATTCTCATACAATAAAGATACTAACTTAGATGGAATTCTAAAAGGTACATCAAATGAATTGGAAAAAACGGCACTTCTTGCTAATCAAGAAATGAAAAAAATAAGAGAATATTTAGATAATGATATAAATTGTAAGTATGAACGAATGACAGGAAGTGGCTCTGCATATTTTACTGTTTATGAAGATAAACAAAAGGCGGAGGAAGCAATACAGAGGATATCTGAAGAACACCCCAATTGGTGGACATATTTAACGAGGTTAATATAAAGATTGCAAAATCTTTTTCTTAAATTAAATAATTATATAGCGTTGGGGCGTGGCCAAGCGGTAAGGCACCGCTTTTTGGTAGCGGCATTCGGAGGTTCGAATCCTCCCGCCCCAGCCAATTAGGATCAAAAATATGAGTAATTTTTTAAGTAAGTATAAATCAGTATATGATGTCTTTTTAGATAACTGGGGCTATCAGAAACATTATGTGGCTTATTTAGAGTCTCTAATGAGACAAGAAACACTATTACCAACACATATTAAAGAGATGATATTCGCCTATGTCTCAGGATTAAACGGCTGTGGGTACTGCAAGAATATTCATGTTGAAATATCAAAGAAAATTCTAAGAGACAAGAATGACCTAGATTTTATGAATGATATTGAACAATCACAAATAGAAGCTAAGTATAAGCCAATTCTAAAATTATCTCACAAAGTAAATGAAGACATTCGCTCAATTAATGAAGAAGATGTAGCTGCTATATTAGAATATGGCTTTGATGAAAAAGTTATATCCGAAATTATCTCCATTTGTTCTGCTGCACAATTTATGAATACCACAGTTGTTGCTCATCAAATAAAGCCTCTTGATCAAGTTCAAAATGTTGCATCAGCGAAAATGATGATTGAGAAAGGTTACGATGGGCTTGCTGAATTTATGTTAAGAAGACGTAATAAATAATTTAAAGAAATTTGAATAAACTTAGCCCAAGATAAAAAGCTATAACTGTAAATGTGAATGTCACAAACAGATATAAAAACGAGGCTAAAATTTCTCCGTTGCTGAATAATTGATAAAAATCCAAATTAAAAGTTGAAAAGGTCGTGAAACCTCCAAGGAAACCAATAGTTAAAAACATTTTTATATTTTGAGATATATTAACTTTATCTGCAAAATAACTAACGACTAATCCCATCAAAAATGCCCCAAGAACATTGACAACTATTGTTCCAAATGGAAATGAACTTAAAAATAATCGATCAGTCTGTTCACTTATAAGAAAACGCAATAAAGCTCCGACGCCTCCACCTAAAAAAATGGATAACAAAATACTCATCAGTTTATACCGACCAAATGAGCCAGTAATCCAAAGTGATCACTTGGAAAAAATTTATTTTTTTCTGTGCCGACAAGGTTACACTCAATTGGATGACCCAGACCATTAGGTCCAGGTTTACCTAAAAATATATAATCAATTCGTCGATTATATTCTAAAGTTTTTTTTGCCCAATCATTGCTGTTTGACCAAGTGTAACCAGGATCATTTCTATTTGTTAATTTCCATACATCTCTTAAAACGATATCGTTTACTGGCTTAGTTAAACCAGTAATCTTTCTAATTTCATCACTTTCTGGATCCGCATTGAAATCTCCACACAAAATTATAGGGAATTTTGATTGTTCTAATTTACTAATGTATTCTATTATTTGATTTACTTGATCTTCTCTTACTTGCTGATGTTCATATTTATAATTAAGGTGAGTGCAAATAACGTTTATCGTCTCACTTTTATATTTTAATGAGAGATGAAGCAAAAATCTTTTTTCATCTTTCTCTGCTTCAGTCTCAAACATTACAGTATGGTGAGAATTGATTGGGAATTTAGTAATGATTGCATTTCCAAACGCAACACCATCAAATTCAAATGATTTTTCAAAGATATAGTTATATCCAAGTTGATCTGCGATTATTTTAGCCTGACTTTCATCAGTTTCTTCCCACACTTCTTGTAGACACAAAATATCTGGACAAGAATTATTGATTTCAGAAATGATTAGATTTTCTCGTTGCTTATAGTTTTCAAATTTCCACCATACGTTCCAGGTTAAAAGCTTAATTATCTCAGTGTTTAAATTAATTGAACTTGCATCTGGATCAGGAAATGATTTATCACTCATTTTTAAGGAAATGCTACCATGATTTGTTCTGCAACATACGCTGGTTTGTCTTGTCCTTCAATTTCGAGAGTAGCCTCACTGATTACCTGCGTTCCGCCGTTATCCAATTTGTTTACCTCTTTAATTTTTATTCCCATTCTCACACGGGAATTAACTGGAACCATATTAATAAATCTTACTTTATTTAAGCCATAATTAATCATCATTTTGGCCCCTGTAACTGTCCAGATTTTACCAGCCAACGGTACTGATAGAGAAAGGCTTAAGAAACCATGTGCAATTGTGCTTTTAGTAGGAAGTTCTTTTTGGGCTTTTTCTTCATTAACATGAATCCACTGATGATCATCAGTTGCATCTGCGAATAAATTTATTCTATTTTGATCAATTGACATCCAATCTGAATGTCCCATATCTTTACCTTTATAATTTTCTAAATCCTTTACATCCACACTTTGCATAGTATACCTCCAAAATTATTAATTTTATCTTGAGAATATTATCTAATTAAAAAGATTATTGAAGTTTTATAATGAAAAATATTGATAAATCCATTAATTATAAATTCAAGTGAAGCATGAACGATAATCCAGTAAATTTAAAAGGACTAGAAACAATTTATAGTTTCAGCAAAAAAAATAAGCAATCACTGCCGCCTGTAGAAGAATGGAACCCTCCATTTTGTGGTGATATTGACATGAAGATTTTACGAAATGGAAAATGGTTTTACATGGGCTCTGAAATAAAAAGACCTGCGATGGTTAAACTTTTCTCAAGCATATTAAGATTAGATGAAGATGCATGCTACTACTTAGTTACACCCGTTGAGAAAGTTAGAATTCAGGTTGAAGATGCACCGTTTGTTGCTGTGTCCCTTAATAAAGTTGAGATAAGTAGTAAAACTGGTTATTTATTTAAAACAAATCTCAATGAAGAAATTCTTCTCTCTAAAGAGAATCCATTAACAATTAAAATTGGAGAAAATTCAGAACCGTCACCTTATATCCTGATCAGAAAAAATCTCCATGCACTTTTATCTAGATCAGTTTTTTATGAATTAGTGGATCTTGCAGAGGAGAAGATAGTTGATGATAAAAAATGCTTAGTTATAGAAAGTATGGGTGAATGTTTCAACATTCATGAAGTTGAAAAAGAATGATGCCTTTAGATAAATTGAGGCGTTTATTTGATGGTCCAGAGAAGATATCTCATGAGTATTTTGAAATACTTACGAATGATTTTTTAACAAGACATCATCACCCTCTAGCAGAAGTTGAAAAAGATAAAGCTAAACTAAATCCATCAGCTGTACTTGTACCAATATGTTACTCAAATAATGAAGTAAAAATATTATTAACTAAAAGACTGGATAATTTAAAAGATCATGCAGGACAAATTAGTTTTCCTGGAGGTAAAATTGAAAAAAATGATATGTCTCCAATAGAAACTGCTTTACGAGAGGCTAACGAAGAAGTTGGTTTAAGGTCTGATGATGTAAATGTGTTAGGAAATCTTGATGTATATATAACTGGCACAGGATTTAGGATCATGCCAATTGTATCTATAGTATCTGATTACTCCTATTTAAAGGCAAATCAAAATGAAGTGGATGAAATATTTTTTCTCCCCTTAGAATTCTTAATGGACTCAAACAATCATAAGAAAGAAAGTGCCACATATGAGGTAAACAATAAAAAATATGAATATGACTATTACGTTTTACCTTATAAAGATTACAATATCTGGGGAGCAACTGCTGGAATGTTGATTAATCTTTATCAAATTCTAAAATAATATAAATAATCTGTCTTATGAGTAGATTTTCATCAATCCTAGAACAAAACGATGTTGCGCAAGTTTTTGATCTTTTTGAAACCTATCAAAAAAACAGTATTTATGTTGTAGGGGGCTCTATCAGAGACGCACTTTTAAATAGGGAAATCACAGATATTGATTTTGCTACTTCTTTGAAACCAAAGACTATTACCGAAATACTCAATAAAGAAAATATTAAATTTATTGATGTAGGAATAGATCATGGAACGGTTACAGCAATAATTAATGAAAGAAAGTTTGAAATTACAACTTTTAGAAACGATATTTTTACTGATGGAAGACATGCTCAAGTCTCATTCTCAAATAGTTTAGAGGAAGATGCTTTAAGGAGAGATTTTACCATAAATGCAATGTATTTAGATAAGGGTGGAAATTTAATAGACCCTAAAGATGGTAAAACAGATTTAGAAAACAGAGTCGTTCGTTTCATTGGTAATCCAGATGAAAGAATAAAAGAAGATTACCTTAGAATACTAAGGTATTTTCGTTTTTTAGCATTATTCGGCGATATATCTCCTGACGCAGAGGTGATGAAAACAATAAAAGCAAATCTTGATAAGTTATCAGTTGTTTCTAAGGAAAGGCAATGGAATGAACTAAAGTCAATTCTAAGTCTAAATGCTCCAAATCATGCAATATCTGCAATGAGTGAAATAGGTTTGCTTGATGTTTATTTTGATGGCACTAGCATAAATGATGCATTTGTAAATTTAATTGAAATAGAAAGTAGAATATCCCTTTCAATTGATCCAATATTGAGATTAAGTACTCTAATTGAAAACTCGTTGGATAAAGCGAATACTATCATAAAAAAATTACCTTTATCAAAATCAGACTCTACTGACTTATTGAAATTAAGCACACTGAATAAAAAAATCGTTTCTTACATGTCAATGAAAGAAGTTAGATATTTACTTTATCTATTAGGTCGTGACGGTTTTCAAAAACAAATTCTTGTTAATTGGGCTAAGGATACAAATAATAAAAATGAAGTAAATTGGAGATCTCTATATGAAGTTGCTCAAAGCTGGGAGAAGCCATCTTTTGCTCTAACAGCCAAAGATGTAATAAACATGGGAATATCTCAAGGCCCAATGGTTGGAGACATCTTAAAAGAGGTTGAAGACTGGTGGGCAGAAAATGATTTTATTGACGATAAGTTTTCATTAATTGAGAGGCTTAAAGCAATCGTTCAATCAAAAAAATAATTTTTTTATTTATATAAAATTTTCTTAATCTCGTAGTTTTTCTCTCCTTTTGGCGTTGAAACTGATACGAAATCGCCTTTTTCTTTTCCAATTAATGCTTTAGCAACAGGTGATCTGTAAGATAGCAGACCCGATTCAATATCTGCTTCATCATCACCAACAATTTGAAACTTTGTCTTTGTATCATTATCAATATCTTCAACTTCAACAGTTGCACCAAAGACTACAGTTTTTTGATTTTTAGGAATATTTGAAATATCAATGATTTCTGCATTAGCTAATAGTAATTGAATTTCCTGAATACGACCCTCAATGTGACCTTGCTCCTCTTTTGCCGCATGGTACTCTGCGTTTTCCTTTAAATCGCCGTGCTCTCTCGCCTCCGCAATGGCTTGAATTACTTTTTGCCTTTTATTATTTATCAAATCGCTTAATTCATCTTGAAGTTTTTTTGCGCCATTTGATGTAATTGGTTCAGTTTCCATTTTTATTTCCATTTAGCATTAGGAGGCATTGACATTAAAATTGCATCAATATTACCACCGGTGTTTAAGCCAAATTTTGTTCCTCGATCGTATAAAAGATTATATTCCACGTACCTCCCACGTTTCAATAACTGAATTTCTTTATCTTTTTTTGTGAACTTTTCATTCATTTTTTGGCTTATTATTTCTCTTACAATATCATTAAAAGTTAGGCCAACGTCCTTAACAAAATCAAAATCTTTTTTCCAATCATCCATTTTATAGTCAAAAAATATTCCGCCAATTCCTCTTATTTCTTTTCTGTGGGGTAAATAGAAATATTTATCACACCATTTTTTATAATTTTTGTAATAAGATTTATTATGATTTTCACACATTGTTTTTAATTTATTATGAAATTGTTTCTTTAATTTAGCGTCTTTAAAACATGGAGTGGCGTCAATACCGCCACCAAACCAATTTTTACCCGTTATTATGTGCCGAGTATTGAAATGTAATGCAGGAACCTTTGGATTTGCTGGATGAAGCACTACAGATACTCCTGTGGACCAAAATTTTTTATTCTTTTCAGTTCCTGGAATTTGTTTTGCAAATTCTTTTGGAAAGGTACCTGTTACATTTGAAAATGCTATACCGCCTTTTTCGATTACATTTCCCTTAATTATTCTATATTCACCTTTTTTCCATTTATTAGTTTTGAACCTTGCTTTTGATCCATTTTTTTTTTCGAGTTCAAGTACAGTCTCACAGATTAGATCCTGCAATCCCTTGAACCATGCTTTAGTTATCTTTTTTTTATTTAACATCTCAAAATAGTTTTAACTGTCTGTTTGCCTCAGAAATAACTATAGCTGAAGACACGGCAACATTTAAAGATCTTGCGGAACTGTTCATTGGTATTCTTATTATTTGGTCAGATTGTTTGTGAACGTAATCTGGTACTCCCGCACTTTCTCTTCCAACAATTAAATTATCATTACCCTTAAACTCAAAATCATAGTGACTAAGTTTTCCTTTTGTAGACAACAGTATTTTTCTTCCTTTTCTATTTTTCTCGTAGTGCTTCCAATCGTCAAACTCTGTTAAATTAATATTTCTACCATAGTCCATTGCAACTCTGCTTAGAGATTTTTCCGACATTGCAAATGAGGCTGGATGAATGATATCAATATTGACGCCGAAACAAGAGCAAATCCTCACCATTGCTCCAGTATTTTGAGGTATATCAGGTTCAAAAATTGCTAAGTTCATCTAATTGATATTTTATAACTTTTTAATCCTAATATATGCGTCATCATGACACAATTTTTAGCACTTCAGATTGCCTTTTTCCCTTAAAAAACGACGATTTACAAGTATATTAGCAATATAACTCAAGGATATTAAATTGTCAGAAAAACAAGTTACAAGAAGAAATTTTCTTTATGTCACTACAGGTGCATTTGCAGCTGCGGGAGCCGCTTCATTAGCATGGCCTTTCGTTGACCAAATGAACCCTGATGCATCAGTTAAAGCGTTAGCATCAACTGAGATTGATCTAAGGCCCATAATACCTGGACAAAGCATTACTGTGATGTGGAGGGGTAAACCGGTATTTATTAGAAGGCGAACACAGGCTGAAATTGATGAGGCAAAGAAAGTGAATTTAGCTGATTTACCGCACCCAGAGGAAGATAGCGATCGGGCACAAAATCCTGAATGGCTTGTTATGGTTGGAATTTGTACCCATCTTGGATGTGTGCCGCTTGGACAAAAAGGTGATTATAATGGTTGGTTTTGTCCATGTCATGGTTCTCATTATGATACATCAGGTAGGATAAGAAAGGGACCTGCACCTACAAATCTTGAGATTCCGGATTATGTATTCTTAAACGAAACTACTATTAAAATTGGATAAAAAAGTATGAGCGAAAATTATGCACCTAAATCAGCTGTTGGAAGATGGTTTAATGACCGTTTACCACTTTTAAACTTAATTTATGGACATTTACTTCCATATCCAACGCCGAAAAATTTAAATTATTGGTGGACATTTGGGGGAATTTTAACTTTTTGCCTTGTTACCCAAATAATTACAGGACTTGTCCTAGCAATGCACTATGTTGCTGACGCCGACTTAGCTTTTGCAAGTGTAGAGCATATAATGAGAGATGTTAATTATGGGTGGTTATTAAGATACATACATGCAAACGGTGCATCACTATTTTTTATGGCGGTGTATATTCATATGGCAAGATCTCTATTTTACGGCTCATATAAAGAACCAAGAGAATTAATCTGGATAATTGGTGTGTTTATATTTTTACTCATGATTGCTACTGCCTTTATGGGGTATGTGCTTCCGTGGGGCCAAATGAGTTTCTGGGGAGCTACAGTTATAACAAATTTATTCAGTGCAATTCCTTTGGTAGGTGAGTCAGTAACTAACTGGTTGTGGGGAGGTTATGCTGTTGGTAGCCCACTTTTAACTAGGTTTTTCACATTACATTACCTGATGCCTTTCCTGATTTTTGCCCTAGTTATACTTCATGTTTGGGCACTACATGTACCTGGTAATAATAATCCTGAGGGTATTAATGTTGTTCAAGGCTCTCAAGATACAGTTCCTTTCCATCCTCATTACGTTGTAAAAGATATGTTTGCACTTGTTGTATTCTTAGTTGTATTCGCGGGCTTTGTATTCTTTGTCCCTAATTTACTTGGACATACTGACAACTATATTGAAGCTAATCCTTTGCAAACTCCGGAACATATTGTCCCAGAATGGTATTTTCTTCCATTCTATGCAATCTTGAGATCCGTACCAGATAAACTCGGCGGAGTAATTTTAATGGTTTCTGCAATTGCTATTTTAGCATTCTTACCTTGGCTGGATACTTCAAAAGTTAGGTCAGCAAAATACAGACCTCTCTATAGACAGTTTGTATGGCTTTTCTTTGCTAATGTAATATTGCTTGGTTATCTAGGGGCTCAGACTGCTGATGGTCTATTTCTGATTATTGGACGAATTGCTACCGCTTATTATTTTGCTCATTTTATAATTATTTTACCTCTACTTGGCTATATTGAAAAAACCAAACCTTTGCCTAAGAGCTTGAGTGAGCCTGTTCTTTCTCCCGAGGAAAGACAGATGAAGGCCGCTGCCTCTGGAGCCAGTGCTTAGCTATTGATATATGAAATTTATCATAAATTTATTTGTATCTTTCTCATTGCTACTGAGCTTTAGCTTTACTCAATTACATGCTGCTGGTGAAATGAAAGAGCCTATGCATCCTGATTGGTCATTTGAAGGACCATTAGGAAAATTTGAGAGAGCGTCGCTTCAAAGAGGGTATCAAGTTTATACCGAAGTCTGTTCAGGATGTCATTCAATGAACCTTTTAAGTTATAGAAATCTAATTGAAGAGGGTGGTCCTGAATTCAGCGAGTCTCAAGCTAAAGCAATGGCAGCAGCATTTGAAGTAAAAGCTGCTCCAAATGCCGATGGAGAAGTTGAAATGCGTCCTGCAATATTATCTGACAAGTTTGTTAGCCCATATGAGAATGAACAACAGGGAAGAGCTGCAAACGGCGGTGCTTATCCGCCAGATTTATCCGTAATGGTTAAAGCACGACATGGTGGAGCAGACTATTTGTACTCTTTATTGTTGGGTTATGTTGATGCACCAAGTGATATTAAACTCGATGATGGCGTTTATTACAATGAGTACGCAAAAGGCCAAAAAATAGCGATGCCTCAAGTATTGTATGAGGATGCTGTAGTTTACACAGATGGAACAACTGCAACGCCAGAACAAATGGCACGTGACGTCACAATGTTTCTTACTTGGGCAGCAGAACCAAAGCTAGAGGCGAGAAAAAGAATCGGTTTTAAGGTAATTTCATACTTATTAATTCTTTCTGTATTACTCTACTTCACTAATCGACAAATTTGGAAAGATACTCATTAGTCTATTTCCTAAAAACAATTGATTTTCAATTATTTAAAAAAATAATTTTAAGTAAATTATTAGTATCCTTATCCACAGAAACATTTTATCGATCTCGATTACTTCATTTTGGTAATGTAAATTAAACTCTTACTAAACGGAGGAATTTAATGTTAGAAAATATTTTTAAATTAAAAGAGAACGGTACCAGTGTAAAAACTGAGTTGCTGGCAGGTTTAGCCACGTTCTTAACAATGGCATATATTATTGTCGTTAATCCAGCCATCTTATCTACTGAGGGAACTGGTATGGATTTTGGCGGTGTATTTGTTGCTACAATCATAGCTGCTGTAGTTGGCTGTTTAATAATGGGCCTATGGGCGAATTGGCCGATTGCCCTAGCGCCTGGTATGGGTTTAAACGCTTTCTTTGCTTTCGGAGTTGTATTTGGAATGGGTTATACTTACCAGCAGGCTCTTGCTGCAGTGTTTATTGCAGGGATAGTGTTTTTAATTTTATCTGTAACACCAGCACGTCAGTGGATAATAAATAGCATACCTAAAAGTATGAAGTTTGGCGTAGGGGCGGGCATAGGCTTGTTCTTAGCAATCATAGGATTAAAAAATGCTGGTGTGGTTGTTGATAATCCCGCAACTCTAGTTGGTTTAGGTGATGTAAGTTCAATGCCTGTAATATTAGCTGCCGTCGGATTCGCAATTATGGCAATTTTAGATAAGCGCGGTGTTCCAGGATCAATCATCATAGGTATACTTGCAGTAAGTATTATTGCTTGGGTAAGCGGTGTAAGCGCAATTGATGGAGTTGTGGGATCAGTTCCCCCAGCTGTTCATGCGTTCTCAATGGACTTTAGTCTTGTAGCAACAGCAGGTTTTATTGGTGTTGCGTTTGCTTTTCTTTTTGTAGACTTTTTCGATACCGCTGGAACTCTTACTTCAGTTGCCAATTTAACTGGTAAAGTTGACCAAGACGGAAACGTTGATGGTATAGGTAGAGCAGTTTTAGCAGACTCCACAGCTACAACAATAGGTGCATTAGTTGGAACTTCCAATACTACATCATACATTGAATCTGGAGCAGGCGTTAAAGAAGGTGGGCGAACAGGACTTACAGCGGTTGCTGTGGCACTTCTATTTGCAATCTGTTTATTTTTAGCACCATTAGCTCAAAGTATTCCTGCGTTTGCAACTGCTCCAGCTCTAGTGTTTGTTGCAACATTCTTTTTGAAAAACCTAAGGGATATAGAATGGGATGATGTCAGTGAATATGCTCCAGCAGTTTTAGCGGCAGTATTGATGCCTCTTACATTCAGTATTGCTCATGGAATTGCACTTGGTTTTATAGCATACGTTGTAATTAAAGCACTAAGTGGTAGACATGAAGACCTAAATGCTGGTTCGATTGTAATTGGAGTATTATCGGTTCTATACTTTATCTTCTAGTTTAGTTAATGATTGGCTTTGTCTTCCTCATCCCAGGGGAAGACAGGCCAAGTATCCTGTGTAATTTCCTCGACATATGTATCAGCTAGAGGCAGACCTCTTGGTTTCGCATATATTACAGCTAAGTGCATATTAGGCATGTATTCCTTTAGCGCTTTAGCGGTACCGCCCTTATCAACAATATCATCTATGACGAGTACAACTTCATCAGTTTTCGGAGCTCTGTGAACAATTGCTTTTCCAGCCTCTCTATGGATATAACTTTGTATGGAAACAATATCTACGTCCTGAATTCCAAGAGTGTAAGCGACAACTGAAGCAGGTACAAATCCACCTCGAGAGACAACAACCATTTTATCAAATTTAATGTTTTTTTCTTTTATGAGATGCGCAAGCTTAACTGCTTTTTCGTGCATTTCTTCATATGAAGGAAATTCTAGTTTATGGTCCATGATTAATTATTAAATAAAAAATGCATTACGTCACCATCTTGTACTACATAATCCTTACCTTCGCTACGCATCTTTCCAAGTTCTTTCGCTTTTGACTCTCCTTCACAATCTAAATAGTCTGTATATGATATAGTTTCAGCTCTAATGAAGCCTTTCTCAAAGTCTGTGTGGATTTTTCCTGCAGCTTTTGGTGCAGTAGTGCCATTTTCGATCGTCCATGCCCTTGTTTCTTGTTCGCCAGCAGTGAAATAAGTAATTAAGTTAAGAGTCGAATATCCAGCTTTTATAACCTTATTCAAGCCAGACTCATCTAATCCTAGACTTTCAAGATAATCTTTTTGATCGTCTTCATTTAAAGACGAGATTTGTGACTCAATTTCTGCTGAAATCTTAATTAATTTAGAATTTAGAAAATTTTCAATTTTTAAAGTTAGTTCATTACCTTCAATTATTGAATTTTCATCAACATTACATACGTAAATTGTTGGCTTGATTGTTATTAAGTTGAACTCTTTTATATGCGCAAAGATTTCATTCAAATTCTTCATTAAAATAGCAGGCTGACCTGATTCTAAGTGTTTAAGTAGAAGTTTCAAAGCCTCTGTTTTTAATTTGGCTTCTTTATCACCTTTTTTTACTAGTTTTTCTAGTCCTTTATTTATTTTTTCGAGTTGTTCAATGTCGGATAGAACTAATTCAGTATTAATCGTTTCAATATCATCAACAGGATCTATTTTATTGTTTACATGAGTAATATTAGTATCTTCAAAACAGCGAACCACATGAATAACTGCATCTACTTCTCTAATATGAGATAAAAATTTATTTCCGAGTCCCTCTCCTTTAGAGGCACCTTTAACTAAACCCGCTATATCGTAAAAACTAAGAGATGTTGGTATTGTTTTTTTTGATTTTGCTAAATTGGATAGAGTTTCTACTCTTGTATCAGGCACTATTACAGTACCCTCATTTGGTTCAATGGTACAAAAAGGGTAGTTTGCTGCTTCAGCGGCTATTTTCTTTGTTAATGCATTAAACAATGTTGATTTCCCAACATTTGGCAATCCAACAATTCCACACTTAAATCCCATGATCGATTATTTTAAATTATTAATAAATTTGGATTTTTCTCCATCCAATAATATTTTTATATTTTCAGACATTTTTATATTTAATTCATTAATAACTTCTAACTCACTTTTTTTAAAATTGCTTAATACATGTTTATTAACCATTTCTTTATTACCCGGATGATTTATACCTATTCTTATTCTATTATAATTTTTTCCAATTTTACTATCTATTGATTTGAGCCCATTATGACCTGCGGAAGAACCCCCCAACTTGATTTTTATTTTTCCTAAAGTGATATCTAGATCATCATGAATAACATAAGTTAAATTTGATTTAATTTTGAAAAAGTTTAAGAAAGTTGCAATACTTTTACCACACTCGTTCATATAATCATTGGATTTAAAGGTGTATATTTTTTTCTTTCCAATAAGAAATGATGCCAACTCCCCATCAAATTTCTTTTCTCTCATTACATCATCATGATCTTGTAAAAGCTGATCGATAAATAAATAGCCCACATTATGTCTATTATTTTTATGCTTTGTGCCAGGATTCCCTAGTCCGATTAATGCAATCATAAGATTGAAGATATATAAATATCAAAATAGGTAAAAGAAAAAGTGTTATTCTTTATCTTTGTTTTCTTCTTTGTTATCAGCCTCTGGAGCTGCATCTTTTTTATCTTCAGCAGCGGCACCACCCTCAGCAGCTTCACCTTCAGCAGCCTCGCCTTCTGCAGGAGCTTCAGGTTCTTTTACAACAGTAGGTGCAGCAACAGATGCTACAGTGAAATCTCTATCACTAATTGTTGGAGAAATTCCGTCACCTAAATTTGCTGCAGAAATTCTGATTGTGTCACCTATTTCTAAACCCTCTAGATCGAAAACTATCTCTTCAGGTATATTATTAGCAGGGCAACTTAGTTGAACAGTACGTCTATTAACATTTAGAACACCACCTCGTTTTAATCCAGGTGATAACTCTTCATTTATAAACCTAGTAGGAATGTCTAGAGTAATTTTTGAGTCTGCAGCTAGTCTTAAAAAATCAATGTGTATAGGTTGATCAGAAAGTGGATCAAATTGAACCTCTCTTGGAATTGCTAAGCTTTTCTTTCCATCAATGTTAAGTGAAAATATTCTAGTTAGGAAACCACCAGAATTGATCTCTTTTTGAACTGTAATCTTATCTAATGAAATGTTTACAGGGTTTTCACCTAAACCATACATGACTGAAGGAATCTTACCTGCAGCTAATACTTTTTTTACAGCGGATTTACCAGATCCATCCCTGATTTCAGCGTTTAAATTACTTTCTTTGCTCATAATGATGTGGTTGGTATTAAATTAAAATTACCTATATGGCAAGTATATAAATTAAAATTCAAATAGACTTGATACTGAGCTCGCCTCGGATATCCTCTTAATTGCCTCGCCCAATAAATCTGAGATGCTAATCGACCTAATTTTCTCACAAGCTTTTAATTTTTCCTGATTATTGATTGAATCAGTAATTACTAGTTCAGTCAATTTTGATGCACTAATTTTTTCTAAGGCCTTACCTGTTAAAACTCCGTGCGTAACATATGAAGTGATACTGTTAGCTCCTAAATCTATAATTTTGTCAGCTGCATTACAAATTGTTCCTGCTGAGTCAATGATATCATCTAGAATAATACAATCCTTTCCTTTTACGTCTCCAATGATATTCATTACCTCACTTTCACCTGCTCTGGGTCTTCTTTTATCAACAATAGCAATTGAGGCTCCGATCTTGTTTGCAATCGCTCTTGCCCTCACTACTCCACCAATATCAGGAGAAACTGCAACTAGATTACTAATTTCATATTTCTCTTTTATGTCTTTTGAAAACACTGGACCTGCAAATAAATTATCTGTTGGTATGTCAAAAAATCCCTGTATCTGTTCAGCATGAAGATCTAAAGTAAGCACTCTGTCTGCTCCAGCAGTTGTTATTAAATTTGCAACTAATTTTGCAGAGATAGGGGTTCTTGGCCCTGGTTTTCTATCTTGACGTGCATATCCATAATAAGGGATCACAGCAGTAATCCTTTTTGCTGAAGCTCTTTTCAGTGCATCTATCATCACCAGTAGTTCCATTATATTATCATTCGCTGGGTAAGATAGAGACTCCATTACGAATACATCCTCACCACGAATGTTCTCTTTAATTTCTACATAAACTTCATCATCAGCAAATCTTGTAATAGAAGCATTTGTAAGGTTTTCGCCAAGATATTCTGCGACGCTCTTAGATAAAGGTAAATTGCTGTTTCCTGCAATAATTCTCATAATTTATCTGTCTTTTATAACAATTGTTGAAATCATTCTACCATAATCGGTTATATTTTTTTTATAATTTCTGCGATAGCTAAAACATAATGTTTCTTCGCTGAAAGTATCGACATCAACAATCTCGTGGTTAGTAATTTGCTCATCAGAAAGTATCTTGAGAATGAATTCAGTAAGTGAAAACAGATATCTATTATTATGATTTTTTTGAAAAAATCTCTCATTATCTTGATCTTGTTTAATAAAATTTTTGTAAAAAGGCAATCTTACCTCATAGGATTTTTGTCTTATACATGGGCCAATACTGCAACGTATATTATCTCTCTTTCCGCCCAGCTTGGTTATTTGTAAAATTGTATTTTGAATTATACCATTCAAGGCACCTTTCCAGCCTGCATGACAAGCCCCTATTATTTCATTTTTCACTTCATAAAATAATAATGGAGCACAATCAGCCGTTAATACTGATAAGATTTTATTATTTTCTTTAGTAACAATCCCATCACATTTTAAAATTTCAGACTTATTGCTGCTATCTAAAACTATTGCATTAGAAGAGTGTGTTTGATGCATAGTAATAATATCAGACTTTTTTAAACCGTAATAACTAGAAATAGCTACTAAATTTTCTTCAATAGCACCATATTCATCTTTTGATCCTTTTCCACAATTTAATGATTTATATCTTCCTTGCGAAACACCACCCAATCTTGAAAAGAAACAATGATCTATATTTGAGAGATTTTTTGTAAAAAACATTAAATATTAATTTCCAAAACTTTAAATAAATTTCCCATATATTCTCTTTTGGTAAGTATTTCCAACTGTTCGTTTATTTGCTGTTCTTTCTTTGGATTTTTTTTAATTAAGATATTAGCTCGATCTAAAATTCCATTTTGCCGAAGGAAATTAGATTGAGTATTTATTATAAAGTCATCAATTTTATTTTCTTCTAAAATATTTTGTAGGTTATTAAAGTCTACATGATATGTGATATCTTGATTACCTGGGTTATCAAGAAAATCAGTTTTTTTATTTGATTTAACTGACTGAAGTGTACTTATCTTAGGTAGATTAATATATCCATAATCAATTAGTAAGAAAAAACCATTATTCATAAGCAAGAAATTGATCAATTCCTGAAAGATTAAATTAGTCTCAGGAGAAAATTCAATTACCTCAAGATGCTTAAGGTCTTGTATATTTTTTACAAATTTAGAAATATCTGGTCTCGGCTTAATAAAGTCAAATCTTAGACTATCCTTTTGATCCAATTTAATAACCGTTTCATAAATATTTCCGTTCCTACTCATTAATTGGCGCGTAGGTAACGCATCAAAAAACTCATTTGCAATTATTATTGAAAATTCATTGGGATATGAATTGAAATTTTTATGTATCTTACAATTGGGATAGTTATTTTTTAGATTTTGAATATAGAATTTATTAATTTCATTAAAGTGAATTGTATACTCGACATCTTCATCTAATAAAGCATTGAGTACTCTAGTAATATCGTTTATCAGAGCGCCTCTTCCTGGTCCAAGTTCAATTAAATTAAACTTTTTTATGTTTCTTACATGAATGAGGTTTAATATTTTTACAGCAATTATTTCACCAAACATTTGAGAAATTTCAGGCGCAGTAACAAAATCTCCATCTTTGCCTATAGCTTTGTTAGACGTATAGTATCCATGCTCTTCATCTCTTAATGAAATATTCATAAAATCATCTAGATAGAGAAATGCACTTTCTTTTAAAGCATCGTAAATTTTATCTTGTATCATTTTTAATGCTTTTAATTACTAAAATTAAAATTCCAGCAAGAAACATTGGTAAAGATAATATCATGCCCATTGTAAGAAAATGATATACAAATCCTAATTGGATATCGGGCTCGCGTGTAAATTCAACGGTAAATCGAAATAATCCATAAAGCATCAGAAAGATACCTGAAATTATTCCAGGCTTTTTAAGTTTTTTAAATTTAAAAATTAAAATATTTAAAATTATAAATAATAAAAGTCCTTCTAAAAAAGCTTCATATAATTGACTTGGATGACGATACTGGTTGTCAGCGTTTGGAAATTTCATTCCAATAAGAAAATTTGAAGGTCTACCAAATAATTCGCCATTAATAAAATTAGATATTCTGCCAAAAAATATTCCAACAGGAGCTGATACACATATCAAATCGCTTATTTCGAAAAAAGTAGTTTTATAGAGTTTTGAAATTATTATGGCGGCTGTAACAATACCAAGCAAACCTCCGTGAAAGGATAAACCTCCTTGCCAAAGATATAATATCTCAATTAGATTTTCAGAGTAATAATCATAATTATAGAAAATCACATATCCCAATCGTGCTCCTATAATTAATCCAATTATTGAATAAAAAATCAGATCATCAATTAGTTTTTCATTGATGCTATTACTATGAGAAACTGCTTTATTTGAAGCGAGATATTTAATGTATCTCCAAGCAAATATAAATCCTACAATATACGCAAGTGAGTACCAACGGATATCAAGAGGACCTATCGAAAAAAAAACTGGACTAATAGATGGAAAACTAAGATAAATCACGTTAATTTTGAATAATATTTAAAATATATTTATCACTAATTATGATCACAAGGAAAGTTTTAATTAATAAATTTATTAACTTTGTTACAAAAGGCTTTGAGCTTTCACAAGCGATCAATGATGAATACAAAACAATTAAAAAGTTTAAAAAAGATAGAAATAATGCCAAAGAAAAAAAACACTGCAAGTAGTTTAAATAAAGAAAAATTTTTAATAATTGGCGCTGGTAATATGGGAATTGCTGTGATCAAGTCATTATTTAACCACCGAATTTCATCAAAAAAAATCGTGGTTATTGAAAAGAATCAGTCAGGTGAATTGAAAAAATTAAAAAGATCAAATAATTTTGAAATAAAAAATAGCATAGATAAAATTAATAATCTTTATCAACCTACAATCACACTTATTGCTGTTAAGCCTAATCAATTAAAAACACTGAATGGATTAGATAAAGATAATAGACTTGGTAATTCAATTATAGTTTCCGTAGTTGCTGGTAAAAAAATAAAAGATTTAAATAAAGTCTTCAAAAAAACATCAGGCATTGTAAGAGCTATGACTAATACTCCTGTATCTGTTAATATGGGTACCACAATTGTATATTTTGAGAGAAAAATAAAAACGAAACAAAAAAAACCTATTTTTGATTTCATGTCCTTATTGGGGCAAGTCAGTGAAACCAAAAAAGAAGATTTAATTGATGATTTCACTGCAATTTTTGGAAGTGGTCCAGCATACATATATCTTTTTATAAATTCTCTCATTGAGATAGCTAATAAATCGGGGTTTAAAAATTCGGACAGTATGGTTTTACAGACTTTCTTAGGATCAATATTACTTTTATTAAGTGGGCAAAAAAAGCCTTCTGATTTACAGAAAAAGGTGACAAGTAAGGGAGGCACCACTGAAGCCGCGCTGAGTATTCTTGCTTCCAATAAAGGATTAAAAAGTCTTCTTACAAGAGCTGTCAACAAAGCAACAAAAAGATCTAGAGAATTGAGTAAAATTTCTTAATTTGGTATTTCAATCGCAACCTCTAAACCTCCTAAATAACTGTCGTGCAGTGATATTTTTCCATTAATTGAATTCAATAAGGATTTAGTAGTAGCTAGACCTAATCCAGAGTTTGAGACATTCTGATTTCTACTTTGGTCTACTCTATAGAAAGGTTTAAATACATTATCTTTTTCACTATCAGGTATACCAATTCCATTGTCATGAATGTTTATTTTAATTAGGTTTTTGTTTATATCTGCTTTAATTATTATTTTGTCAGATTGTACAATAGCATTATTTAATACATTTGTAATTGAACGAGAAAAAATATTCTCATTTACAAAAACTTCTTCATCATTAATGATTTCAAGGTTAATTTCATGTTTTATAAAATGTATATCATTCTTAATATTTATTATTGCCTCAATAGGATTAATTGTAGATTTATCTTTTGACTCATTTATAGCTGCAAAATCTAAATATTCTACTAGCATCTCATTCATCTGATTTATTTCTAAATTAAGTTCATTTTTGATTTTATTATCTTTTATTGACTCAAGAAGTAACTTCATTCTCGTGAGAGGAGTTTTTAAGTCGTGACTCACTCCCGCCAACATAAGAGATCGTTGTTCAATTTGTCTTGATATTCGATTTTTCATTTTTAAAAACTCTAAACTTGCCTGTCTTACCTCTAGAGCACCTGATACTTTGAAATTATTTACTTCTTGTCCTTTGCCAAATTGTTCTGCTGCCTTAGCCAAATTCGAAATTGGTTTAACTTGATTTTTCAAAAATAAATACGCTATCAAAATAAGGATAAATGATGAAATAATCTGCCACCCTAAAAATATATGGTTTCTTGAGGTTGTAATACGATGAATTGGGAAGTTAAAATGTATTACTTTTTCTGAAGCGCTTATCATAACATCGACTGTTTCGTTATCTTGTTCAATGACAAAAAATTTATGTTTAATTCTGGTACTCAATTCATTTTTTAGACTGACAAGTACTTGATTATCGTTTTGTTTGGCTTTTAACTGTTCCAAATCATATTCACTCAATTCCTGGATATTCATTAGAAAGTAATCACCAAATTGACTTTTGGCTTGATACTGATTTAACCTGATTTCACTAGAGAGCATTCTGTCAGAAATTAATTCTATTTCCATAGCAACAGATCTTGATAGGCGGTTGAGTGTGCGTTCCCACAAACTATTATAGTAATATGATAGAATTATTAATTGAAACATAACTATTGGGAACAAAACAATTAATACTGTTCTTCCTAAAAGACTGGTTGGTAGAATTTTTTTAATCATTTAGTCAATCCATAGCTCATAACCAGAACCTCTTTTAGTTTTAAGAAATTTTGGAATCTTGGGGTCTTTTTCAATTTTTTTTCTTAGTCTATTTATACATACGTCCAATGTTCTTTCTTGATTAAAATTAAGTGATGTAATTAGCTCCTCTCTAGAAAATGACTTACCAGGAAATTTTGATAATATTCGCAATATTTTTAATTCGTTCTCATTAAGAGATAGTTCAGTTGATTTTCCCTTGATCACACCACTTTTTAAATCAACTATAATATTATCAAGTTGAATTTGTTTAGTTTCTTTTTTTATAGAAGTTTTATTTAAGATATTATTTATGCGTAACAGCAATTCTTTTGGTTCAAAAGGTTTTCCCAAATAATCATCTGCTCCAATTTCTAAACCATGGACCCTGTCTTCAGTCTCTCCCATTGCAGTTAGATGGATTATAGGTATTAGCGATTTTTCACGAATTTCTTTTGTTAATTCATAACCATTTTGTCCAGGCATCATTATGTCAATAACAAGTAAATCAAATGTAATATATTTTAGTACCTCTTTTGCTTCAGCGGCATTACTTGCTGTTGATACAAGGTACTTATTCTCTACTAAAAATGTCTTTAATAATTCTCTAATCTTATCATCATCATCAACTAAAAGAATATGTAGATTATTTTCACTCATCAATGTTCCTCTATAAATGAATTTATTACTTGATTAAATCCTTGCACTGAACCAGCCCCAGACTTTACATAGGCTTTTGAAAGTGAATTGATAATGGGTTTTATTGCCTCGTTTAAAGCCTTGTTAGCATTATCTGTCATAAATAAATTTTTTTTTCTTGCATCCTCATTGTTTATTTTTTGAATAATTAAGTTTTCTTTGATTAGAACTCTGAGTACACGATTAAGGCTTTGTTTCCTTATATCCAATTTCTTTAGTAGTTCATTAAATGTTATTCCAGGCTTAATATTAATTATTAAAAGACATCTAATATCGGCTATACCCAATTTTTTATCATCAAGGCTTGCTAAAATTTCTTTTTCCAGAATTTTTGCAACTTCAAAAAAACTATTTAATGAATTTTTGATTCTGTCTTCACGCAGATAAAGTAGAGATGCAGATTTATTTGATATTGTATTTAAGTCAGCCACTATGACATAATAATCTGAAAAATATATATTAATCAAGCCATTTATCTGTTATTAAACTTTTAATTTATTAGAGTATTTTATATGGAAATAGCACCATTTGATAATCGAGAGGGTTTTATTTGGATGAACGGAGAGTTTATCAAATGGAATGATGCAAAATGCCATGTTATTACTCAGGGTCTTCACTATGCTAGTGCTGTCTTTGAAGGGGAAAGAGCCTATAAAGGGAAGATTTTTAAATCTGAAGAACACACAAAAAGGCTATTTAGATCAGCGGAAATTGTAGGCATAAAAATTCCTTATAGTCAGTCCCAAATTAATGAGGCCAAAGATGAACTCATTAAAAAAATGAATTTTGAAGATTGTTATGTTAGGCCAATTGCATGGAGAGGGTCTCAGCAAATGGGAATTTCAACTGCTAAATCTGATATTAATGTTGCAATTGCAGTGTGGAATGATTGGGCATCATATTTTAAGATCGAAGATCGAAAAGCTGGCCTACGATTAATAACTTCACCATGGAAACGGCCATCACCTGATACGGCACCATGTGAAGCAAAAGCATCTGGTCCTTACGTTATTTGTACAATGTCAAAAGAATTTGCGGAGGAAAAAGGATACCATGATGCCCTAATGTTGGACTATAGGGGCTATGTTGCTGAAGGTACTGGAGCAAATATTTTCTTTATTAAAGGAAAAGAAATTCATACTCCAATTCCTGATTGTTTTCTTAATGGTATAACTAGGCAAACTGTTATTGAAATGGTTAAAGAACAAGGCTTTAATATAACTGAGCGTCATATAAAGCCAGAAGAAATTAGTAATTTTGATGAGGCCTTTCTAACAGGCACCGCGGCAGAGATTACTCCAATTCAGTCTATTGACGATATTAAATTCAATACTGGAGACAATACCCAAAATTTTAAGTTTATGCAGGATTATCACGAAATCGTGAGATCTTAACTTAAAATATACTTTTGTAGTATTGATAAGCGCTGATCAGCGTAATTATAGTTGACAGCCAGAACAGATAAATACCTATGTTTAATAGAGGCTGCAAATCTAAGTAGATGCTTCCTATTAAGATCAAAAATAAACTCAAAATTTGAAAAGCAGTTTTATATTTTCCTAATATAGAAACATCTATTTTTTTTACTTCTGGTAAATTAGATGCATACTCTCTTAGACCAGAGATAAAAATTTCTCTAAATATTATTAAATAAGCTGGAATTAAATTTATCTCATTAATATAGTCATTGTAGATAAATGTAATTATTAACAGTACGACAAATAGCTTATCTGCAATAGGATCTAACATTTTACCAAATTCAGATGTACTATTCGTTTTTCTTGCAATTACCCCATCAAAATAATCTGACAATGCAATAACAATAAACAAAATAAGAATTGCCAAATTAAATGAGCTATTACTATCTATGATTAAATATATTAATAATGGTAATAAAAAAATTCTAAGAAGAGTGAGAAAATTTGGTAACTTAGACATTATCCATTAAAATATGCATATATTTTTTCTGAAAGCAACTTACTAATTCCTCTAACTTTCATCATATCCTGAGCTGAGGCATTTTTAATATTTTTAACTGATCCAAAATGATTTAAAAGTAATTTTCTTCTGCTTCGTCCTAAACCTTCTATTGGTTCTAGTTCTGACGCATGCATTTCCCTCTTTCTTTTCGCTTTATGTGCCCCGATTGCGTAGCGATGTGACTCATCCCTAACTCTCTGAATAAAGAAAAAGGAGGGAGTATTTTTGTCGATAAAGTTTTTTTTATTTTTATATATTATTTGATCTAATGACTCTTTTCTTCCCTCACCCTTAAATATTGATATTAGTTCCATTTCATTTAAACCTTTAGTTTCTAAGATTTCTTTAGCTAAATCGTAGTGGCCTTTACCTCCATCAATAACCAATAAATCAGGTAATTTTTCATATTTCTTAGAATTTTTGATTGCTTCTTTT
The DNA here is from genome assembly GCA_902526005.1 of uncultured Pelagibacteraceae bacterium. Lineage (GTDB taxonomy): Bacteria > Pseudomonadota > Alphaproteobacteria > Pelagibacterales > AG-422-B15 > CACNXQ01. The sequence continues at coordinate 82,595 of CABZIW010000003.1, forward strand.
GAAAATCTTCTTTCAAGGACGTGTCTCATCATTCCGTAATCATCACCGAGTTTTACTTTTGATGAGTCTATATTAAATTTTCTGTATGATTTTTTTTCAAACCCTTCTTCAGAGTAAACAATCATTGCACCAACTGCATTTTTGCCCGATAGATGACTGTTGTCATAGGCTTCAACTCTTTTTATTTTTTTAGTGATATTGAGTACTTTTGAAAGTTGGCTCAGATTCTCTTTGTCAGAGTGAGACTGTGCAATGTGATTTTTAAGTGCTAGTTCTGAGTTTCTACTTGCATAATTCACTATATCTAATTTTTTTCCTTTTTTAGGGACAAAAAAAGATGTCTTGTAATTATAAATGGATTTAAGAGATGTTTCGATTAGAGATGAATTTTTTATAGGTAAGTTTAACAATACATTTTTTGGAGGGGAATATCTTGTATAGAAATCAACAATAAAACGCTCTAGGATCTCATAAGTTTCTACTTCATCACTGTGTTTTGGAAAATAAGATCTATTTCCCCAATTTTGACCTGATCTATAAATAAATACTTGAACACATGATTTATTACCTTTTCTTGAAATTGAAATCACGTCAGTATTTTTTACATCGTAAAGATTTATGTTTTGCTGACTTTGAATCTGGGTTAGTGCAACTATCTTATCCCTATAGCTAGCTGCTTTTTCATAATTAAGACTTTTACTTTCTTCATCCATTTTAGAAGATAACTCCTCTTGTAAATTGCTATGTTGACCTGAAAGAAAGTGCTCGGCATTCTTAACACTTTGTAAATACTCTTTTTTACTTAATGTATAATCAACACAGGGACCACTGCACCTTTCAATTTGATAAAGAAGACATGGTTTAGATCTATTTTGAAAAATAGTATCGTCGCACGATCTTAGTAGAAAAACTTTCTGTAATATTTTCAGAGTATAATTTAGTGAATTAATTGTTGCGAACGGACCAAAATATTTTCCTTTATATTTTTGTTTTCCTCTATGTTTTGAAATTTGTGGAAATTCTTGTTCATGATTAATAAAAATATAAGGAAATGATTTATCATCTCGTAAAAGTATATTGAAAGGAGGTTTAAGTTTTTTTATTAAGTTTGCCTCAAGCAACAAAGCTTCTTTTTCTGTCTCAGTAATAATTACTTCAATATTTGATATTCTACTAACCATCCTTCTGATTCGATTTGAGAGATTGTTAGTGTTTAGATAGCTTTTAAGTCTATTTTGGAGATTTTTTGCTTTGCCAACATACATAATCTCTTCTTTTTCATTAAGCATTTTATAAATACCGGAGGAAGAGGGGGATTGGTCAATTATTTCTCTAATATTCTCAAGATTATTCATTATTCAGAACGAGAGCGTTCAACTTCGATGCCTGCGCTTTCAGCTTCTTGAATTGCATCAAGTTTTTCAAGTCTTATCTTCATAGTTTGAATTCTTTTGTTTTTAAAACACTCCTGAAATATTTTTTCAGCAAGTTTTTCTAGTAAAATTGTATGACCAGATTTAATAATTTTTTTAATTTTTTTTGAAATCTGATTATAACAAACAACACTATACAATTTATCATCATTTATTTTTTTTGGATTTTTAACTTTAGCAATTATGTTTATGCGGAGTGGTTGGCTCTTTATTTTCTCGTGTTTGTATACTCCAATGTTTGCATCGATCATAAAATCATTTAAAAAGATTAAATCGTATCCAGAATTTGGATTGATCAAATCTGTTTCTGACCTTAATTCACTTAACTTAAGAATATTCCTTGCTGTCATGATAAATGTTCTCCACCATCTACAGCTATAAATTGACCTGTAATTGATTTTGATTCAAGAAGAAATTTAACTGTTTTGGCAATCTCCTCAGGCGGTGAACCTATTTTAAGTAAAGTATTTTTGATCGATTGATCAAAATGTTTTTTTGATTGATGAATATTTTTAAGTGTCGGTCCTGGGCCAATCGCATTAACCCTAATGTTAGGAGCAAATGATTTTGCCATGATTGTAGTTGCAGATAGTAAAGCAGATTTTGAAATGGAGTAGGAAAAGAACGATGTATCTGGATTGACTACATTTTGATCCAATATATTTATGATATGCCCTAAGCTCTTTTTTGGAAGTTGTTTATTAAATTCTTTAGATATGATTAGAGGGGCGTATAAGTTTATATTCATATGATCATACCAAAGTTTATCATTTAAGTTTTCTATATTATCATTGATGAATAAGGAGGCATTATTAACAATTGCATGTATTGGTCCAAAGAATTTTTTACTTCTTTTAATTATATCTTTAACATCAGATATTTTAGACAAATCAGTTTTCACTATTTCGCAATCGCGCCCGTGATCATTAATAATATTTTTCAACTCTCTGGCTGCTTTTGAAGACTTATTATAGTGTATTATAAAATTATAATTAGAATCTTTGAGAAATAGTGCAATTGATCTTCCAATTCTTTGGGAACCGCCTGTAATTAATATTGTTTTTTTCATAATATAAAAGAATACCCAAGATATAAAAAATAACTAATCAAGAAAAAAGCAGAATGTATTTTTCTCATTTGAATTCTTAAAATTGCCATAAGAGCTATCATCAAAGTTACTAATATTAAAATATATATGTGAAATACGTCTATATTTTTTAGAGAATATTCAAGCCCTCTAAGTTGAACAATTATAACCCCTGGTAGGAAAACAAATAGTATGTTCATAATGTTGCTACCAATAACATTACCAATACCTATAGAGCCCTTCTTTTTTAAGTAAGAAATAATAACAGTTATCAATTCAGGTAAGGATGTACCAATGGCCAGAACAAAAATACCTATTAGTACCTCGTTAATACCTAACGTTTGAAAAATATTCAGTGAGCTGTCTAAAAAAATTTTCCCACCAATAAAAATACCTATGAAGGCACTTAGTAAAATTAAATAAGTGTATCTTCCAAAAATTTTTTGTTCTTCATTTTGATCTGAGGATTTATAATTACGAAGAAAATTGATAAAGAACAAAGTTAAAACTAAATAGCCGATTGTGTGAATGAGAGTGACTGTTTGGCTAACATAAAATAAGAGCGCGAAGTATAAAGATATTAAAAGTAAAAAAATAATATCCTTAGTGCCTAATTTATCTAGATTAATTTTGAAAAAAAATGCTGAAGTTCCTAAAATTAGTAAAATATTTGCAATATTAGATCCTATAATATTTCCGGTAATGGCATCAGTAGCTGGAATGATCTTTGTTGCAGCAAATAGAGTTATAACTAGTTCAGGTGCTGATGTACCAAACGCTACAATTGTTAAACCTATTAATACTGGGGATAAATTGAACTTTTTAGCAATTGCGTCAGCCGACTCAATCATTTTATCTGCACTGTATAAAAGAAGAGATAATCCTATTAACAGTATGCAGAAATCTATAAACATTAAGTAAAGTACTTTCTTTTTTTCCTTTTATTTTTTTTATAAACTATATTGCTGTTGGATGGTAACTCTAATTCATTATTCTCAAGCCTTTTTATCTCATCTCTTAACTTAGCAGCTTCTTCAAAATTGAGATCATCAGCAAAATCCATCATATTTTTCTTAAGTTCCTCAAGATGTTTTTTTAAATTATTTCCGACGAGATGTTTTTCTGTACTCTTCAAATCAACGTTTACACGATCATTTTCATAAATACTTTCAAGAATATCACTAATATCCCTCTTAATGGTTTCAGGTGTAATATTATTTTCTTTGTTGTATTTCTTTTGTATATCTCTTCTTCTATCAGTCTCACTTATTGCTTTTTTTATACTTTCTGTTTCTTTATCAGCATACAGTATTACTCTTCCATCTACATTCCTTGCTGCTCTACCGATTGTCTGTACCAATGACCTCTCCGATCTTAAGAAGCCTTCTTTATCAGCATCTAATATTGCGACTAAAGCACATTCAGGTATATCCAAACCTTCTCTAAGTAAATTGATACCCACTAACACGTCGAACAATCCCTTTCTAAGGTCCCGGATAATTTCAATTCTCTCTAATGTATCAATATCTGAATGCATATATTTCACTTTTATTCCGTTTTCATGCATATACTCTGACAAGTCCTCAGCCATGCGTTTAGTAAGTGTTGTCACTAATACTCGGTATTTAAGATCAATAATTTTTTTACATTCTGATATTAAATCTTCAACTTGAGTTTTCGCAGGCCTTATTTCAATCTCTGGATCAATCAACCCTGTTGGCCTTATTATTTGTTCAGTAAATACCCCTTGAGTTTTTTTCATTTCCCATGGTCCTGGAGTAGCAGAAATGAATAAACTTTGAGGGCGCATCATTTCCCATTCCTCAAACTTTAATGGTCTGTTATCTAAACAAGATGGTAATCTAAAGCCATATTCTGACAGTGTTGTTTTTCTGCTTCGGTCACCTTTATACATGCCTTCTAATTGAGGTACTGTGACATGACTTTCATCAACAAAAAGTAGTGCATTGTCAGGCAAGTATTCAAAAAGTGTTGGAGGCGGTTCGCCTGGATTTCTTCCAGAGAGATATCTTGAATAATTCTCAATGCCTGGACAACTACCCGTTGCCTCAATCATTTCTAAATCAAACCTTGTTCTTTCTTCAATTCGTTGAGCCTCTATTAATTTATTTTCTTTTTTAAATTCAGGAATCCTTACTTCTAAGTCTTTTCGTATTTGCTTTATGGCAGTATCAAGTGTTGGCCTTGGAGTGACGTAGTGACTGTTTGCATAAATTTTTATAGTTTCTAACTCAGCTGTCTTTTTTCCAGTCAATGGATCAAATTCACTAATCGACTCGAGATCATCTCCGAATAACGATAATTTCCATGCGCGGTCTTCGTAATGGGATGGAAAAACCTCAATCAAGTCTCCACGCACTCTAAATGTGCCTCTATGAAAATCTGTGTCGTTTCGGTTATATTGAAGCGTGATGAGTTTTTGAATAATTTCATTTCGTCCAATCTTTTGATTTTTTTCTAATCGAATAGTCATTGATCTATACGTTTCAACAGAACCTATTCCATAAATACATGAAACACTTGCAACAATTATAACATCTTTTCTCTCAAGTAAGGATTGAGTTGCTGAGTGTCTCATTCGATCGATTTGTTCATTTATCGATGCTTCTTTTTCTATGTAAGTATTTGACCTCGGTACGTATGCTTCAGGTATATAATAGTCATAATAAGATACAAAATATTCAACAGCATTGTCTGGAAAGAATGACTTCATTTCTCCATACAATTGTGCTGCTAAAGTTTTATTTGGAGCAAGTATTAGAGTTGGCCTTTGGAGTTTTTCTATAATTTTAGCCATCGTGAAAGTTTTGCCTGATCCAGTTACTCCAAGCAAAACTTGTTCCATCTCATCGCCTTTAATGCTTTTAACAATCTCTTCAATTGCTTGAGGCTGATCTCCAGCAGGTTTGTATTCAGATGTGACTTTAAGAACTTCAGAATTTGGCATTAATTTATTAATTAGTTAGAATATAAATTGTGTATTAATCTAATTTAATATAATAGCTGATTGTATAAATAACAAATTCTGGGGATAAGCAGTGGTAGAACTATCGCACAGTATAAAAAGAATTAAGCCATCGGCCACCATGGCAGTGACCCAAAAAGCTCGTGAATTAAAGGCTGCGGGAAAGGATATTATAGGGCTAGGAGCGGGTGAACCTGATTTTGATACTCCAGAAAATATTAAAAAAGCTGCCATTCAAGCGATAAACGGTGGAGATACCAAATATACCCCTGTTGATGGAACTCCAGAACTGAAGAAAGCAATCAAAGCAAAATTTAAAAGAGAAAATAATTTAGATTACGAGCTTGATGAAATCTCTGTTGGTACAGGAGGAAAGCAAATTATTTTTAATGCATTTGCTGTCTCCTTAAATGAGTCAGATGAAGTAATTATTCCAGCTCCTTATTGGGTAACTTACCCTGATGTCGTTAATTATTTCAATGGAAAACCTATTTTCGTTCAATGTGGTGAAGAGTCAGGATTTAAAATAACCCCACAACAACTTGAAAACACAATCAATCAATCAACCAAATGGTTTATTCTTAATTCACCATCAAATCCTACAGGTTCTTGTTATACAAAGAATGAACTTTTAGAACTTGCAAATGTTTTGAAAAAATATCCACACGTGAACATAATGACAGACGATTTATATGAACATCTTATATACGATTATAATGAATTTCATACTTTTGCAAGCATTGCTCCAGAACTTAAAGAAAGAATATTAACATTGAACGGTGTTAGTAAGGCATATGCTATGACAGGCTGGAGAATTGGTTATGCGGGAGGAAATGCCAGCTTAATTAAAGCCATGGGCAAGCTTCAGTCTCAATCAACAAGCAATCCAACATCTATCAGTCAAGCTGCAGCAGTTGAAGCCTTAAATGGAGATAATTCATTCATTGCCGAAAGAGCCAAAGTATTTAAAGGTAGACGTGATTTTCTAATCAATGAATTTACTAGTATGAATGGAATTACTTGTAGAGTACCTGAAGGTGCATTTTATGTTTTTCCATCATGTAAAGGAGTAATTGGTAAAGTTGATGAGTCGAATAACAAAATTACAAATGATGAAGAATTTACGACATCATTATTAGAGCATGCGGGAGTTGCTGTTGTTCAAGGTTCAGCTTTTGGTTTGGAGGGCTACTTTAGAATTTCTTATGCAACTTCTGACGAAAACTTAAAAAATGCATGCGTTCGAATGAGAGATTTTCTTAATAAATTAAGATAATTCAGCTAGGTATTTTTCTGCCTCAAGCGCTGCCATACAACCCATACCAGCTGCAGTAACCGCCTGACGATAAATTTTATCCTTTACATCTCCTGCTGCATATACACCTTCAACGTTTGTAAGTGTTGAGTCAGGTTTTGTAATTATATATCCATCTTCATCCATTTCGACTTGGTCCCTAAAAATTTGAGTAGCTGGATCATGCCCTATAGCAACAAAGACACCGTCTAGCTCGATACTGCTGGTTTCGTTAGTTTTTGTATTTTTAATGTTTATACTTTTTACATTTAGAGGATCTTCATCGCCAACTATTTCTTTTAGTTCGCTATCCCACACACACTCAACTTTTTCATTTTTAAACAATCTATCTTGAAGAATTTTTTCAGCTCGAAGTTCATCACGCCTATGAACAAGGTACACTTTAGATGCAAAGTTTGTTAAATATAAAGCTTCCTCAACAGCTGAATTACCACCGCCGATAACTGCTACCTTTTTTTCCTTAAAAAAGAAGCCATCACAAGTTGCACAAGCTGAAACGCCATATCCTTGAAATTTTTTTTCAGAGTCTAATCCAAGCCATCTTGCTTGAGCTCCTGTTGAGATAATCACTGAGTCGGCAGTATATTCCGTTCCCGACTCGCTAATAGCCTTAAATGGCTTACATTTAAAGTCTACACTTTTTATAATGTCATTTATAATGTTAGTTCCAACATTTTTTGCTTGTTCTTGCATTTGTTCCATTAACCATGGACCTTGTATTACATCCCCGTACCCAGGATAGTTTTCAACATCAGTTGTTATAGTAAGTTGCCCACCTGGCTGCAAACCTTGAACTAAAGTCGGCTCGAGCATTGCCCTTGCCGCATATATTGCAGCAGTATATCCTGCGGGACCTGAACCTATTATTAGAACTTTTGAATGCATTTAATTTTTATAATCTATATATTATCTTCTAGCAATTAAAGAACTTTTGTATTCAACATAGATAGTTATTAAATGTCCAATTTCAAGAATTTGAGAGCGTGGTGCCTAACAGATGGATCAGCAGGAATGATCAGTCAGGTCAAAGGCCTTGCAGATGCTCTTAATTTAAATTTTGAGCAAAAGACAATTGATTTAAAATTTCCTTGGAATAAGCTTCCAGTGGGAATATTGCCACCATCTAAAATTATATTTAAAAATTACAGACAAATTAGCTTAGAAAGTAATATTCCTCCAGATATTATCATATCATGTGGTAAGAGGTCTATTTATGCATCTTTACATCTCAAAAAATCATTAAAAAATAAAGTCTTTTCAATTCACATACAAAATCCAAAAATCAACCCAGTTCATTTTGATTTGGTTGTCGCTCCTGCACATGATGATTTAAAAGGTAAAAACGTGCTTCAAACTGATTTGGCACTTAATCATATAAACAAAAGGCTACTAAGCAAAGAGGCTGAGCTTTACACAGCTCAATTCGCAAAAATAGAAAAACCTATTTGTTCTATTTTCTTAGGAGGTCAAAACAGAAACTATCGCTTCGATATATCTGTTATTAAGGTATTAGCTGATCAAATTGATAAAATTATTAAAAATAATGATATTCAGATATACATTTTATTCTCAAGAAGAACTGATCAATTTATTATTGAATACCTGAAAGAGCGCTTTTTGAATCAGAATGTTATTTGGAATGGCGAAGGTAATCCTTATTTGGCCTTAATGAAGTTTTCTAAATATCTTATTTGTACATCTGACTCTGTTTCAATAATTTCAGAATCTATATCTTCAACTAAACCAGTATATATTTTTAAACTTCCAAGCTTAAAAAAAAATAACAGAATAGAAAAATTTATTACGTTGCTGTTGCAAAAAAATTACGCAAGGCTTTTGGGAGAAAAACTCGAAGACTTTACAAATTCATATCAAAATGAGACCTTCCAAGTAGCCAGAATGATTGAAGAAAGGTATAATAAAAAAGCATGACATTAATCAATGCTTTGAAAAACAATTTATCACATTCCAATGTACCTTTTAATCATTGGATAATTAACAATCCTCTTTCAGAAAAAACAATAGACGAAATTTATTCTATTAATTTTCCAGAAGGTAAAGTTATTTTCGATGGTACAAGAGCAGGAGATAAAACAGGAGATAATTTACTTAGTAAGTTAAGAATATTTATCGATAAAGATAATGCAGAGGAATATTCTGAATTATTTGGACTAGTGAAAGAAATGCAATCAAAAGAATGTACTGACTTCATCTCTAATTTAATCAATAGAGATTTAAAAAATTCTTTTGTTAGATTAGAAGTCATTGCCGATCGAGATGGATTTTGGCTTGAACCACACTGTGACATCAAGGAAAAATTGATGTCATCAATTCTGTTTGTAAATAGATACGGAGAAAATGAAAATTTGGGAACAGATTTTTATACTCCGGATTTGAAAGTTGCTAAAACTCTACCTTATAAAAATAATACAGGGTATATTTTTACTTCAGAAAAAAATTCATGGCACGGACTTGAAAAGAAAAAAATTAAAAAAGAAAGACGTTGCTTACAATTAAATTATGTTACTTTTGAAACAGATTGGCCAGTAGACTGATGGTAAAAAAAGAAATTGATAGTGTTGATCTAAAAATACTTCGCATACTTCAAGATGAAGGAAGAATTTCAAATCTAGATTTGTCTAAGAAAATTGAAATGTCTCCTCCGCCTACACTAAGAAGAGTAAGAGACTTAGAAGATAATGGGTATATTGACGGTTTTCGTGCAAATCTAGATCCATCAAAGCTTGGATATGACTTAGTAGCATGGATATTTGTGAGTTTAAAAAATCAAAATGAAGAAAGTCTAGGGTCTTTTGAAAAGCTGGTCTGGGGTTTGGAACCTATTAGAGAGTGCTTTATGTTAAATGGTGAAATAGATTTTATTCTTAAATGTGTAGTAAAAAATATGAACGAATTTAATAATTTTTTAACAACACATGTGACTTCAAATGAAAATATTTTGAGTGTCAAAACAGCTTTTGTCATAAAAAATACAAAGAAACTCGGTACTGTTCCTTTAGATTAGTGAAATTTAGTTATAGGGTTAACTTCTAATTCATTATTTCTTAATTCTTTAATTGAATTAATAGCAGCTCTTGCACCAGATACCGTGAGAAAGTATGGCAAACTTTTCATGAGAGCAGTTCTTCTTATACCAAAGGAATCATTAATTGATTTTCTTCCTTCAGTTGTATTAATTATTATATCAACTTTGTCATTAATTAACTCTTCAACAATATGAGGTGATCCTTGAGAAACCTTGTTAATTTTCTTAACCTTAACACCACCCTCCATCAAATAATCAGCTGTTCCTTCAGTCGCATTCACTTGAAATCCTAATTTTTGGAAGGATCTTATAATTGGAAGTATTTTTGGCTTATCAGAGTCTTTTACAGATACGAATAAAGAACCTTTCCTTGGAAGGGGGTTTGAGGAAGCTAACTGACATTTGATAAAAGCAGACTCAAATGACTCATCGATGGCCATTACCTCCCCAGTAGATTTCATTTCAGGGCCCAAGATGGTGTCAACATTAGGAAAGCGTTTAAAAGGAAATACAGGTTCTTTAATTGAGATACAATTAGTTTTACGAATTTTAAATTTATCTTTATTCAACGGTTTTCCCATTGCTGCACTGAGTGCTATTTTTACAATTGGATTACCTGTGGCTTTAGCTACAAACGGCACAGTTCGACTGCTTCTAGGGTTAACCTCAAGTAAAAATATATTATTATTTTGAATTGCAAATTGTATATTTAGTAAGCCCTTCACCTTCAGCGCAATGGCTAATTTTTTGGTCTGCTTTTCTATATCTTTAATGATTTTTTCCGACAATGAGTAAGGAGGCAACGTGCATGTAGAGTCACCAGAATGGATTCCTGCTTCCTCAATATGTTCCATGATACCCGCAATAATGACTTTTTTTCCATCAGATACAGCATCGACATCTACTTCAATAGAGTCTTTCAAATAGTGATCAATTAGAACAGGGCTTTTACCACTAACTACCACAGCTTCTTTGAAGTATTTTTTTAATTCATCTTCATTGTGAACAATTTCCATAGCTCTTCCGCCTAATACATATGATGGCCTTATCACTGCTGGAAAACCTATTTTCTTAATCACTGAGTTAGCTTCTTTTTCAGAATATGCGATACCATTTGCTGGTTGCAATAGATTTAAGTTTTCAGAAATCTTTTTAAATTTTTCTCTATCCTCAGCAGTGTCAATCGACTCAGTTGAAGTGCCCAAAATTGGTATATTCATTTTATTTAAATAGTCAGACAACTTAAGAGGCGTCTGACCACCGAATTGAACAATAACCCCTAAAAGATTTCCTTTGCTTTTTTCCTTTCTAATAATTTCATACACATTTTCATTCGTAAGGGGTTCAAAATAAAGTCTGTCACTTGTATCTGGGTCGGTAGAGACTGTCTCTGGATTACAGTTGATCATGATTGTTTCATATTTTAATTCTTTTAGGGCAAATGATGCATGACAGCAGCAATAATCAAATTCAACACCTTGTCCAATTCGATTTGGACCACTTCCAAGAATAATTACCTTTTTTTTATTTGTTGGACTAGATTCGCATGCATCACTATTAAAAGAATTTTTAGCGTAAGTTGAGTACATGTATGGGGTCTTAGCTTCAAACTCAGCAGCACATGTATCTATTCTTTTAAAGTCAGGAAAAATTTTGTTTTTGACACGCATATTAAAAATTTTCTCTTCCTTAGTATTACAGAGTTGTGATATTTTTTTGTCTGAAAATCCTAAAGATTTTATTCTAAGCAATTCTTTAGCGTTTCTTGGCAATCCTCTTTTTAGGGTTTTTTCCGTATCAACTATCCTTTTTATTTGTCCAATAAACCAAGGATCAACTTTTGAGGACTTATGAATTTGAATTATATTTAATCCAAAACGTAGTGCCTGAGCCACTAATAATAGTTTATCTGCAATAGGTTTCTTAAGTTCAGATAAAATATTTTTCTTTGTGAGCTTTTTTTTATTCATACTTACAGTTACTTCGTCTAAGCCGTCTAAACCAGTTTCAAGCGACCTCATTGCTTTTTGTAATGATTCTGGAAATGACCTTCCAATTGCCATGACTTCACCAACAGATTTCATTGAACTTGATAGCAGAGGTTGCGTTAATTGAAATTTTTCAAAGGTAAATCTTGGAATTTTTGTAACCACATAGTCAATTGTTGGCTCAAACGATGCAGGTGTAACTTTCGTAATTTCGTTAGTAAGTTCATCTAATGTGTACCCAACTGCCAGTTTAGCAGCAACTTTGGCAATTGGAAAACCTGTCGCCTTTGAAGCTAAAGCAGATGATCTAGAAACTCTTGGGTTCATTTCAATAATTACAAGCCTTCCATTCTCTGGATTAACAGCAAATTGAACATTAGAGCCTCCAGTCTCAACTCCAATTTCCCTAAGACATGCAATGGACGCGTTTCTCATAATTTGATATTCTTTGTCAGTTAAAGTAAGTGCAGGAGCTATTGTTATTGAGTCACCCGTATGTACTCCCATAGGGTCTACATTTTCAATTGAGCATATGATTATACAATTATCATTTTTGTCTCTCACAACTTCCATTTCAAATTCTTTCCATCCTGCCACGGACTCTTCAATTAAAATTTCATTTATCGGTGAATTATAAAGTCCAGAATTTGCGATTTCATCGAACTGCTTCTCGGTAGTTGCGATTCCTCCACCCGTACCTCCAAGTGTAAAAGATGGTCTTATGATGACAGGCAATCCAATTTTCTTTAGAGCTTTTTTTGCGTCTGTAAAATTTCTTGCAATCTCTGCTCTTGGGCATTCCAAACCAATCTTTGTCATGGCTTTATAAAAACTTTCCCTTTCCTCTGCTTTTTTGATTGCTTTAAGATTTGCACCAATTAACTCAACTTTATATTTTTTTAATATTCCATTTTTGGAAAGTTCAATTGCAATGTTTAATGCTGTCTGGCCACCCATTGTTGGAAGAAGTACATCGGGTTTTTCTTTCTTAATTATTTTTGCAACAATCTCAGGAGTGATTGGTTCGATGTACACTACATCAGCAGTGTCAGGGTCAGTCATTATAGTTGCAGGATTAGAATTAATTAGAATTACTCTATAACCCTCTTCTCGTAATGCCTTACATGCCTGTGTTCCTGAATAATCGAACTCGCATGCTTGTCCGATTATTATTGGGCCAGCTCCAACAATTAAAATAGATTTTATATCTTTTCTCTTAGGCATTTTGTTTAATCATTTTTTTAAATTCTTGAAAAAGATAATGACTATCGTGTGGTCCAGGGCTTGCTTCTGGATGATATTGAACTGCAAATATATTTCTTCCTTTTCTTATACCTTCAACACTTCCATCGAATAATGATTTATGAGTTATTTTTACGTCTTTTGGAATAGATTTTTCAGTTACCTCAAAACCATGATTTTGAGATGTGATTTCTACTTTTTTTGTTTCAAGATTTTTTACGGGATGATTAGCCCCTCTGTGACCTTGAAACATTTTTTTTGTCTTTGCCCCTAATGCTAGAGAAATAAGTTGATGACCAAGACATATTCCAAATAATGGTATCCCTGATTTAATGAGTTTTTTTATAATTGGAATAGCGTATTTTCCTGTTGCCTTCGGATCACCTGGACCGTTCGAAAGAAAAATACCATTAGGACTATAAGAAAGAATCTTATCTACGGAAGTTTTAGCTGGAACTAAAATAACCTCTAGATTTAGATCTAATAAGCAATTTAATATATTTTGCTTAATACCATAATCTATTGCAACTACTTTTAGTTTTGAACTTTTTTTAGTTTTATAAATTTTTATATTTTTGCGTGACACATCGATAGCCAGATCAAGTCCATTAAGCCCTTTCCATTTTTTTATTTCCTTTAAACAGGATGCAGTTATTTTATTGTTTATTGGACCTTCGATAATACCACCTTTCGGCGCACCTCTAGAACGGATTCTATTTGTAATTAGTCTGGTATCAATATTACAAATACCTGGTACGTTGTTTTTTTTAAGCCACGCATCAAGATGAAGGATAGATCTATAGTTTGATGGATCAGAAATATCACAATTAATTATGATTCCTTTCGCATACGGTTTACTAGACTCGTTATCATCAAGATTTGTACCTACATTACCAATATGAGGAAAAGTAAAATTGATTATTTGTCCCGCATAAGAAGGGTCAGTTATTATTTCTTGATAACCTGTCATTGAGGTATTAAAACAAACTTCTCCTATTCCCATATTAGAAGAGCCAATTTTTAGTCCATTAAATCGGGAACCATCTTCTAGAATAAGTTGACCTTCAATAGGTTTAGGCCGAGTTGTTGAGAGATCTTTTTTCAACCTATTCGCATTAACCATATGTAGTGATTCTAGATTTATAGAAATCTAGTGCAAATGGGAAATTCATGCAATAGTTAGATAAGATAATAAATATTAGATCTATTATTGCCACAATATATCTGATGATGTAGATTTTACGTTTATCTCAAATGAAAGAAAACATCACAGCCAAATTATCTAATGCTCTCAAAAATGGGGATAAAGAGAGAATCCATACATTAAGACTGGTACTAGCTGCTATTAAAGATAAAGAAATTGCAAGTCGATCCTCAGGGGAAGATTCTACTATTTCAGATGATACAATTATTAGTCTTCTCAAAAAAATGGTAAAGCAAAGAAATGATTCGATCGATATGTTTAAAAAAGCCGGACGAGATGAACTTGTACAGAAAGAAAATAGTGAAATCGTTATAATTAGCGAGTTTCTTCCTAAGCAACTTGGTGAGGAAGAGACTATGATAGCTTGTGAAGAAGCGATTGGTGCAACTGAAGCAAAATCACTAAAGGAAATAGGAAAAGTGATAAAATATTTGAAGGAAAATAGCTCTCCAGCTCTTGATATTTCTTTAGCAAGTAAAATTATAAAGGAAAAACTTCAAAATTTATAGATACTTGATAGTTATTCTTAACTATGCTCAAGTAATATATTTTATTTATGCCCAGATATTCAAAAGAATTTATTGGAGAAATTAAAACAAGATTACGCGTTTCGGATGTTGTTGGAAAGTTTGTAAAACTTACTCAAAGAGGGAATGAGTTTGTCGGGCTAAGTCCATTTAAAAATGAAAAGACACCCTCATTCACTGTCAATGATGAAAAAGAATTCTATCATTGTTTCAGTAGCGCTGAACACGGCGATATTTTTTCTTTTTTAATGAAGCATAAAAATATGTCTTATCCAGAGTCAATTGAATATTTGGCAAACCAAGCAGGTTTGAATCCTGAAACTGGAATCATTCGAGATCCAAATTACGTAGAAAAAGATTTTTCAAGTTTAAGAAAAATAATTAACGAAGCTAACAGGTATTTTAAGGACCAACTAAATGCTAGTTCGGAAGCTCAAAAGTATATAGATAAAAGATCAATTGATGAGAATATAATTAAAAAATTTGAATTAGGCTATTCTGGTAACGGTAGTAATAACCTATATAAGCATTTGTTGGAAAAAGGAATGAGTATTGATGATGCGATCTCTATCGGTTTAGTTAAAAAATCAAATAAAAAAAAAGGTGAATTTTATGATTTCTTCCGTAATCGATTTATGTTCCCAATTAAAGATTACAAATCAAATATAATCGCTTTTGGAGGAAGAGCTCTAGATAATTCCAACATAAAATATATAAATTCATCAGATAGTCCAATTTTCAAAAAAAGTTTTCAACTTTATAATTTAAATCTTGCAATTGAAGAAAATAGAAAGCCAAGAGATTTAATAATTGTTGAGGGATACATGGATGTTATTACTTTATATCAAAATAACTTTAAATCTTCAGTAGCTCCATTAGGTACAGCACTTACAAGTTACCAACTTGATCGAGCGTGGAAAGCTTGTCAAAATCCTATAATTATGTTTGATGGAGATGAGGCTGGGCAGAAAGCAGCGCAGAGAGTTGCATTACTTGCATTAAACAATCTATTACCCGATTATTCTATTCGATTTTGTTTATTACCAAAAGATTATGATCCTGATGACTATCTAAATAAGAATAATCCATCAAGCTTGCAAAATATTATTGATAATTCTCTATCACTATCTGAATTTATCTGGAACACAGAATTTGAAAAAGAAGATATTTCAATTCCTGAGAAAAAAGCTGGTTTCGAAAAAAGAATAAGAATGTTAACAAGCAAAATAAATAACAACACAGTACGTGAATACTATAATAAATTTTTTAACGATAAATTAAGCGACTTAAAATTTAATAAAACTATATCTAACGATTTAAATTATGATAGGAAAAAAAATAGGATTTCTAAGGAAATGCTTTCCAGTGATAGAGTAAAAAAGCAAAGTCATGAATCTGTTGTTCGTGAGAAAATCATATTAATCTGCTTAATTGAGAATCCCTTCTTGATTGCTAAGCACTCAGAAGAATTAGGAAAAATTCGCTTTAATGATCTTAATTTGTCATCGTTGGTATCTGAAATTCTTGAATTCTCAGCTTCTAATGTTGATAAAGAGCTTGAAAACTTTGATTTAAAGTCTTATTTAAGCAATAAGGGATTAATTCAGGAGATAAAATATATATTCCAACCAAAGCTACTGAGTACTTATAGCTCTATAATTAAGAATGAAAAGTGGGAAGTGGAAAAAAGCTTTATCGGTCTATTAGATTTACAAAAGAATTTAATTGAAGGAAGTGACCTTGACCTTGCTTTAAATGACTTAGAAAAAAAAATGGATGAAAAAAGTTTTGAAAATTTTATGAGAATAAAAAAAGAAAGCATAAATAAAAATTAAAATGAAGAAAAGGGGAAGAAAAAAGAAGCAAGTTAAAGCTGAAGCGGAAAGCTCACAGACGCAAGTAAATGATCAAGATGGTCCTGTCTTAGATCTAGAAAAGTCGATTATCAAAAAGCTTATTAAGCAAGGTAAAAAGGATGGTTATCTCACTCATGAATTAATTAAAAAATCTTTTCCTGAGGATAAATTTACTTCCGAACAGATTGAACAATATACAACGAAGTTATCACAAGTTGGGTTTGATATCATTGATTCTGATGACTCTGATAATGAAGAAGATAAAGATGAGGAGGCATCTACAGCAAAATCAGGGACAGATAAAACGGATGATCCAGTTAAATTATATCTCAGAGAAATGGGAACAGTTGATCTACTATCTCGTGAAGGCGAAATTGCAATTGCTAAAAGAATTGAGGCCGGTCAAGAGGCAATGATTTCTGGACTATGTGAAAGCCCACTTACTCTGCAGGCGATACTTGATTGGAGGGATGATATAATTGCTGAAAAAATCACCTTAAGAGAAGTTATTGACCTTGAATCATTGTTTGAGGAGTCTCCAAATAAAAAAGAACTGAGCAAAAAAATAAAAGAAGCAAAAAAAAGAAAAGAACAAGAAGAAAAAGAAGAAATTAGAAAAAGAAAAGAGGCTGAAAAAAAATCTTCTACTTACGGTGATGATACGGAGCCAATGATTGAAACTTCCTCGGATCAAGTAATCGAGGAATATGAAGATGCTGATGATGAATTAAATGTTTCAATTGCAATAATGGAAGAAGAGCTCAAGCCTCAGATTCTTGAAACATTTAAAAAATTAAATAAAAGTTTCAAAAAGTTGCAAAAACTTCAAAAAGATAAAATTGCATTTCAGGAAAAAGGTAAAGAATTCCCCTCTAGATCTGAAAAAAGCTATCAGACATCAAAAGCTGTTGTTGTTGAATTGATTAAGGGCTTGCAAATTAACACAAATAAAATTGAAGAATTAATTAACAAGTTATACGTAATTAATAAAGAAATTGTGTCTCTAGAAGGCAAATTACTAAGACTTGCAGTTCAATATAAAATCTCAAGAGATGAGTTTTTGGATAAATACATTGGCAATGAAAATAATCCCTATTGGTTAAGAAAAATTACTAGACTTTCTGGATGGGAAAAATTCGTTAAAGAAGAAAAAAATAATATTAAAAATATAATGAACGAAGTTAGAGCCGCTGCAAGTAATATTGGTTTAACACTTAATGAATTTAAAAGAATTGTCAGTAATGTTCAAAAAGGTGAGAGAGAATCAAGTATTGCAAAAAAAGAAATGATTGAAGCTAACTTACGATTAGTAATTTCTATTGCAAAAAAATATACAAATAGAGGTTTACAATTTTTAGATTTAATACAAGAAGGTAATATTGGTTTAATGAAAGCAGTAGATAAATTTGAATATAGACGAGGGTACAAATTTTCAACTTACGCAACTTGGTGGATACGGCAGGCAATTACTAGATCAATAGCTGACCAAGCTAGAACAATTCGTATACCGGTGCATATGATTGAAACAATCAATAAGATTGTAAGAACGCAAAGGTTACTTCTAAATGAAATAGGAAGGGAGCCGACACCTGAAGAAATATCTACAAAATTAAATATGCCTCTTGAGAAAGTTAGAAAAGTTCTAAAGATCGCTAAAGAACCTGTAAGCCTTGAAACTCCAGTTGGCGATGAAGAAGATAGCCATTTAGGTGACTTTATACAAGACGAAAATGCTGTTATTCCAATCGATGCAGCAATTCACTCCAATCTAAGACAAACTACTACTAAAATATTATCGTCTTTAACCCCTCGAGAAGAAAGAGTATTGAGAATGAGATTTGGTATTGGTATGAATTCTGACCATACACTTGAGGAAGTTGGACAACAATTTTCAGTTACTAGGGAGAGAATTAGACAGATTGAGGCAAAAGCGCTCAGAAAACTCAAACATCCAACTAGAGCAAAGCTTTTAAAAAGCTTCCTTGATAAAAACTAGTTTGTAAGACTACAATTCTCTGTGTATAAAAGTTTTATAAGGGCCCATAGCTCAGTTGGTTAGAGCCCTCCGCTCATAACGGAGTTGTCCTAGGTTCGAGTCCTAGTGGGCCCACCAAAAAAGATAAATTTTAACCCTTATATCTTTTTTAACTTATTCTATAATTTAATTATGTCTCTAAATGTAGTCGCCTCAGAACAGGCCTGTGGTGCAGAAATAACAGGAATTGACTTAAAAAAAGATTTATCTGAGAGTCAAATTTCTGAAATAAGAAATCATTGGCTTAAACATCATATACTGAGTTTTCCCAACCAAGCTTTATCTGATGATGATCTAGAACGTTTTACTCTTTATTTTGGATCATTTGGAGATGATCCATTTATTGCCTCAATACCAGGCAGAGAAAATATTATTGCAGTTAAAAGAACCGCAGATGAAAAGGTTCCAATTTTTGCAGACAATTGGCACACTGATTGGAGTTTTCAAAAAAATCCACCAGCAGGTACGTGTTTATTTGGAAAAATAATTCCATCAGAAGGCGGTGATACGCTGTTTGCAAACCAACATTTAGCATTAGAGCGCATGCCCTCAGAATTAAGAAAAAAGTTGGAGGGAAAAAGAGCAATCCACTCAGCCCTTGTGCCTTATTCACCGGGAGGTGGTTACGGCGATAAGGATAGAGAAATGGGAAGGAGCATGGATATAAGAGCATCAGATGATGCTTTTGCTCAACAAATACATCCTATTATTAAGAATCATCCTGAAACAAATAAAGAGGGAATTTATGGAACAATAGGTTATATCATTGGTATTGATGGTATGGATAATCAGGAAGCTATGAAATTACTCATGGAATTAAGTTCTTGGCAGTGCAAAGATGAATTTATTTACCGCCATAAATGGAAAAAAGATATGTTAATTATGTGGGACAATAGAAGTGTTCTACACCGAGCAACTGGTGGTTATGAAGGGCAAGAACGTCTTTTACACCGTACAACCATTGCAGCCTACGGAATGTAAAATATATTTTATGGTAAAATTAAAAAAAGTTTTAAAATACTTTCTGTTACTCATGCTAATTTTATTAGCAATCATTATTTATAATTCCGTATACTTGGATATACCAAAAGAAACTGTTATTTCTAAACATGCAAAAGGAGCATCAGAATTTATAGAACTTAAAGATGGATCGTTAATTCATGTAAGGGATGAGGGTAATAAAAATGGAAACACTTTGGTTTTAATTCACGGATTCAATGGGTCACTTTTTAATTTCGAAAGTATGAATAAATTTTTATTAGATGATTTTAGAATAATATCAATGGACTTGCCAGCTCATGGATTAACAGGACCGGTCAATAGTGACGATTATTCTATTGATGGATTTATTAGAGTTATTAACGAAGTATTAGAAATTAAAAATATAAATGAATTTTATCTTGCGGGCCACTCCATGGGTGGAAGAGTTGTATGGGATTATACAATTGACTATCCAGAAAAAGTGAGTGGTTTACTGATTATAGGCTCAGCTTTTTTAGCAAACGAGGAAGAATATAGAGAATTTCAGTCAGAGAATGCCCCGCCAATTGCATTTAAACTCTTAGAAATTCCATTTTTCAGGCAAATGCTGGGCTATATAACGCCAAGATTTATTGTAACTCAGGCCGCTTACCAAACGGTTTATAATCAGAATATTATAACTGAGGAATTAATTGATCAATTTCATGAAATAATTTTACTTGAAGGCTCTAGAGAGGCAATTGGTATTCTGATAGTCAATAATGAAAAAGACTTTATTACTGACCCTAAATTACTGCAAAACATAAAAATTCCAACTTTAATACTTCATGGTGAAGAGGATAATTTAGTTGATGTAAGATTTAATAAACACTTTTTAGAAAATATTCCTAATATAAGTTTAATTTTATACCCTAAAGTTGGTCATATGCCTCCAATGGAAATCCCAGAAATAATAGCTGAGGATATCAAAAATTTTATAATAAATTAAATTTGTTAAAAGTTATGATAAATGAAAAATTGATACTTCCTTGTGGTGCTGAAATTAAAAATAGATTTCTTAAATCAGCAATGACTGAGGGTTTAGCAACAAGTGATGCGACAGCAAATAGAAGACATAATAATCTCTATGAAAGATGGGCTAAAGGTGGAATAGGAATTTCTGTTACAGGAAATGTTCAGGTTGATCATCGATATATTGAACGAGCTGGTAATGTTGTAATTGAAGGAAAACAGTCTAATGAAAGTTTGGCTGCTTTAGCCGACTGGTCAAAAGCTGGAACACAAAATAATACTCACCTATGGATGCAATTAAGTCATGCTGGCAGACAGACGCCTTTTAGTATTAACAAAGAGAGCAGGGCGCCCTCAGTTCAACCTTTGCCAACACTGGGAGGAATACTAAAATTTGGAGTACCAAAAGAGCTAAGCCAATCCGAAATCTTGAATATAATTGATCAATTTGTTAATGCGGCTGAGGTTGCAAAGCAAACAGGATTCACTGGTGTTCAACTTCATTCAGCACATGGTTATCTTCTCTCAGAATTTTTATCACCAAATGTTAACCAACGAACTGATGAGTGGGGAGGCAGTATAGAAAATCGATCAAGATTACTAATTACAACAATTGAAGCGATCCGAGAAAAAGTTGGAAGCAATTTTCCTATTTCAATTAAACTTAATTCAAGTGATTTTCAAAAAGGGGGATTTTCTCACGAAGAAAGTATTGAAGTTGCTAAAATATTAAATAATACATCATTAGATTTACTTGAAATTTCAGGTGGAACTTATGAAAATTTTACTGCCTTAGAAATTGATTCATTGAACCTTAAAAAAGCAAAAACAATCAAACCTCAGCGCAGCACAAAAGTAAGAGAAGCTTATTTCTTGAAATATGCTGAAGCAATAAAAGAAGTTATATCAATTCCTTTGGCGGT
The DNA here is from genome assembly GCA_902526005.1 of uncultured Pelagibacteraceae bacterium. Taxonomy (GTDB): domain Bacteria; phylum Pseudomonadota; class Alphaproteobacteria; order Pelagibacterales; family AG-422-B15; genus CACNXQ01. The sequence goes on from CABZIW010000003.1 coordinate 104,229, forward strand.
AACTGGGGGATTTCGTTCTACCGAGGGGATGAATCATGCCCTTCAAAGTGGTGCTTGTGATGTAATTGGTTTGGGTAGACCACTTTGCTCTGAGCCCGATATTGTAAATGAATTAATAAGTGGTGAAAAAAAATCAGCAACTCTATATGAAAATATGTTGGAATTTGGTCCGTGGATACTTGGCTTAAACAGCCCGATATCACTTATGCGATCTAATAATAAAGCTGCTCAAGTTTATTGGTGTTATCGACAAATATTGAAAATTGCTGACGGCAATGAGGTTGATACAAAGTTGGGACTTTTTAAAGCATTTCTGGATCACTTTAGAGACGACTCTGCTAATAGCAAAAAGTATAAAGCCTTTTGGAAAGATTTAGATTGAAAAGAATAATTTTTATACTGTTACTTTTAAATTCATCTTTTGTATTGGCTGATCAAAAAGATAGCCGACTGAACAGTTTGTTTGATGAGTTATTTTTAAGTAATGACAATATGCAAGCCAGTTCTATTTTAGCTGACATTTGGAATATATGGTCTATTGCAGAAAATGTTGAAGCCCAAAAAATATTTGATGAAGGCAACAAAATGATGGATCGTGGAAGTTTAGAAGAAGCAATAGCTTTATTTACGCAGGTAATCGATCTTAAGCCTGATTTTGCAGAAGGTTGGAATAAAAGAGCTACTGTTCTCTTTTTAAAAGGTGAGTTAGAGGCTTCAATTCTTGATATCCAAAAAACTCTTGAACTAGAACCAAGGCACTTTGGAGCACTTGATGGACTTGCGGAAATCTATTTAATTCAAGATGATCTTTTGGGAGCTGCAGCAACGTATAAAAGAATTCTAGAAATTATTCCAACAAGTAAAAAATCTCAAGACCGACTCAAATTAATTAACGAACTTATTGTTTAACAATGTGTGGGCGTTTCGTTCTCTCTGACAAAAAAGTTATTAAAGATAAATTTAATGTTGAACTAGCACCCTCATATAATATAGCTCCTTCACAAGATGTATTGGTTATAAAACCAGATCCTGTTTTTATGAAATGGTCATATTCACCAAAATGGAAAGACGATATGAACTTGATTAATTGTCGTCACGAAACATTATTAGAAAAGCCTTCTTTTAAGGGATCACTTAGATGTGTTTTTCTTGCAAATGGTTGGTATGAATGGCAGAGGCAAAATAACTCTAAAACCCCTTTTTTCCATTATATTGAAAATGAATTGCTGTATTTTGCTGGTATTTATAATTTAAACAGTGGATGTGCTGTCGTAACTTGCCAGTCAAGTGAAACTGTCTCTCATGTGCATCATAGACAACCTTTACTTTTAGATGAGTCTCAAACAACTGAATGGATAGAAGGAAAGCACGAAATTAAAAGAAAAAAAGACGATCAAGTTCAAGTTTATGAAGTCTCAAAAAATGTTAATAGTCCTCGTAACAATAGCCCTGAGTTGTTAGAAAAATCTTAATCTGTATAATTACAGAATGAGTAAATTTTATGCTTTCATAGACAGCACTTTTATTGATTTAGGACGGCAATTTAAATTAAGTTATCTACCGCCTTTGATGATATATGTTGCTGCTGGTGTTTCAGGTTTAACTGGAATCGTTGGAACCTTTTTTGTCAAAGATTATCTAAATCTTTCGGCTGCTTTTTTAGCTGGGCTTGGTTTTTGGGCAGGAATTCCTTGGGCATTAAAAATGCCGCTTGGTCATTTAGTTGACCTAATCTGGGAAAGAAAAAATTACCTTGTATATGTAGGTGCATCACTCATCGCTTTAAGTCTTGCTATCATGTACGGCCTTATTATTCATACTGACTTCATGGTAAGGTACTTAAGTGTTGAAAGTTGGTATGTTATTAGCGTTCTCTTAGCTCCGATAGGTTATGTGGTTCAAGACGTTGTTGCTGATGCAATGACTGTTGAAGCAGTCCCAAACATAGATCCAAAAGGAAATCAATACTCACCTGATGTAATAAAAAACATGCATACCACCATGCAGACACTAGGCAGATTTGCTATTATTGGCGGTACAGTAATTGTTGCATTAATTAATGTTGTTATTTTCAGTAGCGTTGAGGCTGAAACAGAACAAGAAAAAATAATTTTGTACGGGAATATTTATCTCTTCGCATTGATCATTCCGATCATATCAATATTAGGGGTATTACTTTCAATTTATTTAAAAAAGAAAAAAAACGATCAACTTTCAAAGTTAGGAATAGATTATCAAATCGAAATTGAAAAAACTAAGGTTGATTGGTGGATACTTGGAGGTTCTCTCTTTTTTGTAATTTTTACACTTAGCGTGGGAGGATTTAATCTTCCGTATGCACAAGAGATCGTATTCATTGGATCAGTAAGTATTATATTTTTTCTGATGGCTAAATTAATGCGTGAACTTCCTGAGTCGATGCGACTCACAATTTTGGGAACTGCAATTATAATATTTATTTTCAGAGCCATGCCAGGCCCAGGCCCAGGACTTACCTGGTTTGAGATTGATAATTTAGGATTTGATGAGCAGTTTTTTTCTGTGCTTTCTCTTCTTGCCTCCTGTTTGACTTTACTTGGCATCATTATTTTAAGGCCTTTTATGGTCAATAACTCAATTGCAAAAATTATAGTGATATTATCAATTGCTGGAGCAGTATTATTTTTGCCAAGTGTTGGCATGTATTATGGATTTCATGAATGGACTTCATCATTAACAAACGATGTTGTAGATGCACGGTTTATTGCAATATTTAATACAGCTTTAGAATCACCTTTGGGACAAGTTTCAATGATTCCACTTCTTGCGTGGATTGCAAGAAATGCTCCAGCTCATCTAAAGGCTACATTTTTTGCTGTATTTGCATCGTTCACAAATTTAGCTCTATCCGCAAGTGCGTTGCTTACAAAGTATCTCAATCAAATTTACGAAGTAACAAGGGAAGTCAAGGATAAGGTCACAAATGAGATACTCTCCATAGCTGATTATTCTGACCTTGGTATTTTATTGATTGTTGTAACTCTGCTCACTCTTTTGGTACCAACAATTTCTGTTATAATCATTCAAAAAACTAGTTTAAAAACAGATGAATAATTAATGAAAAATGTATTACAGATTCTTGGTGTTTTTTTTGTAGGCGCCCTTATAGGTTTTATTTTATTGAGCTTTGGTCTGTCGGTTGATATCTCAATGATGACAGGTACGGTTGTAATTCTTGTACTGGCTTACCTTGTTACTAAACAAAACAATAAGGAAAGAAAATAATGGTTCAAATTCCAAGCGATCAAATTAAATCTAGAGAAATACTAAATTGGAAGGGTTTGCATTTATTTCATTTTAGAACTTCATCATGTTCACAAAAACTTAGGATTTATTTAAATTTAAAAAAAATTTCATGGACACCTCACAGCATTAATCTTGCTACAGGAAAAAACTATTCAGAATTCTTTCTAGGTATTAATCCTAAAGGCCTGGTTCCTGTTCTCGTGGATGATGGTCGTGTAGAAATTGAGAGCAATGATATTCTCATGTATCTCGAGGATAAATTTCCTGAAAACCCACTTGTTCCTGACTCCGATAAAACAGAAATTGGCACGTTACTGAAAGAAGAAGATGATTTGCATGAGGATATAAGAAATATTGCTTATCGATATATGTTTGGTGGACTCGGCAAAAAAGACCCTGCTGAATTAGATGCGTTTGAAAAATATAAATCATCTAATAGTGAGCTGGACTATCTTAAATTAAAAGAAGTAAAGTTTTATAAGTCATTTCGTGAAAATGGAATAACTGATGAAGCAGTTAAAAACTCACTAAATAATTTTTGTAAATGTTATGATAAATACGAATCTCTATTAAATAAGCAAAAATACTTAATGGGCAATAATCTTTCAATGCTTGATCTTGCCTGGTTTATTTATACATATAGGCTTTATGTCTCAGGATTTCCATTTAAAGACCGTTACCCAAAAATATCTGAATGGTTTCTTGATCTTTATTCTCGGAAAGAATTTTTTAAAGAGGTTAATGATCCATTACCTCTAAAGCTAATTAGGCTTTACGCTAAGACATCAACATCGTTGGGTGGAAAGTCAATTAAAGCCCTGCTTTCAAAATAATGACTGCCCTAGACAGATTATCCATACTTGAGGGATACTATAAATCTCACTGGCCTGTTGAATGTGGTGGAAATCGACGTCAAAAGGCAACTAAAGGATCGTTGAACGCTCGTGAAAAAAAAGCTGTTGTACAAAGCATACGAAATGAACGCTGGAATGTTATGACAATTTATCGCGATAATAATGAAATTTTTTTGGGCGGTACGATGCCAAGCTTTACAGGTCCAGAACCATTTGGATGGCTTCAAAAAATTGAACCTGAATCTTTGGAAATATTAGGGGAAACGCCAAAATTACCATGCGGTGATCACGTCTGGTGTGGCGCTATTGCAGCACATCAAAACGGCAATATCATCAAGGTTAATGGAAACTACATGCATAGTATTTCAAAAGAATGTGAAGTGATTAAAGAGTCAAAATTACCCATTGATCAGGCGCATAACGGTTTACTAATATTATCAGATGGAACAATCGTCACTAAAGATTTACGTTTAGAAGGTCAAGGTTATTCAACAATTACAAGATTAGATCAAAATCTAGATGTTTTACATGAACCCATGCAATTGCCTGAGGGTTCTATGGGAAGAATTGCATCAGACAAAACAGAAGATGGCGAGTTCATTTTTATTCCAGGTATCGAAAAAATATGGAAAATAAAAGTTCTGCCTAACAATCTAGAAGTTACTTCAGACTGGTCACCCTATTATAGGAAATCAAATGATGATCAAGGATTATCATGGGATGGCTGTATATCAGATGGATCACTCTGGCTGATGAATAACGGAGACATCGACTCATTAAGAGCGATTTATTCAACACATCCAAATGGTAGATTTAAAACTGCACCAAAAGAATTAAGTTGGAGACGTCCTGCTCCTTGGTCATGTAAGCAAAGGCTTTATAGATTTGATTTAATGTCAGAACAATTTGAATATATCGAACCATTTGAACATCATGGAGGGGGTATTATTGCACCACCCGTAAATATTCCCGAATGTAATATCTGTGTATGCTGGGATAGTATAAATGGTGGCATAGCAGGTATTGATACATCAAATAACTCGTTAAAAAAATCTTGGAAGGTTGATAGTCTTAGACCAACAATGCAACCGGTTGTGTTTCCTGAAAGCAAAGAGCTAGTAATTAATAGTTTCGAAAATAATGACGATCACTTAGTGGTAATAGACCTATCTAGTGGAGAAATACTCTCAAAGGTTGCACTCAATTCACCTCTTGCCAATGGCATGTTTTTAACGCCAGGCTTAAAGAATGATATTTTTTATTGCTCAACAAGAACCTTTGCACGAGTATCTTGGAAGTAAATTTGAACTAATATTTATTCTTTCAAAGGTAAGTATTTTAATTAGAATTTGTAAAAAACAAAATATAGGAGACAAAATATGGAATTTTGTAATGCCGTGAGGTTTAAAGTTAAAGAAGGTTATGAAGAAGAATACTTAGAAATAAACAAAAGTTTTGAAAATTTACCGGGTCAGAAAATGAGTCGTCTTTTTAAAACAGGAGACCGTACATATTGTTTTATTGGAATTTGGGAATCTGAGGAAGCTATAGCCGCTCAAAGAGAAAATATGATTGGAAACTTGGATAAAGTTAGACACTTACTAGAGGAATTATCTCCTGAATTAGGCGTAACTGATCCTGTTTCAGGAACGGTTGTTCTTGATTATAGCTGATAAATCAGGTTAAAATCTTTCTATGCATTTAGATTTACCAGAGCTGTTATTTGGCATACCTTTGCACTTAACACTTTTGTGTATTTCTAAATTTTACGCAAATAGATCATATGATGAAGCAGCAAGATATTTTAGTAAGGCGAGTAAAGTTTAAAAATTTGCTTCCACCTGTAATTAAGCTAGTCATCAAAAGAAAATGTAATTTAAGTTTAATTGACTTAAACAAAACAATTAGATCATCTAAAACATATCATTAATAATATGAGCTTAACCGATGAAGGACATTACGGCCCAAAACAACTAAACATGCTCAAAACTGTCTGGGGTGAGGGTTTTCTATCACCTGGTGGGACAGAAGAAATTGATCAGATTTTAAAAGGATTAAATCTAAAAAATAAAAAAGTTCTAGATATTGGATGTGGAACGGGCGGTGCAGTTTTTCATATGATTGAAAAATATGGTGCAAAAGAAGTTATTGGAATAGATCCAGAACCGTTAGTAATTGAAACAGCAAATAATTTAGCATTAAAGAAAAATTTATCTGATAAAGCAAAATTTATTTGTACAAAGCCTGGAGAATATAAATTTGAAGATAAAAGTTTTGAGGCAGTATTTAGTAAAGAAGCATTTTTACATATTATCGATAAAAAAAACTTGCTTAAAGAAATAAACGAGATCTTAGCTGACAATGGTATTCTTGCGGTTGGTGATTGGATGAGAAATGATGACAACGAACCATCAGAGCAGATGAGAGAATATATTGCCGCAGAAGGCCTCGATATGTTCATGTGCTCATTAGAAAAGTACGAAAGTCTTTTAAAAGAAACAGGATTTAAAGTTCTCTCACTAAATGATCGTAATGAATGGTATCTCGAAAAAGTTAAGACAGAAATATCAGATATAAGAGGGCCACTTTATGATGATGTTGTAAATCTAATAGGAAAAGAAGAGGCAGACGGTGCACTTGAAATTTGGGAAAAACTTCTTGGTGTTGTGGAAAAAGGGGAACATCGCCCCGGTAATTTTCAAGCTGTAAAAATTTCAACCTAAAATGGACAATAAACTATCGCAGTCAGACATCGATCGCGTTATAGAAATGGCCTGGGAAGATAGAACAACTTTCGCTGATATTAGGAAACAATTTGGAATACAAGAGAAAGAAGTTATTAAATTAATGAAAGAGAATATGAAAAGGTCCTCTTTTTTAATGTGGAGAAAGCGAGTAAGGGGAAGAAAAACTAAAATTAGTCCAATTTCAGATCGATTTAAATCATCTAATCAGAAATCATAGTAATGAGTAATATAAAAAATATATCTGCAGAAAATTGTTATAGCACAATTAAAGAAAATAAAGATGCATATCTAGTTGATGTACGCACACCTTACGAATGGGAAACATTTGGAAGAGTGGATGATGGCTCGTTTGATGCTCAATATATAGAGTTAACTCTCATTAATGAAGAGGGTGATGAAAACACTAATTTTTTAGATCAATTCAATTCTTATGGAGTATCAAAAAATTCTGAAATTTTCTTTATTTGTAAGTCAGGGGCAAGGTCCATGCATGCCGCTTTAATATTAGAGTCAAATGGTTATAACAATCTTTACAATGTTGAAGATGGATTCGTTATTGGCTGGAAACCAAGTGGCTTGCCGTCAAAATTATTTAAAAAGATTTAATTAGAAACAGTAATAATCTTATCTATTAATTTCTCTATATCATTATCGTTATTTGCTAGAAATGACTGAAACTCTTCTCTTTGTGCAATTACAAGACTGATACCTTCAATATTTAGATCAATTATTTTTATATCACCGTCTCTATTAATCAGTCTCCACTTTAAATTTATTTTTAAAGTATCAGTTCCTTCTCGTACAATATTACTTTCAACAATTACGTATTTTCCTGCAGCTTCAGACCCAACAATTTGAACTTGCTCTCCAGAGTACTGATCAAGCTTATTTGCATAGGAGTTGATAAAATAATCTTTAAATGCAATCAAATATCTTTCTTTTTGTTCATCTGTTGAATTTTTCCAAGTTTTAGAGAGCACGAATTTTGAAATTAAATTTAGGTCAATTGCGTTCATTACAACGTTGGTGAAACGAGACGTTTTATCATTTTCGCTAATACTCTCGTCACTTAAAATCTCAATCGCTTTGTCTGCAAAGTTTGAAACAAACTCCTCTTCTTGAGCGAACTGTGAGCTTTGGGCGTAAGCCGCGAAAGAAAGCAAAAAAATTAAAATCCAGCTATAATTTTTTATTTTAATCATAAATAATCTCAATATCTGGTCCTACATAACTTTCATCGATATCAAAGTCATCAAAAATATCATTTTCTTGATCTTGCGTATTGCTTTCTAAGTTATTTGAGGCCTGACTTTCTCTTCCTTGCGAATAAAAGCTTCTTACTGCTGCATAGTAATCAATTGAATTGTTTTGTAGATCATCAAGAATTTCTATGTTTTGAGATCTAAAATCAAGTGCGCCAGTGCCCATTCTGTAAGTTCTTAGAGAGTCAGGAGCGGACCCACCTCCCACTTGATACATTGGATCCAATAGTGATGTTGATAGCATGCCTGCAAAGTCTCTTGGTGTGGAAGGTCCTAAGAAAGGTAAAACTAAGTATGGACCAGACTCAACACCCCATACACTTAAAGTCTGTCCAAAGTCTTCGTTTTCAGATACAAGACCCATACTTGCTGCTGGGTCAAAGAAACCGAGTATTCCAACAGTTGAGTTAATAATAAATCGAGATGTTGATACTCCGGCTTTTCTTAACTCGCCTTGCAATACATTATTCACAGCCGTGATTGGCATACCTAAATTATTTAATGAGTATGTAACTCTGTTTCGAACAAATTCTGGAACAATGGCTCTGTACGTAACAGCAATTGGCCTTAAGATAAGCTTATCAAAAATAATATTAAATTGAAAAACCACACGATTTACTTTTTCAAGTGGGTCATTAACGCTAACTATTTCAGTTTCAGAATTGTTATAGTTCACTGCGGCTTCTTTTGAAGCACATCCTTGCAACACAAGAACAGAACTTAGAAATAAAACTATTAATATTCTATATTTCATTGAAATAATGCTATTCTATATGAATTTTCTAATCAAATTAATATTTTAGTGTAATCGTATTATAAATAGAAAATGATGCAGAAATGAGCCAGTATTGAGAACAATAGACATATTCATTGTATTATCCATTAATCTAGCGTGGGGACTGGCATTTATTTCTGCAAAAATCGGTGTAAATGAATTTCCACCATTTTTATTTACGACAATGAGATTTTTAATCATTGCAGTTTTACTCATTCCCTTTTTGAAAATTCACCGCGGCCAAATGACTAATATTTTAATTATTTCTATATTGGGAGGAGGCATTCATTTTGCGTTTTTCTATCTTGCTCTCGATAATTCTCAATTTATTTCCTCTGTTGCTGTGGTTCTTCAACTAGGTGTACCATTTGCAACTATATTATCCGTTATATTTTTAGGTGAGGTGATTAAGTGGAGGCGTATTCTTGGAATAGCACTTGCATTTGGGGGAGTTATTATTTTGATTTTTGAGCCTACAATATTTTCTGATCTCGGTGGTGTTTATTATGCATTATTAGCAGCTTTATCTATTGCTATCAGCCTTCTTTTTATGAAGAAGTTAAAAGATGTTAAAGTGTTTGATCTACAAGCTTGGATTGCTTTTATAAGCTTTTTATTCTTGGCAACGATTTCATTTTTAGTTGAGGAAAATCAATTAGACTTAATTTTAAATGCATCCATAATTGGTTGGGGAGCTATATTGTTTACTGCATTTGCCGCAACTGCTATCGGCCATGCAGGTTTTTATTACTTAATAACAAAATATGAATTATCAAAAATTACACCTTTAACCCTTCTTGCTCCGGTACTTGCAATAATAAATGCATTGATCATTTCTTATTTTTCTCTTTATGAGGGATTTAATGAAGTGCTCACATTTAAAATTATCTTTGGTGCAACCATGTCATTCACGGGAGTTGCTATTGTAATGATGAGAGAACCAGAAGAGGAAAAAGTATCAAGTTCACCATGAAAATTGAATATCTAAAATCCCCAAATTTTGAACAAGTAAAAAGAAGAAATATTAAATATATAATCATACATTATACAGGAATGAAAACAGCGCAGGACTCAATTAAAAGACTTAGATCAAAAAAACATAAAGTGAGCTCACATTATTTTATTAATGAAAGAGGAAAAATTACCCAACTCGTGAATGATAAAGATATTGCTTGGCACGCAGGTATATCTAGTTGGAAAAAAGATAGAAATTTAAACTCAAAGTCTATAGGCATAGAGTTACAAAATAAAGGTAAAGAATTTGGATATCACAAATTCAAGTTATCTCAAATAAAATCACTTATATCATTAATCGAAAGTCTAAAGACAAAGTACAAAATAAAAAAAAGTAATATTTTGGGCCACTCAGATATTGCTCCGCTGCGAAAGATAGATCCAGGATATTTATTCCCTTGGCATAGGTTGGCTGCAAAAGGCTTAGTAATTCTACCAAAGAAAAATAATTCAAAAACGCCGCTCAGAGCTTCAGAGATTAAATCTTTACAACAATTACTAAGAGATTTTGGCTATAAAATTTCTTTATCGAGTTTAATGGATAAAGAAACACTTCAAGTTATTTACGCTTTTGAAAGTCACTATTGCCCCGAAGAGTTAAAGGATTTTACAGTTAAGCGCAAATTGTTGGGATATCTGAGAGAACTTATATCTCTTCAAAGAGAGGCTTGACCAATATCTTTTAAGAGGATAAACCCTTTCAGCCAGATAATTGGATAACTGCTTGGCTTGATCAAGAGGAAAGTCCGGGCTCCACAAGGCAACAGTGCCGGGTAATACCCGGCGGAGGCAACTCTAGGGAAAGTGCCGCAGAAAATAGACCGCCCTAATTGAAATTTTAAGGGTAAGGGTGAAAAGGTGAGGTAAGAGCTCACCGCTTTTTTGGTAACAAAAAAGGCATGGTAAACCCCACTGGGAGCAAGATCAAATAGGGTTACATTGGCTTGTCTTGGCTGTGACCGGGTTGATCGCACGACTCAATTGGTAACAATTGAGCTAGATGAATAGTTATCGGTTTTTTGTAAAAAAATCACAGAACCCGGCTTATAAATTATCTGGCAAAATTTCTCTATTATTTTCAATAGTTTATAAATATAGGCTAATGTATAATATTAGTTAAATAATTGATTATAAAAGAAATATCATAAATAGGTATAGACATTACCCATATAATCCCATACTATCCCAAGTAATCCCAATTTAACCCAAATGAGGTAATTTTGTTGATTATTTTAATAACTAACTTTTTTTTAAAAATGGCATTGTTTCTATCTACATACATCAATCGCATTGACAAAAAAGGTCGTGTTTCTGTTCCATCTTCTTTTAGAAGTGTTTTAGAACAAAACGGATTGAAGGGTATGATTTGTTATCCTTCACCGACTCTGAAGTCAATTGAAGGATGTACTGCTAATAGAATGCAAAAGATTAGTGATGCGATAGAAGCATCCGGTCCCTTCAGTGAGGAAAGAAATACTTTTTCAACTTCTATTTTTGCTGACAGTCATCAAATTCATTTTGATCAAGAAGGCAGAGTCATCATACCTGATGGATTAATCTCTATTGCAGGTATTATTGACCAAGTTTCTTTCGTAGGCATGGGTGAAACATTCCAAATGTGGAATCCTGATACTTATGATTCCTTCAAAAAAGAAAAAAGTGATAATGCAAAAAATAATTTAGCAAATCTCAAATGGAAAAATGAATAACTAATGAAAATAGGAGGATAATTTCATGGTTTTAAATTTAAGTGTTCCAGAACTAAAAGAGCTTAAACCAAAGATAACTGTATTTGGAGTCGGTGGTGCAGGCGGTAATGCAATTAACAATATGATTCAGTCCGGATTATCAGGAGTTGAATTTGTTGCAGCCAATACAGATGCACAAGCTCTGTCTAAATCGTTAAGTGACTCAAAAATGCAATTGGGTGTTCAGGTTACTAAGGGATTGGGAGCTGGTTCTCATCCTGATATCGGTAAATCCTCAGCCGATGAAACTAAACACGAAATAATGGAAAGACTTGAAGGTACAAACATGCTTTTCATTACCGCTGGTATGGGTGGCGGTACTGGTACAGGCGCTGCTCCAGTGATAGCGCGTGTTGCTAGAGAATTGGGCATACTTACTGTAGCAGTTGTTACTAAACCATTTCAATTCGAAGGTGCTGGAAGAATGAGAATTGCTGAGCAAGGGCTAAAAGAGTTAGAGCATTTAGTAGATACAACAATTGTTATTCCAAACCAAAATTTATTTAAAGTTGCTGATGAGAAAACAACATTTGCCGATGCATTTTCAATGGCGGATGATGTTTTGCATGCAGGAGTAAGAAGTATTACCGATTTGATGGTCGTACCGGGATTAATCAACTTAGACTTTGCTGATGTAAAGACAATCATGAATAATATGGGACGCGCAATGATGGGCACAGGTGAAGCGTCTGGTGACAATAGAGCGATAGAATGTGCTCACAATGCAGTTACAAATCCATTGCTTGATGACTACTCTTTGGACGGAGCCAAAGGATTATTGATCAACATAACTGGTGGAACTGACTTAACATTGCATGAGGTTGATAAAATTACAAATGAGATAAGAGAACAAGTCCACCCTGATGCAGATGTAATTGTTGGATCAATCTTTGACGAAAATCTTGAGGGTAAAGCTAGAGTTTCTGTTGTTGCAACTGGGTTAGAACCTCATGACAAGCCATCAAAGAGAATAATTGATTTACAAATAGATAATAGTTCAACAGTTTCATCAATTCCAGCAGCTCAAGTGAATGGAACAGGATCTATTCATGCTTCAGCTAATCAAGAAGATGAAATCCACAAAAATTCTGATCCATATATGTACATGGATAGCTCAGATGAAAAGGATTTAGGTTCAATGAATGATGAAACAACAATTGTTGAAGAGGAAACTTCTGAACCAGAAATGATTGCTGAGCCTGTAGTTGAACCAGAGCCAATCGAAGAACTAGAAATGGAAGTTGCTGAAGAAGAGGTAATTGCTGAGCCAGAAATGGAATCAGACCCAGTTTCTGAACCAGAAATGATTGCTGAGCCTGTAGTTGAACCAGAACCAATCGAAGAGGCAGTAATGGAGCAGGAAGAGTCTTCTCAAAGTATTATGGATTTAATACACGCAAATAGGGAAAATTCAGATAGCGATTCGCCTGACTTATTTAGTGACCAAAACGTGCATCAACTGGATGAAACACATAATTCTATTGAAGCTGATGAAGAATTAGAAACCGATCAAGATTTACTTGAAATTCCATCTTTCTTGAGAAGACAGAGTAAATGACAAATAAAGAACTTGGCCACAGGCCAGTTCTTATTGAAGAGGTTATTGAACAATTAGGGCCAAAAGACAATGAAACATACATCGATGCAACATTTGGATACGGGGGATATACAGAGAGAATCCTTCAAAGCTGTGAATGTAAAGTCATTGCAATCGACAGAGATCCAACAGTCAAAAAACAAGCTGAAAGATTTAAAAAAAAATTCGGCAGTCGGTTTTCTTTTGTACATTCTAAATTTAGTCAGATTGATAAAATTTTCAAAGAAACAAAAGAAAAAGAAATTAACGGTTTCGTATTTGATATAGGAGTTTCATCAATGCAACTAGATGATGCAAATAGAGGGTTTTCATTCATGCAAGATGGCCCCCTAGATATGAGAATGAGTCAGGATGGCCAAACAGCTTCAGACTTAATAAATAAAAAGGACAAAGATGAGCTTGCTGATATCATCTATCATTACGGAGATGAGAGAAATTCAAGAAAAATTGCAAGAAACATAGAGAAGAACAGAACTCAAAAAAAAATTGAGAGTACGATTGAGCTTGCAGAAATAATTAAAAAATCGTTTCCTTCAAAATATTACAAAAAACACCCTGCAACGAAAACATTCCAGGCTATTAGAATTTTTATTAATAATGAAATACAAGAGCTTCATGCTGGTCTCAACCAAGCTTTTAATTTACTAAGAGCGAATGGGAAGATATGCGTGGTCACATTCCATTCAATTGAGGACAGGTTGGTAAAGAATTTTACAAATAAAGTTTGTTTAAGAAATAAAAAGACCAAATTAATAAAACCATCATCCAAGGAAATATTAAGTAACCCAAGATCTCGTTCGGCAAAGCTTAGAGTCATTAAGCGTGAGCGATTAAACTTTAATTATATTCCGATATCTGAGTTAGGATTTGAATTATGATAAGTGCTTTCTTTAAAATATTGTCCGTTGCTATTTTGTTAACCGGATTACTTGCAATTATGGTTATAAAAAACATTTCAGCCGAAAAGCAAAAGTATATTAATGAACTTGAATTAACACTTCGAGAAGAACAAAAGATAAATGAGCTTTATAAAATTGAGTGGGACCATTTAGTCTCGCCAATGAATATTAAAAAAATTTCAGAAATGATTATTACTAATGATTACGAGAAGTATTTTGTTGTATTAGATAATGAAGATATTGAAGAAAATAATGAATTATTTAATGATGTTATTGAAGTTTATGAAACATCAACAATTAATCAAAATTTGGCAAGGTAAATTCCGTGAAAAAAAAGCGGAATACTGGCCGAAAGAAAATTGATATATATCAAAAGAGTTTTTCATTTACACACAGATACAATAAAGAAAAGTTTGCTTTTGAAAGATTAAAGTCTTTAAAGAGTAATTTTGCTCTTAAAATAAATAATCGTTTAATATTGTCAGCGATTGTTTTTAGTAGTTTGTTTTTGGCAGTAACAATCAAGATGATAGAAATTAATTTACTTTACACCGAAAAGGGAAATTATTTTGTTGAGAATGTTGAGACAAAAAGGGGAAATATTCTAGATAGGAATAATACCTCTCTTACAGCAAATTTATTAACATCCCATATATCTGTAAATCCAAAAGCTGTGTACGATAAGAAAAAATTTATTAGTAAAGTCTCAGCAATAAATAATAGGTTTTCCGCAAATGATCTTGATAAATTGGTATCTGAAAAAAAATTCTTCTGGCTTGATCGAAATGTTGAACCCTTAGAATTACAAAAGTATATAGATTTAGGTGAAACTGGAATTGAATTCAGAGATGCTTATAAAAGAAAATATCTTCACAGTGAACTTTTTAGTCATTTAGTTGGAAAAGTTGACATTGATAATACAGGCGTATCTGGACTAGAAAAATCTTTTAATAAGTTTCTTCAAAATGAAGAAAATAATGATTTGATATTATCTTTAGATACAAGAATACAACACATTGTTCGCGATGAAATACTAGCTGCTATGAAACTATATAAAGCAACTGGTGGCTCAGGACTCATAATGAATGTCAATAATGGAGAAATTCTTGCCATGACATCACTTCCAGATTTTGATCCCAATACTAAAAATGCGAATGACAATGATAAGTTCAACAAAAACACATTAGGCGTATATGAGTTTGGTTCAGTGATGAAAATATTTACTGCAGCAATGGGAATTGAGGAAAAAATTTTTCAGCTAAATACAAAGTACGAGATTGAAAATCATATTTATATTGGAAAGCACCGTGTAGAGGATGTTCACAGGCCTTGTGAGATAAAAATGTGTTCTGTTGAAGAAATATTTGTTGAGTCATCAAATATTGGAACGATAAAAATGATTAGAGATATTGGTAAAGAATTACAGCAAGAATATTTGTCTCAACTTGGATTACTTCGTCAAGTAAATATTGGAATACCAGAAAAAGCAATTCCAATTGTTCCTGACCCATGGAGAACAGTTAATACAGAATCAATCTCTTACGGTTATGGCCTTTCAGTATCACCATTGCATTTGGCTGTAGCTACATCAGCTGTAGTAAATGGAGGATATTTAATTAAGCCATCTCTAACAAAATTAGGAGATGATATGCGATATGAAAATCAAATTTTTTCAGAAGAGACCAGTGAAATTATGCGTTACCTTTTAAGCCAAGTTGTTGCAAAAGGGACTGCCAAAGAAGCCTTTAATAAGGATGCTGATAAAGCATACACAGAAGATGGTAAGTTTAAATATTTAGTTGGAGGTAAGACAGGCACATCTCACAAAATCGACAAAAAATCCTACACAAGAGAAAAGTTAACTACTTTTATATCGGTACTACCCATACACAAGCCTAAGTATGTAGTTCTTATCTCATTAGACGACCCGAAAGGGATTAATAGGGAATATGGAGAGCCATATAATACTTGGAACTGGAGTGATGCTGGGTGGAATGCGGCAAGAGTTTCAAGACAAATTATTGATAGAGTAAGTCCTATTTTAGACATAAAGGCAAGATACATACCTAATGAAAACATGCTCATTAATACCTCTCTTTGATAAATGCCAAATCACTCCCTTCTAGAAGAAATTAAATCAAAGAAGATTAAATTTAATGGAATCTCATCAGACTCGAGATCGATAAAAAAAGGAAATATTTTTTTTGCAGTCCCTGGAAATGAAATAGATGGATCTAGGTTCATAAATCAAGCAATTAAAAAGGGTGCAGCAGCTATTGTTGTTCCATCATATAGTAAAGAAAGATATCCCAAGAATACGACAGTGATAAAGGCTAAAGATATTAGAAAATCACTATCGCTATTAGCATTTGAAATAAACAAAAATAATATTGAAACAAAAATTGCAATAACTGGAACTAATGGAAAAACATCTGTTGCATATTTTTTAAGTTATTTACTGAGAATTTCAGGAAAGAGTGTAGCTACTATAGGTACTTTAGGAAACTCTGTATTAAAGAGAAATAAATATAACCTTACTTCACCCGAACCGATTGATCTTTCAAAGCAATTAAAAAAGATAGGTCAAAAAAAAATAAAATATTTAGTTATGGAAGCATCAAGTCATGGCTTACATCAAAGCAGATTTTATGGAATGAATTTTGATGTTTGTGCGTTAACAAATATATCACATGATCACCTTGATTATCATAAAACTATAAATAATTACATAAAAAGTAAAATGATCCTTTTCAAAGATTATATACATAAGGATAGTAAATTAATTATTAATTCAAAAACGAAATACATTAAAAAAATAAGATCAATTTTAAAAAAAAATAAATCCGTTAAGCCATTATATTTTCAAGAAAATAGAAATTATAAAATTATTAAAATCCTAAAAAAAAATGATATTCAACATGTAAAAGCAATAGTGGGCAGTAAGCGAATTCTTTTAAAGTTTAAAAATTTTCCAAATTTTCAGATAGAAAATTTTATATTTGCAATTTCAATTTTGAATTTAATTGGATTTGATCCTAGAAAGCTATCAAAAAGCAGTCTTAATTGCCCTTCAGTATTAGGAAGAATGGAATATGTTGGTAGAACAAAAACAGGTGGAAAAGTTTACGTTGATTTTGCACACACGCCAGATGCTCTTAAAAATTCAATTGTAGAGTCAAAAAAGTTAGAGACATCAAACGTACATGTTTTATTTGGTTGCGGTGGAAATAGAGATAGAAAAAAAAGACCGCTAATGGGTAAAATAGCTTCAAAATACGCTGATAAAGCAACAGTCACAGATGATAATCCAAGATATGAAAATCCAGCAAGGATTAGAGAGGAAGTGATTGGAAATTTAAAAAATATATCTGAAATTGGTAATAGAAAACTAGCCATAAAAAAAGCTATTAGCGAATTAAAAAGAGGCGATTTGCTTCTTATTGCCGGTAAAGGTCACGAAAAATTTCAATCCATCATGGGAAAAAAATTTCCTTTTGATGATGTTAAAATTGCTGAAAAATATTTACAAAAAAAATGAAAAAATTCATTACAACTTCTGAAATAAACGAATTATTTGGGACCAATATTGTTTGTAAAAGAATAACTGGCGCATCTATCGACACACGGTCATTAAAAAAAGGTAATATTTTTTTTGCAATTAAAGGCTTAAATACAGATGGTCATAAATATTTAGTAGAAGCAGAAAAAAAAGGTGCATCTATTGCTTTTGTTCATAAAAAAGTAAGAGGCATAAAAATACCTCAAATTAATGTTAAAGATACGTCTAAAGCACTCCTTAAGCTCGCAACAAAGTACAGAGCACAGCTAAAAACACAAATTGTGGGTATTACAGGTAGTATTGGGAAGACTGGGACAAAGGATGCAATAAATTATTTGCTTAGAAATGAGAAAGATATTTTCTGTTCGCGTAAATCATTTAACAATCAATATGGCCTGCCTCTCGAATTACTAAATATGCCACGGCATACGAAGTATGGATTTTTTGAAATAGGCATGAATCATTCAGGAGAAATAAAAAGATTAGTAAAGGTATTGCAGCCACAAACAGCTATTATTTTAAATGTTGAAAATGTTCACCTTGGTAATTTTAAATCTTTAAAAGAAATTGCATTAGCAAAATCAGAAATATTCACTTCAACAAAAAGTATTGAAAACTTAATTATTAATAGAAATTCTAATTTTTATAAATTGCTATATATATTATTCAAAAAATCAAAGATCAGTACTTGCTTAGACATTGGAAAAGTTAAATCATCAAAAGTATATCTTAAAAAAGAGACAAATATTTCGAATATTATTAAATACCAAGTAATTCTGCCTGATGCTAGTAAACTTGATTTTTCTTTAAGAAAAAATCAAAAAAATCTTATTTTTAATGCATTAGCCATTATTACTTGCTTTTATATGTTAGGTTTAAATTTAAAACTAATCAACCAATTCAAAAATGTTCCTTTTACAGAAGGAAGAGGCGAAATACTAAAATCAAAATATAAGGGAAATAAATTAGAATTACATGACCATTCTTATAATGCTAGTCCTGTTTCTATGAGAGACACAATCGATATTTTTAATAAGTTTAAAAATAAACATTTAGTTTATGTCATAGGTGATATGAATGAGCTTGGAAATAAATCTAAAAAATTTCATATGGATTTAATTAAATATCTAATACTTATTAAGGCTAAAAAAGTAATTTTTGTTGGGTCAAAACTTTATTCGCTTAGAAAAAGATACAAAAGACTTCAGTTTGAATATTATGAGAATATAGATAGTGTTATAAGTAATGCAGAAAAAATATTTAATAGGAATAGCAAGGTATTTCTAAAAGGTTCAAATTCAATCAATTTACGAAAGTTGTCAAATCATTTAATAAGTTAACTATGATCTTATATTTAATTGAGTATTTAAATCTTGGTGCCCTAAATAATTTTTTAAATTATTTAACAGTTAGAACAGGTCTGGCGTTGTTTACTTCATTTTTTTTTATTCTCTTTTTTGGCCCATTTTTAATTAAAAGAATTGGGTCATACCAATCAATTGGTCAGCCTATTAGAGAAGACGGTCCTGAGTCTCACTTAGTAGCTAAAAAAGGGACTCCAACAATGGGAGGAATTATAATTTTGATTTCTATAGTTGGATCAATGATTCTATGGGTCAATCCTGAAAGCTATATATCTTGGCCAATTATATTCCTTCTAATATCTTTTGGATTGGTTGGTTTTGCAGATGACTTTAGCAAAGTTAAGAAAAAATCAAGTAATGGAATTTCAGCGAAAATAAGAATCTTTTTTCAAATAATAATATCGTTGATATTTATTTATTGGATAACAACTTATAATGAAATTGATATTCAGTTATTATCCTTACCTTTTCTCAAGGATATATTTCTAAACTTAGGTTTATTTTCAATTCCATTCGTTATATTGGTAATTCTAGGATCAGCAAATGCGGTTAATCTTACAGACGGTCTTGATGGGCTAGCAATTGTTCCCATTATGATTGTCTCTGCGACTTTTGCTGTGATCTGCTACTTGGCAGGGAATATGATTTTTTCGAATTATCTTTACATTAATTATTTACCTGGAGCAGGTGAATTAACCGTTCTTTGCGCAGCCATAATTGGATCCGCTCTTGGCTTTTTATGGTACAACGCGCCTCCTGCAATGGTCTTTATGGGCGATACAGGCTCTTTATCATTAGGTGCTGCATTGGGGGGTATAAGTGTTCTAACCAAGCAAGAAATTGTATTAGCAATAGTTGGAGGAATATTCGTCGCAGAAGCGGTGTCAGTAATTCTTCAGGTTGGATCATATAAGTTAACCGGCAAACGAATATTCAAAATGGCTCCCTTACACCATCATTTTGAGAAGAATGGTATTGCAGAGTCAAAAATAGTAATTCGTTTTTGGATAATCGCTTTAATTCTTGCTTTGATTGGACTCGCAACACTTAAGATTAGGTAACTAAATGTTGAAGTCAAAATGTTTTTCAAAGAAAAGCTATGTAGTCATTGGCATGGGAAAAACAGGATGTTCAATTTATAAATCTCTTATAAATAGTGGAGCCGCAGTATATTTTTGGGAAGATAATCCTAAACACTCAAAAAAAATATCAAATAAAGGATATAAAAAGTATTCTTCTAAAATAAGTCAAATAGACTATGTTATACCTAGTCCTGGAATTGCTACAAAAGGAAAGTCAGCACATAAACTGATAAAAAAATTAACTTCAAAAAATACTAAACTGATAAGTGAATTAGATTTATTTCAAATATACCTGGATAATTTAAATATAAGGAACCAGATTAAAATAATTGCGGTTACAGGCACAAATGGAAAATCAACAACAGTATCGCTTATTCATCATATTCTTAAAAAAAATAAATTTAATACAGTGCTTGCGGGGAATATAGGTAACCCGATTTTCGGAACAAAAATGATTAAAAAAGGTTTTTATGTTTTAGAATTATCATCTTATCAATTAGAGAGCTCCAAGATATTTCAACCTGATATTGCCTGTATACTTAATTTAACTTCAGATCATTTGGCGAGACATAATACAATGTCCAATTATGGTAATGCTAAATTAAATATTTTTAAAAATATAAATAGCTCACAAAAAGGTTTTTTTAATAATGATTCAATTATTAAAAAATTAATAAAAAAGAATAATCATTTGAATAAAATGAAAAATTTAAAGCAGATTAATAAAAATAAAAAAAACTCCATTAAAAAATTAAATGAAAATCAATATAATTTACTAAGTAACGACCAAAACTACCGCTTCTCATATGAAATTTTGAAAGAAGTGGGCCTAAGCAGCAATAAAATCTTCAATGCTTTTAAATCATTTAGAGGGCTTGAGTTTAGACAACAAATAATTTTTTCAGACAAAAGGAAACTTATTATAAATGATTCCAAATCAACAAATTATCATTCTCTAATTGCTGCGCTAAAAAAATATAAAGATATCATCTTGATATGCGGTGGTCAGATAAAAAGCAATAATATCAGTATATTAGATGACAGTCTTGGCAATATTAAAAAAGTAATAATTATTG
This sequence comes from uncultured Pelagibacteraceae bacterium, assembly GCA_902526005.1. Taxonomy (GTDB): domain Bacteria; phylum Pseudomonadota; class Alphaproteobacteria; order Pelagibacterales; family AG-422-B15; genus CACNXQ01. Next base: position 125,491 of record CABZIW010000003.1, read on the forward strand.
GAGAGGAATCTAATACTTTTCACAAATACTTTCAGAGTAAAGTTACCACAGTTTATGTTCAAAGCTTAGATAAAGCAGTGGTCGAAATGAGCAAATTTATGAAGACCAATACAGATTTCAATACTTTTTTATTTAGTCCAGGCGCTGCTTCATTTGACCAATATAATAACTTTGAAGAACGTGGAAGACATTTTAATAAACTTATAAGCAAACTTAGCAAATAATGAATAAAAGAACTTATGAACAGTCAATAATTACAAACTGGATTACTGAAATAAATAAGCCAATTTTTTTTTGTATAACAGTATTAATAACTTTTGGTCTATTAATAAGTTTAACTATAAACCCTGGTACAAGCAGGTATCTCGATAACAATCTATTTGCATTTTTTAATATACAGGCTTTGTACCTAGCAATAGGTTTTTTAGTATTTATTTCTATTTCACTGATTGAGACAAAATACATCAAATTATTTAGTGTGATATTATTTACAGTATTTTTTACTTTACTAGCTCTTACTCTATTATTTGGGGATGAAATCAAAGGTTCAAGAAGATGGATAAGTTTTGGATCTTTTTCTCTCATGCCAATAGAATTAGTAAAGCCAGTATTTTGCGTTGTACTGGCTCTGATATTAAATAATCAATACCAAGGTACAAAAATATCATCTCACTCACTAAGTGCTTTAATCTATATTTCAGTTGCAAGTATACTCGTTTTGCAGCCTGATATTAGTCAATTTTTTTTATTATCAGCTATTTATTTTGGTTCAGTGCTTATGAGTGGTTTCAGTATTATAATACTCACTGTAATTGTGGTTTTTGGAATTCTAAGTTTTGTGATGATATATTTGCTCAATTTTAATGTTCAAAATAGAATAAATTCATTTTTATTTCCAAATGAATATGACGTAAGTCAAACTGAAATTTCTCTTCAAGCAATTAAACAAGGAGGTATTATTGGTGTGGGACCGGGTAATGGTCTTTTAAAAAATAAAATTCCTGAAGCTAATTCAGATTATATTTTTTCTGTGGTCGCAGAAGAGTATGGTCTCATAGGTTGTACACTTATATTATTAATCTTCTTTATAATATCATATCAAGGTTTCAAAAAAATTTACGGAAACAATGATCACTTTATTCAAATCTGTTTATTTACCCTTATTTTATATGTATGCTTACAGGCCTTAATCCACATAGGGGTAAATATAAGGTTGATACCAACAACTGGAATTACCTTACCGTTTATCAGCTATGGAGGTTCATCGGTCCTTGGCATGTCAATTGCAGCGGGATTAATTTTATTATTTTCAAAGAATCGACATATTCGTGAATAGACTAACTTTATGAAAAAACTTTTTTTAGTAGGTGGAGGTACTGGAGGCCACTGTATACCAATAAATGTTGTTTATTCGGAGGCACCTAAAAATTTTAAATGCTTTATTTTAACCGATAACAGAGGCAAGAAATATTTCGATAATATAGACTCAAATAATGTAATTATACTTAGAAATCTTATTTCTTCTCAATCAAGACTAGCAAATATTATAAATTCTCCGTTCTTATTTATTCAATCAATATTATACAATTTTAAAATCAAACCCGATTACACTATAGGTTTTGGTGGATTTTTCACAATACCTGTTCTTTTCGCTAGTTTAATAATGAGAAAAAAAATTTTTCTTCATGAGGGCAATGCATTTATTGGAAAAGCGAATAAATTATTATTTAAATATGTAGGTAATATCTTTACAACTTTTAACGAAACGCATGGTGAAAAACTAATTCAAAATAAAAATTCATTCAGAGTTGGTTTGCCAACTAGGAGTAGTAGAAACTTAAAAAACAAAGAAACTAATAAAAAAAATCAGCTTAAAATATGTATTCTTGGTGGCAGCCAAGGTGCAAAAAACCTTTCAGATAATATCGCTCATTCGATCATAAAATCTAAGAATGAATGTAAGAAAGAATTTATTGTTTACCATCAATGTAGAAAAGAAGATGTAAACTTAGTAGAAAAACTTTATAGAGAAAATAGTATTGAGTGCTATGTAAATGTATACTTCAGCAATGTCACAGATATTTTAGAGAATACAAATTTGATTATTTCACGAGCTGGCTCATCGACTGTAAATGAAATTATTTGCTTTGGAATTCCCTCAATTTTGATTCCTTATCCATATGCTGCCGACAACCATCAATATTATAATGCATCAGTTCTTAAAAGTCTTAATTGTGCTGAAATAATTAAGGACAAAGATATGAATACTCACTTATTATCAAGTCTGATAAATAAAATAATCAACAACCCGCAAAAAAGAGAGTCGATTAAAGAAACTTTAAAAAAAGAGTATATAAACAATCCTGTTGAAAGAATTTTTAAGCATATAGAAGCAAGTCGATGAAATTAAATAAAAATAAATTAATACATATTGTAGGAGTTGGTGGAATTGGGATGAGTGGAATTGCAGAAATTTTATCAGAAATGGGATATCAAGTTCAAGGAAGTGACATAAAAATTAACGCAAACATTGTTCGATTAAATAAAAAGAAAATAAAAACTTTCAATTCACATAAACAGTCAAATTTAAAAAATGTAAGCTTAGTTGTTTATTCATCTGCAATAAGTAAAAATAATATTGAGCTTGAACATTCCAAAAAAATTAAAATTCCTTCAATTTCAAGAGCTGAAATATTATCTCAAATTGTAAAACTAAAAAAAACTATAGCTATATCTGGGTCTCATGGGAAAACTACTACGACATCTCTAATTTCAGCAGTTTTAAATGGGGCAAGAATGAAACCCACTGTAATCAATGGCGGGATAATAAATCAGTTTGGAACAAATACAAAATTAGGATCAGGTGATTGGTTAGTAGTTGAAGCTGATGAATCTGACGGTACTTTTGTGAAACTTCCAGCCTCAATTTCTGTGGTAACTAATATTGATAAAGAACATCTTGATTACTATTCAAATTTTCAAAATCTAAAAAACTATTTCAAAAGGTTTATCACACAAGTTCCTTTTTATGGTTTCGCAGTTATATGTATAGATGATAATGAGCTACGTAAGTTAGCTGCAAATATAAGTACTACAAAAATTATTAGTACTGGTTTTCATAGAGAAAGTGATATCAAATGTATTAAATTAAGACATAAAGCCAATGAAACAATATTTGATGTTTTTGTAAAAGAGAAAAACCAAACTATTAAAAATATTAAATTACCACTTCATGGCGCGTATAATGTAAATAATGCATTAGCTGCTATAGCAGTTGGTCTTCAATTAAATGTAAAACCAGAAATAATTAAGAAGTCTCTAAATTCTTTTAAGGGTGTCCAAAGAAGACTTACTGAATTATGGAGTAATAATAATATAAGAATTGTTGATGATTATGCCCATCATCCGACCGAAATAAGTAATGTATTAAAAGGATTGGTTGATGCAGACAAAAAAAATAGAATAATAACTATTTTCCAGCCTCATAGATTCTCAAGGGTTTTAGATTTGAAAAGCAAATTCACGACGTGTTTTAAAAATAGTGAATGTGTATTTGTTTCGGATGTTTATGGAGCGGGTGAGAAAAAACCAAAAAATTTCGATTTAAATAAATTTATTAGTAACATTGCAAAAAATTCTAAAGTCAAAGCTGAATATTTTGTTAAAAACGATCAATTATTTGAATTAACAAAGAAGAATAGATCAAAAATAATCTTTTTATTTTTAGGAGCTGGGACAGTTACAGATTGGGCTCAAAATTTTGCTAAAGAGTTAAAAAAAATTTATGAATGAAAATCAAAGGGAATTTTTAGAAAATTGTAAAAAAAACAATGTTATTGGAAAAATTCAAATAAATCATAATTTATCAAAATATACCTGGTTTGGGGTAGCAGGAAACGCTGAGATATTTTATATGCCCCCAAATTTCGAAGAATTAGCAAAAGTTTTAGAAATCAACAGAGATAAATTACCAGTAACGGTGATTGGAGCTGGATCGAATATCATTATAAGAGATGGTGGAATATTTGGTCTTGTAATAAAATTAGGAAAAGAATTTAGTCAAATTAAATTACATAATGATTGTATTGAAGTTGGAGCTGCAACCTACGATAGAGTATTATCGAATTATTGTCAGAAAAATGAAATAGGCGGAATGGAGTTTTATTTTGGAATTCCGGGAACACTTGGTGGTGCAGTTCGTATGAACGCCGGTTGTTATAATTCTGAAACAAAAGATGTTTTTATTAAAGCAAAATGTGTTGATTATAGGGGGCAAGCCTCAGAAATACGTAATTCGAAGGAATTATTTTCTTATAGGGAAAGTAATATACCTCAAGATATGATTATCTGCGAAATATATATGCAAAAAAAAAATGCAAGCAAAAATGCAATTTCCCTAAAAATGAAAGAAGTTGATGAACAAAGAAAAAAAGCTCAACCTCAGCAAATTAAAACAGCAGGAAGTACATTTAAAAATCCAAAAGATCAGACTGATAAAAAAGCATGGGAAATTATTGAAGAAGCTGGTCTTAAAAATTTTGAGCTTCAAGGAATATGTTTCTCTTCTAAGCATTCAAACTTCATAGTTAATAATCAAACTAAATCAGCAAACCTTATCGAAGACTTCGGAGAATATGTTAGGTCTGATGTAAAGAAAAAATTGGGAATAAGCTTAAACTGGGAAATAAAGATATTTGGTGAAAGATGAATAAAGACAAAAAAATTATGCTTTTGTATGGAGGCATTTCTGCAGAAAGAGAAATAAGTATTATCACCTCAAAAGAAATAAGCAAATCTCTTAAAAATATGGGCTACAATATTGTAGAAATTGATGCAAATGAGAATCTGTTAGCTGACCTTGAACTGCATAAACCTGACATAGTATTCAATGGATTACACGGAACATGGGGAGAAGACGGAAGTGTGCAAGAAATACTTGAAAAATATGGAGTGCCTTACACTCATTCTGGAATTGAGTCATCCAAATTAGCAATGGATAAATACAAATCTGCTGAATTATTTATTGAAAATGGGTTCAATCATCCTTTAACGAAATTGATGACGATAGAGGAAGTGAAAGATCAAAATATATTTGATTTTCCCTATGTCTTAAAACCTAGAAATGAAGGATCTAGTGTTGGAGTTAGTATTATTAGAAACCATGAGGAATTAAATAAATACTTGTCTGAGAATAAATTTCGAAATGAATTATTGCTTCAGCAATTTATAGAGGGTCCTGAGATAAATGTTGCTGTTATAGGAACAAATAAAACTGGTTCTATTGAAATTGATCCAAAAAATGAATTCTATGATTACGAATCAAAGTACTTTGATGCAGGGAAAACAAAACATATAATTCCACCAAGATTAGAGAGCGACCTGATTAAAAAAGTTGAAGGTTTAGGTTTAGATGCTCATAAATTATTGGGTTGTAAGGGAATCAGCCGAACTGAATTTATATTAGATAAAGTGACAAAAAAATTTTATATATTAGAGCTTAATACCCAACCTGGCATGACACCAACTTCATTAGTTCCTGAAATTGCAAATTATAAAGGTATAAATTTTGATAATCTTATTAATTGGATCCTATTAGATGCAACGCAAAATTAAAATAATAAATATTGTTTCCTTCTCTTTAATATTTATTTCTCTTATTGCAATATTTGTATTTTTAAAATTTCCAAGTTTACTAAATAATTCATTTCAAATTAAGAATGTAATAATAGAAGGTTCTGAAAAATCAAATATATCTGAGATTGAAAATAATGTGACTGAATTTAAAGGTAATCTTATTAGCTTAAATTTTAATTCCATCAAGGAAATTGTAGAGTCAAGTGAATGGGTAAAGCGGGCGTCTATAAAAAAAGTTTTACCATCAACTTTAAAAATAAATGTAACTGAGAACGATCCATATGCAATATACTTTCAAGAAGGAAAATCTTTTCTTATAGATCTTGATGGATCAATCATTACTGAAATTAACTTAAACAATTATGAAGATGACCTCTTATTTGTAAGGGGCGAGAACTCGCCAGAATTACTAGAGCAATTAATCAGGGATATAAGTATTGCGTTTCCAAATTTAACTCAAACTCTGGAAGAAGTTGAATTTATTGAAAAAAGAAGGTGGAATCTAAAATTAAACAATAAATTGCTTGTAAAATTACCAGATGAAAACATTCAACAATCATTAAAAAATTTAAAACAGCTTTTTGAGGAGCAAGAAGTAATGGAAAGTAACATTATTGAAATAGATTTAAGAATTCAAGGAAGAGCAGCCCTCAAAGTTTTAGATGGAAAAATAAATTATGGTATTGATGAGATTTAATGGGTCAAAAAATAATTAGTGCGATTGACATAAGAGCCGACAAAGTAATTTGCCTTATTGCTCAAGAATTACAAATATTAGACAAAGGGAAAATTCTTCAACTTATTGGAATAGGTACTTCTAAACTGAAAGTCAATTGTTTAAAGCCCTTTTCATTGGAAACAGATGAAATTAAAAATCATCTTGATGCCGCTATTTCGAAAGCAGAAGTAGATGCTGGTGTAAAGATTAGTAACGTTTATGTCAGTATATCAGAAAACATGAAATCAGATTATATTGAATTTGAAAATAAAATTTCAGGTAGAATCATAACAGAAAATGATATCAAATCTTTTTTTGAAGATACAAAATTTAAAAGACTATATACTGAAACTGATGAACCACTTCATTCTTTTCCAATAAGTTACAAAGTAGATAATAAAAAAAGCTTATCAGATCCAATTGGTGTGAAAGCTGAAACTCTTCATACAAAATGGCATGTTATATCAACTTCAAAAGACTATCTAAGTAAAATATTAGATTTATTAAATAATCAAGACATAAGCCTCAAACAGATAGTTTCGAGTCACTATGCTAGCAGTCTTGCAGTGTTATCAGATGAAGAAGCAGATACTGGAGCAGTAAGTATCGATATTCAAAAAAACAAGACAATTATTTCTTATACCTTTGACAACCAACTTATTGGCTATGATACGGTTAAAGTTGGAACTTATAATTTTTCAAATGATATATCACAAGTCAAATCAATTTCACTAGAAGAGGCCGAAATAGTAAGAAAGCAAATTGATACAATGAATAGTCAGAGAATTTATGAAAAAAAATTAGAAAAGTATTTTGAAATATATTCATCAAGAGCAGAAGAATTATCAAATTTAATAAAAAATATAATTTATAAATCAAAATTCAGCTCTCTAGTATCTAATAATATTGTGCTTACTGGATATGGAGCAAAGTCGTTAACTATGCAAAAATTCATCAAAAATCAAATGAGTGATAGTAATTTTCGTTTAGGATCGACAAAAAAAATTAACGGATCAAAAACCTATTTAGATAATCCGTCTCTTGCATCAGCATTTGGTCTTTTAAATTATGCCGCAAACCATAACATGGAGGGAGATAAGGATGAGTCTAAATCAGAAAAAAAATCAGTATTTTCAGTAGTTTATAATTTTTTTAGAAACCTTTAAGTAGTAACAAAAAGAAATAATCTTTGTTTTTTCCTGTGATTTTAAACAATTTATAAACAGCAGAATGCAAAAAACCATTAATAAGTCATTTAATATTGAAGGTGTAACTTTACACAGCGGTGAAAAATCAAATTTGTCTGTTAACCCAGCGACTGCCAACACTGGCATCGTATTTAGAAGAGTTGATATTAAAAATTCTAATGAAGAATCACTAATTGAAGCAAAGTTTAATAACGTTAGCGTTTCAGATCTATGTACAAAGATTACTAATAAATACGGAATATCAGTTTCAACAATTGAACATTTGATGTCAGCTTTACATGGCATGGAAATTGATAACGCTATTGTTGAAATAGACTGTGATGAATTACCAATTCTTGATGGTAGCTCCCTAGAATACGTACGTAACATTGAGGAAGTTGGTCTTAAAAGTTTAAATGTAGAAAAAAAATATCTAAGCATATCTAGACCAATTGTATTTAGTATGAATGATTCTTTTGTGAAAGTTTCCCCATCTGATAATTTAGAAATTGATTATACAATTTCTTATGATCACAATCTTATAAAGGAACAAAGATTTAATTATGAGTTTAAAGATTCAAACCAGTTTAAAAATCTTATTTCTAATTGCAGAACTTTTGGCTTTAAAGAGGAGGTAGATTCTCTCAGAAAAAAAGGTCTTATAGCAGGAGGTTCTTTAGATAATGCAATTGTCCTTGATAAAAAAGGAATTGTGAATAATGACAAATTGCGTCAAGAAAATGAATTTGTTAAACATAAAATACTTGATTTCATTGGTGATATTTATCTCTTAGGATATTCAGTGAAAGGAGCGTTTGAAATATATAAAGGTGGTCACAGATTAACTCATGAAACTATGAATTCAATAATGTCTGATCATTCAAACTGGCGCCTTATAAACGAAGATAATTTAAATGATAAAAATTATCAAAAAACCTATTACACGAAGTCTGTAGCTGCATCATTATAATTTAGAAATTCATCTTTAATCTTCTTAAATAATCATTAAAATTATGGTTATGAAATTAATAAAAATCTTTATTTTTCTAACTTTAGCAACTTTTATTCTTAGCGGTTGTTCAGATACAAAGTTGGTTACGCCTGAAACAGAGGGTGAAAAACTTCAAATACTCTACTCAAATGCTATGGAATTAGTTAAAAAAAGAGATTTTGTAGATGCAGCAATACTATTTGAAGACATTGAAAGACAATATCCGTATTCTAAATGGTCTAATCAGGCGCAATTAATGACTGCGTTCTGTTATTATAAAACACAATTTCATGATGAAAGCCTGGATGCTCTAGAAAGATTTATTGCACTTTACCCTGGCAGCAAGAAAATTTCATACGCTTACTATTTACGAGCTTTAAATTACTTTGAGCAGATAAAAGATGTAGAAAGAGATCAGAGTATGACGGTAAAATCTAAAAAGGCCTTTTATGAGGTTATAAACAAATATCCTGATTCTGAGTTTGTTGAAGATGCTTACTTAAAAATTGATATTATAAATGATAGGCTGGCAGCAAAAGAAATTGAAATTGCCAGATATTATCAATTTAAACAGCAATGGATATCAGCAATTAACAGGTATAATAAAATTTTAGAGAATTATGATACTTCTGTATATACAGAGGAGGCATTACATAGACTTGTTGAAATCTATTACTCCCTTGGTTTAACTGAAGAAGCAAAAAGATATGCATCAACTTTAGGTTTTAATTTTCCTGATAGTGATTGGTACACAAAAAGTTACGAGTTAGTCAAAGATTTAAGTTAAAAGTAGTGGAAAAATTTCCAAAAAAAAAATTTCAAGAACTTGTAAAGAATATCCAGTACCATAACAATCTTTACTACAATAATGATAGTCCTGAAATAAGTGATGCAGAGTACGACTCTCTGATAAACGATTACAAAAATATCAAAAAACTTTTTCCTGAAGAAACTATGCAATCTGATATTTTGAACAAAATTGGAGGTAGGGCCTCTGATTTATTCTCAAAATTTGATCATCCCACAAGAATGCTATCTCTTGATAATGCAATGTCAGAAGAAGACCTGCAAAATTTTCAAAAAAAAATATCTAATTTCTTAAACAAAAAGGGTATTGATTTTGAATTTTCATCTGAACCTAAAATTGATGGTCTATCAATTAATTTAATTTATAAAAATGGAAAACTTGTAACAGCTGCTACCAGAGGCGATGGTCAAATTGGGGAAAATATTACAGACAATGTAATTACAATCAAGGATATACCAAAAATCTTAAAAACAAAATATCCACCAGTTTCTATTGAAATTAGAGGTGAAATATTCATCACTAAAAATGATTTTATGAAGCTGAATACAGATAACAAATTTGCAAATCCAAGAAACGCCGCGGCAGGAAGTCTAAGACAGTTGGATTCAAAAATTACCGCAAAGCGTCCACTCAAATTTATCGCTCATGGGTTTGGATCATTTTCTGAAGAAAAGAGTAGTTATTACGATCAATTAATTGAATTCAAATCGTGGGGGATCCCAATCAGCCCATTCCTAAAAAAAGCCAAAAACCTAAAAGATTTAATAAAGATTTATGATGAAGTTAACAAAAAAAGAGCAGAAATACCCTATGATATTGATGGACTTGTATACAAAGTGAATAATTTATCTTTGCAAAATAGATTAGGCATTGTGGGCAAATCCCCTCGATGGGCCATAGCCCATAAATTTGCTTCAGAAACTGCACAAACTGAAATTAAAAAAATAGATATTCAGATTGGAAGAACTGGATCGGTAACACCTGTCGCAAGACTGAAATCAATTAACATTGGCGGGGTACTGGTATCAAACGCTACATTGCATAATTTTGAAGAAATAGAAAAAAAAGATATTCGTGAGGGTGACTCCGTGATTGTTGAAAGAGCAGGCGATGTAATTCCTCATATTCTTGAAGTTGTATCTAAAAATAAAAAAAATAGACCAAATCTTTTTAAACCACCTAAATCTTGTCCAATATGTAAATCACCAATAGTTATTGACCCTGATGAAGTTGTTGTCAGATGTTCAGGTACTTACGTATGTGATGCGCAAAAAATTGGCAGGTTGAAACATTTTGTATCAAGAAGTGCTCTAGATATTGAGGGTTTGGGGGATAAACAAATCAATCTATTTTATAATAAGGGACTAATAGAGGACTACGCTGATATTTTTGACCTTGAAACAAAAAGAGATGTAATTGTTAATATAGAAGGATGGGGCACACTTTCGTTTAACAATTTAATAAATGCAATAGATCAAAAGAAAAAAATTGAGTTATCAAAATTTATTTATTCCTTGGGAGTTCGTTTCGTGGGGCAAATAAATGCAAAATTAATCGCATCAGCTTTTTCAAATATAAAGAGCTTTATAAGTTTTTTTGAAGGAAAGAGCGATATACTTAGCACCCTTGAAAATACAGATGGACTGGGTCCAAAAGTTATTCAATCATTTATAGAATACTCATCAATTAAATCTAATAAGAAACAAATATTAAAACTAACCCAGAGGGTTGATCTATTTATAAAAAAAATAGATACCGTTAAATCAAAAATAACTGGAAAGAAGATAATTTTTACTGGAACACTGTCATCAATGTCTAGGGCTGAGGCAAAAACAAAAGCTGAGAAACTCGGCGCAAAAGTCGTTTCATCAATAAGTAAATCAACAGATATACTCGTTACAGGTGAAAATTCTGGATCAAAGTTAAAAAAAGCAAAAGAATTAGGTGTCAAGGTAATGAATGAGAAAGAATGGTCAAATTTAGCTAATTAATCAGGGGGGAAGTTTGGTTTATCAGCCATTTTTTCTCCTGTTCATTCATAAATCGCAATAGATTTGATTTTACATCTGAGTGATACTTATCAATCCACTCAATTTCCTTTTTATTCAACATTTTTATATTTATTAAATCTCTCTCGAACGGAGCCATTGTTAATGTTTTAAAATGCAAATAACCTTTACTTATTTGAGACATAATTAGGCTCTCAATCCTTATACCGTAGTCATTTTTTTTATAGAAACCAGGTTCATTTGAAACAACCATACCTTCTTCAAAAGATATTCTAGAAAATTGTGAAATAGAAGGGGGACTTTCGTGTACATTTAAGAAACAGCCGACCCCATGTCCAGTTCCGTGTTCAAAATTACAATTTATTTCTTTGAGATATTTTCTTGCAAGATTATCTAATCTTTTACCTTTTTCTCCGTACTTAAATTTACTACGTGCGACCGCAATATGACCTTTTAAGACTCTAGTATACATATCTATTTGGTCTTTTCGTGGCTTATTAAAACTTATTGTTCTCGTTACATCCGTCGTTCCATCAAAGTACTGAGCGCCAGAATCAACTAGAAATAAATCTGATTTTCTAATTTTTTTGTTTGTTAATTTATTTGCACGATAGTGAACAATTGCTCCATTTGAGCCTGTACCCGCAATAGTTGGAAAGCTGAGTGAAAAGAAATTTTTATTACTCTTTCTTAAATTATCTAAATATTTAATTGCATCCATTTCTGTTATATTTTTATTTTGTACTTGGTTTTTAGCCCAAAACATAAATTTTGTTAATGATGCACCATCTCTTTTATGCGAATTAATCATACCTTTTTGTTCAGTTTTATTTTTTTTTGATTTTAGTAACTGTATGACATCCCCTTGAAGTTTTAATGTCCCATAACTTTTAATCGCATTAGCTAGATTAAAATTAATCGTATTGATGTCACATATGAATGATTTATTAATTCCACACTTTTTGATGAATGGATAAATATCTTTTTGCTTTTTGAAAGAGACATCAATTTTCAATTGCTTTTTTAAATTGTTTTTACAATCAGAAAAAATGTAACATTTTCCAGTTTTATGAATAATTGCTTGAGATAGAAATATAGGTGTATACTCAATATCATTTGATCTTATATTGAATACCCACGAAATTGAGTCACATGCAGTTAAAACATAGTAATCTGTTTTAGATTTTTTTAAAAAATCGACAATTTTATTTATTTTACTTTTAGTACTTTCACCTGAAAAATTTTTTTCTAAAACAAATGGCTTTGAAATGCTTTTCTTTGGTTTCGTTTTCCAGATTTGATCAATGAGATTTTTCTCTAGTGGTATTAAATTTGTTTTTTTACCTAAAGATTTTGAATATGATTTAATTTTAAAATAAGGCAAAATGTTACCGTCAAACCCAACATTTTTAGCTTTTTTTAATTTTAGTAAATTTAATGGAGTGAGTTTATTGTAATTAAATATCTTATATTGTCCTTTATTTACCTCATTCTGAGCTTGGATGGTATAACGCCCATCAACAAATAAATAAGCTTCTTTTATGCCTACAATGACATCTCCGGCTGATCCAGTAAAGTTGCTAATCCACTCTAGTCGTTTACTGTAATTTGGCAAAAATTCATTCTGATATTCGTCTGAGTGTGGAATTAAGTAATAATCAATTTTATTTTTAATTAACAGTTTTCTTATTTCTGCAATTTTTTTTGAGGTATTCAACATGGTTTTAGAAAATCAGATATTAATTTTTTTGTACCATGTTTATCAAAATCCACAACTGCCTTTGTGCCGTCAATATCTTTTATTCGACCAATACCAAATTTTTTGTGTTCAACCGTTTGCCCTATTTGAAGTGAAACATCATCGTTTATATCTCTAACATTTTCTATTTCCAGATCAACTACTGTTCGATAACTTGAAGATGGATTATTTTTAAAATCTAATTTTCTTGGTTTAAAATCAAAATCTTGATTAAATTCATCAAATTCTTGATTTTGGAATCTGTCCATATGGCTTGACGCGTGATTAATAGTTTTTATTAATTCTTGATCTAACTCCTCGATAAATCGAGATTGCAATGAAGGCATCCAATTATTTTGAAATCGACGACTCATTGATGTTGAGATATTTATTATTTTTTTAGCTCGCGTTATGCCGACATATGCAAGTCTACGTTCCTCTTCAATTCCTTTATTGCCAGTTTCATCAATTGTTTTTTGGTGAGGAAAAAGCCCTTCTTCCCAACCTGGCAAAAAAACATAATCATATTCAAGACCTTTAGCGGCATGAAGCGTCATGATACTTACTTTATTGTTTTCATTATTTTCATCTATAGCTGTAACTAAAGATACATGCTCTAAAAACTCCTCAATGCTGTTATAGTCTTCCATTGCAATTATTAATTCCTTAATATTTTCTATTTTTGTTTGGGCAGAGACATTTTTATCATTTTTAAGCATATTCATATAACCAGACTCATCGAGCAGCATTTTTAAAATGTCATAAAACTGCAAATTATCGATTGATGATTTTCCTCTATCGATAACAGAAATGAATGCTTTTAAGCTTTTAGATATTTTTTTGGTAAATTCATCTGTATCAACCATTTCTTTTGAAGCTTGATACAATGAAATTCGTTTTTGTTTTGCGTAAGATAAAATATGATTAAATGATTTTTCTCCTATTCCTCTTTTAGGGACTGTTAAAGCTCTTTCAAATGCGACATCGTCTTGACTTTCATATACCAGCCTAAGATATGAAACAGCATCTTTTATTTCTGATCTCTCATAGAACCGAATACCACCTACAATACGATAAGGAATTGAATATTTAATCAGAGACTCCTCTATTTCACGTGATTGAAATACTGCCCTTACTAATATTGAGATATTGTTCAGGTCAGGGTTATCGTCACTATACTTCATAATATCCTGAGCAACTAAATCGGCTTCGTCTCTACTTGAATTAACTAAGTGTAAATGTATGGGCTCTCCATCACCTTGATCCGAAACAAGCTCCTTGCCAAGTCTATATTCGTTATAACTAATTAATGATGATGCAGACTTAAGTATATTATTTGTTGATCGATAATTTTGTTTAAGTCGTATTACCTTTGCATTTTTAAATTCTTTTTCAAATCGAAGCATATTATCAACTTCAGCGCCACGCCAACTATAAATTGATTGATCATCGTCTCCAACACAACAAACATTTTGATGGTGAGAACCAAGAAGTTTAAGCCATTTATATTGTGCAGCATTGGTATCTTGGTATTCATCCACATGAATATATTTAAAATTATTGCTATAACGTTTGTGGATATCAGTTACTTTAAAAAGATTGATACACTGTAAAAGCAAGTCACCAAAATCTAAGCAATTAATTTCAAACAACCTTGCTTGGTAAATTTTATAAATAGAGAGACTCTTTTCATCGACTAAATTATCTAGTGACTCAGATTTTATATCATTTGGATTAAGAGCTTTATTTTTCCAATGATCAATTTTAGATTGTATTAATTTTGGTGAAAACTGAGATTGATCTAAGTTTTCAGCCTTTATGATTTGCTTGATCAGGGAAAGCTGATCATCCTTATCAAGTATCGTAAAACTTTGTTTAAGACCAATTACCTCTGCGTGGTTTCTAATTATTTTTGCTCCAATTGAATGAAAGGTTCCCATCCAAGGCATCTTTTCCATATTTTGACTTACCAGTTTTTGAACACGTTCGGACATTTCTCTGGCAGCCTTGTTAGTAAAGGTTACGCAAAGAATCTGAGAGGGGAATGCTAAGTTATTATCTATGATATGAGCAACTCGCGTTGTGAGCACTTTAGTTTTTCCAGTTCCAGCTCCTGCAATAATTAGATTTGGACCCTCGGTACTACAAACAGACTCATATTGTAGTGGGTTAAGACTTTCTAGGTAATTTACTTCAGTCATAACTGATCCTTTAAGTGATTCAGAACATATAGTCTAATTGCGCTTGATAAATTGGAAGTGTTTTTCGTCTTATCTATTTTTGAGATTATTTTATCTGGAGTAGTATTTTCTTTTTTGCATAGTTTTAATATTTCTTCCCAAAATTCAGTTTCAAGAAATACACTTGTAATGTGGCCATCTATCTTGACAGTGCGCTTATTGGAATTGGGCATGAACGAACTATGAAGAAGAAATCATTTTTGATGGATTGAGAAGAGACTTCATCTTTCTTACATCAATATATTTTAGGATTTTATTTGCCTCAATTAGCGTAATATTTTTCTTATGTGCAAGCTTTGCGAGTTCTGCAGCTTTTTCGTATCCAATTTCAGGAGCAAGAGCGGTTACAAGCATTAAGGAATTCTCAACACCTTCTTTTATATTTCTTAAATTCGGTTTAATTCCCTTTAGGCACTTATCGCAAAAGTTTGTAACCCCTGAGGATAATAAATTGATTGAATTAATTATGTTAAAACCAATTACTGGTTTAAATGCATTGAGTTCAAAATGACCTTGAGTTCCTGCCATTGATATTACGTTATGACTACCCATAACCTGTAAACAAGCCATTGTTAAAGCTTCACTTTGAGTCGGATTTACCTTACCAGGCATTATAGATGACCCGGGTTCATTCTCAGGTAAATTCAGTTCTCCTAGACCTGATCTTGGTCCAGAAGCTAACAGCCTAATGTCATTTGCTATTTTGAAAAGATCCGTTGCAATAACATTTAATACTCCCGATAGTTCTACAAGAGAGTCATGAGAGGCCAAGGCTTGGAATTTATTGCTTGCAGGTTTAAATTTAATTTTATTAATTTTACTTATTTCATTTGCAACAAGTCTATCGAACCCTTTTTTTGTATTCAGACCAGTTCCAACGGCCGTCCCTCCTTGGGCTAAATAATTTAAGTTAATCAGGGCTGTCTTCAGTCGTTTAATGTTCATATCAATCTGAGATTGATAACCTGAAAATTCTTGTCCAAGTGATAAGGGAGTTGCGTCTTGCAAGTGTGTCCTGCCGATTTTGATGATACTTTTCCATTTCTTAGACTGGCTACCTAAAGTTTTTTCCATTTCATTTAAAGCTGGAATAAGTTCATCTGAAACTTTTTTTGAGGCCGCAATATTAATTGCAGATGGAAAACTGTCATTAGTTGATTGACTTTTGTTGACATGATCGTTTGGGTGAACTGGACTATTCGTTCCAAGTTTTCCGGTAAGTTTTTTATTGGCAAGATTAGCGATGACTTCATTTACATTCATGTTAGTTTGAGTTCCAGATCCAGTCTGCCAAACCGAAAGAGGGAATTGATCATCATGCTTCCCGGAAAGAATATTTTTTGATGCACTAATTATTGCATTTGCTATTTTAGGAGATAAAGACTTTTGTTTTTGATTTACTTTCGCGCAGGCCATTTTTATTGTGACTAGTGCATGTATAATTTCTATAGGCATTAAATTATTGCCAATTTTAAAATTCTTTAATGATCTTTGAGTTTGAGCTCCCCAAAAATTACTATTTGAAACTTTTATTTTGCCGATACTGTCTTGTTCTTGTCTTGTTTTTTGATTCATTTGAATTGTAGTATACTACCTTACATATATATATGGTAACGATTTAAGTTTTTTAAAGGCCGAGTAACTAAAAGTGGGAGACTTCTGTTGCCCGGTGTCTCCCGAACCGCGCTTACCTAATTAGATTAAGCAGCGAGCGCTAATTCATCGTTAGCATTTATAAAATAGCCCGATAACGGTGGTACAATACCGAGAGAAAAACTTACCTTTAAGCATTCGTCGATCCTATATCACCCCCTAATTTATGGTGGAGGTGCCGGGTACCGCCCCCGGGTCCGTAATGGGTATTACGCAAGCCGTTTATCCCTATAGCTGGGATATCCCCAGCAATCTGAATATAGTTGGATATTGAGACTTTTTAAAGAGAGTAATCTTAATATAGTATGTGTTTATTATTTGATTCAAAAAAATGCCGGTAAACAAAGAACAACTTGATGAAATTGAAGCCTTAAGGTCTGAAATATCAGAAACAGCTCGTGTTACAGCTCCTGAATTAGAAGCAGTTTTGTACAGGCCAATAGAAGTGCTCGATCATGGCTTTATTCGTGTCATTGATTATATGGGGGATGACAGTTCAATAGTGCAGTCGGCAAGAGTATCATATGGTAAAGGCACAAAGAAAATTTCAAATGACAAAGGGCTTATTAAATATTTGATGAGGCACCGTCATTCAACCCCTTTTGAAATGTGTGAAATTAAATTTCATATTAAACTTCCAATTTTCATTGCTCGACAATGGATACGACACAGAACGGCAAACGTTAATGAGTACTCGGCTCGCTACTCAATTCTTGATAAAGAATTCTATATTCCTTCAGCAGAAAACCTAGCAGCACAGTCAGCAATCAATAATCAGGGTAGAGGGGATGCCTTAACAGATGATGAAGCCTCTAATGTTATACAAATACTAAAAAAGGATGCCGAGCAGACATATTCTAATTACGAAACTCTATTAAATGAGAGTTCTGAGGGCAACATAATTGATGAAAGTAAATCTGGAATTGCAAGAGAATTGGCCCGAATGAATCTTACCCTCAATACCTATACACAATGGTACTGGAAGATTGACCTGAATAATTTATTGCACTTTCTTGCTCTAAGAGCTGACGACCATGCGCAGTATGAAATACGTGTTTATGCGGCTGCCATGTTAGATATTGTAAAAAAATGGGTTCCTCTTACTTACGAAGCATTTGAAGATTATAGAATTGGTGGAACAGAACTCTCCGCCAAAGAGGTAAATCTAATGAGAAAACTTCTAAAAGGGGAGAAAGTATCTTTTGAAGAAGAAGGTCTGTCTAAAAGAGAATGGAGCGAACTGCAAAGAAAGTTTGAAATTAGTTAGTATTTGCTAATTGTTCTAATTTTAATCGTTTTAATAAATTCTCAGCCAATTCAATAAACATTTGGCTGACTTTATGATCTGGCACTAAATCTGTAAGAGGGTGACCTTTTTCGCATTGCTCAAGAAGTAATGGATCATGAGGAAGATTTGCGAGTATTTCATAATCATATTTTTCAGCAACTTCATTTGTTTTACTTTCACCGTAAAGTTTATATTCTTTACCTGTGTCAGGTGCTAAGAAGTAACTCATGTTTTCTACAATGCCAAGAATGGGGACTTTAGTTTTTTCAAACATCTTTAAACCTCTGATTACATCAATTAAAGCAATATCTTGAGGTGTAGTAACTATTAAACTTCCAGAGATTTTTAGTTTCTGAATCAGAGACAGTTGAACATCGCCTGTGCCTGGGGGCAAATCAATGACCATAATGTCTGCAGCTCCCCAATTTACTTTATCAATCATTTCATTAATTGCTTTCATGACCATGAGACCTCTCCAGATGATTGGATTTTCATCATTGACCATGTAACCCATAGACATTGTCGATAGTCCATATCGATTGATTGTTTCAATTTTTTGTCCATCAGAATGAGGCTTTTCATTAATCCCAATCATTTTGGGAATTGATGGACCATAAATATCAGCATCAAGTAAACAGGTTTTTAAACCAAGTGATTTAAACGCGCACGCAAGATTTGATGCGACTGTTGATTTACCAACTCCTCCTTTTCCTGATGCAACTGCAAGAATATATTTTATTTGATTAGTGCCAACGCTATTTGTTTTGTTTGAATTCACTTCATCATTTGCATGTGTTGAATTTTCCTTATGTAAAGTTGTGATGATATTAACTTTAGTTACACCTGGAATCTCTTTGAGTGCTTTTTGGGCATCCTCAAAAATTTTTTCATTTTTTTTCTGATCATTTTCTTTGAATTCAATAATACAATCTATCTTTCCCTCACTCACAGATACATTTTTAACCATACCCATAGCAACTATGTTCTCACCTGCTTCTTCGTTAACAACTTGTCCAAGGAGGTGTAAAGCTTGATTTTCCAGAGTTTCTGCCATTTTTTTGATCTTGTATTTACGTAATTAATTACAATATATCATAGTATAAGTGTAAATAATTGCTTTTAAGCATTTTTACCATATATAGATAATAATTCTAAATTATATGTCTTGGTCTGATAATAACAATAACGATCCTTGGGGTTCTTCGGGAAATGGAAGCGGTAGACGTGGTCCAGGTCCCAACATGGATGATGTGATCCGCAATGCACAGAATCGTTTCAAAGGAATGATGCCAGGTTCTTTTTTTGGAAAGTTAGGACCAATGGTCATCATTGGTATATTAATACTTATATGGCTTGCAAGTGGTTTTTATAGGGTTTTACCGGACGAGCAGGGCGTAGTTTTACAATTTGGAAAGTACACCAAAACCACACAACCTGGACTAAACTATCACTTACCATATCCTATAGAGCGTGTATTTACACCCAAAGTAACCAAAATAAATAGAATAGATGTTGGTTACAGACAAAGTCCAGACTCTAGAGTCACTGCGATTAGAGATGTAGAAGAAGAAAGTTTAATGTTAACTGGTGACGAAAATATTGTTGATATTGATTTTTCAGTATTCTGGTTAATCAATGATGCGGGTAAGTTTTTATTTAATGTTCAAGCTCCCGAACTTACCGTGAAAAGTGCTGCTGAGACTGCAATGAGAGAGTCTATCGGACAGGGAGGTCTTCAATCCATTCTGACAGAAGGAAGAACAGAAATAGAGGAACAAACTAGATCAATTATACAAGAAATTTTAGACGAATACGGTACGGGTATTACAATAACACAAGTACAAACTCAAAAGGCTGACCCGCCAGCACAGGTAATTGATGCATTTAGAGATGTACAAGCTGCACGGGCTGATATGGAACGGCAAAGAAACGAAGCAGAGGCATATGCTAACGATATAATTCCAAGAGCAAGAGGTGAGGCAGAGCAAATTCTTCAATCTGCTGAGGGTTATAGACAAAAAGTCATTGCTGACAGTGAAGGTAAAGCAGCAAGGTTCCTATCAATTCAAACAGAGTACGCAAAAGCACCACAAGTGACAAAGAAAAGAATATTTTATGAGACAATGGAAGATGTATTCTCTGATATGGACAAAGTTATTATTGATAAAGCTGGAGGTGACTCAGTTGTCCCTTATTTACCACTCCCCGAATTAAGCAAGAAGTCACAGGAGTAATTATGAGCACTACTAGAATATCATTGATAGTTTTAGGATTTATAGCAATAGTCGCTTATTTCACCCTGTTCACAGTACTTGAAGTAAAAAATGCAATCGTATTGCAGTTTGGTGATCCAAAAAGAGTAATCACTGAACCAGGTCTTAATATTAAAATACCATTCATTCAAAATGTTATATTTATTGATAATCGTATTCTAGACATCGATGCACCTGCCGCTGAGGTGATCGCATCTGATCAAAAAAGACTTATTGTTGACGCTTATGTAAAATTCAAAATTGTTGATGTTTTAGAGTTTTATAAGGCATTTGGTAATGAAAATGTTGCTAGATCAAGAATTTCTGCAGTTGTTAATTCAAGAATAAGGGGCGTTTTAGGTGAGGAACCTCTAGCCGCCGTATTATCAGATGATCGTTCGAAACTAATGAAACAAATTACGTCATTAGCCGAAGCCGAGGTGAAGAATTTTGGAATAGAAATTGTTGATGTAAGAATTAAACGAGCTGATTTACCGGAAGCAAATAGCCAGGCGATTTTTGGTAGAATGCAAACTGAACGTGAACGTGAAGCCAGAGAGTTCAGAGCAAGAGGTGCTGAGATGGCTCAAAAAATTCGTTCAACTGCTGATAAGGAAGTTACGATTATAAAGTCACAGGCAGAGAAAGAAGCCAACATAATTCGTGGTGAAGGTGATGGAATGGCTAATAAAATTTTTGCGGATGCATTTGGAAAAGACCCTGAATTTTTTGCTTTCTACAGAGCAATGCAAGCTTATGCTGAAGGGTTGAAAAGTTCTGATACTACTATGATCTTGTCTCCTGAAAGTGAATTCTTTCAATATTTTGGAACTTACTCTGAGTAAAATTATTTAATTTTCCTAAAATGATTCAATTTATATTAGGTTCTCTTGGATTACTTTTAATTATAGAGGGCCTTCTTTATGCCTTATTTCCAAATAGAATGAAGAGTATGATCAAATCTATGTTAGAGATGAACAATGACACTCTAAAATGGGGAGGTCTAGCATCAGCAATAGTAGGATTTCTAATGTTATGGACTGCAGTCAGATGAAATTAGATATCAAAATTATACCAGTCATCTTTTTTTTGTTTATTTGTTCTACGTTTCAAACTTTAAGCTTTAATGGTCCTGATACCTTCTCTGATTTAGCTGAGCGAGTTTCTCCTTCAGTTGTTAACATTTCAACGACTGGTGTTATTGAAAATACAGGGCCTCAAGTTCCATCGATTGAAGATTTTTTTAATTTCCCGTTTAATATGCCTAGCCCGGAACCATCAGAAAGAGAATTTAGTTCATTAGGTTCAGGCTTTGTAATTTCTGCAGATGGCTTTATTGTTACAAATAATCATGTTGTAGAAAACGCTTCAGACATACAAGTTACTTTTACAGATGGATTAAAATTAGAAGCCGAATTGATTGCTTCTGATGCTGAGACTGATTTAGCACTCTTGAAAGTTGATGCAAATAACCTTCCGTTTTTAGAGTTTGGTGACTCAGACACGGCAAAGGTAGGTAATTGGGTAATGGCAATCGGTAATCCACATGGACTAGGAGGTACAGTTACAGCAGGTATCGTTTCTGCAAGAGGTAGGATGCTTGGGGGAAGATATGACGACTTCATACAAACTGATGCATCAATAAATAGAGGCAATTCAGGAGGACCATTATTTGATTTAGATGGAAAAGTGATTGGAGTGAATTCAATGATCATTTCTCCAAGCGGTGGATCTATTGGAATTGGTTTTGCTATTCCATCAAATCTTGCAAATAACATTATTCAGCAACTGCAAGAAACAGGAGAAATTGAAAGAGCCTGGTTAGGCGTAAGAATTCAAGAAGTAACTGATGAAATTGCTGAGAGTTTGGGTCTTGGTAAAACTTATGGTGCCTTAGTTCAGGGTTTAACTACAGATAGCCCGGCACTTAAAGGCGGAGTTAATGAGGGTGACATCATTATTGAATTCAATGGCAAAGAAGTTGAATCTGTTCAAACGCTTCCAAAACTTGTGGCCGAGGCTGATATTGGTCAATCTACAAAGGTAGTTGTCTGGCGGGATGAAAAAGAAGTTCAGTTATTTGTAAATTTAGGCAAACAACCGTCTCTTGAGGAACTTGCATCAATTGAAAATAATGGATCAACTGTTTTAATAAAAGAATTAGGAATAAAAGTCAGAACCTTGACAGATGAAGACAAGTCCAGATTGGATTTAGCTAAAACTTTACAGGGAGTAATTATATCTGAAATCAATAATGACTCTTTCCTAATACGACAAAATATTAAGAAAGACGACATTATTATTGAAATACAAAATAAATCAGTGAAAGCATCTGGGGAAGTATTACAAATAATTGATGAGGTTGTTTCTCAGGGAAAAGAAAATGTTTTAATTGTTTTTTATTCTGGCCCTAACTCTAAAAAATATATAGGCGCTAGGTTGTCTCTCGACTAAATAAAATGGAAAAAAGGGACATACTGGTTATCTTTGGTCCCACAGCAAGTGGAAAGTCAAAGCTTGCAACTCAAATTGCTTCTAAACATAAATCAGCAATAATTAATTTTGATAGTCTACAGGTATACAAAGATCTAAAGATACTAACTGATAGACCAGACGATGAGATATGTAAAAAATTTGACCATCGTCTTTATGGTATGCTTAAAGGCAATGAAAGTTGCTCAGCAGCTATTTGGCTAGAAAAAGCTGAACATGAAATTAATAATTGTTTCGATAATAAGTTGCTTCCAATTGTTGTAGGTGGAACAGGTTTGTATTTAAAGGCCTTGATGGATGGACTTTCAGAAATTCCTTCTATAAAAAAAAATATAGAAGAACAAGCAAAGCTGGATTTAGAAACCTATGGTCTTGATCATTTATACAAAAAAATCTTAATTAAATACCAAGGCACAAAAATTAATCCTAATGATAAACAAAGAATAATGCGTAGTTATTCATTACTGCTTCAGACTGGAAAAGTTTTAGAAGAATGGCAATTTAATCCAAACAAAAAAATTGATAATGTAAATTATAGAGTGATCCTAACTGGCAATTTACGTGAGAAGCTATATGAGTCAGCTGAGCAAAGAGTTGATAATATGTTTCATGATGGTGCTGTCGATGAAGTTCAATCTTTAATTGATAAAAATTATAGCGCTGAATTATCTATTATGAAGGCAATTGGAGTTCGTGAAATAACCAACTTTATTGATGGAAAAGTCAGTTTAGATGAAGCCAAAAGCATAATGAAGAAAAACACGAGAAACTATATCAAAAGACAAGATACTTGGATAAAAGGTAATAATATTACTCAAAATGTTGATATAAAGAAATATTTATAAATTATCTATAAAATATTCTTTTCATATATTTAAAATATTTGACTTATTAAGTAAATCTCCATAAAACGTCATTTCTTATTAGGGGTATAATTTATGGTTAATATGCAAATGACTGGTGCACAAATGGTTCTTAAGGCCTTGGAAGATCAACAAGTTGATACAATATTTGGCTATCCTGGTGGCGCAGTTTTGCCAATATATGATGAATTAGCAAAAACTAAGGATACAAACCATCAAATACGCCATTTTTTAGTAAGGCATGAACAAGGTGCGTCCCATGCTGCTGAAGGGTATGCAAGGTCAAGTGGTAAAGTTGGAGTAATGTTAGTTACTTCTGGCCCCGGAGTTACTAACGCAGTGACTGGATTAACTGATGCTATGATGGATTCAATTCCTATTGTTTGTATTAGTGGACAAGTTCCTACGCACTTAATTGGAACGGATGCATTTCAGGAATGTGATGCGGTTGGAATTACCCGTCCGTGCACTAAGCATAATTGGCTAGTTAAGGATATAAATGATCTATCTCGAATTTTACACGAAGCTTTTTATGTAGCTTCAAGCGGCAGACCTGGACCTGTTCTTGTAGATATACCCAAAGATATTCAATTCCAAACCGGAACATATATTGGGCCTGATACAATTAAACATAAGTCCTATAGGCCAAAATTAAAAGCGAACATTGATAATATTGATGATGCTCTAAAGTTAATCGCAGAAGCTGAAAAGCCAATCTTTTACACTGGAGGGGGAGTAATCAATTCGGGAAATGCAGCCGTACAACTACTAAGAGAGTTTGTTCGTCTCACTGGTTTTCCAATTACATCTACTCTACAAGGTCTTGGTGCCTTTCCAGGTGATGACACTCAATTTGTTGGCATGTTGGGTATGCACGGTACATACGAAGCTAACATGGCGATGAATGAATGTGACCTCATGATAAACATTGGCGCACGTTTTGATGATAGAATTACTGGAAAAATTGATGAGTTTTCTCCAAATTCAAAAAAAATCCATATCGATATTGACCCATCTTCAATTAATAAAGTTGTCAATGTAGATGTTGCTCTTGTTGGTGACGTTGCTCATGTACTTGAAGATGCTATTAAGCTGTGGAAATCAAAAGTTTATAAGGTTAATAAATCGCAGGTTAAGGATTGGTGGAAACAAATAGATAAATGGAAAGAGCGAGATTCATTAGGGTTTAATGAAGATAAAAAAACGATAAAGCCACAACATGCAATACAAAGATTGTATGAACTGACTAAAGAAAAAGATGTTTTTGTAACCACTGAGGTTGGTCAGCATCAAATGTGGGCTGCGCAATATTACAAATTTAATAGACCTAATAGATGGATAACATCTGGAGGTTTAGGCACTATGGGCTTTGGCTTACCAGCTGCGATAGGAGCTCAAGTTGCTCATCCCGATAAACTCGTAATTGATATAGCGGGAGAAGCTTCAATATTGATGTGCATACAAGAAATGTCGACAGCCATACAGCACAAACTGCCTGTAAAGATTTTTATTATTAATAATCAATACATGGGAATGGTAAGGCAGTGGCAAGAACTTCTTCACGACAAAAGATACTCTCACAGCTATACAGATGCTCTGCCTGATTTTGTAAAGCTTGCTGAAGCTTACGGCGCTAAGGGCATAAGGGCCCAAAGTCCGAGTGAACTTGACAAGGCAATAAATGAAATGATTGACCATGATGGTCCTGTGATATTTGACTGCGTAGTTGATGAAAACGAAAACGTTTTTCCAATGATACCATCTGGCAAGGCTCATAATGAAATGTTGCTTGGTGATGAAACAGAAAAAGAAGAGATCTCAGATGAAGGAAAAGTATTAGTATAATGAGTGAATTAATTTCAAAACATACAGTATCAGTTCTTGTTGATAATGAGCCAGGTGTTCTCGCGCGAGTAATAGGTTTAATATCAGGTAGAGGTTACAACATCGATAGTCTTACAGTTGCTGAAGTAGATGCAGAAAAACATATCTCTAGGATTACAATTGTTGCGCCAGGTACAGAAGAAACAGTAAATAAAATGATTAGCCAATTACAGAGAATTGTACCCGTAAAAAGAGCAGTAAATGTGACATTTGAAAAACAGGGTATTGAAAGGGAGATGGCCTTAGTCAAAATTGTTTCAACTGGAGAAAAAAGAGTAGAGTCAATGCGGTTATCCGATGTATTTAGAGCCAAAGTTATAGACACAACACACGATTCTTTTGTCTTCGAATTGAATGGTTCTCCAAGAAAAATTGATGCTTTCATCGATTTAATGAAGCCATTAGGTCTCTCTGAGGTATCAAGAACTGGTGTAGTAGCTATTGCACGCGGAACAGAAAAGATGTAAGGAAAAAGAATGAAAGTATATTACGAAAAAGATGCTGACCTGGATTTAATAAAAACCAAAAAAATTGCTGTATATGGTTATGGTAGTCAGGGTCATGCTCATGCATTAAATTTAAAAGACTCAGGTGCCAGCGATGTTGTAGTGGCTTTGAGAGAGGGTTCTTCGAGTGCAAAAAAAGCAGAAGCTGAAGGTTTGAGAGTAATGTCTATGTCTGATGCAGCTGAATGGGCGGATATAATGATGATGTTAATACCTGATGAACTTCAGGCAGATGTTTGGAAAAACCATATTGAACAAAGAGCTAAAGAAGGTTCAGCACTTGCGTTTGCACATGGATTAAATGTTCACTTTGACCTTATTAACGCAAGACCAGATATGGATGTATTCATGGTTGCACCAAAAGGACCTGGTCATACTGTTAGGTCAGAATTTAAAAAAGGAGGCGGTGTACCTTGTCTAGTCGCAGTAGATAGCGATAAAACGGGAAAGGCACTTGATATTGCATTGTCATATGCATCAGCTATTGGCGGAGGTAAAGCTGGAATTATTGAAACAACATTCAAAGACGAATGTGAAACAGATTTGTTTGGTGAACAAACTGTTTTATGTGGTGGTGTCGTTGAATTGATTAGAAATGGATTTGAAACTTTAGTTGAGGCAGGTTACCCACCTGAAATGGCATACTTTGAATGTTTACATGAGGTAAAGCTTATCGTTGATCTAATTTATGAGGGTGGAATTGCAAATATGAACTACTCAATATCTAACACTGCTGAATATGGTGAGTATGTATCTGGTCCAAAGATAGTTGATGGAGAAACAAAATCAAAAATGAAAAAGGTTTTAGAAAAAATCCAGTCTGGAGAATTCACGAGAGAGTGGATAGAAGAATATAAGAGTGGTGCAAAAAATTTTGTAGCAATGAGAAGTAAAATTGATAATCACCAAATTGAGAAGGTCGGCAAAGATTTAAGAGCTATGATGCCTTGGATTTCAAAAAATAAATTGGTTGATAGAGAAAAAAACTAGTTCAGCAATACTTCAGTTCGGCAATTTCCTTGATTTATGCCAGAAAATTAGGTTTTTTTACTAATACGTTGAAAAATAAAGAATTTTCATATAATTATCGAATTATCTCAAACAAGTAGAAAGTGCAATAAAACAGAGTGGTAAAATTGAATAAAAATTTTGATAATCAATTAACTGTGAATAGCACTTCTCAATCTCTATTGCTGTTAGATCTGCTTAGCAGCCCCTGGGTAATATAACATTACTGCAGGGGGTACTTAATTTTAACACAATTTAATTTTATCAAGAGGATGAGAGATGAACAAAGAAAATAATTACATAAAGATTTTTGACACTACATTAAGAGATGGTGAGCAGTCTCCTGGCGCTTCAATGAACATTGAAGAAAAATTAAAAATTGCAGAAGCTTTAGAAGATTTGAAAGTTGATATTATTGAAGCAGGATTTCCTGCTGCGTCAAAGGGAGATTATGAAGCAGTTTCTGAAATATCAAAAAAGATTAAAAATTCATCAATATGCGCTTTGAGTAGAGCTTCAAAAAATGACATTCAAACAGCTGCTGATGCTCTTAAAAATGCAACAGCTCCAAGAATACATACATTTATCTCAACAAGTGAACTTCACATGAAACATAAGTTACAATTGAATTCTGATGAGGTTTACCAGAAGGTAATTGAAAGTGTATCTTTTGCACGGAACTTATGTGATGACGTTGAGTGGTCTTGTGAAGATGGAACTAGGACAGATTTGGACTTTATGTGTAAAACTGTCGAAGCTGCGATTAAGAATGGTGCATCTACAATAAATATTCCAGATACCGTTGGATACTCAATTCCTGATGAATTTACAAATATTATTAATCATTTGATGAATAATGTTACTAATATTGATAAGGTTACAATTTCAACGCATTGTCATAATGACCTTGGATTAGCGGTGGCAAATTCTCTTGCAGGCGTGAGAGCTGGAGCAAGGCAAATTGAGTGCACGATTAATGGTTTGGGTGAGAGAGCTGGAAACGCTGCAATGGAAGAAGTGGTCATGGCAATAAGAACTAGAAATGACATGATGCCTTTTCAAACAAATATAGAGACCGAAAAACTTACAAAAACTTCAAAGCTTGTTTCGGCAGTTACAGGTTTCCCTGTTCAATTTAATAAAGCTATCGTTGGTAAAAATGCTTTTGCACACGAAGCAGGCATTCATCAGGACGGGATGTTAAAAAATAATAAAACGTATGAGATTATGACCCCAGAAAGTGTTGGTGTTTCAGAGTCAAATCTTGTAATGGGCAAGCACTCTGGCAGACATGCATTCAAACAAAAAATAATTGAACTTGGATATTCAATTAATGACAATGTAATTGAGGAGGCTTTTGAAAATTTTAAAAACCTAGCAGATAAAAAGAAAAATATATATGATGAAGATATCATCGCTATTATTGATGACCAGGTAATCAGAGTTAATGACTCTATTTTACTTCAAGATTTGCAGGTAGTCGCTGGAACAAAAGGTCCTCAAAAAGCTGAGATCAGTCTTTTAATTGATGATGAGCCAAAGACAGTAACATCTACAGGAGATGGACCTGTTGATGCAATCTTTAATGGTTTAAGTCAACTTGTTCCTCATAAAGGAAAATTATTACTCTATCAAGTTCATGCTGTGACGGAAGGAACTGATGCACAAGCTGAAGTTTCTGTAAGATTAGCAGAAGATGGTAAAACTGTTGTTGGACTTGGCGCACATACAGATACTCTTGTTGCGTCTGCCAAAGCATATATAAACGCTCTAAACAAATTAATAATTAAAAGAGAAAAGTCAGCTCCAGCCAGTATGTCAGGTGTCACTGGAGTTTGATAAGGAAAGGATGAAATGTTTAATAATCTAATCGGAATATGGTCTTCGGATATGGCAATCGATTTAGGAACCGCGAATACTCTTGTATACGTAAAAAATAGAGGGGTTGTACTTAATGAGCCATCAGTAGTAGCTGTGTTAAATCAAGGCGGTAAGAGTAAAGTTATTGCTGTAGGTGAGGAAGCAAAAAGTATGCTGGGTAAAACACCGGGACATATTCAGGCAATTAGACCTATGAAAGATGGAGTAATTGCTGATTTTGTTGTTACAGAAGAAATGATAAAGCACTTTATTCGCAAAGTTCACAATAGAAAAACATTTGCAAATCCAAGAATTATAATTTGTGTTCCAACTGGCTCAACACCTGTTGAAAGAAGAGCTATTCATGACTCAGCTTTAGCTGCAGGAGCAAGAAAAGTTTCGTTGATTGAAGAGCCAATGGCTGCTGCAATTGGCGCTGGATTACCTGTGAGTGAGCCACGAGGTTCAATGATTGTAGATATTGGTGGCGGTACATCTGAAATAGCTGTTATCTCACTAGGAGGAATAGTTTATTCTCGTTCAGTAAGAATTGGTGGAGACGCAATGGATATCGCATTAATCAATTACATGCGAAAAAGATATAATCTTTTAATTGGTGAAGCTTCAGCAGAAATGATAAAAAAGGAAGTTGGTATTGCAATACCGCCTAAAACAGGTGACGGAAAAACAATTGATATAAAGGGAAGAGACTTGGCCTCGGGAGTTCCAAAGGAAATAGAGCTTACTCAAGCACAGGTTGCAGAAGCATTATCCGAGCCAATTCAAACAATTATCGAGGGAGTTAAGTCAGCGCTTGAAGATACGCCACCTGAACTTGCCGCTGACCTTGTTGATATGGGTGTAGTTCTAACTGGAGGCGGAGCACTATTGGAGTCAATGGATGAAGCCATTAGAGAAGCTACGGGGCTTCCAGTTACAATTGCAGATGAAGCATTGTCATGCGTTGCTTTAGGAAGTGGAAAAGCACTAGAGTCCGAAAGCTCTTTTGAACCTATTCTATCTTCTGCCTATTAATTAAAGTCTGACAGTGAGGACATCACGTAATTTTTACTCAAGATATGTTAACAAGAATAGCTACATGTCTATTCTTATTCCTATTTGTTTAATCATATTTTCCTCTATTTTTTATTTTGGACGATTCGACAATAGCAATCTATTAAATGAACTTAGAGCTAAAAGTATTAATACCGTTTACTCAATTACTTCAATTGTTTCCAGTCCTATTAGTTTAATTAAAAATGGACTTGAAAGCATCTACGAGATTCAAAATATCTATGAAGAAAATCAAATGTTTAAAGAAATGCAATTACTTGACTCCGCTAGCTTTCAGGAGATAGTTTCTATGAAACTAAAAATATCTCAATATGAAAGTCTATTAAACGCGTCAAATGATATTGAATATGATTTTAGAACTTCAAGAATAGTTGGTGATTTTTCAAATAATTTTAACGGCACTTTAATTGTTAATTCAGGAAAAGAAGAAAATATTGAAGTGGATATGCCAGTTTCAGGATCGAATGGGATAATTGGTAGAATATCTCATGTTGGTGAAAGCCTCTCGCGTGTACTTTTAATAAACAACATTAACAGCAGAATTCCAGTGATAATTTCTGATGCTGGTTATCATGGCATGCTAATAGGTCAAGGTCGCGAAAATCCAACTATAGAATTTATTGAATATATTGAAAAGATTAGCATTGGAGACTTAGTCACAACATCAGGAAAAGGGGGAATTTTCCCTCCGTTTCAATTGATTGGCCAAGTAGTTAGTAAAAACTCAAATGAAATTGAGGTTAGTATATTTGAAAATATAAAATCTTTATCCCATGTGAAATTATTAAATTACAAACTAAAAAACGAAAGTTAATCAATGACTCTGAGTTTAAAAGGCTATTTGATATTAAATGGATTTCTTCTTTTTTTTATTTCATTAAATAATGTATTTAATTTTAGTCTCATTGATTTAACTTTAATATTATCTATTCTTTTGTATTCAATAAAATGGAATGAAA
>CABZIW010000004.1 GCA_902526005.1 uncultured Pelagibacteraceae bacterium
TTTTCTTGATACTTTTTAGAATCATCCTGTCCAATTTCTTTATCTTTTTCTAATTTTTTCACTTGTTCAATGCCATCTCTTCTTATATTTCTAACAGCAACTTTTGTATTTTCTGATATTTTACTAGCCATTTTTAGAAATTCAGTTCTTCTTTCCTCTGTGAGCTGTGGTAGAGGTAATCTAATTAGATTTCCTTCAATCATTGGATTAATACCTAAATCAGATTCTCGTAAAGCTTTCTCAACAAGTGCAACATTAGAACTATCCCAAATATCAATGTTTATCGTACGGGGATCAGGTGTTGTTATGTTACCAACCTGATTAATATTCATTTTCTGTCCATAAGCATCAATCTTAATTGAGTCCAGCATGCTTGGCGATGCCCTTCCGGCGCGAATACCCTGCATGTCTGACTTAAAAGACTGTATTGAAGAGTCCATACGGCCTGTTATATCGTTTTTAATTACATCAAACATTGTTAATCTCAGAATATTGTTGCTTACTATTATATACGTTTTTGAAACAATTATTTCGTAAAATTGAAAATATTTTTATTGGTATTTCATTATCTCTTGCAATACTTACTGCAGCACTATCTAAAACTTTAAGATTCTTCAACAAATAGTTTTCATATGATATTTTTTTAAGTCTTTTTGCTTTCTTGTATATATTCGGATCCTTATCATAGATACCATCCACTTGAGTAGCTTTATAAATAACTTGGCATTCAAGTTCTGCAGCTCTGAGAGCTGAAGCAGTATCTGTGGAAAAATATGGATTACCTGTTCCAGCTGCGCATATAACAATTCTATTCTTTTCCATATGTCTTAATGCTCTTCTTCTGATGTATGTTTCGCATATAGTTTGTATTGGAAATGCAGACATAACCCTGGTTTCAACTTTTAATTTTTCTAATGAATTTTGCAAAGCAAGACTATTCATAACTGTGGCTAGCATACCCATGTAGTCTGCACTGGCTCTATCCATACCTTTTGCAGAAGCTGCTAAACCCCTGAATATATTTCCACCTCCAATTACAACACAAATTTGTATTTTTAATTTTTTTAATGAGAGTAAATCATTTGAAATACGCTTAACAGTATTTAAATCAATTCCAAAATTGTTTTTGCCCATAAGAGACTCACCAGATAATTTAATTAATATCCGGTTTATCTTTCTTTCGGGCATCTTTTATGAGCCTAGTTCGTATCTGATAAATTGTTCTACAGAAATTTTACAATTATTTTTTTCTGCGCTTTGCTTAATGTAGTCTTCAACATTTAACGATGGGTCAATTACAAATTTTTGTCCTAATAATGTATTTTCTTCAAAAAATTTTTTTAATTTACCCTCGAGCATTTTTTCAAGAATATTATCAGGTTTGCCGCTATCTTTTAGTTGTTGTTTTATTATTTCTTTTTCTGCATTTACTAATTCATTGCTAAGGTCTTTTTCGGAAATTGATTTAGGACTCAAAGCTGCAATATGCATACATAGATTTTTACCTATTTCAGATACTTGATCACTATCAGTATTTAATTTTAGAAGAACACCAATCTTACCCAAGCCTTCACCTACACTGTTATGAACATAGCTATGAATGTTTCCACTGAGATGACTTGATCTTCTTAGAACTATATTTTCTCCAATTTTACCTACGGCAGCACTTATTAGCTCGGCAACATTTTCATTATCAGCTAATGTATTGCTTTCATGATCCATAGATATATCTAAAATCGAGTTAACAAGACTATGAAACTCGGAATTTCTAGAAACAAAATCAGTCTCTGAATTAACTTCAATTATAGATGCTTTTTCTGCCTGAACTCTAACACCTATAAGACCTTCGTTGGCGTCTCTACCAGATTTTTTCTCAGCTTTAGCAATTCCTTTTTCTCTTAATAATTTAAATGCTTGAGATATATCGCCGCCTGAGTCGGATAAAGCAGACTTACATTCCATCATTCCTGCGCCAGACATTTTTCTTAATTCTTGAACTTCTTTTGCACTAACTGTCATTCTTAGGGTCCTCAGATACAGAAACAGTATTATTATTAGAATTATCACTATCACCTTTTACATCGGGCGCAGCAGTCTCTTCTTTATTATTAGAATTGATTTCAAAATCAATTTCTTTGGCAGAAGCATTGATTGTTTCTTTAATAAGTGAACAATATAAGTCTATAGATCTTCGTGAGTCATCGTTTCCTGGTATTGGGTAATTTATTTTATCAGGATCAGCATTGGTATCTACAATTCCAATAATTGGTATTTTTAATAAATTTGCTTCAGAAACAGCTATGTGCTCCAATTTAGTATCTATAATAAACACTAAGTCGGGTGACTTTTGCATTTCACTAATTCCTTTCAATGATCTTACTAACTTTTCATATTGATTAGAGATTTTCAGTATTTCTTTCTTAGTAAATTCATTGTTAGGATTAGACTTCAGTACTTCCAGTTCTTTCATTTTTTTTATAGATTTGGTAATTGTTGACCAGTTCGTCAACATTCCGCCTAACCACCTGTGATTTACATAATATTGATTAGTTTCATTTGCTAGGGAAGCAATTTTGCTTGCAGCCTGCTTCTTTGTAGCTACAAATAAAATTTTTCCACCCTTTGAAACAACATCATCAATGACTTTGAGTGCTTCACTTAGCATTTGAACTGTATAGTTTAGATTAATTATGTGAATGTTTTCTCTCGTACTATGAATGTACTTAAGCATTTTTGGGTTCCATCTTTGCGACTTGTGGCCAAAATGAACCCCGGCTTCAACAAGCTCTTTTAAATTAATATTTGGTATAGTCATTTTTTTCTCCGGTTGTTCATCCACAGCAATTTGACCTGATTAAGGACCGGACAGCATTAGCTATCGCTGTGTGATATTTTGAATGTAACTATATTAAATAAGCAAGTTTTTCAACAACTTATTCTACAAAATCAATTTTCATTACTCCATTAAGGCTTTTCATCTTATCAATCATCTCTGATGTAATATTGAATTCACCGGGAATCTTAAGTAGTTGATTATTAATGATAATCTCTATTTTATTATGCCCCTTAACCCAATTTAATTTTGCCAACTCATCCTTTGAAAAGCTTCTGTCAGCATAAATTTTAAGTGTTTGATTGTTAAGTTTGTCATTTTCTTTGTTGTTAAAATGATTTGTCGTATTAAGCTTTTCAACTTCTTCGAAGCAAAATACTTTTTTGAGCTCCCCTCTTAAACTTCCATTTTGCGATGAAAAATCTACACCTAAAACAAATGACTCACCCTCTAAAAGTAGATCACGGTATTTTCTGAGATTACTTTCAAATATAATAAGCTCAAAAATTGATGACAGATCAGAAAAGTTTAAAAATGCATAATTATTACCCCTAGCTGACCTCTTTTCTTTTTTGGAGAGTAAAGTACCGCCCAAAAGAAGATCTTTTTGATTATGCAGTTCTGAATTTTCTTTAATTTCTGAATATTCTCTTAACATTAAAGATTTATAGTTTTTTTTGTGCGTGGACAGGGGGTGACCCGATAAATAAAAACCCAACATCTCATATTCCTTCATTAATTTATAATTTGATTTCCACTCTTCTTCCTCTGTTAATTTAAAACTTGAAATTTTCATATCGCCAAACATATCTTTTTGAAGATCTATGGAATTACTATTTTTAGACTTATGATACTTTACAATTTCTGAGGCTTGATTAAATACAGCTGCTCTACGTACGTTGAACTCGTCAAATGCTCCCGCACAAGCTAATGCTTCAATTGTTTTTTTGTTAATTACTGAGGTATTGTTTCTATTTATAAAATCGTTGAGATCATGAAAATTGCCGTTTTCGTTTCTTTCATTGCACAAATCCTTCATTGACTCAATACCAACATTTTTAATTGCTCCTAGCGCATATAAAATTGAGTCATTATTTCTTAAAAAGTTTGGCCCTGAGTAATTAACGCTAGGTGGGGCTAGTTTAATTTTTAGACGCATCAACTCTTGCTGAAATATAGAAATTTTATCTGTATTGTTAATATCTAATGACATAGAAGCCGCAAAAAACTCTATTGGATAATGAGTTTTTAGATAGGCTGTTTGAAATGCTATTACAGCATATGCTGCGGCATGACTTTTATTAAAACCATAGTCAGCAAATTTAGATAATAACTCGAAAATAGTATGCGCTTCATTTGAGGCTATATCTTTTTTTATGCAACCATTTATAAACCTTTGTTTTTGAGCGTTCATTTCCTTCTGTATTTTTTTTCCCATTGCTCTTCTTAGTAAATCAGCCTCGCCATCTGAGTATCCTGATAGCTCTCTAGCTACCCCCATAACCTGTTCTTGATAAATTACGACTCCATAAGTTTCCTCTAATAAGTCTTTTAATAAAGGATGAATGTAGTCAGGTTTTTCTCTTCCATGCTTTCTTTCTATATATCTTGGAATATTAGCCATAGGGCCCGGTCTATAAAGTGCAACAATAGCAATAATATCCTCAAATTTATCTGGTTGAAGCTGCTTAAGAGTATCTTTCATACCCGCACTCTCTAACTGAAAAATGCCTGTTGTTTCACCTGTGCTTAACAAATCATAAGTACTTTGGTCATTTAATTTAATGTTATCAATATTAAAATCAGGATTACTAAACTTTACCAATTTTGAGCAATGATCAATTAGCGTTAGTGTCTTAAGACCTAAAAAATCAAATTTTACTAAACCCGCATTTTCAACCCATTTCATATCAAATTGTGTAAGAAAAATATTTGAATCTGGGTCACTGTATATTGGGACATCTTTGAATACTTCCTCTTTTGAAATTACTACCCCAGCTGCATGAATTGATGCGTGTCTTTTGAGGCCTTCTAATTTTAGAGATATATCTAATAACTTTGCAATTTTATCATCTTTACCTGCCTCTTCTTTTAAACGCGGCTCTTCATCAATGTATTGTTGCAATGTCATAGGTCTTGAAGGATCAAAAGGCATCAATTTACATAGATAATCTACCTGGCCATATGGAATGCCAAGAACTCTACCTACATCTCTTATTACTGCTCGAGCTTGTAATTTTCCAAAAGTAATTATTTGAGCAACATGATTATTCCCATACTTTTGATGCACATAATCGAGTACACGATCTCTACCATCACGACAAAAATCGATATCAAAATCAGGCAAAGAAACTCTCTCTGGATTTAAAAATCTCTCAAAAATTAAACCAAATTTAATTGGATCTAAATCAGTAATTTTCAAACACCAGGCAACCAGTGAACCTGCCCCAGACCCTCTTCCAGGACCAACCGGTATATCATTATCTTTTGCCCATCTTATAAAATCCGAAACAATTAAAAAATATCCTTCATATTTCATATTTATAATTATTTTTAATTCTTTTTCTAATCGTTCCTCATATTCTTTTTTTATATTTAATTTTGAATTATTATCTATTTGTTCACTCATAAATTTTTGAGTGAGATTTTGCTCAAGGCCTTTATAAGATAGTTCTCTTAATAATTTTTTTTCTTGACTATCGTCATTATGGTAAGATGGAAGTACTGGCATTTTTATTTTAGGTCTATGAGAGCACCTTTGCGCGATCTCAATTGTGTTAAATAATGCTTCCGGAATATCTGAAAACAGTTCTTGCATTTCATTTTGAGACTTAAAATAATGATTTTTTGATAACCTTTTTCTATCTTTTTGAGAAACAAAAAGTTTTTTTTCAATACACATTAGAGCATCATGTGCTTCAAAATGATCAGGTCCCTCAAAGTAAACATCGTTAGTTGCAACAACTGGAATATTATTATCGTAAGCCAAATTAAGGATTACTTCTTCATCAATTCTATAATCATTTCCTTCAATTCTCTGAATTTCTATGTAAAAATTATCAATAAATTCATTTTTAAAGTCAGCTACAAATGATGCAGATTGTGAGGTAATGCTATTACCATTTGAATACTTTAAGATAGAGTTATTTCCACCTGAAAGAACTAATAGGCCTTCT
The DNA here is from genome assembly GCA_902526005.1 of uncultured Pelagibacteraceae bacterium. GTDB lineage: Bacteria > Pseudomonadota > Alphaproteobacteria > Pelagibacterales > AG-422-B15 > CACNXQ01. The sequence goes on from CABZIW010000004.1 coordinate 6,010, forward strand.
TTATTTTTATACAACTGTTCAATATCTACATAAGCATTTTCTTTATGATTAATGTATGCTCTTGAAATAATATTTAATAAATTCTTATAACCAACCTCATTTTTAGAGAATACATTAAGAAAGAAATGGAGATCTTCTTCTTCAATATTTTCATGAAGATAATTTTTGGGTGTTTTGATTTTTAGATTACATCCTATTATAGGCTGAACTCCGACACTTGATACTTTCTCACTAAATTCCAAAGCTCCAAACATATTATTTGTGTCAGTGATGCCAACAGCCGGCATTTTAAAGGCCTGACAAAGTTCTGATAGACGCGCTATAGGTAAAGCTCCTTCTGATAATGAGTATTCTGTTTTATTTGTTAAATGAATAAAGTCGCTCACTTATAAATTTATCCTTTTATTCGCCTTAGAAGCCAACTCCTCATCATGAGTAGCTATAATTAGTGTCATACTTTCTGATTCGACATAGTTTTTTAAATAGTTAAACACCAAATCAGAATTCTTATTGTCTAAATTGCCGGTTGGCTCATCTGCAATAATAAATTTTGGATTATTTACTAAAGCTCTTGATATTGCCACTCTCTGCTGCTCCCCTCCTGACAATGAATTTGGGAAATGTGAGGATCTATCATCAATCATAAATACCTTCATTATATTTTTAGCCCTATGTGTCGCCTCGACCTTACTGTATCCATTTAAGATTAACGGTAATGCAACATTTTCTATTGCATTAAAATTTTCCAATAAGTTATAGTTCTGATAAATAAATCCGTAATTATTTCTTCTAAATTTATTCTTCTGTTCACTATTTAAATTCGTAAGATCCTTACCATTGAATGAGATAGTGCCTTCGTCGGATGTATCGAGTAATCCTACTAAGTTAAGTAGAGTAGTTTTTCCTGAACCTGAGGGACCTGTAACTGCAATAAAATCACCACTTTTAACTTCTAAAGAAATATCTTTTAAAATAGATAAGCTATTATTAGCTTGATGGTAAGATTTTGAAATGTTTTTTAAAATTAGATTTGATTCAGACATTATTTAATATTCCTCTAATTTCTGTCTTAGAAGCTTTATAGGCTGGATATACAGTCGCTATTATTGATATAATTAATGAAAATAAAATGATTAGTATAATTTGAGTCAAATCAATACTGGTTGGCATTTTATCAAGATAATAAAACTCAGCTGGAAATAAATTTAAATTGAATGTTGAATTTAGTAAATTTCTTATTGTATCAATATTTATTGTAAAAAGTATTCCAAGAATAGAGCCTATAATCGTTCCACTAAACCCTATAAAAGTACCGACTAGTAAAAAAATTCTTAAAATTGAATTATCACTGCTACCAATTGTTTTAAGCACTGCTATTTCTCTATTTTTATTTTGTACTAAAATGAACAAGCTTGTGACAATATTAAATGCAGCAATTATGATAATAAGTGATAATACAAAGAACATTAATTCACGCTCCGTTGCTAACACTTCCCAAAAAGAACTATTTAGATCAATCCAATCTTTTACTAAATAATCATTATTATAAATATTAAGTAGATCACTCTTAACTTTTTCTACATCATTGATATCTTTTAAATGTATTTCAATGGTTGATATCTCATCATTGAGACTCAAGAGTTTTTGAACATTTGCAAGTGAAGTAAATGCAAAATTTTTGTCATATTCACTCATGCCAGAACTAAATGTGGCCGATACTGCCATTTTGTGAGACCTTGGAATTTGACCTAATGGGGTAGAAATCATCGAAGAAGAAGTAACTTTTATTTCATCACCAGGTAATACACCTAGAGAAAAAGCAAGTTCTTCTCCTAATATTATTGAATTAGCAGTTAGCAGATTATCATTATTTAGATTATCAACAAATTCGTAAAATTTAATATTCTCATCATTGATCGATTTGATAACTATTCCATTGCTCTTATTAGCTGAACTTATTAAGGCTTGAATAGATATATTTTTATCAACAAATAATATTTCCTTAATTTCAGAAAGGCTTTTATCGTTCTTAAAGTATGGCTCTATATTCTTAATATAAATATGGCCATTGAAACCGATAATTCTTTTTTTTAGTTCATTATGAAAACCATTCATTACAGACATCACAATTATTAATGTTGCAACACCAATACAAATCCCAATAAATGAAAGCCATGAAATGACTGATAACAACCCACCTTTTCTCAAAGGAACCAGGTACCTAAAAGCTATAAATCTCTCAAAATAATTAAATGGCACTTTGTTTAAATGTTCATTTCCTTTAGAAACTTACCTAATTTATTTAGGTTAATGAATTCTGTTTCTCCACTTTTTCTATTTTTATACTCTACTAAACCGTCTGACACAGCTTTGTTTCCTATTACAATTTGATGTGGTAAACCTATTAAATCCATTCTAGAAAATTTTACTCCTGCGTTATCATTTTTATCATCATATAAAACTTCAGATTTATCATTAATTTGATTATAAACTTTATTAGCAATTGAGGAGGCTTCATCGTCTTTTGGTTTCAAGTTTATAACACCAAGTGTAAATGGTGACACTGCATCAGGCCATATTATTCCACTTTCATCATGGGAAGACTCTATTATAGCACCCACTAGACGTGAAATTCCTATTCCATATGATCCCATGTGTACCGTTTTTTCTTTTCCATCAGAATCTAAAACATTTGCCTTCATTGAATTTGAATATTTTGTTCCAAAATGGAATATGTGACCCACTTCAATTCCTTTTGAATTCATTTGTTTTTCTTTATGAACTATTTCGTCAAATTTAGCCTTGTCATGTTTCTCATCTGAAGCAGAATAATAACTTTTAAATTTTTCAACAATTGAATTTAGGTCGTCGTCATAACTAATGTCAGAAATCTTATTTCCTTCATTTAGTATATTATTATCAAAATAAATATCACTTTCCCCGGTATTAGAAATAATTATGAATTCATGTGAGAGATCTCCTCCAATGGGTCCTGTATCAGCAGCCATAGGAATTGCTTTGAGACCTAATCTTGCAAATGTTTTTAAATAACAAATAAAAAAACGATTATAAGTATCTTCTGATGACGCTGCATCAATATCGAAAGAGTAAGCATCTTTCATTAAAAATTCCCTACCTCTCATTACTCCAAATCTTGGTCTTAATTCATCTCTAAATTTCCACTGTATATGGTAGAGCAGCATTGGTAGCTCTTTATAGGATTTAACATTTCTTCTAAATATATCTGTTATTTGCTCTTCGTTTGTCGGGCCATAAAGCATTTCTCTTTCTTGACGATCATTAATTCTTAACATTTCTTTTCCATAATCTTCATATCGTCCACTTTCTTTCCATAAATCTGCGGGTTGAATAGTTGGCATTAGTATTTCATTAACTCCCGCCTTATTCTGCTCATCTCTGACGATGTTTTCGATTTTTTTTAAAACCTTTAACCCAAGAGGTAGCCAAGAGTAAATCCCAGAACTTGATTGACTGATCATACCAGAGCGCAGCATAAGTTTATGAGAAACAATTTCTGCTTCGCTAGGAGACTCTTTTAATACAGGTAGAAAATAATTAGATAACTTCATTTATGTAAAAAAGCTTTAAGATATACATCAGAAAGCCTTCATTATTTAGAAAACTATATATGATAAACCAGATGACTATTGAGACAACTGTTGTAATTAAGAATTTTCTAAATAATTGTGGATTATTAGGCGCTCCAGGATCTTCCCCTTCTATATAGTTTCCTGACCTGCTTTTTTTTATATTAATTGGGAGTGATATGAAAAAAATTAACCACCAAATTAATAAAAAAATGATAATTGAGCCAGTTATACCCAAATTATACTTCTTCTAACTCTATGAGTGTTCCGTTACAGCTTTTTGGATGAAGAAAAACTACTGGTTTACCGTGAGCACCTATTTTTGGTTTACCAGTACCAGTTATTGATACTTCATGAGTATTTAATTTATCTATAGCAGTATTAATGTCGTTCACTTCTAGACAAATATGATGCATTCCACCTTTTGGATTTTTATCAATAAAGTTTTGAATTGGAGACCCCTCACCTAGAACCTCTAGCAATTCTATTTTTGTATTACCTAAATCTATAAATACTGTTGTTACGCCATGATCAGGTTGTTCAACAGGATCAGAAACCTTTGCACCAAAAATGTTTTTATATTGTTCAGCAGCTTCTTTTATATTTGGTACCGCAATAGCAATGTGATTTAATCTTCCAATCATACTAATTAAATATGAACAATACTTATGTTTGTCAAAGGTTTTTTACGAGTATGCTTGAAAACAAAATTTCGCGATAATGTCTCGAGCTTTTGATATAGCTTTTTTTCTTTTTTTGTTAAATTTGTCTTATCCTCAAAAAATTTATAAATTTCCTCTTCTAATAAATATACCATCTCATCATTTTCATATTCTTGATCGCTAACTATACCAGTGCTAATAATCAATGGGTTTTCTTTTAAATTCATTTTTTGATCAATTATACATGTAACATTCAAAACACCATTGTAAGCCATTCTTTTTCTATCTTTAATATGACTGCTTTCACTTTTTACTAATCTATTTCCATCAAAGTACTGTCTGCCAGAATCACACTGATCGACTACGTAAGGCGATCCTGGGGCAATTTGCAATATATCTCCATTAGAAATTAGCATTGGGAACTTTACACCCATCTCCTTCGCAAGATTTGAATGTCTTTTTAAATGTCTGTGTTCACCGTGAACTGGAACTGAAATTGCAGGTTTAATATTATCATACATATCAACCATTTCATCTAAGCATGGATGACCCGAAACATGAATATTTTCATCATACTCAGTTATAACATTTGCACCTAACTCTGAGAGTCGATTAAACAATTGGAAAATTTTCTTCTCGTTGCCAGGGATAATCTTTGATGAAAAAATAATAGTATCATCTAAATCAATATCAACATGAGGAAAATCTTGATTTGCAATTCGCATCATTGCGCCCCTTGGTTCACCTTGACTGCCTGTACAAAGGTACAAAACTTCTTCCCTCTTTTTTTTAACTGCTTCCTTTTCAGATAAAATAACGTCTATATCATTAAGAATACCATTTTGCCTTGCGACATTTATCATGCGATGCATAGATCTGCCTAATACGACTAACGATCTATTTGTTTCCTTTGCAGCGTGGGCAATTGTTTCAAGTCTTGCTACATTTGAAGCAAAAGATGTCACAAAAACTCTATTCTTTATTCCTTTTATAACTTCAGTTAAATTATTTTTTACTTCTGATTCTGATCCGGATCTCCCTTTTGTTAAGACGTTTGTTGAATCGCAAACCATTGCAAGAATATCTTTTGTGTTTGATTTAAGTTCGTTAAAGTCAATAGCTTTTCCTACAACTGGATCATCATCAATTTTCCAGTCACCAGTATGGTATATATTCCCTAGCTTTGTTTTTATGATAAGTGAATTTGGCTCTGGTATTGAGTGCGTCAGAGTTTGAAATTTTATATCAAAGGGTTTTATTTGTATTTCAGAAGACAGATCAATTACATTTAAATAACCTTCATGGTCCAATCCTCTTTCTTCAAATTTTAGTCTTATTATTGAAGCTGTAAATGGAGTAGCGTAAATAGGACATTTTAAATCTGGCCATAGATATGCAAGACCGCCAACATGATCTTCATGAGCATGAGTTATTATAATTCCAGATAAATTATCTTTTTTTTCCTTAATAAATTCATGATCAGGTAAAATGATGTCTACACCTGGTGTGGTCTCATCTCCAAATGTGATACCAACATCAACAATTAGCCATTTCATGTCATCGATCTCTTTACCGTATCCATAGAGATTCATGTTCATCCCAATTTCACCAGTGCCTCCTAAAGGCAGAAATACTAATCTATCACCTTTGCTCATTGTAATTTATTGCTTACGATTAAAAGACCTTCAAGAGTAAGATCTCTCTCAAAATAATTAATGCATTTAAGGTCATTTTCAAATAGTCTTGATAAACCTCCAGTTGCTATAGCTTTTGCATTAGAGCACTCGTGAGAAGTTTTTAATCTGTCAATCAAGCCCTCGATTAAGCTAATATACCCCCAATAAATACCCGATTCCATTGCGGCAATTGTATGTTTACCAATTAATGTTTCAGGCTTTTTAAAAGTTATAAGTGGCAATAACGCTGCACCATCTGACAATGATTTTATTGATAAGTTGACACCAGGACAAATTAACCCTCCAGAATATGCACCACTCTTATCAACAACATCTAACGTGGTGGCTGTCCCAAAATCTACAATTATGAAAGGAGGTTCATACTTATCTATAGCCGCTATTGAGTTAATGATCCTGTCATCTCCAACTTCAGCTGGGTTGATAACATTAAATTTTATAAATGCCTCTAAGTCAGAAGTATTTAATTCTCTAATTGAAAGATTTTCAAAATTTTTTGAGATCAAAATTCGTAAATTTTTTTGCGCTTGTGGTACGACACCCGAAATTAAAACATATTCTACATTAGCTAAAAAAATGCTTAGCGATTTCAATATATCATCTGGTGAACTTATAATTGTATTAGTTTCAAATCGTACTTGATCAATTAATCTCGAATTGTCATATTTCCCCATTAATACATTTGTATTTCCTATATCAACTAAAACCTTCATGATTAATAACTAAATGACAGTTCTCCTGAATTGAATTTCTTAAGCTCTCCATTCACTTTAATTAAAATCTCAAATGTATCCGTTATATCATCTAATATACCTTCAAATTCAATATTATTTTGTAAAAAAAGAACCCGATCTCGCATTTTCCAACAATTATTTTTATATAACTCAATTAATTTTGAAAAATCACCACTATTAAAAATATTTAAGTAATTATTGATATTGGAGTCTAACGTTACAAGTATATCTTTTGGCATAATTTCATTTTTGATTATAGATTTTATAGAGATGGTTTTATGATTATTTATTTCTGGTGAATTTTTAAAATTAATACCAATTCCAATTATTGAAAAACTCTCACTTTCACTTAGTAAATTTTCTATTAATATTCCAGCTAATTTTGCATCATCATATAGTATGTCATTTGGCCATTTAATTTTTAAAAGGGCATTATTGGGTAAAAGATTTTTAATTGCATCATATACTGACAAAGAAGTTATACATGAGATAAATGGTATCTTTCTGTGATCCAAATTTATTGGCAAGACATATGAGCCGTAAAAATTACCTACCTCTGATACCCATTTATTATTGTTTCTGCCTTTGCCTGAAGTTTGTCTATTAGCTATAATCCAAGTTGCTTTATTTATTTTGTCATTTTCAATTAATCTTTTAGCTTCTATATTCGTGCTATCGATTACTTCATGAAAAATAACTTCTGATTGAATTTGGTCAAACATTAAATAATTGATTGAATAGCATATTCAGAAATATTTATTACTGGCAATGGATAAATAAAGAAAATAATAATTAGTATTGATGATGGATAATAAAGCATATTAAGTGATTTGATACTTGATCCATCAAATTCTTCTTTAGGTTCATCAAAATACATTATCTTAACAATCCTTAAATAATAAAATGCACTGATAACACTTGCTATGACGCCAATGATTGCGAGAAACAACATTTCAGACTCAATAGCTGCAACGAAAATATAAAATTTACCAAAAAAGCCAGCTAAAGGAGGGATGCCAGCCAAAGAAAACATAATCAAGGCAATTAGCATGGTCCTTAAAGGATGATTTTTATGCATTCCAGATAAATCTGAAATATTTTCAAAATAGCCATCGTTTCTTTTTAAAGACAGTAAAAAAGCAAAAACAGCAATATTCATAATTAAATAAATCATTAAATATATTAATAATGACCTTAACCCCTCATCGGTGAAACAGGCCACACCTATTAAAGCATATCCAATATGACCTATTGAGCTATACGCCATCAGTCTTTTTAAATTAGTTTGAGCAATGGCAGCAAAGGCAGCAAGCATCATCGATGCAATTGATATGAAAAAAATAATTTGTTGCCAGTCAATATAAATCTCACCAAATGAATTGAATAAGAATCTAACAAGTAAACCCATTGCTGCAATTTTTGGAGCAAGGGCAAAGAATCCTGTAATCGGAGTTGGTGCTCCTTGATAAACGTCGGGCGTCCACATATGGAAAGGAACTGCTGACACTTTAAAAGCTAGCCCTGCCAATACAAAAACTATACCAATAATTAAACCTAGACTTTCGGGGTTAATATTTACAGCGATTAGATTAAAGTTTGTATTTCCTGAAAATCCATAAATATATGAAATTCCAAAGAGTAATAGGCCTGATGAAAGAGCTCCGAGGATAAAATATTTAATTCCTGCTTCTGATGACAGTAAGCTGTTTCTGTTCAAAGCCGCAAGAACATAAAGGCTTAATGATTGAAGCTCTAATCCTATAAACATTGCAAGTAAATCATTTGCTGAAACCATTACCATCATACCTATAGTTGAGAAAATTATTAAAATTGGAAATTCATAAATATTTATATTTAGGTCATCTTTACTTGATACAAACATAATCAATGAAGCAATGGAGCCGATTAGTATCATAATTTTTAGTACTAGTGAAAATTCATCTACGACGAAACTATTTAGAAAGGCTGATTGAAAGGGTTGATTAAAAATTAAGATAACTGTGACTAAAAGTGAAAATATAGCAAGCGAGTTAATAAGCTTTATGTTTTTCAAAAACAAGCCTGTCACCAACAAAACTGTTGCAACTATAAATAAAAATATTTCAGGTAATATGTATACTAAACTTTGCATTTTAATCTAATTTCATTTTAATTTGATTTACAATTTTCTCTGTTGAAGGTTCAATTATATTTATGATTGGTTTAGGATATAAGCCTATGAATATTGTTAGGATAATTAAGGGAAGAAAGATAATTATCTCTCTTCTTGTTAAGTCAAACATTTCAGATAGATCATCTTTAATTAAAGCGCCAAATATTATTCTTCTATAAAGCCATAATGAATATGTTGCTGCCAATACAACACCTGTAGTCGCAAATATCGCAAAATATGTATTTACCGTAAATATAGAAAGGAGTACTAAAAACTCGCCAACAAAACCACTTGTTCCAGGCAAGCCAAGACTGGCTAAGATAAAAATCATAAATGAAAATGAATAAAAAGGCATTTTACTAACTAAGCCTCCATATCTTGCAATTTCTCTTGTATGAAGACGATCATATACCACGCCAACACACAAAAATAATGCCGCAGAAACAATGCCATGACTTATCATTTGAATGATGCCACCTTCTATTCCTTGTACAGTAAATGTAAATATTCCTAATGTTACAAATCCCATATGAGCAACTGATGAATAAGCAATTAGTTTTTTCATATCTTCTTGTACCAATGCGATTAGAGAAGTCACTATTATTGCTATAACACTAAGAGAAAATATAAATGGCGCAAAAAATTCTGATGCATCCGGAAAAAAGCCAATAGAAAATCTTATAAAGCCATACCCAGCCATTTTTAATAGAACACCTGCAAGTATAACTGATCCAGCTGTTGGTGCTTCTACGTGGGCATCTGGTAGCCAAGTATGAAAAGGCCACATAGGTATCTTGACCATGAATGAAGTAAAAAATGCGATCCACAATATTAATTGTTCGTTTGCAGTAAAATTATACACCAAGAGTGTTTCAACATCAGTTGTGCCTGTAGAAATGAAAATATAAATTATTGCAAGTAGCATAAATACAGAGCCCGCAAGTGTATAAAGAAAAAATTTGAAAGTTGAATAAACCCTTCTTACTCCACCCCATATTCCAATGATTAAGAACATTGGAATTAAACCTCCCTCAAAAAATAGATAAAATAGGACAAGATCAAGTGAGCAGAAAACCCCAATCATAAAAGTTTCTAAAGCTAAAAATGAGATTAAATATTCTTTTACAGAAAATTTAATGCTTTCATAGCTTGCAAGTATGCAAATAGGTACAAGCATTGTTGTCAGTATTACAAATAAAATTGAAACTCCATCTATACCTAAATGATAACTAATACCACTTTCTATCCATGCATATTTTTCTTCAAATTGAAAATCTGGGTTATTTAAGTCAAATGAAAAAAGTAACGATAATGATATAATAAAATTTAAAAAAGTGATCCATAAGGCGGTGTGTTTTAAATTTTGCGAGCTTTGGTCATCATTATTTCTTATCAATAAAATAAAAAATATACCAACGACTGGTATAAAGATTAAAATACTTAAGATTGGAATCTCACTCATTGTTTAAAACCTGAAAATTATGAAAGTAATAATGATTGAAAGACCAATTAAAATGGCAAAAGCATAATGGTAGATAAATCCAGATTGAACTTGCTTTGCTTTTATTGATATTCTGCTCACTAATGCAGCTATTCCGTTAGGTCCGTAACCGTCAATAATTAAACCATCAATAAACTTCCAAAAGATCCGGCCAATTGCCATAGCTGGTTTTACAAAAATAGAATTATACAACTCGTCAAAATACCATTTATTTAATAGAAAATTGTAAAGCGGCTTATTTAAATCGGCTATATTCTTAGCCATGTCTGATTTTCGAATATACATGAACCAAGCGATAATAAATCCAACTATGCCTAAAATTGCAGGCAAATAATATATTAACAGAGGGATTGAATGGTGATCTTCATGGTGGACGACAATTGAGCCATTCCAAAATACATCACTGTAATAACCGATGAAATAGCTTTTGAATAAAAATCCAAAAAAAAGTGCTCCAATTGCCAAAATTATTAACGGAATTAACATTACCGAAGAAGACTCATGAACTTTGCTAATATCCTCTTCGGCCATTCTTGTTTTTCCGTTGAAAACAAGAAACATGAGTCTCCATGAATAAAAAGATGTCATCACAACACCAACAGTAAGTAAGATATACGCATAGTCTGCAAAATTGGAATTAGATAAATAAGCTGTTTCTATAATTGCATCTTTTGAGTAATAGCCTGAGGTGAATGGAAAACCCATTAGTGAAATTGTACCAATTATCATCATTAATTGAGTTATCGGAACAAAATTACTTATGCCTCCCATTTTCCTTATATCCTGTTCCTCATGAACGGCATGAATTACTGACCCTGCTCCTAAAAATAAAAGCGCTTTAAAAAATGCATGTGTAAATAAATGAAACATGGCTGCACCGTAAGCTCCAAGTCCAGCCGCAACGAACATGTAGCCTAATTGACTACAAGTTGAATATGCAATTACACGCTTAATATCATTTTGAACCAGCCCAACAGTAGCTGCAAAAAATGCAGTGCTTGCACCAATCAAAACTACAAAGTCCAGAGCAACAGGAGCCAAATCAAATAAAGGTGAACATCGTACAACAAGAAATACCCCAGCTGTAACCATTGTTGCCGCGTGTATTAATGCTGATACTGGTGTTGGGCCTTCCATTGCATCAGGAAGCCATGTATGAAGAAATAGTTGAGCTGACTTGCCCATAGCGCCAATAAATAAGAATATGCAAATTAAAGTCAAAGCATGTAATTCAAAACCTAAAAAGTTGAAATTTACATTCTTAAAAGATGAGACGTTACTAAATACTGTCTGATATTCGATGCTACCAAAAACAATAAATATTGTAAAAATACCTAAAGCTAATCCAAAATCACCTATGCGATTTACTATAAACGCTTTAATTGCAGCAGCATTTGCAGTTGGTTTCTTATACCAAAACCCAATTAATAAATAAGAGGCGAGTCCAACACCCTCCCAACCAAAGAACAGTTGCAAGAAATTATCTGCCGTGACAAGCATCAACATAGCAAATGTGAATAATGATAAATAACCCATAAAACGAGGCTTACTTTCATCATGAGACATATAACCAATTGAATAAATATGAACTAACGCTGATACGCTTGTAATTACTACAAGCATTACTCTTGTAGCTGTATCTAGATAAATTGACCAATCAGCATTGAATGAACCAGAGGATATCCAGTTGAATAGTTTGATTGATACAATCGATGGATCCCCAATATTATCAATAAAAATATAAAAAGAAAATATTGCTGTAATCGTAATAAATAATGAGGTGATGATCTCTGCTGCTCGGTCAATAAATTTATTAGACTTAAAAAATGATAACGAACAAGAAATCAAGAACCCAATCAAGGGCAATAAAATTATACTATGCGCCATTCAACATTACCCCTTTAAGGCGTTAATTTTCTCAATCTCAATACTGCCAGCATTTCTGTTATAAATTACAAGTATAGCAAGTCCGATTGCAGCTTCAGCGGCAGCAACAGTAAGTACAAAAAGAGAGAATATTTGCCCAGTTAGATCATTTAAAAAATATGAAAAAGCAATGAGATTTAAATTTACAGAGAGCAATATGATTTCAATTGACATTAAAATAATAATCACATTTTTTCGGTTTAAAAAAATACCAATAACGCCAATTGCAAACAATAAAGCTGATAAAATTAAAAATTGATTTAATTCAATCATTAAATATCAACACCCTTTCCTGATTTTACATCTACTAAATCAATTTTGCCCTGTCGTTGTAGTTGTTCTGAAACAACCTGCCTCTTTACGCCTTCTCTTTCGCGGAGAGTTAATACAATAGAACCAATCATTGCAACTAACAGAATTACACCTGAAAGTTGGAAATATAGAATGTAGTCTGTGTACAAAACTGAGCCAATTGCTTCTGTATTAGATTTGCCTGTAAAATCTGAAAGAGGATTTGGTAACACTTGAATATTAGTCAGGTCAAACTTTGTATTGATTAATACAATTATTAACTCTGCAATAAAAACTACGCCAATCAAAATTCCTATAGGAATATATTGTAAAATATTATCCTTATTGATTGATGTTTTAAAATCTAACATCATTACAACAAATAAAAAAAGTACTGCAACAGCACCAACATAAACAATTATGAGTATCATTGCCAAAAATTCGGCGTGAAGAATAACGAATAAGCCAGCGGCATTCAAAAATGAAAGAATTAGGAACAATACTGAATGGACTGGGTTTTTAGTTGAAATAACCATCAATGAAGAAATTAAAATAACCCCTGAAAATAAATAGAATGTTAATAATTGAGCTGTCATTTATCTATATTTTGCATCGGCTTCTAAGTTCTCAGCGATAACTGTTTCCCATCTATCACCGTTTTCAAGCAATTTTTCTTTCGTATAATAAAGTTCTTTTCTCGTTTCAGTTGTAAATTCGAAATTTGGACCCTGTACAATTGCATCAACTGGACATGACTCCTCACATAAACCGCAGTAGATACATTTAACCATGTCAATATCATACCTAAGCGTTCTTCTTGTTCCATCATCGCGAGGTTGAGTTTCAATTGTTATCGCTTGAGCTGGACATACAGCCTCACACAATTTACATCCTATACACCTTTCCTCACCACTCGGATATCTTCTCAAAGCATGCTCACCTCTAAATCGAGGACTTAATTTGCCTTTTTCAAAAGGATAATTGATTGTTGCTTTTTTCCTAAAAAAATATTTTTGAGCTAAATAGAAAGCTTTTAAAAAATCTAGAAGAAGGAACGATTTAAAAAAATTAATTATTTTCATTACATTCCTGGAGCTAGATTAAAAAAGAACAATATCGAAGATGTTGCTACAACTGCAAACAGTGATAAGGGCAAGAAAACTTTCCAGCCAAGTCGCATTAGTTGGTCATATCGATACCTTGGAACAAATGCTTTAACCATTGCAAATAAGTAAAAAACGAAAGTTACTTTCAATAAAAACCAAACAAATCCAGGAACAGCATTTAATGGGTAAATATCAATTGGCGGCAACCATCCCCCAAGAAATAGGATAGTTGTCATTGCGCACATTAATAATATATTTATGTATTCTCCAAACATAAACAAAACGAATGGCATTCCTGAATACTCTGTTTGATATCCAGCTACTAACTCAGACTCTGCTTCAGGAAGATCAAATGGAGGTCTGTTCGTTTCTGCTAGTGCGGATATAAAAAAAACAATAAACATTGGAAATAAAGGTATGAAAAACCACATTGTCTTTTGAGCCATTACTATTTCAGTCAAGTTGAGTGAGCCTACACATAACAAAACAGTTATTATTACAAAACCTATGGAAACTTCGTAAGAAACCATTTGAGCTGCTGATCTAAGTGCGCCAAAAAAAGGATACTTACTGTTTGAAGACCATCCTGCCATCAGAATTCCATAGACTCCAAGAGAGCTAATTGCAAAAATGTATAAGATTCCAACATTTATATTAGCCAATACTACACCCGCCTGAACTGGTACAACTGCCCAGGCTGCAATTGATAGAGCAAGTGTAATAATGGGAGCAATTAGGAAAACTGTTTTGTCAGAGCCGTCAGGTAAAATAATTTCTTTAAAAATAAATTTTAATCCATCGGCAGGAACTTGGAACAAACCATACGGGCCAACTACATTTGGACCTCTTCTTTTTTGAACTGCTGCCCATATTTTTCTATCTGCATATAACGCCATTACAACACCCAGAAGTAAGGGAACAAAAATAAGTAGGCAATAAAGAATAATAGTCATTACTTCGATAAAGTACGTTTGAGCTAAGTTAATCATTATGAAGCCTTTTCCGTTAGTGATGACCTTACTTCACTTCTAGCTCGGCTGCATTCGGCCATCGTACTAGAATGTCTTGTAATTGAGTCGTTTATATAAAAGTCTTCAATGCTGAAACTTAAGTTTTTAATTTTAAAGTTAATTTCTTTTGGTTGAGCATAGTATGCCTCCTGATTGTCGTTTAAAACGACAATTCCATCAGGTGAAAAATTTGCGTCATCTGCTAATCCAATTAAATTATTTTTGTTTCTTTTAGTATAGGCCCACTTCTTTTGATTATAAGTGAGATCATTCCAAGCTTTTCCGATACTATTTGCGTATTGGTCCTCATATGGTAACACAACGTTATTTTTCTTCTTAATATCATTAACAACTTTAAAGCCATAATGCTCTGTAAATTCTGACCATGTCTCAGGATAATTATATTTTCTCAGATACTCTCTCTGGCGATCATTTAGATCAGTCCAAGCTGTATTAAATATTTTTTTTGCCGAATTTTCTTCAAAGCTCTTAATGTTACCATTGATTGTATCATTCTTTTTTTCTTGGCTTGATCTTGTATCCTTATTAATGATTTCTATTTCTTCATTACCTTTATTATCAATAATTTTAACGAATCCATTGTTTTGATCATTAAAGTCCTCTTTAAGTTGAGGAAACTTGGCAAACATTTCATCTCTTACATCATACAATTCTAAAAACGACCATTTTAGTTCAAGGACTTCACTGAATTGATTAATAATTTTCCAATCTTCCCTGGCTTCACCTGGAGGAAAACTTGCTTTATTTGCGTATTGAACTCTCCCTTCAGTGTTTATAAAAATTGCATCTTTTTCAGTATATGCTGCTGCTGGCAATATAAAATCAGCGGCGTTTGCACCTCTATCTCCATGTGTGCCCATATAAACTATTTTGCAATTGGAAAATTTTTCATAACTGATTTCATCAGCGCCAAATGAAATCACTAATTTGAATTTACCTTTTTCAGCGTCAGCGACCAAATCATCGACTGATTTATTTTTTTGTATAAGACCCATCTCAAGAATACCTGCTCTTGCAGCGGCAAGCTGTAATACATTAAATCCATTCCAATCTTCCTGAATGAGATTGAATTTATCTGTAAATGTTTCAAGCAGTGAGTAAATCTGCAATGAGTCATCACGATTTAACACGGACTGGCCAATAATAATCATTGGCTTTGAGGCATTTGTTAACTTTTTATAAAATGAGTTTTTTTCATTTAAAAGATCTATAAGGATATTTATATCATCACCCAAGTGATTGTATTTATATGTAAGATCCACATTTTTTCCAATCAGTGCAACTGGAATATTTGATGAAATAACTCTTTTCCTAATTCTTGAATTAATAATTGCAGCTTCTTCACGCGTGTTCGTTCCAATCATTAAAATGCAATCTGTTTCATCAATACCTTTAATTTTAGAATTAAATAAGAACTGAGATCTATGGTTGAATGGAACTTTACATCCTTCCTGTCTTCCATCAACTGCCTTGATGCTTAGATCTTCCGATAATTTTTTTATTAAGTAGCTTGTTTCTAAATCAATAAAATCACCTACTAAAAACGCAATTTCGTCAGGATCTGAGTCCATAACAAGTTTTTTTAATTGAGAAAAAGTTTCTTCCCATGAAACTTGCTCTAATTTGTTATTCTTTTTTATGTAGGGCGTGTCTAGACGTTGATTTAAAAGTCCATCGCATGCATACCTTGTTTTATCTGATATCCACTCTTCATTAATATCTTCATTAAGCACAGGTAGTACTCTTTTCACTTTCCATCCGTAAGTATCAACTCTAATATTCGACCCTACCGCATCCATAACATCAATAGTCTCTGTCTTCTTTAATTCCCAAGGTCTGGCTTCAAATTGATATGGTTTCGATGTAAGTGCACCTACTGGACATAAATCAACGATATTAGCCGATAGCTCGGAGTCTAATGTCTTTTCTAAATAAGTTGTTATTTCCATATTTTCTCCGCGATTTACTGCGCCTAATTGATTTACTCCCGCTACTTCATCTGCAAATCGGATACACCTTGTGCAGTGAATACATCGAGTCATATAAGTTTTAATCAACGGGCCCATATGCTTTTCTTCAACTGCCCTTTTATTCTCTTCGAACCTTGAATTTTCAGGACCAAAAGCAATAGTTTGATCTTGTAGATCGCACTCACCGCCTTGATCACAAACTGGGCAATCTAGTGGGTGATTAATTAGCAAAAACTCCATTACACCTTCTCTCGCTTTTTTTACAGACTGAGTATTTGTATGAATTGACATGCCTTCGTTGATTGGCATCGCGCACGAAGCTACTGGTTTAGGTGAACCTTCCACATCAACAAGACACATTCTGCAATTACCTGCAATTGAAAGACGATCATGGTAGCAAAATCTTGGTATTTCAATTCCTGCCTCTTCACATGCCTGCAGTATCGTCATGCCATCAGATACTTCAATCTCGAACCCGTTTATTTTTACTTTTGCCATTATGCAGCCTTAGTCTTTTTAAGTTGCTCTTCTATTTCATCTCTAAAATGCCTAAACAATCCTTGAATTGGCCATGCCGCCGCATCACCAAGTGCGCAAATTGTATGGCCTTCGATTTGCTTTGTCACATCAAGTAACTTATCAATATCATTTGAACTTGCATGACCGTTTCCAATCTTCTCCATCATTCTCCACATCCACCCTGTTCCTTCTCTACAAGGAGTGCATTGACCGCAACTTTCGTGTTTATAAAAGTGAGATAGCTTAGAGATAGCTTTGACGAGGTCGGTGCTTTTATCCATTACGATTACAGCGGCTGTGCCTAACCCACTTTTAACTGCAGACAGTGAATCGAAATCCATCAGGACAGTATCGCAAGTTGATTTTGGTATAAGTGGAACAGAAGAGCCCCCAGGAATTACAGCTTTAAGATTATCCCATCCACCAGTTACACCTCCAGCATGCTTTTCTATAAGCTCCCTAAGAGGAATGCTCATTTCTTCTTCTATATTGCAAGGATTATTAACATGACCAGAAATACAAAAAACTTTTGTACCCGTATTTTTTGGTCGACCAAAAGATGAAAACCATTCTCCACCTCTTCTTAAAATTGTTGGAACAACAGCTATGGTTTCAACATTATTTACAGTAGTTGGAGATCCGTATAGACCTTTATTAGCTGGAAAAGGAGGTTTGAGTCTTGGTTGGCCCTTTTTTCCTTCCAAGCTTTCAAGTAGAGCTGTCTCCTCTCCACATATGTATGCTCCTGCGCCTCGATGTAAGAATATATCGAAATCCCAACCCGACTTAGCAGCATTTTTCCCAATTAACCCAGCGTCGTATGCTTCGTCAATCGCTTTTTGAAGAACAACAGCTTCATTGAAATATTCACCGCGAATATAAATGTAACAAGTATGAGCATTCATAGCAAAAGATGCTAACAAGCATCCTTCAATTAGCTTATGAGGCTCATTTCGTATCATATCTCTATCTTTGCAAGTGCCTGGTTCAGACTCATCTGCATTAACAACAAGGTAATTAGTAAGCTTTGAGTCTTTAGGCATAAATGACCATTTTAATCCGGTGGGGAAACCTGCACCTCCTCTTCCCCTTAACTCAGATTTTTTCATCTCATCAATTATCCATTCTCTTCCTTTTTTAATAAGTTCTTTTGTATTATCCCAATCACCTCTCGCCTGTGCATTTTTTAAATGGAAAGATTCATCTCCAAATAAATTAGTAAATATTTTATCTTTTTCTTTTAACATTAAGACACTGCCTTTGAACTTTTACGGCCACTTTGTGAACCTATACTCAGTGGCGATCCATCTATAAGAGATTGCAAAACGTTTTTCGTTGTATCGTAAGTCAAATCTTCATAATAATCGTCATTGATTTGAACAAGTGGAGCATTCACACAAGCACCAAGACACTCAACTTGCATCCATGAAAATAAACCATCACTTGAGACTGTATTTGGTTCAGGTGAGATAACTTCTTTACACGCTTTTATAACTTGATCTGAACCTCTTAACCAACAAGGTGTTGTTCCACAAACTTGTACTAAATATTTTCCATTGTATTTTGTGTAATACATTGAATAAAAAGTAACTACTTCCCAAGCCTTGATAAAAGGCATTTCTAAGTAATCCGCTACATACTCAACTATATCCCTGCTCAACCAGTTTTCATTTTGTCTTTGCGCTAAATCAAGCAAAGGCATGATGGCACTTTGCCTTCTATCAGTTGGATATTTAAGAAGAATTTCTTTTGCCCTAATTTCATTTTCTTTATTAAACACAAAGGTATTTTTTTGATTGCTCATCTATCAACCTCACCAAAAACTATTGCAATTGATCCAAGAATTGCAGGGACATCTGCTAGAAGATGGCCTTTTGAAAGCAAATCAAATGCTTGCAAGTGAGCAAATCCAGGGGCTCTAATTTTACATCTATAAGGTCTGCTGGTTCCATCGGAAATTAAATATACCCCAAATTCACCTTTAGGAGCTTCAACGGCTGAATAGATTTCTCCTTCAGGTACATGAAAGCCTTCAGTAAAAAATTTAAAATGGTGAATTATGGCTTCCATTGATTGTTTCATATCTTCCCTTTTGGGCGCTGCAATTTTGGAATCTCTGTTGATGACTTCTCCTTTAGGCATCTGATCAAGACATTGAAGCATGATTTTTGTACTTTCTCTCATTTCTTCAATCTGACATAGATAACGGTCATAACAATCACCGTTTTGACCAACTGGAACTTTGAATTCAAGTTTATCGTAACAATCATACGGTTGGGACTTTCTTAAATCCCATGGTACACCGCATGCTCTTAATATGAATCCGCTAAAACCACGATCAACAGCATCTTCCTTTGATACTTTTCCGATATTTACATTGCGTTGTTTAAATATTCTATTTTCAGTCAACATGCTTTCAATATCGTCAATTGCTTTTGGGAAATTATTACAAAAATTAAATATCTTATCAGTTAATCCATCTGGTAAATCTTGATGAACACCGCCTGCTCGAAAATAAGCTGCATGAAATCTAGATCCAGATACTTCTTCGTAAAAATCTAATAGCTTTTCTCTTTCGTCAAAACCCCATGTGATTGGTGTCATGGCTCCCACATCCATTGCTGTAGTGGTAACATTTAGTAGGTGGCTTAAGAGACGTCCAATTTCAGCAAATAAAACCCTAATATATTGTCCTCTCAACGGTACTTCTACATTAAGCAATTTTTCTATTGCTAAGGCAAAGGCATGCTCCTGGTTCATAGGCGCGACATAATCCAGTCTGTCAAAATATGGTATAGCTTGAAGATAAGTTTTGTGTTCGATTAATTTTTCAGTGCCTCTGTGTAAAAGCCCGATGTGCGGGTCAGCCCTTTCTACAATTTCTCCATCTAGATCAAGAATGAGTCTTAAAACTCCGTGTGCTGCAGGGTGTACTGGTCCAAAATTAACAGTTACAGTTTTATTATTACTCACTTTCTTTTGCTTCCTTATCTAAATACTTTGTTCCTTCCCAGGGACTTTGAATGTCAAAATTTCTAAAATCTTGTTGAAGCTTAACAGGCTCGTGAACTATTTTTTTATCAATTTCGTCATATCTGATTTCGACATTACCTGTTAATGGAAAATCTTTACGTAGAGGATATCCCTCAAAACCGTAATCAGTTAAAATTCTTCTCAAATCAGGATGATCTGTGAAAGTTATTCCATACATATCAAATGCTTCTCTCTCAAACCAATTAGCTGCAGGAAAGATTGATGTTATGCTAGGTAAAGACTCCGATTCACTTATCTGAGTTTTTACTCTTAACCTTAAATTGAACCCAAAACTGAGAAAATGATAAATAACTTCAAATCTTTTTTCATTTTCCGGAAAATCCACTCCAGCAATGTCTGTAATTTGCTTAAATTCACAGCTTGGATCATTCTTAACAAAATCGATAACCTGTATTAGATTTGCTGGGTCAACCGATAGTTGTAACTGCCCTAAGTTTACATCTATATCATTCAGTCTACAGTTCTTTTCAATGGCAGCTTTGGCCATTTCAATTTGCTCGCTCATTATCTTTTAATGTTGCCTTCTCTTCTTATTTTTTTCTGTAACTGCAATAATCCATAAAGCAGGCCTTCTGCTGTGGGTGGGCACCCTGGCACGTAAACATCAACAGGTATTATTCGATCGCAACCTCTAACAACAGAATATGAGTAGTGATAATACCCTCCACCATTCGCACAACTTCCCATGGAGATTACATATCGAGGCTCTGGCATCTGATCGTAAGCTTTTCTTAATGCCGATGCCATTTTATTTGTCAAAGTACCTGCCACTATAAGAACGTCTGCATGTCTTGGTGATGCTCTTGGAGCTGCACCAAAACGCTCAACGTCGTAGCGCGGTGTTCCAACATGCATCATTTCGACAGCACAACAAGCTAATCCAAATGTCATCCAATGCAGAGAGCCTGTTCGAGCCCAGTTAATAAGGTTATTGATACTGGTGACAACAAACCCCTTATCAGCATACAACTTCTTTAGTCTTTCTAGTTCTGGACTTGTCTCTTCAATATTAGTATTTATTGCCACTCCAATGCTCCTTTTTTCCACTCGTATATGAAACCAATTGTAAGAATAGCTAGAAACACCATCATTGAAACAAAACCAAATAAGCCCAAGGTTCCAAATGTAACGGCCCAAGGAAATAGGAACGCGACTTCGAGGTCAAAAATAATAAAAAGTAATGTGACTAAATAAAAACGAACATCAAACTTCATTCTAGAGTCTCCAAACTGTTCAAATCCGCACTCATAGGCAGAATTCTTTTCAGGATCAGGGTTATTTACTGCAACTAAGAAATTTGCCAAAACAAATAGACAGCTAA
Source organism: uncultured Pelagibacteraceae bacterium (assembly GCA_902526005.1). GTDB lineage: Bacteria > Pseudomonadota > Alphaproteobacteria > Pelagibacterales > AG-422-B15 > CACNXQ01. The sequence goes on from CABZIW010000004.1 coordinate 27,579, forward strand.
TTGCTAACGCAACAAACATAAAAATTAGTATTGGCAAATAATCAGCTATCGCTATGTCCATATTTTAGAATCGTATTAGTATCACCGAAAATATATATTCAAATCATTCGAAAACAATAGAAAATATGGGAAAAATTGTGTTTCCGACCGTTAGCGATTAATTTTTAAGGGAGTGAACCTAAATTTACAAAAAAACAGAGTGGAATTAAATTAACATATTTGAAAATATACAAAAAAATCCAAAATTTCTTAATTTTTCAACACTATTTGACCTTTGATCAGTGACTTTTAACATTAATTAAACTCTCAAAAAATTTAGTGATTATCTGTATACACTTAATTTACTGGTAAATAGCCATATAATAGTTTTGAATTAGAATAATCAATAAAATTAAGAAATATGAATAGTAATTTCAAATTAATCGCAGATAACCTTCACTTTTCTGAAGGTCCAAGATGGAAAGATGGTAAACTTTGGTTTTCAGATTTTTACCATCATGCTGTGATGACCGCAGATGAGATGGGGAATGTTGAAAAAATAGTCGATGTACCTAATCAACCATCTGGCCTGGGATGGTTGCCAAATGGTGATCTCATTATTGTCTCTATGCTCGATCGAAAGCTACTAAAGTTTAAAGATGGCAATCTTACTGAGTATGCAGATCTGTCAAAACTTACAGCTTTTAGGTGCAATGACATGGTGGTCGATAAAAACGGTAATGCTTTCGTTGGTAATTTTGGGTCAATTCATCACGGAAAAGATATAAAGCCAACTATTCTTATAAAGGTAGATCCTGATGGAAACCCCTCAATTGCTGCTTCAAATTTAGACTTTCCAAATGGAACTGTAATTACACCTGATGGTAAAATACTAATTATTGGCGAAACCTATGCGGGAAGACTTACTGCATTTGATATAGATACAGATGGTAATCTATCTAATCGGAGAATATGGGCTTATATGATGCCTAATCTATTTTATTACTACACAAAAACCATGCGTTTTTTAAAAATTACTCCAAAAGAAGGCAAAGGTATACCTTATCCTGTTCCTGATGGTATTTGTTTAGATGAAAGGATGGGGATCTGGATAGCGTCTCCAACAACCTCAGAGGTAGTTAGATATACGGAAGGTGGAAAAATAACAAATAGAATTGCTACTCCAAATAGAGCATATGCATGTATGTTAGGTGGATCAGACGGCAAAAAATTATTTGTATGTACTGCTGATGCGTCTGAACCCGAAGAGGCTAAAGCCGTGAAATCTGGAAAGATTTATTCAATTAATGTGGAGTATGCCAAAGCTGGGTATCCATAGTGAAATATAAAATCTTCGGTAAATCAGAATGGGGTTCTGATATAATTGAGTTCCTTTGCCATGAAATATCAATTGAATATGAGTTTGTTGAGATTGGCGATAATTTTAAAAGTGACAAAACCATACTTAATGTTAATCCTCTTGGAAGAGTGCCAATGGTTGAGACGCCAAATGGCGAATATTTAATAGAAAGTATGGCGATTGTTTATCACTTTATTGAAAGAGAGAGCCAATTGATTCCTGACACTAAAAATGGAATAACCGACTTCCATCAAATTATGGCATTTATGTCATCGTCAATTTATCCTGCAATCCTTCTTTATTTTCATCCTGATCATTACGTTTCTACTGAAAATACTGAAGACTTAGTGAATAGATCTAAATCAATCTTGGAAACTTATTTAAACTATTTAGAAAATAAAATAGGTGAATATATTGTTGGCAATTCACTGTCAGCTGCAGATTTTTATTTATTCACATTGCTTTTCTGGTTGGAGGAGGATCATTTTCTTGAAAATTATCCAAAAATACAAAATTTCTACAATAAAATGCTACAGAATCAGACAATAATGAAAGTAAGGAAAATACAAAATGAGAGAAAGACAGTTTAAAAAATTTTTTATTGTTTACGGCCATTACGATGATAATTCATTTAATGCAGCCATAAGAGATACCTTTATAGAAAGTGCAAAAAAAGCTGGTCATACAGTTGATATGGTCGATTTATATAAAGAGAAATTTGATCCTGTATTTGCTGGAGGTAATCCTGGACCAGATGTTCTAGATCACCGAAGGAGGATTGAACAGAGTGATACAATTGTATTAATTGCTCCTATTTGGAATTTTAGAATGCCTGCAATTCTGGAAGGCTGGATAGACAAAGTTTTAGCTCCTCCATGGGCATTTACTTTTAAACAACTGGTAGGCAACTATGGCTACCCTCAAGGTAATTTAGGCAATAAAAAAGCGATAATATTTTGCACATACGGCTCTCCTCGTTTAGCAATAACTACTTTTTTTCTCAATTTACCAATAAGACGCTTGAAAAGAGGTGTTTTTCACATATGTGGTATTAAGAGCATACTTTATAAAAGGTATTTTGCTGTACCGTTTGTCGCTGACAAGGTTAGAAAAAAATTTTTAAAGGATGTTAAAGATACTGCTACTTTATTTCAATAATGACTAAGTGAAGAAAATAATAGAGATATTTAAGGGTCTTTGGTCACCTATAATGGACTCAAATGTAAATCCATTAAAAAATATAACCAACCTTAAAATTCGTCACATGATAATGCAAATTCTTGCTTTTATGTGGAGCGGTGTATTTTCAATTTATATCGTTGATAGTATTTTTGTGTTTGGTTTCACTGCAATTGCTCATGCGCTATTAATTGCCGCAATTTTCATAACGATGTTTGTATTTGTCACAGCTGAAAAAAAACCCCAAATTTATGATTTAAGATTCTTTAGGGGAAAAGATGGTGAGCACGAATAACTTTTCCTATAATGAGTATCCAGAATAAATCATTGATTTTTTGATTTTTCTATCAACTTAATGATATTTTCGTGAATCACTGTTGCCGTATCTGGGCCCAAGGACACTACCTCGCCATATGTTTCTTCACTTTCTCCATAAATCCAAGGAGCGTCATCATCCCACTCACTTTTTGGGATGATGTAACCGATTGAGTCATTTGCTAAATTCACCATCAAGTTCAGTTTGTCTGGAAATTGACTTCGTAAATTTGGAACTTCTTGCGGCGTCATAACATAATCAGCTCCTTTAGGGTTTTCAATGCCGCCAATAGCAATCTCTGGATAAAGCTCTCCAGGAATTCCAGTAATTGATGCATCTCCTATTTGTATGAATGCCACCTCACTTAGATAACGTATAAATGGTGGCCTAAGACTGAATTTAGTATCAGCATCAATTATACCAAGCAAAGTGCCAAATGAGAGCATAAAGTTTTCTATACCTAATTCTATTTCTTGTGATTGGATACTTAGTGATGGCTTAGGAGAAGTCTTAAAATCGCCTGCTTGAAATGCATCTATAACACCGTTTGCGAGGCTATAACCATATGCGCGAGCTTTAGCATGACTTGGTTTAGTAATCATTTTTTCCAATACAGGATCATAAATTGGATCGGTTGGCCCTGATGTCATCAAGCCTCCTATATTTCCTGTAAGCCATAATGTGGTTCCGCCAAGACCAGGTTTAATTAACTTGTCATCATAATAAATTCCATGACTGATACCTCTTCTTAAGTAGCCAGCAACATCAGAGGTTATCTCTAAGTTTTTATCCCATGCAAGCTCGACATGAATTCCGAAATTGATTAAAGAACCAATAATTGAGCCGTCAGGGCGATTGAATAAAATTGCCCTTATATCATCATCTATAACGATAGGTTTTCGTTTATCTTTGATAGGGGTAAGTGGATTTGTCGGAATTAAAGCCAAACTCATTTCTGCAGTCTCTAAGTTGTCAATAGCTATTTTTAATGTGCTTATAAAATCTTTTTTAAGCCGCTTCATATAGGCATCGTTGACGCCGCTTTTTAAAAAACTCGGACCCCAAAGACCTTGAGTATCTGGGCCTTCATGGTTATGTGTTGCATGCACCATAATGTAATCTAGACCCCACTCAACAGGAACATCCTCACGGACACTGAGTACAAATTTTCGCATTAATCCTATTGTATCAGCACTTATGATACCTATTCGTGTCTGGCCATCATCTATTACAACGGCTACGGCCATCAAATCATCTTTAATACCTTGGGCAGCTCGTTTATTTTGAAAACCTGCCATCCACACTGCATCAAATCGACCATTGCGATTTATATCAGTCCACTTATCAATATCTGCATCAAATTGAGCATCATTATTTATATCTTCCCATTCATCAATTAGATTAGGGTTGATCGGCATCTTAGCAAAGCCAACTTTAAATTCACTTGCATGAACTTGAGAAGTCAAAATTATGCCAAACATCATAAGGGCATATAGAGTATTTTTTATGTAGCGGCAGTAAATCATTCGTATCTATCAACTATAACCGTCATTAGTAGATTTTGGTATTTTTAATGAGCTTATAAACTATTGTATCCAATAAATATCTTTAAAACTTGTTGCAAAAGCAAAAAGTTAAATCTTATTTGCTTGAGAATAATCATGTGGCGGGAGTGACGGGACTCGAACCCGCGACCTCCTGCGTGACAGGCAGGCGCTCTAACCAGACTGAGCTACACCCCCACAGTTAAATTTTTTCCATCTCGTGGGAGGAAATGGTGGGCGATGAGAGGTTCGAACTCCCGACATTCACGGTGTAAACGTGACGCTCTTCCAGCTGAGCTAATCGCCCGGAAAGACTGTTATATATCTATTTTAGTGAATATTCACAGATATTTATAAAAAAAATCCGACCACACTTTGTTTAAGAGTGATCGGATTTTAAATAATTTAGTCAGCAGTTAAGGAACTACATTCCTCCGCCGCCAGCATTATTAACAGCTTCTTTCAAACCTTTACCTGCAGTAAACTTAGGTCTAGTTGACTCAGGGATTTGAATAACCTCATTGGTACGTGGATTTCGCCCTTGAGATGCTTTTCTAATTGATGTTTTGAATGTGCCAAAGCCCACCAATCTTACTTCTCCTCTTGCTTTAAGAACATCAGTAATTTGGTCAAAAACTGCATTTACTGCCTTTTCTGAGTCAGATTTTTGCATACCTGTAACATCAGCTACTTTTGCTATTAAGTCTTGTTTGTTCATAACCCCCCCCTTTTTTAGGAGTTTTTGATTCGTAATATAACTATGAGACCTGAACTACTATATATAGTCAAGAAAAAGCCCAAGAAAACTGCTAAAAATTAAAATTTAGGTATTTTTATTTAAGAAAATATAATTAAATCAGTGAGTTATAGGATTATCCACATCTTGATCAGCATCATCTTCAGATATATCGCTAGAAGACTTAGGTGAATCCTCTTCGTCCCACTCAATAGGCAGGAGAGGCTTTGTCAAAGCTATTTTTAAGACCTCATCAACATTATCGACGAATATAAGTTCCAGTCCATCTTTTACATTATCTGGTATATCAGCCATGTCTTTTTCATTTTCCTTTGGAATTATGACAGTTTTTGTTCCAGCTCTGAGAGCAGCTAATAGTTTTTCTTTTAAACCACCAATCCCAAGTGCCTTTCCACGAAGTGTCACTTCACCTGTCATAGCAATATCTTTTCTAACCGGTATACCTGTCAACACTGAAACTATGGAAGTAACCATACCTAGGCCAGCGGATGGGCCATCTTTTGGAATTGCACCTTCTGGTACATGAATATGAATATCACGTATCGGGAAAATAGTTGGTTTTATTCCAAACTCAATACATCTTGAGCGAACATAGGATTTTGCGGCTTGAATAGACTCTTTCATCACATCACCTAATTTTCCAGTAATGGTCATGCGGCCTTTTCCAGGCATTATAACCGACTCTATTGGCAATATATCGCCACCAACTTCTGTCCAAGCAAGTCCTGTAACTATCCCAACCTGGTCGTCATTATCAATTTCGCCAAATTTAAATTTTCTAACACCTGCAAACTCATGTAGGTTATCTTCGTTTATTGTTAGTGATCCAATGTCACCTGCAACAATTTTTTTAACTGTTTTACGAGCGAGGTTAGCAAGTTCTCTTTCTAAACTCCTTACACCTGCTTCCCTAGTATAATATCTTATTAATCCAGTTATCGCACTATCATCCAGTATAAGCTCACCACTCTTTAAGCCATGCTTCTCTAACATCTGTGGTGCTAAATGTTGTTTTACAATTTCTACTTTTTCATCTTCTGTGTAGCCTGCAATTCTAATAATTTCCATTCTGTCTAAAAGTGCAGGAGGCATTCTTAATGTATTAGCAGTTGTAATAAACATTGTATCGGACAAGTCATAATCAACTTCTAGATAGTGATCGTTAAATGAATTATTTTGCTCTGGATCAAGCACCTCCAATAAAGCTGACGAAGGATCTCCTCTGTAATCAGCTCCTAACTTATCAATTTCATCTAATAGAAATAATGGATTAGATGATCCTGCTTTCTTCATCATCTGAAGAACCTTTCCAGGCAAAGATCCTATATAAGTTCTTCTGTGCCCCCTAATCTCAGCTTCATCTCTAACTCCTCCGAGTGACATTCTAACAAATTTTCTTCCCGTAGCTCTTGCAATCGACTTACCCAATGAAGTTTTACCCACACCTGGAGCTCCAACTAAACATAAAATTGGACCTTTCATTTTCTTTATTCTTTGCTGAACAGCCAAATATTCTAGTATTCTCTCTTTAACTTTTTCAAGACCATAATGATCTTCGTTAAGAACACTCTCTGCAAATTTGATATCTTTTTTGACTTTTGTCTTTTTACCCCATGGTATTGTTAATATCCAATCTAAATAATTTCTTATAACACTGGATTCAGCGGACATTGGGCTCATTGATTTCAACTTTTTAATTTCAGAGTAGCATTTTTCTTTTGCTTCTTTTGAAAGTTTAGTATTCTCGATTTTTTCCTCATACTCCTGAATATCGTCTTTACCGTCATCGCCTTCTCCAAGCTCCTTTTGGATGGCTTTCATTTGCTCATTTAGATAATATTCCCTTTGAGTTTTCTCCATTTGATTTTTTACACGACCTCTAATCTTTTTTTCAACTTGCATAACATCGAGTTCTGCTTGAATAAAATTCATTATCTTTTCAAATCTCTCTGTAAGGTCGATTGCTTCCAATATCTCTTGTTTATCAGACAACTTAATTGATAAGTGTGATGCAATTGTGTCACTCAACTTAGCTAAATCATCAATTTCGTTTATTGTCCCAAGTACTTCAGGAGGAATTTTTTTATTTAAATTTACATATTTATCAAAAAGATCTGTTATTGATTTAGATAATGCTCTTAACTTTTTATCTGAGCTATCATTGTTCTCATCAATAAGATCAATATTGGAAACAAGATAATCCTCATTATCAGTAAACATGTTAATCGAAGCTCTTTGAAGTCCCTCGACAAGTACTTTGACTGTACCGTCAGGTAATTTTAATAACTGTAATACATTTGCGATTGTTCCAAAGTCAAAAAGGTCATCTTTTTTTGGGTCATCCACTGAAGCACTTTTTTGAGTGATGAGCATGATGCGTTTATCACCAGCCATTACTTTTTCTAGCGCTTTAACCGACTTATCTCTACCTACAAACAATGGAACCACCATATGAGGAAAAACAACTATGTCTCTTAATGGCAAGACTGGAATGTTATTTTCAATCATATTCGACTCGTTAATCCTTTTATCAATAAGATGATCAATACTAATACTAGTAAAGTTAATTATTTTTCTACTACTCTTTAAATGTGTATAAATTCCTAATTTTCAAGGAATAAAAGATTTGCGGGCTAAGCGCTTGTTTCTGAAGCTTTTTTGCCGTCTGTGTAAGTGTAGAGCGGACGAGCACGGCCCTCTGCGACTTCTGCGTTAATCACTACTTCTTCAACGCCTTCAAGGGATGGTAATTCAAACATAGTATCTAGCAAGATACTCTCTAGTATAGACCTAAGTCCTCTTGCACCTGTTTTTCTCTCAATTGCTTTTTTTGCGATAACGCTGAGAGCTTCATTTGAAAGTATTAGTTTAACATCTTCCATGTTAAATAATGTTTGATATTGTTTAACCAGTGCATTCTTAGGCTCTTGAAGAATTTTTACTAGTGACTCTTCGTCTAAGTCTGTAAGAGTTGTGACAATAGGAAGTCTTCCAACAAACTCAGGTATCAGCCCATAACTCAATAAATCTTCAGGCTCCAAATGTTTTAAACTGTTCCCTCCAGATTTCTCTTCATAGCTTTTCACATTTGCTTGAAATCCAATACCTGACCCTTTTGATCTTTTATTAATTATTTTGTCTAACCCAGAAAAAGCCCCACCACATATAAATAAAATATTTGTCGTATCCACTTGTAAAAATTCTTGCTGTGGATGTTTTCTTCCACCTTGTGGTGGCACACTAGCAACAGTTCCTTCCATTATTTTAAGTAATGCTTGTTGTACACCCTCACCTGAAACATCTCTTGTAATTGATGGGTTTTCAGATTTTCTGCTAACTTTGTCAATTTCATCAATATAAACTATGCCTCTCTGTGCCCTTTCAACATTATAGTCAGATGCCTGTAATAATTTTAAAATGATATTCTCAACATCTTCTCCAACATATCCAGCCTCAGTAAGAGTTGTGGCATCTGCCATTGTAAATGGTACATCTAAGATACGTGCTAGAGTTTGGGCCAATAAAGTTTTACCACAGCCAGTAGGTCCAATTAAGAGAATGTTTGATTTCGATAACTCTACATCTGACTTGAAATTGGAATGCTCAATTCTTTTATAATGATTATGCACAGCTACAGACAAATTGTACTTGGCATCTTTTTGTCCTATTACGAAGTCATCTAAAGTTGCACAGATTTCTTTAGGAGTTGGAATTCTACTTGATGATTTTCCCTTAGTCTCCTTATTCTCTTCTTGAATAATATCGTTACATAACTCAACGCACTCATCACATATGAATACAGTTGGCCCTGCGATCAACTTCTTTACTTCATGCTGACTCTTGCCGCAAAAAGAGCAATAGAGCGTGTTCTTGCTTTTAGTATCGTTATTATTTTCACTCATAATTCAATTTTTTAACAATCTGCGAATCAATAATTATTAAGAAAAACATTTCTGTAGAAAAAAAACAATTAATTTTAAAAAAAAGTGTTTATAAACAGTGGATTAAATTGACTATTTGAGGCTATTTCTCAGTTTTTGGCTCAACTCTTTTTTCCTGAATGCTATCAATTATGCCAAATTTCTGAGCCTCTTCCGGTGACATAAAGTTATCTCTTTCAAGTGCCTCTTCGATTGCTTCAACGGGTTGGCCTGTATGTTTTGCGTATATTTTGTTTAAATTTGCTTTCATTGCCAAGACCTCTTTCGCATGAATTTCTATATCAGTTGCTTGACCTTGAAAGCCAGCAGATGGCTGGTGCACCATTATGCGGCTATTAGGTAAAGCATATCTTTTTCCTTTTTCACCTGCTGCAAGTAAGAATGAGCCCATTGAAGCAGCCTGTCCAAAACAAAGAGTTGAGACTGGAGACTGTATGAATTGCATTGTGTCGTAAATTGCCAATCCGTCACTTACAACTCCTCCTGGTGAATTTATATATAATGATATCTCTTTTTCGGGATTTTCAGATTCAAGAAACAAAAGTTGAGCTGAAACTAAAGAGGCCATGTGATCGTTAACTGGCCCAACTAAAAATATTATTCTTTCCTTTAATAATCTTGAATAAATATCAAAAGCACGTTCTCCTCTTCCCGTCTGTTCAACGACCATTGGAACCAATTGATCAAAAATTTTATTATCAATCATTATTATTTCTTAGTTTTTTTCTTAACTGTCTTTTTCTTTGCCGTTTTTTTCTTCACTTCAGTCTTTTCAACTGAATTGACGTTATTATACATTTTGATAAACGAATCAACATCAACATCTTTCTTTTTCAATTTAACCTTCGAAAGTATAAAGTCTACAATTTTATTTTCATATAAAGGAGCTTGAAGTTGCATAGCTGCATCCTGATTATTTCTATAATAATCAATCACTTTTTGTTCTTGTCCTTTAAAATTGCTTGCATATTCAAAAAGGGCTTTATTCATTTCCTCTGGCGTCACCGAAATTTCATTTACTTTACCAACCTCTTGGAGAATTAAGCCCAGTTCAATTCTATTTTTTGCATCTTCCTTAAATTTAGCCTCATTATCAGAAGTCAATTTTTTATCTTTGATTTCTTTTTGATGATCAATTGATGATGGACTTTGTGAATTTAAATAATTTGCAGATAAGTTCTGAAATTCAACATTTATAAGATCTTCAGGTAACTCAAATTTGTGCGCTGACTGGAGCTTTTCAAAAAGTACTTTTTTATCAAGATTTTTTGTTAGATCTGAGTACTCACTTTGCATTTGATTTTCGACCTTACTTTTTAGATCCTTTAAATCAGTTGCACCCATTGATTTTGCCAATTCATCATCTACTTTTGACTCAACGGGTGAACTTATTTTTTTAATATTGCAATCAAACACAGCATCAGCATTTTGTAACTCTTTTGCTGAATAATCTGCAGGAAACTTGACGTTTATCTTTTTGCTGTCTCCACTCTTTAGACCCACAAGGCCATCTTCTAAATCCTTTATGTATCGTCCAGAGCCAATTACAATTGTTTGACTTTCTGCCTTACCTCCATCAAAATTCTTACCATCGATGGTTCCTTCATAATCTAATAAGACAGAGTCCTCTTTCTTAGCTTTATAATCACTACCTTGCTCTTTATATGTTCTTTGAGATTTGGCAATTAAGTCTATTCGTTTATCAATTTCTTTTTTATCAAGCTTTACCGAAGTTGACTCGATTTCGATTTTAGTAAAGTCGGCTAATTTTATTTCTGGAAAAACTTCAAACTCAATTTTAAACGTTTTATCAACATCTTTTTTTTCTTGTTCTTTATCTTTGTAATCAACCTTCGGTTGAGAAACGGGACGATGCTTTCCTTCTTGTAAGATTTTTGAAACGTTTTCATTTATTACAGCATTCAAAACTTCATTGTTAATCGCATCACCATGTTTTTGCATAATTATATTATTTGGAACTTTACCTGGTCTAAAGCCATCAATTTTTACTGATTTTTTTACTTCCTCAATTTTTGACTCTAGCTTTGTGTTAAAATCTGCAGATGCAATAGTGAACTCATAAGCTCTTTTCAAACCTTTATTTAATACTTCTTTATAACTCATATTATCTTCTTACTAACAAATTGGTGCGGATAGAGGGACTCGAACCCCCATGAGTTGCCTCACTGGTACCTAAAACCAGCGTGTCTACCAATTCCACCATATCCGCGATTAATAGAAAATGCAAAATAGACTATTTTTTAGATGTTTACAGTAAAATATTACAATTTGATGCTATAGTTTTGACCGTTAATTATGAGAAAAAATATTGTATTTTTAGATAGGTCCACTTTTCCTTCTAATATTATATTTCCAAAACTTGATTTTAATCACAAGTGGAAAAACCATAATTTTACAAAGGTGAAGGAGGTCAAAAAAAGGATTGAGAAAGCACATGTAGTTGTTACCAACAAAATTGAACTAAATAAAAATAATTTATCTAATGCGAACAATTTAGAACTAATTGCGATAACTGCAACGGGAACGAACATAATAGACTTAGAGTACTGCAGAAAACACAATATCTCTATATGCAATCTAAGAGACTATGCTTCTATATCGGTTGCTGAGCACGTTTTAACTCTCATGCTTGCACTTTCTAAAAATATTAAAGGTCTTGAGAAAGATATAGACAAGAAACTTTGGCAAAAAAGAAAGGTGTTTGCATTACTTAGCAGAGAAATAAATGACTTACATGGCAAAACATTGGGCATAATTGGAAAAGGTTCAATCGGCATGAAAGTTGGCAGAATAGCGAAAGTATTTGGAATGAATATTAATTATTTTTCGGTTAGAAATTATAAAAAAACACAATTTTTAAAATTCTTATCATCTCTTGATTATTTATCTATTCATTGTCCCTTGAATGAGAAAACAAAAGACCTAATAACACTTAAAGAATTAAAAATAATGAAAAAAAATATGATCTTAATTAATACTGCCCGGGGTGGCATAGTTAATGAAAATGATCTTGCAAAAGCATTAAAACAAAAAATCATTGCAGGATCTGGAGTTGATGTCACTACTAGTGAACCTCCAAAAAAGTCTCACCCTTATTATAGCATATTAAATGAAGCAAATTTCATTTGGACACCCCATACCGCATGGGCATCAAATGAAACCTTGCAAGAAGCTATCAATCAATTAGTAAAAAATATAAATTCTTTTTATAAAGGCAAAAAAAGAAATATCGTTTAAGCCTTTTTTATTCCAGCACACTTTTTTGAACAGTATATTACTCTGTCCCAATTCAATCTCCATTTTTTTCTCCAGTTGAAAGGGCGATTACAAACTGGGCATATTTTAGATGGCAAGTTTTCTTTTTTCATGATCTAATTATTAAATAATATGAAATTGTTTCAAGTCCATACAGGTTTTTATGATCCTAATATTTCAGATGGCTTTTACGAAGGACATACTAATATCTTTGTCTGTGCGAAAGATGAAAAAGAAGCTCGAGAAAAAGTGAAAGATAAAGAAGAATATAAGAAATTTAAGATGCACATCGATGGTATACAGGAAATAACTATCGTGGATGACTATAAAGTTGAACTAAATAAAATTTAGGCCCTAGTGCACTTACCGCTCATAAAGGTTCTGTAAATTTCATCCACTTCCTCGTCAGTAAGAGTTGTTCTATTAAACATTTTATCAATTATATTACACTTTTGATCAACAGATATGCTCTCACCTGATATTCCTTGAAGAATTGAATCAGCCGATAGAGTATTATTAAACATTGCAATGCCCTTATCGTTAGCAGAGTCAAATACGATAAACCTTTCGTTGTTATTTAATTTATTCCATGGTTTCCACTCGGTAGACATATCATATGGGGCGCTATTTGGATTCCCATCGTAAGCAAAATTTACCCAATATTGTCCGATTTTTGTGGAGAGTTCTAAATCAGTGGACCTATTATTTTCATTATACATTATATCATTTATCGCATCAGAGCTCTCGCCTAATAAACCATCTGATTTAAAAATAAACGCTAACTCCATTCCATGTGCAGCACCTAGTAGATTGGGTAGATCAACACCTAAATAGACATTTTGTTCATCCCAATCAAATCGATAAGCATATACATTTGATTTTTTGTAATTTGATGTAAAGTCTGAAGGTAGGTCTACTGCCCCGTACTTCCATGACTCTGCCATGTATTTAGCATAGATATCATAATACTTTGGATCTTTGGGTTTTACATATAAATCAAGATATTCTGAGATTGGACTTAAAAAAGATAACGGCCTATTTACATATTCATCGTTCATAAACATAAACAGCTTATCTTCATCTCGTGTCGAACCAAATATCATAGGTTTGTCATGCATATCACCATCTCTATAAGCTCCATAAATTCCCTTATTTGGAATTACTACTCCATCTGGTATTACATTCGGGACATCAATTAATCCAGCTGCATCAGGTCTTGGCCTATAATATGATATAATATCTTTTGCATCTGCAGTTCTTAAAAGGTCGACAGAAAGCATCTGATTGCCCATGAAATTTGAAATCTCCTCATCAGATATTGATGTGTTCTTTGATTTGATTAAGTGTCTTAATAAACTTTTTGATCCTGCTCTTTCATTATTTTCTGCAAAGTCTAAAGAGTCTGAACCAAGGTAACCGCTTTGAGAAATTCCTCTTTGAAACAAGTCTTCACTTAAAGGTGAAGTCATAAGTGAAATTACATTTCTAGCCCCAGCAGACTCACCGAAAATAGTAATATTATTTGGGTCGCCATTAAAATCTGAAATATTCTCATTTACCCACTCAAGTGATTTTATAATATCTAAAGTTCCAAAATTTGCACTTTGATCAAGTTCATTATCTGAGTCTTCATTTAAACCGCTATAAGCAAACCATCCAAAGGGACCTAATCTATAGTTTGTTGTGACTAAAATTACTTCATGTTCCAATATGAAATCGCCCGAAGTATACAAGTTTGAAGCTGAATAACCCCACGTATTTCCACCTCCGTGTATCCAAAACATGACTGGTAATTTCTTTTGACTGTTGTATGCCTTTTCTGAAAGATAAATGTTTAAATAAAGACAGTCCTCAGATCCAATTATTGAACCTCCCTCAATACCGTCCATTGAGTCATAAAAATTACTAACTTGCATACATCGGTTAGGTAAGGCTTTAGCTTCAAATGTATCAGGCATCAGATCTAATTCTCTTGGGGCTTTCCATCTTAAGTCATCAACTGGAGGCTTTGCAAAAGGAATGCCGACAAAAGAAATAGTTTTTGAACCATCTTTTTCCTTTGCTACAGATCCAATAAAGCTGGTGTTTTTGGACTCAAATTTATAAACCTGATCTTCTGCTAAACTTATATTCAAACTAAATGTAAGAAAAAAAATTAGAAGAGATGATATTTTATTAACTTTCTGTAACATACGAATGCAGCTTTTTAATCATCAGGGGGATGTTGTCAATAAGATCCTCTGCAATTAGCCCCGGACCTATCATTTCTCCAAGTTTTGAGTGAATATATGCACCAGCGCATGCCGCATCAAAAGCATTCATCTTATTATCTCCAACAAGTGAAGCGATGATTCCAGCAAGAACATCGCCTGATCCTGCGGTTGCTAGATATGGAGCTTCGCTTACATTTATTACAACATTTCCTTCAGGGTCAGCAATAACTGTATCAGCGCCTTTGAGTAAAACTATACTGCCTGCTATTTTGGCTGCCTCAACACACTTGAGCACTTTATCTTCCATTAACGCAATACCTTCGCCAAATAGTCTTTTAAATTCACCTTCATGAGGTGTGAGTATTGTATGCGGATAAGTATCTATAAATAATTCTTCTGGATTATTTTCAAAACATGTAATTGCGTCTGCATCAATTATACAATGATCCACAAAAGCCAGTGCCATTAAAGCTCTAGCTTTTGTCTCGTCGTTTACTCCATTTCCAGGGCCTATGAGGACACTTGAAACTCTTTTGTCTTTTAAAAGTTTTTGAAAATCGTTTTTTTCTTTTATCACTGATAGCAATTCAACTGAGATTTGTGGTTCTAATATTTTTGCTGTTTCTTCGTCGCAGACCATTGTTACTGCCCCTGCCCCAACGCGCATAGCTGATCTACCGGCTAATCGAGCTGCTCCAGTTTGAAATTGAGGACCAGTATTAATTACAAGCATTCCTCTTGAATATTTATGATCACTTGAAACTGGAAAAGGAAAATTTTTAATCCATAATGATGGATCATTTTTTTTTATATTCGGCATGATTTTATCAAATACGTTTTTTTTAATTCCAATATCCTCAACTACTATTTCTCCACAATATTTTTTTCCAGGATACAAATAATGACATTTTTTTTTATTAAAAAAAGTAATTGTTTTTGAAGCTTTAAAAGCTTCTCCAAGAACAGCAGATGTATCGCCATTAATGCCAGATGGAATATCTACGGAGAAAACAGTTAATTTAGATTGATTAATTTTACTAACTAAAGAACTTAAATCATTTGACATTGTTCTTGATAACCCTGTACCAAACAAAGCGTCAACTACATAACAATAATTTGATAAACTTCTAATTTTTGAAACAAATAATGATTTATTAAGTTTTTGTTTATAATGTAAATTGTCATCACTTTCCTTGGCTTTACTAATAGGGCAATAAATATCAATTTCCATACCTTTCTTTAAAAGAAGGTCAGCTGCAACGTAGCCATCGCCGCCGTTATTTCCCGGACCACAAATAAAGAGCGCCCTTTTACCTCTTTGAACAGGAAGATTGTTGAAAACCTTCTTTCCCGCGTTAAACATCAGATCCAAACTAGAAATACCAGACTCAATAGTTAAAAAGTCGGCCTTTGCCATTTCTTTGTTACTAAGGATGTATTGAGTCATTTATTAGAAATCGCCTATAAGTACATGTTTTAAATAAAGATATGTAAATTATTCCTTAATTTATATTTAAATCTATATGTCAATTTGGCATAAAAACATTATATATACATTCTATCATTAATTTTAACTTCTTTCAGAAAATTAATGTATAAAACTTAAGAGTTAACTCTAAATGAAAAAAATCGAAGCTGTCATAAAGCCGTTTAAGATAGATGATGTAAAAGAAGCACTTGAAAAAGTTGGGGTGCGAGGGATCACTATATCTGAAGCCAAAGGCTTAGGTAGACAAAGAGGTTTTACTGAAGTTAACACTGGTGTTGAATATGGTGATTTTCTTCCGAAAATTAGATTAGAAATAATCTTACAAGATGATCTTGTCGATACGGCCATCGAAGCGATTAGGGCTTCAGCAAACACAAATCGTATTGGTGATGGTAAAATATTTGTTTCTAACATTGAAACAGTTATGAGAATTCGTACAGGCGAGACTGGTTCGGACGCATTATAAACTTAATTCAGGGAGAAATTAATGTCAGATATGAAAACTTATGAATACATATGGCTCGATGGTTATACACCAGAGCCTTTTATGAGAAGTAAAGTAAAAGCAACCGAAGAAAAATCAGCACCGGACTGGTCATTTGATGGTTCATCTACTCAACAAGCAGAGGGAGGAAGCTCAGACTGTCTTCTTCTTCCTGTTCAAACTTATTCTAATCCAAATGGACACGATATAGTAATGACACAGGTACAGGCTGCAGACCATACAACTCATCCATCAAACTTTAGAGCTGCGGCAGCGGAAGTTGTTTCCGACGAATGGTGGTTTGGTTTTGAACAAGAATTCTTTTTAACTGACGCTAAAACTGGTGAACCACTTGGCTGGGAAGATGGCACGCCAAGAGAGCAAGGTGAATTTTATTGTGGTGTTGGAGCCGGCAATGTTGTTGGTAGAGCCATATCAGATGCACATCTAAAAGCTTGCATAGATCTTGGGATTACGCTTACTGGAACTAATGCAGAAGTAGCACTTGGCCAATGGGAATATCAATGCTTTGGAAAAGGTATTAAAGCAGCTGATGATTTATGGGTAAGCCGATATTTACTCATGAAAACTGCTGAGGAACACGGCGTTGGAGTGAACTTTCACCCAAAACCAAAAACTGGTGATTGGAACGGTTCTGGTATGCACACTAATTTTTCTAATGAACAAATGAGATCTTCTGGATCAGAAGAATTATTTACATCAATGTGCGACAAACTTGGAAAGGTTCATGAAGAAGGTATTGCGGCTTATGGATCTGACAATAATATGAGGCTTACTGGACTTCACGAGACACAAAGTATCGATAAATTTTCATATGGTGTAAGTGATAGAGGTGCTAGTATACGTATTCCAGTTTATACTGTTGAACATAATTGGAATGGGTATCTTGAAGATAGAAGGCCAGCATCGAATGCTGATCCATACAAAATTGTATCACATATAGTTGGGACTTTGACTAAATAAATTCCATAATCAGGGGATCATATGGGTACTGCAAACGAAGTACTAAAAAAATTTAAAAATGGTGAAGTCAAGTATCTCGATATGAGATTTACTGATCCAAAAGGCAAACTTCAACATTTAACGATGGACGGTACAGCAGTAGACGATGATCTCCTAAACAGCGGAGTCTTCTTTGATGGATCCTCTATATCTGGCTGGAAAGCTATAAATGAATCAGACATGGTTCTCAAACCGGACTTAACCACAACGGTAATCGATCCTTTTACAGCCCAAACGACATTAATTGTTTTTTGCGATGTTCTCGATGCAGTGTCAAAGGAACCATATGAGAGAGATCCAAGAGGAACTGCAAGAAAAGCAGAAGAGTATGTCAAAGCAAGTGGAATTGGCGATACTATATATATGGGTCCAGAAGCAGAGTTTTTTATATTTGATGATGTAAAATTTCAAGTTGATATGAACAAATCAATGTTTGAAATTGATAGTACTGAAGGTCCATATAATTCTGGACGCTCTTATGAAAGTGGCAACTTAGCACACAGACCAGGTGTTAAAGGAGGATATTTTCCTGTACCGCCTGTTGATAACGCACAAGATATAAGAACAGAATTTCTTGAAGAATTAAAAAATTTAGGACTGAAGATGGAAAAACATCATCATGAAGTTGCTCCAAGTCAACATGAATTGGGACTGAAGTTTGATACTTTACTCAAACAGGGCGATGCTATGCAGCTTTATAAGTATGGTGTACACATGGTCGCTAATGCATTTGGTAAAACTGCTACATTCATGCCTAAACCAGTTAAAGGTGATAATGGAACTGGAATGCATACACACCAATCCATATGGAAAAATGGTGAACCTCTATTTGCAGGAGATAAATATGCAGGCTTATCCGAGATGGCATTGCACTACATTGGTGGGATCATAAAACATGGAAGGGCACTTAATGCGTTTACGAATGCTAGCACAAACAGTTATAAGAGACTGATACCAGGGTTTGAGGCCCCTGTAATACTTGTATACTCAGCAAGAAACAGATCTGCCTCTTGTCGGATACCTGTTTCAGATAATCCGAAAGGAAAAAGAGTTGAAGTAAGGTTTCCTGATCCTTCGGCAAATCCTTATTTGGCATTTTCAGCGATGCTAATGGCAGGGATGGACGGTATAAAAAATAAAATTGACCCAGGAAATGCAGCCGATGAAGATCTTTATGAATTACCAGAGGCAGAGGTTAAAAAATTGCCAACTGTTTGCGGTTCTCTTAGAGAGGCACTTGAGGCGGTTGACGAAGATAGGGCTTTTTTAACTGAAGGTGGAGTTTTTACTGATGACCAAATTGATGCATATATAGACCTGAAAATGGAAGATGTATATGATCTAGAACACTCTCCTCACCCTATTGAATACAAAAACTACTTTAGTGTGTGACAATTAGTTGAATTCTAAGGGGTGACCTTTGTAAATAAAATGCTATATATATTAAAGTGGAATTAACAACAGAACATGAAGAATTAAAGAGATCAGCTCTTAAATTCGTTGAAGATGAAATCAACCCCTATGTAGACGAGTGGGAAGAAAATGAAATTTTCCCAGCCCATGAACTTTTCAAAAAATTAGGTGATCAAGGATTTCTTGGAGTAACTAAACCTGAAAAATACGGTGGGTCTGGATTAGACTATTCATACGGAGCAGTTCTTAATGAGGCATTGGCACATATTAAATGCGGCGGTGTTCCAATGGCTATTGGTGTACAGACAGATATGTCAACTCCAGCATTGGCGCGCTTCGGCAGTGAAGAGATATGTAATGAATTTTTAAAACCGTCTATTACCGGAGATCTTGTTTCTTGCCTTGGTGTCTCTGAACCAAGTGCTGGTTCTGACGTGGCTGCTATTAAAACTCATGCTGTTAAGGATGGTGATGATTACGTAATAAATGGATCAAAAATGTGGATTACAAATGGCACTCAAGCAGACTGGATGTGTATGCTTGCAAATACTGAAACTGACAATAAGAATAAACATTTAAATAAATCTCTTATATGTGTGTCCCTTAAGGAAGATGGCAAGAGGGTAAAGGGTGTCACAATTAATCGTAAACTAAAAAAAATGGGTATGCATTCGTCTGATACTGCTGAAATATTTTTTGACGATGTAAGAGTGCCGCAGAAAAATTTAGTCGGAGAAGAAGGTAAAGGCTTTATTTATCAAATGATGCAGTTTCAAGAAGAAAGACTTTATGCAGCTATTGCTGGCTATACTGGCTGTGAATTAGCTATTAATGAGACCATTAATTATACAAGACAAAGAAAGACATTTGGTAAGCCTATTCTTGACAATCAGATTGTTCATTACAAACTTTCCGAGCTGATGACGGAGGTTGAAGCCTTAAAAGCACTTACATGGAAAGGAATTGAGATACATGTAAATGGTGGTGATTGTACAAAATTGGCTTCAATGTCAAAGCTAAAAGCCACACGACTTTCTAGAAAAGTTAACGACGAATGCTTGCAATATTGGGGTGGAATGGGCTATATGGATGAGTCACCTATTTCAAGAGCGTATAGAGATGGACGTTTAGGTTCAATTGGCGGTGGATCAGATGAAGTAATGCTGGGCATTATTTCAAAATATCTTGATATTCTTCCAGGAAAAAATTAATTACATTCTTGCAACGCCAAAAGTATTTGGTTTTAACTCTCTCTTATCGCCGTCGCTGATAATATTTAAGCATTCACCTAAAATCTTTCTTGTATCCTTTGGATCAATAATTCCGTCATCCCATAATCTCGCTGAGCAAAATATTGCTTCACCTTCCTCACGGTACTGATCGATTATTTTTTGCTTCATACCTTCAAGCATTTCAAGGTTCTCTCCATATATTTTTTTGGGATCTTGACCTTTTCGTTCAGCGCCCTCAAGAGCAACTTGAGCCATTGTTCTAGCGGCCTGTTCCCCACCCATCACACTCATTTTTGCATTAGGCCATGAGAATAAAAATCTAGGATCATAAGATCTTCCCGCCATTCCATATTCTCCCGCACCAAAAGAGGCTCCAATCCTAAGTGTTATTTTAGGTACGGTGCAATTAGTAACCGCCTGTATCATCTTTGATCCGTGTCTTATCATTCCTTTTGCTTCCTCTTTAGTACCCACCATAAAGCCGGTTATATTTTGAAGAAAAATTAGCGGCGTATTTGATTGAGAACAAATTTGTATGAATTGAGTAGCTTTATTAGCACTTTCAGAAAATATCGGTCCATTGTTCCCTAAAATTCCAACTTTATAACCTTGAATAGTTGCATGTCCTGTTATGAGGGTTTTGCCCCAGCCTTCTTTAAACTCTAAAAAATCAGAACCATCAACAATTCTTGCAATCACTTCCCTGCAATCATACGGGGTTTTATAATCAACTGGAACAACCCCTGTTAACTCATCAGGTGAATAAACGGGCTCATCATACTCAGACTTTTGAGTAGAAATGAAATCATTATTCCATCCAATATTCTTCATTACATCTCTTGCAATCTCGATTGCATGTGCATCATCGTTTGCCATATATTCAGCAAGTCCGGAAACTGCAAAATGTAAATCTGCTCCACCAATTTCTTCGTCAGTAGCAATCTCACCAAGCGAAGCTCTTAATAAAGGAGGACCAGCTAAAAATATTTTTGATCTTTCTTTAACTACAATTATATAGTCTGATAAGCCTGTCTGGTAAGCGCCACCTGCAGTTGATGAACCGTGAACTACGCCAATTGTCGGAATTCCCATTGCTGACATTTTAGAAAGATTGGCAAAACTTCTACCGCCCTTAATAAACATATCGGTCTGTCTCAGTAGATTTGCACCAGCACTCTCTATTAACTGAATAAAAGGTAATTTATTTTCAAAAATTATTTGAGCACCTCTTAACGCCTTTTCAGTGCCCATCGCAGATGCACTTCCCCCTTTAATACCCGCATCTGAAACACCAATCATGCAACGAACGCCTGCAACATAACCAATACCGCTAATAGAGTTTCCCCATCCAATATTTTTATCGCCATCATCATCGCCAATCTTGTAACCAGCAAGGGTGGATAATGGAAGCCAAAAACTACCTGGATCTAATAGTCTTTTTAATCTTTCACGGGGCAGCAACTGTCCTCTTTTATCAAACTTAGCCTTAGACCTAGCAGAATTATCTGCTATTTTTTGTTCTAAAGTTCTAATTTCATCAATCAGCTTTTGATGGTCCTCCTGATTTTTTTTGAAGGACTCTGAATTAATCATTATTTTTGATTCAATAACCGGCATACTAAAATCCTAATAAATTCATGCTGTTAGAGTAAATAAATATTACACAATGTAAAGAATCTATTATTAGTTGTATTGTTTGTTATGAGAAAGAAATCAAAGAAAAATAAATCAATTAAAAAGAAGAGTTCATCCAAAAAGACAATAAAAAATTCAAACACATCTTACACCGCAAAAGATATTGAAGTCCTTGAAGGTTTAGAACCGGTTAGAAAGCGACCCGGAATGTACATTGGGGGAACAGATATAATGGCAATGCATCACCTGGTAAGCGAGGTACTAGATAATTCAATGGATGAAGTTGTTGCTGGTTTTGCAAATAAGGTAGAAATTAAGCTAGTTTCCCAGGACACGATTGAAATCTCTGATAATGGGCGAGGTATTCCTGTTGATAAGCATCCAAAATTTAAAATACCTGCAGTTGAAGTCATTATGACAACACTACATTCTGGGGGTAAGTTTTCAAAAAATAATTACAAAACTTCTGGCGGTTTGCATGGCGTTGGAATTTCTGTTGTAAACGCGCTATCTAAAAAACTTACTCTTGAAATTGCAAGAGATAAAAAATATTTTGTACAAACTTATAGTCAGGGTTCTCCTAAAAATAAATTAAAAGCATCCGCAAAAGGTCCTCTTAAAAAGGGTACAAAAATAGTATTTTCACCGGACCCAGAAATTTTTGGCAAAGAAATAGAATTTGATGCTTCAATTATATATAATATGGCAAAAGCTAAAGCCTATCTTATACCAGATGTTGAAATTCATTGGTCATGCAGTAAGGCAACCGCCAAAAAAAATATTCCATTATCAGATAAACTACATTACTCCGATGGAATTAAAGATTATTTAAATAATCTTTGTACGCCCAATGACCCTATTTTTGAAGATCCATTTTATTTCAACACCGAGATAGATGTTGATAGTGGTAAAATTGAGGGAATTATAAATTGGTTTGATGTGATGGAACCTATAAATGAATCTTATTGTAACACTATTAAAACCCCATTGGGCGGTACTCATGAAAGCGGTTTCAAGTCAGGAATTTATAAGGCATTTAAAGATTTTTCAAAAATTAAATACGAAAAAAAATCATCTCAAATTAATCAAGAAGATCTCTTTGGTTCATCTGGATCAATCTTATCTGCTTTTATAGAAAACCCTG
Organism: uncultured Pelagibacteraceae bacterium; assembly: GCA_902526005.1. Taxonomy (GTDB): domain Bacteria; phylum Pseudomonadota; class Alphaproteobacteria; order Pelagibacterales; family AG-422-B15; genus CACNXQ01. The sequence goes on from CABZIW010000004.1 coordinate 50,564, forward strand.
AGTTTCAAGGTCAGACAAAAGAAAAGTTATCAAGTATAGAGCCTGGTCGTAAAATTGAAATGAAAGCACGACAACTATTTGAACAATGGCTTACAAAAAAAACTAGGTCTGCAGAAGAATTATTTCAATACGCATTTAATCGATCACAGTTAAGACTGCAATCCAAATCAAATCAAATCATAGAAAAAAATATAAAAAGAAAAAAAACAACCTTACCAGGTAAACTTGCTGATTGTTCAATTGATGGAAATAAAGGAACTGAAATTTTTCTTGTTGAAGGAGACTCGGCTGGTGGATCGGCAAAACAGGCAAGAGATCGTCAAACACAGGCCATTTTACCTTTAAGGGGTAAGATTTTAAATGTGATCAGTGCTGGAAGAGATAAAATAAATGCAAACCAAGAAATTACTGATTTAATGCAAGCTATTGGATGTAAGCGAGGAGATAAATTTAATAGCAAAGATATTAGATACGAAAAAATTATAATTATGACAGATGCTGATGTTGACGGTGCTCATATATCCACCTTATTGATGGCATTCTTCTATAAAGAATTTCCAAAACTAATTGATGAAGGGCATCTGTACTTATCCGTGCCTCCTTTATACAAAATATCTAAAGGAGCTAAAACGTATTACGCTGTAAATGATAAGCATAAAGATGAAATAATAAAAAAAGAATTTAAAAATTCAGACGTTACCATTAATAGATTCAAAGGATTAGGTGAGATGATGCCTGCTCAATTGAAAGAGACAACTATGTCGCAGGAAAATAGAACCTTATTAAAAGTTCAAATTGCATCAAAAGACAAAAAGAAAACTCATAAATCTGTAGATTCTTTAATGGGCAAAAAACCTGAGTTGAGATTTAAGTTTATTGTCGAAAACTCAAAAAAAATAGCAGCTGAGAGTATTCTCTAAGATAACCTTTTTATATTTTTTTCCGTAGATTCAGTAAATGGAGCTGTAATCATCTTACCCGCATCTAAGATATTTTGACCCTTCAAAACTGATCTCTTATGACTAAAGTTCTTAAAGCCATCGTAACCATGATAAGAGCCCATCCCACTAGGACCAACCCCTCCAAAAGGTAGATCATGCATAGAAAATTGGAATAAGACATCGTTTATAACCGCTTGACCAGATGAAGTATTGTTTAAAACAGTATCAATTTCTTTTTTGTCATCGCCAAAATAATATATTGCAAGCGCTTTAGGGTTCTTATTTATGAACTCTATTGTTTCATCAAAGCTTTTGTATGTTTTTACTGGCAATAAAGGTCCAAATATTTCTTCTTGCATAATCTTCATATCATCCGTTGGATTTAAAACTAAAGTAGGTAATATTTTATGATGCTCTTGTTGCGAAAGGTCTTCGTTTGCAGGGTTTATTTCTACAATAGTAGCTCCCTTTGACTCAGCATCTTTTACTAATTCACGAAGTCTCTCGTAGTGATTCAAATGAATTATGGATGTATAATCTGGATTATTTTTTATCGTTGGATAATTTTCACTAACATGGGATTTTGCATGATCAACAAATTCATCTGTTTGCCCCTCAGGAACCATTACATAATCAGGTGATATGCAAATTTGCCCTCCATTTAAGAGCTTTCCCATCATTATCTTATCAACACTTTTTTTCATTTTGGCATTTGGACCAACTATTACTGGTGACTTGCCACCTAATTCAAGAGTAAGCGGTACTAAATTTGATGCTGCCTCAGATGCAACTTTTTTAGCTACATTTGTTGATCCAGTGAAAAGCAGATGATCAAATGGTAATCCTGCAAAATCTTGCGAGGTTTGAGGACCTCCATTTACAATAACAACTTCTTCATCACTAAAAAATTTATTAATAAGTTCTTCAGTTAATTCAGAGGTTGCTGGAACGAACTCTGAGAGCTTCATCATTGCATTATTTCCAGCCGCAAATATTTCTATTAAAGGCGCAATACTTAGAGTTAGTGGGAAGTTCCAAGGAGAAATAACACCAACTACTCCATAAGGCTGGAATTGAACATAAGCTTTTGCGCCAAGTAATCCTAATGGGAAGTTAGGTTTTCGCTTATCAGGCTTAACCCATCTTTTAATATTTTTTAAGGCGTCTTTTGCATTATTAATTACAGGCATTGTGTCAGCCATTAAGCTTAACTGCTCATGTCGTGTGCCAAAATCAGATCTTAACGCGTCATGAAAAGCGTCTATATTTTCCTCAACTAAAGTTTGTATTCTTTTTATACGATCAATACGTACATTTAAATCTGGATTGAAGTTTTTTAAAAATGGTTGTTTTAATTTATTTAATTTTGAGAGCATTTCTTCTCTACTTACCTCTGGATAAGTGCTCCCTATAGATACGTTTCCTAACCCCATATTTTATCCTTTATTAAACAAGTTTTATAAACTAATCCAAAATAACAAAAAAATATACTTTTTTGTTTTCTCATATGCATGTAATAGTTAATAAATGACCAATGTTTTAAAAACTGAAATCGTTGATGATATAGCTATTTTAACGCTAAATGACCCTGAAAGGCTAAACGCACTTTCTATGGACATGATTTCAGAGCTTCATAAGCAAGTAAAATCTATAAATAGTGGAGAATTAAAAGTTCGATGTGCCGTTCTAACAGGAGCTGGAAGAGGTTTTTGTGCGGGCGCAAACCTTGTTGAAGGAGCAAGCTTAGGTGATAATATAGATCCGGGAGAAACCCTAGAAAAAGTTTACCATCCTTTTTTAATAGATTTAAAAAATCTAAATGTTCCATTAATTACGGCTGTTAATGGAGTGGCTGCTGGCGCAGGTTGTTCATTGGGTGTATTTGGAGATTTAGTTTATGCCTCTAAATCTGCATACTTTTATCAAGCGTTTAAATTTATAGGGCTTGTACCAGATGCTAGCTCTACGTACGTAATTCCTCGAAAAATAGGCATGGCAAGAGCAATGGAATTTTCATTAATTGGTGAAAAAGTTTTAGCTGATAAAGCTCTTGAATGGGGTCTTGTAAATCATGTTGTTGAAGATGACAAACTAATGGAAGAAGTAATGAGTACAGCAAGAACATTAGCTTCAGGACCTACTGTAGCTTTAAAATTAATTAAACAATTATATTGGGATAGTTTTTCGAATAACTTTGAAGGTCAGCTTGCTGCGGAAAGCTCAGCACAAACAATCGCTGGCAAAACTGAGGATAGCAAAATTGGAGTAATGTCGTTCATTCAAAAGAAAAAAGCTGAATTCAAAGGTAAGTAACTAAGATTTATAACTTTCAAGAAATTCTTTTGAAAAAGACATAAAGCGATCCTCCTCTATAGATTTTCTAATATCTGCCATAAGACTCTGATAAAAATATATATTGTGCAAAGAAAGCAACATGCCGCCTAGCATCTCCTTTGCATTAAATAAATGATGTATATACCCAGCAGAGTAATTTTTACATACAGGATTATCTGAGTTTTTATCAATTGGATCATCTAAATTTTTGTATTTTGCATTTCTTATATTAATTGGTCCATGACGAGTAAAGGCTTGTCCATTCCTACCACTTCTAGTTGGCAATACGCAATCAAACATATCAATTCCTCTAGCAACACTACCAAGAATATCATCAGGCTTGCCCACACCCATTAAATAATGTGGTTTGTCGTCAGGTAGATGAGGCGAAGTAAATTCAAGCACCTCAAACATTTGAGCTTGGCTTTCACCTACTGCAAGACCCCCCACTGCATAACCATCAAAATTTATTGCTTCTAGAGTTTTTACAGACTCTTTTCTTAAATCCTCAAATACGCTTCCCTGAACGATGCCAAATAATTTGTTGTTATTTCTTTCTATGAAATAATCTTTACATCTTTTTGCCCATCTCATAGATAATTCCATTGAGTTTTTTGCTTGATCATGGGTACAAGGAAAAGCTGTACATTCATCAAACGCCATTACAATATCTGAGTTTAAGTTAGTTTGTATTTCCATTGAACTTTCTGGAGTAAGCATTACTTCTTTTCCATCTATATGTGATGAAAACTTAACACCTTCCTCACTAATCTTTCTTAGTTTAGATAGAGAAAATACTTGGTATCCACCAGAATCTGTGAGTATAGGTTTGTCCCAATTCATAAACTTGTGAAGCCCGCCGAACTCTTTTATTAGTTCGGATCCTGGTCTGAGCATTAGATGATAAGTATTTCCTAAAAGGATTTCCGAGCCTGTTTCAATTAGGTCCTTTGTAAAGACACCTTTGACGGTTGCAGCTGTACCAACTGGCATAAAAGCAGGCGTATTTATCTCCCCATGAGAGGTTATTAATTTACCCCTTCTGGCATTTCCATCTGTTTTAAGTATTTTAAAATCGCTCATTTCTTAAATAGTAAACTAACATCACCGTATGAAAAGAAACGGTATTTATTTGTTACGGCATGTTTATAGATTTTAAATATTTCTTCAGTGCCTGCAAATGCGGAGACTAATAGCAATAAAGTAGATTTTGGTAAATGAAAGTTAGTCAATAGCATATCAACAATTTGAAACTTATATCCAGGCTTTATAAATATATTAGTTTCTGTATTAAATTTCTCTACTACATTATTTTTTGCGGCACTTTCTAAAAGTCTTAGTGTCGTTGTTCCAACAGCAATAATTTTTCCACCTTTTTTCTTACATTGATTAATTTTCAGTGCAGTTTTTTCATCAATTATACCGTACTCAGAATGCATTACATGATTATCAACATCCTCGTTTCTTATAGGCAAGAACGTACCGGCCCCAACATGTAAAGTAATCTCAGCTAATTGATCACTCTCAACCAGTTTGTTTATTATTTCATCATTAAAATGTAAACCAGCAGTAGGAGCTGCTACAGAACCTTTTTCTTTTGCATACACAGTTTGATAATCAGTAAAATCCTTTTTATCACTTTTCCTTTTTTTTTGAATATATGGTGGCAGCGGCATAAGTCCAAATTGGTTCAAATAATTATCAAATTCTTCCTCGCTACAATTAAATTCTAATTCAACCTCACCATAATCTAATTTTTTTCTAATTGTACAAGAGATCTCATTATTGAAACTGATTATACTGTTTTCACTTACATTCTTTGCAGGTTTCAAAAATGCAAGCCACTTATTGCTTGATAGTTTTTTATGAAGCGTAACCTTAATGTTTTTTTTTGAGTGAAATCCCTCAAGGAAAATAGGGATAACTTTTGTGTTATTAATTACAACCAAGTCATTATGGCCAACATAATCATTAAATTTACTGAAGTTCGTATCAGATATCTCATTTTTATAAACCAACATCCTCGATTCTTCTCGAGGCTCACATGGTCTTTCAGCGATCAGATTATCTGGTAGTTCAAAGTCAAATTGACTCAATTTCATGAAAATTATAGATCTGAAATGACCCTTACAGTTATCATTTCATCTGGGTCATCTACACTTCCAGAGCCTGGTTCTCCTCGTTTAATCTTGTCAACAAACTCCATCCCTTCTACGACTTGACCAAAAACAGTATACTGGCCATCTAGATGTGGAGCCTCGGCAAAACATATAAAAAATTGACTATTAGCTGAGTCCGGGTCGGCTGTTCTTGCCATTGATACTGTTCCACGAAGATGAGGTGTATCACCAAATTCATTTTTCAAATCAGGTTTGGTTGATCCGCCTGTTCCATTTCTATTTTCGCCATCACCAGTTTGAGCCATAAAGCCCTCTATAACACGGTGAAAGGGTACTCCATCATAAAAGCCTTCTCTTGCAAGTTCTTTAATTCTATTTACGTGATTTGGAGCAATATCAGGTAGTAATTCTATTATTACATTACCATCTTTCAGCTCTATTTGGATTGAATTTTCTGGATCATTTGCCATGACAACTCCTTCTGCGATTAACGCTATAAAAAATGAAAATACAAAGATTAAAGTTCTTATTAATTTCATTTTATTTATTTGAATTTATCTTTTAATTTTTGCTCAACAAATTTATTTGTAAAATTACTGATATTTCCTCCCAAACGTGCAATTTCTTTTACAAAATTAGAGGAAATTGATTGCCGTTGAGCGTCTGCCATCAAGAATACTGTTTCAATATTATTATCTAATTGTCTATTCATACCCAACATCTGAAACTCATATTCAAAATCAGAAACAACACGAAGACCCCTTATGAGTATCTTTGCATCTAGCGAATTAGCTAAATCAATCAATAAATTATCAAATGCAATTACTTCAATTTTATCATTTGATGAAAACTCATTTTCTATCATTTCTTTTCTTTCATCTAAATCAAATAAAGGTGATTTATGCGGGCTGTCAGCAACTGCGATATATAATTTATCAACAAGTTTTGTAGCCCTATTGATAATATCAATGTGCCCTTTATGAATGGGATCGAAGCTTCCAGGATATATGCCAGTTCTACTCATATTTGGGAATATATAATGATTATTTAAAGACCTCTAGTAATTTATTAGCTATCTAGCTCAACTCTGCTTGCAGAAACAACTTTTTCTTCTTTTGTTGTTTTAAATATACTTACTCCCTGCGTATTTCTACCAGCTACGCGAACATCTTTTACTGGGCAGCGAATTAATTGACCTGTTTTAGTTATCAGCATTATATCATCATCATTATTGACTGGAAAAGAAGCTAGAACATCGCCATTTCTATCTGATGTCGCAATACACATAATGCCCGATCCACCGCGATTAGAAACTCTAAACTGGTAAGAAGAAGATCTTTTGCCAAAGCCATTTTCAGTAACGGTTAAAATGAATTGTTCTCTCGCTTTTAATTCATCATATCGATCCTTAGATATTTCAATGTCAGAAACAGAGTTATCAGTATCATTATCGTCACTCTCAGTTTCTTCTTGAATTCCTTTTTCCTTTGAAATCATTTTTAAGTAAGCTTTTGCTTCTGCTGACGATACATCAGTATGAGAAATGACAGAAATTGAAATAATTTTATCATCTTTTGTTAGCCTGATACCCCTTACACCTACCGAACTTCTACTTTTAGTTGTTCTCAGTTTTGAAACAGGAGTTCGAATACACTTTCCATGTTTTGTTGATAGTAAAATATCGTCTTCATCACTACAAAGTTTCACACCTACGATTGCATTATTATTATCTAATTTCATTGCAATTTTACCATTTGCTTGAATCCTTTTGAAATCTTCTAAACTATTTTTTCTGATGCTGCCGTCTGATGTAGCAAATATTAAATACTCATTTCCATTTGATTGTTTATTTTCTGGCAACACAAGGATACTTGATAGACTTTCAGTGTCTTTAAGATTTAAGAGATTGATTATTGCTTTGCCCTTAGCTTGGGGTGATGACTCAGGAATCTTCCATGTCTTAAGTTTGTAAGCTATTCCTCCAGACGAGAAAAACAACATATTGTCATGAGTACTTGATGTAAAAACTTGAGTTACAAAATCTTCTTCATTGGTTTTCATTCCCGCTCTTCCTTTGCCACCTCTTTTCTGTGCTCTGTACATATTTAAAGGAACTCTTTTTATATAACCTGAGTTTGTTACACTTACGACCATATCACTTCTTTGAACTAGGTCTTCTTGATCAATATCTGTAGCCTCGCCCTCATTAATTTCTGTTCTTCTTGGTATTGCAAATTGCTTTTTAATTTCATTTAGCTCAACATTTATTACATCATTCAATACCTCAGTATCCCTTAATATTGAGAGGAATTTGTTTATTTGATTGGAAAGATCTGATAACTCTGACTTGATCTCATCTTTACCTAGAGCTGTCAAACGTTGCAACCTTAACTCTAATATCGCTTTGGCCTGCTCGTCAGTTAAATAAATTTCTTTTTCATTTTTAATTTGCCTTGGGTCATCAACTAACTTTAATAAATCATCAATATCCTTGCTTAGCCACTTAGTTTTAAGAAGCGAGGTTCTTGCCTCATTAGGATCTTTGGAGCTTTTAATTATTTCTATTATTTGATCAACATTAGCAACAGCAACTGCTAGGCCAATCAGTACATGAGCCCTATCTCTTGCTTTGCCGAGATCATGACGAGTCCTGTTTCTGATAATTTCTTTTCTGAATTCTATAAAATGGTGAATGAATTCTTTTATATTCATTAATTTTGGTTTTCCGTTTACCAACGCCAATGAATTAACACCGTAAGAACTTTGTAGTGCAGTAAATTTATATAATTTATTTAATACAACTTGTGATATTACTCCTTTTTTTAATTCAACAACAACCCTCACTCCTTGGCGGTCAGACTCATCTCTTAAATCACTTATACCATCAATTTTTTTATCTCTGACAAGTTCAGCTATTTTCTCAAGCAAAGATGATTTGTTAACTTGGTAAGGTACTTCGGTAAATACGATTGCTTCTCGATCTGTTTTAAATTCCTCTATGTTTGATTTTGCCTGAACAATGATTGAGCCTCTTCCTGATGACTGAGAGTCTTTTATGCCTTTTATGCCAATAATTGTTCCACCCGTAGGAAAGTCTGGGCCTTTTATAATTTGATTTATTTCCTCAAAAGTTACATCAGTATTTTTAAGGTAAGCAATACTAGCATCAATGACCTCTCCTAAATTATGAGGTAAAATGTTAGTCGCCATACCAACGGCTATACCACCTGCACCGTTGACAAGTAGGTTTGGATATTTTGCAGGAAGAACAGATGGCTCACTTTCAGTTTCATCATAATTAGGTCTGAAGTCGACCGTTTCTTTTTCTATATCTTCAAGAAGGAAACTTGCAATTTTTGCCATTCTAACTTCCGTGTATCTCATTGCAGCAGCCCTATCGCCGTCCATTGATCCAAAATTGCCTTGACCATCTAATAGTGGCACACTCATTGAGAAGTCTTGGGCAAGTCTGACCAACGCATCATAAACAGCTTGATCTCCATGCGGATGGTATTTACCAATAACATCACCGACAACTCGAGCACTCTTTCTATGTTGTTTATTCCACTCATAGCCTGACTCATGCATTGCATATAAAATCCGTCTGTGAACTGGTTTAAGTCCGTCTCTAACATCAGGTAATGCCCTGCTAACGATTACGCTCATAGCGTAATCGAGGTAAGAATTTTGCATTTCTGTATCGATTAATATGGGGATTACAGATTGCTCTTTACCTGTTTTAAGATCTTCATTTTGATCCTTGGAATCAGTCAATTCTACTACCTATTGAAGCGCTAAAAATCCATAAAAAATAGGAAAAATAAGCACGATTTCGTTATAAAAATTAAGAAGATTATATCAGAAATTTGCCCAGTTTTCGATTGAAAAAAGTAGACTTAAAAGGGTATTTCGTCGTCTATATCAAGGTCAGGTGGAGCACTGTCTCCCATGTCTTGATTTATATCTGAACCCATATCTGGAATTGAATCGCCGCCTCCTGAGTTCCTTGAGTCAAGCATTGTAAGTGTGCCATTATAGTTTCCAAGAACTATTTCCGTCGTATATTTTTCAACTCCACTCTGATCTGTAAATTTCCTAGTTTGTAATTGGCCTTCAATGTAAATTTTTGAACCTTTTTTAAGGTAACTCTCAACAACACCTGCTAAACCATCGTTAAATATGACTATTCTGTGCCAACTGGTTTTTTCTTTTTTCTCGCCTGTAGTCTTGTCTTTCCATGACTCGGATGTAGCTAAGCTAAGTTGGGCAAGCCTTTTCCCATCTTGAGTCTGACGAATTACGGGATCTGCTCCAAGATTACCTATTAGCATTACTTTATTTAAACTAGCAGCCATATATTGTAATTTATCCAGATATTGATGCACTGTACATACAAAAATCCCTATTTTGCTGTTTATGCACAGGTTATCTTTAAATCAGGAGTGTTAAGATTAATTAATTCTTATGAGTAAGACAATTTCAGTACAAGGAGCCCGTGAACATAATTTAAAAAATGTTAATGTCAAAATACCCCGTGAGAAGCTAACAATAATAACTGGTTTGTCTGGCTCAGGTAAATCTTCCCTTGCTTTTGATACTATTTATGCTGAAGGCCAAAGAAGATACGTTGAGAGCTTATCAGCTTATGCAAGACAGTTTTTGCAAATGATGCAAAAACCAAATGTTGATTTAATAGAAGGGTTAAGTCCCGCAATTTCCATCGAACAAAAAACAACATCAAAAAATCCTAGGTCAACAGTTGGTACTGTTACAGAGGTATATGATTATCTTCGTCTTCTTTTTGCGAGGGTTGGGATACCCTATTCTCCTGCAACAGGATTACCCATTAAAAGTCAGACAGTGACCCAAATAGTTGATCGAATAAAAGAAAGAGAAATAGGTTCAAAGTTTCTAATATTGTCTCCAATTATCAGAGGAAGAAAAGGTGAGTACAAAAAGGAATTACAAGAATTGCACAAGAAAGGTTTTCAAAGAGTAAAGATTGATGGGGAATTATACGAATTCGACTCTTTACCTGAAATTGATAAAAAAAAGAAACATGACATCGAAGTTGTAGTAGACCGTATCGTACTAAACGATGAAATAGGTAACAGGTTGGCGGATAGTGTCGAAACTGCCCTCAATTTAAGTGATGGATTGGTGATCGTTGAAAACTTCGAGATGAAAAATGGTAAAGCAGATAATGAACTATTTTCATCAAAATTTGCTTGTCCTGTATCCGGTTTCACAATTGACGAAATTGAACCAAGGTTATTTTCTTTTAATAATCCTTATGGAGCGTGTGAAGAGTGTGATGGAATTGGTACCGATTTATCAATTGATCCTAATTTAGTTGTTCCAAATAAAAACCTTTCAATAAATGAGGATGCACTTGCTCCTTGGCCAGTCTCGAGATACGGGTATTTTAGAAATATTTTAAAGGTTGTAGCTAGAAAATATAAGTTTTCACTTGATACACCCTGGAAATCACTAGGAAAAAAAATTCAAAACATAGTTCTTTATGGCTCTGGTGAAACAGAATTAAAGTTTACTTATGATGACGGTTATGAGTATGAAAGACCTTTCGAAGGAGTAATCAATAATCTTGAGCGCAGATATCTAGAGACAGAAAGTGATTGGATGCGTGGAAGAATTGAGAGATATCAGAGTGAAGTAAGATGTCATGCATGCAATGGTTTTAGGCTTAAAGAGACTGCATTGGCTGTAAAGATAGACAAGCTGCACATAGGTGAAGTATGCGACAAATCTATTAAAGAACTTGTTATTTGGTTTCAGAAACTTGAAAAAAAATTAACTAAAAAAGAAAAAGAAATTGCATTTAGAATTCTTAAGGAACTCAATGAAAGGATACTTTTTTTAAATAATGTAGGTCTTGAATATCTAACTCTTTCAAGAGGTTCGGGTAGTTTATCAGGCGGTGAGTCACAACGTATTCGTCTTGCATCACAAATTGGATCAGGTTTGACAGGAGTTCTCTATGTGCTAGACGAACCCTCGATTGGCTTGCATCAGCGTGATAATGAAAGATTGTTAAAAACTCTTAAAAGATTAAGAGATCTTGGAAATACAGTTATTGTCGTTGAGCATGATGAAGAGGCAATCACAACAGCTGATCATGTAGTTGACTTGGGACCGGCTGCTGGCGTTAATGGCGGAAGAGTAGTTGCTGAGGGTAATGTTACTAAAATTAAAAAAAATCAAAATAGCATAACCGGTCAATACTTATCTGGTAAACTAAAAATTGAAATACCTAGCAATAGAAGAAAAGCGCTAAATAATAAATATATAAAAATTATAAAAGCTGAAGGCAACAATCTTAAAAATGTCGACTGCGAAATTCCTCTTGGAACACTTACTTGTATTACCGGAGTTTCTGGTAGCGGTAAATCAACTTTAACAATTAATACGCTTTTTAAGTCAGTCGCACAAACATTGAACGGGTCAAGGTATACACCTGCAAAGCACAAGGAAATAAAGGGTCTTCAAGAGCTTGATAAAGTTATAGATATTGACCAATCTCCAATTGGAAGGACCCCAAGATCAAATCCTGCAACTTATACCGGGGCCTTCACTTTTATAAGAGACTGGTTTACCGGTTTACCAGAATCAAAAGCCAGAGGTTATAAAGCTGGAAGATTTTCATTCAATGTTAAGGGCGGTAGATGCGAAGCTTGTGAAGGTGATGGTGTAATTAAAATAGAGATGCACTTTCTTCCTGATGTATATGTCACTTGCGATGAATGTGAGGGCAAAAGATACAACAGAGAAACGCTTGAAATTAAGTACAAAGATAAGAGTATTGCAGATATTTTAGATATGACAGTTGAAGAAGGATGTTCTTTTTTTGAAGCAATCCCAATGATTAAAAAGAAACTCGATACACTTCAAAATGTAGGACTTGGCTATATAAAAATTGGTCAGCAAGCTACTACTTTATCGGGTGGTGAAGCGCAAAGAATTAAACTTTCAAAAGAACTTTCAAAAAGAGCCACAGGCAAAACCTTGTACATACTTGATGAGCCAACTACGGGGCTTCATGTCCATGACATTAAGAAACTACTCGAGGTACTCCAAATTTTAGTAGATCAAGGTAACACTGTTGTTGTGATAGAGCATAATTTAGACGTCATAAAAACAGCTGATTGGATCATTGACTTGGGCCCGGAAGGGGGTGACGGTGGCGGTGAAATAATAGGAAGCGGTTCACCAGAAGATATTGCAAAACTCAAAAAAAGTTATACAGGACAGTATTTAAATAAAATCCTCAAATAGTCACATAAATATTTTACACACACGCATAAAACATGCTATGAATCGTTAATGGCATCAATATTACAATCATTGCAAAGAACAGTCATTCTTGGAACTTTGTTGGCAATTCTTTTGCTCATTATGGTTACAGGCCACTATGGTGGCTTTGACCAACTATATTGGGCCTCACTCTCGAGATTTCTTCACGTCATATCTGGAGTCATGTGGATTGGCCTCCTCTATTACTTTAATTTCGTACAGATTCCTAATATGCCAAATATTCCTGATGAGCAAAAACCAGCGATAGGAAAAGTTATTGCCCCAGCGGCTCTTTTCTGGTTCAGATGGGCTGCTTTGGCAACATTGATTACAGGTCTTACAACTCTAGCTCTTTATTATGGACATGAGGGATCAGTCAATGCTCTTACATTTACATTGGCTTATGGATTTAATGGTAAAGAACTTACAATAGGAATTGGTATGTGGCTTGCTATCATAATGGCTTATAATGTATGGATGGTTATTTGGCCAAATCAAAAGAAAGCATTGGGAATTGTTGAAGTTGATGCAGATACAAAAGCAAAATCAGCTAGAACAGCAATGCTATTCTCAAGAACAAACACCGTGCTTTCCATTCCTATGCTGTTAGCAATGGTAGTTGCACAAAATCTTTACTAAATTATCTAGTTGAGTCTACTGCTGAAGTCGTATTCCACTCACGTTTTACATCAAGATATTTCAGTAATGGCGCTGCTACAAAAATTGATGAATATGTTCCAACTATAACTCCCCAAATCATTGCAAACGTAAACCCTTTAATCACTTCACCTCCAAAAATGAATAACGATAACAAAGCTAAAAGCGTAGTTACAGAAGTTACGATTGTTCTTGATAAAGTATCGTTAATTGACAAATTTAATAAATCTGTAATTTCTTTTGAACGGTACTTTCTTAAGTTTTCTCTGACCCTATCGTACACAACAACTGTATCGTTCATAGAGTATCCAACAATAGTAAGTATTGCAGCAATGATGGGTAAATTGAACTCTAATTGAGTTATACAAAAAACACCTATGGTTAATATTACGTCATGAACAAGTGCGAGAACTGCTCCTAGTGAAAACTGCCATTCAAACCTAAACCAAATGTAAACAAGCATTGCAAATACGGCGACGAAAATTGCTATAGCACCAGATTGTATTAATTCTCCACTAACCTTAGGCCCTACAACCTCAGTTCTTCTAAAATTAATATCGGATGAAAGATAAGACCCCAAACTATCTTTTACTATTTGAACAACATCTTGTTGAACTTGATCTCCACCTAATTGTTGCTCTAATCTAATTAGTAAATTTTTACTAGATCCAAATTCTTGAACTTGAACATCCCCTAATTCAAGGGTATTTAAGTTATCTCTTAAACCAGAAATTTCTATTTCTTGAGATGTTTCGATTTCAATAAGAGTACCACCCTTAAAATCAATTCCAAAATTCAATCCATTTGCAAAAAAAGCCCCTATTGAAAGAAATATCAATATTGCAGAAAGAATAAAGGTAATTACCCTTACTTTTAAAAAATTAATTTGTGTTCCAGATATATTAAGCATTTTTACTTAGACCTACAAAATTTGGTTTTAATCTTTTAGCGTTGAGTGAAATTAGTAACCTTGTGAAAGTAAAGGCAGTGAAAACTGATGTAAAGATTCCTATAGCCAATGTAATAGAGAAACCTCTCACTGGCCCCGAAGCCATAAAAAATAATATTATTGCAGCAATCAATGTTGTTATATTTGCATCTAATATAGTTGATAAAGCTCTTTTATACCCGTTTTCAACAGCATTCATCATATTTGATCCATTTCTAATTTCTTCTTTTACTCTCTCAAAAATTAGAACATTTGCATCCACAGCCATTCCAATTGTTAATATTATTCCAGCGATACCAGGTAATGTTAGAGTTGCTTGAAACAAAGATAAAACGCCAAGGACCATAAATAAGTTTATAATTAATGCTATATCTGCAAGCAGGCCAAAATATCTATAGACAAATATCATAAAAATAATGACAGCAATAAAACCAATTATTGCTGCAAATTGACCCGCTTCAATTGAGTCAGCGCCAAGATCAGGTCCAACCGACCTTTCTTCTAAAATAATTAGTGGGGCAGGTAAAGCACCAGCTCGCAAAAGAATAGCAAGATCATTTGCTTCTTCTGAGTCAAAACCTCCAGAAATCTGACCAGAACCACCCAAAATAGCTTCCCTTATTACTGGCGCACTTATTACTTTATTATCAAGTACAATCGCAAAAGGTTTGCCCACATTTTGCTGTGTAACCCTTCCAAACTTTGTTGCACCTATACGATCAAACCTAAAAGATACAATTGGTTCATTTGTTTGAGGATCAAAACCAGGTTGCGCATCAACAAGATTTTCACCTCCAACCATAATTCGCTTTTTTACAATGTATTTAAACTCTTCATCCGCATCAGATGCCAAAATTTCTGAACCAATTGGTGCCTTCGAGGGATTAAAAGGGTCGAAATTCACAGAAGTATCAACTAATTGAAAAGTAAGTTTAGCCGTTTGGCCCAGTAAAGACTTAATACGGTCTGGGTCATCAATGCCTGGTAATTGAATTATTATCCTGGATGATCCTTGTCTTTGTATTGATGGCTCTCTTGTGCCGAGTTCATCTATTCTCCTTCGAACAATTTCTAACGATTGGGCAACTGCATTCGAAACAGATTGTTTTATAAATTCTTCAGTAAAATTTATCTGAACAGTATTTTCTTCTTGGGTGATAATTAGATTAGTTTGATCTCCCATTGCAAGAATATTTTGAGAGTTACTCATGGATAGCTCAGAAATTTCTTTTTGAATTTCGCTATTAAAACCCTCTACAATGAATTTTAGGGATTCATTTGAAACCTTGAAATTACTATAATTAAGATTGTTTTTCTTTAAGACTCTTCGAACGTCTGCGTTAAGGTTTTCTACTCTCTCCTTTATAATTTCTTCTGTATCAACCTCTAACAATAAATGTGAGCCTCCTTGAAGGTCCAAGCCGAGGTTTACTTGTTGCTTAGGAAAAAAATTTGGAAATGTTTCTAATTGATCTTTCCCAAAGAAATTGGGAACAGCAAAAAGTAAAGTAATTATGATTACAGCCAATACTGAAAATATTTTTAAATTTGAAAAGTACAGCATGAAAATTTATTGTGATGTATTTACTTTCTCTACTTCGGCAATTGTTGATTTAATCATTACAACATTTACTCCTGAGGATATTTCAACCTCCACATCAGTATCTCCGATTACTTTGACTACTTTTCCTCTGACTCCTCCTGAGCTGACGATCTTGTCACCTCGCTGAACAGCAGCAACCATCTCTCTATGTTCTTTTGCTCTTCTTTGCTGAGGTCTTATCAATAAAAAATAAAAAATTGCAAAAATTAAGAATAATGGCATTAGTTGAATGAGCATTTGTTCCATGAAATTCTCCTTTAAAATAACTTAGGCAATATACATACTTAGGTTATATTTTTGAACTAAATAATTAATTTAGATCAGTTTTTAAACCTTTTTTTAAATCACTTAGACTTTTGTGATGCGTAAGATCTAAATGAAGAGGTGTTATTGATATGTGATGATCTGCCAGTGCCTCTACGTCACTCATATATCCCTCAACTGTTTCATTTAGTGGGGGAATACTTAGATTAACATTTTCTTCAAGCCGCCTTCTTAAACCGAATCTGAATTTTGACTTCTGAACTTCATTAATTATTAAGTCGTCAGTTTCCCTGTTTCCTTGTGTTGTTATCTGTATACTTTTAACTAAATCAGCTGTGCAATATGGAAAATTAATATTCATGAATACATTATTTGGCCAGCCAAGAATTGTAAGTTCAAGTAAAATATTTTTTAAAAATTTTTTTGAAGCATCCCAAACAATTTGATTTTTTTTGCCAGCTTCATAATTTTGACTGATTGCAATTGATGGAATGCGTCTAATTAAACCTTCCATTGCTGCAGCAATTGTGCCTGAATATGTAACATCCTCTCCAACATTACAGCCACTATTGATACCTGACAGAATTAAATCTGGTCTTTTATCTTTTAAAACATTGCTTATACCAATTGCAACACAATCGCTAGGAGTACCATTAACTGAAAATGTCTTCTCTTCGTACTTTTTAAGTGTTAATTCGTTTTGAAAAGACAAAGCATGTGATGCACCACTTTTTTCATGTTCAGGTGCAACGACCCAGACATCATCTGAAAATTCACTAGCAATAGCTCTTAGTATTTTAATACCCTCTGCAGATATTCCATCATCATTTGTAATCAATATCCTCGCTTCATTAAGATTAATAACTGACATATAGATGAATTAATTTGAAATTTGATTTATTCCACCCATGTATGGAATAAGAGCATCTGGCACCTGAATAGTCCCATCTTCATTTTGATAATTTTCAAGAATAGATATTAAGGTTCGTCCTACGGCTAAACCTGATCCATTTAATGTATGCAAAAATTTAGTTTCTTTACCTTCTTTGTAACGAGAGTTCATTCTTCTTGCTTGAAAATCTCCACAATTAGAGCAACTAGATATTTCTCTGTATGCTTTTTGACCAGGCAACCATACTTCAATATCATATGTTTTTTGTGCAGCAAAACCCATATCCTCAGAAGACAATATGACAACTCTATAATGAAGATTTAATCTTTTTAAAACTTCCTCTGCACAACTTAACATTCTTTCATGTTCATCCTTAGACTGACTTTCTGATGTTAAACTAACAAGCTCAACTTTATAAAATTGATGTTGTCTCATAATACCTCTTGTATCTTTCCCTGCTGCGCCAGCTTCAGATCTGAAACATGGCGTATGAGATACATATCGTTTAGGTAAATCTAAAATATCAATAATTGACTCTCTAGTCATATTACTAAGAGGAACCTCAGCCGTTGGTATAAGCCAATAGTCATCGGTTGTTTTAAATAAATCATCTTTAAACTTAGGAAGCTGTCCCACACCATAAACTGATTGGTCTTTAACAAGTATAGGAACATTCATCTCTGTATATCCAAATTCATTTGTATGAAGATCTAACATAAAATTAGATATTGCTCTTTCCATTCTAGCAATCAAGCCACTTTGTACAACAAACCTTGATCCAGAGATTTTTGCAGCTTGCTCAAAACTCATCATGTTGAGGTTTTCGCCTAATTCATCGTGTTCTTTTGGAGTAAAAGAAAATTTTTTTTTAGTACCTTCCAACTTAATCTCTTTATTTAAACTTTCATCACCAACTGGCACATCATCTGCTGGATTATTTGGCAAAGAAGATAAAACAGTATTAAGTTCTTCTTGTTTTTCTCTTTGACTATTCTCTAAATCCTGCATTTTATCTTTTAAGCTTGCAACTTCCGCCTTTAACTTAGCGGCTTCATCATTTTTTCCATTAGCTGCATATTCTCCTATGAGCTTTGACTTGGTGTTTCTCTCTTCTTGAATAACTTGAAGCTCACCAATAATTTTCCTGTTCTTTTCATCTAATTCAATTATTTGATTTGAAACTGGCGGATGTTTTCTTTTGGCTAATAACTCATCTAAATCTGAGGGATTCTCTCTTATTTTCTTAATGTCATGCATGTCTTACTCGGATTTAGGTTTTTTCCCTTCGATAAATTTTACAGCAAATATTGAAATTTCATACAGCAATAATATAGGTATTCCAAGCCCTATTTGGGAGATCGGGTCAGGTGGTGTTAAAATAGCCGCTACTGCAAAAACTCCTACAATCACATACTTTCTATTTTTTCTTAATCCTTCAGAACTGACAAAACCTACTCTTGCTAATAATGTCAAAAGAACTGGTAGTTGAAAACTGATACCAAATGCAAATATCAGACGCATAATTAAGCTTAAATACTCATTTACCTTAGCTTCTAATTGGATTGGTAATGTTCCTTGGCCACCAATCGATTCGAAAGATAGAAAGAATTTGATGGCAAGTGGCATAATAAAATAATAAACCAATGCCGCTCCTAATAAGAATAATATTGGCGTTGCAATTAAATATGGAATAACAACAGTTTTCTCATTGCGATAAAGACCAGGTGCAACAAAAATCCAAATTTGTATCAGTATAAATGGAAGAGAAACAAAAATAGAGGCAAATAGTGCTACTTTTAAATAAGTAAAAAAGGTTTCGTGTAAAGCAGTAAATATAAGCCTTCTGCCAGATTCACCTTGTACAGCATCAGCATATGGTTGAACTAAAAAGTTATAAATTGTGTCTGCAAAGATATATGCAACAACAAACATAACAGTAATCAAAATTAGTGACTTAATAAGTCTGCTTCTAAGTTCTACAAGATGTTGAATTAAAGGTTGCTTTCCTTCATCAAGTGTTTCATTTGTATCACTCATTTTCTTTTTTCTGCTTTTCTGACTGAATGATATTTTTATTTATCGAGTCACGCATCTCGTCTGTAAAGTTTTTGGGATTTGTATTTTCAACTTTAGACTTAATATCATCTACGCCTGTTTCTTTTGCTATCTCATTGATACTAGATCTAAATTCTCTTGAAAAGTTTCTAATTTTACCCCACCACCTGCCAAAAGTTCTTAATACTGCTGGCAAATCTTTCGGTCCAACAAAAATGATAATTAATGCTGCAATGACAAGATACTCTACTCCTCCGATACCAGGTAACATAACAATTACTTAAGGTTAATCTTTGGAGTCTTCGTCTGATTTATTTATTGACTTTGGTTCATCATCGTCGTTGATGCCTTTTTTAAAACTTTTTACACCTTTGGCTACGTCACCCATTAATTCAGATATTTTTCCTCTACCGAAAAGTATAACAAGAAGCGCTACAACGATTAATATTTGCCAAAAACTAATACCCATTTATTCCTCAATTATTTCTAATAATATATATATATTAATACCTTATTAGTAAAAGTTAAAAATTACCATCAAATAAAAGGTAATTAAATAAGGTTTTTTTGAGATGCGGTTGAACTTATAGAGATGACATCTTCAGGTTTGCCATTTTGAATAAAATTACCATCTTTCATGATTAAAACTCTATCAGACATTGCTAGCGCGTCTTCAGTATCGTGAGAAACAATGATAGTTGTAGTGAGGTTATCACGAAGAATTTTATTTGTTTCAGATCTCAATCTTACTTTTAATTCCTTATCCAAAGCTCCAAAAGGTTCATCCATTAACAAAATTTTTGGATTTGGCGCCATAGCTCTTGCTAATGCAACCCTTTGTTGTTCACCGCTTGATATTTCATGAGGATAGTTTTTTGCATATCTCTCAACACTAAATAACTTTAATAAACTCATAGCCCTCTCAGTATTATTTTTATTCGTACCTTTTATTCCAAATTTTACATTATTCACAATCGAGAGGTGTGGAAACAATGCTCTTTCCTGAACAACCAATCCAATATTTCGTTCCTCAGTATTTACATGATTTAAATGCCCTGAAACAATTTCATTATCTATCGATACTGTTCCTGCTGATTGTTCTTCTAGACCTGCAATAATTCTTAGCAAAGTAGTTTTGCCGCATCCAGAGGGTCCTAAGATTGTAATTATCTCTCCTCGATTTACTTGTAGAGAAACATCTTTTAAAACTTCATTATCTCTTGTGAAGCTGTGTTTTATATTTTTTAGTTCAAGAATTATATCCATGTTTAATCTCTTGATGCAGGTCTAGAACTTCTGATCATTCTAGTCAATATTATTATTGGAATAAGCCCTACCATAACTATTGCAATAGAAGGTGCAGCAGCATCGTACATTCTTTCTTCTGCTGCATATATATAGGTATATACAGCTAATGTATCAAAATTAAATGGTCTCAAAATAAGCGTTGCGGGAAGTTCTTTTATGACTTCTGAAACTACCAATAACATGCTTGTTAGAAAACTAGTTTTTAATAATGGCAAATGAACTGAAGATAAAAGAGACCAGCCTGATGTTTTAAGTGTTTTTGCTACATCATCAATTCTCATATTTATACGCTGATATCCAGCTTCAATCGTAGAACTTGAGAGCGCATAGGATTTTATTATGTAAGCTAAAACTAATCCAACTAGACTACCTGTAAGCACAAAATCAAAATAATAATCTCCAATGCTTCTGTCTAAAAATGTAAGTAGCTGCATAACGCCAATTGCAAGTATTAAACCTGGCACCGCATAACCAACAGTCAAAAAGGAACTCATAAACTTCAGATAATTATTTTTTTTATATCTAATTGAAAAATTTATAAGCACAGCTAATAGACTGCATAAGAAAGCTGCTATTATTGCTAAGTAAAATGTATTCCATGCAGTCGTAAGAAACTTATCATTAAAAAAATCTAACTTGTAATTAAATGCCCAGTACCCAAGTTCCATCACAGGCAATAAAAAACCGACAAAGATTGGAACGAAACAAATTAATATTGCTAAAATATTTGAACTACCTTTCAGTCTAGTTAAATAAAGCGGCTTAAAGACTGAGCTGGCATTTGAATATCTAGCATTTTTTCTGGAGTAACGTTCAGATATAATTAATAGAATTGCAAATATGAGTAACAATGAAGCTAACTGCTTTGCGGTTTCAATATCATACATGCCGTACCATGTTCTAAATATTCCAGTTGTAAAAGTTGAAATGGCAAAGTGATCAACTGCTCCGAAATCAGATAAAGTTTCCATGATTACGAGCATGAGACCCCCAATAATTGCTGGTCTAATCATTGGAACAGCTAATTTATAAAATACTTCTAGTTTACCAAGTCCAAGAGTTCTACCCGCTTCAAGAATTGATCTAGATTGATTTATAAAGGCCATTCTGCTCACAAGATATACATATGGATACAGAGTGAAGGAAAATACTACAATCGCTCCAGGAACATTTCTTACTTTAGGAAAAAAAATAAAATCTGCACCGAGCCCAAAAAGATCCCTTATTAAATTATTCGCTGTACCAAAGGTATCGAATAAACCAGTGAAAGTGTAAGCAAGTATATATGGTGGTACAGCAAGTGGTAAAATTAGCGCCCATTCAAAAATATTTTTTCCTGTAAAATTATAGTTGGTGACTAACCAGGCAGTGCCGACACCAATTATGGTAACCATAATTGAGACGCCAATAACTAAGTAAAATGAGTTTTCTATATATCCAATCAGCACGTAATTGTACAAGTGTGTCCAGTTGTCA
Source organism: uncultured Pelagibacteraceae bacterium (assembly GCA_902526005.1). Taxonomy (GTDB): domain Bacteria; phylum Pseudomonadota; class Alphaproteobacteria; order Pelagibacterales; family AG-422-B15; genus CACNXQ01. The sequence goes on from CABZIW010000004.1 coordinate 72,474, forward strand.
GAGTAATCACCAGCTAAACTGAAAAGCACAATAAGTACTGGGGCAATAAAAATTGCAAATGTTGCAACTGGTGTAACTTGCCAAAGATCTAACTTCATAAATAATTGCTGTTTCCTATACTATTTATTCAATAAACTCTAATATAACCTTAATTTTTGTTGAGGCAATTTGACCTTGGATACTAATGAGAAGAAAAGACGGTGATCAAATTACCTCAACCTGGTTGACATTAAATTATTGCCAACCAACTCTATCCATCAACTTAACAGCTTCAGGATTGAATTCGCCATAGCTTGCAACTGAAGTCTGATCTTCTTTGAAACCAGAACCAAATTGAGCTATTAAATCACTAGGTGCAACACCTTCAAGCATTGGAAACTCATAAGTGTTATTCACTATGTGACTTTGAGCTTCTTCACTAAGCAGGAACTCGATAAACTTAACAGCATTATTTGCATTTGGAGCATTTTTCATAAGACCAGCTCCACTCACATTAATATGAGCACCTCGTCCATCTTGGCCAGGAAAATGAAGTTCAACTTTTCTTGCTGCAGCTTGCTGTTCTTCACCTTTTTTTCCGGATAACATTAAACCAATGTAATAACTATTTGCTACAGCAACATCTGCTTCGCCATTTGCAACTGCCATAATCTGCGCTCTGTCATTACCTTCAGGTTTTCTTGCAAAGTTGCCTACAAATCTATGCGCCCACTTTTCAGTAGCATCAATACCATTATTGGCAATCAGTGAAGCAACTAAAGACTGATTATACATATTACCAGAACTTCTTATTGCAACTCTACCTTTCCATTTTGGATCTGAAAGATCTTCATACGTAAGCCCTTCCATATCCTCTGCGGAAACATTTACTGGATTATAATAAATTACTCTAGAACGTTTAGCTATTCCAACCCACTCGTTATTTGGACCTCTTAAATTTTCAGGTACAATTGAATTGATAGTATCTGAGCTGATACTTTGAAACATTCCATCTTTTTGAACTTTCCATAGATTACCAGCATCTACGGTAATGAAGACATCAGCAGGAGAATTTACTCCTTCTGAAGCAAGTCTTTCCATTAGTGCTTTTCCTTTACCTGAAATAACGTTTACTTTGATGCCAGTATCGTTCGTAAACTTTTGATATAATGCATCATCTGAGTCGTAATGCCTTGACGTATACAAATTAACTTCATTAGCGAATGAACTGCCAACTGTTACAAAAGTAATTACAGCTATTGCTAAGAATCTTAATACTGAGTTCATAAAATTTCCCCTTCTTTAGAATGATACTAAGTTTCATTCTATATAACTTATTGAGAATGATTATCAATAGCAAATATGACGCACTTTGATAATTTGTGTCTATAATGAATTTATAAAGCTAATTAATTGATTTACTTGATTTTTATCTAAAGATTTGAACTCTTCTAACACTCTAGAGGCTTCCCCGCCATGCCATAATATAGCCTCCTCAATTGTTCGAGCCCTTCCATCATGTAAAAATCCATATTCTGCAGATACCACTGATGTCAACCCTATTCCCCACAAAGGCGGCGTTCTCCATTCAGAGCCACTGGCATTGAATTCGTTAACACCATCAGACAACTGTTCACCCATATCATGCAGCAAAAAATCTGAATAAGGGTATATGATTTGATTCGCTAAATTTTGATGTGTACTCTCATTTTTTGTAACAAATCTCTCAGTATGACAAGAATTGCAGCCAATTTTAAAAAATATTTCTTTACCTTTAACCACGTTAATATCTCTCACGTTTCTTCTTACTGGCACACCAAGTTGCGATGAATAAAAAACTACTAGATCCAATTGATCATTAGAAACTTCATAGCCATCATAGCTTTCGCTATTTCCACTGACTGCATTTTGACAGCTTAATTGCACATCAGTACAGTTAAATGGATTTTCAAAAAGTTTATTCGATAAACCCATGTCATGAAAAAAGGCATCAGCAGTTTGTTGGTAAACCGTAGGTTGAGATGCTTTCCAGCCAAACCGACCAAGGGAATAATCATTTTTTTGATTATGCCAAACAATGTTTGCTTTTCCAGATATTCCATCACCGTTTATGTCCTTCACATCTGCATTTATCAAAATATCCGTTTCACTAATGTTTTCAATTAAACCTAGACCAATCATTGGTTGTGCGATTCTTGCTGAAAAGTTTGTATCTTGATTGATATCTCCGTAATTAAAATTTCTAATTTTAATTACAGGCTTTCTTAATTCGACTATACGACCATCATTGTAAGATATTGGAACATATTCATAATTAATAACAATGTCCGCTTCTCTTGGAATACTTTCAACCGAGAATTCACTAATTTGATTTCCGTAAATGGGATCTGGTAGATTTTTAATACCATCTGAAATTGAGTCCTGATTTTTTGAAATTTGAATAACAACAGATACAGCGTCATCAGATTCATCTATAGGCAAATGTCCTCGTCCATCAGAAATATGACATGCTTCGCACGAACGAGCACTGAAAAAAGGCCCTAAACCATCTCTTGCAATATTTTCTGAGAATTTTGCATCTTCCCAAATTCTCTCAAATAAAGCATTTCCTACAAGAAAATTGATTTTTAAATTATCTCCTAAATTTCTTGCAACCAGTGAAAAACTATTTTTATTTTCAACCTCATTTGAGGTTTTGCCACCTGGCAGTAACGGGTCTGAAGATATTGAAGTACAAATATAAAAAAAAATGTTTGCAAACAGGATTGCTTTAAATAGACGTTTCACAATTTAAGGCTAATTTCTATTCTGCCTCATGTCCACTTTGAATCAGATCATCTATATTTTCATCTTCTCCGAATGGTTCTATCTGGCTGTGATCAATTTCTTTTGGTTCTCTAATGTCTAAATTTGGAGGCAGGCGGCTTTCTAAAAGACCAGCCGCTTTTAATTCTTCAAGTCCAGGTAAATCTGTGACTTGTTCTAACTGGAAGTACTCTAAGAACCTCTCAGTTGTACCATAAATAATGGGCCTTCCTGGTACCTTCTTTCTACCGATTGGCCTTACCCAGTTTAACTCCATAAGAACATCAAGAGTTCCAGGACTAAAATGAACTCCTCTTATGTCTTCAACTTCAGCTCTTGTAACAGGTTGATGATAGGCGATTATTGCCAAAGTCTCAGTAGCAGCCTTTGATAGTTTTCTTTGAACTATTTTTTCTTTTTTCATCATTGGTGCAAGATCGGTGGCAGTTTTAAAGCTCCATTTATTGCCAGTTTTGACCAGATTAACTCCCCTATTTTTATATTGAGCTTCAATTAAATTTAGTAATTTGTTTAAATTTGTACCCTTCGGCAATCTTGCCTTTAAACTCTCTGCATCAAGGGGTTCATTTGCTGCAAATAGAAGAGCCTCGAGAATTCTAAGATTGTCCATATCCTCAGATGGAAAATTCATGACATTATTTTTTTCTACTTCATCAGACATAATTTATTTAATTAATGAATTCATCGTCCTTTTTATTTTTTAAAAATACTGGTCCAAAAGGAACCAGCTGCTGTACTTCAAGTACCCCTTCTCTTACAAGTTCCATTGCTGCAGCCAGGGTACCTGCAACACCTGATCTAGCGCTTTTACCATTTGAAAATTCATGTGGTAAAAATTTCTCAAGCCGAGTCCATTCTGGTACATCACCTATCATTCTTTGAAGTCTAACAAGCGCATCTTCCATTGCAAAAACAGGCGGTCTTTCAATAGTCATCGATGAGTAGGCAGTTCTGTACCTTTGATCTGCATATGATTTTAAAAGATCGTATAAATCCAGATAATATTCAGGCGTTCGTATCAACCTTATGCCTTCAGGCATCCCTCTATTAAAAAAATCTGTACCAAGTTTTGGTAAATTCATTAATTTTTGAGAAACTTGTCGGATCGCTTCAAGTTTCTTGAGTTGAAATTTCAATCTTTCTGCCATTTCTTCAGCACTCAATTCTTCACCTGACTCTTCTCTTGGTATTAACAAATTGGATTTTAAGTAAGCCATCCAAGCTGCCATAACAAGATAGTCAGCCGCCAACTCTAAATTGCGATTACGAACTTTTTCTATAAACTCCAAGTATTGCTCTGTGAGTTGGAGAATGGAAATTTTCATTAAATCTACTTTTTGAGATTTAGCTAATGTTAACAGCAGATCTAGGGGACCTTCGAATTCTCCCAAGTTTACAATCAAATCATCTGGGCTAGTTTGATTAGATGCTTCCTGTTCAGTATAAGTACTTGAAATATCTTCCATTTTTCAATTTTTTGATTCTTTTATTATATAACAGATGATGTTTATATACGATAAAATACATCAAAGCTGCTTGGTTAGATATTCGTAGGCTTTTATGTTTTCTTCATGTACGAAATCAGATTTTGTCTGATAGATATTGATAAGATCGTCTGGTATTAAAATAGGCTCAGCTTCATTCTTAATTCTTTCAGCTATCTTATTAATTTCATTGATGTTTCCATTACAATGAAGAACAAGGTCACAGCCGGCACTAAGTGATTTTAAAGCAGCTATATCAACATCATCTGAAATAGCTTTCATTGAAATATCATCGGTCATCAGTAGCCCTTTAAAGCCAATTTTATTTCTTATTATTGTTTCAATAATTTTTTTTGAAAAAGTAGCAATATTTTGATCGTCTAAAGACTTAAATAAAATATGTGCCGTCATACCTAATAATGCGTCGGAGTTGTTCTGAAAAGGCTTAAAATCAGTACTTAAAAGTTCGTCTTCAATTTCATCTACTTCAGGCATTTCAAAATGACTGTCAACTCTTGCTCGGCCATGCCCAGGTAAATGTTTAATCACAGAAGCTATGCCGCATTTATTATTTGTTTCAATTACTATCTTACCTGCTTTAGAGACGGTCCTTTCATTTATCGAAAAAGCTCGATCTCCAATTACACCACTTTCATTTGCTGCTGGTAAATCTAAAACTGGCGCTGTGTTTGTGTTAATTCCCAATTCTTTTAGGGTATGAGCTAAAATTTCAGTATTAAGTCTTAATAATTCAAACCCTAAGTCTGCATCCTTCTCAATAATTTTCCCAAAAAAAAGATTTGATTTAAATTTATTAACACCCTTAAAATTTAGTCTTGAAATTCTTCCACCTTCCTGGTCTATCAATATTGGAATATTTTGATGATTAATTTCTTTGAGTTCTTTTGTTAAATTTTTTAAATTGTCCTTATTAATACAGTTTCTTTCAAATAAAATTATTCCCCAAGGTTTGTGGTCTCTAAAAAATTTTATTTCTTCGGTTGTTAATTTTTCTCCGGAAATACCACAAATTAAAGGTAGGTATTTTTTCATTTTATTAAATTAATCTCCAAGATCGTATATATTTAAGTCAGGAGTATGAACGCCTCCCTTGTCTTTCGGTATTATTCTATAATCATTTAAATTGGTTTTTATTTCGATAATCTCTTCTTCTTCTTTTTTAGTATAAAAATAAATGGCAGTAATAAAAATTGCTAAAATTAAAGAGAAAATTATGAACCTCATTTTTTATTTCATTTCATCTGGCGAGGAAACTCCAAGAATATCAAGTCCAGATTTTATTGTTCTCTGAGTAGCAATCAGTAGTGCCATTCGAGCATAAGTCCTTGGTATATTATCTGCATCTATAAATTTCTTACTGTTATCTACTTTTCCCTGACTCCATAAAGAGTGAAATTCTGATGCTAATTCATACAGGTAATATGCAATTCGATGTGGCTCAAATAGAGAAACTGACGTATTAATGATATTACTATAATCCAGGATTTTTTTTAAAAGAGATATTTCAGAAAGATCATTTAGTTCAGAAAAATTGCATTCATTAAAATTCTTTAAATTTAATTTAATATTTTGAGATTGAAGATTTTTTAATACAGACGAAATTCTTGCATGAGCATACTGTACATAAAAAACTGGATTTTCTTTAGACTGTTCAGTTACTTTTTTAAAATCAAACTCTAATGGTGCTTCATTTTTTCTGTACATCATCATAAATCTTATACTATCACTGCCAACTTCTTTCACTAAATCACTTAAGGTAATGAAGTCACCAGATCTTTTTGACATTTTTAATTCCTTGCCATCACTGATAAGTTTTACCATTTGACATAACTTTGCTGTAAATCTTGCTTTATTATTAGTTAGGGCCTGTATCGAAGCGCTCATTCTCTTAACATATCCGCCATGATCAGCGCCTAATATGTCGATTAAATGTGTCGATCCTCTTAAGTATTTATCATAATGATAGGCAATATCGTTTGCAAAATAAGTCCACTCACCATCTGATTTTTGTAATGGTCTATCGATTTCATCTCCATATTCAGATGATTTAAATAATAATTGCTTTCTTGGTTCCCAGTCTTCAATTTGTTTACCTTTAGGCTTATCTAAAATGCCCTCATAGATTAAATTCATATTTTTGAGTTCATCTATGGTTTTGTCGATTTTACCTTGGGTTATTAATTCTTTTTCTGAAACAAAAATATCCTGATTAATAGATAGTTTACTTAAGTCTTCTTTTATGTTTTCTAATAGTAAATTTACACACTCACCTTTTATTGTTGAAAAGTGATTGTCGTTTTCAAGAATAGACGTACCGTGCTTGTCTATTATTTTTTTAGCAACATCGATTAGATATTCACCAGGATAAAAATCATCTGGATAATCTTCTAAGCTTTTGCTATTGATGATTTCTTTTATTCTAATAATTGTAGAGTTTGCAAGGGTATCAATTTGAGTACCTGCATCATTTATGTAATATTCTTTTGTTACGTTGTGACCTGTAACTTTAAGTAGATTTGATAGTACATCACCAAAAACCGCTCCTCTACAATGACCGATATGTAAGGGGCCTGTAGGATTCGCTGAAACATATTCGACATTTATGTTTTTATTTAGACCAATTTCTTCATTAAAGAGCAAGTTCGTTTCTAGCAACTGACTTAAAAATCTAAACCAAGTATCTTTAGAAATATTAAAATTTAAAAAACCTGGACCTGCAACTTCCAACATCTCAAAGTCCTCAATTTTCTCTAGTGATTTAATGAGAGTTTTCGCTGCCTCTACTGGATTTGCCGATATCTCTTTTGCAAGAACCATACAAATATTTGTACTTAGCTCACCATCAGATTTGTTTTTTGGGTACTCAACTACAAATGAACTATTATCTATAGTTTCATTCGAAACATTGAATATTTTTGAAAATTCTACTCCGATTATATTCTTTAAATAACCATTTATATTTCTCATAAGCTAATTAAATTTATTATAAAAATTCTGAGCATAATTATCAGTCATTCCAGCTATGAAGTCGCATACTGCTCTTGGTTTATCCTTATCAGAAATAATTTTTTTCATATGTTCTTTTATGAATTTTTCATCTTGTTCTATAAATAGTTTGAATAGTGATGATATTATTTGATGGGCGTTACTGGTCATTGCTTTTACTTTATCATGATTATACATTTTCATTGATAGGAAAGATCTAATATACTTTACTTCTTCTTTTGTTTTATCTGAAAAGTCAGCAATTTTTTCATTATTAAGCCTGACATCTTCATTGCATCTTACTTTTGATTTTTTAACTTTCTCACTAATTGTATTAATTACATCAGTAATCATAATTGAAGTTGATTTTCTTGTAATTTCATTATTTATGCGCTGCATATCATAAGAGTTATAATTTTTTGGAAAATTTTTTATAATTTCACCAATCATTGGCAATTCAGCCAGATCATCATATGAAAAAAAACCTGCTCTTAGTCCATCATCTAAATCATGATTGTTGTATGCAATGTCATCTGCTATTGAAGCTATTTGTGCTTCAATTGAAGAAAACTCATTCAACTTTAAGTCAAACTCTTTATCGAGAGCTTCTATAGTTTTTGGAACATCTTTTGTCATCGGCCCATTATGCTTTACGAGTCCTTCAAGTGTTTCCCACGTTAAGTTTAAGCCTTCGAAATCAAAATACTTTTTTTCTAACAAATGTACAATTCTAATTGCCTGATCATTATGGTCAAAACCCTCATGGGAAACCATGCATTCTGAAAGAGCATCTTCTCCAGCATGTCCAAATGGTGGGTGACCAATATCATGACTTAAGGATAATGTTTCAGTTAAATCTTCATTGAGATTGAATATTTTACTTATTGACCTAGCAATTTGTGACACTTCTAGCGAATGTGTTAATCTTGTCCTGTAGTGATCTCCTTCATTTGAAACAAATACCTGTGTCTTGTGTTTAAGCCGTCTAAAGGCAGCAGAATGAAGAATTCGATCACGATCTCGCTGGAACTCTGATCTAGTTTGACTGTAATTCTCTTTATACAGCCTACCCTTCGAAGTTTCTTGATTGGTTGAAATAAAAGATAAATCTTCAGAAATCATCACTAAATAGAATTGGTAACATAAATTTTTATTGTACAATAAACTCATTACTTTAAGAATCTTAAAATAACAATAAAAGAATACGGATGGTAAAAATAGTAAGTTGGAATGTAAATTCAATAAGGGTTCGTTTACCTCATTTAATTGAATTAGATAAAACAGTTAAACCAGATATAGTCATGCTTCAGGAAACTAAATCAACTGATGAAAACTTTCCAGAAGAAGAGATTTCTTCACTTGGGTACCAAATAATTAAAAAGGGTCAAAAATCATATAATGGAGTCGCTATTTTATCAAAAGCCCCAATAAAAAAAATTACAGATATCTTACCAGGAAACAAAGAAGATACTCAAGCAAGATTTATTGATGCACAGGTACAAGTCGAAAATCCTTTTAATATTGTCTCTTTGTATCTCCCTAATGGCAATCCTATTGATACTGACAAATTTCCTTACAAATTAGATTGGATGAAGAGATTTAAAAAATATGCTCAAAATAAAATAGAAAACCATGAAACAGTTATATTTGGAGGGGATTACAATATTATACCAGGTTCTGATGACGCGGTTGATATTAATAAGTGGAAAAATGACGCTTTGCATCATCCAGATTCTATAAAAATTTACAGAGAAATCATAAATTTAGGTCTGTCTGATGTGCTAAGAATTTATAATTCTAAACCCTATGAGTTCACATACTGGGACTATTCAAGGGGGTCATGGGAAAAAGACAACGGTCTTCGAATTGATCATTTTCTTGCAACACCAAGTGCTGTTGATCGAATAACTGACTGTCAAATAGAAAAACAATTTAGAGGTCATGAAAGACCTTCTGATCATGTTCCAATCTGGTTTGAAATTAAATAGATTACTTTGGGTTTCTTGCAATAATATTTATTAGCTCATAAACAATTGTTGCTGCAGCGGTTGACGTAAGTTCTGCATGATCATAGGCTGGAGCGACTTCGACAACGTCTGCTGAAACAAGCTGCGAACCTGCCAATCCTCTTAATACATTTAAAATTTCTCTTGTGGTCATTCCCGCAACTTCTGGAGTTCCAGTTCCAGGAGCATGAGCTGGATCTAAAACATCAATATCTATGGATATATATAATGGATTATTGCCAATTCTATCTTTTATTCTTTTAACAATTTGATCAATTGTGTTTGTTTGGAATTCATCGCAGTGAATTGTTTTAAAGCCTAATTCACGATCATTTTTTAAATCATTTGTACTGTAAAGAGGGCCACGAATTCCAATATGCATTGATGCATCATCCAAAAATAACTTTTCTTCTCTTGCTCTTCTGAATGGTGTACCGTGCGTATAAGGAGCTCCGAAGTAGGTGTCCCAAGTATCCAAGTGAGCGTCAAAGTGGACTAAGGCAACCGGACCACCAACCTTTTTATTAATTGATCTGAGTAATGGCAATGCAATTGTGTGGTCACCGCCAATAGTTACAATACTTCCAACTTTTTGGAGCAGCTCAGTAGATCCTTTTTCAATTTGCTTAATTGCTTCGTCAATATCAAAGGGATTACAGGCTATGTCCCCAGCATCAGCTACCTGTTGAACTTTGAAAGGTTCAACATCATAATTTGGATGAAAATTCGTTCTTAGTTGTCGAGAGGCTTGTCTTACACTTTGAGGACCAAATCTAGCCCCAGGACGATAACTCGTACCCGCATCAAATGGTACGCCTATAATTGCTACATCACAATCTTCAACATCTCTCAGTTCGGGAAGACGTGCAAATGTAGATGGGCCAGCATACCTAGGAACAACTGTTCCGCTTACTGGTTGAATTGGTTCTTTTTTATCGCTCATAATCTATTAATCAAATCCTCCAAAATCTTGGAATAATGATGGGTCTCCAAATATATCTCCGTAATCCTGATTGCCACCTAAGGACCCTCCAGAAAGCTCTTCGTCAGTAAGTTCATTAGACTCTAAAGTTTGCAATTGTTCAAGAAATTTGGATTTTTTCTCCTTATCAGCAGCATCAATACATGATTGTCCGTATAGATCATTTTTCACTATTTGGGTAGCTCCATAGGTAGCAAAGACCACTATTAACAATATAGCGGTAATTCCCTTTGGAATTCTAAAACCAGCTTTATATTTTTCATTAATTCTATTGTCTGCTGCTTTTTCTTTTACAAACTTTTCCTGTGATTCTGCATATCGTTTTTCTGCTCTTCTTCGTAAAACCTCATAGGTAACTGCAGCTATAATAGTTAATGCTATTATTGTTAAAGCTAATGCACTCAATGCAGGACTTATTCCCAGCCTTACTTTTGATGCAATTACAGTTGTTAATGTTTGGTCCGATAAAATGCTAAATACAGTCGTGTTATAATTTTCAAATGAAAATAAAAAAGCAATTACTGCAGCCGATGCTATTGCGGGACTTAAGTAAGGAACTAAAATTTTAAAAAATACTTGAGTTTGCGACGCTCCAAGGTCTAAAGCTGCCTCTTCTTGAGTCTGATCAAATCTTTGTAGTCTTGCAACAAATATTAAAAAACAATAAGTAGATATAAAACAGGTTTGAGCCAAAATTGTTAGAAATATTCCGTTTCTTCCAATATCTGCAATGAACCCCTCTCCTCCTAAGCCTGCTATTCGGTCCCATAAAACGACTGTTGAAATACCAATTATCACACCAGGAAATAAAACGGGCATAATCGAGATTGAGTAATAAATATCCCTCAACTGCGAACGCACTTGAGTTAATACTATTGCTGCGGCCATTCCAATTGGTACGGAGAGAGTTACAACTCCTGCTCCTATAATCAAACTGCTAATAATACCATCGTGAAGTCTCCAGTCAGATAAAAGCCCTGCCAGATGTTGTCCATCGTAAGCAATTTTACCCTCATTAAACCATCTAAAGCTAAAACATTCCCAAGGTGTGATCGAAGGAAATTCTGCAGAGTTGAATGCTGTAATGCTCATGATGATTAAAGGCCCAAATAAGTATGCAAAAAATATAAAAATATATATTCCCATCATGAAATTTATAAAATAGCTCGGTCTCACTTAATAATTTCTCCAATCCTAACTTTAAATATTCGCATCATTGTGAGTACGAAAATTACAGAAACAATTAACAAAATGATTGAATAAGCTGATCCCCGTGACCAGTTGTCATTCATATTAAACCACTGATATATCAATTGAGGAAACCATAAAGTATTAGGGCTACTTAAAACAACTGGCGTTGCTAGTGCTCCAACAGTTAACATAAAAACCATTGTACAGCCAGATACAATGCCTGGTTTAGCATGAGGAATAACTATTCTCCAATGCGTTCTAAAAGATGAGGAACCTAAATCTTTTGCTGCCTCGATTTGATTAATGTCCAAACTTTCGATTGCATTATAGAGTGGGAACATCATCAGCAAAATATAGGCGTATATTAAGCCGGTATATAAACCGATATCATAAGTGATAAATAGGATTCCTTGATCAAGTATTCCAACCCCAGTCAAGAAATTGTTAATTACACCTTCGTTTGCAAACAAAATCCTCAATGCGAATGATCTAAGCAATTCATTAATCCAGAAAGGAATAATCAGAGAAACAATAAGAAGTCTAGCGGTACTAGGGTTTGCAATTTTCGCTATATAAAATGCTATTGGATAGCAAAATAATAGATTTGCAATTGTAACAAGCATTGAAACAAAAATAGTTCTTCCAAATACACCTAAATCAACAAAGTTAAAAGCATCAGTAGCTGTCTTAGATCCAAATATAAAGTGGCTATAGTGTTCAAATGTATAATAATCTTCAGGTCCACCTCTTGCTAAAGGGGGGACGTTGGTTCTAAAAGATAAATCCAACATATAAAATTGTGGAATTATAACTAAGAAAACAAACCAAAATATTATTGCTACTAAAAAATATATCGCAACTGCCTTACCGTTTTTCTTAAAAAATGGTTGAGTAAATAAAAAATTGTTCATGACTTAATCTATAGCTAGAGATGCTTTAGGTAATATTACTGATTTTGAAGATTCAAAACCTAGCACGATTGACGATCCTGAAGTTATAGAGGATGTATCTATGGCGTTTGGTACTGAAAATTTAATTTTTGCTCCCGATTTAAGGCTTGCGTAAAAGTTTTTTAAATTACCTTCAAATTCAAAACTTTCAATATTCACATCAATTTTATTATCAAAGTTGTCGCCATCTCTTGGTATAAACAAAGACTCAGGCCTAACAAATGCAATAGACTCATCTCCAATATTTAACTTTTTGCTTTCATTCATCGTTGCTAAATATTGCCCATCAGCAGTTTCAATTTTAGCTTTATCTCCCTCAATACCTGTAACTTTTCCATATAAAGGATTATTCTCACCAACGAATGTTGCAACAAATGGTGTTAATGGATTGTTATAAACTTCGTCGCATTTTCCAATTTGCTCAAGCTCTCCTTCATTCATGACCGCTATTCGATCAGACATTGTTAGGGCTTCTCCTTGATCGTGCGTAATATAAATAAATGTAATGTTTACTCTTTTTTGTATTTCTCTAAGTTCAGTTCTCATTCTTTGACGAAGTTTTAAATCCAAGGCAGACAATGGTTCATCTAAAAGAAGAACTTTTGGCTCAACAGCTAAAGCTCTTGCAATGGCTACTCTTTGTTTTTGACCTCCAGAGAGTTGATGAACTTTTTTATCTCCTTGTCCCTCTAAGGCTATCAATTCCAAAAGTTCATCCGCTCTTTTTTTTCTTTCTTCTTTTGATACGCCCCTTACTTCAAGGGAAAACGCAATATTTTCTGATACACTCATGAGAGGAAACAGAGCTAAGTTTTGAAATATTAACGCGGTTGGTCTTTTATTTGGACCAATTCCAGACATATCTTTATTGTCAATAAGCACTTTACCTTCAGAAGGTTCTTGAAATCCAGATATAGCCCTCAACAGAGTAGTCTTTCCACAGCCTGAAGGTCCTAAGAAGCTGAAGAACTCACCTCCATTTACTTTTACATTGACATTCTTGGCTGCATAAAAACTGCCAAATGTTACCGAAACATCACTTAACTCTACATCTGCGCTCATTGATACAAATTATAATGGTTTAACTGAAAAACACGATTCAATAAAAACGCCCAAGACAATGCCTTGGGCGCTTTTAATAACTAATCCTAGAGAACTAATTACGCTGTTTCAAATTTGTTAGCGTATTCAGCTCTTGCATCAGCATACCATGGCGGTTCTGGTGGCCAAGGATTTAACTTGGTCGAAGTGTCCCCCGGGTATATTGCTTTTGCTAAAGCTTTAGTTTCATCTGAGTAATGGTCTGAAGCTCCATTAACAGCTGAGTTATAACCGATTTCATTCACAGTTTGACCGCCTACTTCTGGTGTAAAACTGTAATTGATTAACTCATAAGCTTCATCAATGTTTTCTGCTTTTGCAGACATTGTTATACCGTCGATCCATGCCAACGCACCCTCATCAGTAGTTTGGTAAGCAACTGGTTCTCCAGCTTTCATCATTGCTGCAATAGGGCCATCCCAGGTTTGTCCTACGACAACACCGTCAGATGTGAATCCTTGTTTCTGAGGATCGGCACCAGACCAAAATTTAACAAGATTTCCTTTTTTTGAAATACAATAGTCAGTAATTGTTTCCCAATTCTTTCTCATTGTATCTTCATCGTTGTACGAAGACCAGAAATCCATTTTGCCTTGATGATGCATCCAAATACCACATCCAGTCATCATTGAGTATGTTCTACCCATCATGAATGCGCCATCTATTCCAGGATTAGGCTCCCAAATATCTCCAAAGCTTGGAAGTCCATCGGGTTGCCATTTGTCAGTTCTCCAAGATATTGACTCAGTACCCCAAAGTTGTGGAACCCAGTGAGATCCTTTTCCTCCAAAATTCCAGTCACGCTCACCAACAGCTAACATTCCTGGGTTGACAGCACTTGTATTTATTCGATTCATATCAAATGGGGCAAGTACGCCAAGGTCAGCCCATTGCAAAGCTCTCATATTAGTTGGACTTGCAAGGTCATAACCGGCTCCACCACCAGCTTTCATTTTTGATATAATTTCACCGTTATCACCTATTTTAGTATGGTTAACAGTAATTCCAGTTTTTGCTTTGAAATCTGCAACTACTGAGTCCGGCAAATATTCGCCCCACATTAAAACATTAACAACGGGAGCAGCAAAAGCATTTGGAATATACCAAGGTCCGATAGCTGCTGCTGCACCAGTTGCAGCTGCACCTTTCAGGACTGATCTTCTTGAAACTTTTGCAGCCTTAAGAGTTTTATTAATTTTCTTCACGGCTACTCCTCATTTAATTTATTTGTTTAATTAATAAAAATTTTCATACATATAGAGGTAGCTGTAAAGAATAAAGTGAAAGAAATTTAATAAGTTAATAAAACTTCTTTAAATAAATCTTTATCTAAATACATGATAAATATACATAAAAATTAACCATAAATAGATACTTTAGATTTATCCTATAAAGTATTGATAAAAATGATTATTATTTTTATTTTTTAGCTCAGTTATTTCTTGGCTAAATTATTGTTATAAATAGACTTTTTGTATGATTTTAACAACTACAATTGGCGCTTATCCTAAACCGGATTTCTTAGATTTACCTGATTGGTTCAAGGATGAGAAAGGAACAGATGCTGAATACCCAACATCTAAGTGGGAACAGGCAAGACAAAAAATGGGAGAAGAATATGAGGTTCAAATAAAACTTGCCTCACAGAGTATTATTAAAGATCAAATTGAGTGCGGGATTGATATCATTACAGACGGTGAGGTGAGACGAGAAAATTATATTCATTATCATTGTAGGCATCTTAGTGGGATCGATTTTCAAAAACTAACAAAGAAAACAGCGAGAACAGGCAATTATGATTGTTGGCTTCCAACAATCACAAATAAAGTTGAATTCAATGGATCGTTTTTAAATAAAGAATACGAATTGAATCAGTCAATATCAAAAAACCCTATTAAAGTTACAATACCTGGACCATTGACTATCACAGATACGATTGCTGATGAATTTTATAATGATCATAAAATGTTAGGAGTAGATTTAGGAGAGGCAATAAATAAAGAAATAAAGTCACTAGTCAATTCTGGCTGTAAATATATACAAGTAGACGAACCTTTATTTGCAAGAAAATCAAAAGAGGCAATCGAATTTGGTATAGATAATCTTGAAAGATGTTTTCATGGAGTTACAGACTGTGAAAAGATAACTCATATATGTTGTGGATATCCAGATAAAATTGATGCAGATGATTATCCTAAAGCGCCGTTAATAAGTTATTTTCAAATTGCAGATGCCTTAGAGAACAGTCTGATTGATACCATATCTATTGAAGATGCTCATAGACACAATGATTTAAAACTACTTGAGTTGTATAAATCAAAAAAAATAATTTTTGGGTTAATAAAGGTCGCCTCAAGTGAAGTGGAAGAAATTGATGTGATAAGGGATAGATTGCTGTCCTGTCTAAACCATATTGATAAAGAGAGACTTATAGCAGCTCCTGATTGTGGTCTTGGATATTTAAGTAGGGATATGGCTATGCTTAAATTAAAAAATCTATCAAAGGCAGCAAAAAGTATTTAGGCAACTAAATCTTCAGGGTTTGTAAAAGTGATGTTCAGATCTCTTGCTACATCTGCTTGAGTGCATTTATTTTTTATAACATTTAGTCCATTCATAAAATTCCTGTCATCAGATAATGCTTTTTTTAACCCTTCTCTCGCTAATTTTTTTACGAACGGAAGTGTAGCTTGATTTAGAGAGATGGTGGATGTACGGGGAACGCACCCAGGCATATTGGTTACACAGTAATGTACCACATCATGTTTAATATAAACTGGGTCTGCGTGGGTAGTAGGCTTGCTGGTTTCAATGCACCCACCTTGATCTATTGCAACATCCACGATGGCTGCCCCTTTTTTCATCTGAGAAACTAGGTCATCCGATACTAATTTGGGCGCACTAGAGCCTGGGATCAGCACACCTCCTATTAGTAAGTCACAGTTTTTAACTTCTTCGGCTATAGTTTCAGGTGTTGATATTGATGTATTGACTTCATCATTAAAATAATTTTTTAATTCATTGAGCCTTGCTTCAGATTGATCAATAAGCGTTACATTTGATTTCATTCCATGCGCAATAAGAGCGGCATTAAAACCTACAACTCCACATCCAATAATTACAACTTTAGCTGGCGGTGCTCCTGTTGCGCCAGATAATAACACGCCTCTTCCTTTGTTTGTCATTTCAAGAGCTCTGGCTCCTGCTTGTATTGAAATTCTGCCGGCTACTTCACTCATTGGAGCCAGTAATGGAAGCCTTCCATTATTATCGGTTATAGTTTCGTAAGCTATACATGTTGCGCCGGAATTCATTAATCCTTCTGTCAATGCTTTACTTGCAGCAAGGTGCAAATATGTGAATAGCAGCTGATCATCTTTTAATTTTTTTATTTCATTATCTTGAGGCTCTTTAACTTTAATGATCAACTCAGCGCGGTCGAAAATATCTTGCGCATTTTCAAAAACTGTTGCCCCAACATCCTTATAATTTTGATCGTCAAAACCTGACCCCTGACCGGCTGTTCTTTCAATGATTACTTCATTACCATCATCAATAAGTTCCTTTACACTTTCAGGAGTTAGGCCTACTCTATTTTCTTGCGGCTTAATTTCTTTAGGAACACCGATCAACATATATGACTAATTTTTATACTATTTATTAAATATTCAAAAGAGGAAAGCGCTCATTATGGGTAAAAAATGGCTAAACATTGTTTATAAGGAAAAGAATTCAACCCGCCTAAAAAAACATTATAGGGAATGGGCTGACGGTTATGACAGTGACTTAAAAGACTGGGGCTACGCTTACCCAAGTAAAGTTAAACAGATTCTAGAAAAGTATATAACTGTAAAGAAAGGCTCAAAAATTCTTGATGCAGGGTGTGGTACTGGCTATGTCGCTGAAGTTTTGAAAGCTCTTCGTTACAATAATATCGTAGGGATAGATTATTCAAAAGATATGTTAAGAGTAGCTCGCTCTAAAAAAATATATAAAAAACTAGTTTGCGAGTCGTTAAGCAAAAAAACAAGTTTAAAAGGAAATCAATTTGATTTAGTTATATGCACAGGTGTTTTGACGTCAGGTCATGTTGGACCGTCATCAATAAAGGAATTAATTAGATTAACAAAGCCTGGGGGTTATCTCATACTCTCTATTTCTGAAAAAATTTTCTCAAAACTTGGATTTAAGCGTGAATTAGAGAAAAGATCGAATGAATACAATTATATCAAATTATCAAAACCTTTTATTGCTTTACCTAACCACAAAGATAGTGCAAGGTCGCGAATGCACACTCTTCAAAGAGTTTAACCGTGTTGCTCTTGGCTCATGTCATCAGGATTGATGCCGGCAACTTCTACTGGTTTTTTCATTGCATCTCGTCTGAAAGGTTCTCCAAGTTCTTGATTTAAAATAACCTCAATAAAAGTTGTAACTCCGTTTGACTGTTCTTCACACGCAGTTCTGAGTGAATTTGTCAACTCATCCATGGTTTTAACTATAACACCCTTCAATCCACAGCCTTCTGCAACTTTTGCGTAGCTTAATTCTGGATCTAATTCGGTACCAACGAAATTATTGTCATACCATAATATCGAATTTCTTTTTTCGGCGCCCCACTGATAGTTTCTAAATATCACCATTGTAATTGCAGGCCATTCTTCCCTAGCGCAAGATGTCATTTCATTCATGCTTATGCCAAAAGCTCCATCTCCAGCGAAACCAACAACAGGAATATTTGGGCAGCCTATTTTAGCTCCTAAAACTGAAGGGAAACCATAACCGCAAGGCCCAAAAAGACCAGGAGCTAAATATTTTCTACCTTCTTCAAATGTTGGATAAGCATTTCCAATTGCACAGTTATTGCCTATGTCGGATGAAATTATTGCATTTTTTGGCAAGCCATTCTGTATTGCCCTCCAAGCCATGCGAGGAGACATGCGATCTGCATCCCTGACTCTAGCTTCCTCATTCCATGATGTTCCAGGATCGTCATCTTCATGGTCCATACTACTCAATGTTTGTAACCAAGCAGATTTGGTTTGATGAATTATAGCTTTCCTCTCATCTCTATTTTTGTTTCCTGCTTCGGGAGAAAGGCTATTTAATAGTTGCTGGGCAACTTGTTTTGCATCACCGCATATACCTACTGAAACTTTTTTTGTTAATCCAATTCTATCAGAATTTATATCGACCTGAATAATAGCTGCATCTTTTGGCCAATAATCTATTCCGTAGCCAGGCAATGTTGAAAATGGGTTAAGTCTAGTGCCTAATGCAAGAACAACGTCTGCTTTAGAAATTAACTCCATAGCAGCTTTTGAGCCGTTATAACCTAAAGGCCCCACTGCAAGTGGATGACTACCTGGAAAACTATCATTATGTTGATAGCCTGAAGCAACAGGTGAATCTAATTTTTCAGCTAAAGCTTTGCAGTCATTGATTGCATCAGCTAAGACCACCCCAGCTCCTGATAATATTACTGGAAAGTCAGCATTAGATAAAAGTTTTGCTGCTTCTTTTATTGCTTCGCTTCCTCCAGATGGTCTCTCAAATTTTATTATTGGCGGCAACTCGATATCTATAACTTGTGTCCACATGTCGCGAGGAATATTTATTTGTGCTGGCGCGGAACCTTTGAATGCTTTTGAAATTACTCGATTTAGTACTTCTGCAACTCTAGTAGGATCTCTCACTTCCTCCTGGTAGCAAACCATATCTTTAAACAATGCCATTTGTTCTACTTCTTGAAAGCCACCTTGTCCTATAGTTTTATTAGCCGCTTGTGGAGTAACTAGAAGCATTGGAGTGTGATTCCAGTATGCAGTTTTTATTGGCGTAACAAAGTTCGTAATGCCCGGGCCATTTTGTGCAATGCACATAGACATTTTTCCTGTCGCTCTTGTATAGCCGTCTGCGATTATACCGCCATTATTTTCATGAGCTACATCCCAGAAAGTAATGCCTGCTTTTGGAAATAAATCGGAAATTGGCATGAATGCAGATCCAATTATTCCAAATGCGTGCTGTATTCCGTGTTTTTGTAAAACTTTAACGAATGCTTCTTCTGTGGTCATTTTAGTCATAACAATACTTTCTATACTAATATTTTTTCTCTGCCTGGATCATAAAAACAATTTATTGACCCCTCTGCAGAATATTTAGTTTCTGCAACTTCAATTTCAAATTTTTGATGACTCATCATTTCTTCAATAGAATAGCTGTCATTGTTTGAAATGTAACCCATGCCCAATGATTTGTCTAAGTAGAAACCATACATACCTGAAGAAATTTCACCAACAATCTTACCGTCAAAATAGATTGGCTCATTGTGATAAATTAATAAGTCATTGTTAGATAATGCAAAATTTACTTTTCTTTTACTGAGACCAGATTTCTTCTTTTCTTCAAGTGCTGCCTGTCCTAAAAAAGGATTCTTTTTATTAAGATTTACACAAAATCCAACACCCGCTTCAAAAGGGTTTTCCTCAACTCCAATATCATGCCCCCAATGAAGATATCCTTTTTCCATTCTCAGTGAATTTAGTGCATGATAGCCTGCAAGTTTTACTGGGCTCTTTCCATTTTTTGCATAAACAACATCGAATACTTTTTCCAAATTATTATAAGGAATGTATATTTCAAAACCCAGCTCGCCTACATATGTTATTCTATGAAGCCTACATTCAGTGCCGCCAAGATTTATTTTCTTAGAAAATCCAAACGGTAATGTTTCATTTGAAATATCCTCATTACATATTCTTTGAAGGTGCTCCCTTGAGTTGGGTCCCATTATTGAAAGACAGCCATATTGTTTCGTAACGTCAATAATTTCTATATTTTTAAATTTTTTTGAATGAGATAATAACCAGTAATAGTCTTTATTATGTGCAGTTGGACCTGTAACAAACATATATTCATTTTCACTTATTCTCGTAAAAGTAATGTCACCTTCTGTTCCAGCTTCGTCATTTAACATTTGTGTATATATAATTCGCCCAACTGGTACATTCATCTCACTTACACACATATAATTTAAAAAATTAACTACATCATCTCCTCGAATAATAAACTTAGAAAAAGATGTAAGTTCAAATAAGCCAATATCATTTCTTACAGCAACACATTCGCTCCTTACGTTTTCAAACCAGTTTTGTTTATGATACGAGTATTGATATTGAGGTCTTTGACCATTATTGGTAAACCAATTTGGCCTTTCCCATCCAGCCGCTTCTCCAAAGCAAGCTCCTTCTTTTTCAAGTTGGGCGTAAAGTGGTGATTTAATTTTGTTTCTAGAAGTTTCAAATTGATAGTATGGCCAATGCACAGCATACAAGAGCCCAAGTGTTTCAGAGCTTCTTTCTCTTAGATATTCATCATCATCTTGAAAATCTAATACTCTAGCGACATCTACATCCCACAAATCAATCTTACTTTTGTCATTTATAATCCAATCAGCCATAACTTTGCCAACTCCTCCAGCAGATTGTATTCCTATTGAATTGAAGCCAGTTGAAACAAATATATTTTCTTTGTAAGGAACTTTGCCTAAATAATACCTATCATCAGGTGTGAAGCTTTCAGGTCCATTAAAATATGTTTTAATGCCAAGCTCATTCAGTATTGGAAGCCTATCCATTGCTTCCATTAAAATAGGTCCGAAATGATCAAGATCGTTTGGCAAACTATCAAATTCGAAATCCTCAGGAATACCGTTCATGCCCCAAGGTTTTGCTTTCTTTTCAAAGGCGCCTATTAAAAGTTTTCCAGCGTCTTCCTTCACATAAATATAGGCATCTGGGTTTCTTAAGATGGGTAAATTTTTTGGTATATCTTCTGAATATTCAGTTACAGCGTAAAAATGTTCACATGCATGCAGAGGAATATTTACCCCGCACATTTTACCTACTTCCCTACTCCACATTCCAGCAGATATAACAATCTTATCACATGTAATATCACCTAGTTCTGTGATAACTTTTGTGACTTTGTCACCTTCTTGTTCGATTGAAATGACTTTGTTATTTTCAATAATGTTTGCACCCATTCTTCTTGCTTCTTTTGCAAGGCACATTGTAATGTCTACCGGGTTAATTTGACCGTCCTGAGGCAAAAACCAAGCTCCTTTTACATGCTTTGTATCTAGAAGTGGGTATTTCTCTTTTACTTCATCAATTGAAATTTCATTTATTTCCAATCCATAACTTCGACCCATTGACGCGCCTCTGCTCATTTCTTGATAACGTCCCTCATTTTCAGCAATAGAAACTGAACCATTTATCAAAAATCCAGCTGATAGATCTTCTTTCTGATTAAGCTTATGATAAAGCTCCGTTGAATACTTGGCCATTTTTGTAAGATTTTTTGTTGCCCTTAATTGACCAACCAATCCAGCTGCATGCCAAGTTGTACCACAAGTTAGACTCTTTCTCTCAACCAATGTGACCTGAACATTTCTCTCAGCAAGGTGGTATGCAATGCTTGTACCAGCAATGCCTCCTCCAATAATGACAACCTCTGTGTGTGAAGGAAGCTTTGACATACAAGATGCTAGTATTTTACTAATACCTCTTTAATTCTTTGAAGCATTTCATCTATGTGTTTTTCTTCAGCAATTAATGCAGGAGCAACTATACCAGCATCCCCAGTAAATTTTATGTGAACACCATTAGCAAACGTCTTCTTTTGAGCATCATATCCTCTCACGCCAGGGTTTTTATCAATCGCTAGATCAAAAGCAGCCATCATTCCATCAGCTCTTACATCTGTAACAATTGGTATATCCTGAAATGCATCAAACACAGCGTCTATGAAATATGGTGACATCTTTTCTGCTCTCGCAAACACATCCTCTTTCTCATATACATCCAAAGTAGCAAGAGAAGCTGCTACACAAGCTGGATGACCTGAGTAAGTATATCCGTGAAAAAACTCTACTCCGTGCTCTGGTCCATTATCAACAATTGCATTGTAAATTTTATCTGAAACACCAACTGCCCCCATAGGCTGCGCTCCATTGGTAATAGCCTTTGCCATAGTAATCATATCAGGCTGTACATTGTATTTCACAGCCCCAAATGATTTTCCTGTTCTCCCAAAACCAGTTATTACTTCGTCAAAAACAAGAACAATTCCATATTTATCACAAATTTCTCTTAGCCTTTCTAAATATCCAATAGGTGGAACAATGGTTCCTGTTGAGCCAGCAATGGGTTCAACGAAACACCCAGCAATAGACTCGGGACCATACATTTCTACGAACCTCTGAAGATCCTCAGCAAGATGAGCTCCATGTTGCGGCTGACCTTTTGTGTATTTATTTTCTTCTAACCAAGTGTGTCTTAAATGAATAACTCCAGGCATTGTTGCAGTAAATATCTCACGGTTTTTAATCATGCCGCTTAAAGAAGTACCTCCGATATTTACACCATGGTATGCGCGCTCTCTTGATACAAATCTTACACGTTGCGATTGTCCAATTGCGTGCTGATATGCCTGAATTATTTTAATTGCAGAGTCTATTGCAGTAGATCCACAAATTGTGAAGAATACATTGTTTAAATCACCCGGTAGAAGATTTGCTACTTTCTCAGCTAATGCAAAAGCAGGTAAATGAGAAACTTGGAAGCTTGGAGAGTAATCTAATTTTAACAATTGCTGATGTACAGCTTCAGCTATTTCTTTTCTGCCGTGTCCCAATGGAACACAAAATAGACCGGATGAAGCATCTATTACCTGGTCACCTTTATGGTTCCAGTAGTATACTCCCTCACCTCTGTCTAATAATCTTGGATCCTTCTTAAAGTCTTTATTTGCAGTAAAAGGTAAGAAATAATTTTCCAAAGAATTAGTCGTAGGTGTAGTATTTGCCATATAGATCCTCTCAAATCAGTAAAAGTTATAAGTATTATAGTAGTCTTATTTATGCTGCTTGACTAGAGCTACCGCTCTTGTGGAAACTCTCATTTTTAGCTGCCATATCACGAAGCATTTTACATGGAGTAAATCTTTCTCCATATTTTTGTGCAAGTTTATCAGCTTCAGCCACAAATTCTTTAACACCAACCATATCGATGAAGGATAGTGGACCTCCGGTCCATGGTGCCATTCCCCAACCGAGTATTGCCCCAATGTCTGCATCTCTAACATCTGTTAGTACGTTTTCTTCATAGCATTTAGCAGTTTCAAGCGCTTGAATATAAAGAAACCTTTTCTTTAATTCCTCAACATCAGGTTGATCGTCACATTCTTTGCATAAGTTAGACAGTTCAGGCCATAGGTATTTTTTTCCATTTTCAGGATACTCGTAAAAGCCTTTATTGTTTTTCTTTCCAAACCTTCCTTGCTTTTCAACCATTTCTTCCATAATTGAATACATTGGAGTTATTGGAAATTCTTTACCTTCTGCTTCAAAGTCTTTTTTCGTTTGAGTTGTAACTTTCCAAGCTAAATCTAACGCTACAGCATCAGAAAGAGCCAGAGGAGCCATTGGCATACCTGTCATCTTACCAGCATTTTCAATTAGAGCAGGTTTTATACCCTCTGCTAACATTGCAACACCTTCACCAGTGTATGTCCCAAATACACGACTTGTATAAAAACCTCGACTGTCGTTTACAACTATTGGGGTTTTTCTAATTTTTTGAACGTAATCCATAGTTTTTGCAAGTGTTTCTTGAGAAGTTTCTTTTCCCATAATGATCTCAACTAAAGGCATTCTCTCTACCGGTGAAAAATAATGTATACCTATGAAGTTTGCAGGCCGGCTTGAATTTTGAGCTAAACCTGTAATTGGCAAAGTAGATGTATTAGAACCAAATACAGCAGTTTCTGATATTTGCGCTTCTGCTTTAGCGGTTACATCTGCTTTTATGTCCCTATTTTCAAATACTGCCTCAACAATAAGATCCGCACCCTTTAAAAGAGAGTAATCAGTCGTAGGTGTAATGAGACTTAATAGCTTTTCTTTTTTTTCTTCAGTAGTTTTTTTCTTGCTTAATTGTTTATCTAAAATCTTAGTGGAATATTCTTTTCCTTTTTCTGCTGCAGCTTGATCCATGTCAATTAATACAACTTCAATACCTGCTTTAGCAGTAACATAAGCAATCCCAGCACCCATCAAGCCTGCCCCAAGAATTCCGATCTTTTTAACATCATATTTGTCGAAATCTTTTGGTCTTCTGGCTCCCTTACTTAAGGCTTGCATATTCACAAATAGGCTTCGAACCATATTTTGAGATCTAGGATCCATTACAACTTTTGTAAAATAACGTGCTTCAATTCTCAGCGCTGCATCAATCGGCACTTGAACGCCTTCATAAACAGCAGAGAGGATTGCAGTTTGTGCAGGATAGTTATTATAAGAATTTTTTCTCAATGAAGATGATGCCGCAGCCCAAATCATTGCACCTTTTGGGGTATAAGGAAGGCCCCCCGGAAACCTAAAACCTTTTTCGTCCCATGGTTGAACTGATTTTCCGCCATCCACAATATATTTTTTTGCTGCATTTATTAAGTTATCTGAGTCCGTGACTTCGTTAATAAGGCCAGCACTTAGAGCTTTTTTGGGAGTAAATGGAGTACCTGCTAGTAGAAAGCCCATTATCTCTTGCGTTACACCGGCAAGTCTTGGGACTCTTTGAGTTCCACCTGCACCAGGTATCAAACCAACTTTTGCTTCAGGTTGTCCGATCTGAATTTTATCATTATCTATCGCTACACGATAGTGACAGGCAAGACATATTTCAAACCCACCACCTAAAGCATGACCGTTTATCGCAGCTACGAATGGCTTACCAGATGTTTCCATGCTTCTGAACAATAACTGCATGTCCATGTTGCCATTATAAATTTTTTCTGCAGCTTTAACTTTATCTTCTTGAACGCTATCAAAACCAAAAACTTCAGATGATGTTAAATCCGCGCCAGCTATGAATGCGTCTTTTGCACTTCTCAGAACAATACCCTTTACTGACTCATCTGAGATTAATTTCTCAATAATTGATCTATATTCACCAAGAGATTGAAAATTTAAAACGTTCATTGAACGATTTTCCAAATCCCACGTTACAACGGCAACACCGTCGCTATCTATTTCATAAGTTACATCAGCCATGATTTTTGTCCTAAAATTTTAAGTTATTAAACGCGCTCAATTACGGTTGCAGTTCCCATACCACCGCCAACACAAAGTGTGGCAAGAGCAGTAGACTTATTGCTTCTCTCTAACTCATCAAGTACAGTTCCTAAGATCATAGCTCCAGTTGCACCCAATGGATGCCCCATAGCAATTGCGCCCCCATTTACGTTAATGTCTGAGTGGTCAATCCCCATATGTTCCATATATTTTAGTACAACAACTGCAAATGCTTCGTTAAGCTCCCACAAGTCAATGTCACTTTTGCTCATGCCTAAGTTTTTTAGTAGTTTGTCAGAAACATAACCAGGACCAGTAAGCATGATGCTTGGCTCAGAACCTGTTGAAGCAAAACCTTTGATTTTAGCACGAGCCTTCAAACCATATTTGTCACCCATCTCTTTGTTTCCAAGCAGTATTCCAGCTGCTCCGTCAACTATTCCTGATGAATTGCCAGCAGTGTGTACATGATTAACAGCTTCAACTTCAGGGTATCGTTGTTGAATAGTAGCATCAAAACCTGCCATTTCACCCATCATTGCAAAAGATGGATCTAAAGAACCAAGTGATTGCATTGTAGCATCAGGTCTCATATGTTCATCATGATCGAGCACTGTCAAGCCATTGATATCTTTCACGGGTGTTATTGATTTTGAAAATCTTTTTTCATCCCAAGCTTTTTTTGCCCTCTTTTGACTTTCAACAGCATAACTATCTACATCATCTCTTGAGAAACCATATTTGGTAGCAATTAAGTCTGCACTAATACCTTGTGGAACAAAGTAATTTTTTATTGCAACTGAAGGGTCAGCAACCATCGCGCCACCATCCGAGCCCATTGGAACTCTAGACATAGACTCAACACCGCCGCCGATGGACATTTGTGACTGTCCAGACATTACTTGTGCAGCTGCCATATTAGTAGCTTCTAAACCAGATGCACAAAATCTATTGATCTGAACACCTGAAACTGATTGATCATAGTCGGCATTTAACACTGCTGTTCTTGCAATACAGGCACCTTGTTCACCAACTGGCGCAACACATCCTAGTACAACATCATCAACATCTGCTGTATCAATTTTTGTTCTATCTTTAATATTATTTAAAACTTGAGTTGCAAGTTCCAGTGCAGTTACTTCATGAAGGGTTCCATTTTTTTTACCCTTACCACGAGGGGTTCTTACAGTGTCATAAATATAGCAATCAGTCATTTAAAAGCTCCAATTATTAATAAGATTGAAGATTATAATAATTCATAATCATCTAACAATACTAAATATGAGCTTGTTTAGTAATTTCTAAGAAAAATAGTATATAGAAATCAATAATTTAAAGAGCAAATACAGAACTCAAATATCCATTTCCATAAAACTTGCCGAGTCTGGTGAGCCATTGGCAAATTTGTAGACAGGCTTTGCCGATCCCATCTTGGGTTGAAAACTTGGTAGAGCGATAAGTGTTGAAGATACAGTTTGAAAACCCATGTCTGTTTTCACACACATTGCTGACAAAGGATCATTGTTATCAGAATATGTACTGCCTAATAACATTTCCCAGTCCTGCCATTCATCTTTACCTGGTTTTGGATCAACAGATAAAGCAAATTTTGATAAATAAGTTTTTATGCGCTTAGAATTTAAATCATTTCGATCATAAGCTGTTATAATTGATAAGCCATCAGGTATATTGAAATATTCAATTACAGAATTTTTTTCATCTGACTTGATCCAATATGCATTTAAATTATCTGCTATGAACATGTTAAAACCCCTATATGAGTCTTTTTCGATTTCAATTATTGAATTTAATGCTTCAGATGCATCTGCATGATCTAGTGCATCAAGAACCAATTCACCTCTACTTCTTTTATTATCCATAGGTCCAAGGCTGTTCATTCTATTCATAATTGCAGCGACGACACCAAAGTCATTAATTCCTATCCAGGTACCGCCCGCCGTCATGTCCTTGCCTGCGAAAATATGTGGCCTTTCGTCCCAATGACGACCAGGTGGTAAAGCGTCTCGATTACTCATTTCATCTCGATTGGCACCAATTATAATGGGCCACTCAGAGTCACTTTGTTTTAAAATTACTATCGAACACATTTGATTTCTTATATATCCTTACTAATTTATTGTATCATGGAAAATAAAAAAACAGCTCTAATTGTTGAAGGTGGCGGACAAAGAGGTGTATTTTCTTTCGGAATCACAGATACATTTATAAAAAGGGATTACGATCCATTCGATATTTATATTGGAGTATCAAATGGTGTGGCAGTTCTTTGCTGGTACCTCATTAGAGAAACTGACAACAATTTAGAAAAGATGCTTTATGCTGCGCGAGGAGATTACTTAGATTATAAAAATATCTTCACAGGTGGCGACATAATCAAATTTCATAAAATGTACGAAGACGGTGAGAAAATGTTTAAGCCAAATATGGAAAAAATTAGAAAAACTGTTGAAGGCAAAAAATATATTGCGGTTGTGACTGATGCTCTTAGCGCTCAAGCTGAATATCATGAATTTGGAGACGATGAATGGATGCCTAAAATGATAGCATCTGGAACTTTGCCTGTACTAGTAAGAACACCCAGCATGATAGACGGACGTCGTAAATTTGATGGCGGCGTAGCTGATCCTCTGCCTGTCAGAAAGGCTTATGAGCTCGGCGCCAAACGCATCATAGTTATTAGAACTTATGAAGAAAAATTTAAGAGAAAACTTAAACTTGAAAATTATATTGGCGCATTTTTTTCTAAAGAATATCCTGAACTTAGAAAAGCTCTGCTTAAGCATGACAAAACTTACAACACTGCTTTAGATTTCATACATAACCCTCCTAAAGATTGTGAAGTAATCCAATTATGTCCACCAACAAGACTTAAATCAAAAAGAGACTCTAAAAATGTTGATATTTTGAAAGCTGATTACAACTTAGGGCAACGTGTAGCTGAAAACTATCTCAGTAATTTAGAGAACTGATTGCAAAAACTCGTTAATCTTATTTTCAACCAAGGTAGTTGTTTCTGATGGAAATGCATTAAAAGCATGATCTGCTCCAGGTACAATTATAATCTCAGCATTAGAACCATAACTTAGCCATCGACCAAACATAAATAATGAATCGTCAAGCAATAAATCTCTTGTTCCGACTGTAAATAGTGCTGGAGGCATTCCGCTTAAATCACCTTGTATAGGAGAAACATCTGGTAAACTTTTGTCTACATCTCCCTGAAAATATGAGTCCCTAAATTTTCTAATCATGGCATATGATAATAAGAAAATCTCATCAGAACCTTCTTGTCTGATTGCGCTTGGAGTTAGACGAGCATCATAAGATCCATAAATAAGGTTTGCTCCTTTGATAGTATCTAGCAGCCCTTTACTCTTCAATCTCAACAATGTAACTGCTGATAAGTTTGCACCAGCCGACTCGCCACCAATTATAATCTTTTCAGTATTGAATTCCTTTTTTGAATTTTCTATCAACCAAGTAGCGGCTGTTTCACAATCATCTGGAGCGGCAGGATAAGGATTGGTTGGTGCTAGACGATATTCCACGCTTACAACAACACAATTCAGCTCTTTTGAAACTTTTTCCAAAGATTGGTCTTGCATATCTGCAGCGCCGATACAGTGACCGCCACCGTGAATATGCATATAGATAAAATCAGGACTATCATGATTAAATATTCGTATCGTTACTTTCTGGTCACCATCACCCACTTGTCTATTTTCAGCACGATCAGAGTATGGCTGAAACGCAAGTAATCCACCGCCTTGTCTTCTTATATCTTGCAAAACCTCAAACGGTATTTCATGGGATGGAGGTGCGTTGACTAGTAATTTTTTTATATGATCATTCATTTCATGAATGTCATTTGGAATATTTTTATGATCAAAAGCTTCAGGTGTAATAGAAGTAAATATCATTATTCTAAGTGCGTGTTCTTATATAATTAAAAGTTCTATTAAGAATTAAAACATAAATTGGTAAAAATGCTAGATAGCAAACTGCTAGCTTAAGAATGAAATCATTTAATGCAATCAAATCCCAATTTTCACGCATAAAGTCATCTGTGGAATTGTAAAATGCTACGCCATAAAACAGATATGTGTCTATTAATTGAGCAAAAAAGGTACTTACAACAGGCGCAAGATACCAATAAGAACCCAAATTTAACCCATCATCACCTACTCTGTCCCTTACTTTCGAAAATAAAAATACATCAAGTAACTGTCCGATTGAATAAGCTAAAACAGACGCAATTGCTATTCTGAAGTCAGCAAATATATATGAAATTATGAAAGCCGGCACGAAAGCAAAACCAATAACTTTGCGTGCATTTTTTGCATTTGAAAGTCGTACAGTTAAATCTGTTGCCAAAACAATAATTGGGAATGTGAATGTACCAATTGTATAATCCAAACCAAATATATTTATTGGGAACTGCACTAAATAATTTGATATGGCGATGATAAGGCAATGTCCTAAAACTAAATAAGTTATTAATTTTCTATTAAGATCCATAGAATTCATAATTAATCCATATAACTGTTAAAACAAGTAAAGTTGCCATTAAGCCATTAAAATTTCTAATTGCAGCCTTCGACTTTATGAAATTATTCAAAAAAACTCCGACTGATGTCCAAGTGAGAACTGAAAAAGTATTCGATATGGTAAAGCCCAATAGTACAAAAACCATTCCTTCAAGAAAACTGTCTATAAACTCAAAGTTTTTATAGTCCGTATAAATAGAAATAGTCGTAATTGCCATCATAACACCTTTTGGATTAACATATTGAAAAAGAGATGATTCTATGAATGTTATTGGCTTTGATCGATCCTCATTATCTGAACTATAAGTAAAATAAATTCTATACGACAAGTATAGTAAATATAGCGAGCCTAGTATTTGCAAAATAGTTTGTGCAATTGGGTAGCTCGTAAAAACAGATATTAATCCTAATCCCATCACAATCAATAAAGTTAAAAACCCAAAGACAACACCTGTCATATGAGGAATTGTTTTTACATAACCAAAGTTTTTTCCTGAAGCCGTTAGCATAATATTATTCGGACCAGGAGTGCCAGATTGAATAATGCAAAGTAATAATAATGGAAAAAAATACTCAAACATGAATGTGCTCTTTTATAGAACTATGAAATAAATAGAAGTTATAACGACAATTATTGAAGGTAAAACTAAATTGTGCAAATTTTCATCTACTTTATACGTCTTCACTTCTCCATTTATCTTGAAGGGTAAATGTTTATCCTTACCTGGTAAAAGTTTAAATTTCTTACCAAATGTATACAAAAAAGGAGTTCTTCCTCCAGGGTCAGACAGTTTGCCTTTAAATAATGGCATGCTCAATAATGTGATCAAAAAAGATCCTACAAAGCCAACATACCAGAAAAGCCAAAAGAATAACTGATATGGATAGTAAAAGTTTGAAATATTGATCCATAGAACAATTAAATTTAATATCATTATCGGATAAAAACCTAAGACTTGCCAAACCACATGAAAGCGAGCATGTCCTGTCCAATCAGGATGAGTTGCGTGTGTTTTATTAAAATCGGCAATAGTGGGTCCAATCGTTAATACAACTGTTATGATGGTAAATACAATTCTTGGAGTAAGATTTTGATCATAAAGATCCATATGTTTATTTAAATTTTTTACGCATATTAATAGCAGCCTGAATTCCTGCAACCGGCTTCTTACCCTCAGGAACCGTGTTTCCTTTTTTTGTAAGATTTTTTAGTGATTCACCGTTTTTGTACATTTGATAGAGTATATCGATATCCATGTTCGTACCTACTGGCTCTTCAGGAAAACCTCTAGCAGAAATTTCATTTTTATATTCTTCATCATTTGTCCAATGCTCAAAAAATAATTCTACAAGATTACCGTCTGGGTCTTTATAATACATTCCCGTTATCCAGCCATGGTTGATTGTCCAGTAAGGCTCAAGACCTCTATCCTTTGCCTTATGATAAAAATCAAACCACTTATCGATTGGGTTAAGGCAATAAGAAATATGGTCTAATCCAATAGTTGTTGGAATATTTTTATTAAGCCAATTTCTCAAAGCTAATATAATCTTTGGAATAAATCCTAATTTCTTTACTCCTGGCTCAGTATTCGCAATTGCAATACGATGATGCTCCTCATCAAAAGCCAAAAAAGCAATATCATTGCTTTTGTACATTGGCTTACAACCAAAAAGTTTTTCATAAAATTCGACCATTGC
>CABZIW010000005.1 GCA_902526005.1 uncultured Pelagibacteraceae bacterium
AAGTGTTCATAAGTCAAATACTCCAAAAATTGATAAAAGAATATTTAATTTAAATATTCCAATATTGGGAATTTGCTATGGTATGCAATTATTATGTTACCAACTTGGTGGGAAAGTAAAAATTTCAAAAAAAAGAGAATTTGGTAAAACACTTATAAAGCCATCAAAAAAAAGTGTTTTATTCTCAGGATTTAGTAAAGAAAAGAGCTCGAATTATGTCTGGATGAGCCATGGCGATAAGGTTATTAGTCTACCAAGAGATTTTAAAAGTATTGCATCAAGTTCAAATACTAAGTTTGCAGCAGTCGAGAATAAAAAAAAATCTTTTTACGGTCTACAATTTCATCCTGAAGTTGTGCATACACCCAATGGCCACAAGATAATCGAAAATTTTATATTTAGAATTTGTAAGATAAAAAGAAACTGGAACATGAAAAATCATTTAAGAAATCAGATTACTGAGATTAAACATTCAGTTCATAAGGATCAGGTAATTTGTGGATTGTCGGGTGGTGTGGATAGTACTGTTACTGCAGCTATAATTTCAAAAGCCATAAATAAGCAATTAACATGTATTTATGTTGATACAGGTTTAATGAGACTAAATGAAACAAAAGAGGTAGTAAAAATGTTTAAAAAACATTTTAAATCTCGATTAATAGTCAAAGACTCAAGAAATACATTTATAAAAGTCCTAAAGGGTGCCACAGATCCAGAAAAAAAGAGAAAAATAATAGGTAATCTTTTTATTAAAATATTTAACCAAGAGGCAAACAAAATAAAACGTGCCAAATATTTAGCTCAAGGAACTATTTATCCTGATGTAATCGAAAGTCAGAGCTTCCATGGCGGTCCTACATCAGTTATTAAATCTCATCATAATGTCGGCGGTTTACCAAAAAGAATGAAACTTAAACTTATTGAACCTTTAAGAGAACTTTTTAAGGATGAAGTTAGAAAATTAGGGCTGGAGATGAGACTACCAAAAAAATTCATTAACAGACATCCATTTCCAGGTCCCGGATTGGGAATAAGAATATTAGGTGAGGTAACAGCAGCTAGAGTAAAAATTTTACAAGAAGCCGATAATATATATATCGAAGAAATTAAAGAAGCAGGTTTATACGATAAAATTTGGCAAGCATTTGCAGTCTTGATGCCAATTAAAACTGTTGGTGTTATGGGTGATCATAGATCATATGAACAAGTCTGCGGATTAAGAGCTGTTACGTCTGTAGATGGAATGACTGCAGATTTTTATCCTTTCAAGAGTGAATTTTTGAGTAAAGTTTCAACAAGAATAATAAATGAGGTTAAGGGCATAAATAGAGTGGTATACGATACTACTTCAAAACCACCTGGAACTATTGAGTGGGAGTAATTTATGAAGGTCTTATCATTAGGTGGAAGTGGTGGCATGGGAAGATATGCAGTTCAATACTTGCACAGCATAAAACAGATTGAAAAGATTTATGTAGCAGACGTTAACTCTTTATCGGCAAAAAAGTTTGCTTCACATTTTGATAATAGAGTTGAAGGTTTAAAATTAGATATCAGAGACTTTGAAACCCTGAAATCGGAAATGTCAAAAGTTGATATTGTAGTCAATACGACCGGCCCATTCTTTTTATTTGCAGAACCCATACTCAAAGCTGCAATTCAAACTAATACACACTACTTTGATATCTGCGATGATTGGGAGCCAACCGAAAAGATGCTTCAAATGAATGAAGATGCAAAAAAGGCAAATATTACAGCTATTATAGGTCTTGGAGCAAGTCCAGGACTAACAAATATATTGGCTCATATAGCAATATCTGAACTTGATGAAGTTAGAAAAGTTTATACAGGCTGGGATATGTCTGCCGCAAAACCAGAAAGTGAGTCATCTCAATCGGGAGTTAGTGCTGCAATGGTGCATGGTATAGAGCAAATGATTGGAGAGGTAAAAATTTTTAAAAATGGAAATTTTGAAATGGTAAAACCTCTTGAAGAAATCAAAGTTGATTATCCTGATATTGGGAAAAGAAGCACATATATTTTTGGACACCCTGAGGCCATAACATTTCCTAATAATTACCGGGATATTAAAGAGTCTTATAATTTAATGCATGGTATTGAGAGTAGTTTTATTGCAATCTTAAAAACTATTAGATTTTTAATAAATATGAAAATTATTACCAAAAATTTTGCTGCAAGAATTTTGACGTGGCTTGAAAGTATAAATGGTCCGGATATGGTAGATTATAAAAAAGAAAATCTTCCTAGCATTTATGGTTATGCAGAAGGTTTAAAAGGAAATAAATTTACATCAATTGGAGTTACAATTGATGGTGATATTAATAGTTTTTCTATGGGTGAAGCAACCTCACTGCCTTTAACAGTTGGTGTCCAAATGTTTATTGATGGTAAAATTAATAAAAATGGAGTTCATACTCCAGAGTCGCCAATTATCGACCCAAAAATTTTTTTTGATTACTTTAAAAAAGGAGCGGGTGATAATTTTATATTAAATACTATAATTACAAAAAGAACTTAATTAAATAGAATTGAAGGTAATACTGAGAGTAAAAAATGATTAAGTCTTTAGATCACTTAATTATAGCTGTGGACAATCTTGAGGAAGCAGAGCAAAATTACCAAAAAATATTAGGTATTAACCCATCATGGAGAGGTCATCATAAAGAGTGGGGAACCTCAAATTCATTATTCAATTTACAAAATACATATTTAGAACTTTTGGCTGCAACTGGAGATGGAGTAGGTGCACAGCTTGTTAAAAATAAAATTAAAAATGATGGTGAGGGCTTGATGGGAATAGTGTTAGGAACTGATGATTTGGAAGCCGTAAGAAATAAGCTAATTGCTCTTGGTTACTCACTTCCAAGTCAATCAAATGGTGAAGGAATAAATACCAATAATAATTCTAAGAGATCATGGGTTAATCAGTTTTTACCTTTTGAATTAACTCGCGGTTTATTTTCATTTATTATTCAACATAAAGAAGGACATTTGCCTGAAGCAATGAAGTTTTCAGATAATGCAGTAAAAAAACTGGATCATGTTGTAATTAAAACTAATGATGCAGATAGTTTTATAGAAATATATAATAAGATTTATAAAATAAGGCTTGCTCTAGATAAGTTTATTGAAACTTGGAAAAGAAGAATACTTTTTTTTAAATTAAACAAAACCATAATTGAAGTAATTGAAGAAAAAGACAAAAACGAAACTCCCGAAGATAAATTAGGGGGGCTTGCTTGGGAAGTAGAGGATATAGTTAAAAAAAGAGACGAATTGTTAGCATCTGGCATAGATATATCTGAAATCAAAAAAGGTGTAAAAGAGAATACTTTAGTTATGACCGTCAAATGTCATACTCATAGTGTACCAACACTATTTATTCAACACGTGTAGCACATGCCTAAGATATTATACGGATTTAGATAATAATTTACCTTTTAAGGCTGACACTAAAATGATAGGTGTAAATGAACCTAAAGAGTAGACTGTAAATAAAATAGCTAATTGATGAATAATTTATTTGTAAAAATATTAAATTTTTTTAAATCAATATTTAACTTTAATTTAACTGATTTCAGTTGGATTATGACATCTAAATTTATTGAATTAGATAATATTGATGTAACTGAAGACCCTGTAAGACCTGAACTTGATGTAAAATGGAGAACTTCTCATGATAGAAAAATTTATGGCCTGGAATACAATAATCAAATTGAAGGCATTATGTGCTTGGCGTTTACTAAGGATGTTCCTCATTCAGTAAGAGAATTAGATTTGATGAGCCGTTTAGCAGTTTACGAGCAAAATGCGGATACAATTATTGCTTACACTGTGTGGTCTCGTAAAAAAGGAGCGGGACGAAAAATTATGGAAGAGGCTCTAAAATTTGGCAAGGAAATGGGATACAAAAGAATTGTTACACTTTCTCCATTAACGCCTATGGCAACGCACTATCATATAAGAAATGGAGCTAAATTATTGGGGCACAATCCAACAACTCAAAATTTTGAATATAAGATTCAATAAATTCGGTTGGTTAAGATTCAATAAATTCGGTTGGTGTGGAAAGTCTAATTATTTAGACTATATTTTAGCTTATGCCCAAAAAAGATATTAATATTTTCTGGTTCAGACAAGATTTACGACTTTCAGACAATCCTGGATTGTATAATTCGATTAAAAATCTGGCAACGTTGCCAATTTTTATATTTGATGATGAAAACTCGAAAGAACATATAAATGGTTCTGCTAGTAAATGGTGGCTTCACCATTCATTAATTGCTCTAAAACAATCTTTAGATAATAATTTGAGTTTATACAGAGGTGATCCAAAGAACATCTTAATTAAACTTACTGAAACTTATAATGTTAAAGAGATTTTTTGGAATAGATGTTATGAACCGTGGCGAGTAAAAAGAGACAAAAAAATCAAAAGTTTTTTTGATGACAAAGAAATAAGCGTGAACACATATAATGGATCTCTTCTTTGGGAACCTTGGAAAGTGGTCAAAAATGATGGTACTCCATATAAGGTATTTACTCCTTACTACAGAAAAGGTTGTTTAAATTCTGAAATGCCAAGAACACCAATACAAAAACCTAAGTTAGACAACTTACTGTTTGATAAGATGAACAGTATTAGTATAGATGATCTGGAACTAATGCCAGAACACAATTGGCATGTTGCGATGGAAAAACTATGGACTCCAGGTGAGAAGGGCGCTCATAATAAAATTGATGTCTTTATAAAAGAAGGCCTTGCTAACTATAAAGATGGTAGAAATTTTCCATCTGGAAACAATGTTTCGCAACTTTCACCTCATTTACATTTTGGAGAGGTATCACCTAACCAAGTTTGGTATCGATCAAAAACCCAAGAAGGAAAAAAAGAAATTAAAAGAGATTTAGATCATTTTTTAAGCGAGCTTGGATGGAGGGAGTTCTCTTTCAATCTTTTGTATCACTTTCCAACTTTACCAAAAGAAAATCTTCAAAAGAAGTTTGATAAATTCCCTTGGGACAAAAATAGAGATGCATTAAAGAAATGGCAAAAAGGACTAACAGGGTATCCAATAGTAGACGCTGGCATGAGGGAACTGTGGCAGACTGGATATATGCATAATCGTTTGAGAATGGTTGTAGGTTCATTTTTAGTCAAAAATTTATTGTTGCATTGGCACCACGGCGAAAGATGGTTCTGGGATTGTTTAGTTGATGCAGATCTTGCTAATAATAGCGCAGGATGGCAATGGATTGCCGGCTCAGGAGCGGATGCAGCACCATATTTTAGAATATTCAATCCAGTTATGCAGGGTCAGAAATTTGATCCAGATGGCAAATATACAAAAAAATATATTCCTGAACTTAAGGATATGCCAAATAAGTATTTATTTAATCCTTGGGAGGCACCTAAAGATGTCTTAGACTCGGCAAATGTTAAACTTGGTAAAGATTATCCAATGCCGATTGTCGAGATTGGTTCCTCTAGACAAAAAGCTTTGGAAGCGTTCGCTACTACTAAAAGTTAATTATTAAATCAATTTTTATAAATCGATCTAAGCAAAGTTTTTGCCACAAAAGTATAATGATGTATAGTCTGTATTTATGAGCGTAGAAACAATAATAATTATTGTGCAAATGGTTGCAGCATTTGGTGTAGTTGTTTCTGTTATTTATTTAGGAATACAAATACATCAGCAAAATGAAATCACAAAAGCGCAGTTTGGACACTCTTTAACGCACAGAATGTATGAGAGGTATTTTAATACATCGAAAGATAAAGAATTTAGTAACTTTCTCTCGAAAGATTGGGCTGCAGGCGAATTAGATAACGCAGATAAATGGAGAGTAGCAGTATATGTAAATGCATTACTAGTAGATATTTTTGATACATATGAAAAAGTTGAAAAAGGTTTTGTTGATGAAACTCATTTAAAAATGAGAATGCATATGTTGAAATTGGGCACCATGAAAGCTCCTATTGCACAGTCAACTTGGAAATATTGGAGGGGGATTAAATCAAAAGAATTTGTTGAATGGTTTGAAACGGAAATTTATGGCGATCGAGCAACTTTTAAAGAAGGTTACCAAGAGGAAATTATCCCAAACGTAAGAAGGGATTAAAATAAAGGAGATTATTAAGTGAGAAGAATTGTTACAGGACATAATGACAATGGCAAATCTGTAATTAAAATTGATGGTCCTCCAGCACGATCTATAGGGGAAGAAATTGGAGGTTTATTCGAAATATGGAATGAAGACGGAAATACTATTGATACAAAAAGCAGTAAAGACAGGGCTGATAATGATATAATTTTATCTCCGCCTCAAGGAGGTTCAAAATTTAGATATTTTCAAATAATGCCAACTCCTAAAGGTGTTCCGCTCGAGGCGCTAAATAAAATGACTGAGGAAGCCTTCAGTCGTATTGGTGCAGCTCATCACCGGGTTGATGTAACAAAACATCCAGCAATGCACAAAACAAAGACAATTGATTATATTATACTGCTAAAAGGAGATGTAACTTTAATTTTGGATGAAGAAGAGGTAAAAATAAATCCATTTGATGTAGTTGTACAGCGAGGCACAAATCACGCATGGGTAAATAATGGCTCTGAACCTGCTCTTCTAATAGCCGTGTTAATAGACAGTGAATTAGCAGAATAATTCCGAAACTAAGCTTTCCCTAGAATTTTTTTAATTTATCAAGTATAAACCGATCCCATGTTAAGAAAATCAGCAAATGATATAAAATCTCTCAAAAGTAAGACTCCGATTGTATGTCTAACTGCTTATACTGCACCAATTGCTAGAGCTATTGACGAACAAGTTGACTTAATGTTGGTTGGAGACTCGCTTGGTATGGTTCTTTATGATTATGAAAATACACTTCAAGTTACACTTGAACAAATGATTAAACATGCAAAATCTGTTGTAGGTGCTTCAAACAAATCTTGTGTAATTGTTGATATGCCATTTGGAACCTATGAAGAGTCTGTTGAAAAAGCATTTATGAATGCAGCTCGTGTTATGAAAGAAACGAACTGCAACGGCGTTAAGCTAGAAGGCGGTCAAAAAATATCCAAAACAATTGAATATCTTACAAAAAGCTCAATTCCCGTTATGGGCCATATAGGTCTTCAACCACAGAGTGTATTGATTGATGGAGGATATAAAGTAAAAGGAAAAGTAAAATCTGAGTGGAAAAAATATATTGATGATGCAGTTGCTGTTGAAGAAGCGGGAGCATTTTCAGTGGTGTTAGAGGGTATGGCTGAGCCATTAGCTGCAGAAATAACTTCAATTTTAAACATTCCTACTATTGGAATAGGAGCATCTCCAAATTGTGATGGCCAGATATTAGTAACAGAAGATATGTTGGGATTGACAAACGTTGCTCCAAAATTTGTAAAAAAATATGTCGATTTAGACAACACTATTAAGAAAGCTGTTAGTAAGTATGCTGAAGAAGTTAAAGATAGAACTTTTCCTTCATCGGACCATATTTATCATATGCGTCCACAGATCGTAAGTAATAACGGTAAAGATCAATGAGCGATATCTTAAGACAGGTCGATGAAGATTTAAGAAAAGAAAAACTGTCTAATCTTTTTAAAAAATACGGTTTATTTGTAATTTTAACACTCGTGATCATAATAGGGTCAATTATCGGATATCAAGTAATGGTTTCTATTGATAAATCAAAAAATGAAAAACTCATTGAAACATATATTAAAGCAACAAACAGCAAAAACATTTCAGAACAATACTCTTTATTAGATGAGCTTATTAACGCTAACAACAACTATATATCAAGTATAGCTGAATTAAAAATTGCAAATTTAAAGATAGAAAATGGCAATATTAAAGATGGGATTCTTGATTTAGAAAAATTAACTGACGACGAAAAATATGATCCAATAATTGCAGATTTAGCAACATATTTTTTACTTTTATTAAAAATTGATAATTCGAGCGAAGAAGAATTTTTGAGCTATCTCACTGATGACAGAATGCGTGATAGTAACTTCAAATATTTATTTAATGAACTTATCTCATTTAAAAAGCTTATTCTTGGAAAAAATGAAGAAAGTAAAAAAAATTTCCAGAATTTAATTAATACTCCAGATGTCCCTGTAGAGATTAAAATAAGAGCTAACAAATTTATTGAAATCATAAATTAGTATGTTCAATAAATCATATATATTTTTACTTATAGCTTTCTTCCTTATTTCATGTTCCGGGAATGAAGAAATCAATGAAACTTCCAGTGGCTTTCCTGTTTTAAGTTATAGCGCAGAAATCTCTGAAACTCTAAATCTTGATCCTGGTGACATACTGATAAATGAACCAAAAGAAGTAAATTTTTGGTCTCAGCATTTTTTAAATCCATCAAATGATTTAGATAATATTTACTCAGAAGCTTCATTCAATGATAAATCAAAAATTATTTCAGGTAAAAAAGGGCCAGTAAATATTATACAACCTATATTTTTTAACGATAATCTGTGCCATGTGTTAAGCCAGGGCTATATTGAATGTATAGATACCTTAACAAAAAAAACACTGTTCAAAGTAGATGTTAGAATTGAGGGAATAAAAAAATATGAGATTGTTAGAGGCGGCATTGCTTATTTTGATAATCAATTAGTGTTTGTAGATGGATATGGTCAAATAAAATTATTAAACGCTGAAGATGGTAAAGAACTTTGGTCAACAAAAATAGAATATCCAATTTTATCGCCACCGTTAATATATAGAGGATACATATATTTTATTTCAGCTGATAACAGAATTTTTTCAATTGATGTGGCAAGTGGAGAAGTAAATTGGTCATTTCAAACAATTTCAGAAACAAAGAAAAATTTATTTACCTCTTCTCCGGTAGCATTCGAAAATACAATAATTGCCCCTTTTAGTAATGGAGAGCTGGTAGCTTTTATTTTTGATACTGGCCAACCCATCTGGTCAGAAAATGTCTCAAAAATATCAATGGTCAGTAACTTTGATATAAAAGATATATCAGCAAGCCCTGTGGTATCAAACAATACTATTTATTCATTAAGCTCGAATGGAAAGCTTGTTTCTGTTAATGCCACTAACGGACAGAGAAATTGGGCGAGAGATTTATCAGGGTATAGAACGCCAATTATTACAGGGAATCAAATATATATTATTAATGAAGATGGAAAGTTAATATGTTTGAATAAAGACAGTTCAGAGGTTTACTGGATTACTGAACTCTCTAAGTATAAAAAAGGTCAAAAGGCTGAAAATTTAAATCTTTGGCTTGGTCCTTATTTAATTAATAATTTAATTTATAATATTTCATATTTTGGTGAGTTAAAAGTTGTTTCACCTATCTCAGGCGAAATACTTTTAACTGAATCAATTGGAGTTAAAGGTGCATTAGTCCCACCTATAATCCTGTCTGATTCAATTTATTTGTCTGACGAAAACTCCAACGTTTATGAATTTAAGTAAAATTAATATAGGCATTATTGGAAAGCCGAATTCTGGAAAATCAACATTATTTAATACATTGCTTGGTGAGTATATTTCACCTGTTGGTGATGAATATGGATTAACAAAGTCCCTCATTAAACAAAAATTTACTCACAAAAATTTCGAATTTATTATTGTTGATACGCCTGGGCTGCGTAGAAGAAGTAAAGTAAGAGAAGAGCATGAATTGTCTCGCAATTCAGAAGTTATTAAAATAATAAATCATGTTGATGTCACAGTGCTTTTAATCGACTCACTAGAAGGCATTACAAGACAAGATTTTCGTCTTGCAGATTTAGCATTAAGCAAACATAAAATTCTATTTTTTTTATTTAATAAGGTTGATATTCTTGACGATAAAAGAAAATACCAGTTAAATATCAAAAAACATTTACGCAATAATTATAGTAAACATAAATTAATTAATATTGATTTTATTTCTGCAAAAAATAACACAAGAATATCAAATGTTTTAAAAGAAATTATTCTAAAAAAAGAATTGATATCAATAAAAATTAATAAACAAAAACTAAACAAATTTATTGACTATTTGAACAAAAAATCAACGTTACCACGATTTAATAAAATAGAAATAAAACCTAAATATATTGTTCAATTAGAAAATAAAATTCCAAAGTTTAAAATATTTATAAATATTCATAAAAAACCACCACAATTATTTCAAAAATTTTTTGATAATTCTTTCAGAATCTATTTCAAACTTGATGGTGTACCAATTTTGTATGATTTCAAAACTTCAAAGAATCCGTATGTCAGGTGATTTCGATTATTTCTCCTGTACCAGCTGCCTCTAAAATATAATTTACAATTTTAACAGCCACATCTTTTGGGTCACTTATTTTAGATTTATCCTCGCCAGGCATTATGATATCTCTTAGTTTTGTATTAACGCCAAGTGGACAAAAAATATTGGTTTTTATATTTGTGCCTTTGTTTTCTTTTGAATAGGTTAATAAAAGCTCATTTAATGCTGTCATAATAGGCTGATAAATGCCCCAGTAATATTCTTTTGAAGGGTCTTTTAGTGATGACACTGCAGCTATATAGGCGTTATTTGAACTTTTGAGCAACGAATGAAAACTCTTAACCATTCTAAAATTTGATAAGAAATTCAAATTTATAATATTCTTAAAATTCTCTAGATCAATTGACTCAACAGGAGAAAGTTCGTTAATAATCCCTGCTGAAAGAACCAATATATCTAAGGAAGTATCTTTGACCTGTATTTGTTTAGCCAAATTCTCAATTATATTTTCATCACATAAATTTAGAGGAACAATTGTACACTCACAATTATTTTCAATTATTTTATCGTGAACAATTTCAAGTTTTTGTACGTTTCGAGAACATATGTATATATGTTTAGCATAGGTAGATAACTCTATTGAAATCTCTTTTCCTATTCCTGACGACGCGCCTGTTACAAGGCAGTTAAGTTTTTTCATGGTTTAATGTACTAAATTAAATTTCATTAATATTCCTTGGCATTTGATCAAGTAGATCAACCCCGTAATCTACTATCTCTTGGAAAGTACCTGATTTAATAATCTCTGGTATTAAATTAGAGGAAAAATTGCTATTTATGA
Organism: uncultured Pelagibacteraceae bacterium; assembly: GCA_902526005.1. GTDB lineage: Bacteria > Pseudomonadota > Alphaproteobacteria > Pelagibacterales > AG-422-B15 > CACNXQ01. Next base: position 11,136 of record CABZIW010000005.1, read on the forward strand.
AAAAAATTATAAGAATAAAAATTATATATCCCCGTAAAATTCCAAGAACGCCACCGAAGGACATGTTAATAAATAAAGATTTCCTAGGTTGCAATATTCCAATAATCATACGATTAATAAATGATATTAAGATATAGGCTGTAATTAAAGTGAAGAAAAATATCAGTATATCTGAAAGAGTTTGATTAAGTATATATTGGTCAAAGAATGGCCTTAAAACATCAAAACAATTTTTTATTAAATAAAAGATAACTACCCATTTTATAAGATTTAATAAGCTTTTTATTAATCCATTTTTTACTCCAAATATAAAGGAAACTAAGATAACTAATAAAAAAATAAGATCATAAGGATTCAATAACTGAGCAAGATCTAAATTCATTATTTTATTCAATTAAGTTTTTTTAGTAGAACTGGCAATAGTGTAAGGCTTCCAAAAAGTGCAACAAGCATTGCAAGCGCAGTAAATATACCAAAATAAATAGTTGGGTAGAAGTTTGAAAATATCAAAATAGAAAATCCAGCAATTATAGTATATGAAGTGTTTTTAATCGCTACACCCACAGTTTCATTGCACTTTATTAAAGCATCATCGTGATTGCCACTGTTTAATGATATATACTCTCGATACCTGTAAATATAGTGTATGCAATTATCGACAGCAATTCCAATAGTAATTGCAGCAATTGTGATTGTCATTAAATCAAGAGGAATAGATAATAGTCCCATCGTTCCGAGTATTACAAAGCATGCAATCAGATTAGGTGTAATTGCCGCTAAAGCAGTTTTTAGAGATTTAAATAAAAAAAATAGCATTAAAAAGATACCTAAGAGAACTATAGATAATGTTTTTATTTGGGAGTCAAACAAACTTTGAAGCATATTATTATATAGAATCAAGATTCCCGTAGTTGAAACATCGATATTTGTATTAGAGTAATTAGTATTTATATAGTTATTAAGATCTTTGATAAAAAGCGACCTATTTAGTTGAGGATGTGTATCAATAATTCTCATAGTAATTCTTGCTTGATTTTTATCTAGCAATACATACGGCTTGATAATCTGATCTTTAAGGTCATTTGGCAATTTTTTATAGAGAACGGAAAGTTCAAGAGTATCAAATTCTTTATTTGCATTAAGTTTTTCAGCCGTCCTAACTATTGAAGCAAGAGATAAAACCTTGCCAGCAAAAGAATATTGCTCTAGGTGATCATGAATTTTTTTAATAACATTAACCTTTTCTTCAGTAAACCAATAATCCGCAGGATCATATTCAATACCAAAATCAAGGAAATCTTCTTCAAAATCTTCCTCAATTGTATCGTTCGCTACTGAATTAAAGTTTATTACTACATCCAAGGGAGTTGTTCCACCCAGTTTATCATCAATTAATTTCATGCCTTTATAGATTTCAGTTTCTTTTTTAAAATAATCAACAAAACTGTTTTCAACCTTTAATTTAGTGGCGCCGTATATTCCTAAGCAAAAGATAAATGTAAATAGAGTTAATAAAATATTAGGAGATTTTATTGCTAAAGATGCGAATATACTTTCTTTTTGATTAAGGTAAGTATGGTTTGTTGTATTAAGATTGAGAAGAAATATAACAACTGGCAAAAATGAAAAACTTGTAATGTAAGTTATTATTAAGCCAACACACATCATTAAGCCAAAATCCATAACTGGCTTTATTCCGCTTGTATAGAGAGTCGCAAATGCAAATGTAGTTGTCAATGCTGCAAATAGACATGGCTTATACATATTTTTCATCGTCAGCAAAAGAGCATGCTTAATAGATTTTTCATTATCTAGCATTATGAATTGTCTATATCTAACTACGATATGTACAGTCATTGATAGTGATAAAATTAAAATCAACATTATGAAGTTTGACGAAATAACAGTTACTTTCCAATCCATCAAAGATACAGTACCTATCATCACAATTAATGAAGCTAAGCAATTAGATATACATGCAAGCATCCATAGTGGATTTTTAAAGACTATGAAGAGGACTGCTAAAATAAAAACAAGAGCACCAAATCCAAATACGACTATATCATTTTTAACATATGTTATTGTATCGTCTGCAATCATGGACACCCCACCGAGATGCATATCTAGTTTATTTTCAAATGTATTTATTATCTTCCTTATTTCGTTAATATTATTATGACGCTTTTCATCAAAATTTTTTTTACTTATTTGATAATCTAAATTAATTCTTTTTAAATTATCTATATCCTCTTTTGAGGGTTCATCTAAATTTCTAAGCCTTTCTCTTTCTTGAATTAAGAATTCATGTTTTTCATCTTTTTTAAAGTTAATTAGTACAGCAGTACTTGATGCATCTTCACTGATTATAAGGTTTTTAAAAATAGGACTATTTAATAATTCTGTTTCAGCATCATTCAAATCAACGCCCGGTGATTCGATTGTCAGAACTTCATTAACTAAGTCTGTTAGGCTTTGATCATTTACTTCTAATAATGGAACATCCAAAATAGACTGAATACTTTCAACCCAATTTAATTTACCAAGTCTTTCAACAAATGATTTTATTTGATTTAAATTATTTTTTGTTAGGATCCTTTTTTCATCTGTAAAAGTAACAATTAAAAAATCATTTGACCCATAATCATCAATAACTAATCTATATTTTTTTAGGTCTTCGTCTTGTTCCAAGATTAAAGTATCTGATGATGCATCAAGCTGAAAATCTTTTGCGCTATAGGCAAAAAATGAAATTATTAATAATAAAACGACTAGAGAGGTGTTTGTGTATTTATTGAATAGGGATAGATAAAATTTTTCCATTAGTTATGAAATATATCTTCTTTCATATCTTTTGCCTAGATTAGTTAGTATTTCATAAGGAATAGTATTTATTGTCTTTGCAATGGTATTGATTGAAAACTTGCTTCCGATTACTTCAAATTCTTCATTCATTAAATTTTTTTTTGTTTTTATATTTGTTAAGTCGATTGTTATCAGATCCATTGATACCCTTCCCACCAAATTAATTTTTTTATCTCCCAGTAATATTTTATAGTTGTTTGAAAAAAGACGATTAAAACCGTCTGCATAACCAAAGCCAAGAGTGCCGATTTTCATTTTTGATTTTGCCTTAAAAGTTGCCCCATATCCTATTGTATCCCCTTTATATATTTCTCTGATTTGGATTAGTTTTGCTTTTATAGAGACAACATTTTTATAAATAATTTTTTCTTTTATTTGACATTGACCTCCATAAAGTGAGATTCCAGGCCTAACCATATCAAAATGATATTTTTTACCCAGTAATATTCCTGCAGAATTAGACAAACTACATAAACAATTAGGAAAATGAGATTTAACAAAATTAAATTTATTTAATTGTATTTCATTCAATTTTGACTTTTTATCATCAGCGCAAGAAAGATGACTCATTATTAGTCGAAGTTTAGACTTTTTGATCAATAATGCTTTATTTTTTATCAGATTTTCTGTTTCATTTTGATCAAGACCAAGACGTGACATTCCAGTATCAAAGTGAATCGCGATATTAAGAAAACAATTATTTTCTTTTTGATAGTTTTCTATTTTTTTTAATTGTGCAAGGTTATTAATAACAGGAATTAAATTAAACTTACGAATATTTTTTAATTCTTTTGTTACCAATCCATTTAAAATAAAAATAAATATTCTTTTATTTAATTTTCGTAAATAAATTGCTTCGTTTGTAGTGGCAACAAAAAAATACTTGCAGCCCTTTTTTATTAGGCTATTAACGACCTGATCGGCACCTAATCCATAGGCATTAGCTTTCACCGTAGCTGCAATTATACACTTTCTACCAACGATTTGCTTAATGATCTTATAGTTTTTGTTAATTGCTTTTAGGTTAATGTCTAGGAATGTATTTTTATCAACATTAATCATTCTTGAAAATTATTCGTAGTTGTTGGTGTGATCTTTGCTAATAAAATTTCCAAATCTAGTATACTTTGCATCAAAGCTTAATTTTATATTACCTGTTGGTCCATGTCTTTGTTTCATTATAAGTAAATCAGCTTGACCATGTATCTCGTCCATTTTTTGTTGCCATTCTATAAATTCAGCAGTTCCAGGTGATGGGGCATTTTTTTCAAGATAATATTCTTCTCTGTATATGAACATGACAACATCTGAGTCTTGTTCAATTGACCCTGACTCCCTTAAGTCAGATAACTGTGGTTTCTTGTCTTCTCTTTGCTCCACTTGTCTTGATAACTGAGATAAAGCAATGATTGGTATGTTTAATTCTTTTGCAAGAGCTTTTAATCCTTGAGTTATTTCTGAAATTTCTAAAACTCTAGATTCATTTCTAGATGTTTTGCTTGGTCTTAAAAGTTGTAAATAGTCTATTACTATTGCACCCAAACCATTTTTTCTTTTTAACCTTCTAGCCCTCGATGACAGTGTTCCGATGTTTACTGCTGGAGTATCATCAATAAAAAGGGGAATTTCTAATATATCTTTTGATACAGAAACTAAATTATCAAGATCATTTTCTGATAAATTTCCTCTTCTTATATCGTTTGAACTGATTCTTGCTTGTTCTGATAAAATTCTTCTGGCCAATTGTTCAGATGACATTTCTAATGAGAAAAAAAGAACACTTGCATCCATATCTTTTGATATGTGAGCGTTTCTTGCAATATTAAATGCTATATTCGTAGCTAGTGAGGTTTTTCCCATTGAAGGTCTTCCTGCAATTATTATTAAATCTGAGGGGTGAAACCCTCCAAGTTTGGCATCAAGGTCAGTGAAATCAGATGAAATTCCAACAACGCTACTATCTTTTTCAAATGCTTTTTTTGCTAATTCAATTGCTTCTTCAACTGAAGTTTGAAAGGTTTGAATTTGGTTTTGAGAGGTTCCTTTTTCTGAGATTTGATATAAATTTTTCTCTGCTTCCTCTATGAGATCTTCTGGTTTTTTTTCAATTTCACTTTCAATTGCATCATGCTGAACTTTTCCACCCAATTCATAGAGCCCTCTTCTAACAGCAAGGTTATAAATAATATGAGCGTAGTTTTTGGCATAATCAAGAGATACAGCTGAATTTGCAAGTCTTACTAAATAATTTGAACCTCCAATTTCTTCCAAATTCTTTTCAACTTCAAAAAAACTTTTTAGAGTAATTGGCGTGGCAATTTGTCCTTTGGAGATCATTTTGCCAATTACATCAAAAATTAATTTATGAACTGGCTCATAAAAATGCTCAACGTTGATAGTTTCTGATATATCGAAGAAAATTTCGTTATTTAATAATATAGCTCCAAGTATACCTTGCTCAGCTTCGATATTATGAGGTAACTCTTTTAGAGTATTATTCTGTAATTGAAATGATGTAGACATAATTCTGTTTACATAATATTAAATTGGTTAGTCTGTCAGCAGAATTAATTAAAAAGATATTAACAGATATATAATATTGTTAATATTAGTAGAGGATAAGGTATATCTGTAAATATGCCTTTTAAATAATTGAAATATTGCGAAATTAATCTTAGATTTTTTTTGTTATCTCTAGTTTGAGTGTAGCGCTTATATCATCATAAATTCTTAAGGTGACATCGTGACTTCCTATCGCACTTATATTATCTAAAACAATATTTCCAGGCTCAATATCAATAGAAAAATCATTAATCAACGTGTCACGGATTTGCCTCGGACCAAGATTGCCATAAAGATTACCGTCTTCATTTGCTTCCATCTGGATATTAATTTCTTTACCATCCAACTTATCTTTTAGCTCATTTGCTTCAGAAATCTTTTTCATATTATTTTCATTGATTTGGCTCATTTTTGAATTGAGGTCACCCAAATTCTTTTTATTGGCTATAATTGCTTTTTTTTGAGGAATTAAAAAATTTTTTGCAAATCCATCTTTAACGTTAACAACTTCACCCGCCTTACCAAGTTTATTAAGTGTTTCTAACAATATGATTTGCATTTTATTTTCCGGTATAGGGTAAAAGGGCAAGATATCTAGCTTTTTTTATCGCATTAGAAAGGTCTTTTTGTTTTTTAATGCTAATATAGCTAATTCTTCTCGGTGTAATTTTACCCTTTTCTGAAATAAACTTTTTCAGACTTGATATATCTTTATAGTCAAAAACCATCTCTGAACCTTTTGAAAATTTATCCATAACTTAATTTTAATCCTTATTTTTAACCATTATGGTTGGTGTATCACAAAAATCTTTTACCTTAATTGATAAGTAACGAATAATTTTATCATTTAAGTTTAGCTTTGAATTAAGTACGTCTATTTTATCTTGTGGCAATTCAATATTCATGAATTCATAAAATGCTTTTTTATTTTCTTTTATAGGATATGCAAGATTTCTCAGGCCCCAACTTTCTTTATAAACAACGTTTCCATCAAGCTCACCGAGGGTTTGCTCGTGAACTTTTATTGCCTCCTCAAGGTCAGAAGAACTCAGATCTTGTCTAAGCATAATAATGTGTTCAAATAAAGCCATTCGTAATTTGTATTTGGTGTTAAAAATGGAATAAATATTCTATAATTATCTTTTAAGCAAGCATTCTTTTTTTAATGAAAACAGCATTAATTTTTCCTGGTCAAGGCTCACAATATGTTAAAATGGGTCATGATTTCTATTCAAAATATGATGTATCACGTGATATTTACGAACAGCTAAATGAGTCCATTGGCAGAAACTTATCCAAATTAATTTTTTCAGGTGAGGAAAAAGAACTTCTTCAAACCCAAAATTCTCAGCCTGCAATCATGGCCACAAGCATTTGTATATTTGAGGCTTTGAAATATGAAAATCTTTTAGATATAAAATCATACGGTTGCGTTGCTGGACATTCTCTTGGTGAATATAGTTCATTAGTTGTTAATCAAGGTTTGAGATTTGAAGACTCTGTAAAGCTTCTCAAATTCAGATCTAAAGCAATGCAAGAAAGTATGCCTCTTGGAACTGGAGGAATGATCGCTTTGATTGGTTGTTCCGAAGAAGATGTTAAAAATGTAATGTTGAACGCAGAAAAATATGGAAAGATATTTATTGCAAATGATAATTCTAAAGGTCAAATTGTTTTAAGTGGTGAAATTTCAGCTGTGGATTACATATCATCAAATGCAAAAGAGTTAGGAGTAAAAAGAGCTATAAAGTTGCCAGTGAGTGCACCATTCCATTGCGAATTAATTAATAAAGCTTCAATAGCAATGAAGGAAGAAATGTCTAATTATTCATTCAATCCCTTTACTGTACCATTATACTCTAATGTGACTAGTAAAGTATGTAACGAGACAGAGATTGCTAATTTACTAGTTGAACAAATAATATCAAAAGTTAGATGGCGAGAAATAGTTGAGAATATGATAAAAGATGGTGTTCAAAATTTTATTGAAATAGGCCCAGGTAATGTACTTACTAATTTAGTCAAAAGAGCATCTAAAGATCTAGTTGCTATTTCAATAAGCAAGATAGAAGATTTTGATAAACTTGATAATATAAAACTATGAAAAATGTATTAATCACTGGAGCAACAGGAGGAATAGGGCAATCCCTAGTGAAAGTTTTCCATGATAATGGATATAATGTTTGCGCAACTGGAACGAATGTAGATAAACTTAGTTTACTTGAAAACAAATATAAAGCTCGATTCAAAGGTATACAATGTGATCTTTCAGATGACGATCAGCTTAAGAAACTAGCAGAGGAATCAAATAAATATTACGGAAGCACAAATATCTTAATTAACAATGCAGGAATAACTAAAGACAACCTTTTTCTTAGGATGAAAGATGATGAATGGAACGATGTAATAAATATAAATTTGAATTCAAATTATAAACTTACCAAAATAGTTATTAAAGATATGATCAAATCAAAGTGGGGCAGAATAGTAAATATCTCGTCAGATGCAGCTAAAATAGGCAACCCTGGTCAGTCTAATTACGTAGCTTCAAAGTCGGCAATTGAGGGTTTAACGAGGACAATAGCAAATGAAGTAGCTTCAAGAGGAATAACCGTAAATTGTGTGGCCCCAGGGTTCATTAAGACTGAGATCCTCGACTCTGTGGATAAAAAAAAGCTTAGTGCAATGGAGGAAAAAATACCACTAGGCAGAATTGGTAATGTTCATGAAATAGCTTCAGTAGTTTATTTTCTTTCCTCAGAAGAATCGTCATATATTACTGGTCAAGTGCTTCATGTTAATGGCGGCTTGACAATGTGATGCATATCGTAATAAATATGAACAAACATACCTAGGAGTACATATGAGTGACGTTGCCGAAAAAGTAAAAAAAATTATTGCCGAGCATCTTGGAATAGATGATATGGGTAAGATTACCGAGGATGCAAAATTTATTGATGACCTTGGCGCAGATAGCCTGGATACTGTAGAGCTGGTTATGGCATTTGAAGAAGCTTTTGATGTCGAAATTCCTGATGAAAAAGCTGAGACAATACTCACAGTAGGTGATGCAATTTCACACTTAGAGTCAAATTAATTTACTAGAATGAAAAGAGTCGTAGTTACTGGCATAGGATTAGTGACTCCTCTTGGCTGTGGAGTCGACATAAATTGGAAAAATCTAATTTCAGGGGTATCCGGTGCAAAAAAAATTAGCAAATTTGATGCCAGCAATTATAAGTGTCAGGTTGCTTGTGAAGTTCCTATTGACAGCAAACTAGAAGGTTCATTTGTTCCTGAGGAATGGATAGATAAAAAAGAATTAAAAAAGTTAGACGAATTCATAAAATATTCTTTAGCTGCAGGTGAAGAAGCTTTTCAACAAAGTAAATTAATGAGCATTGAAGATCCCAATTCATTTCGCTCTGGATGTATAATTGGTTCTGGTATGGGTGGACTGCCTGGAATTGAAGAAACTTCTTTGTCTTTTAATAATGGAAAAAAAATAAGTCCTTTTTTTATAACTGGAAGAATTATAAATATGTCAGCAGGTTATCTTTCTATTAAATATAATCTTAAAGGTCCAAACTATTCAACTGTATCAGCATGCGCTTCATCCGCTCATGCTATAGGAGAGTCGTTTAGACTAATACAGCATGGCCAGGCAGATATAATGATGACTGGTGGTACTGAAGCAACAATAAGTCCAATCGGAATTGAAGGTTTTACAGCATGTAAAGCACTTAGCACTAAATACAATGCAAATCCGCAGAAAGCGTCTCGACCATTTGATGATGAACGTGATGGATTTGTAATGGGTGAGGGGTCAGCAATACTTATTTTAGAGGAAATGGAACATGCACTTCGTCGTAATGCAAATATATTAGCAGAGATGGTGGGATACGGAATGTCTTCTGATGCCTTTCACTACACACTGCCAGAACCTTCAGGGGATGGAGCACATAGAGCAATGCATAATGCATTAAATGATTCAAAGATTAACTCAGAAAAAATCGATTATATTAATGCACATGGGACCTCAACACCTTCAGGAGATAAAGTTGAAGTTTTGGCTATTGAACGAATGTTTGACGACCGTAGAAGAAAAATAAATGTTTCTTCAACAAAGTCTCAAATAGGACACTTATTAGGCGCAGCCGGTGGAGTTGAGGCTGCATATTCTATTTTATGCTTAAATAATAATAAATTACCTTATACATTAAACTTAGAAAATGCCATCGATTCAAAAAATATCAATTTTATTAAAGAAAAGGCAATAGATTTTGATGTAAACTATATTTTGTCTAACTCATTTGGTTTTGGAGGAACAAATGTTTCTCTTATTTTAAAAAAGTTTAATGAAAGTAAATTACAATAAAAGAATTATCATTGTAATATCGTCTCCATCAGGAGCCGGAAAAACTTCAGCTTGCCATAAGCTAATTGAAAGAGATAAAAGTATAGCCCTCTCGATCTCGGATACGACTAGATTACCTAGAGATAATGAAATAGATGGAGTGGATTATAACTTTATAAATGAGGATGAGTTCAAGAACAGAATTAAAAATAAATCGTATATCGAGTACGCTAATGTATTTGGAAATTATTATGGGTCACAATATAAAAATATAATTAATCATTTTGAAAATGGAAGTGATATTTTATTTGATATTGATTGGCAAGGAGCCAAGCAATTAAAAAGCTCATCATTTAAAAATATTGTATCTATATTCATTGTTCCTCCTTCAAAGGATGCAATTTATAAAAGACTCAAATCTCGTGCTTTAACATCTGGCGATAATGAAAAGTCAATTGAGAATAGAATGAATAAGTATGAAACAGAGATGAGGCACAAAAATGATTATGATCATGTAGTAATTAATGACAAATTAGAAACTTGTGTAGACGAATTAGAAAAAATTATAAATAATAAAAGAAGTAGTCTAATTGATTAATTTAACTAGATCACAGTAATTGGAGACAGATAAGTTCTCAGGGCGTAAGTTTTCATCTATATCAAGTTTTGTGAGTAATTGTATGTGTTTTCCTAACGTATTTTTAATTTTTTTTCTTCTACTGCTAAAAGATTGCTCCAGTAACTTTTCAAGGTTATTAAAATTAATTTCGCTGTAATTATTAATTGGTTTTAATTGAATGACTGTTCCGTCAACTTTTGGTTTAGGTGAAAATATTGATGCGGGTGCATCAAGTAATTTTTTAACATCGCACCTAGATTGTACTAAAACAGAAAGTCGACCGTATTTTTTATTATTATGACTTGCAAGAATTCTATCAGCTACCTCCCTTTGAAACATTAAAACCATCTTATTAAAAAAAGATGGCCATTCATTATCGCTTATCCAATTTGTCAGAAGATTTGTTGAAATATTAAATGGTAAGTTCCCATAAATAATAACTTTTTCTTCTTTGCTTTTAAAGATACTATAATCAAATGTTAATGCATCATCATTAATAATAAAAATATTTTTTATTTTTTCATATTTTAATTTAAGTTGGTTGGCTAAATTATTGTCTTTTTCAATGAGAAAAAGTTTTTTGAAATTTTTTTTCGATAAATATTCTGTCAGTGCTCCTTTTCCAGGTCCAATCTCAATTATAATATTTCTTTTTGACGATTCAATGTGATCATTCATTTTTAAAAGAAAATTATTATCAGTAATAAAATTTTGACCTAATGATTTTTTAGGACGCACTCTATTTATATTCAATAGTTGCCTCATTCATTATATCGCGCAATAGTTTACTGCTTTGCAGGTCCAGTTGCCTTTGAATCACCAAATTTTCAGCTTGCTCAACTGATAAACTTGGATTTTTATTTATTAATTCTTCTACCTCTAGGTCGCTTATAGATGTCAGTCTAAAAAATAAACCATTTATAAGTTTATTCCAGGCCAACTCACCCTTCAAATATTTTTTTAATTCTTGATAATTTATTTTATTTTCTCTAAGTAAATTCAATATTTCATCTTGATTAATTTTACTTCTTTTAAAAAAATTTGTTTCAAATTCTATGTATTCTTCATCTCTAACTTTAATTTGATATTCATTTATTTTACTTAATTTCACTTTTTCACGTATTAATTCATCTACTACATTATTTATCATTAGTTGAGTATTCTGAGCGTTTAGATTGACGCCCTGGATAATTGCCGTAAGTTTTAATCTCTGAATAATATCATATGATGTAATAACATCTTCATTAACTAAAACTGCAATTTTGTGTTCAATCTTATCGTCCGCTATTACATAGTGTGAAGATAAAAAAACTAAGAATATGAATAGCAATGATTTATAAATACTCTTCGACATGCTAATTAATTAATGGACCAAAAACTTTACTTTTCCCATAGTTTCTAGTTGATCCAAAAGGCTTTAATACCACAGTAAAGCTATAACCATCACTCTCTTTTATATCTCTATCAATTGTCAAATCTCTATAATAATTTAGATCAATACCAAGACAATTATCTTCATAAAGAATTCCGTATTGATAACCGATATTCTTGTTTGTATCTACATCTTTAGTGCCGGTGAATTTAAGAAAAAAATTATTTTTAAAATTATACTCTCCGCCAATAGCAATTTGTTCATTTATTGTAGAATATTTTCCAGATGAATAATCATAGTCTATCTTAAACTTAAGATCGTATATTTCGGAATATGTATTCATACTTATTGATTTTACGTCAATATCATTTCTATCTACGACTATTGTATTATTAATATAATTGTTGTTTACAGAAGCATCAGAAGAAAAGTAATAATCAGAGAGCTCTTCTGTTGTATCTGAATTATTTTTATTTAGCCTAAAACTCTGACCAAATGTTAATTTTAGGCTTTTATCTGAATTATTATCTAAAAACCATTCAATGCCATAATTTATCCTTGGACCACTTTCCCATTCTTTGATTGATATAGCTCGGTTAGTTGAAAAAATATTACTATTCGAAATTGTTTGAGCATCAGTATAATTATTATACGGTGATATAATTGGCATAACAATTGGAGTTAACGTTTGATTGAAATGTTTAGCCGACTTTAATAATGGTAAACTAATAGTACTGCTTATTTGAGGGTAAAATCTAATATTATCAGTATCTTTAGTTGTTTTACTATCCACTGAAATTGAAACAACTCTTAGATTAGCTTTATTCTCAAAGACTAGGCCGTTTTCTTTTTCAATAATATTTTTGCTCCAGTTAATTTGAGATGCTGCAAGAGATGTATAATTATTATTCAAATCTTTATTAAAATCAAATTGATTATTTATTGAGAGTTTTCCATTAAGTATTTTATCTTCTACATTATCAATATTATATATTACCCTTGGATATACATACTCCCATTGTTCACCATCCTGTATCGCTAAATGTTTATAGCTAATTGTATCTAATGATAAGAAACGATTTTCACTAGACATTTCAAAACTTAGACCTGACCTTAAAACAGTTAGTTTGTTTATTTTATTTTTTCTCATATAAGTATCATTATTACTAGTTTGTAAAAATACATCTAGTGAGCCGTATGGATTAGTTAAATTTCCGTCAAAAAATAGGTGATTACTTGTACCACTATTATCATCATTATCATCTATACTTGTATCAATATTAAATAAGCCTTTATCATTGAGTTGCCTGTAATTAAGTGAATAAACATTATTACTTTCAGAATGAATAGTTGGTGTGAATGTTAGGTCTAAATTGCTTTTAATGTTGTAAAATATTGGTACAGAAAACACATCCCCCAAATTCTGGTCAGTTTCAACAGTTGGCATTAAAAATCCAGACCTTTTATTAACAGAGGGGTCCGGGTGTGAAAAGTAGGGCAAATAAAATACAGGGATATTAAATAAGTGTATTCGTGCATGATCATAATGGATTGTTTTAGTTTTATTATCTTGAAATATTTTGTTTGCTTTTAATTTCCATCCAGGGCAGTCTTCAATTAAATAATCATTTTCTAAACAAGGGGTATACTCAGCATCTTTAAGACTAGTAATTTGATCTCTTTTTATTAGTCTTGAACCAACTATTCTTGAATCATCATCTAGTCTAGCTCTTATATTAGTTCCTTTTAAATTTTTTATTTCATTATCTGTTTCAAGTTTTTCAAAAAAATAAGTACTACCATCACTATCGTTTAATATTACATTTCCATCAGCTTTAATAAGAGATTGCTTTTCGTCATAAAGCATCGAGTCAGATTTCATCTTTAAACCTTTTTCATCCCGGGCAACAGCATTTCCTGTTGCTTTTATAATTTGGCCCTCTTGCTCGATCTGCATTTCATCTGCTGTAATCCTTATCTTTTGATCAGCAGAAATTTTATTTGTAGTAACAATTGTTAACGCGATAAATGACAAAAAGATAATATAGAAATATTTTAATTTAAGTAGTTCAGTCATTTTGAAATATTTTTTTAAGATTATCCTTTTGATATATTAAAATTGCAAAAAATGTAACAATTAAAGGAAGCGAGGCTTTTGAAATTATTGGATTTAATTGAGATGTTGATCCAAGAGCATCTAGTAAATTAGAAACAAAGTAAATTATGAATATAACAACTAATGAATAAATAATTGTTTCAGAAAATCCGTCATTTTGTTTAAGTTTTCTTACAAGCGCTGATGCTAAAAGAGCTAGGGAGGCCATAAAAAAAGGAAGAAAAATTAAGTCATATAAGTGCATTTTGAAATCAATCGCAGAATAACCCAACCCTTCTAAAAAATTTATAAAGGTTAACAGCCGCCATATTGATATATTGGTTGGTGAAGAGAGGCTGTCTGTTATGTCTTCAGGTTTTATATTTGTTTGGTATTTTAGAGATTTTTCAAAATAAGCCATTTCAAACCTTGGTGTTATTTGAATATTTTCCATCATCCAATATTCATTATTAAGTACCGCAGTTTTACCATCTAACCTCCCTTGAAATGACCCTTTTTCGTCATACTCGAGTATCATAAAATCAATTATGTGCCTCCCCTGTTCTCTTATTTCACGCGCATATAAAACGCTTGATAGATTCTTTTCTTGATTATCTTGTTTTAACCATAGGCCGTTTTTTGTTATTGAGGCAAATTTATCAACTCGGTCGATATATCGGTATTCCAATTCACTATATCTTTCGTCAAACAGGGCAGTTAAAGGATTAATGATTGTTATAAAAAAAATTCCTAGAAAAATATATAAGGTTATTGCAGGTAAAGTTATTTTAACATTAGATATGCCGACAGAATTTATTATTATTTTTTCAGATCCTTTTATTAGTCCAAGATAAGCTAAAATTGAGCTAGAGAATACTATCAATGGAAGAGTAAAATATATAAGGCTAAGAAAATTAAGTAATGTAAGTTGAAATATTATACTCAGCGATACATTCTTACCTGTAGATTTTCTGAACTGTTCAACAAAGTCTCCAATAAATAAAATCACTGAAAAAATTAAGAAAGTCAGAATGAAAGAGTAAAAAAACTTTTTCAGAATATATAAATTTATTTTATTTAGCATTTAAAAACCGTTTTAATACAAAATTATCTAAAAAAATTATCAAAATAATTATTGATAAAAAAGAAATAGGAAGAAAATAAATAATAAAAACTATATTACTTTTATCAATTAGAAGATTTGAAATTGTGATCTGAGTAATTTGTAAAATAAATGCAATTATTGAAACAATAGATATTGGTATCAAAAAACTATCACCTGGTTTTTTTGAAAACTTTAAAATGATTAAAGGTATTAATGCGAAGCAAAATATATACAAAGGATTAGCAATTCTAGAATGTAGCTGAGCAAATTGTTCTTTTTCATATTTATTTAAATCTTTAATTGACTTTCCATTGAGATTATTAACAATTTGATCTGTATATAATTCATCTGGGTAAATGTGTTCGCTTTCTTGTTTATTATATGGCGCTAAATTAAGGTCATAAGTTTGAAACTCTACCTCTGATATTCTTCTTTCATTTCTGTCAAAGATCTGGATATTCCCTTTAAATAATCTTAGTATTTTTTTATTATCTTCTTCAATAAATTCTCCATTTTCAGCGATATATGTTTGAGGGGTGCTGGGATTTTTTATGTCATGTATCAGTAAACCAGTAATTTTATTACCAACTCTTTCTTGAAGGAAGATTGTTAAATTGTCTACAGGCGAAATAAACTTTTTTTCTTTCAGAATTGACGAATGAATGCCTGATGATCTTATATCAATTATTTTGTGCCGTATCTCGTTTAGTGAATATGGAGTAATATATACACTTAAAATTATTGAAAAAAAATATATTAGAAAAGCAAGTAAGAAAACTGGCTTAAAAAGGCTTTCAAGATCTGATTTTCCCGCAGCCCATAGAACAATCAGTTCGCTATCATTTCTTAATCTGTTGATATTAAATAAAACTGATAAAAAAAGACAAATTGGAATAGTTATAGTAAGTATTTTTGGCAATAATAGTAATATGTAAGAGATGTATGAAACAAAGGATACATTATCGGAAGTTAATAGTTCAATATGCCTTAGTCCTTGACCAAGCCAAAGAATTGAGCTTAAAAGAATTAATAATAATAAAAAACTTGAAGAGATTTCTCTTATCGCATATGTTGTAAATCTTGACATTTTCTCAATTATATCAATATTTTGCTAAAGGTATATATGTATGGATATTCAATTTAATAATTTAAGACAAGAAAAAGATGCAATAGGGGTAGTTTTTTGTGACAATAAGTGTCGGCTTATAGGTTATGGAAAAAAATTAGATCAATTATCAAAAAAGTATATATCAAACATTATTAAATCAGATATATCATTTCAGGAAAGAAACTCTAAAAACTTTGATTATTCAATAATACATCAACCCGCAAATTTAAAGCTTTCAAAATTATACGTATTTAAATTAAAAAATTTCAAGGACTATCAAATAAGGGATTTTCAGGTCCTAGGTGGCCATTTAAATTCTCTTATCAAATTCTATAAGGAAACCAATGTAATAGTATATCCTGATGGTATTTCTTCATCAAAAGTTGGTTCATTAAATGCCATAAGTGAAATTATTCTTGGAATGTCATTAGCTTCATATAGCTTCACAAAGTACTTTTCTAAAAAAGATGACAAAAAAAATAAAAATAAAACTAATACTAAAAAGAAAAAAGTAAAAATCTATTCATCTCAGCACACTCGACTTGCAAAAAATTATGAAAGTATCAGTGCAATACATCAGGGCGTTACTCTAACAAGAAACCTAGTTACTGAACCGCCAAATGTGATGACCCCGCCAAAAATAGCTGAATATGCAAAATCACTTGGTGAATACGGAGTTGATGTAAAGGTGTTGGGTGAAAAAGAAATGAAGAAGCTTGGTATGGGATCTTTATTGGGTGTAGGCCAGGGCAGTATACATGAGTCACAGTTGGTTATCATGAAATGGAATGGTGCAAGAAATAAGAAAAAAAAACCAATAGCATTTATCGGAAAGGGTGTTTCATTTGACACTGGAGGCGTATCATTAAAACCTTCAAATGGTATGGAAGAAATGAAATATGATATGGGTGGCTCAGGAGTTGTTATTGGTCTAATGAAAGCTCTTGCATTAAGAAGGGCAAAAGCCAATGTAATTGGTGTTGTTGGTTTAGTTGAAAATCATATTGGTAGCAATGCTCAAAGACCAAGTGATGTGGTTAAGTCTTATTCTGGTCAAACGATAGAGGTACTAAATACAGATGCAGAGGGAAGATTAGTTCTTGCTGATGCATTATGGTATACGCAAGAGCAATATAACCCAGAGCTTATGGTTGACCTTGCAACATTAACTGGAGCTATAATCGTTGCATTAGGAGATGAATATGCAGGACTCTTTTCTAATAGCGATAAAGTAAGTAAGCAACTAGCAGAATCTGGAGATATTGAGGGAGAAAAATTATGGAGACTCCCACTTAATGATAGGTATGACAAAATGTTAAATTCACCCATTGCAGATATGCAAAATATTACAAATGGAAGAGGTCCTGGCTCTATTACAGCAGCACAATTCTTGCAGAGATTTGTAAATAAGGTTCCGTGGGCACACTTGGATATTGCTGGAACCACATGGACCAAGCAACCATTGCCAACTTCGCCAAAGGGTGCAACAGCTTTTGGTGTTAAGCTTTTAAATAGATTTGTATCTAAATATTATGAGGGTAAATAGTGGCAATTGAGAGAACTTTTTCGATAATAAAACCAGATGCTGTTGAGCGTAATAAAATTGGTGAAATTACAGCAATGCTTGAATCTGCCGGCCTAAGAATTGTTGCGTCTAAAAGGATTCAATTAGACCAAAATAAAGCAGCCTCTTTTTACGGAGTGCATTCTGACAAACCTTTTTATCAAAGCTTGTGTGATTTTATGTGCTCAGGCCCAATAGTGGTACAGGTCCTTGAGGGAGAAAATGCAATTCAAAGGAATAGAGAAGTAATGGGAGCAACTAATCCAGAGGAAGCTGCTGAGGGAACGATTAGAAAAAAATACGCTTTGTCTTTAGAAAAAAATTCTGTGCATGGATCAGACAGCCCTGAAAATGCTGAAATCGAGATAGATCATTTTTTTGATGAGGCAGACATTATTTCGTAAGTACCAACTTGATGGCTTCGGGATAAATAATATGCTCTTCTTTTAAGACCTTCTTAGAAACTGAGGTTTCTGTATCCTCTGCACTAATCTCTACTTCTCTCTGTAGAATAATCTTCCCTCCATCCATTTCATGATTTACATAGTGCACTGTACAACCTGACTTAGTTTCATTATTTTCTAGAACGCGTTGGTGAGTATTGAGCCCTTTATATTTAGGTAGTAATGAAGGATGTATGTTTATAATTTTATTAGGATAATGACCAATTAATTTTTTTGATAATATTTTCATATATCCTGCTAAACAAATTAGTTCAAGGTCAAAAGGTTTTAATAGACTGATAATCTTTTCTTCATATTCTTCAGTATTTTTAAATTTATGGTAGTCTAATGTGATTGCTTCTAAATTATTTTCTTTTGCAAAACTTAAGCCGGGAGCATTCTTATTATTTGAAAAAACAACTTTTACTTCTGCTGGATACTCTTTCTCTTTACATGCATCTACAATCGATTTTAAATTTGAACCACGTCCAGATATAAAGATTCCTATGGGATGCTTAATCATTAAAATTTAATTTGCCAATATAACTAACTTTTTTATTTGTTTTTTTTGAATTCACTAAATTGCCAATAATACTGTATTTAAGTTTGTGTTTCTTAATTGATTTTTCAAATTGATTAAACTTTGTTCTATCTAAGATTACTATCATACCATATCCGCAATTAAATGTTTTTAACATTTCATTTTGCGATACCCCAAAACTTTGTATCCATTTAAATATTGTTGGCAAATTAAAGGTTTCTAAATTTATTTTTGCTGAAACATTTTTATTTAATGACCTTGGTAAATTTTCTGTTATTCCTCCACCAGTAATATGAGCGCATGTTTTTATTATTTTTTTTGTGTACATTTCAAGTATTGGACTTACGTATATCTCTGTAGGCTTGAGTAATAGTTCACCAATAGTTTTATTTTTTTCTATCTTCTTATTTAATTTTATTTTGTTGTCTTTGATTATCTTTCTAATAAGAGAATATCCATTAGAGTGAAGACCTGATGATGAAATTCCTACAATAATATCATTTTCTTTTAATTTTGGACTTGCTTTGGCAACTCCACTCTTAACTCCTACACAAAATCCAGCAAGATCATACTTATCGTTTGAATCAACTTCTGGATGTTCAGCTGTTTCTCCACCTAGCAGTAAACAATTAGACATTTTACATCCCTTAATAATACCCCCTATTATTTCTTTACCTTTAGATATGTCTAATTTTCCAGTTGAAATATAGTCTAAGAAAAAAAGAGGTTTAGCCTGATCAACTATTAAGTCATTCACGCACATGGCAACTAGGTCAATGCCAATTGTCTTATGGTCTCTCATCATACGGGCAATCTCAATTTTTGTTCCAACTCCATCAGTTGCACCAACAAGAATCGGTTTTTTAATTTTTGAATCAAGAACAAATTGACCTGAAAAGCCACCAATATTGGATTTTTTAAAGTTTTTATCTTTACGAATTATTTTTTTAATTTCAGATACAAATTTATTTCCTTTATTTATGCTTACGCCTGAACTTGAGTATGATAGCTTCTTCATTTAGATTTCTTATATATGATTTTTAATACCAATACTAAGCAAATAAGCTTTGTGATTGTTTTTTTATTTGCTTTTATTAATTCCTGTCTTGCTAATGAAAATGTAGATTTTTTTTCATCATCTGGCATAAAGGTAAATTTATCTTTTTCAAATGAGACTGATATTAGAAATACCGCTATATCTAAAGCTGAAGAAATTGCCTTTAAAAGAGTATCAGTTAAACTTCTTACGCCAGAGGATTATAAAAAATTAAGCAAATTAAAAGATGTTGATATTTCTTATTTCGTAGAAAGTATTGAGTTTGTTGATGAGAAAATTTCTACAGAAACTTACCTTGGCGAGTTTAATATATATTTTAGTCCGTTCCGTATCAAAGAATTCTACAAATCGAATTCCTTGACATTTTCTGAAGTAAGTTCTCAAAATATCACAGTTAATGTAGCATTTTCTAATTCTAATCAATTTTTTATTCTATTTAATTTATGGAATACCGAATGGAAAAAAATAAAAAATATAGGTAATAAAATAAACTTAGATGTAAAGACCTTTTCACAGACTGAAATGGGCAATACTGATTTATCTAATTTTTTGGAAAATAAAGACATAGAAGGAAATAATTTAAATTATGAAAATGACATAATATTAATATGGTGTAGCCCTACTTATGAAAAATTAAATGAGCTTAGATTTGATTTAATTATAAAGTTTAATTTGAATCAAAAAGAAAAGATAATTAGAAAGAGTTATTTGACTGATTATTCTTTATTTAGGGATGATATTTTTTCACCATTAATTGAGGATATAAAAAATGAACTTTTACTTACATGGATTGATCTAACAAAACAATCTGATGAGGTTTACAGATTTAAGTTTGTATACGATATCGAAAACATTTCTGATTGGGTTGAGTTACAAAATCGACTGCAATCAGTAAAGCTTTTGGAACAATATAAGCCATCTTTATTTACTACGGATAAGGTTGAGGGGTACGTGGATTTTTTAGGAAATGGAGATAAGTTTGTTCTGCTGCTCTCTCAAAATAAAATTAATGCAGTAAATCTTGGACCATATTATAGAATTTCTTTAGATGATTAAAAATTTACCAAATTTTATATCAATTTACCGTTTGGTTACCATTCCATTTGTTGCGTGGTTTCTTTTGGAGGAATTATATATTTACGCGGCTTTATTTACTATTTTAATTGCTGTAAGTGATTTTTTAGATGGATTTATCGCAAGATATTTTAAAGTCCAAAGTGAACTAGGTTCATATTTAGATGCAATTGCTGATAAAGCATTCGTAATTTCGATTTTTATACTCATTGGAAATCTCAAACTGTTACCTTTATTCATAATCATAATAATAATTTCAAGAGATATAATTATATTGGGGTCGTTTGCAGTCACTTTTTTGGTTGGTAAAAAAATTGAGGTTAAACCAACTAAAATTAGTAAATTAAATACATTCTTTCAATTTTGTCTTGTTATTACGACCATGCTTAGCAATATCAACGGATATGAGAAACATTTCACTGCATTAATGTTAAACGAAGTATTAATTACTGTTGTATTGGTATGTACTCTATTATCTTTAATAAATTATATAAGTTACTGGTTTAAAAACATAAACTAAATGGAAAAAGGACAATTAATCTTTAATTTAAAAAATATAGAAACTTATGATCCTGAGGATTTTTATATTAGTAAAAGTAATTTTAATGTTTCAACTTTACTAAAATCTCCACAGGACTGGTTTAATAGATCAGCTGTAATATTTGGGCAAAAAAAATCAGGTAAAACACATCTTTTAAATATATGGTCAAGCTATAACGATGCTAATTTAATTAATTGCCTTGATGTGCAAAGCTGGAATGATATTTCGTTTAATACTAATATAGCAATTGATGATTTTCATAATTTAAAAGATGAAGAGGGTTTTTTTCATTTTTATAATAGCTTAATTTTAGAAAAGAAAACAATTTTAGTAACGGTTGATATAAATTCAAATTTTGAAATCAAACTAAAAGACTTAAAGTCAAGGTTTAAATCCTTTACTTCATCTAAAATCGAAAATCCAGAAGATGATCTCTTAAAGGCCATAATCATGAAATATTTTAGTAATGCCCAAGTTCAAGTAGACAAGAATGTAATTGAATATTTATTAAAGCGGGTAGATCGTGATTATCAAAAATTATATAATATTCTTGAAAAAATTAATATTCTATCTTTGCAAAGAAAATCAAAAATAACAACACATCTCATCCGAGATATAATGACTTAACATAACTCTCAAAAACTTCTAAATGTTGATCATTTTTATTTTTACCTTTTTTTAATTCTCCCAGTCTATTTTTACTTGCTCTTATAAGATTTTTATCGGAAACAATCCAATTACGAGGAAGGTCTTCTTTTTGGGCATAATTTTCTCTCCATTCTGAAAATTTTTTAATTAGTTTTTTTTCATCTTTTGAAAAGTTTTTGATTTTTATTCTTTTGTAGGATTTTTTTGTGTTGTAGACATCTTTGGTATCTAAATGGTCTTCAATTATTTTTTTTATTCTTTTCACGAGATTTC
The DNA here is from genome assembly GCA_902526005.1 of uncultured Pelagibacteraceae bacterium. Classification (GTDB taxonomy): domain Bacteria; phylum Pseudomonadota; class Alphaproteobacteria; order Pelagibacterales; family AG-422-B15; genus CACNXQ01. Next base: position 33,357 of record CABZIW010000005.1, read on the forward strand.
TTTTTTTAATTTTTTTTAATAAGTTTTCATAAACTTTAGGCAAATAATACACATCGTTAATTGCATAATTAATTTGCTCGGTTGATAAAGGTCTCTTAGTCCAATCAGAAACTTGATGTTTTTTTGAAAGTTTTATTTTGAATAGTTTTTCTACTAAACTAGTATATCCAATTGTTTGTCCTCCATAAATTGAATTATAAGCAATTTGAGTATCAAAAACATTCAAAACGCTGGTTTCAAAAGCATAATTTAATACCTCGACATCTTGTCTAGCAGAGTGGATAACTTTCAATATCTTTTTTGATGTGAGTATTCTTCTAAAATTTTCGAAGTTCATTTTTTCCCCTGATAACATATCAATTAAGAATTCTTTTCTTTGAGTTTTAATTTGAATAGTGCATAAAATCGGCCAATATGTATTATCTCTTTTAAATTCTGTATCTAGGAAGATAATTTTATACTTATTCAATAATTTACATAGCTTCTCGAGGGATTTATTATCTTGGACTATTTTCATAAATCAAACTATATATGATCCTTAATTAAAAGTATGAATAAATATAGAACGCACAATTGTAACCAGCTTAGATTAGAAGATGCTGGTTCTAAAGTATCATTGGCTGGGTGGATAAATAGAAAAAGAGATCACGGCAATGTACTATTTGTTGACTTAAGGGATCATTATGGCGTTACTCAATGTGTAATTGAGAAAGCAAATACTAAATTGCTAAACTTAGTAGACAGCTTAAGAGTTGAGACCGTTATTAAAATTGATGGCACTGTTATAAAAAGAGAGCCTGATACTATTAATAAATCACTAAATACAGGTACCATTGAAATCGCAGTTGATAGTGTAGAAGTATTGTCTGAGGCAAAGGAGTTGCCTATGCCAGTTTTTGGTGAAAACGACTATCCAGAAGAAATTAGATTGAAGTATAGATTTCTTGATATTCGAAGAGAGGAATTGCATAAAAATATTGTTCTAAGATCCTCAATTATTTCCCACATTAGAAAGCTCATGTCTGACGCTGGTTTTTTAGAAATGCAAACACCAATACTTACAGCTTCTAGTCCAGAAGGGGCTAGAGATTACTTGGTACCAAGCAGGATTCATCCAGGAAAATTTTACGCTCTTCCTCAAGCCCCACAGCAATTTAAGCAATTAATTATGGCGGGAGGATTTGATAAATATTTTCAAATAGCCCCTTGTTTTAGAGATGAAGATGCAAGAGCAGATAGAAGTCCTGGCGAATTTTATCAATTAGATATGGAAATGGCATTTGTTGAGCAAGACGATGTGTTTAACGCCATTGAACCCATTTTACACTCTGTATTTACAACTTTTTCTGATTTTAACGTTACAGAAACACCTTTTCCAAGAATTACATATGCCGATGCTATGAGCAGGTATGGAACAGATAAACCTGACCTTAGAAATCCAATAAATATTTCTAATTTAACTAAGGAATTTAATGATGACAAAGTTGAATTTAGTGCATTTAAAAAAATTATAGAAGAGGGGGGTGAGGTTATTGGAATACCAGCACCTGACTCGAGTCAAAAACCTAGAAGTTTTTTTGATAATCTTAATAATTGGGCAAGAAAAGAAATGAATGCTGCTGGTTTAGGTTATATTGTTTTTGATAAAAGCTCTTCTGGCGTAGAAGGAAAAGGGCCTATTGCAAAATTTACCCCATCTGAAATTCAAGAAATGATATTAAACAAAGCAGGTCTTAAGGCCGGAGACTCAATTTTCTTTGCATGCGCTAAAGGCAAAGAAGTTTATGATATTGCTGCTGCAGCCAGAGATAAAATTGCAAAAGATCTGGATCTAATTGAAAAGGGAGTATTTAAGTTTTGTTGGATTGTCGATTTTCCCATGTATGAAAAGGATAAAGAAACTGGAAAAATTGATTTTAGTCATAATCCTTTCTCAATGCCGCAAGGTGGATTAGAAGCACTCAATAATTCTGATCCTTTAAATATTTTAGGTTATCAATATGATATTGTTTGTAATGGCGTAGAGCTATCTTCAGGCGCTATACGAAATCACGTTCCAGAAATTATGTATAAGGCCTTTGAAATAGCTGGCTACAATAAAGATCAAGTGCATGAAAAATTTGGAGGCATGATAAACGCTTTTACTTATGGCGTACCTCCTCATGGCGGCATTGCACCAGGAATAGACAGAATAGTCATGCTGCTTGCTCAAGAAAAAAATATTCGTGAGGTAATATTGTTCCCAATGAATCAACAGGCACAGGATCTGATGATGCTGGCACCTGCTGAAGTCGACAAGACTACACTTGATGAGTTGAATTTAGAAGTTAAACCAACTGATGAATAAATTATGAGCAGCCAGTTGTGGCACCACAAGTATCGCATTTTAAACAAGTGCCATTTCTAACAAGAGTAAAAGAACCACACTCAGGACAAGCATCCCCTTCGTAGCCCATCATTCTTGCAGCTTGAACTCTACTCATTGATTGATCAGATGTAGAGCCCGTGCTTACTGCAGCACTAATTGGCGCTTGTTCAGCTGAAACAGTCTCCATACTTCCATTTGAACTAACTACTGAAAGTCCATCCTGACCACGTAAATAACCCTGGCTTGAAACTTTTTTAACAAGCTTCCATGGGATTTCGTTATTTTTTAGAGTTCCTTCCTCAGCACCAGTTCCAAGTGAGAAATCAACATCAGTATTATCTGCATGAGCCAGATCATTCCTGCCTAGGTAAGAAACAGCGAGTTCTCTGAATACATAATCTAAAATAGATGTTGCATTTTTAATTCTATTGTTACCTTGCACTACTCCAGCCGGATCAAATCTGGTAAAAGTATAGGCTTCCACATACTCTTCTAGTGGAACTCCATATTGAAGACCAATTGATATTGCAATTGCAAAATTATTCATCAGACTCCTCAGGAAAGCTCCCTCTTTATGCATATCAATAAAGATTTCACCTAAGCTACCATCCTCATACTCTCCGGTATGAAGATAAACTTTATGGCCTCCTACAATAGCTTTTTGAATGTATCCTTTTCTTCTATCTGGAACTTTATTTCTTGAACCGTAAACAACAGAATTCATGGCCTCTTTGGCAACAGCAATCGTTCTATCAATTTGGTTATCCGGTTGTTCTATTTCCTCTTCAACATCCTCATCAACAAGTTTTGATGCAAGTGGTTGACTTAATTTTGAGCCATCACGATAGAGAGCGTTTGCTTTTGTACCGAGTTTCCAAGACAGTAAATAAGCTTCATTACAATCTTCCACATTAGATTCTGCAGGCATGTTGATCGTTTTTGATATAGCTCCTGATATAAAAGGCTGAGCCGCTGCCATCATGCGTATATGACTTTCTACAGATAAATATCTTTTACCGATCCTACCGCACGGATTCGCGCAATCGAATACAGCTAAATGATCATCTTTGATATGCGGTGAGCCCTCTAAGGTCATGGTGCCGCAGCAGAAGGTATTTGCTTCATCGATTTCATCATTTGTAAAACCTAAAGCAGTTAGCATATTAAAATTCATGTCAGTAAGCTGTTCTTCTGAAAAATTCAGCTTCTCTTTACAGAATTCCATACCGAGAGTATATGAATTGAAAGAAAATCGAATATCAAAAACATTCTTTAAATTTTGTTCAAGAAGTTCGATTTGTTCCTCTTCAAAGCCTTTTTCTTTTAGAGTCTCGTGATTTATAGCGGGTGCATTGTTAAGCGTACCGTGACCAACGGCATAATTAATTGTTTCTTCAATTTCATCCTCTGTGTATTGAAGTTGCCTTAATGCTTCTGGAACAGTTCTATTTATAATCTTGAAGTAACCACCTCCAGCAAGTTTCTTGAATTTAACCATTGCAAAATCAGGTTCGATACCTGTTGTATCACAGTCCATTACAAGACCAATGGTTCCAGTTGGCGCAATTACTGTTGTCTGTGCATTTCTAAAACCAAACTTTTGACCATTCTCATAAGCTTGATCCCATGCACTTTGCGCTTCCATTCCTAAGTTTGTATCTCTTAAATCTTCAACTACAAATGGCACAGGATTAATATGTAAACCTTCATACTCATCAGTCTTACCATATGCGGCTCTTCTATGATTTCTCATAACACGAAGCATATTTTTAGAGTTTTGTTGATATCCGGGGAAGGGGCCTTGTTCGGATGCAACTTCAGCTGAAGTTGCATAAGATATGCCAGTCATTAAAGCTGTTATGGCTGCACAATTTGCCCTTCCTTCTTCACTATCGTAGGCTACTCCTTTAGACATTAGGTAGCCACCTAAATTCGCATATCCAAGACCAAGTGTCCTGTATTCATAAGAGAGTTTAGCTATTTCTTTTGACGGAAATTGAGCCATCATGACTGAAATTTCCAATATTAATGTCCATATTCTTACAGCATGTTTGAATAAGTCAGTGTTTAAACATTTGTTCTCATCCATAAATGTCATTAGATTTAGAGATGCTAAGTTGCAGGCTGTATTGTCTAAGAACATGTACTCTGAGCAAGGATTTGATGCTCTAATTTCCCCACTTTCTGGGCATGTGTGCCAATCATTAATTGTCGTATGGAACTGAATACCAGGATCAGCACAGGCCCAAGCAGAATATCCAACTTGATCCCAAAGGTCTTTTGCCTTTACCGTTTTACTCACTGAATTGTCAATTCTATTAATTAAGTTCCAATCTTTGTCTTCAATTACAGCATTTAAAAAATCGTCAGTAACTCGAACTGAATTATTTGAATTCTGACCAGAAACCGTCACATAAGCCTCTGAATCCCAATCTGTATTATAAGTCTCAAATTCTATGGATTTATATCCTTGCTTTGCAAAATGTATAATCCTTTGAATATAATTTTCAGGAACTTCATTTTTTCTTGCAGCAATAATTTCTCTTTTTAAAGCTGGGTTTTTTGCAGGTTCAAAACAACTTTCACCATCAGCTTCGCAGTTGTGGCAGGCATTCATAATAGTTTTAAGATGTTTTGAACATATTTTTGATCCAGTAACAATGGATGCAACTTTTTGTTCTTCTGTAACTTTCCATTTAATAAACTCTTCAATATCAGGATGATCTATATCTACTACAACCATCTTTGCAGCTCTTCTAGTTGTACCACCTGATTTAATTGCCCCCGCAGCTCTATCACCAATTTTAAGAAAACTCATCAGTCCAGAAGATTTTCCTCCGCCAGACAAACCTTCTGAAGAGCCTCTTAGATTTGAGAAGTTTGTTCCAGTTCCTGATCCATACTTAAAGAGTCTCGCTTCACGGACCCATAAATCCATAATACCACCATCGTTTACTAAATCATCATCTATGCTCTGAATGAAGCACGCGTGTGGTTGAGGTCTCTCGTAAGAACTTGAAGATCTAGTTAGCTTTCCAGTTTCATGGTCCACATAAAAATGACCTTGAGAAGGACCATCAATTCCATAGGCCCAGTTTAATCCCGTGTTAAACCATTGAGGACTGTTTGGTGCAACCATTTGATTAGCGAGCATATAACGAACTTCATCAAAAAAAGCTTTGGCATCATCTTCTGATGAAAAATAACCACCTTTCCATCCCCAATATGTCCACGCTCCTGCAAGTCTATCAAAAACTTGCTGCGAGCTTGTCTCGGACGAATAGCTTACTTCTCCGTCACTATCATCAGCAATTCTTGGGGCAAGCCATGATGGAATATTTTTTTCATCTGTTCGTTTTAGTTTTGACGGAACACCAGCTTTTCTAAAATATTTCTGAGAGAGAATATCGCTAGCAACTTGACTCCATTGTTCTGGTACCTCAAAATTTTCTAATTTAAATACAAGAGATCCATCAGGATTGACTATTTCACTTGAAACCTTTTTAAAATTTATGCTTTCGTATGGCGATTGATTAGCAATTGTAAATTCTCTATTTATTTTCATTATTTTCCCTTCTAAAATATAGTCATTGCAACAGACGAGCTTATAAAAAAACCAATATCAATAATTTAATGGTCTCGACCGTAAATTGTGCCAGAATGCTAAATGAGTAACTTTCTAGATTATTGATAATTTATTATTTGAAAAATGAAGTCAACATATTGTGTAAAAAAAATTGAAAACCACTATATAAGGTATAGAAAATGTTATCAAAATTAAAAAAAGTCAATATTTTCAGTATTTTATCTATTCAAGATAATTCACTAATTGTTGAAAAAACTGTTAATTTTAAGCTTAATAATTCATAAATTATCATGTTGAGAGAGATATTTACTTGGTGGAACGGAAAGACCATAGGTACCAGAATTTGGTCATATTTTAATGGAGTTTTGGTCGGAACTGATGATCGGGGTAATAAATATTATAAAAATAAAAAAGATACTAAGAGGTGGGTTATTTACAGCAGCATAATTGAATCAACTCTTGTTAACCCGGAATGGAACAACTGGCTTAGATACACTTCATTATCAAAACCATCAGAATCTGAAAAACATGATTGGCAGATAAACCATGTACCGAATTTAACAGGCACTGATGCTGCCTATAACCCAGAAAATAGTAAAAAAGAAATAAAGTCAGTTGCTAAAAATGATGATTATAAAAAATGGAGTCCAAAAGATTAAAATAATATTTGATATATTATTTTTGAGTTTATTTTTGCTTTCTAATCTCTTTGCTCAAAATATTGATGATCTACCATTGATAAATTTAAATGAACTTGAACCCACCTATGAAGATGAAGTTTTAGATCAAAACATTGAAAATGATTTAAATGATAAAGATTTTATTCAGAGTAAAAATAAAAATTTTGAAGAGCCGTTCGCAACCGTCAGTTTATTAAACAAAATTACAGCAGAAGTTAAAACCATAGATATTAAATTGAAAGAAAACTATCTTTATGAAGAATTAAAAATTTATGTGATCGATTGCTATAATAGTAAGCCATTAGAAAAAGCAGAAACAGCAGTATATTTGAATATTTATAACGATAAAACGATGAAAAAAATATTTAATGGGTGGATGATAAAATCTCTGCCATCAATCTCATCAATGGAACACCCAATATATGATCTCTGGGTAGATGATTGCAATAAACTATAGCTTTTCAATATTATTTTCTAACCAATTTATAGCCACCCCTCCATTCTTAAACTCAGGAGAAGATAGTATTCTTTTATGAAGCTCAATGTTAGTATCAATTCCGTCAATTACAATTTCATTAAGTGACCTCAAGGCGCGCTTGATTGCATGATTGCGTGTTCTACCAGTAGAGATTAACTTCGCCAATAAATTATCATAATAGTGCGGAACTTTATAGCCTGAATAAATAAAGGTATCTAGTCTAATTCCATTACCTGCGGGAGGATGGTACATTTCTATTTTGCCAGCAGATGGCTTGAAATCTTTTGAGCTTTCTGCATTTATTCTGCATTCAATTGAATGTCCGAGCGGTTTAATATTTTCTTGATTTGTAAAAATTTTATCTCCGTGAGCAACACATATTTGTTCTCTAACGAGATCCACTCTGGTTAACATTTCTGTGATAGGGTGTTCTACCTGAAGCCTTGTATTCATTTCCATGAAATAAAACTCCTTACCATCGAATAAAAATTCGAGAGTACCCAATCCCAAATAACCCATCTTTTCCATTGCATCAACGCAAGTCTTAAATAGTTTCTGTTTTTTTTTCTCATCTACATTGGGCGCAAGGGCCTCTTCGACAACTTTCTGATTACGTCTTTGTACAGAGCAGTCTCTTTCATGCAAATGAAGAAAATTGCCATGGGTGTCGCAGATTACTTGAACTTCAATATGTCGAGGTGAATCAATAAATTTTTCAATGTATATTGAGTCATTTCCAAAAAAAGAAAGCGCCTCCTGTTTAATTATTGGCAATGCGTCCTTTAATTCTTTTTTAGAATTTACAATTTTCATCCCTCTACCACCACCTCCAGCACTGGCCTTAAGTAAAACAGGGTATCCTATTTCATCACTGGCTGTTAGTGCATCAGACTCACTTTTGACTTCACCTTCAGAGCCTGGAACAGTTGGCACGCCAAATTTTTTCATTATTTTTTTAGCCTCAATTTTATCGCCCATCATTTCGATATGAGAATGCTTTGGTCCAATAAAAGTTAATTTATGATCCTCAAGCATCTTGGCAAATGAAGCATTTTCAGAAAGAAAGCCATATCCTGGATGAACTGCTTGAGCGCCAGTAATTTCACATGCTGAAATTATGGCATGTGCATTTAAATAGCTTTTATTAACTGGGTTAGGCCCTATGCAAACACTTTCATCGGCAATTCTGACATGCATAGATTCAGTATCCGCTTCACTGTGAACAGCTACAGTTGAAATTCCAAGTTCTTGGCAGGCTCGATTTATTCTAACTGCAATTTCACCTCGGTTAGCAATAAGAACTTTGTCAAACATTATCCTATGAGCATTAATGGTTGGCCAAACTCTACCGCTTGCTCATTTTCAACTAAAATTTTGATTACTTTTCCTTGCAGTGAAGATTCTATAGGATTCATTGTTTTCATTGCTTCAACAATAAGAATTGTTTGACCTGATTTAACAGAGTCACCAATATTTACAAATTTATTAGCACCTGGCTCTGGTTGGAGGTAAACAGTTCCAACCATTGGAGATTTGATTACTCTTGGATCGTTTTTGTAATCATCTTCACTTACTTGTACTTCTGAATTATTTTGAATTGGAATATCCTTATCAACAGGCTGTAAGCGAGCGCCTTTCGCAACTGTTACAGAAAAATCCCCATCTGAATATGAAACTTCAGTTAAATTTAATTCTTCAAGAATTTTTGCTAAATCTTTTATTGGTTTTGGGTCGATATTTTTTTTTGACTTATCACTCATAAGGTTATCCTTTTATATTAATTTAACCATTCCTTCAACTGCGAGCACATAGCTATTTGGTCCAAACCCACAAATAACTCCGTGCACCCCTTTACTTATATATGAGTGATGTCTAAAGTCTTCTCTCCTAAATAAATTGGATAAATGAATTTCAATTTTTGGGATTTCTATTGTTAAAAGTGCATCCAATATTGCTACTGAGGTATGAGAAAAGCCACCCCCATTGATTATCAGTCCAGATGCAGTATTTTTTGATTTTTGAATGCAGTCTACAATATCACCTTCAGAATTAGATTGAAAAAAATTCACATCAATTTCTTTGTAGTTTTGAGCAATGTAATCCCTTACAGTCTTGTGAACTTCATCCAAAGTCATAGATCCATAAATTTCTGGCTCTCTTTCACCGAGCATATTTAAATTGGGCCCATCGACAAATTGTATAAACTTTTTACTCATCTTTATATTATACTTCTAATCATCATCTTTTTGAAACTTCTTTCTGTAAAATTTCAATTAAATCATTAGATCGATACCATTCTGGAGAATTTTCCTCAATCTGTTTTAATGCTTTAAGCGCAAATTCATAAGATAATTCGCGTTCACCAATTAGAAAATATCGTTCAGCAGTAGCATAATTCGCCAGTGAAATTGATCCAGTTTGTGCGTATGCTCTAGACAATAAATACCATGCGTAGGCATTTTCTGAGTTGATAAGTAATGATTTTTTTAAATTTAAAATAGCTTCTGTTGATTTATTTGTTTCTTCGAAGGTTAACAAGTAATTACCCATCATCATGTAATATAAGTCATTTACTTTATCAATATTATTAATTGCTGCTTCATGGTAAAAAGTAGCACTTTTATAGTCATTATTTGCAAAGTATATCTCACCCAAAAGTTCATTGTAAAACGGATTGGATGGATGTTTATTAATCAGCCGTTTCATATTTTCGATTGATTTCTTATGGTTACCTTGAAAATAGTTTGATACTGCAGTAGCGTACAAGTCTACGTCATTTATTGAGTTATAGACAGCCTCTGTTTCATAATGTGGGTGCGTAAAACCATGTAATTTAGCTTTTAATAGCTCAAATTTTTTTTGAAATATTTTATCTGTATTGTAATCACAATCATTATAATTTTCTAAAGATGAATTGATCCATCCAATTCTATTTTGAACAAGTGGGTGAGTTGATCTATAATTATTTTCATCTAAGGCAAAAGATTCATTAACATTCTCAATTTTTTTTAAGAATTCAATTAAAAATTTTCCATTAATTCCATTATTACATAAGAGCTTTACGGCAGCTTGATCTGCAGAAGCTTCCTGAGTTCTTGAATAATAAGAAAAATTGTCACTTACACTTGCTTGCCCAACCATTACTCCCGCTATCCCAGCATCAGTTGCTCCAGCAATCATACCAATTATACCGAGTAAGTATATTGGCAATGCTTTATTAGATAGATTTGATATTTCAATTGATGTATTAAAAATATGTCCTCCTAAAATATGAGCTAGTTCGTGTGCAAGAACAGCGGCGTATTCTCTATAGTCATTAGCTGTCAAAATAAGTTCAGTATTTATAAAAATATTCTGACCTCCAGTTACAAATGCATTTACCTGATCACTTTTTACAAAATAAATTTTTAAGTCTTCTGACTCAAGATTATTAGATTGTAATAACGTGGAGATAATATCATCAGTGAATTGCTCTAATTCAGTATCTCTAATAATTTCAAAGGCATTTGACTGAGAAAAAAGAAAATAAAATATAATAAAAAATTTAATTAAAAAATTACGACATTTCATTATTTTTGCCACCAGCCTGTTTTCTTGTTCTTAATCTCTTTAAGAGTGGCTTTCGGGCTTTTAGTTTTTGTCTTAGATGAGTTTGTCAATTGATCTTTTTCTGTCTTTTTGTCCTTTCCTTTTTCCTTAATTGTCTTTTTTTTGATCGATCTTTCATTGTTCTTTTTAGTCTTACTTTTTACGCTGGTTGCCTTGCTTTTATTCTTAGAATCATCTGTTTCAAAAATGATTTCTTCATTTTTGAATGAATCATCTCCTAATAAAATAATTTTAACTTTTCTGGATGATTCAATATTATCTATTTCTTTTTGAAAATTTGTTAATATAAGATTTTTAATATAAGGACTTATTTTTAAACTCAATTTTTTTGTTTTCTTTTTATTTAATTCTTCATTGATCTGGTATAAAAATTTCTGAACTATTGAATGATGGCTAAGTTCAGTTTTCCATTCAATGAAGCTTTGCCTTAGACGTTGCCGTGACATTTCTAACAGTCCAAATTGACTTATCCTTGAGACTTGCGTTCTTGCCCGATCTTTTTTGACAAGTTCTTTAATCTTACGTTCAACTTGACGATTATTTCTCATTTCATACATATCAATGAAATCGACAACAATTAACCCTGAAAGATCACGTATTTTAATTTGCTTTGCTATTTCTATCGCTGCTTCTAAATTTGTCTTTAGGGCAGTCTTTTCAATGTTTCTCTCTTTTGTTGCTCCCCCTGAGTTTACATCAATAGCAACTAATGCTTCAGTTGGATTAATTACTAAGTAACCTCCAGATTTAAGTTTTACCTCAGCATCAAACATCTTAATTATTTCTTTTTCGATCTTATGTTTAGTAAACAGCGGCTCTTTACTTTTATATAATTTTACGAATTTTGAGTTACCAGGCAAAACTTGAGACATATATTTTTTCGTTTCCTTGTAGGCATCATTACCTTGTACCAAAATTTCCTTCATTTCTTTCGAGTAGATATCCCTTACTATTCTTCTTAGTAAATTCCCTTCTTCGTGTATTAGTGCAGGGGCAATAGCTTTTTTTGTCTCATTTACTATTTGTGCCCACAATTTATTAAGAGTCGAATAATCTTTTTTAATTTCATTTTTTGTTCGATTTAATCCAGCAGTTCTAATAATTAAACCCATTTCAGCTGGAACTTTAAGCTCTTCAATTATTTTTTTTAATTTTTTTCTGTCATCAGATATAGAAATTTTTCTTGAAACTCCTTTAGTTTTTGTAGAGTTAGGCATTAAAACTGAGTATTTCCCTGCAAGTGAAATATACGAAGTTAAAGCAGCTCCTTTATTGCCCCTTTCTTCTTTAACAACCTGCACTAAGATAAGTTGACCTGTTTTTATTACTTCTTGAATTTTATACGAACGATAAAGCCTTTTTCTTAAGCTATAGGTATTTTTTCGCTTAAAAGGTTTTTTTTCTATTTCATTATCTTTATTTTCTTCATTACTGCTTAAATCTAAATGATCTTTATTATTTATTTCAGTAATTTGGCTTCCAATAGAGTCAGTGTCGTTCTGAACATCTTTAGTGTCGTCAATGTCCTCTGAATTATGCTCTTCTTCTAATTCAGCTTCAGCTTGAATAAGAGCCTCTCTATCTGCTACGGGAATTTGAAAATAATTCGGGTGTATCTCGCCAAACGCTAAGAAGCCATTTTTTTCTGACCCAATATCTACGAAAGCTGCTTGTAAAGAAGCCTCGATTCTTGAAACTTTACCTAAATAAATATTTCCCTTTAAATTCTTCCTAGAGATAGACTCAAATTCAAAATCTTCCAATTCATTATCAGATAATAATGCAAATTGAGTTTGAGTCTCATTCGAACCATCGATGAGTATTTTTTGTGACATTTAAGAAAACCTTTCAAAGTAATAACCACATTAAGTGGCATAGAATATATGTATGTGAATATGTTTGTTTTAATCATAATAATTATCTAACTATATGATTGTATTGTTATATTTAGAATTTACAAAAATCAATGATTTATTATTTTGATTTTTTAAGCAAAAATTGAGTATTTTAAGTCAAATCAACGCCATATTTTTATTTAATTATTCGATATGAACATGATTCAAACAATTAAATTATTTGCCTACGTAGGAATCATTCTTTTTTTTGTAATATTTGGAATAATTTTATATTTTATATTTCAATTGCCAGACGACTCAAGTTTGCAAAATTACAAACCAAATGTAATGAGCAGAATTCATGCGTCAAACGGTGATCTTGTAAAGGAATTTTCAAAAGAATACCGGATCTTTATACCAATAAAAGATATCCCTGATGATTTAAAGAATGCATTTATTTCTGCAGAAGATAAAAATTTTTACAGACATTACGGAGTTGACCCAATTGGAATCATGCGTGCTTTGGTCAAAAATATTATCAATCTTTTAAATGAAAAAAGGCCGGAGGGCGCATCAACAATTACTCAACAGGTTGCTAAAAATTTTCTTTTATCTGATGAGTTGAGCATAAATCGAAAAATTAAAGAAGGTCTTCTAGCGCTAAAAATTGAACAAACATTGCCAAAAGAAAGAATTTTAGAACTCTATTTAAATCAAATTTATCTTGGATCTGGAACTTATGGTATTGCTGCAGCATCAAATAGATACTTTAAAAAATCTCTGAGCGAACTTGATATTCATGAAATGGCTTTTCTGGCAGCACTCCCTAAGGCACCTAGCAGATATAATCCTGAAAGAAATTATGATATGGCATTAGAAAGAAGAAACTGGGTGCTCGAAAGAATGTTTGTGAACGGGTATATTGATAAGTATGAATTAAATTCGTTAAAAAAAATCCCTATTAATACCTATTTAAAAGAAAATAACAGAGTCTTTGCAAATGATTATTATCTTGAGGAAATTAGAAAAAAAATAATTTTAATTTTTGGTGAAGATTATTTATATAATGGGGGATTGTCAGTCAGATCATCTCTGAATACTGAAATTCAAATTATTGCCGATAATGCTTTGAAGAAAGGGCTGCTTCAATATGATAAGAGGCATGGATATCGTGGACCAATAGATAATGATGTAAGCAATAATTGGCACTTAAAATATAAAAAAAATAATCCTCCTCATAATTTTTTAATTGCAAAAATCATTAAATTTAATGAAAAAAATAATAATGCTCAAGTTCAAGTTATTTTAAAAGATGAAAAAATTAACGCAGAACTTGTTAACTTTAAATGGGCAAGAACTAGTCTTCCTGGCGGCTATTTAGGACCTAAAATTAACAAGGCAAGTGATATTCTACAATTGAACGATATTATTTACGTTTCAAATGATAGTCAGCAAAGTTACAGCTTAGAGCAAATTCCAAAAATTAACGGAGGCATTATTATAATGGACCCTTATACAGGAAGAGTTTTTGCTTTATCGGGCGGATTTGATTTCAATAAATCTAATTTCAACAGAGTCATACAAGCCAAGCGACAACCTGGTTCATCATTTAAACCATTTGTTTATATGTCTGCTTTAGAAAACGGTTTACAGCCCAATAGTTTGATTTTGGACGCCCCTTTTGTTGTTGATCAGGGTTCAGACTTAGGTAAATGGAAACCTGAAAATTATGGTAAGAAATTTTATGGGCCTTCAACTTTAAGGAAAGGAATAGAAAATTCTCGGAATTTAATGACGATAAGAATAGCTCAATATTTGGGAATGGAAAAGGTTGCAGAAATTGCAAACAGGACAGGGGTAATGGAGAATATGCCTAATGTTCTTTCGATGGCTCTTGGTGCAGGAGAAACTTCCCTTATTGATCTTACTGCGGCTTATGCTTCTTTTGTAAATGGAGGAAAGAAAGTAGAACCAAGTCTTATTGATAGAATTCAAGATAGAAGAGGTAAGAATATTTTTTTAGAAAATTTTGCAGCATGTACTAATTGTGACGAGCCGTACATTGAGGAAAATCCGATGCCAAAACTCATTAATTCATCTGAAAGCATATTTGATGAAGCTAAATCCTATCAAATGGTTTCTATTTTAAAAGGAGCTGTTGATAGGGGCACTGGAAGAAAAACAAAAATTGATGGAATAGAAATAGCCGGTAAAACTGGGACAACAAATAATAATACTGATGCTTGGTTTATTGGATTTACCTCAGATTTAATTGTCGGTGTATATGCAGGGTTTGATAAACCTAAATCACTTGGCAAAAGAGAAACAGGATCATCAGTTGCCGTGCCAATTTTTCGTGATTTTGTAAAAAATTATTACCAAGAAAAGCCAATTTTACCTTTCACTATTCCTAATGGAATTGAGTTAATTAAAATCAATTATGATACAGGAGAAATAGCAAGCAATTTTAATAGCAGTGAAAGTGTCTATGAAGCATTTAGTAAAAGTGATAACCTTGTAAGTACTGGTGAAATTCTTATTGGTTCTGAGGGCTTCCAAATAATTGAGGTTGCAGATGAAGTTATGGAGGAGTATGTAATTTATTAGTTATGGAAAATGATTTTTTAAATTTATTAGCTAAAGCAAATAAAAAACTTGATTTTGTACGGAGTCATCTTTGACTTAGAAAATTTACAAAAGCAATTATTTAAATTAAAAGCTCTAAGTGAAGAAGAAAATTTTTGGTCAGACAATGAAAAGGCCAAAAAAGTAATGGTCGAAATAAGTGAATTAGACCAAAATATCAAACTAATTTCTGATTTTGAAAAGAAAATAACTGAAGTTAAGGATTATTTTAATCTTGCAACCGAGGAAAGCGATCAATTGATGATCAGCGAATGTAACAACACGCTAAAAGAACTTTTAAGCGACTTAGAGAAGTCTGAGTTTCAAATGCAATTTAACGGTGAAGCTGATTCGAATAGTTGTTATTTGGAAATACATGCTGGAGCCGGAGGAACTGAAAGTCAAGATTGGGCGCAAATGTTACAAAGAATGTACATGCGCTGGTCAGAAAGAAAAAAATTTCAATTCAAAATAGTGTATGAGTCATTTGGTGAAGAGGCAGGTATCAAATCATGTACAGTTTTAGTAGAGGGCAAATATGCATTTGGATATTTAAAAAGAGAGTCCGGTATCCATCGATTGGTAAGAATTTCACCATTTGATTCAAATTCAAGAAGGCACACTAGTTTTTCATCAGTATGGATATCACCGTATGTTGATGAAACTATTGAGATTAATCTTCAAGAAAAAGATATGAGAATAGATACTTTCAGGGCCTCAGGAGCGGGAGGTCAACATGTAAATACGACCGATAGCGCGATAAGAATAACACACATCCCAACAGGTATCGTTGTTCAATGTCAAAATGAACGATCTCAACATAAAAATAAGGCAACAGCTATCAATCTTCTTAAATCAAAATTATATGAAATGGAAATGCAAAAAATTGAGACTGAAAAAAAAGCTTCTGAGGATAAAAAATCTGATATTGGCTGGGGTAATCAAATAAGGTCTTATGTTTTGCATCCATATAGGATGGTGAAGGACCTAAGAAGTGATTATGAAGACAGTGATCCAGATGCAGTCTTAGACGGTGATATTGATAAATTAATTTTTTCAAACATAAAATAAAGTATGAGTAAGAATATAAAAATATTTATTTATATAACTATATCAATATCAGCATTGATCTTTCTGCTTATTTCATTTGTTTCAATCAAAGCGTCATTTGGAGGATTAAAACTTAATATCTTTGAAGAAAGAATCTCAGATGAACTGAAACTAAATTATTCTTTTGATACAGATGTGGAAAATATTGTTCTTAAAAGATCCAGTGAAAAGGGATTTTATTTCGAAATAGAAAAAATTCAAATTAGTGACGCAAATGGTTTGGTATTAGAGACAAGTTTAATTAGTTGGGATTTTAATTTATTTAATCTTATTACATTTTCGATAGATGAAAAAAATAAAA
Organism: uncultured Pelagibacteraceae bacterium; assembly: GCA_902526005.1. Classification (GTDB taxonomy): domain Bacteria; phylum Pseudomonadota; class Alphaproteobacteria; order Pelagibacterales; family AG-422-B15; genus CACNXQ01. The sequence goes on from CABZIW010000005.1 coordinate 49,949, forward strand.
TTTCATCTGAAAAAATAAATATATTTAGTAATGATTTTCAAATATTCATCAATAACTTTAATATGGAATATGATGAGCTTGATAGAGTAATTGTTTCTCTCAAAAAAATTGATTTTAAGTCAAAGCATTATGCTCTCAATTTTGAGTCATTCGATAACAACATATTAATTCATACAAATTCTATTCTTGAAATTTTTAACTCTAAGAGTTTAATGTCAGCAAATCTCTCAATAAATAAAGAAAATTTTCAAACAAATTTTGAATTTATTCCAGCTAATCAGCAAATAAATATTTTAAAATTTAGTGGAGACTATTTTTACATTAATGAAACAAGTTTTATACAATACAACACTAAGTACAAAAATATTAAAACAAAACTTGATATTAATTCAAAAAAAGACTCATTAATAAACATTCTTAATTTAAATAATAAAAGTCAAATATATCCATTTATAAATAGTTTTAAAGGCTGGCAATCTATTTTGCTTGAGACAAACTTTGATTATGAGGAAAGAAATATAATAAATTCTGCGATCAGAAATTTATATCTTAATATATCTGGGATCTATGAATTAAATACATTAATGCCCAATGATAAATTTTATCAAAACTTCGGTGATGTAACAAAATACGATTTAGATTTTTATAATGATAAAGAGAAATATGTAATCGATATAAATCATTTTAAAAATGATCAATTAATTCTCAAAAAGGGTAGTTTTTTTAAGTTAAATTACGACCTAAACAATGCAAATATTAATATGGTAACTAGTATTCATAGAGATGCTGCAATAAACTATTTGCAAAATACTATTCTATCACGTGAGACTAGAACTGATCGTGTAAGCAGTTTTCTTCAACAAAATTTAAATGAGAATAACGATATAACGCTAAATTTTAATATTGACCCGACTTCAAATAATATAATTGAAACTCTTAAAAATTTATATGTTGCTTCTTCTGGAGAATTAAACACAAACTTTATTTTTGATGATAATGAAAATCCTAATTTTATATCAGGTCCTGTAAATTATTATATTGAAATTGAAAATTTAGAAACTCCAAACCCCTTATTTAAGGGGCTTATAAATTTATCAGATACAACAGCCTTTATAAGACAAATTAATTTAAACAAAAATAATGAAACAAGTTTGAAAATTCAATTTGAAGGCGATACAAATACACTCAATGATAGTTTAATAACATTTGACTCGCTCGATAGTGAAATTGATTTTAATGGTAAAGTAAAAATAACTAAAACTAATCATATTTTTTTAGAAGATTTTTCAATTAATAATAATTCAAATGTTAAGTTAAATCTCTCAGGAGATTTATCAGAGCGTATCTTAAATTTAAATATTAGCGGTGATATCATTGATCTGTCTGCAAATAAAGTTGAAACGAAGAAAAAAGAAAGAGTTTATTATTTAAAGAGGGAAAATTATTCGATAAATACTGATGAAGTAATTTTTGCTGGAGCGGTAAGAGTAAATGATTTTAAAGCAGGAATTGAGAAACAAGGCTCAACTTTATCTGTAAATAGCCGTGCGTCTTTTATGGGGCACGAACTAAATTATTCAAGGGAAAAAAACGATAACATCGATGTAAATATTATTGATTCAAGTGATATCACATATTTTGTAAACGATAACCACGCAGCAAAAAAACTGTTAAGTGATGGAGAATTTAAAATGACATCAATAAGAAATTTAAATACTCAAGAAGCTAATGTAAAAATAAACTTAAATGACTTTGTATTGATAAATACTCCAGCCTCTCTCAAATTGTTATCTCTCCCTTCAATCTCAGGCCTAGTTAGCATTGCTGAAGGGGAAGAGGGAATTCGCTTTGGATATGGAGAAATTAATTATGTAGAAACAAAAAATAAATTTAATGAAATTGAAGCTTTTGCTGTTAGCGATAGTTTGGGTCTTATTATGGATGGAAATATTGATAGAAAAGAAAAGATCATTGATATGAAGGGAGAAATAAGTCCGATGCATCTTGTAAACGCTATTATTCAAAAATTACCTATTTTGGGACCAATAATCGTAGGAAACGAAGGAGAAGGAATGTTTTCGATAGATTTTTTAATGACGGGATCTTCTGATGATCCCGATGTAGAATCTAATCCATTAACTATAATAAAGCCAAGAATAATAGAAAGAGCAATAGAATCTATTGAAAGTGGCATGACTATCCAATAATCACTTTAAAGTGTTTTTTCTTGCCAACGCTTATTACATTTTCAAACTGTGTAATTTGATCATAGTCTAACAACTGAAGTTCATTTTCTACTATTTTTCCATTTAATTTTACACCTTTCCCACGTATTAATTTCCTACTTTCAGATTTTGAGTTAGCATATTTCATTTGAACGATAAGATCTGATAATAGAGCGCCATTTTGTACATCCTCATTGCTTAAATTGAGAGTAGGCATATCTTCAGACAAGCTTTTATTTTCAAATATTTGTTTTGCTGCCTGTTCAGCTTTTTTTGAGCTTTCAATCCCATGAAGCATAGCAGTTACCTCATTTGCAAGTATTATTTTTAAATCATTTATATTTTTTGATGAGTTTTGTTCATAGCTGTCAATTTGTTCTTTGCTTAAATCTGTGAAAAGTTTCATGAAACGAATTACGTCTCTGTCGTCTACATTTCTCCAAAATTGCCAATAATCGTATGCTGATAGAAGGTCATCATTAAGCCATATCGCTCCATCAGCTGTCTTGCCCATTTTATCACCATTAGAATTAGTAAGAAGAGGAGTTGTAAGCCCATAAACCTCTTTACCATTTACTCTTCTTATGAGCTCCACTCCATTTACAATATTTCCCCATTGATCAGAGCCCCCAATCTGTAAGGTACACGAATTTCGATTATTAAGCTCATAGAAGTCATAAGCTTGAAATATCATATAATTAAACTCTACAAAACTGAGAGACTGTTCTCTTTCAAGACGTATTTTTACACTATCAAATGTTAACATTTTATTTATTGTAAAATGTTTCCCAAAATCTCTTAAAAAATCTACATAACTAAGCTTATCTAACCAATCTGCATTATCCATTACTAACGCTTTATTCTCTTCATTCTTAAAAGATAAATATTTGTCAAAAACAGTTTTAAGATTGTATGCATTATTCTTTATTTCATCGTCAGTAAGTATTTTTCTAGTCTCATCTTTACCAGAAGGATCACCAATGCGGGTAGTTCCTGTACCAATTAATATTATTGGGGTATGACCGTATTTTTGAAATAGGCGCATTATCATTATCTGTATTAAGCTGCCTATATGCAATGATTTAGCCGTACAATCAAAACCTATGTAAAATGTAATATTTTCAGATTTTAATTTTTTATTTAGAGATTCCTCATCAGTGCATTGATGTAAGAAACCGCGGTATTTGAGTTCTTCAATAAGTGTCATTTTCTATATTCAGTAATGTATAAATTATTTAGACTAATTATACAAAATATATGAGCAATAATAAACTTCACGCAATTGGTATTATGAGCGGCACTTCATTAGATGGAATCGATGTTTCATACGTAAGTTCTGACGGAAAAAGCATATTTACTCATAATTGCTCATCCTTATTCAAGTTTAGGGATTCAACTAGAAAGTCTCTTTATAATCTTGTGAACAACTTTACAAAAAATAAAAATAGCATATCAAATATAATCGATTGCGAAAATTTAGTTAGTGAAGATTATGTAAACGCCATAAGAAAATTTATAAAATCTAAAAATATCAAAAAAGTTGATCTTATCGCGTTACATGGACAAACTATTTTTCACTCATCTAAAAGTAAATCATCGATTCAATTGTGCAATAGTTACTATATTGCAGAGAAAACCAAAAGTCTTGTTGTAACTGATTTTAGGCAAAAGGATCTTTTAAATGGTGGAGAGGGAGCGCCATTAGTACCAATATTTCATAAGCTATTAATCAATAAGCTAAAACTTAAAAAGCCTTGTTCTTTTATTAATATTGGAGGCATATCTAATATTTCCATATTGGACAATAGTGGCAAGTTAACAGCATATGATATTGGACCAGGAATGTGCCTTTTAGACCAATTTGTATTTTTAAAAAAGAAACAACCTTTTGATAATAATGGATTATATTCTTCTCGAGGTAAAATTAATAACAATATTTTAAGCCAACTTCTAAATGATAAATTTTTTAGAAAAAAACCTCCTAAATCTCTCGACCGAAATTATTTCTCATTAAAGAAAGTATTAAAAATAAATTTTTATGATGCATGCGCAACTTTATCCGCATTTACTGCTTATTCGATAATTAATGATCTAAAAAAAATAGAAAATAAAAAAATTATTATTTCTGGTGGAGGAACCAAAAATAAATTCATTTTAAATTTAATTAAAGAAAATTTAGGAAATAGAGTAATCTCTATTGATGAAATTTATGGTGATGCAAAATTTATAGAATCCCAGGCATTTGCTTATTTAGGTATAAGAAGAATTAAAAATTTACCTATATCATTGCCAGGTACTACAGGCGTTAAAAGTCCGATAACTGGCGGAAGAATTACTTAGTTACCTATACTTTGAATTAAGTTCTCTTTCAATGTAACTTCGAACTGTCTTTTCAAGCTTATCGGTTTCATTGTCATAGAAATGATTTGCTCCTGTTATTTCTTCATAATCCACTGTTATATTTTTTTGAGATTTGAGTTTTTCTGCAAGCCGTGTAGTTTCTTCAGGAGGCACTAAGTCATCTTTTTTACCTTGGACTATTAAACCTGAAGCTGGGCATGGAGCTAAAAAATTAAAATCATATAGATTAGGTTGAGGTGAAATACTTATAAATCTTGTTATTTCGGGCCTTCTCATCAATAGTTGCATGCAGAGTAGAGCGCCAAAAGAAAAACCGGCAACCCAACATTGATTAGTATTTGGATTTTGTCTTTGTATCCAATCTAGACCAGCTGCAGCATCAGCAAGCTCGCCCAATCCATTATCAAACTTGCCCTCACTTTTACCAACGCCTCTTAAATTAAAGCGAAAAATTGAAAATCCAAGAGAATCAAAAATAGAGAATAATTCCATTACAATAGGGTTATTCATTGTTCCGCCATAGAGTGGATGGGGGTGTATTAAAAGAGCTATTGGAGGGTTTAAAGACTGACCTTTTTTGTACTTTCCAACTAATTTTCCATCCGGACCTGTAAAAACTATTTCTTTTACTTGATTATTCATATTTGAGTACTAGATAGTTGACTAAATTAGTAGGTTATTATATTTAACCACTGAGACGGTATACTAAATTTATTATTTGAAATTCAAGGTTTTTTTTTAAAATGAGTAAAATCATTGATTTAATTGACTCTTATATAGATAGAGACCCAGCTGCTAAAGGCAGAATTGAGACATTAGTGACTTCACCTGGCCTGCATTCTATTGGAATATATAAATTATCAAATTTTTTGTGGTCAATAAGACTTACAATCTTAGCGAGGCTATTGTCTTACATTGGGAGAATATTAACAGGTATTGAAATTCATCCAGCGGCTAAAATTGGTGAACGTTTTTTTATTGATCATGGGATGGGAGTTGTAATTGGTGAAACAGCTGAAATCGGCAATGATGTAACTATTTATCACGGAGTAACTCTTGGAGGAGTTTCTCCAAGTGAAGATAGTGCAAGTCAGAAAGATAAGAAAAGACACCCAACACTTGAAGATAAAGTAATAATTGGATCTGGAGCACAAATTCTTGGTCCGATTACAATTGGTGCCAATTCAAAAGTTGGCTCTAATTCAGTAGTTACAAAAGACGTAGAGTCGAACAAAAGTGTAATTGGAAATCCAGCACGATATACAATCGTGCCAAATTCCTCTGGGGTAAAAAAGTTTAGAGCTTATGGTCTAAGTAAAGGAGATGACAGCAGAGCAACAGTAGTTGAAAAACTAGAAAAAGATAATTCTGATTTAAGAAATAGAATTGAAAAGCTTGAAAAATTGATTGAGGAAAATAAATGAAGATAACTTCACGTGGTAGATACGCCGTGTTGGCAATGGTTGATCTTGCAAAGTTTGGATCGCAAAAACCATGCAGCTTGTCACATGTTTCAGTTAGGCAAAATATATCTTTGTCTTATTTGGAGCAGATATTTAACGACCTTAAGAAAGCTGAATTAGTAAAAAGTCAAAAAGGACCAGGTGGAGGATATATTCTAAATAAACAAACAAAAGAAATTAAAATTTTGGACATATTTAATGCAATTGATGAAAAAATAAAAACTACAGGATGTGGCAATAATCCTAATGCTTTTTGTTCTGGAACTAACAAAAAGTGTTTAACTCATAATTTTTGGGAAAATCTTGAGGGAGTCATCGGTAATTATTTGAGTACGGTGCATCTCAGTGATTTAGTAGAAGAACAAACGTTGGTAAAATAATATGAATAAAGTAAGCAAAGATAATTTTACACAAGAAAAGTACAAGTATGGATTTGTTACTGAAATTGAAAGTGAAAAAATTCCAAAAGGGTTAAATGAAGATGTTATCAAGTTGATTTCAAAGAAAAAGAATGAACCAGAATGGATGTTGGAATGGAGACTGTCAGCATTCAAACGATTAGAAAATATGTCAGTTCCCAAATGGGCTAAAGCAGAGATAGATGAAATTGATTTTCAAGATTTATACTATTACTCATCGCCTAAGGATTTCAAAGAAAAACCAAAATCACTAGATGAAGTTGATCCTAAATTATTGGAAACGTATGAGAAACTAGGCATACCGTTAAAGGAACAAAAAGTTTTAGCTGGTGTTGCAGTAGACGCAGTCTTTGACAGCGTGTCAGTTGCAACAACATTTAAGGAGAAACTGAACGAAATAGGTGTCATTTTTTGTCCTATTTCAGAAGCTATTCAAAAACATCCTGAGCTTGTGAAAAAATATATTGGGTCCGTTATTCCTGTAACTGATCACTTCTACGCCACTTTAAATTCAGCTGTATTTAGCGATGGTTCATTTGTTTACATACCTAAAGGAGTTAAATGCCCAATGGAATTATCTACATACTTTAGAATTAATGCTTCTGAAACAGGACAGTTTGAGCGGACACTTATAATTGCAGATGAAGGTAGTTACGTAAGTTATCTTGAAGGCTGTACGGCTCCTATGAGAGACGAAAATCAATTGCATGCAGCTAATGTTGAATTAGTTGCACTTGATGATGCCGAAATAAAGTATTCCACAGTTCAGAATTGGTATCCTGGTGATGAAAATGGAAAAGGTGGAATATATAATTTCGTAACTAAACGGGGTCTATGTAAAGGAAAAAACTCTAAAATTTCCTGGACTCAAATTGAGACAGGCTCTGCCATAACATGGAAATACCCAAGTTGTATTTTAAGAGGAGATAATTCGACTGGTGAATTTTATTCTGTAGCTATTACCAATAATTACCAGCAGGCTGATACTGGTACAAAAATGATCCACTTAGGGAAAAATACAAAAAGTAGAATCATTTCTAAAGGAATTTCTGCGGGAAAGTCATCTAATACTTATCGTGGGCTTGTCAGCTTTCATAAAAAAGCTAAAAATGCAAAAAACTTTACCCAGTGTGATTCCTTATTAGTTGGTAGTGAGTGTAAAGCCAATACCATTCCGTTAACCGAAAATAGTTCTAATTCTTCATCTATAGAGCATGAAGCAACAACCTCAAAAATAAGTGATGAGCAACTGTTCTATTGTATGCAAAGAGGTTTAGATGCGGAAGAAGCACAAAGTTTAATTGTAAATGGGTTTTGTAAAGAAGTATTGCAAAAATTACCAATGGAGTTTGCTGTCGAAGCTCAAAAACTTGTGAGTATAAGTTTGGAAGGAAGTGTTGGATAGTATGTTAGAGATTAAAAATTTAAATGTTACTGTTGAAGAAAAACAAATTTTAAAAAATTTAAATTTAAATATTGGTAAGGGTGAAGTACATGCCATAATGGGTCCTAATGGTTCAGGTAAAAGCACTATTGCTCACACTCTAGCAGGTAAACCAAACTATAATGTAGATTCAGGGGAAGTTAATCTCAATGGTGAAGATTTACTCTCAAAAGATCCTTATGAGAGATCATTAAATGGTCTTTTCCTTGCTTTTCAATACCCAATTGAACTTCCTGGAGTCACTAATGCTTCTTATCTAAAGCAGATTGTTAATGCACATCGAAAGTCAAGAAAAGAAACACCAATTGATGCTGGAGAATTTCTAAAAATTCTAAAAGAAAAATCAAAACTTCTAGATATACCAATGGACATGCATAGTCGTTTTGTAAATGCTGGCTTTTCTGGGGGAGAGAAGAAGAAAAATGAGGTCCTTCAAATGGATTTGCTTAATCCAAGTTTAATTATTATGGACGAAACAGATTCAGGCCTAGATGTTGATGCATTAAAAACCACTGCAGACGCAATTAATAAATTAAGAAATGATGAAAGATCATTTATTATCATTACTCACTACTTAAGATTATTAGACTATATTGAGCCTGATTACGTCCATGTATTTCAAAATGGCTCAGTTATAGAAACTGGTGACAAGACATTAGCCTCAAGAATTGATCAAAAAGGATATAGCTAATGATAAATCTAAAAGCTTCAATAATAGAATTAACGGATAATTTTTCGATTGAAACCAATTCTAAGAATCTATCTATATCCCACGAGATAATAAATGATGAACTTAAATTAAAAATCACTTCGAATTATTCACAAATACCTTCACGAATTAAATTAATAAGCAGTAATAGAAGCAACTTAAAAATTATTGCTGATATATATTTGAATGAGAATGCTACTTTAGAGATTATTGATGAAAATGATTATATAATTGATACATCTTTTATTTTAAAATCATTTTTAGGTTCCCGCTCACTACTTGAATTATACAGATTTAACAAATTTCAATCAGATACCAATAACTCATTTGTTCATACTTGTAATATGTCAAACAGTTCAATGTTTAAGGATTTTAATTTTACAAACGGTTCAGATTTTACAAATAACGAGACTAAGATTAATTTAAATGAAGAAAATGCAAAGTATGTTGGGAGTGGCGTTGTCATGTCCAATTCATCAAAATGTGAAAACAATTTAGAAATAAGGCACTTAAGTAAGTCTGCGGTATCAGATTGTTCTTTTAAAGCTGTAACTCGTGGATCATCCAATGTTTCGTTTAAAGGAAAAGTATTTGTTGATGAAAATTGCACAAATACACAATCTAACCAAATTAGTAAAGGTTTGTTAATTGACGAGGAGTCTAAAATTAATCTTACACCAATACTTGAAATAAATAATGATGATGTCGTTTGCTCTCATGGTGCGGCTTCTGGAAAAGCTGATGAGGAAGTACTATTTTATTTAGCTTCAAGAGGAATTTCAAAGAGTGAGGCTGAAAGAATATATATACAGGGCTTTTTATCAGAGTTTATTGAAAAGATTGAAGATGCAGAAATGCAAGCTAAAGGGCAAAAATTTATCAACGAGAACTGTTAACATGGACAACTCTAAAACTTTGAATTTAAATGTAAGAAAAGATTTTCCAATTCTTTCAAAAAAGATATTGGAAAAAAAAGATCTTATTTATTTTGACACTGCTGCTTCTGCTCAAAAACCAAATACAGTTATTAACGAAACAAATGATTTCTATAAAAATCACTATTCTAATGTTAGCAGGGGAGTTCATACATTATCTGTTGAATCAACATTTAGGTATGAGAACGCTAGAAAAAAAGTACAAAAATTCTTAAATGCAAGGTCTGAAAATGAAATTATTTTCACAAAAAGTGCCACAGAAGGAATTAATTTAGTTGCTCAAACTTTTTATGAAAAGTTTATGCAAAAGGGAGATGAGGTAATTTTATCTTTAATCGAGCACCACTCAAATTTAATACCTTGGTTTTTTTTAAGAGACAAGTATGGCGTTGTGCTAAAGTTTGCAAATATTCAACCATCAGGAGAAATTGATATTGATCATTTTAATAGTCTATTCACAAATAAAACAAAAATTGTATCTTTGACACATCTTTCGAACGTTTTTGGCACTGAATTAAATGAAAACGCTATAAGTATCTGTAAAGATAAAAACGTTCCGATCCTCCTTGATGGTTGTCAATCAGCTGCTCATTTAAAAATTGATGTTCAAAAACTAGGTTGTGATTTTTTTGTTTTCTCTGGACACAAAACTTATGGTCCTGCTGGTATTGGAGTTTTATATGGAACTGAAAATCTTTTATCAGAAATGCCTCCCTATCAAGGTGGAGGAGGAATGATAGGAGATGTGAGTCTAGAAGGTGCGAGTTATGCAGAATTACCAGCGAAATATGAAGCAGGAACTCCTCCATTAGTCGAAGCGCACGGATTGGGTGTAGCAATTGATTATATGAATAAAATTGGACTCGATAATATTATCGAGCATGAAAATGAAATAACTAAATATGCCTTTAATAAATTAAACAAAATTGATTTTATCGAAATTCATGGTGGAGATAATAAAAGGAATTCTATCATATCCTTTAATATTAAAAATGTTCACTCCCACGAAGTATCTTCGTTTTTAGATGTTGAAGGAATAGCAATTAGAGCAGGTCATCACTGTTGCCAGCCTTTAATGAAACATCTTGGTGTCAATTCAACGGCCAGATTATCTTTTGGTGTGTATAATTCGTTAGAAGAAGTTGATAAATTTGTTATTGCGCTACATAAGTGTAAGGAGTTTTTTAATAAATGAATGATTTAATAAATGATCTTTACCAAGAAATAATTTTAGATCACGGACGTGAACCAAGAAATTTTGGGGAATGTGATCCTCATAATAAAAGTGCCGATGGTCATAATCCATTGTGCGGTGACAATTTAAAGCTTACTTTTTTTCTTAATGATCAAAATATAATAGAAGACATTAAATTTACGGGTGAGGGGTGCGCCATATCTCTTGCCTCTGCATCATTAATGACAGAAAAATTAAAAGGTAAAAAAATTGAAGTGGCTGAGGAAATATTTAATGATTTTACAAATCTTGTTTCAGGTGCAGATGAAGATCTAAAAGTTTTAAATGAGGAAGATTCACTTTACGCCTTAAAGGGAGTAGGTGGATTTCCAATGAGGGTAAAGTGCGCAACAATGGCATGGCATGCTTTTAATCAAGCTTTAAAAGATTAATTATGAGACTATATCCTGTATATCTTGCACTGCTTGTATTATTTATTGTTTTGCAACTTATTTATGGAAACCGGTCTTTTGCCGATATAAACTTAGAGGAGTACGATATGTCAAAAGTAGAAGTAATGGATACACCTTTCTGGTGTTCTGCCACACCTGAAGAAAGACAGGAAGCTATTAATAACCTTACTGAAGAACAAAGAATTGTTGCTTTAGAGAATGGAACAGAGAGGCCATTTTTTAATGAATATTGGAATAGTAAAGATGTTGGTATTTATGTTGATGTAATTTCAGGAGAACCTTTATTTTCCTCTTTAGACAAATTTGATTCAGGAACAGGTTGGCCGAGTTTTGATAAGCCAATAAAAGGAATAGAAATTGTGGAAGTTGTTGATAAATCTCATGGAATGGTTCGCACAGAGGTAAGAAGTCAATATGGCGACGCACATCTAGGTCATTTATTTGATGATGGACCCACTGAAACTGGATTAAGATATTGTATTAATTCAGCTTCATTAAGATTTGTTCCTTTAGAGAAGTTAAGTGAAGAAGGCTATGAGGAGTTTGTAGAATTATTTAACTAAATGGAAAAAGTAGAAGATCAAAAAGTTATAGATGCATTAAAGACTGTATTTGACCCCGAAATTCCAGTTGATTTGTACGAATTAGGTCTAATATACAAATGTGAGGTCACTCCTGATAATGATGTTATTATTCAAATGACATTAACTACACCAAATTGTCCTGTAGCAGATGAAATGCCAAAAAAAGTAAAAGAAGCTGTTGATGCTGTTCCTGGGGTAAAAAATGTTGCAGTTGATCTTGTATGGGACCCACCATGGGATATGTCTCGTATGTCAGATGTTGCAAGATTAGAACTAGACATGATGTAAGATATCCACTTGAAATACAAAAATACCTATATATTTTAGATAATAATCATATATAAACTCAAATTAAGAGCCCGTAGCTCAGTTGGTAGAGCACTCCCCTTTTAAGGGAGTTGTCCTCGGTTCGAACCCGAGCGGGCTCGCCACTTAATAATATGAAAAAAAAATTTTATCACAAGCTTGGCCCAGTACCTACTGAGGAAGATCTCAAAAATCCAAAAAAACTAAATCCCAATAAAGCAAGAAACACAGTAATCATTTGGTATTCGTTTGTTGCTATTTCTATTATACTTTACTTTGTCGTTACAAAATTGTTCTAATATGAACAATGAAACAATATCATCTAAATAAACTATCTCCAGAACTGGGGGCAGAAATTAGTGGAATTGATTTGTCAAAAGATTTTAATGAAGAAATTCAAAATAAAATTTATGACGACTTAATTAATTACAAAGTTTTATTTTTTAGAGAGCAAAACATTACTCCGCAATTTCACGTTGAATTTGCAAAAAGCTTTGGTTCGATTGAAGAACCGCACCCAGTTTATCCTCATGTAGACGGATTTCCTGAAATTGTTTTACTAGAAAATGATAAGGATAACCCACCAGATACAGATGAATGGCATACTGATGTAACGTTTAAAAATGATCCACCATTTGCATCTGTTTTGTACAGTAAAACAGTTCCAGAAGTTGGTGGTGATACATTATGGAGTTCGCTATCAAAAGTATATGATGCACTTCCTGATGAATTGAAGGCACAGATTGAAAACTTAAGGGCAATACATGACATGGGAAGTTTTCGAAATAATTATATGAACGATGATAATAAAGAGTCTTCAGTTAAATTAAATAAAGGGTTTGAAGAATTTGGAAATGCTGTTCATTCAGTCGTAAAGGTTCATCCAATTTCCAGTAAGAAGTTTCTTTATATAAACCCTAGTTTTACATCTCAGATCGTTGGTATGACAACAACCGACTCTAATAACTTACTCTCATATTTATTTAATTTTATGTGCAAACCAGAATTTCAAATAAGATTTAAGTGGACGCCAAACACATTGGTTATTTGGGATAATCGTTGCACGATGCATTATGCTATTGGTGACTATATGCCAAATAAACGTGTTATGCATAGAGTAACAGTCTTAAATGATCGCAGAGATTAAATAACGATTAAATAGTTTTTAATGAAAAAAATTTTTATTGTATCTTTATTTTTAATTATTTTTATAAGCGGATCGAATGGAGAAAATATTTTGAAAGATGATTTTACGAATGAGAATGAATGGACTTATATAGCAGATAATGTGATGGGTGGCATTTCTGACGGTGGAGTCGAATTTAATTTAGTTGAAAGTAATGTTTACGCCTTACTAAGTGGCAATGTTAGCACAGAAAACAATGGCGGCTTCATTCAAATTCGTAGAGAACTTAAAAATATTGATTTAAGTAAAGCTAAGTCGATAAGGGTATATGCAAGAGGAAATAATGAAAAATATTATATTTTTTTAAGAACAACAGGAACGATATTGCCATGGCAATACTATTCACATGAATTTACAGTAAATGAAGAATACAATGAATTCATAATGCCGATCAAAGATTTTAAGAAATCTGGAACTTTATTAGCAAAACAAGTTAATCCAAAGAAAATAACTTCAGTAGCTATTGTTGCATATGGAAGAGATCATGTTGCAGAGATTTACGTTAAGGAATTAGAATTTATTGAATAGAGAGATATGTGGCTATTTGATTGTGGACTAGATACTGTTGAGTGGAGAAGAACTATCGTGGTTTATTTATCTGCAATTGCTCCAATAATTTTATCTTTATATCTAATATATAAAAACCAAATGAAGAAATGGATTGCATTAACATTGTTATCTTCCTTTTTAATTGCTGCGCTTGGATGGGAAATATGGGTTAATTTTGGACTTATTGATGGTGATCCGGTTAATCTCAGAAGATCTGATGCAATGACATGTGCAATTCCAATGGAAATTAATTGGTTAGTAAACTCATTAGCTGATACAGGAATTGTTTGGTTTGCAATTATTCTTGTTTATTGGATTTTTCCAAAAAGAGCTCTTGAGTATGAGAAATTTTATTTAATGAGCTTGTTTATTTTTTTTACTTGGTTCATGGGTCAAAATTTTTTAGTGGAGGCTGTTATTTATCACAATCAAGTAGGAGGCGATGCAGCAATTTCTTGGGCGCCATTAATGCCATTTGGCCCTTATTTTAATCCAACATTAATAAATTTTGGTGAAAGAGACATAACGTTTCAATCTCAATCTGCATGGATTATCGGAACGATAGTTTTCTATTCTATATCTGTGTATTTTTATAAAAAAACAAACGGAAAATAAAAACCCCATCTATAGAGATGGGGTTTATTTTAGTTTTATTTCAAACATCTACGTCTTGTAGATTTTAGAATATTTTTGAAATGGTTGTGGACACCACCCCTTACAATGTTGGTGGCGTCAACTTTTTAACCTCCACATTATCATCAACTAAATAATATCAAGCACTCTCAAAATGTGAATTAAAAATGAAAAAAGCCTAAATACAGAAAGTATTTAAGCTTTTCATGATGATAACGTAGATTGATGATCCTTATAGATAATTCTTTATAAGAATCAATTAATATATTTGATAAATATATTTGGTATTAAAAAATGACCCAGCAAAACTGCCAATGGTGTAATACTTCAATAATTCCAATTGATGTACATGGTCACTATCAATGCCCAAATTGTAAGATTAATATTGATCCATGTTGCTCTGGCGAACATAATGATGATTATGATACAACTTTGCAGTCTTGTAACACCAAACGCTTCGACGAATAATCAAATCAAAAAAAATACAAAAACAACATCAAAATCAAAAAGACAACAAGTGCCATTAATGGAAAGGTGAGTATTCTATAAATAATTTGTAAGAACTGTTTAAAACTAAACTGCTCCATAGGATTATTTAACTAAGAATTATGTCTTCACCATCATCTTTGTTTACAAAGAAATCTGGAAATGGTTCAGCATCAGGAGTTGCAAGATATTCAGATAAATCGGTCTTACCAGCTTTCATCATCGTACTGTCATCAACACACATGTTTCCTGTAAATTTTTTGGAATCCTGAGTAAGTATTACATATGCAGCATCACCCATGATAGCAGGTGTTCTGCATTTACTTTTGCCTTGGTCATCCATTGATGCCGCTAAAATATTGTTAACAGCAGCTGTATCAATCATCGTTCTTGGCCATAATGAATTTACAGCAATGCCTGATGACTTTAATTCTTCTGACATTCCTAATGTACACATGCTCATTCCATATTTTGCCATAGTATAAGCTACATGCGGACTAAACCACTGACTTTCCATGTTTAACGGTGGACCCAGGTTTAGAATATGTGGATTGTTTCCTTTTTTTAAATGAGGAATGCATGACTTAGAAACAAGAAATGTTCCTCTAGTATTAATGTTATGCATTAGATCGTATCTTTTCATTTCTGTATTTACAGTTGGAGTTAAGCTAATAGCACTTGCATTGTTTACACAAATATCAATACCACCGAATGTTTCTACAGTTTTTTCAACAGCAGCAAGCACCTGATCTTCAAATCTTATATCTGTTTTAATTCCAATAGCATTACCTCCAGCTTTAATCAAATCCTCAGCAGCAGTAAAAATAGTCCCAGGTAATGTTGGTTGCGGTTCAGTGGTTTTTGCAATAATTGCAATATTGGCACCATCTTTTGCAGCACGTTCAGCAATTGCATATCCGATGCCTCTAGTAGCACCAGTTATAAATAATGTTTTTCCCTTGAGATCAGTCATATTAACTCCTTAAAAAGGTATAAAAATTTGTCATAAAAGTTTCACTAAGATAGTTCATAATATTTTTATTTAAAGGAGTAAATATGGCTAAATTTTATATGATGGCAAAATATACCCCAGAAGCCCTTAAAGGATTTTTAAGCAAACCTGAAGATGACAGAAAGGCAGCTGTAACAAAGCTAGTCGAGTCAGTTGGGGGAAATCTTTTATCTTTTGATATAGTTAGAGGGGACTATGATTTAGTGATGGTTGTAGACTCTATTGATTTTAATTCAGCGGCAGGTGCAAAAATTGCTGTACAATCTACTGGTATGGCAACTGATGCAGTTATTTTGGAAGCAGTGGATATGACAGAGATTGTTTCCAAAGCAGGTACAGCACTTGGCAGCTATTCTAAACCAGGAGGTTAATATGGACGTTAAAGAAGTAGTACAAAGAGGTTATGATTTATTTGGATCTGGAGATATGGAAACATTCTTTGGTGAAATAGTTCATGACGACATAACATGGACTTTTCCAGGAGAAGAAGGAAAACATCCATTAGCAGGTGTGCATAAAGGTAAGGAAAATTTCATTGCAAATATGTCAAAAATCCCTGAGTACTGGGATAATTTTATGGTTACACCGCAAGCAATGATTAGTGAAGGCAACAAAGTATTCGCATTAGTAAAAGGAACTGCTGATGGTATGGATACTATGTTTGGTCATTACTTTGAAGTTGAGAACAATCAATTCAAAGTCATGATGACTTTTGATGATACGCTTACTGCGTTTAATGCAATGAAGAAATAAGGAGTGTTTATGAGTAGTGTTGAGGTAAAAAGTTTTGCTAATGCCGATGAAATTAATGACAATTTTAATAATGCAAAAATTGAAGCTGTAAATGTAGGTGGACAACGCATTATGAAATTATCACTTGAACCAGGATGGAAGTGGTCGAATGATATCAAGCCTACAGTGGGCACAGATAGTTGCCAAGCAACGCATTTGGGCGTGATTGTGAGTGGAACAGTTGCAGTCAAGCACAACGATGGCACTGAAATGTCTTATACTGCCGGTGATGCGTATTCAATTGCACCTGGTCACGATGGATGGGTTGTAGGTGATGATCCTGCTGTTGTGTATGAATTTGCAGGTAAATGGGGTGAGTAATTATGACAACTAATAAATCGCAATATACTCTTACTACTCAATGGATTGTACCAGAAGAAAAGAAATCTGAATTTGAAAGCTTCTTTTCTGAGCATGAGGCGTGGATGAGAGAAACACACAATTTAAGCGGAGACAGTGAGCCAAGGATTGTTGACTATTCTGTTTCAAAAGCACCTCAGTATATCGACAATGATTTAGAAAAAGGTCCATCAGGAAAGATAATATATTCCTTACATGAGGTGTACGTTACTGATCAAGGAGCAATGAAGCATTTTGAACTTTGGCAATCACATCCTGCCGCTGAAAAGATGGCAGGCATGGCTGAATATCAAACTGATATGTCATTTAATGCTGAAGTAATAGCTTCAATGGAATCATAGAAAGGAAATTTAAATATGTACGTTATGTTGACACAAAAATTATCCAAAGGTTTTAAATCATGGAAAGATATGGTTCATGAAAATAAACATAAACTAGAGGGCTTTAAAGGTAGAATTATATTTGCTGGATCTCATGCTGAAGATGATAACTCCATGGTAGTTATTATGCATTATGATGATAAAGAAGGACTTATGGCTTTTAAAAACGACGAAGAATTAACTAAAGCCAGGCAAGAGGCAGGAGCTTTAACTGAGACAACGGTGATGACAGTTATGACTGAAGATGCCCTCTTAAATTTTCCAAGCTAAAATTTTAATTGGCTGCAAGTTGAAAGGAATTATCTTCTCTGCAGCCAGTTCCAATCGATAAACCAAGTTCTTTTATCTCGCTTTCTGAATATTTAGCCTCATCTAAATTATTTAAAACAGCCAAATTTCGATCAATACAACTCTTGTGCGGTGAAGGAACAAGAGATGTAAAAAAAATGACAAAAACGAAAAGTGCGAATGCTAATGGAACTAAGCCGTATCTATTAATCATTTTTTGAATAAACTTTCGGCATTTAGACGATCTTTTTCTTTAGATGAAATATAGTTTTCAGCTCTCTTTATTTCTGCATTAAGTTCTTTAATATAATCTTTAAGTTCTTCTATACTCAAAGTATCAAAATCAATTTCTTTTGGCTTAATAATTGGCTCTAAATCATCAGTATCCATTAAAGTTGAGTGTTTCATTTTTTTGGCAACTTGTTAAGATTAAATATGGAAGAAGAAGTCCGTTTTTTTGACAATCGACAGAGATATTTATTATTTGTAACAACTACAAATGAAAAAGCGGTAATAGCTGAAAAGCTATCTCATATAATTAATGAATTGAAACCAGTAAAACCAGCTCTAAAAATATTTGATGCTGGAGTAGGTGATGGAGCTGTGTTAATGAATGTGCTTCGAATTGCCCATCAAAAATTTCCAACTGTTCCTTTTTATGTTTCTTGCAAAGATGTAAGCATGGAAGATGCAAGAATTACAATTGAAAAACTTGCAGACAGATTTGTTGAACATCCAAATATGGTTTTTACAATATCTAATTTACACTATTCTGAAGCCGGGCATCTCAAATCAAATAACGAGTCTAAGCAACAAAATATGAACTGGAACAGCATTGCATTAGATGGCGACTCTTCATTTGGCTTCTATGAGCAATTAAGACAGTTGGGCCCACTTTTAAAAGAAAATTGGAGAGTTGAAGAAAATAAGCAGGGAAATACAACTTATGAAAATCCATCTGTAATTTGCATATATAGAAAAGATCATGAATTCACATTAGATCAAATAATTCCATCTAAAAACGAGTCTATCAATGAATTTGATTTAGTTATTGTCTCACAAGCATATCGCTCACGAGCAAGTGTTGAAAAAAAAGTTAATAATGTAATTAAACCTATGGTTAGTTTGCTAGCGCCAAATGGAAAAATGGTTGCTTTTCACTCTTACGGAAATGACCCTGGTCTAAATGCAATTAATCAACTTTGGCCTGATGAAAATCCATTTCCAAATAAAGGTCATGACATCATTCAGTATATGAAAAATAACTTAGGTAATGAACTTAATGGTAAAATTCATTTCAGAGAACCAGAGATATTTGAATACAAACTGAGGTCGCAGCCAAATGAGATAAACAGTGGTATTGCCACATCATTAGTATTTTCTGCATGGAATGCTTGCACATATGTTGCTCAAATAAGTGATCAAATGGTTAAGGAAAAGGAAGCAGATCAAAGTTATATTAAGTGTATTGAGGACATAATTCGTGATCATGACGGATTATGGTTTTATGACGAAATGCTTGTGGCTGACCGAAAATAAATATTGAATTTCTCAAAAGCAATTTATATCAGTAAATATGTTATCTTCTTTAATAGTAGGAGCAGGGTGCTTTTGGGGCGTTGAAGTCTTATATGAACAAATGCCTGGTGTTATTAATGCAACTTCAGGTTATTCCGGTGGTCATTTAGATAATCCTAGATATGAAGATGTTTTAACTGGTGAGACAGGTCACGTTGAAGTGGTCAAGATTGATTATGATAGCAGTGAAGTTACTTTTAATGAATTGATTGATACATTTTTTATCATTCATGATCCCACAACCTTAAATCGTCAAGGTCCTGATATTGGGGAGCAATATAAATCTATACTTTTTTACAACAGCGAAGATGAAAAAGAAATTATTGAGAGTAAAATTGAAAAAATTGATTTATCAGGCAAATTTGAAAACCCAATAGTCACAGAAATTAGAGAAACTGCAGAGTTCTATCCTGCAGAAGAGTACCATCAAGATTATGCAGCGAAAACAGGCAAGCTATGCTACCAGCAGCTTTATGTTATGTATAATTATTCGCCAATACCAGCTGCAACACCATAACTTATTTTGCTGAAAAAGTAGGCAGTTGAGGATTACTCACTGTTGGAAGCACATATCTACTTTTTGCAATATCTAAACAGTTTTCATTATTGTGATTATAATAATTTGAACTTTTGAAATCTAAATGTTTCGCTTTATCGTAAGTTTTATTAGATTGTACGCTGTACATTATATCACCAGGTATTGATAAGTGCCCTCCGATGCCGTCATTAATTGTACCTTCATCTTTAAAAACGAGATGGTCTTCGGCGCACTGTGGTACGGCTCCTAAAACATGCAGGATTTCATGAAGAGCAGCTTTAGCAGTTTCATTAAATTCAGGTTTGAAACCACCATTGTTTTCTATACATGATCCGCTTCTTTTTCCGGGGTAATAAAGGGCCGCTGTGTTGGCTGTTATACCTTCCGTTGCATAACTTGGAAGTTGAGAAGACGCACATACATCTCTGTTAGAGCCACCATAGATGATGAAATAAACTTTTTTTGGATCATTAAAGCCAAATCGACTTATTGCAGGTTGTAATACATTAACTGCCTGAATTCCATGTTTAGATATTTTATCATCATTAATATCCAGTCTTAAAAAGGTTATATCAATTTTATTATCATCTTTACGATCAAATTTAAGATTTTGACCATCTGCAAATAATCTATCTTTAGTTTTTGAGTTAAACCATTTGTCGATTTGATACATTAACATGCTTATTTTGCTATCAAGATCATAGCCTTTATCAACCCCATCTTTTGGCAGAACATACATAACATGAATATTATAACCATCATCAACATCAGGAAGATCAGTGAAGTTTCTTCCTGGTTTTTCATCAGAAAGCACAGCTGAAGCTAAAAAAAAACTTATTATAGTATAGCTAATAAATATACGCATATTTTTAAATCTGATATGGTTTTAATTTAATGAGAAAGTTTATTACAAATCCATATTTTAAAAAAGGACTTCCAGGAGACAATGGTATTGATCCTGTTAGTACAGATGTAGAGGCTGTAAAAAAGCTTTTGAGTTTGTGTCCCAAAGCTGCTGAAACACCCCTAGCGGAATCAGCCAAATTAAGTCATGAATTAGGTATTAAAAAATTATGGTTTAAGGATGAAAGAGACCGAATGGGCCTTGGAAGCTTTAAGGCCCTTGGTGCAGCGTTTGTAATCGCAAGTGATGCTGCAGAAAATTTAAAATCTTTCAGTAAGGATGCAAAATGGAGCTCGGCTCTAAATGGAAAAACTTATATATCAGCTAGTGCTGGTAATCATGGGATTTCTCTAGCAGCTGGAGCAAGAATATTTGGAGCAAAGGCAGTAATTTATTTATCTAAAAATGTCCCTTCAAGCTTTGCAGATAAAATTAGAAGTTTTGGTGCAGAGGTTGTTATATGCGGCAATGACTATGAAGAGAGTTTAGAGGGTGCAAAGCAAGAAGCTGAGAAAAACAATTGGATGCTTTTGTCAGATGTAACCTGGGAAGGATACGATCACGGCTTGAGAGTTATGCAGGGATATTTAGTTCTTGCAGATGAAGCGTGTACAAAATGCGATGAAACTCCAACACATATATTTTTACAAGCCGGAGTGGGAGGTTTTCCTGCATCCATTGCAACCTATATGAGAAAATATTTTGGCAATGATCCAAAAATCATAATTGTTGAACCTACAAAGGCTCCAGTATTGCTCGAGTCTATAGATAAGGGAGAAGCTGTAACTGTCACAGGTGGAGTTTCTAATATGGGACGTTTAGATTGTAAAAGTCCCTCGATAAGAGCTCTATCATCGCTTGCAATTACTTGTACAAATTTTATGACAATCGAAGATGAAGATGCTGATATCGCTGTTGAAGAGCTTAGACAAAATGAATTTGATACTTCACCATCTGGTGGCGCTGGTTATGCTGCCATCAAAGAAGCAAAAAAATATCCTGAGAGTGAAATTGATGAAAATAGTAGAATTTTAATTATTTTAACTGAAAAGCCAGCTTAATTTTTATTATTGAAAATCATTTAAAGTTTATATTTAATTTAGCAAATGATTACAAAAAGCCTTCTATCTAAAATCATTAAAACAGGTAACCTTACATGGGTAATGCCGAATGGTGAAATCAATACTTACGGCGATGGTACTGGAGACCCTATAAAAATAAGAACTACAAATAAATTCTCAGAGATAAAATTATTAATGAACCCTTCAATTCATTTTGGTGAAAGTTATATGAATGGATCACTTGTGGTAGAGGAGGGACGTATTCATGATTTCTTAAAACTTATTTTTGCTAATACGGAAGTAGATATTGATCATTGGGTAATGAAGCTCTCAAAAATAGTTAGAGCCATTTCAAATAAATTAACTACAAGCAATTATATTTCTAAATCAAAGAAAAATGTTGCTCATCATTATGATCTTTCTGATAAGCTTTATGATCTGTTTTTAGATCCAGATAGACAATATTCTTGTGCTTATTTTAATTCCCCAAATGATTCTTTGGAGCAGGCGCAAATTAATAAAAAAGAATTAATTTCAAAGAAGTTATTGCTCGAAGAAAATCAATCTGTTTTAGATATTGGTTGCGGTTGGGGTGGGATGGCCTCGCATATTTATAAAAAATCAAACGCAAATGTTGTAGGTGTAACTTTATCTGAAGAACAAATTGCATATGCTCAACAGAGAAAAGTGAGAGAGAAGTTGGATAAGGTTGAATACAGACTTCAGGATTACAGGAACGTAAATGAGAAATATGATCGAATTGTATCTGTTGGTATGTTTGAGCATGTTGGTACAGCACACTATCAGGAATTTTTTAACAAGGTTTATGATCTATTAAACGATAGTGGAGTGGCTCTTATACATACGATAGGTAGATTAAACGAGCCTGGGAACACTGATCCGTGGATAGATAAATATATTTTTCCTGGAGGATATATTCCAGCGCTTAGTGAAACAGTTTCTCGAGTTGAGAAATCAGGTTTATCACTGACCGATGTACAAATTTTAAAATTTCATTATGCCGAAACATTAAAAAGATGGAGATATAATTTTTACGACAACATGGATAAAGTAAAAGAGATATATGATGATAAATTTTGTAGAATGTGGGACTTCTACCTCTCATCATCTCAAGCTTCCTTTGAAGAATCAACTTTAGTTGTCTTTCAAATGCAATTATCAAAAAATAAAAAAACCGTTCCTGATAAAAGAGATTACATGCTTGCATAGCCGCTGTTAACGGCTATGCATATCTAGATTAATCGTTGAAAACTACAATTCCTTGATCTGTAAAGTTTGCATGTGGTGCCATATTTGAAAACATCCATCTTTGCATTTCATCACTTGAAAATATATCAAGTGCCTTACCCATATCTACTGGATTTGCAGATGAAAAGTAAACCATGGCATTAGTTGGTAGCGCCTCTGAACCGCATAAAGCACAAGCTGCAGAAGCAACTAATACAGGTGCACCTAACTCTTGCATTTTTTTCTGCATTTCAGGAAAATTAAGTAAGAAATTTATTCCACTTGTAATTTCAACCATCGCATAGGCAACAGTTTGACCAGGAGCAGCATCACCTACAGGTAAATCGTTTGCCCATGTTATATTATCGACATCCGTAAAGTCCAATTCACCAAAAGTGCTTGCAAACCAATCAGGATTACTTGCTACTAGAGCTTGAGTTGCCATTTGATCTTCATAGCTGTCGTAATAAGCGTGAACAAAAGTTGTATCTAAAGTATCATCACCCCTAATTTTTGTTGATGATCTAAAACCTGTATATTTTGCTCCACCTGCCATTGCTTTTTCTTTAAAAGCAATAGTTGCTTCTGATACTTCTTGAGACGTTAATCCTTTCAATTCCCATACATCCATTATAAATGCCTTGGATGGCAGAACTGTTAACATAAAAACAGTACAAGAAGTTATTATTATTTTTAGATATGTATTCATAGAAATCTCCTTAAAATTTACTAAATTGTAAGGGATCCATGTTTCAAAAATATGATATTTATTACGTTTAATAGATAGTGTTATTAATTAATAACTTCACTAACTATATGTAATAATTAGATTATTCCATGGGTGTGAAATCTCTAAAATTTTATATATATATAGTAATAATGACAAAAAAATTAACACCATTTTTGAAACCAAATGAGGTTTTGTCAGAAACTGAAGTTGATTATTTAAAAGAGAAAAGTGATTTTAAAGGCATTGCTCTATTATTTCATGCTTGGTTCGTAATTGGTTTATCAGTCTTAGTCTACTCATTATTTCCAAATATATTTACTTTTTTAGCAGCAGTTCTTGTGATTGCTGGAAGACAACTTGGGCTAGCAATATTAATGCATGAAGGAGCGCATGGATTAATTACTAACAATACAAAGTTAAATAATCATCTATCACAATGGATTTGTGCTTTTCCGGTGTGGTCGGATACCTACGGATACAGACATTACCACTTAGCCCATCATAGAAATACTCAACTTGAAGACGACCCAGACTTAAGTTTATCCAAACCATTTCCTGTAGAAAAAAAGAGCATGTTAAGAAAAGTACTGAGAGATATTTTTGGCGTATCAGGCCTTGTTCAAAGATATGAATTGATTTTTAAAACATTACTTAAAAGTGATACAAAAAAAAATGACGGAAAGAAAATAAGTGGCTTTGAGTCAAGGAACACACTGTATGGAATATTAATTTCAAATATGATTATATTTTTAATTTTTTGGATTTTGGGACAATGGTGGTATTTTATAGCATTTTGGCTGTTGCCACTTTTCACATTTTTTCAGCTTTTTTTAAGAATTCGAAATATAGCAGAACATGCTGGTGTAAAATCTAAAAATGACTTTAATAATGCACGTACTACGTATGCAAATATTATAGAAAGAGCCTTTGTTGCTCCATATTACGTAAATTACCATCTTGAGCATCACTTATTCATGTTTGTTCCATGTTATAAACTTAAGAAAGCTCACGAGATGATACTTAAGAAACATTCTAATGAAGATCTAGAGATTAAAAGTGGGTATGTTTCTATGCTTCGTTCTGTACTAATTTAATTACTTAAATGACTGTTGATTTTGAGGAAAATATTCTAAAAAAAGCATTTGGCTCTTTTGCAACAGGAGTTGCAGTAGCCACCTCACATAAAAGTGGATTTACAATTAATTCATTCGCCTCATTAAGTTTAAAGCCGCCATTGATTATCTTTAATATTTATAAGTCTGAAACTGACCATATAGACTTTTTAAAAAATAATTCATTTGTAATTAACTTTCTTTCAAATGAACAAGAAGAAATATCACGTTTATTTGCTACAAAAGATCCTGAAAAAGTTAGTAAAACAAGCCATACTATATCATCAAGCAATAATATCATTTTGGATAATACTTTAGGCCACATTGAGTTATCGGTTTATCAACAAATTGATATTGCTGATCATGTTTTAGTAATAGGCAAGGTTGAAGATTTAGAAATTGACGAGAATAAAAATCCACTTATTTATTATAGAAGTAATTACCAAACCCTGAATAATGATAATTAAAAAAAATTTATTAATTCTCATTCCAATGTTCTTCCTATTAGGACTTGCAACGTTTAGTTTATTAGAAAAAGACATTGAGAGTGAAGTTTTAAATGAAGGCTCAGGGTGTAGTAGTTGCAGCGGCCCGAAAGCGTTTAAAGCAAAAAATAAGTCAAATAAAAATTAAGAGGAAACCTCTCCGAAATCATTACTACCTTCTGTTCCTTTTAAGCACATAAAAAAAATAATAGTAATTATTCCAATAAAAGGAACCAGTACAATTAAGAGCCACCAACCTGAACGATTTACATCATGCAGTCTTCTTACGTATAGTGCAAAACTTGGAACTATAAAAAGAAAATATAAAAAAATATACATAGGTCCAAGCATTATTGAATCTGTTGAATTAGCTAATTCAATACCGACTAGTTGTAATTGAAAAAACATATCAAGCTGCAAGCCAACAAAACCAACAGCTGTTGTGAACAAGTAAAAGTACCAAAACTCCGCCCTGTTGGCTCTGGTCTTAAAATCAAAACATTTCACGAAAGCATTGTTTATTGATTTGAAAAAACTCATAATGTATTAAACAATTTAATTATTTAACTAATTATAACAAAAATAGATATAATCATTCAAATGTCAAAAAAACTTAGAATAGGTGGGGCAAGTGGATTTTGGGGCGATTCCGTTATTGCAACACCTCAATTATTGAATGGAAACAATCTAGATTTTATTGTTTATGATTATTTGGCAGAAATCACGATGTCAATTATGGCAAGGGCTCGAGCAAAAGATGCCACAAAAGGCTATGCAGTAGACTTTGTATCAAGTGTATTAAAGTTAAATTTGCGACAAATAGCAGATCAAAAAGTAAAAATTCTCAGCAATGCTGGAGGCGTTAACCCAGAGGCATGTGCTGAGGCCATCAGAGAATTAATTAAAGAACTTAAATTGGATTTAAAAGTGTCAGTTGTATTAGGCGATGATTTAATGAGGGAAAAGAATAAATTTTCAGAGCTGAATACAAAGGAAATGTATTCAAATGAAGATTTTCCTGCTGAGGACAAAATAGCCAGCATTAATGCATATCTTGGTGCATTTCCTATAGCTGAAGCTCTTAAAAGTGGCGCTGATATAGTTATTACTGGGAGAAGTGTTGATAGCGCAGTTACATTAGGCGCATGTATTTATGCGTTCGGATGGAATGAAAAAGAATATGACAAACTTGCTGCAGGTAGTTTAGCTGGTCACATTATTGAATGTGGAACACAAAGTACTGGAGGTAATTTCACTGATTGGGAATTAGTATCAAAAGATCTGCATCAAATAGGCTATCCCATTGTGGAAGTTTTCGAAGATGGCAGTTTCGATTGTACTAAGTCAAAAAATTCAACCGGCATGGTAAGTTTTGGAACTGTCGCTGAACAGATGCTGTATGAGATAGGTGATCCTCAAGCATATATACTACCTGATGTTATATGTGATTTTTCAAATGTAAAAATTGAAGAAACCGAAAAAGATAAAGTTAAAATTTCTGGAGCAAAAGGTTATCCAGCTCCTAACCAGTATAAAGTTTGTGCAACTTATGCTGATGGTTTCAGGGCAGGTCATGTCTGTTCATTTGTCGGTATAGATGCTGCAAAAAAAGCTCGTGCATATGGAGAAGCAATATTTGAGAGATCAAAGATGATAATGCGCATGATGAATATTGCTGACTTTGATGAAACGAGTATTGAAATTATTGGGGATAACAGTCAATACAGCAAGCAATCATCTAATGAAAATAATCGCGAAGTAGTTCTTAAATTTGCAGCTAAACACCAAGATATTAGAGCGGTAGGTATTATGCTCAAAGAGTCTGTTGGCTTAGGCCTTGCAACTCCTCCAGGATTATCTGGTTTTGTTGGAGGGCGGCCAAAACCATCACCAATTGTAAGGCTGTTCTCATTTTTAATTGATAAAGATCAAGTGAACGTAACAATAGATAATGGTTCTTCAAAAAGCGAAATAAAGATACCGCCATCTGAAGAATTTGACTTGAAAAGTATTGAACAAACAACAGCTCCAGATTTTGAAGATGTAAATGAAAAGTTTGTCGATGTACCACTTATTAAAGTTGCGTACGGGCGAAGTGGCGATAAAGGCAATAAAGCGAACATTGGTATAATTTCACGTGATCCTAAGTTTTATCCAGCAATATGCAATTTCCTTGATGAAAAAGTTGTTAAAGATTGTTTTGCTGACTTTCTTGAAGGATCTGTTGAAAGATACTTTTTACCCGGCTCAAATTCTATTAATTTTATTTTAAATGATGTTCTAGGCGGTGGTGGGCCAGCAAGTCTTAGAAACGATCCTCAAGGCAAAGCTTATGCGCAAATACTTCTTGATCAGATGATACCAATTCCTGCAAATCTATTAGAATAGACAAATGAAAATTATTTTTACAATATTAATTTTTTTTCTTTCAATACTTAATTCTTTCTCCGAAGAAAAAACTTTATTTAATAATAATTTATTTAATACATTGTCTTCAAATAAACTTAATTTATTAGATTTTGGATTAATCAGATTTGAAGAAGATCTTGCATCATATGTTACAAATAATTTAGATGAAGAGAACGTGTTAACGAATGTTTATTATGATTGGAAAAATGAGAGAATAATCGCATCTATATCTTTTGAGCAAAATTACGGATTTAATGAAGGAAATTACCTTTCTACAAATTACAAGTGTAGGGATTATTTTGTAGAAACTGTTAACAAGTTGACTCAAAACAGCGGTTATGGAGGTAGTAGATATTCAATGGCCTCATCATATTTATCAGATTTATTTGCATCGCCAACTACACAGTATTATTTTTCAGTAGATGAGCAACTAAGAAAAAGTTTAGTTGAATCTACATATTTAGAGATTACTATTAGACCCACTAAAGAACTTGCTTTTGAGCAGAATGTAAGCCCTATGAGGTGTCTTGCGACCTTAAAAGCAAACTTTGATGATATTGAGGTGGTAATAAAATAATGTCTAAATCTCTTTTAAACGTAGAAAATATTGAAACTTATTATGGTCCAATCATGGCCATTAGAGGTATCAGTTTCAAAGTTAATCAGGGATCTATTGTAACTATTCTTGGATCTAATGGAGCAGGGAAAACAACAATTCTCAAAACGATATCGGGAGCAATTGATCCGAGAAAAGGTAAAGTTTTTTTAAACGGTAGTGAAATTCAAAAAAAAGATCCTGATAAAATATTAAGACTAGGAATGAGTCATGCGCCTGAAGGTAGAGAAGTATTTCCTTATTGTTCTGTAATCGAGAATCTTCAAATGGGTGCTTTTACACGATCAGATAAGAAAGAAATAAATAAAGATATTGAACAAGTTTTTGAATATTTTCCTATACTAAAAGAAAGGATGAACCAACCAGCTGGTTTATTGTCTGGTGGAGAGCAGCAAATGTTATGCATCAGTCGAGCTCTTATGAGCAAGCCAGAAATTATGCTTTTAGATGAGCCGTCATTAGGGTTGTCACCTAAGCTAGTTAAGGAAATATTTGAAATTATAATTCGAATAAATAAAGAATTAAAAACTACAATACTTTTAGTTGAGCAAAACGCTAATATTGCACTTAGTAACTCCGACTTTGGCTATGTGTTAGAACTTGGTCGAATTGTAATGGAAGGAAATAGTAAAGAGCTTCTAGAAAAAGAAGATATAAAAGAATTTTATCTTGGACAGCAAGATGAAGGTATAAGAGGAGAGAGACGTTGGAAAAAGAAAAAAATGTGGAGATAAATACAATTCCAAGACTTTTTTGGGACTCAGTTAAATCTCGTGGAGAAAAAGTTGCCATGAGAGAAAAAGATCTTGGTATTTGGCAAGAAATTTCATGGTCTCAATATGGAGAAAGGGCAAAACTAACTGGTCTTGCTCTTTCCACTTTAGGACTAGAAAAAGGCAATGTGGTTTCAATTGCAAGCGAAGGAAACCCCGAGTGGCTTTATACTGATATGGGTACTATTGGTGCGGGAGGAATTTCTAGTGGAGTGTATACAACAGACTCGGCTGCGCAGGTTAAGTATCTAGTAAATGATAGTGCGACCAAATTTTATTTTGCTGAAAATGAAGAACAACTTGATAAAATTCTAGAAGTAAGAAGTGAGTGTCCTACATTAAAGAAAATTATTGTTTATGATATGGAAGGTTTAAATGACTTTCATGATGATCAAGTTATTAGCTATGAAGAGTTTCTAAAAATTGGTGAAAAAACTAATCAAGAAAACCCTGATCTTTGGGAAAGTTTAGTAAATAATGTAAGCCCAGATGACATTGCAATTTTAGTTTACACATCAGGTACAACAGGACCTTCAAAAGGTGCAATGATTAATCATACAAACCTACTTTATTCAATTAATACTGGATATGATATCTTTGATGTAATGGAACACGAGGAACAATTATCGTTTCTCCCGTTATGTCATATATTAGAGCGGTCAGTTTCAGTTATGATCCCTTTAAAAACTGGCGCAGTAGTTAATTTTGCAGAAAGTATTGATACTGTTCCTGAAAATATTCGAGAAGTTTCTCCAACGGTATTTATTGCAGTTCCAAGGATTTGGGAAAAGTTTTATTCATCAATTACAATTCTAATGAAGGATGCAACTTTTATTGGCAAGTTCTTCTATCAATTATCAATAAATGTAGGATCCAAATATAAAGAGTACTTCATAGACGGAAAAGAACCTCCTTTATCATTGAAATTATCTTATTGGATATGTAATCAACTGGTTTTAAAAAATATAAAAAAACTTCTCGGTTTGAATAACTGTCGTTACGCACTAAGTGGTGCTGCACCCATATCACCTGATCTCATAAATTGGTATCTATCACTTGGTATAGATATGAGAGAAGGATGGGGAATGACAGAAACTGCTGGAGTTGGAACTGCATTTTACTCAAGAGAAATAAAGTTAGGACATGTTGGTCGAGCCGTTAATGAGTCTGAAGTAAGAATTGCACAGGATGGAGAGATTTTATTTAGAGGTCCAGGTGTGTTTTGCGGTTATTTAAATAAGCCTGAACAAACAAAAGAAACTCTGATTGATGGATGGCTGCATACAGGAGATGTTGGTGAAATTGATAATTATGGAAATTTAAAAATTACAGATAGAAAAAAAGACATAATCATTACAGCTGGCGGAAAAAATATATCTCCATCTGAAATAGAAAATGAATTAAAATTTAGTCCATTTATATCAGATGCTGTTGTAATTGGTGATAAAAGAAAGTTTTTGTCATGTCTCATAATGATAGATGAAGAGAATGTGATGAAACACGCTCAGGATAATGACATTCCATTTTCTAATTTTGAAAGTCTCTGTAAATCAGAAGAAATAGTTGCCTTGATCGATGATGAGGTCAATAGAGTAAATAAAAAATTTGCATCTGTAGAACAAGTAAAAAAATTCTCATTAATTGATATACAATTAACAGCCGAAGACGATGAGCTTACTCCGACTATGAAGCTGAAACGCAAATTCATAAATCAAAAATACGGCGATATCATTGAAAGCATGTATCAATCTGCTTGATTTTCCTCTGTGAAATAATAAGATTTCCTTTTAAATTCAAGAGGACAAACGATGTTAAGTAAGCGATTTTCAATTTTTACAATTTTATTGGCATTATTATTAACTTTTGGCCACAATGCTTATTCTCAAGGTGTTTCAGACGATGAAATCATTCTTGGCATGCACACAGATATAAGTGGACCAGTTTCATCATTTGGAAAATATTCGGTTGAAGGTGTTCAAATGAGAATTGATGAAATTAATAAAGCAGGAGGTATTCATGGAAGAATGCTTAAAATCATTGCAGAAGATCATCAATACCAAGTTCCTCGCGCTGTCCAGGCAGCAAATAAGCTTCTAAATAAAGATAAAATATTTCTGATGGTTGCAAGTTTAGGTACGCCAATGAACAATGCTGTGTTTGAAGCTCAAGAAAAAAAAGATATACCAAATTTATTCCCTCTATCATCAGCAAGATCAATGACTGATCCTTTGCATCGTTTAAAATTTGGAGCTCTTTCAAGTTATTACGATCAAATCAGAGCTGGTGTGAAGTGGGCAATCAATGAGAGAGGAAAAAATAAAATATGCGTTCTTTATCAAGACAATGATTTTGGACAAGAAACATACGAAGCCACTGTAGACCAACTAAACGAAATGGGTTTAGAGCTGCATGAAAAAGCAACTAATAAGCCGACTGATACTGATTTAACCTCTCAAATTACAAAATTAAAAAATGCAGGCTGTGAAGCTGTTGCAATGGGTACAATTGTTAAAGATACAATTCTTGGTTATACAAAAGCTAGGCAGATGAAATGGGATGCATTATTTTTTGGTCAGGTTGCAAGTTTTCACCCTGTTATAGCATCGCAACCTGATGGTGTTACAGATGGATTTTATACATTTGCTCAATTTGATACTCCAAGTAAAGCAAATTGTTCACCGGAGATTTGTGATTGGATTGACACCTATGAGTCGACTTTTGGTAATATGCCAAACATAGGTTCAGCTTATGGTTATATGTACATGGATATAACTGCTAAGGCTTTAGAAATTGCCGGTCGTGATTTAACTACTGATAGTTTCTTAAATGCATTAGAAAGCATCAATGATTATAAAATACCTTTTGGCGATACGGTGCTTTCTTGGTCCCCAGAAAAACATTTAGGTGCGAATGTTGCTTATTTATTTGAAGTTCAAAATGGAACTTTTATTCAAACGGATAACAAAGAATATACATACTAAATGAAAATTTTTGTTTATTTATTTCTTTCATTATTTTCCTCTGGCTTATTGTTTGCTGACCAAGGCATTACAGAAGATGAGATCTTAATTGGAATGCACACTGATTTAAGTGGACCTGCCTCTATGATTGGAAAACAAAGTGTTGACGGTGTAAACATGCGCATTGATGAATTTAATCAAGCGGGCGGAGCTCATGGCAGAACAATAAAATTTATTGTTGAAGACCATCAATATACTGTTCCAAGAGCGGTGCAAGCGGCCAATAAACTACTAAGAAAAGATAAAATTGGCTTTATGTTGGGCTCTCTTGGTACGCCAATGAATAATGCAGTGATGTCTGATCAACTATCAATGAATATTCCAAATTTATTTCCTCTTACAGCTGCACGATCAATGTTTGAACCTTATGATCGTTTGAAGTTTACATCAGGCTCAACATATTATGATCAGATCAGAACAGGATTGAAATATCTTATTGAAAATAACAATCGAAAGTCAGTATGTGTTTTGTATGAAGATACTGATTTTGGACAGGAAATTGTTGATGCTGTGGATGATCAACTTGCAGCAATGAATATGACCTTAGTTGAGAGTGCATCAGCAAAACCTACAGATACTGACTTCACTGCTCAAATAAAAAAACTTAATAATGCAGGATGTGATTTAGTAGCCATGGGGACAATTGTTCGAACAACTATATTGCCATTTATGAAAGCAAAGGAAATAAATTGGACAGATGTTGATTTTGTGACAACTTCAGCAAGCTATTACACAGTTGTGGCAGAGCAACCGAATGGAGTAATGAATGGACTGTACTGTTTAAATTCTGTCGTATTTCCTTATTACGATACAGCTAATGAAATTGAAAAAAAATGGTGGGATAAATTTAAATCTATTTATGCAACAGATCCTAATACGGGAGCGATCTATGGATATATTTTTGCTGATATAGTTGTTGAAGCTATCGAAAGAGCAGGAAAAGATTTAACAGTTGATAGCTTTGTTGAGGCAATGGAAACTCTTAAAGATTACGAGGATCCACTAAAACTTGGCTCAGTAACATTTAATCCAGATCAAAGACAAGGAAGTAATATTTCTTATTTCTTTCAGGTTCAAAATGAGAGATTTGAAGTAATTTCTGGACCAATTAATTACTAATTACGGTATAAACTTGATAAAGAGCGCTGTCTTAATTGCAAACGGAAATGTTTCAAAAACTAATTACGTTAAAAAAGTAATAGATAGTAACGATTACTTTATTAGTATTGATGCTAAATCGGAAAATTTAAAAGAATTAGGAGTTCAACCTAATCTAATTTTAGGTGATCTTGACTCCTCTGCAATTGATGAACTTGATAGTAAAATAGAAGTTGTTGAATTATCCGATCAGGACAAGACTGATTTAGAAAAATCGTTAGATTATTGCAAAGAGAATAGTATTAAAAAAGTCGTGATATTAGGAAGTACCGGTTTGAGGGAAGATCATTCAATGGCAAATGTTCTAATAGCCAGCACTTACTCAGATATTTTGCAAATTGAACTGATAACAAGTTTTTATCGAGTAATCTTTGTGAGAGAAAATACAAAAATAAACGCTCATAATGAGACGGTATCTATTATTTCATTGTCGTCAGATAATAAAATTACAACAAGTGGATTAAAATATGATTTGAATAACGAAAAATTGAAATCTTTTTCTCATGGCATAAGTAACGAAGTAAATGGAGATAGCTTTACAGTGAAAGCTGAAAGTACAATTGTTGTTTTTATAGGAATTAAGTAGTGAAAAAAATTGGTATAATTGGCGGAGGCATATCTGGTCTTACTTTAGGTTGCGTTCTAAAGGGATCTGGAAAAGAATGTGTAATTTTTGAAAGATCAAGCGCACTAAGTGAACATGGCGCAGGCATATCATTAACTCCCAATGCTTGTAAAATACTAGATGAAATAGATATTTTAGATGCTGTTAGGGCAGAGTCTTGCTCTCCATTAGATATTGCTTGGAGAGATGATCAGGGAAATGTAATAAAAAAAGTTAATATCAATGAATTTGGTGAAGTAATTACATCAAATAGAAAAGTCTTAATAAATAAACTGTATGAGAAATTTATTAATCTAGGTGGAGAAATAAAATTTAATCATGAATTGTTAGATATAATAAAAGAAAAAGAATTAGTTTTCAAAAATCAGAAAAATATAAGTGTAGACTACATTGCAGGCTGCGATGGGATAAAATCACTAATTAGAACAAATAAAATCAAAAAGGATAAAATTACTTTCTCAGGCTATACCGCGTGGAGAGGTATTGGTTCGTCCGATAGCAAAAGGATAAATATATACCTAGGTAAAAATAGCCATATCGTCTGTTACCCCGTTAATGAAAAACTCGAAACAAGTTTTATTGCAATAAAAAAAAGCAAAATAAAAAATAATGAAGGTTGGAGAGAAGAGGGAAGTCATGAGGATTTATTAGAGGATTTCTCATCCTATGGAAGTTTCATTAAATCTTTATTTCAATCTTCAAAAAAAGTTTATAAATGGGGTTTATTTGATCGAAAATCTCTTAATTCTTTTTCAAATGGTAACATTACTTTATTGGGAGATTCGGCGCACCCAATGATGCCGTTTTTGGGTCAAGGCGGCGCTATGGCACTGGAAGATGCATTCGTATTTGGAAATTTAGTAAACAAATTTGATGATTTTAATTTTATAAGAAATAATTATGAAAAATTGAGGGTTGGTAGGACTAATGCAATTAAAAGATCTTCAAGATATCAGGGATATGTAAATCATTTAGGAAACCCAATTTTGAAATCACTAAGAAATTTTATGCTAAAAAATACAGATATTGCTATGAGAAGAACAAAGAACATTTATAATTATGAACCAATGAAAATTATTAACAATTTATAAGTATGACTACATTGCCAGAAACAAAAGCCTGTAAAGTAAATATAGAAAATGAATGGTTAACGATTTCATTCAATCAACCAGAAAAAAGAAATGCATTAACCAGCGAGTTGACTGATGATATTAAAAATATTTTTGATGCAGCACGTGATGACTTAGGTGTGAGAGGCGTTACCATGAGAGGTGAAGGGGGAATATTCTGTGCAGGCGGAGATTTAAAAATGTTTAAAACTGGTTTTCAAGGTGGAGAGCAGGGAATGAAAGATGTTGAAGAAGCAAGTGCTTTGACTGGTGCATTTTTTGATATGATAAACTCTTATCCAAAGCCAGTTGTAATGTTAGCTGAAGGCGCAGCGATGGCTGGTGGTCTTGGAATGCTTTGTGCTGGAGATATCGTGGTAGTGACTGAAGATTGTAAATTTGCTTTAACAGAAACTACTCTAGGAATACCTCCTGCTCAAATTGCTCCCTTTGTTGCGCAAAGAATAGGTTTAGCTAAAGCTAGACGTATCATGCTTACTGCAGCACGGTTCACAGGTAAAGAAGCATTTGAAATGGGATTAGCAGATTTTATAGCAAAAGATGCTAATGATTTAAAAAATATTGAGTCTGATATAATAAAAGGAGTTATGAATTGTGCCCCTGGAGCAAACGCTATTACAAAAGAAATTGTCCTAGCAACAAGACATTTAGAGAGAAGTGAAATGATCGATTTTGCTGCAAAAGGTTTTGCTGAACGCATGTTAAGCGATGAAGGTAGAGAAGGCATTGCATCTTTTATTGAGAAACGTAAACCGAAATGGTCAAAATGACAGATCAAAATTTAGAATTACAACAAGCTTATGATTTTTGTGATGAAAGCAATGCAGTTTACAAATTATTATCATCTTTAAGTGATAGTGATTATGAGGAAAAAACTCAGTTTAAAGGTTGGAACTTTAACAACGTTATCGGCCACCTTCATGTATGGAATTATGCTGCAGATTTATCTCTTCAAGATGGAGATGATTGGAAAAACTTTGCCAACAGCGCTCTTGAAATGCTTGGGAAAGGTTCAACAATGAATCAATTCGAGGAAACTATAACTAAGGGAATTAAAGGAAGAGAATTATTAGATACTTGGAAATCTTATTATGAGAAAATGACTGAACGATTTGCAGCTGCTGATCCAAAAAAGAGAGTTAAATGGATGGGGCCGGACATGAGTGCAAGATCTTCAATAAGCGCAAGACACATGGAGACATGGGCGCATGCTCAAGAGTTATATGATACACTTGGTGTTGATAGAATTAATGAGGATCGTATTAAAAACATAGTTATTATTGGAAATAACACATTTAAATATTGTTTCACAATAAATAAGAAAGAACTTCCTGAAGAAACTCCAAGATTAGAACTTACTGCACCATCTGGTGAGGTTTGGGAGTTTAATAATCCGACAAATGAAAACAAAATAACAGGAAAGGCAGAAGATTTCTGTCAAGTTGTTACGCAGGTAAGAAATATTGAAGACGTTAATCTTAATGTATCTGGCGATATAGCAAATGATTGGATGTCAATTGCTCAATGTTTTGCAGGTGGTGCAGAAACTCCACCCAGGCCCGGTACAAGAAAAAAAGTTAATCGAAAAAATTAATTAATCTAAGCAAAAAAATAACTGACCCTAAAAGCATTTCAATATTTATTCCATTAATTAAAGAACTCGCTCCAAAGGCAACATTTGCATAAATTATAATTCCGATAATAGTTAAGCAAAAAAATATTCCTAAGGTTTTCTGGTAAATATTTGGATTAAATATTGACTCTCTTAATCCATATCCAGAAAAATATGCAAATATGCAAGATGCAGTGAATACCATAGCATTAAGAAAAGTGCTAATTGAAGAAATATAAATTGATAACAATAAGATTAAGACGAATAAAAAAATTTTACTATAATTAATAACCATTTATTTTGGTGTTTTCATGGCAACTCCGTTTAAGGGTCCAAACGTTGTTGCATCTGCTCTCACCCAGTTTTCATAATCTTTGGTAGCGGTCTTTGTTAATTTCAAACTTTTAACACGCTTATCATTAACCAGGGGAGATTTTTCGATAAATCCTCTCTGTATTCCAGATTCAATAATAGATTGTATTGAAGATTTAGATCCTGTTTTAGGTGATATAGATTCGCATAAATGCTGAAAGGATGTTGTATGTTCAGGATCAAATGTTGCTAAAGCAATTATTGTCATCACATTCCAATGAAGAGGAGATTGAAAAATAAAGTTAGTAAGTGGTAGGTCAAGTTCGTATTTGTAGAACTCTAGTGCAGATTTAATTGTTTCTGCGATTTCATTATTGTTATTATCTGGCATTGAAACGGAATACTATTAGAATCCCATAATAAAAAATTACCTATGTTTGGTAATAGTTTTTAAGTATTTTTTTTATTTAAACTGCAATTTTAGACAGTCTAGATGCAATTATTTCTTCAGCTTCAGAAACAACTCTTTCAATCAGTTCCTTACAAGTTGGTATATCATGAATTAATCCAGCCACCATTCCACAACTCCAAGCACCCGCATCCATTGCTCCCTCTTGCATAATTTTTGGATAAACGCCTGCTACCTCTCCAAAGATATCTTGTATTTGAATATCATCTCCTAATGATTTTTCTTTTTCGAGTATTTTTGTAACTGCATCATTTTTTAATACTCTTTCAGTATTTCTTAATGGACGCATAATTAGTTCAGTATCAAGTTCACTTGCATTGACTAGGGCCTCTTTAACATTTTGATGCACAGGAGCCTCTTTAGTTGCAATAAAACGGGTACCCATGTTTACACCCTCAGCACCCATAGCTAGAGCAGCTACGAGTTGTTGACCATTCCCCATGCCACCAGAAGCAATAAAAGGAATTTTTAATTCTTCAAAAGCACGAGGTAAAAGTATCATATTTGGAATATCATCTTCACCAGGGTGACCACCACATTCAAAGCCGTCAACACTCGCCGCGTCACACCCAATTTTTTCTGCCTTGAGTGCATGTCTAACAGACGTGCATTTATGTATT
Source organism: uncultured Pelagibacteraceae bacterium (assembly GCA_902526005.1). GTDB lineage: Bacteria > Pseudomonadota > Alphaproteobacteria > Pelagibacterales > AG-422-B15 > CACNXQ01. The sequence continues at coordinate 88,128 of CABZIW010000005.1, forward strand.
ACTTTTATTCCAGCATCTTTAAGGAGTGGCATAAATTTTTCAGGACTTCTTCCTGCCGTTTCTACAATTTTCACTCCACCTTTTACAATTGACTCTATATAGCCAGGATAATCTGGGTTTGCAAAGCCTGGAAGGAAAGTCAAATTAACACCAATTGGTTTGTCAGTCATATCTTTGCAACGAGCTATTTCGTTTGCAAGATCTTTTGGACTGGCTTGAGTAAGACCGGTTATTATTCCTAAGCCTCCTGCATTAGAAACAGCGGCAGCCATTTCAGCAAAGCCAACGTAATGCATCCCGCCTTGTACAATAGGATGTTCTATATCAAACATTTCAGTAATTTTTGTTTTAATCATTGTTTTTCCCAGATTTATAAATAATTTGAGTATTAGACTTTATAGAGCTTTTTAAATCAAGCAGATTTTTCAGCTATTTATTTGAAAGGATTATTATGATTAATCAACTTAAGTGGGCTAGCACTTTTTTTATCTTGGTTGGTATTTTACTGACTAATTTAAATATTTATCCCTTAAATATTTTTGTTCATGGAACAGGTGCGATTGGATGGACAATGGTAGGGTATATGATGGCAGATCGTGCAATATTAACAAATTTTGGACTTCAAATTCCCTTGTTTATAATTGGTAATATATATCTTTTGGTATAAGTAATTTGTATGTCTGAAAAAGAGAGGGTGACTAACATATTCGGTGATGAAATTGAAGCTTGTTGCTATGATCCGATGACTGGGTATTTTAGAGATGGTTTCTGCAATACAGACGAACACGATTATGGCAGTCATGTAGTTTGCGCAGTAATGACTGATGATTTTTTAGAATTTAGTAAATCTAAAGGAAATGATCTCTCAACGCCAAGGCCTGAATTCAATTTTCCTGGATTAAAAGAAGGCGATCGCTGGTGTCTTTGTGCTTTGAGATGGAAAGAGGCATATGACGCAGGCGTAGCGCCAAAAGTACACCTTGAAAGTTGTCATTTAAATTCTTTAAACTTTGTGACAAAAGAGCAATTAGAAGAGCACGCGGTAAATAGATTAAATTAATAATAATGAAATTTTTTACCTCAATAATATTCCTTTTTCTAACTTTTAATTTAAACGCATCAGAATATAAATTAGAAAAAGTAATCTCTGGCCTTAATAAGCCATGGGGTATGAGTTTTATTAACGATAAAGAATTATTTCTTACGCAAAAATCAGGTGAAATTTTAAAAATTAATTTATCAACAAAAGAAGTAAAAAATTATCCTCATAATTTAAAAGTTGTTCAACCGCATTGGCAAGCTGGAATGCTAGATATTATTTACGAGGATGGTGAGATTTTTGTTAGTTATACAGAAGACAGAGGAGATGATAAAACCAGCACGTCAATAGCTCGAGGTTTTATTGAAAATGACAGTTTTAGTAAAATTGAAAATATTTTCCAATCAGGTTCTTCATGGAACAACATTCATTGGGGATCAAGGCTAATGTTTAAAGATAACTTATTGTACGCAAGTATAGGTGAGCGCGGGTACGGAAGTGTTGCTCAGGATCCAACAAGTTACTTTGGAAAAATGATACGAATTAATAAAGATGGAACCGCACCAATGGATAATCCATATTCAATGAAGGAAGACTGGTTGCCCGAGATCTATCAGATAGGACTTAGAAATCCTCAAGGCATAATGTTTTATCCAAATGATAGTGAAATATATATAACAAATCACGGTCCAAAAGGAGGTGATTTTTTTGGAAAAGTAGAGGCAGGTACTAATTATGGTTGGGCCGATGTAGCTTGGGGAGGAATTGATTATGACGGTTCAATTATTGGTGACGGAAGTGCATGGAAAGAGGGACTTTTAAAACCAATTTATACGTGGATTCCATCAATTGCGGTTAGCGACATGACGTTTTATGGAGGAGACCTGTTTCCCGAATTAAAAAACAAAATTTTGGTGACCAGTTTAAAAGCTCAAAGATTAATTTCACTCGAATTTGACGGTAAAAAAGCAAGAAATGAAACTACATTGTTTGAAAAAGTTGGTCGAGTTCGCGACGTAGAAACAAATAGTGCTGGCGAAATCTATGTTATCATTGATAACGAAGACAGTGGAATTTGGAAGCTAGTAAATAAATAATGTTTTATTTTTACTTAATGATAAAAATAATAACCTATTACTCACTTCCTTTTTATTTATTTCGTCAAAGAAAATCTCATAATAAACTATTAAGCCTCCAATCATTTTTTCTTTTATTATGGCTTCTTTATCTAGCATATTTGTCTTATTTGCCTTTCATAGACTACTACTACACAAACGAACTTAATGTTCAGTTTATTGTACCAAGTTATGTGGTTTACATTTTAATGGCCATGTTTGCTCCGGTGCCTGCGTTATTTTATTTTTATTTTATACCATTAGTCTCAAAATTTAGAATTTTAAGCATCGGTACTAGTTTTTTATATTTATTAATTAGCTCGATTATAATTTTTGGAATTGAGGCATTTAACTATCAAAAAAGGATCCCATTAGAGAAGATATGCTATGATTTTCACAGCGACTCAGAAGAAAAACTTTCGTGCTGTCTTAAGGCAGGCTATATTTGGCAGGAGGGGTTTAGTTATTTTGAAGATGTACCTCAGGGCTGTAAAAAATATATGAATTGGAATGAATAATATGAGTAATATTAATTTACTTTTAGGAAGAATTATAATTGGAATTTATTTTTTAGTTTTTGGAGCCATATTCAAATTATTTAATTATGAATTTACTCTGAATTACATGTTTGATCATCAGGTGCCGTATACAGAAATATCTTTAATTATCACAATTATTTTACAAGGCATATGTTCAGTTTCAATCTTAGCCGGCTATTATTCGAAATTATCTGCCTTTATATTAGCGCTGCTCACAATACTAATAAATTACTATATGCACGATTTTTGGAATATGAGTGAAGGTTTGGAGCAAAGACATGAACTTCAAAATTTTGTTAAAAACACTGGAATAATCGCTGGCTTATTAATTTTATCTGCTGTTCATCCAGGCAAATACAAATTAGGACATTAAATGTACAAATATTTCTTACAAGGACTTAGAGTAGGAGTCATTTCTAATTTATTTCTACTTTGGGCCTCTTTAACAATAACAAACATTAGCGATGACTTATTCCTTGTTGTTCCAGCAATAATTTTAATTTCAGTTTCTGCATTTAGATGTTTGTTTCCTGTGAATTATGCCTCTAAAGCAGTAATCATTGACTCAGTTCTTTCTTCAGTATTTGTGACACGATTTTTAGTAACCATCGTTGAGGTGACATATATATATATGTTTAGTTATGTGCTTAGAATTATTAATTCTGATCAATATATGTTTGTTGATTTAATTTCTTGGTTAATGGTTATCCAAGTAATTATTTCACAGTTTTTCTGTTGGGGCGCAATACTTTTGAAATACGAACGTTTTTACTTTTATGAAGAGTTTGGATGGTTTGTAATATTTTTCATTAATACGATTTTAAGTATAGTTATGCTTAGTTTAGATCTATCAAATGCTCACTATTCACTAATTATCATTAGCATGGTTTTTGGATCTTTATATCTACCTTGGCAAGTACTGCATTTAAAATCTATTACAAATAGAATTAATACCAATCCTGAAATTAAGGCTCAAGAATTTAAAATGAATCTATCTAAAGTTAAGTTTGAATTTAAAAGCTCAATCTATGATCGAAAAGTATCTTTTGATATTAACGATTGGGGCCGAGTAGTTGGGATGATGTGGATGTACGGATATTGGATATTATTTATTCCAGTATGGATGTTCTATATTATTTTAATTATTTAATTATTTACCCATATACGCCTGAGTCACGCGTTACTGTACGACGTCGAAAGTAGGCATAGCTACAAAATTATCTATACTTTCATTCATAGACGTACAGTCTTGTACAGGCTCGTATAGGACAGTACGCAAGCGAATTAGAAACAACCAATACTCTCTTTCGCAACTCAAAATAATTTAATTAATCTCACAAAGTATTAATCATGTGAAAAAGTGCCATCAGGATAAATTTTCTGAGCTTTGTAAAGTATTCTATGATCTTGGCTTAAAGACTCTTTTGCACCAATATCTAAAACAACTTCTCCATTTGAGTTTATTTCAAGTAAATGACTTCCAGTAACAACCATAAAATTACCATTTTTCAATTTATCAACGTCCCTTATTGTTCCGTATGCCTTACTCTTAGGGGCTCGCCATTGCCAAACGATTTTATCTGTCTCAGGATTAAACTCAATAGCTCTATCAGGATTCCTTAAACCAACTACTATATTGCCATTTTGAAGTTGTTGAGGCTCGTGAGGATTGCATCCTCTTATCTCTCCAGAGGTCAAAAGAGCTCTTTTTTTCTTGTTACAATTAAAAATATATTTTTTTATTATCTCAGCCTCTCTATTAATCCAAATAATTTCTTGAAAATCACGCATGGAGATTAAAAAAGTATCATCTGCAAGCGCAGTCACACCATTATTGTGTATCCAAGTTTTACCTGAACCAGTAGTTTTTGAATCCGACGCATATGCATCTGCAAATGGAGCAATGTTATGAGTCTTCATGCCATCCCAACTCCACACAACGTTTTTATTGTTATCAACTTCGATGATTTTTTTACTTCCTTTAGGACCCCATGCGTAATTTATAAGGACATTTTCGTTCGATAACTTATCAACATCATGACTTACTTTAGTTTTGTAAGACCAAATTACTTTGCCTTCTCTATCTATCTCATAAACCCCTTTTTCAGCGGCGATTAAAATTGTGTTTTTATTTGTGAATTTAGCATCATCTAATCTTCCAAATGAGCTATCCCCATTGTATTGCCAAACGATTTCAGCATTATTAGTAATTTCCACTACTCGACCGTGTGAATTTTTTTGAGGGACAACTAGTAAAAATGTTCCTTCCTGAATTTTATTAGCTTCATATACTAATAATTGCAGATCTTTACCAAAAGGGGAGGTTTTAAAAATCTGAGGATCTTGTTCACTGCTAGCAACATTATTTCCATTTTTCTTCCATATTTTTTTACATGATTGAATAACCTCTTTTGCTTTTTTTCTTAATGGTTTTTCGTCTGGTCGACCGTTTTCTAAGAATTTGATTTCACTTTCTTCTAAACCATTACTTTTAAAGCATTTCAGAACTTCTTCATTTGGATTAGAAAAAATATCCCATTTGCTAGCCTGACTAGGACCAGAATAGAGAATAAAAATAATTGTGATTATTAATTTACAAAATTTCATATAAATAACTTTATTTATAAATTGTTAAGAATTTATTACATTTTTGTTTCATAAAACTA
>CABZIW010000006.1 GCA_902526005.1 uncultured Pelagibacteraceae bacterium
ACCTCTAGGTATTATTGTAGCTTTATGTATTGGATCTGATGCAGATTGATTTAATGCAACAACAGCGTGACCTCCTTCGTGATAAGCGGTAAGTTCTTTTTCTTCTTGGCTCATAACAAGAGATCTTCTTTCTGACCCCATCATTACTTTATCTTTAGCTTCTTCAAAATCTACCATAGTAACAATTTTTTTATTTTTTCTTGCTGCCAACAATGCGGCTTCATTTACGATGTTAGCTAGATCTGCACCAGAAAAACCAGGTGTTCCCCTTGCTATTGTTCTAATGTCTACATCAGGCGCGACAGAGATTTTTTTAATATGAACTTTCAGAATTGCTTCTCTGCCTAAGATATCTGGATTAGGAACAACAACCTGCCTGTCAAAACGACCTGGTCTTAACAGAGCCGGATCAAGTACATCTGGTCTGTTAGTTGCGGCAACCAAAATAATACCTTCCTGAGTATCAAATCCGTCCATTTCAACTAGAATCTGATTCAGTGTCTGTTCTCTCTCATCATTACCGCCACCAAGGCCTGCTCCACGGCTTCTACCAACAGCATCGATTTCATCAATGAAAATTATACATGGCGCATTTCTTCTTCCCTGCTCGAACATATCCCTAACTCGAGATGCTCCAACACCTACAAACATTTCAACGAAATCAGAACCCGAGATTGTAAAGAAAGGTACACCGGCCTCTCCCGCTACAGCTCTAGCAAGCAATGTCTTTCCCGTTCCTGGAGGGCCAATAAGTAGGGCGCCTTTTGGAATCCTACCACCAAGTTTTTGAAATTTTCTTGGATCCTTTAAAAACTCAACAATTTCAACAAGCTCCTCTTTTGCTTCATCTATTCCAGCCACATCATTAAAAGTAACTTTATTTTTATTTTCAGTAAGTAATTTGGCCTTGGATCTTCCAAATCCCATTGCTCCGCCTCTTCCGCCCTGCATCTGACGCATGAAAAAAATCCATACACCAATAAGTAAAAGCATTGGGAACCAGGAAATTAGAACTCCAAGAAGTGACGGATAGCCGTCGTCTAGTGGTGCAGCTGAAATGTTTACACCTCTATCATTAAGTCTATCAACGAGTGTTGGGTCATTAGCAGCATAGGTTTTAAAAGATCTACCATCTTCAAAAGCACCATTGATATTATTACCTCGAATAATAACATCTTTAATTGAGCCAGCTTCAACTTCATCTAAAAATTGTGAGTATGTTAAATCAACTGTATTTCTGTCACCGCTGGTGGTGCTAAATAAATTAAAAAGTCCAAAAACGATTAAAGCAATAAAGAGCCAAAGAACTATATTTCGTAAATTCATCATAATAAAGATATTGATATTATTAGATAATTACTATTTTTCAGCATACAAGAAAATATATCAATAAAATTTAACATTATATTCAATAGCTTAGTCTAGTAATGCTCGATAAATTTTGTCCACTTTTTAGAAATGGCTAAATTTTGAGTCTTATTAGGTTTAGATATGTTGTTCTCAGACTGAATATTTACCACTCCCTTCTGCCCAACAAATGTGCAACTATTTAAGGTACGCTTAAAACTTTTTTCTTTCACAATTGAATTTATCAATTCTTGTACTGATCGCGATCTAGGCACTTTATTGCTTTTTCCAACAAATCTGCAAAGTTTTACAAGTACTCTATGTTGAATTTCTTCAGGTAAGTTTATAAATTCCTTAGACTTAAAACTAATAATTTTCTTTTGGTTGAATTTTACTTGTTCTTCTAAGTAATTACTAACTGCAGTATTAATTGCGGTATCTGCACTTTTTAAATTCTTTAAGATGTTTTTAAACCTAACTTTACTGAGACCTTCATGTATTAATTGTTGAGATAACTTTCGAATACGAGACCTATCATACTTATTATTATAATTCGTTCTGTCGTTTATATAAACTTGCTTTTGCTCTGATAAATACGCAATAAGAGATTTTTTTGAGTACTCGAGTAATGGCCTAACTAAAATTAAATTTGTATTCTTATATCTAGATTTTACTTTCAATGATGAAAGTCCTTTTACCCCACTTCCCCTTATTAATCTCATTAAAAAATTTTCTATTTCGTCATCTAAATGATGGCCTGTTAATAAGAATTTAATTTTTTTTATGTTACAATATTTTGATAAGGCCTCATATCGAAGTGTCCTTGCCTTTGAGAGGGTATTAGAGCTATTGATCCTTTTTTTTAATTTAGTTGAGTAGAAGTTAATTTTATTCTTTTTTGCAATCTTTTCTAACCATACAATTTCTTTTGATGACTCTGCTCTAATTCCATGATCAATACTTAATACAGTTAAATTAATATTATTATTTAATGCGTATCTATTAGACAAATGCATGAGTGCTAAACTATCTGGACCGCCAGAAACTGCTACAGCAATATCTGAATTTACTCGAAGTTCTCTCATCTTTGCTTCGAAATCTTGATTAGTTATTTTTACGACTTTTCTATGATTAATTGGCTTAACTAATTTCACAGCCATTTTTTTCGATTTCTAGTTTACCCCTGTCTAATACAGCAGTATTTGCGTTTGGATAGGTATCTTTTAATTGTATAAAAGTTACACACCCTTGTTCCTTTTGATCCATATTAACTAAAGATATTCCGAGTTTTAAAAGTGCATCTGCAGCTTTTTTTGAGTCTGGATAAACTTGGTAAAGGCTTAAATAATTTTTAGCTGCGTCTTTATAATTTTCTCTAACATAATAAGTTTCTGCTAGCCAAAAGTTTGCATTACTTAATAGGCTAGTATCATTTCCGACAGTCATAAATTCTTGAAATGCCTTTTCAGCAAGTTCATAGTCACCTTGCTTGAGAAGACCCATTGCGTATTCATATTGACCTTTTTCATCTCCTTCAGGTAGTACCGCTAGTACAATTTCTTGTTCTTCAAAAGCGACAATATTATCCTGAGAAATAGTATTTATTATTTCTTGCTCTTCCTCTTCATCAACATTTTTGATTTCAAATGGAGAAGCAGACTGCTCCTCTTCTGAAGACATATTTATTGTTCCAAGTGACTGAGGTTCTAAATTTACTTCCCCGCTCTTGTTACCTGCTAAGTTATTAGTTTGTGTTTCATCATTGGGTAACACCATAGATAATTGGTTTTTTTCTATACTTTCTGTTTTAGAATTTATATCGATAAACCTAAATTCAGTATCTTCTCTAAATGTATTAAAATTATTCACTGTAGATTGCATTGTAAATATCATTTCTTCGATTTTTGCTGTCAGTGATTGAACTTCATTTTGTAATTCAGCTATCTGAATAGATTGTTTTGTAATAATTGATTGGTAATCATCAAGACTAACATTATTGCCAACGCCAGAGGTCGTTTTGCTAAATGTTGCCTTTTCAAGAACCTTTATTCTGCTTTCAATTGAGTCCAATTTTTGCAACAACTGACCTATATCTAGTTCTTCTGATTGAACATGGACAATCTGTACTAAAGAGATAAGAATAAAAAAGAAAATAAATTGAATTCTTTTGAGCATTAAATTAATCAAACCTAACCTTGATTAAAAGATTAAGCTTATCTTTTTGTCTAAAAAAAGGCGTCTTATAAATTAGTTAGTTCTTACTGTTACAGAACGTCTATTTTGAGCCCATGCTTTATTATTAGATGCACTGTTAACTGGTCTTTCCTTACCAAAACTAATAGTAGTAATTCGACTAGCGCTTATGCCTTGCGTCATTAAATAATCTTTAGCTGCATTCGCTCTTCTATCACCTAGGGCTAAGTTATATTCTCTTGTACCCCTTTCGTCAGCATGACCTTCAATAGCAATAGTTACTGATCCATTTGCCTTTAACCATTTTGCTTGTTTAGCTAAAGTTGCCTGAGCTGCGCTTGTTAGTGAATAACTATCATATGCAAAGAACACTCTGTCCGGCACATCAACAGCAAGCATTTCTACAGTATCAGTACCAACATAAACTCCATCTACGACTTCAACTTTAGATGCTGAACTTGATGATGATGATGTAGATGCAGTATCTTGTGGTGTTGTAGTACATGCAGCTAGAATGATTGCTGCAAAAGATAAAACTAAAAATCTATTTAAATTTTTAAATGTTATTAACATTATAAACTCCCGTAATATTTGATCGCCCAAGTCCTAGTACTTTATTAATTTAAGTTACGCAAGTCTATAATAAAATAGCTGCGAATTGACTAAAATGGTCCTATTTTAGTCGAAAAATTGCCTATTGTATCAATTTCGACCACGACGGGTCTGACGCATCAACTGGAGTTTCAAGCTTTCTCTCATTAAATCCTGTAAGATCAATTGACCAGATTGCTGAGGAATGGCCCTGACCTGCGTCATTAGACTTAGTTTCTCTATAAAATATCAAAACTCTTCCATTAGAGGACCAAGAAGGAGCCTCTTGATACCAATTTTCAGTTAAAAGTCTCTCTCCAGTTCCATCTGTTCTCATAACTCCAATAAAATATTGTCCCTGAAAATTTTTTGTAAAAGCAATGAGATCACCTCTTGGTGACCATACAGGTGTAGCATAATTACCTGTTCCTTTTGAAATTCTTTTTTGGTTTCTGCCATTACTATCCATTACATAAATTTGTTGCGATCCGCCTCTATCAGAGTTGAATGTAATTCTTTTTCCATCTGGAGAATAGCTTGGTGATGTATCAATTGCGGGGCTGTCTGTTAACCTTTCAACTACTCTGGAAACTAAATCCATTACATATATGTCAGAATTACCTTCTCTAGCTAAACTCATGATGATCTTATTTCCATCTGGAGAAAAACGTGGTGCGAATGTCATACCAGGAAAGTCTCCTACCACTTCTTGAATACCTGTTTGGATGTTTAATAAATATACTCGCGGAAGATTTTTAAAATAAGACAAATAAGTGATCTCTTGTCTTACTGGATTAAATCTTGGTGTCAAAACAAGTTCTTTACCTGTAGTCAAAAATTTATGATTTGCTCCGTCCTGGTCCATTATCGCAAGTTTCTTAATGCGTTTATTTTTTGGTCCTTCTTCAGCGACATAAACTATTCTGGTATCGAAGTAGCCCTGCTCACCAGTTAGGCGCTCATAAATCTTATCTGCAATCATGTGACTAATTCTTCTCCAATTTTCAATTGTCGTAATTAAGACAAGTCCCTCGATTTCCTTTTCTGCTAGTGTATCCCAAAGTCTGAACTCTACTCGAAGCCTTTCATTTTCAATTGATAGTTCTCCTGTTAATAAGCCCTGAGCCTTTATCAATCTCCAATCAGCAAAACGTGGATTTAAATGCATAGCTCTATTTTTTTGAATAAATGCATTTTCATCTACAGATAAAAATAATCCACTTCTCTCTAAATCATCAGCTATAACTTTACGGATGTTTGATGGTATATTTTGATCCTCCAAAATACTATCGGTATCATGAAAAAATTCAGTAATGGCAATTGGTAGAGGTTCTCTATTACCCTCAGTAATATCAATTTCAATGATAGCAAATGAAATAGATGAAAAATGAAGAGCTATTACGATATATAAAAGTATTTTTTTCATAATAAATTATCCTCTTAGTATCTCTCTAGGATCAAAATTCAACTGTAAATTTTTCCAATTGTCATATCTTTCAACATCTGGAACTTTTATAGGATCACAACGTCTTACAGCTCTAAGGGCACTTTCAGCAAGAGTTCTAAAATATTTTTCGCTAGGCTTATTCATCCTTTCGTGCTGAACAACCTCTGGGGGTTTAAGTAAGGAACCATCTGTATTTAAATAAATCTTGATTTTAACAATCATTGTATCATCATATGGAATTCCAAGAGGAATGCTCCAGCATTGCATGAATTGAGCTCTAATAGCATCCTCCTCTGATAAAGTTAGTCGTTTGTCGAGACTGGGTGTTGAGTCTAACGCTTCATAATCTTTTTCTATAATTTCTTCTGGATTATCCATTTTTGTATCTTTTTGTTTATCGATTAACTCAGCTAATTTAAGAGGATCAAATTTGTCTTTTTTCTTTACTTCAGGTTTTCGTACAGGCATGTTTTGTATCATTTTTTCTTCTAATTTTGTCTTTTCAATTTTTTCTTCATCGCTCGGATCTTTTACTTTTTCGTTGGATTTCTCATCTTTAGGTTTACTAATTGGCTGGTTTAATTTTGTTTCTTCCTTCTTTTTTTCAATTGGTTCTTTCTGTTCTTCAATTTTTTTACTAATTTGTGGGACATTTGTTTTTTCTGCAATTTCTATTAATTCAACTTGTATGACCGGCGGCATTTCCAAATCATTATTATTAAATAATGGCAAAGATAAGACCGTGAATAAAAGTATAAAAACGTGTAGAAATATTGACCCTAAAACAGAAACTCTCATATATAAATAGCTTTAATTATTTACTTAATGGCTTAGTAATCAAAGCAACTTTAGTAAAACCAGAACCAGATAGCTCACCTAAAACCATCATTATCTGTCCATAATCAATTGCTTCATCTCCTCTAACATAAATTTTTGTATCTAGCCTATTTTCTGTTATTGCTTTCATTTTTGGAACTAGTTCGGAAATTCCTATCTCGGTCTCTTGAATAAATATATTACCGCTCGCATCAATTGTTACCTCAAGTGGTTCATTGTCAGATTGTAAAGTATCAGCATTTGTTTCAGGTAAATCAACCTGAACTCCTACTGTTAACAAAGGAGCGGTTACCATAAAAATAATTAATAAAACCAACATTACATCAACAAATGGTGTTACGTTAATTTCACTGAATGGTTTTGATCGAGTGTTACGTGTCACTATTTAAAAATTTCTATTTCGAACTCAAGCCTCTTGAGAAAATGACATTAAAATGTTCTTTAAATCGATACATTCTTGCATTTTCATCATTCACCTGACTAGTAAATATATTGTAGGCTATAACAGCTGGTATTGCTGCTAATAAACCTAGAGCTGTTGCGAATAATGCTTCAGCTATTCCAGGAGCAACTACTGCAAGGGAGGTATTTCTTGAAATAGCAATAGATTGAAAAGAATTCATTATACCCCAGACCGTTCCAAATAATCCAATAAATGGTGTCGTAGCTCCTATTGTTGCCAAATAACTAAAGTATTCGGATAGCTTCTCATTTTGAAAATCTATTGCTGCCTCCATAACACGATTTAATCTATCAACTAAACTATCTATTTTTTTTGTAGTTTCCTGATTAGACTTTTCAATCTCATCAACAGCTTCATTGAAAACATACTTAATTGGACTTTCTGGTAATTCTCTCGTGCTACTCGTGATTTCTTTTATTGATCTTCCCGACCAAAATTCTTCCTCAAACTGCTTACTGATTTCTTTTAAAGAACGAAATAAACGAATTTTATGAATGATTATTGTCCATGAGAAAATAGAAGAAGCAAACAGAATTAGAATTACCAGCTTTACGACAATATCCGCTCTAAAAAAAAGTGAAATTAATGTAAACTCATCGTTTACTTGGCTAACACTTACTAAATCTTCGTTTTCCATAATTTTCAATTATTATTAAATATTGTCTTAATTAGGGCAAATCCTAAAGCCCTTTTTTACTATTAATTAATATTCGATAAAGTTCTATAAAATCGTCAAGTTTCAAAACACAAAGTGAGTCCCCTGTTGCCTCTCGATTTCTTCTCGTTATAACAATCGGCATTGAGTCTGATTTAGATGTTTCAATATTTTCGCATACTTGTCTCATTGACTCATGAATTTTGAACTTTTCAGTTCTTTTAGCTTCGACGTATATATGAGGAGTATTTTTTAAATCACTACCTCCAGAAGATTTGATAGCACCACCACCTGACAAAGGCATACGTTGAACTTTATCTTCTCCATTAAAAATCTTTTCATTAAAGTACTTCGCAAGCTCTCTCTCGTATCCATCACCTTTTCTTTTTGGAGAACTACCTGGCATAAAGCGAATCAGAATTACTTAATAATTTAAGATTAATTCATATAATTTTTTTTGAAAGTGAATAAATTAAGCAAACTTTGCTAATTCTTCGTCTGATGCCTCAAAATTTGAAAAGACTTGTTGAACATCCTCGTCATTATCAAGTTCATTGAGCAAGTTAATAAGGGATTTAAGTTTATCTCCCTCAATTGCTACATACGTAACAGGTTTCCATTGGAAACCTGATGATACAGGTTCACCAAATTTTTTATCTAAATAATTATATAAATTTGATAGAGTTTCCGGCGTGGATACTGCTTCATAAGTATCTTCTTCGATAAAACAATCTTCAGCTCCACCCTCAATTGAAAAGTTGAAAAAATCTTCTTCACTTGTCACGTCTTTGTTGTAACGTACAAAACCATAATGATTAAATGCATGGGAGACTGAACCTGTTTCGCCCATTGAACCTCCAAATTTTTGAAATGCAGATCTTACATTTGACGCTGTTCTATTTCGATTATCTGTAAGTGCCTCGACAATTATCGACGTTCCGTTTGGACCAAATCCTTCGTACCTCATTTGATCATAGTTAACAGTATCTTTATCCAAAGATTTTTTTATGGCTCTATCAATATTTTCCTTTGGGAAACTTGAGGCTTTTGCTAATTGTATAGCTGATCTTAATCTCGCATTTTGATCAGGATCAGGTACGCCCAACTTAGCTGCTACTGTAATTTCCTTTGAAAGTTTAGAAAATAAACTGGCTCTCTTTTTATCTTGTGCACCTTTACGGTACATAATGTTTTTAAATTTAGAGTGGCCTGCCATTTAATTACCGATTTTTCCTCCAACACGGATTGAACGAATGCTTTTTGCTAAGTAGTTTTCAGTGTTTGACTCTATAATAACCCCACATAATGTTCCTTCACCATCAGCAGGAGGTACCCTTTTTCGCTCAGTGTCTTGTGTAGCAAATTTTCTTACAAACTCCTCTTTTTTTGTGCCAATAACTGAGTCATAGTCGCCACACATTCCAGCGTCAGTTTGAAAAGCTGTTCCATGTTCCATAATTGTTGCATCTGCTGTTGGAACGTGAGTATGAGTTCCAACTACTGCTGTTACTCTTCCGTCAAGATGGTGTCCCATTGCCATTTTTTCACTTGTAGCTTCAGCGTGAAAATCGACAAATATAAATGATAGATCTTCAGTTTTTAAATTTTTAAGAACTTCTTCAATTTTAAAAAATGCATTATCACACGATCTCATAAATAGATTACCCATTAAATTTATTACCGCAATTTTTTGTCCATTCTCATGCGTATAAGTATTTACACCTAAACCTGGGGAGCCTTCAGCAAAATTATAAGGCTTTAAAAGTTTATCATCTTTATCGATATAACTATTTATCTCTTTTTGATCCCACAAATGATTTCCAGTTGTAATTACATTAACTCCATAAGAATATAATTCGTTGCATATTGGCTCTGTAATACCAAAGCCACCAGCAGAATTTTCCCCATTAGCAATAACAAAATCTATATTATTATTTTTAATAGCATCTGGTAAATGATCTCTCAAAGCATGTCTTCCAGATCGACCCATTACATCGCCTAAAAATAAAATTCTCATTGGACTTTATATAAATGTTTTTCAGTTAAAATCCAATCAAGTCTTTCATCATGATCTTCGACAGGAATTTCTTCTACTTCTTGAAATGAAAATGCTATTCCTATTTTTTTTACATCACCAATACCATTCTTTGATAAATACTTATCATAATATCCACCCCCGTACCCCAACCTAAAGCCACTTTTGGAATAACCTAATAACGGTATTAAAATAATTTTTGGAAAGATAACTTTATCTCTTTTCTTAGGTTCTAAGATAGAAAATTTATTTTCTATTAGTTCAGTGTTTTTATCATACATGAAGAAATTAATTTCTTTAGTCTGAAAATCTATGGCTGGTAAAGCTAAATTAAGTTCTCTTTCAAGTAAATATTGGTTTAATTTTTTTGTATCTAATTCATCTCTGAAACTTATATAAGTTCCAATATATTCATTTTCTATTTCTTCTATAGCGGGCTTAATGTTATTAAGTATATTACTCTGAAAATTTATTGATGGACCAAGTTTTGAGCGTCGATTGATTAAAAACTTTCTTAATGCTTCTTTTTCTCTCAGCTGCACACCTTTCATCATGTATAAAATGAAATCTAATTTTTTAAATTAGTTTACAAGAGACAAGCGTGATAATAAATCTGTTAATCTATCGTTGCTAATGTCTAGATATTCCTGACTCTCTTTTTTCTGGTCAGTCAATTCTTTATCTTTTGAACCAATGTTTGCTTCAAGAGAATTTATTTTTTCAATATTTGTTTCAAGTTTTTTATTTAGCTCATGTATTTCATCTGCTATTAACAGTGAAGCCATTACCATTAATCTAGTTTCTCCAATTTTTCCAAATCTCTTAGTTAATTCTCTCACTTTATAGTCAATTTTTGAGCTTAAATGTTTAAGATGGTTTTCTTCACCCGGATCGCAGACAATTGCGTAATCTTGATCATTAATATTTACAATTATTTCAGGCATTGCTTAAGAATCTAATATATCTTTTATGGTATAAATGTTTTCATCGAGTTGAGAAGAAATATTGCCTGCAATATTTTTAAGTTCCATAAAATCTGACTTAAGAATCTTAATTTCATTTTCTAGATGAGAGTTATTTTCTTGTAATTTTTGATTTTGCGCTTCCAATTCTGTAGCTCTTTGAGCCTTTTTTGTTAATTTGTCGATTTCCTCACTAAGTTTATCAATTGCACCATTAAATTTAACTTTTGAATCTTGATAACCCGACATTAAAACCCCTTGAAATTTTAATCGAGTTTAACTGTCTTTTTTGTTCTCAGTCAACTTATAATATTGCAAATAGACAGATTATTTTTTTGTTAATAATTTGCTAAAATTTAAGACTCTTTATAGATAATTGCTTATATTAAGCTCAAAATCCAATTTATTGATAATATGCCTTACAAAAAAGATCAGTCTGCAGTTACTCATGATGATTTAGCTAACGCAATAAGGTTTCTTTCAATCGATGCGGTTGAAAAAGCAAAAAGTGGTCACCCAGGTTTACCTATGGGTATGGCAGATGTAGCAACTGTTCTTTTTACGAAGTTTTTAAAATACAATCCTAATGTTCCAAGGTGGCATGATAGAGATAGGTTCGTACTATCTGCTGGTCATGGATCAATGCTTTTATACTCACTACTCTATTTAACCGGTCATAAAGATATGACTATTCAAGAAATCAAGAAATTTAGAAAGCTTGGTAGTAAATGTGCAGGTCATCCAGAGTATGGGCTCGCTAAAGGAATAGAAACGACGACTGGCCCACTTGGACAAGGTATCGGCAATGCAGTTGGAATGGCGTTAGCAGAAGAAATACTAAGAAGTCAATTTGGCGAAAAAATTGTAAATCATTTCACTTACGTTATTGCAAGTGATGGTGATTTAATGGAGGGGATTTCTCATGAAGTTGCATCTTTTGCAGGACATCTAAAACTAAATAAATTAATTGTTTTTTTTGACGATAATGGGATTTCAATAGATGGACCTGTTAAACTGGCAAACTCAGAAAATACGGCTGAAAGATTTAAAGCCTATGGATGGAATACAATTAAGATAAATGGTCACAAACCTAAAGAAATAATACAGTCAATTAAGAGAGCTCAAAAATCTAAGAAACCTACATTAATTTCTTGTAAAACTAAAATTGGTTTTGGATCTCCAAACAAACAAGGAAAATCATCAGTTCATGGTTCACCACTTGGTGAGGATGAAGTAAAACTTACTAGAACTAAACTGAATTGGCCACACAAACCATTTACAGTTCCAAAAAATATACTTGAGGAGTGGAAAAATCTTAGTAAAAAATCAATTGATGCATATAAGTCTTGGAAATTGAATTATGAGAAACTTCCAAAAAGCAAAAAGGCTCACTACATAAGAAGAATCGAAGGAAAGCTTCCATTAAAATTAATTCAAAACTTTAATCAGTTTAAGAAGAAATATATTAAGAAACCACTCGATGTTGCCACACGACAAGCATCAGAAATGGTAATAAATACAATTTCATCATCACTACCTGAATTGGTTGGAGGCTCAGCAGACTTGACAGGTTCTAACAATACCAAAGGTAATAAAATGGAAGTTATTAATTCTACAAATTACAATGGCAATTATATTTACTATGGAATACGAGAGCACGGTATGGCTTCTATCATGAATGGGTTGTCACTCCATAATGGAATTATTCCATTTGGTGGAACCTTTCTAATTTTTTTAGATTATTGTAAACCATCTCTTCGTCTTGCAGCTTTAATGAAACAAAGAGCTATATATATATTAACACATGACTCAATCGGTCTTGGTGAAGATGGCCCAACTCATCAACCAATTGAACAGCTTGCATCATTAAGAGCAACGCCAAATGTAAAAGTCTTTAGACCTGCTGATTTAATTGAAACTGCGGAAGCATGGGAATTAGCGCTTTCAAATTCAAAGGGACCAAGTGTAATTGCGCTTACAAGGCAAAAACTTCCGATGATAAGAAAAAAGTATCATGCAAAAAATATTAGTGCTCAAGGAGCTTACGAATTAAAAAGTAATTCAAAAAAACCTAATATTTCTATTTTCGCGTCTGGCTCTGAAGTCGAAATTGCACTGCAATTAATGACTATGCTTGAAAAAAAGAAAAAGTTAGTGAGAGTCGTTTCAGTACCGTGCATGGAACAGTTTAAAATCCAAAGTAAAACGTATCAAAAAATAATTAGAGGAAACTCTGAAATTAATGTTTCGATTGAGGCAGGAACTAATTTTGGGTGGAACCAAGTATGCCCTGAGAATACAATAAACATCGGTATGAAAGATTTTGGAGCAAGTGCTCCTTATCAAAAGCTCTACGATTTTTATGGAATTACGGCAAAAAAAATATTCAAATTAATAAGTAAGAAAATATAGGAGATACTAAATATGGCTGTAAATGTTGCAATAAGTGGATTTGGAAGAATTGGAAGGTTGGTTTTAAGATCAATCATTGAGAGTAAAAGAAAAGATATTAATGTCGTGGCTATAAACGATTTAGCCCCAATAGAAACAAACGCATTTTTACTTGCAAATGATACGGTTCACGGCCCTCTTAATGAAAAAGTATCGTTCAAACGCAATAAAATGATCATTGGCAGAAAAAGTATTACAGTATTGAGTCAGAGAGATCCTCAAAAACTTCCTTGGAAAAGAATGAAAATTGACGTCGCTCTTGAATGCACTGGCTTATTTACTTCAAAAGATAAAGCGGCAATGCATATTAAAGCCGGCGCAAAAAAGGTTTTAGTCTCAGCGCCATGTACAAATGCTGATAAAACTATTGTATATGGAGTAAATGAAGATGAGATTACAAAAGAAGACTTAGTTGTATCTAATGCATCTTGTACAACAAATTGTCTAGCTCCTGTTGCAAAAGTTTTACACGATAAATTTAAAATTGTTCATGGCTATATGACAACGATTCATGCCTTTACTGGTGACCAAAGTGTTCTGGATACATTTCACTCAGACTTAAGAAGAGCTCGAGCCGCGTCATTGTCAATGATACCTACATCCACAGGAGCTGCAAAAGCAGTAGGACTCGTTATGCCTGAGCTTTCTGGTAAGTTAGATGGAACCGCAATTAGAGTACCAACACCTAATGTTTCATTAATCGACTTTAAATTTGTTTCTAAAAAAAGAATGACAGTCGATAGTATTAATAAGGCTATGTCAGCTGCAGCAAAATCAAATAAGCTTAATGGAATCCTAGATGTAAATTCTAAACCATTGGTTTCATCTGACTTTAATCATAATCCTGCCTCGTCAAATTTTGATTTAACTCAAACACAAGTAATTGATGGAAAGTTTGGAAGAGTTTTAAGTTGGTATGATAATGAATGGGGCTTTTCAAATAGAATGTGTGATACTGCAGTTGCAATGAAAAGATCTAGATAGAATGTTAAATGTTAAAGCTCTAAAAACATTTGATCAGAAAAATAAAACCGTACTTATTCGCTTTGACCTAAATATTCCGCTCAACAAAGAGGCCTCTACAATAAGCGATCGGATTACGAGAATTAAAAATCCAATACAAAACCTTCTTAATAAGAATAATAAAGTTGTAATTCTGTCTCATCTAGGAAGACCAAAAGGAAAAAGAAATGATGAGCTTTCACTCAATCAAATAATCGGCTCGTTAGAAAGTGTATTGCAAAAAAAAATAATATTTCTCTCAAATTGTATAGGCGATGAGATTGAAAAAAAAATAAATTCTTTAAGCCAGGATTCAATTATTCTTCTTGAAAATTGCCGTTTTCATGAAGGTGAAGAACAAAATGATAAATTTTTTGCATCCGAGCTATCAAAATTAGCAGACGTTTATATCAATGATGCTTTTGCATGTTCTCATAGAGCTCACGCTTCAATTGAAGCAATCACAAACTTCATACCATCTTATTGTGGCGAACTATTACATGAAGAAATATTAAATTTAAATGACGTAGTTAATAACCCTAAAACTCCTGCATTAACTATCATTGGTGGCTCAAAAATCTCTACAAAAATTACAGTTATAAAAAATCTCCTGCAAAAAATGGACACAATTGTCATTGCTGGTGGGATGGCTAATAATTTTCTTAAATATTTAGGAAATGATATAAAAAATTCATTGATTGAAAATGATGTAAATCACCTCGTAAAAGAAATTATTAGTTTTGCAAATGAGCAAAAATGTAAACTAATTTTACCTTTAGATGTCGTTACAGCTGAGAAAGTATCTGAAACTACAGAAATAAACGAATGTGCAGTTGATGCTGTAAAAGATAATCAAATGATTTTAGATATTGGGAAACAAACTATCGAGTTGATTAAGAATGAAATTTCAAATTGTGAAACAGTATTTTGGAATGGACCGGTGGGTGTCTTTGAAACTAAACCATTTCATAAAGGCACATTCGAGATCGCTAAATTCATTGCTGAAATTACTGATAAAAATAGTCTTCGATCTTTTGCTGGGGGCGGTGATACAATTTCCGCGCTGGATATGGCGGCTGTTAAAGATAAATTTTCTTATGTTTCTACTGGCGGAGGAGCTCTACTTGAGCTAATAGAAGGTAAGAAATTGCCAGGTTTAGTTGCCTTAGGAGCTTTATAAAAAGGAGAAGAAAATGATACCAAAGACTTTAGAAGAGATAGCAAATTACATTGTCAGTGATGGCAAAGGAATTCTGGCAGCCGATGAAAGTTCAGGAACCATTGAGAAACGATTCAAATCAATTAATGTTGAGTCTACCGAAGATAATAGAAGAAAGTATAGAGAAATGTTATTTAGATCTCCGGTCATGGCAGAGGCAATTGGCGGAGTGATACTTTTTGACGAAACTCTCAGACAAAAGTCCGGTGATGGAGACTATTTAAGAAATGTTATACTTGATCACGGCTCACTGCCGGGAATTAAAGTTGATCAAGGAGTAAAAGAGTTTGAAGGTGGTAGTGATGAAAAAATTACTACAGGATTAGACGGACTTCATGAACGTTGTCAAGAGTACGAGAAGCTTGGAGCGAAATTTACAAAATGGAGAGCCGTTATAAATGTAAATGATGAAATACCATCAAACAATTGTATAAGCGAAAATATGAATGCATTAGCTGAATATGCGCTCATTGCTCAACAAAGCAATATGGTACCGATTGTTGAGCCTGAGGTTATTATGGATGGGTCCCACTCTGTGGAAAGGTGTCATGAGGTTACTAATCAAACACTATTAATATTATTTGAAATGCTTGATAAAAAAAATGTCAATATTAAAGGAACTCTTCTTAAACCAAATATGGTTGTATCAGGAACAGAAAATAACTACCAAGCCCCCATTGAAGAAGTTGCAGAAAAAACACTTCAATGTCTCAAATCATCTGTTCCAGATGAATTACCTGGAATTGTTTTTTTATCTGGTGGTCAGTCAGACCTAGATGCAACAGCTCATCTCGATGCAATGAATAAAATAGGTGGCTTTAAATGGAAGCTAAGTTTTTCTTATGGAAGGGCTTTACAACAAGCGGCTCTCAAAACTTGGGCTGGCAAAGATGACAATCTTGAAGCGGCTCAAAAAGCTTTTAGCCATAGAGCTGTAATGAATATGAAGGCTGCACAAGGTCAGTGGGATAAATCTCTCGAAGGTTAAGAAAAAATGAAAATTAATGGAAACGCTGTTAAACCAGGAATGATAGTTGAACACAAGGGAGAATTGTGGGTTGTGAATAAATCTCAATCTGTAAAACCTGGTAAAGGTGGTGCGTTTAATCAAGTTGAGATGAAAAATATTAAAACTAGTATGAAATTAAATGAACGTTTCAGAGCATCAGAAGAAGTAGAGAGGGTTAGAGTGGATGAAGAAAAATATCAGTATCTGTACAAGCAAGATAGCAAACTTTTCTTTATGAACAGTACTTCATATGAACAAATTGAAATTGATGAGGAAATAGTTGGAGAAAAGCTAGTTTTAATGAGTGAAAATGATGAGGTCATCCTAGAAATGTATAATGAAAAGCCAATAGGAATTCAACTTCCTAAAACCTTATCTTTTATTGTCAATGAAACAGAGGCTGTTGTAAAAGGACAAACAGCCGCTTCATCGAACAAGCCTGCCATTCTTGAAAATGGTATTAGAGTAATGGTTCCACCTTTTATAGAACAGGGTGAAAAGATAGAAATTAATACAGAGGACCTATCATATTCAAAAAGAGTTGACTAATGAGCTACTCAGACCCTTATATCAATGCGATTTTTTTAGCCTGTAGAAAAACTAGTAAAAGCCTTATTCGGGATTTTGGTGAAGTTGAAAAACTTCAAGTGTCTCTGAAGGGCGTCTCTGATTTTGTATCATTAGCAGATACAAAAGCTGAAAAAATGTTAATTAAAGAACTAACTTATTCATATCCTAAAATAAATATTATTGCCGAAGAAACAGGTAATATAAAAAATTCTGATGAAAATATTAGATGGATTATTGATCCCCTTGATGGCACAAGCAACTTTGTTTTTAGTATTCCACACTTTGCTATATCAATTGCGCTTGAAAAGAATAACGAGGTAATAGTTGGAGGTGTATATCAACCGCTTACTGATGAATTCTTTTGGGCAGTTAAAGGGAGAGGCGCCTACTGTAATAATCTGAGACTCAGGGTGTCCTCAAAAGAAAACCTTGAAGACTGTATGATTGGCACAGGCATTCCTCATAAAGGTATGAAAGGTCATGAAGAATATGTTCCTGGGTTAAAGCAAGTTATGGAAAAAGTATGCGGCATAAGAAGATTTGGCGCAGCGTCACTCGACTTAGCTTATGTGGCCGCAGGAAAATTTGACGGATATTGGGAAAAAAATTTAAAATTGGTTGATATTGCAGCTGGCTCATTAATTGTAAAGGAGGCCGGAGGAAAAGTAACTGATTTTGATGGAAAAGAGGACTATCTCAAAAGTGGAAGAATATTAGCATCTAATTTTAGAATACATGAAAAGCTTAAAAAAATAATTGAATTATAATTTAAGTCCAAATCTGCTTAAAAATTTTTTTTCAAATGACCAAAAATATTGAAATTGTCCAAATGGCAGTGCAACAAGTAGCAGTAATATTTGATAGATTACAAAAAGCAATATTATTCTAAGCGGCCAAAAAATTATTGGATTTAAATTCTCTTCTTGAAGACCAATAAATTGAAATAATTCGACAGTGATATAAAGCGACAATGACCCTGTAATAGCAAAAATAATCATGATTACGATAAACTGAGAGAAACTATGAATATTAAGCCGTCTCATCATTATTGAAATTATATTCATAAAATTTAACAATTAACTGTTGATCAATAATATTATATAGGATATCTACTCACAAAAAATAGAACATATATGAAAAAAGATAAACATCCTGATTACCATAAAATTACAGTCGTGATGACAGACGGCACAAAATTTGAGACTATGTCTACATGGGGAAAAGAAGGTGATACAATGTCTCTAGATATTGATCCCCTTTCCCACCCAGCTTGGACTGGTGGACAGCAAAAAATTCAGGATAAAGGCCAAGTTAGTCGTTTCAAAAAAAGGTTCAGTAACCTCAAGACATAATTCAAATTTCTAGTATTGAAAATTAATCATTAGTCACAACATATAAGGTGCTGATGGCATTCTGCGTCAGCAAACAAAGCTTAGCTCGTAAAGAGTAAGCAAATTTTTAATCGCTTAAGGAGGATTAAATTATGACTACATTTGACTTATCACCATTACTACGCTCTAGTGTTGGTTTCGATGCATTTGATAATATTTTTGACTCGGTTTTTAATTTAAATGAGTCCAGTGGAGCTTATCCACCATATAATATTGTTAAATCAGCCAATAATTACACTATAACAGTAGCTGTAGCTGGTTTTTCAAAATCAGATTTAGATATATCTGTACAGGAAAATGAGTTGGTTATTAAAGGATCAACTAATGACTCTAATAAGGAAATCGAATTTTTGCACAGAGGTATAGCAGGTAGAAATTTTGAAAGAAAATTTAGACTAGCTGATACTATAAAAGTTACTGATGCAAATTACGAAAATGGGTTACTTCACATTTTTCTTGAAAGAGAAATACCAGAACATCAAAAACCTAGAAAAATTGCAATTAATTCAAAAATTAACTAAAAAGAATTAGGAGTCACTTTAGATGGTGGCTCCTAAGATTAAAATGAAAGCAATATTACACAAAGAATTTGGTGGACCAGAGGTTTTAGTAGTAACTAATGATGTTGAGATACCTCAAATAGAAAAACATGAAGTTTTGATTAAAGTTCGCGCCGCAGGTATAAATCGACCAGACATTCTTCAACGATCTGGTGGTTATCCACCACCGCCCGGTGCATCAGAAATTTTGGGTTTAGAAGTTTCAGGGGAAATTGTTGATGTTGGTGAAGATATAAATAAAAATTTGCTCAACACAAAAGTCTGTGCACTTGTCCCTGGTGGAGGTTACGCAGAATTTGTAAAATGTCATACATCAACAATTCTTCCTATACCTAAAGGCATTTCAATTATTGACGCTTGCACAATTCCTGAAACATTTTTTACAGTTTGGACAAATCTATTTGATCAAGCAAAGCTAAAACAAGGTGAGACATTATTAATTCATGGTGGTGCTAGTGGTATAGGTTTGACTGCTATTTCTATTGCATTAGCCATGCAAATTAAATGTATAGCAACTGTAGGATCAGACGAAAAATATAAATATTTGAAGGATTTGGGTTTAGAAAGAGTAATTAATTACAATCTTGAGGATTTTGAAAGCATAATTAAAAATGAACATAAAGGAGTTGATGTAATACTAGACATGGTAGGTGGGGATTATTTTCAAAAAAATATTAATGTCCTAAATAGACTTGGAAGGCTTCTAAATATCGCATACCTAAAGGGATCTAAGGTAGAAGTAAACTTACTGCCAATTATGTTGAAGCGATTAACAGTTTCTGGCTCAACGTTAAGAATAAGAAGTAATGATGAAAAGAAACTCATTGCCGATAATCTTAAGAAACATATTTGGCCATTAATTGAAAATGGCAATATTAAATTGCATATTGACCAAAAATTTGATTATGAGAATGTTCAAAAAGCACATCAATACATGGAAAATAATAAGAATATTGGCAAATTGCTGCTTAAATTTTAGGATATCCTTTGAAAAACTCTAAAATTAACTTATAAGAGGCACTCTATAATTATTATGAAAACAGCAAAATTACCATTAATGCCAAAAGCCACTGCAATATGGCTTGTTGATAATACCTCTTTGTCATTCAGGCAGATAGGTGATTTCTGTGGGATGCATGAATTAGAAATTAAAGGTATAGCAGATGGTGAAGTCGGTGTGGGAATTAAGGGATTAAATCCTATAACCAGTGGTCAATTAACAAAAGATGAAATCGATAGATGTGCGGATGATGAAGATGAGTCACTGAAGATTATTGAAAATGAAATCTCTGAAAAGACTGAGCAATCAAAAAAGAAAAAAAAATATACTCCTCTTTCAAAAAGACAGGATAGGCCAGACGCAGTTTATTGGTTGATAAGAAATCACCCAGAACTAAAGGATTCACAGGTTGCAAGACTGGTTGGCAGTACAAAAAATACAATTGATGCTATTAGAAAAAGAACTCATTGGAACATGGCAAATATCCGTCCACAAGATCCAATTGGACTTGGAATTTGTAGGCAAGTTGAATTAGATGAGGCTTTAGCTAAAGCTGAAAGATCAATGAAAAGAGCTCAAAAGAAAAAAGAAAAAGAAGAGAGATTGAGACTGCAAGAAGCAGATGAAAAAGTTTCAGACATAAATGAGTCAGAAACTTCTGCTGTCGATACATAATAAATATTAAAATGAAAAATCCTTCACTGGTAAGCATCATCATGGGCAGCCAATCTGATTGGCCCACAATGAAACATGCTTCAAAAATTTTAAAATTATTTAATATAAAACACGAAGTAAAAATTATTTCTGCCCATAGAACGCCTAAAAGAATGTTTGAATATGCTGAAAGAGCAGAACAAAGGGGGATAGAAATAATAATTGCAGGCGCTGGTGGAGCAGCTCATTTACCTGGAATGACAGCCTCTATTTCAAATATTCCTGTACTAGGTGTTCCAATTGAATCAAAAAAACTAAAAGGCTTAGATAGCTTGCTATCGATCGCTCAAATGCCAGCAGGCGTTCCAGTAGGAACACTTGCTGTTGGAGAAGCTGGAGCAAAAAATGCTGCATTACTTGCAGTATCAATCTTAAGCAGCAATAACACAAAACTGAAAAAGAAATACGCTTCATGGAGATCAAAACAAACTAAGTCAGTAAAAAATATACCTAAATAATGAAAGCTGAAGTTTCCACTGTAGGCATAATCGGTGGGGGTCAACTTGGCATGTTTTTAGCTCAAGCTTGTCAAAAAATTGGGCTTATTACACATATCTATTCAGATACAGATGATGCCCCTGCAAAAAAATATGCTAATAAAATTATTTATGGTTCTTTTAATGATAATAAAAAGTTAAATGAATTTAGAAAAAATGTTGATTTGCTAACTTATGAATTTGAAAATGTTGCTATAAAAACATTAAAACAAATCAATAAACAAATAAAAATATACCCACCGATTTCGGCTTTAGAAATAAGCCAAGATAGAAAAAAAGAAAAACTATTTTTTTCAAAGAATAAAATTAAACATGCTGGACTTTTTTTTATTAATAAGAAAACAAATTTAAATAAGTTTAAAGATAAAATAAATTTTCCAGTTATAATAAAAACCTGCAGATTTGGTTATGACGGAAAAGGTCAATACAAAGTAAAAAATTTTTCTGACTTAAAAAATAAATGGAAAAGGCTTGATTATCAATCGTGCGTAATTGAGAAGGTAATAAAGTTTGATAGAGAACTATCTGTTATTTGCTCAAGAAACATAAAAAAAAATATATGTTTTTATCCACCATTTGAGAATATTCACAAAAACCATATTTTGTTTGAAACAATATCTCCATCACAAATAGATGAAAAAATAAATAAACAGTTAATAAAAATATCAAAAAAGATTTTAAATAAGCTTAATTATATTGGCTTACTTACAATAGAATTCTTTTTAGATGATGGAAATAATATCTATGTGAACGAAATTGCACCGAGAGTTCATAATTCAGGCCATATAACACTTGATAATGCGAATATGAGTCAATTCGAGTTACATATTAAAGCAATCACAAAAGATAAAATTAAAACCCCAAAAATTGTTAAAAAAGGTCTTATGAGAAATCTTATTGGCAATGAGATCAAAAGAACCAAACAAATAAGTAAATTGAAAAGTTATGAGGTTTATAAAAAGAAGAAGGCATACGACTATGGTAAAAAAGCAATTAAACAAGGCCGTAAAATGGGCCATATTAATTTTGTAATGTAGATTAAATCTTTTTCTTTTATGTGGACAAGCGTGTATCCAAGTGCTAAAAATCCTCAAATTTTAACTTGCTCTTAAGGAGGGCAGAACAATAGTCGAAGTAAGTGTTAAAGATAATAATGTGGAGGGAGCCCTTCGTATTCTCAAAAAAAAGATGCAAAGAGAAGGCATTTTTAAAGAAATGAAGATGAGAACTTACTTTGAAAAACCTAGTCAAAAAAAATTGAGAGAGAAGGCTGAAAACATTCGTCGCTCACGTAAAATGGCTAGAAGAAAGATTTATAGCTAAATCTTTATAAAGCTTTAACAATACCTTCAACCATTTTTTTTGCATCCGAAAATAGCATCATGGTATTGTCACGATAAAATAATTCATTATCAATACCTGCATAGCCGAGACCTCGTCCTCTTTTGACAAACAAAACTGTATTGGCTTTTTCTACATCAAGAATAGGCATTCCGTAAATTGGTGATGCAGGATCTGTTTTTGCTATAGGATTCGTCACATCATTCGCTCCAATTACAAAAGCAACATCAGCTTGAGAGAATTCAGAATTAATATCCTCAAGTTCAAAAACCTCATCATAAGGAACATTCGCTTCAGCTAATAATACATTCATATGTCCAGGCATTCTTCCAGCAACGGGATGTATTGCAAACGTAACTTTTACACCATTTGATTTTAGCGCATCTGTCATCTCTTTAAGTGCATGCTGTGCTTGTGCGACTGCCATTCCATATCCAGGAACAATAATAACTGAGCCTGCATTCTTCATGATAAATGCAGCATCATCAGCGCTACCTTCTTTTACAGGTCTTTGTTCCACATCTTTAGAAACCGCAGCATCTTCTGCTCCAAATCCACCAAGAATAACACTGATGAACGATCTGTTCATAGCAGCACACATTATATACGATAAAATTGCTCCAGATGATCCAACTAAAGCACCAGTGATAATCAGCGCAGTGTTTCCAAGAGTAAAACCAATTCCAGCTGCAGCCCATCCAGAATATGAGTTTAACATTGATACAACAACAGGCATATCAGCCCCACCAATAGGAATAATAATTAAAAATCCAATCAGAAATGAGAGTGCGATAATTGCTAAATAAACATTTTGATCCTGATTAAAACAAAAATAAACAATACCTGCGATTATAATCAAACCAATTAACAAATTTACGAGGTGTTGACCCTTAAATACAATTGGTGAACCTGACATGATGCCTTGTAATTTACCAAATGCAATTACTGAACCAGAAAAAGTAATAGCACCAATCACGGCACCAAGAGACATTTCTACTAAACTTAAAGTTTTAATTTTTCCAATAGTACCAATGTTAAAAGCCTCGGGTGCATAAAACGCGGCTAATGCAACGAATACTGCTGCAAGTCCTACTAAGCTGTGAAAAGCAGCAACGAGTTGCGGCATCGCAGTCATTGCAATTTTCCTAGCAATCACTGAACCAATTAAACCACCAATAACTATTGCAATTAGTACTAATCCTATAGTTTGAATATTGGATGTAAAAAAATTAACGGAGAATAATGTAGCAAGCACAGCAATTAGCATACCAAGCATGCCAAAAATATTCCCTCTTCGAGAACTTTCTGGTGATGATAGGCCTCTTAAAGCAATGATAAAGAATATTCCTGATATAACGTAAGCAACTGCTACAAGATTGTGCATTATTTTTTATCCTGATTTTTTGGTTTCTTTTTATACATTGCTAACATTCTTTGTGTTACTAAGAATCCACCAAATATATTTACCGCAGCTAGCAAAACCGCTATAAATCCAAAACTTTTGGATAAAACTCCCAGAAATGTCTGATCAGTGCTTGAGACAAGAGCAAATAACCCGCCAACAATTATTACTGACGAAATCGCATTAGTAACAGCCATTAAAGGGGTATGTAAAGCAGGTGTCACGCTCCAAACTACATAGTAACCCACAAAAATTGATAACACAAAAATGGTTAGTCTAAATATGTTTGGATCAATTACTTCCATTAGCTAAGCTCCTTATGCACGATTTCATTATTTTTTGTTACAAGTATTCCTTGAATAATCTCATCATCCCAATCAATACTTATAGACTTGGATTCGCTGTCGATTAATAATGTTAAAAAATTAAGTATATTTTTTGAAAATAGCGCTGAAGCATCTTCAGAAATTGTTGAAGTTATATCTTTTGAACCAACTACGTGCACGCCTCCGACCTCCTTAGTCTCACCAGCTACAGAGCACTCGCAATTCCCACCACTTTCGGCTGCAAGATCAATTATTATTGATCCGGGTTTCATTGATCTGACCTGTTCCTCTGAAATAAGTGTTGGAGCTTTCTTCCCAGGAATAAGTGCTGTACATATTGCAATATCCTGAGTTGCTAGGGTATCTGAAATAAGCCTTGCCTGCTTAGCCTTGAATTCATCACTCATTTCTTTTGCATAACCCCCGGATGTTTCTGCATCCTGGATCTCATCATCCTCAACCATAACAAATTTACCACCTAAACTCTCGACTTGTTCTTTTGCTGCCATTCTTACGTCAGTTGCTGAAACGATTGCTCCAAGTCTTTTTGCAGTAGCAATAGCTTGTAAACCAGCAACACCAGCACCAAATACCATAACTTTTGCAGGTGCGATTGTACCAGCAGCCGTCATCATCATTGGCATTGCTTTATTAAATAAATAGGTCGCGTCTATCACAGCCTTGTAACCAGCTAAGTTAGATTGTGAAGAGAGAATATCCATAGATTGAGCTCTTGTTATTCTTGGCATTAATTCCATTGCAAACGATGTTACGCCCTTATCCCTTAGTTTATTTAGCGTCTCCCTACTATTATAAGGATCCAAAGAACCGATGAATAAAGAGCCTTCTTTCATTGATGCGATTTCATCGTCGGTTGGTTTGTTCACTTTTATTATGATATCAGCGTTTGAAATTTCGGAAGTATTATTAAAAATCTCGGCCCCGTTTGCTTTATAACTTTCGTCAGAAAAATTTGAGTCTTGACCAGCAGCAGTTTGTATATTTACAGAAACGCCTAGCTCAACCATCTTTTTTACGCTATCAGGGGAAGCCGACACGCGTAACTCTGACTCACTTTCTTTTAAAATATAAGCGCGCATAAATTTAAAATTTAGATTAAAAAAATTGCCATCAAAACTAATACAACAACAACGCCAACAGAACCCCATAAAATGAGTTTGCCGAAGAAACTATATGTTTTTTTTTGCTCTGATATGTCCATGATAAGCAAATAATATATTTCTAAATATCGAATTTAACAGTGTTTTTTTTAGTTTATGTTGGATTAGAAATGATTGATTTATATATAGTTTACAGTGCTTTAGATGGTTTTGAATGATCCCAATCAATAATTAATGATCTTAAAGCTGAAACGAGCGCTAAAGGTTGATCTACCATAATATGATGATGAGCTTCTGGTATGTTAATTATCGGTGATTTCTTGTCCATTAATTCATTCATATATTTTGCACTAAATCCTGGAAAGATAGATGATTTTTCACCCCTAAATACCGCGACTCTACATTTAAGACCTTTGAGTGTTTTTCTCAAAACAGCTTGCCTTTCTGCAAAATTTTCACTAGTAAAAATATTCATATAACTTGGATCAAATTTCCATGTCCATCCACCTCTGACTTTTTTGATAGATTTTTCAGCTATGAAATTCATCGCATATTCAAGAGCGTCGCTCTGAGATGGAACTAATCTAAAACGTTCAATAATATCTGACATTTTTTTATAAACGTTATTAGCTCTGACTTTTAAATCGAATTTAGGAGGATTATCAGTAGGAGGCATTATGGCTGTATCTACTATGACTAAACCATACAATTTTTTTTTCATTAAAGAAGCAGCATACACACCGCACATCCCACCAAGGCTATGTCCTATGAAAATAGGTTTTTTTAATTTTTCTTTTTTACATACACCAACTATTTCTGCGCCCCAAGACTCAACTGAATATTTTTTCTTCCATTCACTATCACCCATCCCACCTAGATTCATAGCTATAACTCTATGTGTTTTCGCAAAATAGGGAGCGATAAAACTCCACCACTCTGCATGTGCCATGCCACCATGAATAAAAATTAAGCCCGGTTTTGATTTGTCGCCCCAAGCATTGTAGGAAATTTTTGTCCCTTTTATTTTCACAGACAGTGCTTCAGGCCTATTAGCTATTGCTTTTTCAAACCACTTTGGAGCTACATTACTCATTTTGTCTTTAAATCCTATTAATTGAATTATTAATTACCTGCTTTAATAGTACAGATACTCTGTGTATCTTAGTTGAGGAAGAAAGTAAATCGTTTCTGACCTCAATTAAAGTATGATGTAAATTATTTTTAAGACCGTGTTTGTACATCGTATCACCAATTAAGTTTCCCTCATACGGCTCATTGTTACCGACTTTTAATTTCCTTCTTTTCATTTCTGTAATTATACAATCACTCAGTCTTCTATCTTGATTTGATAAAATACCAAAATGAATATTTCGTTTTTGCTTTTTGAATATTGGATTAAATGAATGAAGAGAAATTAATGCCATTATATTATTATGTTTTATAGCTGTTTTAATTTTGTAATGATATTTATTGTAGATCTCTGAAATTCTTTTTTTCTTTTCATAATTAGTTAGATTCAAATTTTTTGTTATTATTTTTCTATCAACAATTTCTGGAATTAATGTTGGATCTGAAATATCTCTATTTAAATCAATAATAAGTCTTGAGTATTCGCCTATAATGTAATTAGAGTTAAGAAGATTAGACAAATCAATACATAATTCTTTTACACCTACATCATACGCAATATGTGAATTTAATTGGTTTTCTTTAAGGCCTAAATTTTTTAATGAACTTGGTATATAATTTGATGCATGATCTGCAATAAAAAGAATTCTTTTATTTTTTTTAGACGACAAATATTATTAGCCTTGACGAGCTTTCATCCGTGGATTTCTTTTATTAATAACGTATAAACGACCTTTTCTTTTAATAAGCTTATTATTACGGTCTCTTGTCTTAAGATTTTTTAGTGAGCTTCTTACTTTCATTGCTGAGACTCCGGTTGAGGTGCATTTGCTTCTTCAATTTTTTTAAGTCTAACTTTTTCTTTACGAATGTTATTTTTTTTAGATCTTATCTTATTGAGTCTTGCTTCTCTTATTTTATTTGGCTTTTTCATAATACTGCGATCTTTTATCTAATTAAGTAATAAAAAACAACATATAATTGAGATTTATGGTGGGCACGGTTGGGATCGAACCAACAACCCCCACGATGTCAACGTGATGCTCTACCACTGAGCTACGTGCCCAAAAATCGTGTTATATATCAAGGATATATAATTTTTTAATTGCTATCTGGCAAATCTTTTTAACCCTTCAGGTGTAAACATTTTTTCATCATGAGGTTCACTAAGCCTCCATTGAATTTTAGGTATATCCTTTGATCTGACATTGGTTAATTGATAGCGTTTTGTAGCAAAGTCATACGTGGCACTATGAATTGATAAACACATGGGTTGATCATAAAAATTTATTATTGGAAACTCTCTATACGCCATTATTTCATTTTCATCATCATAAGTTTCTTCTACAAGCATGTTATGACTATCTAAATCAAAATACATAGTTCTATGAGGAATAATGTGTCTCTTATCTGATTTTAGATCTGCTTGAACAATATTAACATTAACTAATTCATATCGTAAAAACTCTTGATTTACATGATATGGGGTTAATGTTTCTTCTATATTTGTCTCGTGAAATTCATATGCATTGTACGGCATTAATTTTTTGGTCGTTCCCACAAATGACCAATTATATCTGTCTTTTGCGCCATTAAAGCCGTCGAACTGGTCTGTGGTTGTTAAACCTTGATTTGCTGACGGCTTATAATCATAGGCTATATCTGGTGCTCTTCTTACTCTCCTCGTTCCAGGATTATATACCCAGGCCCGTCGAGGAGTTTTAAAAGCATTTAAAGATTCAATTACGAGTAAAGAAGCATCTGCTAGTCTTGGTGGGTGAGTTACTTTTGACATTAGCATACCTTGCAAGCCTTTATCATTTTCAACAAAAGGATTCCAATAGTTGATTGCAATAGCTTCACCAGCGCCAAATGTTCTAGAATTATCTGGATTGACTATATAGAAAGGAGAAGCGCCATATATGTTTACCCCTCTATATCTTAAAATATGATTCCATACATGGTGAAGTGCTTCACTTGGGTTTGGGAAAGGAATGCTTCCTACAATACCCTCTAATCCCTCTCCTTCATCGGTAAGTTTTGCATTTTCTTCTGTTAATTTCATAACCTCAGGAGGTACTGCACAACTCCTTCTAGAGGGATACACGTGCATCTTAAAGGTTTCAGGATATGTCTCAAACATTTCAATTTGACCTGGTGTAAGAATGTCTTTCACGAAATTCATATAATTATTTTTATCTATGGTTAAGATAATTTGGTCGTCATTAAATGGGTTTGGATAAGAGTTTATTTCAGGATCATACTGAGAGATTGGACTGATGATTGGCTCTCTCTCTCCGATATCTATGCCATGAATTTCACTATCTGCTAATGAAAATGATGGCAAAAGAACAAAAATAAATAAAAGGATATTTTTTTTAGTCATATTTTTATGGTACAAAAGGATAATTAACCATTCAATACATAATATTTATATATAATATGAAAAAAGATATAAGAAAATTTTTAAATTTCTCAATTATCTTAGCAGACGAAGCTCGTCTTATTTCCCTTAAATATTTTAAGAAAAAAATAGGGATTAAAAATAAAAAGAAGAAAGGTTTTGATCCAGTTACAGTAGCAGATATTAAAATTCAAAAAAAATTAAATCATTTAATTTTAAAATATTATCCAGATCATTCCATTATTGGAGAGGAAGAAACTCTTTCTAAAAATAGTGTTTATGAATGGTGTATTGATCCAATTGACGGGACCAAGTCATTCATACAAGGTATGCCACTTTGGGGTACATTAATTTCGCTATCGGAAAATGACAACATTATTTTGGGTCTTGCAGATATTCCCGCATTAGATGAGAGATACATTGGATATGAAAAAAAAGCTTATAAGATCGTAAATGGTAAAAAAACCAATTTGAAAATTAAAGACAATAAAAATATTTCTGAATCAATATTAAATACAACTTCGCCATATTTATTTGCAAATAAAAGTGATCAGTCATCATTTGAGAGACTCAGTAAAAGAGTAAAACTAACCAGACTTGGTGGAGATTGTTATAGTTATTGTTTGCTCGCAGACGGACATATAGATATAGTCGTGGAGAGTGGATTAAATTCTTGGGATATAAGAGCATTAGAACCAATAATTATAAACGCGGGGGGAGTATTAAAAACTTGGGATAATGAAAAGATATCGAATGGTGGAAGAATAATTGCTTGCACAAATAATAAGGTTTTTAATGAATGCAGGACAATCTTAAATAAAAAAAAACCCATCCAAGAATGAATCAAAGATGGGTTAGTTTTATTTATTTATGATTTAAGCAAGTGCATCCATTACAGATTGTAACTTCATTGCAATTGACATATCGCCAGATACTTTCAATTTACCTTGCATAAATGCTGAAGTTCCATCAACTTCACCTGATCTCATCTGTTCAAATGTTTCCAGAGACATAGAAAGTGTGCAATCTGCATCTTTGTCTTCATCTGATACAGTATTAGGATTTGATTTTCCGTCTAAAAAGATACATCCCGCACCTTCAAAATCAAACTTAACAGTAGCTCCAAGACCAGTATCTTTACCTTCAATACCTTTTTGAAATTCAGCTAATAAACTAGCAACATCAGCCATATTTTTTCTCCATTAATTAATTAGAATGGCAATAAAACAATTTACATTATATATGTCAATATTAAATTTATTATAAAAAATGAAAAAACCATATTTCTGGGAAAAAGCAAAAAAAGATTTAATTAGAAAAGACAAAAAACTTGGTAAAATAATAATCAATTATCAAAAAGATTTTCTTTTTTCAAAGTCTGATCCTTTTTATACCTTATCTAGATCCATTGTAGGACAACAGATATCAGTAAAAGCAGCACAAGCTGTCTGGGATCGTTATGAAAGTAAAATAATAGATATAACACCTGAAAATACAAAAAATATTCATTTTCAAAGTCTAAAAGCGTGTGGACTATCTCGTCAAAAAATATCCTACCTTAGATCACTGTCTAAGGCATTTATTGAAAAAAAAATTAATCCAAAAAAATGGAAGAATTATTCAGATGAAAAAATAATTGATGAGTTGGTACAAATAAAGGGTATAGGTCGGTGGACAGCAGAAATGTATCTTATTTTTAATCTTTGTAGACCAGATGTTTTTCCTGTGGACGATATAGGGTTAATTAGGGGAATATGTAATTGTTACAACTTGAAATATCCAATGTCTAAAGATTGTGCTAGAAAAATGTCTCAAAAATGGAAACCATATAGATCAGTTGCTACTTGGTATTTTTGGAGAAGTTTAGATCCAATTCCTGTAGAATATTAAAATGAAAAAAATTGATATTTCATATGCATCGAAATCAGAGCATAACTTTGCTCAGAGAGTCTTAATTAAAACTATTGAACAATTTACTGGCAAAAGAAAATTGCAAAAGTTATATAGTGACTTTAAAAAAAATAATTATGAACCATTACACTTTTGGACAGGAATACTTCAGACAATGAATATTAAAGTTTTGGATAAATCAAGTTCTGGAATATCTATACCTAAAGAAGGATCTTTAATAATGATTGCAAACCATCCTTTTGGAATAATCGACGGTCTCGTGATGTGTTCTTTAGCCTCAAAAGTAAGAAGTGATTTTAAAATAATGACTCATGAAACCCTTCGATTTGCACCAGAATTAGATAAATATATATTACCCATTGATTTCAATTCAAATATTAGAGAGACCATTAGAAAGAACATTCAAACTACAAAAAGAGCAAAAGAACACTTATTAAGGGATGGATTATTAATAATTTTTCCGTCAGGAAGTGTCTCAGTAGCAAAAGACTTGAGATCGTCGGCAAAAGATGACGAATGGAAGCACTTTACTGCAAAAATTATAAATCAAACTAGAAGTGATGTGCTTCCAATATATTTTGACGGTAAAAATGGTTTTTTATTTCATATTTTTGCATCAAAACTCAAAAATCAAACACTAAAATACTCATCATACATTCATGAGACAAAAAAAATGATAGGAAAAGAAATCAATATATACCCTGGAAAAGTAATTAAGTTCTCTTCTTTAAAGGAAATAAGTAGCAGAGAAAAGTTAACTGAATATTTAAAAAATGAAACTTATAAACTGGGCAATTTGAATGCATAGTTTTGAGTTATATAGCTTTTATAGATTTACAAAGATCAGTAATAAGATTGAAGTTAAAAAAAAATTAGACCAATATTTAGAAAGTAAAATAGTTAGAGGAACTATATTATTGGCTGATGAAGGAATTAATGCCTCTATATCAGGCAATAAAGAAGACTTGATTAAGATTTTTAAGTTTATTAAAAAAATTTTAAACATTCGAAAAATAAACTTAAAAATAAATAATGTCGATTATCTTCCATTCAATAGAATAAAGGTAAGATTAAAAAAAGAGATTGTTTCTTTAGGTTTAAAGCTTGCAATAGAAAATGATAAAATTAATAATTATATTCATCCATCTAAGTGGGATGAGTTTATTTCAAAAAAAGATATAAAAGTTTTAGATATTAGGAATACATATGAAATTGACATTGGAAAATTTAAGAAGTCAATCAATCCTTTTACAGAAACATTTAGAGAATTTCCAAATAAATTAAAAAAATTGAACATATCTAAAACAGATCAAATTGCAATTTATTGCACTGGAGGAATAAGGTGTGAAAAAGCTTCTCATCTTCTTAAAGAGAAAGGTTTTAAAAAAATATTTCAGCTTCAAGGAGGAATATTAAACTATTTTGCGCATAAAAAAAATTATAAGACTAAATCACTATGGAGTGGTGATTGTTTTGTTTTTGATGAAAGAGTATCAGTAAATAAATATCTAGAAAGTGGAAATTATATTCAATGTTATGGATGTAGAAGGCCTCTTAATAAAGACGATTTAAAATCAAATAAGTATGTAAAGGGTGTATCGTGCCCAAAATGTTTTTATGAAAGGTCAGCGAGTCAGAAAAAAAATTCAATCAACAGGCAAACACAAATTGAAAAAGCCGAGGAACAAAGTCTCAATCATCCATTTAAAAAAATTAAACTTATAAGATAAGAACTATTTATTTTTATAATCTTGATAACTTTGTCTCACCAAAACAAATAAAAAAGAAAAAAAGACAGATAAGGCAATAATAATTGTGTATAGCAATGCTGTAGGCAAAGTTTGCTTATACTTTAATTGATTTAAATCAACTTTAACTGATTCAAAATTTTTAATCTTATCCAATAATTTGTTAATTTCTTTTTCAGTTAAATTAATTGACGAACTCATGTTGTTTAATTCGGTCTTTACAATAGCATATTCTGGATCAAAGAGTTCAATTCTATCTTTGGTTCTTTTTTCAAGCATTAGAATTTCTTGTTCAATGGCCTTATAACCTCTTAAATAGTAAGGTAGTATCATTTTATCTAAATAATTTTCTTCAAATTCACCATATTCTCTTCCAAATATAGCTTCTTCAATACTACTAATATAGTTACTATTAGTCATTTCGAGACCAAGTGATTTTGCTATGCTTAAATGTTCATTAAGGAATGATTTTTGTCTTTCTAATTTTAAATCATAACTCTTGTCTAAATAACGGAGATCATCATTTAATTTTTTAATTTTTCGCTCTTTAAATAATTCTAGAACTCTAGTTAATGTAACCCCGTAAATTTTAATATCATCAAATATTTGCGCATTTATTTCATTTACTGATCTTTCTAGAATATCTAAATCTTTATTTTTATTTCTTGTTTTAAAAACTAAGAAATATTTAATATCGTTAGGTGTTACAGATTTTTCAATATTAAATTTATCTTTAACATTAATATTATAATCATCTGTTAAATTGTATGAATTGAAAAAATTATTTTTGACAATTCCTGAACTTAAAAAATAAGTAACAAATTTTTCTCTAAGTTTAATTGGATTGAATTTTTCCACAAAAGTTACCTGCTCCATATCTTCAAATTCATTTAACTCAGTAACATTAGAGTCAACAAGGTATGCATATTCAGCTAATTCTAATTCATCTACATCTGATATAGTAAATATTTCTACTTTAGCTGAATATTGAGGATTTCTTTGATTGTCGTATATAAAAGCTACAATTAATCCTATTAATATTGCTATAAATATAATCTTAATATTTTTTACAAGTACATCCAAAATACTAATTAAATCAATTTTATCTTCCAGGTTAGTCATAATTTTTTAATTTTTTTTTTACAAACCTTTTGTATTTAGGCCAGTCATCTTTAGAAATTATATATCCTATGCAATTCTTGCTATTACATCGACACTTATAATCTTTATAATCATCTTTATCAAATTCAAAACCATAATCGTAACTTAATTCTTCATTTTTCTTAATAGTTCTTATTGAAGATATCCAAATCTTACCCTTTTTTATATCAACCTCACAGTTTGGACTACAAGAATGATTTATATATCTTGCTTTATTATATAGTGGCGAACCGTCAATATCGAATTTA
The DNA here is from genome assembly GCA_902526005.1 of uncultured Pelagibacteraceae bacterium. Taxonomy (GTDB): domain Bacteria; phylum Pseudomonadota; class Alphaproteobacteria; order Pelagibacterales; family AG-422-B15; genus CACNXQ01. The sequence continues at coordinate 33,734 of CABZIW010000006.1, forward strand.
CTATTTAACTCAAATATATATACTGAACCATACAATTTAGAATTTAAGTACTTAGAAAGTCTTCTTTCAGATCTTCGGTCACCCTCTTTTTTTAAAATTTTTTCACCAATATATTCAATAATGCGAGTATTTTTTTGAATTTCAGTCGTAGCAAAAATACCTTTGCCATGAACTTTTGATTTTTTTAACTTCCACATTTTTTTAAAGGAAAATTTTAGTGTTTTATATAACTTAATCTTAACAGATAATAAACTGTTTTAATTATTATTTTTATATCAAGTAATAAACTCATATTATCACGATAAATTTTTTCACACATAACTTTTTCTTTAATAGTTAATAAGTCTCTTCCATTTACTTGAGCATATCCTGTAATACCTGGCTTTAATTCATCAATTTTATTTTTTTTTCTCAACTCAATTAAATCATATTGATTGAACAGTGCCGGCCGTGGACCAACTAAAGTCATTTTACCCATTAATACTGTAAATAGTTGAGGCAATTCATCCAAGCTGGCCTTACGAATTATTCTTCCTACTTTTGTAATATAGTTATTAGGATTAATCATTTTATGAGTTGCAACTTGAGGTGTAGAAATTTTCATTGTTCTAAATTTAGGCATGTAAAATTCTTGATTATTTTTTCCGATTCTTACCGACCAATGAATTCCACCACCAGAGGAAGTAATGATGATTGATAAGTATATTATTACCATAGGTAAAATTAATATAAATATTAAAACAAGAGAAATAATGATATCAAATATTCGTTTCATCTATATTTTTCAATGTCTTTGGTTTATAATCTCTAGAAAAAATTGATATATCATCGCTATGATAATCATCTTCAAAAATTTTCTTAAAATATAAATCAAAGTGTGAGTTAACTCTTGCAATTAATTTAAATATAATTAGAGGTAAAGGAATTGCTGGAACTTTATTTCCTTCTAATTCACGAAATATTTTTTGTATTTTATTGATAGAATATATATTTTGGTCTGTGATATATAAAACAGTTTCCTGAAAATTGTTAGACCTAATTGCGAGGTAGATCGATTGTACCACATCATCAATATGAATTAGTTGTTTTTTATTATTTATCTCTAAAATTTTGGGAAAAATATTAAATTTAATTGCTGTTCTTAATAAATTTAAGTTGTTATTTATTGAAGGTCCATAGACTAGAGGAAATCTTAAAATATTTAATTCCACGTCAGTTTTATCAAATAACTCGATCAATTTAATTTCTGTGTATCTTTTTAATGATCCATAATCTTTGATTTCATCTTCATTTTTTATCTGTCCATGATTAATTGCTTTTGAACTGCTAATAAATATAAATTTTTTAGTTTTTTGTAAAATTGAAATTTTACCTAGTTCGATTGTTTTGTGATGATTAAAATTTAAGTATTTTTTTTTATCCTTAAGATTAAACTTCCCAACATCAGAAGAGTAAGCGGCTAGATGAACAACTACATCAATATTTAAACAGCAATCTTTTGGAATTTCATTATTTTCGTAATCACAAAAAATTATCCTTTTATGATTCATTTTTTTTCTGGATAAGAACGAAATATTGAAACTCTTCTTCGATAAATATTTGTAAAGATTTCTTCCGATATTGCCGTTAACACCTGTCAATAATATATTTTTCATAAATAATTGTTTCTTTTTAAGTAGCTTTGTACAGTTCCCACATGACTATAAATAGTCAATATTTTCTCAAGCTTATAAACAAAAGATTTATTTCCAATACTTAGCCATTGATTTTGTCTAAATAACCAATAAAACCTTTTAGCAAAATTTACATTTTTCATTTCATTAAATTTTACTTTAAAATCGTCTTCAGTAAGCAGTTCATATGGGTGAATATAAATAATTGGCACGTAGCCTTTATTTTCTGCTTCACGCATATAATTTAGAATTGTGTTAAGAGGAAGTAGTTTTAAAAATGTTCCTCCAATAACACGAACACGCATATTAAGAAATTTTATTGGATTATATATTGGTAAGGTTAACATTTGATGAGCATTTTTTTTATACTCCTGGACAGGCTCAATGATATCTCTATCACTAAGATAACTTGAGTCATATTTAAATCTCTGAGCTATTTCATCAAAAGCCCATTCACAGTTTTTATTTATTGAAAAACTGGGTGCTCGGAAACCAATAATATCTTTTCCACTTGCTAGCTTCAAATATTTTATTGCTTTATCAAGTGATTTACCAAACTCTTGTCTACTTAGATCATATATCATGTCATGAAAATTACCATGACATGCAATTTCATTATTATTTTCTGAAATTTTTCTAACAATGTCAGGATAGTCTCTTGCAACCTGACCTGTAATAAAATAAGTAACCTGATTATTGCTATTAGTTTGTTTCAGGATTTCATTTAACTTATTTATAGATTTTGATAGTCCTTCAGGACTTCCCAAAATGTTATCAACTGACAATGATCGTTTAAGATCATGTTTGAAATCTTCAAAATCTATGGTTAGCAGACACTCCTTCATAAAAAGTATTATTTATTTTTTTCTCTCCAATCATCATCGCAGATATAATTGCCAATTATTAGAAAATCAACATTACTTTTTAAAAAGCATCTTATTGCATCTGATGGACTCTCAACAATTGGTTCTTGAATATTGAAAGAGGTATTTAATAAGACTCCAATGCCGGTTATTTTTTCAAACTCATTTAACAAATTCCAGTATAGTTCATTTGATTCGCGACTTACTGTATGCAGTCTGGCTGTTCCATCTATGTGAGTTACAGCAGGAATAATATTTTTTTTATTTTCTTTTACTTTTGCAACCATATTCATATATGGAGAGTTTTGATCGATATGAAAAAAATCATCTTTAACTTCAACCTTACATGAAGGCGCAAATGGTCTAAAAAGTTCTCTTTTCTTTATCTTTTGGTTAATTATTTCCCTGATGTTATCGTGTCTTGGATCTGCTAAAAATGATCTATTTCCCAATGCCCTGGGTCCAAATTCAGAGGAATTTTGAAACCAAGCAATTACATTTCCTTCAGCTATCTTTTCAGCTGAATAAGTTGTCAGCTTATGTTGATCAATTTTATTTGGCAAAATTAGATTTAGTTTTTTAAATGACTTTGATATCGCATCATCTGAATAAGAAGGACCTAAATATGCATCATTCATATGGAATTTATTTTCATATTCTGAAAACTTCTTTTCAGCAATAAATGCTGCACCAATTGCACAGCCTGCATCATGCGGTCCAGGTGGTATAAAGATTTTATCAAATAAACCCTCAGAAATAATTTTTCCATTAGCGGTAACATTAAGTGCACAACCGCCTGCAAGACATAAATTTTTATATTCACTAAATTCTGATTTAGCCCATGAAAGTATATGTAAAAGTATTTCCTCAAAGGCACTCTGAACACTTGATGCAATATCTTTATGATTTTGCGTAAATTCTTCATCGTTACCCCGAGGATTTCCAAAAAGCTCAATTAAATTTTTTGTGAATTTACCATGGAGTGCCATATGGTAATTTAAAATTTTTGTATTTAGTTTGTATGATCCGTTAACTTGTTTTGTTAAAATCTGGTCTAATATAATACTTTTATATTTAGGAACTCCATACGGAGCTAAACCCATCATCTTGTATTCCCCCTCTAACATTCTAAAACCTAAAAAACCTGTAAAAGCTGAATAGAAATGTCCAAGAGAATTTGGCCAATTAAATGACTTGATTTTTTTTAAATTGTAATTTTCATCACACAAAAATATTGCAGTTGAAATTGTTTCTCCTCCTCCGTCATAGGTTAAACAAATTGACTTACTAAAATTTGATATATAGGACGAGCTTGCTGCATGACATTCATGATGATCTAAAAAAACTATTTTTCCTTTGAAATTTTGAAATGTATCAAAATTAGATTTTAAAATTTTTCTTATAAAAAATAAATCAATCCACGATCCTTTTAATTCGGAATAATACTCATTCTTTTTTAGACCAAAAAAAGATGAAACAATACGATTAATAAAATATTTTAAGTAAGAGGGGTTTTCAATAAATAGTTTTATAACTCCTTGAACTCTTACTGAAAGTCTCCACGGTTGCCAGTAGATTGCGATAACATTTATCTCCTCAAAAGATATTTTTGAAACATCTAAACATTTTTGAATAGAATTGATTGGAAAACTCCCATCATTTTTTATTCTAGTAATTCTCTCTTCCTCTACAGCAGTTAGTACCTCTCCATTAACGGCGATACAGGCTGAGCTATTACCCATAGTACATAAACCAAGAATATTCATTTTTGTAAATTTATATAATTTCTTTGTATATTCCTAAAGTTAAATCAACTATTCTTTTTTCATCAAATGTTGCAATCGCATGCTTTCTTCCATTCAGACCGTATATCTCACAAATCTTTGGATTATCTAATAAAAATTTAATCGCATTAACTAAGGAATCAATATTCTTAGGCTCAACCAAAATTCCATTAAAATTGTGTTTAACTATTGATCTACATCCTGGCATGTCAGATGTAATTATTGGTTTTCCTATGGACGCAGCTTCTATTAATGCTTTAGGGACACCTTCTGAATAATAAGAAGGCATACATACAATTGAAGCTTTTTGATAATAAGGAATAACATTTTCGACATTGCCATGCCACTCTATAAAACTTTTTTCGCACCATTTATTTATAACAGATTCTTTAATATGAGTTGGATATTCATTATCAACCTTTCCTAAAAGAATAACTTTTAAATTATAATTCATTTCAACTAGTTTATTAGCGGCCTGAACAAGTTCTATTGCTCCTTTTTCTTTTATCATTCTTGCAGCAAATACAATTATATTTTTGTTTACAAATTTTTTTGGCGGAAGATATTTTGAGGTATCCACTCCAGCACCAGGAATAAGACGTAAATTATTGCGATGCGTAATATTTGATCTAACAAGAAAGTTTTTTTCTTCTACATTTTGTAAAATAACTCTAACAGTTTTTGAATTAAAAAAAAATTTATATAGTCTTAAAATAAAAAATTTTAAGATCGAATTTTTTGTATTTTTATTTACAAATATGTAACCAAGTCCTGAGATTGAATTAATAATTTTTTTATGGTGCAATATTTTGCACACAAAATTTACGTAAATAATCGGTTTTATTGTTACATTGTGTATTAGTTGGGGCTTAACTCTAATTAATATTTTAAATAATAAAAGTAAAGTTTTGATTTCTATAAATATATTTTTAAATGTCCTTGAAAATGGAACTTGATGAAATTTAATACCTTTTCTGATTATTTTTTCTAAATCAATTTTTGAAGCATCAGAGATTAAATGTACTTCATAGCCCTCACTTATCGCTCTTTCTGCTATATTAAGCCTGTGAGATAAGAAAAAATTGCCCTTATTAACAATAATAACAATTTTTTTACTCATTTATTTTTTTTGAAAAAATGCCTTTGCAATTTTTAAATCTTGAAAAGTATCGATATCTATAGATCTCCATTTTTCCATCTCCACATACCCACATTTTTTTCCTATTCTTCCGTACTTTGAAAGTACCTTTTTGGTCATAACGTAAATTGCTTTGTTCTCTGCATATTGATTCCAATTTTCTTTTTGACGTGGCATTCTTTGGTTTGGATTGTAATTTGTTGGCAAAATAGTTTTATTTTTTATTTTTTTCCATAAGTATCTCGTATCAAAATAAACTGAGATTGCAGAGTCATATTTTCCCAATTTAACTAAATCAATACATTTATCTATTGAAGCAACATCTCTAAGTGGAGCAGTTGGATAGAGCAATACTACAATATCCACATTAATGTTATTTATTTTTTCATATTTCTTCACTGTCCACTCAAGTAAGAGATCTACTTCTTGTAATATTTTATCGTGCGAATATTTTTTTGGCCTATCCATAGTTTTTGCACCATATCTTTCACTAACTTTTCTAATCTCTTTGTCTTCTGAACTGACAATAAAGTCAGATAATAGCTTACTTTTTTTTGCTTGATTGATTGTATGGGCAACAAGTGGAACCGATCCAAGTTTGCGAATATTTTTTCTTGGGATTCCTTTTGAGCCACCTCGCGCAGGTATAATGCCTAAGACGAATTTTTTATGAGTCAGTTTTTTTTTGTCCATCAATTTTTTCTCCTGAAGTAATAAATGCATCATAAATTATCATGATCCAAAAAGGGGCTAGTGCTGCGCCGGTCTCAAAAACATAATACAATAATAAATAAAATGATAGAGAAAATGGTATAATCATGTGTCTCGAGTCTCTTACTACTATTCGAGAAAACGATTTAAAAAAAATTATAAATGGCAATAAATGAAAACAAATTGATGGGATTAATCCAAATTTTAATACTTGGCTAATATAATTGTTATGAACCTCTAATTTTGAGAAAGATTTTTCTGCATAATCATTTGACCCGAAAAAATTATAATATTCATTTATCGCTTGGGTCCAACGAAAAGTTCTGTTGCTTGTGCCGTAAGTGCCGGGAAATCGCTCAAATTGATATACAAAATTTTCATAAAGAGAACTAAAAATTGGGGTTCCGGACTCTACATATTTATTTACTAAATAAAGACCACTGAATAAAATTAAAATTATAATTAAATAAGTATGCAATTTTGGCCTGATAAAACGAAATATATTTTTTAATCCTCTACTATTATAAACAAAATTTGAAATAAATATAAATAAGATTGATATAAACAAAGGCGTTCTATTATTGGTAGCTAATAAAACAACAAACGTTGCGATTAATAAAGTTATTAAAATAAAATTATGACTAGTAGGCTTTTTAAAAAATAAGAAATAAGAAAAAGAAATTAAAAATATATACCCTGACACTCTTCCCATTGAATTTGAGTCATCTAATATTCCTTGATATCTAAATAGTGTAAACGGTTCAAAGATGAGTGATAATAAAATTATTACTGCGCTGATTAGAATCAGTCCTTGAGTAATTAAATTACCTTTTGAAAGCAATTTATTATCTGAAAATAATAGGTAAATAGACACTATTGCAATGTTAGTTACTAAGAAAGTTTTAAGGGGCCTCAAATCGTCAAGAACTATTGAATTTATTGAAGCTGCAATTGTACTTATTGCTAGCAAAAAAAGCACATAACTGGGAATTAGAGGAATCTCTCTTTTATAAATAATTGAAAAAAGAGATAGAATACCAATAAAGATTAACATGTACTCAAGTATAAATTTAGGTCTTCCAATGATCTCTAGAGTAATATTATTTGCTAATACAGCAGTTATAAAAATAAGAAATATTAAAAATATTTTTATATTTATTGAAGATCTAAACATTAACCTAGTTAAATTTCTGGGTAAATCTTTTTGAAATTTTCATTCATAAAATTATTCACTGATATATCGTTATCAATAAAATACTTTAGAGCATTCCATTTATAATCTTGAAATTTTCTTTTTTTTGATATTTTTATATTAAATGCTTTTGTTTTAATAGAATTAATACCTGAACCATCAAAACCAATGTTATGCACAAGAGACTCTGGAGGGTAAATAGTATAGGTAGAAGTTACGTAATGTAATAAAATCCATGATATGCTCCAAATATTTTTAGAGCCACTCAGATATGCTTTGGAATTAGTCAAAAATTGTAGATCTTCAGAGAAATTCTTAATATTTATTCCTTTTTTTTTAGTTTTATTAACTATTTTTTTTAAATTAGGCTCATATTCTTTCCATCTATCTTTCCATGTTGCCCACCCCCATGTAAAAAACCTATTCATTATTAATAAATTTGCATTTGGATCTATTATAGCTTTATTACCTAAACAATTATATCCACACAAACTTCTTATTTTTTTATTAGTACGTAAATTTTTTAATCCACTAAAAAAAAATTCTTTTGCCCCATCCAGAAGTATACAATCATCTTCTAACAAAATTATACCTTCATTTCCCCTATCAAAGGTTTCATTCATCGCAGATACTAAATTTTTTGCAAGCCCATAAGATTTATTTCTTTCTATTAACTCAATTCTTATATTTTTAATATTTGATATAAACTTTTTTATCTGTTTTTGTTGATTTTTATCATTTTCGTTAAGTGGATAATCAATATATGCTGTAACTTTATTTATTTTATTGCGTATCAAACTCTTAAATAGTTTTTTTGTATGCTCAACTCTATTAAAGAGTAAAATTACAACTTCAATTTTCATAGTTAGGAAAATTATTTCTTACAAACTCATATAAATATGTTCATCTGGAATTGGTTTCCCATCAGACAAAATATTTTGTATGAATTTTGATGCCTTAATAATCCCTTTTTTTTCTATTGAGCGGGATAATAAACTTGCAAAAAACTGTTTCGACTCTTTTGTCTTAATAAGCTCAATAGTTTCTCTCCTATTTCTTATATTTCCAACACCTCTTGACATCAGTATTGTTAATCCAGACTTTTGAATAATTTCGCTACTTAATACTATATGATCAGATCCAAAACCAAATGGTATTACAGTTGTAGTTTCTTTTAACAATTTTCCATCTGTCCATAAGGGCGCTGAATTACCTGATGTACAGTCCATCAACAAATTTATATTTTTATTTCCAAAAAAATTATACGATTTATTATAAATTTCAGTTGTATATTTTTGTAATATGTTTCTAAATCCAACATTCTGATTTACTAATTCAAGTTCCCTTGATATTTTTTTTGGCAAGAGATAGGTTTCAACTTCACACGGAATAATTTTTTTTATTTTTTTGAGCCTTTCCTTTGAGTGGTCAATTACAAATATTTTAGATCCTGGTGAAGATTTTCCAAAAATATAAGCTGCTATTGATCCAGAAAAACCAGCTCCAAATAGCATCATTCTTTGTGAACGTAAAACATCAGGCAATCTAGTTAGAGCATTTCTAACATCTGCAACTAGAAAACTCATCATCATAGGCAAAAGATCTTTATTTTTTGGTCTTTCATATTTCTTAAAGCAAATTTCGTAAGTTTGTGGAGGAAGAATTGTGTACTCTGCAAATGTGCCATCATTTGAGTCTTTGCCATGTCCTAGTATTTGACCTTTCTCATATTCGCACTCTGTATACCTATGAAGAACGGTACAGGCATAGCAGTCATAATTTTCACACGGAGAGTGTCCAAATACAGAGACATAATCTCCCACAGATACATTTGATAAATTTGGTGAGGTTTTTATTACTTTTGCTAATCCTCCGTTTCCAAAAACAAAACCTCCTTTATTCATGAATTCATTGCTTCTTGGATGTTTAATTTTTGGATCTGAGGCTAGCCAAAAACTTCCATGAATTGGTACATATAAGTTTTTTACTAGAATTTCTTGAGGCTTAAGTTTTCTTATTTTTACTTTTCTTGTAGTGGTTTTTAGATTTTTTTTTAAATTACTTTCCCAAGTTGTAAAAATCTGTTTGTTATACATTATCTTCATTTCTCAAAAAACTATACATGTCTTTATCAATTGGAATCCCTGTTTTGAGTCTTGTTTTTAATTTATGAAGCTCAGGTTCACCTGGTATCATCGGATCATGGTAATTTTTATTTATTTTTTTTTGAGAGTGTATTCTTTTCACTATTAACTGCATATCTCTCATAAATTTTTTAATATTGTAAACTTGTTCAATATCTATTGCTATAAAGAAATGGCCTAATTTTCGACGTTTTTTTTCATTTGTTTCATACATTTTTGTTATCTTGTTTCCCATATTCATCCCAGACAAGCATCCACTAAGTATATCTACAATAAAAGAGAGTCCTATGCCTTTGTAACCTCCAATTGCTTGCAGAAATTTTGCTTCATTCGCATTTAGTGTTTCCTTTCCATGTACATTAAGTGCATCTCCTTTATTTAACTTTTGTTTTTTCATTTGTTTATTTTTTATTTCATTAAATGTTGTTTGTGTAGAAGCCGAGTCGTAACAAAAAATATTTTTTTTTGAAATTGGAGCAGTAAATGATATTGGATTATTGCCAAAAAAAACTGATCTTGTGTTTGGTAATAATATTCTTGGACTAGCGTGCGTCATAGATATCGTAATAAATCCATTTTTAGAATAATCATGTCCAAAGTATGACATTGCACCACAATGACCTGAATTAAAAACTGAACAACAGCCTACTCCATTTTTCTTTGCTATTTTTATAGCTTCCTTCATTCCAACTGTTCCTGCGTAATGACCAAATGTATGATCTGCATTCACTCGAATAAAAGACCTTGCAGTAATTTTTTTAGTAATATCTGGCTTAGTGTTAATTATACCAGAGTCAATTTCTTTAAGATATTGTGGAAGTAACCTGATACCATGAGAGTCGATACCTCTTAAAGATGCCCAAACCAATGCATTGCTAACAATATTAGATATTTTTTTATTTACATGTCTCTTAGTTAATTTTTTTTTAATTAGATTCTCAAGAGAGTTAGCTTTTATTTTCATTATGATAATAAAACTCTTTATTTATGCCAAGTAAACCCATTATTTTATTATTTGTTAAAAATGACAATGGATTTAGTGCTAAAGAAATAGTTAATCTGTATACAAAGCCAGCAAGATCACCTTTTTTCAAATAAAGCAGTGAGAGTACAAAATTCTCTATTCCTCTTCGATATCTATTTTTAATTTTATTTTTAATACTGACTGCAAGTGCTGCGCCTTTTTCTAAATTTCTAATCTTATCGAGTCTACTTGATATCTGATTGCTAGTTTTACCAGTTATACTCTCGCTATATCTGCGCCAATATACTGAATATTTATCTATAAAAAAAATTTTAGCTTTTTGAGAAAAATCAAGAAATAAATCCCAATCCTGACCTATTGATATTTTTTCATTGTAAGGACCTCTTAAATCCTCAATTAGTTTTCTCTTAAAAACAGTAGAAGAATGTACAATAGGAAAAGTATAAGAAAAAAATTCATTAATATTTTTATTTGATTTTATAGATGCTTTAAATATGGCCTTTATTTCTCGATTCTCATTGATAATATAGGCCGCGCCTGCTAAGCAGTCAGCATTTTTATTTTCATCAAGATATTTTATTGCATTATTGAGCCACTCATCTGCCAATATATCGTCCGCATCCATATTCATTAAATAACATGAATTCCTGTTTGTATGATTTATTGCAAAATTAAGAGCTTCAGTCCTCCGGAGCATCTTCGATAAATTTATAATTGTAATTTGTTGATTAGATGAATATTTATTTAATATAGTTAGTGTATCATCACTTGATTTATTATTTACTATAATAAATTCCCAATTAGTAAAGGATTGTTTGATAATACTTTCAATTGCTTGTTTGAGATAACTTTCTCCATTATGTACTGTCATATAAATACTCAGCTTTGGCATAATACTCAATTTTTATTTTCTTAAAATAACATCAAATACTTTTATTTTTAGAACATCCTCCGGAACTGACTGAAATTTTTTATTTAACTTAGATTTTGGCAATGGTAACTTATCCCACTTTAATATATTTTTTATTTCAACATTAAATTTTGAGTCTTTGAATATTGCAATCATTTCATCAAACCTAATTCGATTTGTATAGAACCCAGATTGTGTAAATAGTTTTGATTCCCATATTTTCTCTGAAAAACGTAAATTATTTAAACTTTCATCTAAATGATCACGCAAATCAACCTGGTGTGAACTAACACCGCCTTTTTTTAATATTCTATAAAATTCATTAAACGTATTTTTAAAATCATCAAGGCTTATATGTTCTAATACAGCCTGAGAATAAATAAGGTCGATTGACTCAGACTTTATTTTTTTTAAATCTTTATAACCAGCGGTTAAGTAAGAAGCACTCGACTTAATTAAAATTTTTTCAAGATTGTCACTAGCTACTATATCAGGTGGGGAATAACCCATTTTTTTTAAATTATTAGATAATTTTAAATAAGTTGAAGTATTAGTTTTAGCATATCTACCAACATCTAATAAAATTGATTTAGCTCCATATGAATATGATATTATTGCGGATGAGATACTATCACCTGGACCTACCTCCATTATTGTTTTCTCTTTAAGTTCTTTTATTTCACTTTTTTTTACATGGCTTAGAAAAACTTCTATTGCATATTGTGTATTATCCATTTTTCCATGTCTAAAAAGTCCGATATTTTGCCAAAATTGATAATTAAATGGCAACCTCGCAAGAATTATTTTGAGAAAAATTTTAGTCCACCATGGAATTTTTTGTTTAATTTTCATATTGTTATATATGCTCACTTAAAATTATAATCACAGTAATTGAAGAGAGCTATCAATTCATCATTTAATGAATTTTTAACTTGAATTCCTAATTTTTTAAGCTTGTTTATACTAAAATCTAAACTTTCAAAGTTCTCATTTGAATTACTACACTCATAAATAATTTTGACTTTATTTTTTTTAAAATCATAATATCTTTCCGCTACTAATTCTGCCATTTTGCCTAATTGTATTGATTTTGTATTACCAACATTCAGAATAATACTATTTTTCAGTACTATTTTTTTATTTATAATCTGATTAAGAATATCATTGAAATCTGTTATTGATAAAAAATTCCTATAAATGTTTGGATTTGAAAAAACTTTTATATTTCTATTTGTATAAATTTGTTTACATATGTTATTAATATATAGATCCCAACAATTAATATTTTGTATATCAGGTTTACCAAAGATATTTGATAAACGTAAAATTTTGCCATTAATTCTATTTGAATTATGAAACTCTTCTACAAATTTTTCTCCAATTAAATTAGACACAGCATAAGGATGATTATTATCTGTTTTAGAGTTTTCATCAAAAAATCCATTTAAATCTTTGTTGTAAACATGGGCTGTAGAAAGAAAAATAAATTCAGAAATATTTTGTTTTTCAGCTATTTCTAAAAAGAGTTTAGTTTTATATCCATTAAATTCATTTGCATAAACTGGATCTTTAGAGCATTCCTTGGCATTCATACCCGCAAAATGAAAAATTATTTCATTTCCTCTTATTGCCTCTGAAATACTGGTTCTATCACTCCATTTTATAAGCCGTGTTTGTATTTTGCTATTAAATTTATAATTTAAAAATTTAGACTCTGAGCTTGTTCCAACTGTAATTTTATAACCCAAATTAGAAAAATAATAAGCTGCTCTTGCTCCCAGTAATCCATATCCACCGGAGATAAATATCTTCATTAATTAGAATGATCTATTACCCAAGGAGCTTCTTTTGCATCATACATCTTTTGAAGCAATTCATGATCTCTCTTAGTATCCATACACTGCCAAAAACCCTCATGCTTATATGCTTTAAGCTCACCCATTTGAGCGGCTCTTTCAAGTGGTTCACGCTCCAAAAGAGTTTCATCGTTATCAATGAGATCAAAAAACTCTCTATTGAATACAAAAAAACCCCCATTTATCCAGCCTTTTTGTAATTGTGGTTTTTCCTCAAAACTTTCAACACTATCATCAGATATATTTAATTCTCCAAACCTTGCTGTTGGTCTCACAGCTGTTACAGTTGCCATTTTTCCATGTGATTGATGAAATTTTAGCAAATTAGAAATATCAATATCAGAGACGCCATCACCATATGTTAGAAAAAAAGTCTTATCAGTGATAATATTTTGAAATCTTTTCATCCGACCTCCGGTCATAGTATTTAGGCCTGTATCAATGACATTAACTTTCCAATTTAATTTTTCTTTTTTTATGGTCTCAATATTTCCATTCAAAAGATCTACTGTAAAATCACTATTGATAGCATGGTATTTCAAAAAAAAATTTTTTATAACATCTGCCTTATAGCCAAGCGCTAAAAAAAATTCATTAAAATTGTACGATGCATAAATTTTCATTATGTGCCATAATATCGGTTTATTACCAATTTCTATCATTGGTTTTGGGATAATACCTGTTTCTTCAGAGATTCTTGTTCCGAAACCGCCTGCTAAAATAATAGTTTTCATTATTTATACTTTATATCCCATTTATAAGGTATTTTAGTATCATTATAAGGTTTCCTAACAATTTCACTTGGGTCATGAGGAATAGTTGAACAATTAGCTAGTATTGAGAGGTCTTTACCAACACTTTTGAATCCATTCCAAATACCAGGAGGTACATGGATTAGTGAATAATTTTCAGGAGAAATAAAAATTTCTTCAATTTCTCCTTTGGTTTGACTATTTTGACGATCGTCAAAAAAAACAAATTTAATTGCACCACTTACCACGGCATAATTAAGAGTCATTTCTTTATGTAGATGCCAGGCTTTAACAACACCAGGATATGTAACAGAGAAATATATTTCTCCAAATTTGCTGAAGTACTCTGAGTCATTGCGTAACATATGCATGACTTTACCTCTTTCATCAAAAATCTGTTTGAGTTTAATAATTTTCAATCCTTCTATCATTGTAAGCTATAATCCAAAATATTGGTTAATTTGATTAGATGTAATCTCTCTTAAGTTGTTTCTATTTAAATAATTACTATACCATGTTGCAGTTTGGTCAATTGTTTCATTTATATTCCATTTTGGATACCATCCTAAAAGTGTATTTGCTTTTTCACAATTTAACTGAAGAAGATTTGACTCAAAATGACTATTATCATTATTATCAAATGTGATATTAGTTTTATCAAAGTACTTGAGTATACCCGTTGCTATATCCTGAACTGAACCAAGTTTATTTGCTTGGGGTCCAAAGTTCCAAGCACCTGAATACTTTGGATCATTATAAAGAAACTTTGATAGCTTAATGTAACCAGAAAGGGGCTCTAGAACATGTTGCCAGGGTCTCGTAGAGTTGGGGTTTCTTATCACTAAATTTTTTTTTGTTTCAACTGCCCTTATGCAATCAGGCACTAATCTATTATCAGAAAAATCGCCTCCACCAATAACATTACCTGCTCTTGCTGATGCAATCCCTTTATTTTGTTTTGAAAACTCAAAAGATCTTAAATACGAACTAAAAACTATTTCAGCGCATGCTTTCGAGGCACTATAAGGATCTTTGCCACCTAATTCATCAATTTCTCTATAACCCCAAACCCATTCTTTATTTTCATAACATTTATCAGATGTGATATAAACCAATGATTTAACTGATTTAGATTTCAATACACAATTTAGTATGTTTACTGATCCATTTATGTTTGTTTCATAGGTTTCAACTGGATTAGCATAAGATTTTTTTACAAGTGCTTGCGCTGCTAAATGAAAAACTATATCAGGCTTAACTCTATCAAATGTTTTCTGTAAAACTTCCAAATTTCTAATATCGCTATATTCTTGATCAATATCTCCATATAGTTTTAGTAAATTGTAATTTGATATTTTTTCTGGTTCTAAAGCAAAACCATACACATCTGCCTTTAATTTGCTCATTATAAATGTCAGCCAGGATCCTTTAAATCCTGTATTGCCCGTAATTAGAATTTTTTTGTCTTTAAAAAAATCAAGCATTTCTTTTCTGATAAAGTTGAATATATGCATTAACAGATTTCTCTGCAGAAAAATACTGCCTATATCTTTTTAAAGCATTTTTTCCTATATTATCCAAGTTTAATTTTTTATTAAAAATCTGCTGAATTTTAGCAGCAAGTTCTTCACTATTACCAACATTAAATAAAAAACCGCTTTTATTCTCTTTTATTTGCTCTGGTACACCAGCAATTTTACTAGAAATAATTATTTTTTGTAAAGACATTGCTTCTAGAACAACATTGGGGAAATCTTCACTTGAAATTGATGTCAATAGTAATACGTCTGCCAAATTAATTAAATCAAAAATATTTTTATAATTACGAATAAACTTAAAATATTTATTTAATCCTCTTTTCTTAATAAGATCTTTTAACGAGTTTTCTAACGGACCTTCACCCTCAATAATAAAAAGATATTTTTCTTGTAAAATTTTATCCTTTTTCAATAAAGTGATAGCGTCAATTAATACTTTATGACCTTTTCGAGGAATTAATAATGCAACTATTAAAAATATTTTACCTTTAAAACTTGATAACCCTAATTGTTTTTTCATTTGGGTTTTATTTGATATTATTTTTCTTTTTTCTATTCCGTTAGGAATAGAGATTACTTTTTTATTTTCAATAGAAATTAATTTCTTCATTTTTTTTCCATTGTATTGTGAACCAGTAACTATGATATCAACACAAAAATTAATAATTACATCCATTGGTAAATTCATAATTCGTCTAATCTTTAGATAAGGCTCAGGAGAATTATTAATAACCAAAATAGTTTTATTTATACTCATTATTCTTGACGCAACAATCATAGCTTTAGTTGATAGAGTGGGCGGGAATCCACCACTGTTTATATGAACTATCTGCGGTCTAATTTTTTTGATCATTTTACAAAGTAAATAAACTTCGTAAATAAAAAGGGGAATATTTACAAGCAATCTAACAAAAATCATAATTATTCTTCTTATAATAAATGGTATAGAGGTGCCTAATAAATCTGGGTTAGATAAATCTACGAAATTCATCGGTATCCTATTTTGGATATAACTTACTCTTTTCTTTAAACCGAGTTCATAATCTTTTGATTTTCGATATGAAAAAAATACATCAAATTTATTATTTATTTTTTTAGAATTTAAAAAATTTGCCAGCATATTTTCACAACCTGCAAAAAATCTACAATCTGTATAGTAAAGTAATTTACTTTTCATATTTGAGAATTCTAACCAGCCCTTGTTTTAATTTAATTTTAGGAACCCATCCTAAACGCAAGCGAGCTTTTTTGTTATCAATGAAATAATATGTGCATAGATCTTTCATTTTAGGATTAATTTTTGTAAATAAATGATCATTTTTCCTTGTTTGTATTAATTTTCTAAAAATCTCAACAACTTCAATTACCTTATGTGACTTACCATAGGATAAATTAAATATATCATTATGCATTTTAAAATTTTTACAAATAAGAGCTTTTATAATTCCTGTAATTAAATCATCAATATAGAGAAAATCTCTATATTGGTTACCTAAACCCATTTTTAAAATTTTTTTTGTTTTGTAACATCTTATCATAGTTGGGATAAACATATTATTATCTTGTCCTGGTCCATATACAACTGATGGCCTAAGAATTATGATTGGTAAGTTATGTTTCTTTTTAGCTTTTAATATTTCATTTGTAATTTTTAGTTTATATCTACCATAGTATTTTACTGGCCTAGGGTTACTTTTTTCGTTAACAAAAAAATTATTATTTCCATATTCATCACATGACCCCAAAAAAATAAATTTTTTTAAATTATCTAGTTTTATACATGCAGATATTATATTTTTCGCAAATATTAAATTTATATTTTTATTTGATACTGGTTTTATTTTTAAATTTTTTTTATTTTTAGTGTCAGCAAGATGAATAATATAATTTGGATTTATAATTTTTATGACATTCTCGATTTTTTTTTTCTTCGACAAATCTAATTTATAAAAATTCTTAAGATTGGAATTTTTATTTTTTTTTCTTGATATTAAATATAGATCATATTTTTTTAGATGATTATGAGATAATAAATTTTTCGCAATAAAACTATTTGATCCAATTATTAAAAGTCTATTTTTTTTCATTATTAAATCATTTTTTATTTTTGGTTCTGCAATCCATATAACTTATCTAATTCTTTTACGTATTCCAATATATCAAGTTTTAGTATACTCGTGATTGAACCAGAAATATCCGCTCCGCATTTATTTAAATTATAAAGAAATTTGAATTGAGTAATAGGGTCATGCAATACTGATAATTTTCGAAACTTTTCGATATCATTAACTTGATAACTTTTTGTTTTTGGGTAGTAATCTTCTGCTCTTCCCTTTGATAACATTAAATCATTATTATAAATTGAAATTTTATTTGCCCCACAGTAAATTAAGTCTGCCATAACGTAAGGAAGCATATTCAATTCACCATTGTAAAGAAAGGGACCTAAATCTATATTTGTTCGGATTTTGCTTTTAATATTGTTATTTTTTTTTATTAATCTAGTAAAGCCATGAGTTTTAAAATTTACCCATAATAAGGTATTTGGAAAGTTAGAATTAAGTTTAGCAATAATATACTCAGTCTGAGATCCATTATAATAAGATATTTGTGTCAGTTCATCTAATTTATTTGGATAATCTTTATGATTAAATTTAATTAAAATATCATGATCATTGTAATTTTCTTTAAGTATAGATTTCGCTGGTCCAATAATTGCAATTGATTTTTTCTCTAAAAATTTTGAATACTCACTTATCTCATATTCTGACTCAATTTCGTGATGCCGAAAATTTTTATATAATTTTTTGTTAAATAATTTTGAGTATAATTTGTATATTTTTTTATCCTTTAATGAATCCCAGATTTCGAACGCCTGAGAAAATTTGGACATTTCAAAATAACATGCTCCTAATTTAATTTTCTCAACTTGATTTAAATTGTTGATATTTGAATTAAGGAGTACTTCTTGGGATTTGTGCCTCAAATAAAATGCCACCTCAATAAATCCTAATCTTAAAAATAAACCATAAAGAAGTATCCAACTGCAGGAACTTAAAACGTCATAATTAATTTTCTTTGTTTCATTTACTAATTTTGAGTAGTTTTCATGATCGTAATCCAAATATAATTTATAGACCAAATTCCACCATTGATTATTTAATTTAAAATTTCTTTGTAAGTTTTTTTCTATTTCTGATTTAAAAAAATAAATATTTTTTCTATTAGAAATTTGAGAAAATGAATTCCTTAAATTTCTGCAACAATTCTCTATTTTTTCTAGATCGGAAATTGTGCCAAATTTGGAGTTTATAATTTTTTTGAAAAATTTAAAAATGATAAATTTATAGTAGTATATTATAAACATCTAAAAGCATTCAGTAATCAATTATCTAATAATTAGTATGAGCCAATAGAATATTTATTTTTCTGTATCCACAATAATAACTCATCATTCTTCATCCAATGAGCATTTATATTAGAGGAATAACTGAAATCTTTTTTTACTTTTTTTCCCGTATATTTAACATTTAAACCAAAATTATCTTTATGAGGGATAATTATAAAATGATTCCGATGTTCAAGAGTATTATCTGCGTCATCAATACTAATCATTTGCTCATGTATTTTTTCACCTGGCCTTTTGCCTATAATAATTTGTTTAATATTTGGAGCAATTGTATCCGCGATATCAGTAACTTTCATGGATGGGAGTTTTTTTACAAATATCTCACCGCCTTTCATATTTTTAATTGAGTCCCATACAAATTGAACTCCATCTTCTAATGAAATCATAAACCTTGTCATATCAGGATCGGTTATAGGTATTGCTTTTCTTTTTTGCGACATGATATCTAAAAACAACGGGATTACAGATCCTCGAGATCCCATAACATTACCATATCTTACAACAGAGAATCTTGATCTTTTCGTTCCAACATAATTATTAGCGTTTACAAACAAATTATCAGAAACCATTTTAGTTGCACCATATAAATTTGAGGGGCTAGAGGCCTTGTCTGTTGAAATTGCTATTACTTTCTCAACATCAGAGTCCAATGCGGCATCAATTACATTTTTAGCTCCATCTACATTAGTCTTAACGCACTCAAATGGATCTCTCTCCGCGATGGGAACAATCTTATTTGCAGCAGCATGGATAACTAAATCAATCCCATGAAAAGCTCTGTATAATCGTTCTTTATCTCTAACATCACCAATTAAAAATCTTATTTTATCATTACTTACATAATGATTTTTCATTTCCCATTGCTTCATCTCATCTCTTGAAAAAATAACTAGTTTCTTAGGTTTATATTTTTTAAAGACCATTTGTGTAAATTTTTTCCCAAAGGAACCTGTACCACCAGTTATTAAAATGGATTTATTTTTAAACATTTTTCAGTAATATATCCTTTATAGTGTCTTAATATTTAAAGATGAGGTTTTAACTTAAATGCAGCTTTCTATTTGATGTAATATATATCTTATCACATATTTCAAGATTTTTTAAATTGTGGGAAATAATCACTACTGTTTTCTTTCCTTTAAATTCAAGCAATTCCTCAAGAATTTTTTGCTCAGTTGATGTATCTAGTGCATTTGTTGCCTCATCAAGTACAAATATTTGACGATCAAAATAAAGAGCGCGCGCTAAAGAAAGTCGTTGTCTTTGTCCACCAGATATTTGTAATCCCTTTTGACCAATTGAAGTATTAATTCCGTCATCAAGGTTATCTATAAATTTATCCAGCTTAACAAGAGACAGACATTCTCGAATCTTTTGTTCATTTATTTCATTTGCATTTTGACCAAAACAAATGTTTTTTCTTATAGTATCATCTAACAAGAAAACTTCTTGAGGTAGGTAAGCAACAATATTATTGAGTTTTTTATAATTACCTGTGACATCTTCATCATTTAAAAAAATTTCTCCACTAGTTGGCTTTATTAGTCCTAATAAAATATTTATTAAGGTTGATTTACCTGATCCTGACTCACCATGAATGCCAATAAATTCTCCTGAATTTATTTCTAAGTTAATATTCTCAAATATGTTTTTGTCTAAGCTGTATCCAAATGTACAATTAACTAAATTAAGCTTTTTAAAATTGGTCTCATAAAAATTTTCTGTTTCACTTTTTGAATAGAAGGGGTCATTTTTATGAAAATTTAATATATCATCATAGAGTAAATCAACAAAATTTGTTCCATATCTTATAAGTGAAATACTTGAGATTATTTTGTTTAGAGATGGGACAATTCTTATTGATGCTACCCCAAACATTGAGAGTAATGGTATAAGAGTTGTTAATTCATTATTTAAGTATAGTCCTAATATAATTGAAGAAACTACAAATAATATCAAAAGTAATTCTATTAAATATCTTGGTAACAAGTTCACATTTGCTACATATGTATTGATGCTAGCGAATCTTTTGGCATCATTTTTTATATTTTCGAAGAAATAACTTTCTTTACCTAACAAACGAACTTCCTTGAATCCGTCTAATCCCTCTTGAATATTTTTAAAAATATTTCTCTGTAATTTATTTGTTTCAGCACCATATTTTTCAACTCTTTTTCTAAATAAGAAGTCATATGCAAGGGCTGAGGTACCAAAAATTACTGCAGCTAAAATAACTATTTCAATACTTTGATAAGATAAAAAAATTAAAATCGCAATAATTACTATACTTTCACTAATAACTCTAAAAACTGCCTGTAATACTCCTATTGAATATTTATCAACCACAACTTGAAGATTATTAGTAAAAAAAGAAGTATTTTTCCTGATAAAAGTTAAAAAATCCATGTTTTGATAATTGTACATCAGCATTAATTTCAACTTGTATCCCTGATTAAAGCAAAAAAGTAAAATTATATAATTTAGAATTATCGCAACAATAGTCTTTAACAAAAAGATTGATATTAAAATATATCCTAAGTATATCAGCACTTTTTCTTTGGTATGTAAGCTTCCGAAAATAAATATATATATCTTTTGAAATAGTTCATTACTTAAAATGATTTCTGGCTGTACAATTATTGAAACATAAGGAGCAACAAGTCCAATACCTACAACATCAATTAATGAGGAAAGCAAAAATAAAATTATTAATAAAGGGACGTAATAAAAATCAGTCTTTAGCAAATAATAAATTTTAAAAATAAGATTTGCTTTATTATTGTTTGCCATATACTTACTTTTACTATTAAACTATTTCACTATTCGCTTTAATTTATTAACGACATAATTTATTTCTTCATTTTTTAATTTTGGATGAATTGGAATACTTATCGCACACTTTGCATATTTCTCTGAATTCTTAAAATTTCCTTCTTTAAAGCCAAGGTTTCTATAGTAGGGCTGCAAATGAATTGGGGCATAATGTAAATTAACACCTATTCCAGCTTTTCTTAAAAACGAAAATATCTTTTTGTGGCTGTTTTTAATTAATTCTAAGTTTAATTGTATTACATAAAGATGAAAACTTGAATAATAATCCTTTGAATTTATCAATGGTAATCTAATAGGCAGATCAGAAAGAAGTTTATTATATTTTTTTGCGATTGAATTTCTTTTACGAACAAAATTATCTAACTTATTTAATTGGCTCAACCCTAGAACAGCTTCAATCTCATTCATTCGATAATTATATCCTAAAAAAATCTGCTCATAATGCCATTCACCGTTATTTTTTTCTTTAAAATATTTTCTTTGTTTATTTATTCCGTGGGTTCTCAAAATTTCCATTTTCATACTTAAATCTTTATTATTGGTTGTGGCTACCCCGCCCTCTCCTGTAGTAATAATCTTTACTGGATGAAAGCTAAAAACTGTGATGTCACTGAATTTACATGATCCAATTTTTTCGCTTTGGTATTTTGCTCCTAAAGCATGTGATGCATCTTCAATTATTTTGAATCCATATTTCTTTTTTAATTGAGAAAATTTATTTAAGTCAACTGGCAAGCCACACATGTGTACTGGAATAATTATTTTAGGAAGTTTGTTATTTTTTTTAGCCTTTATTAACTTCTTTTCTAATTTCAAAGGATCAATGTTTAGAGTGCTAGGATCTATATCTACAAAATCAATTGTAGCACCACAATAGAGGGCACAATTAGAGGATGCGACAAAACTAATTGGAGAGGTCCAAACGATGTCACCTTTTTCTAAACCTAAAGACATGCAAGCAATATGCAAGGCACTCGTAGCAGAATTTACGGCAATGGCAAATTTTGAACCACAATATTTTGCAATTTCATTCTCAAAAGCTAATACTTTCGGACCCTGAGTAATTAAATCTGATTTGAGAACTTTATTAATCTCTCTAATATCAGATGTATCAATACTTTGTCTGCTATATGGTATCATTAATGGTTATTTATAATAATTTAAATACCATTTGACAAATTTCTTAACACCTACTTCTACCTTTGTTTTTGGTAAAATACCTAAATTATTTTTTATTTTTGAGTTATCCGAACTAGTTATTTCCATGTCATATGGTTTCATAGGCATCAATTCTTTTTTAGCTTGTTTACCTAGTTCTTTTTCTAATAAATTAACGTAAGTTTCTAATTCTATTGGACGATTACTACCTATGTTATATATCTCCCATGGAGCAGAACTTGAAGAAAGTTTTGGATTTTTTTTATCCCAAGTAGATGAGTTACATGGTGGAGCATCAATTACCTTAAGTATCCCTTCTATTAAATCATCAATATAAGTGAAGTCCCTTACATGTTTGCCAAAATTATATAATTGAATAGTTTCCTCGTTTAGAATTTTTTTTGTAAATTTTTGCAAAGCCATGTCCGGTCTATCCCATGGTCCATAAACAGTAAAAAAGCGAAGTCCTGTACAAGGTAGATTGTACATATGACTATAGTAATGAGCTAATAATTCATTACATTTTTTTGTTGCAGCATATAAACTTACTGGATGATCAGTTGTATGTAATTCAGAATACGGGATATCGCTGTTAAGTCCATAAACTGAACTAGATGAAGCATAAACTAAATGTTCAACATTATAGTTTTTGCAGCACTCCAAAATATTCATAAAGCCTATGATATTTGAGTCAATATACTCAAATGGCTTTTCAGTCGAATATTCTACCCCTGCTTGCGCAGCAAGATTTACCACAATCTCAATTTTATTTTCTCGAAAGATATTATCAATTTCAGAAGTATTTTTTATATCTGTAATATATATTTTAAATTTTTTATTATCACTATATCTTTTGAGTCTATCCTCCTTGAGAGTAGCATCATAAAATTGATTGTGATTATCAATACCAACCACGAAGTCGCCTCTTTTAATTAGTTCTATTGTAAGGGCTGAGCCTATAAAACCAGATGATCCTGTAACAAGTATTT
Source organism: uncultured Pelagibacteraceae bacterium (assembly GCA_902526005.1). Lineage (GTDB taxonomy): Bacteria > Pseudomonadota > Alphaproteobacteria > Pelagibacterales > AG-422-B15 > CACNXQ01. The sequence goes on from CABZIW010000006.1 coordinate 57,668, forward strand.
TTTTCATTTATTTAAGATATTTAAATTCACTTATACAGTCTTCTAACATTCTAACAACTTGATTTTCTGTATATTCATAGTTTGAATTAATATTATCTAAAATTTCAAAAATCTTTGAAGAATTTTCAATTTTTTCATTGGCAACCTTTACTTTTGGATGAGATGTCGGCATGTCCTCTTTATTAATTAGCAATTCTTCATACAGTTTCTCTCCCTTTCTTTTATTGATAATTTTTATTTCAATGTCACCATCTTTATTATTTTCATTTTTTAATTTTAATCCTTCTAATTTGAGCATATTTTTAATTAGATCAATTATTTTGACTTGCTTACCCATATCTAACAAATAGACCTCACCTTTTCCACCAAAACTACCTGCTAATAAAACCAGCTGTGCAGCTTCTTCTATCACCATAAAATATCTGGTCATCTCTGGATCAGTAAGAGTGATTGGACCACCGCTTTTAATTTGTCTTTTGAAAAGAGGAATTACAGAGCCAGATGATCCTAGAACATTTCCAAATCTTACTATTGCTGTTTCCAGCTCTGTCGAAGCACGTAATTTACTTTGTATTACTAATTCAGCCATTCTTTTTGTTGCCCCCATAATACTTGTTGGCCTTACTGCTTTATCAGTCGAAACAAAAACAAATCTAGCAACTTTATTTTTAATCGCGGCATTGATAACATTCATAGTTCCTAAGACATTGTTCTTAAAACCCATAAGGATATTTTCTTCAACAATTGGTACATGCTTATATGCTGCCGCATGAATTATAACATCGATATTCTCTTTTTTTATAATTTGATTAAGTGATGCATCTTCAAGTATTGAGCACAATATAAATTTTATATCAATATGATAGTCAATTTGCTTTTTTATTTCCTGCTCGAGTTTGTAAAGTAAGTACTCACTTATATCTAAAAAGATTATTTTTTTTGGCTTAACAGTTAATAATTGTTTAGAAATCTCCGAACCAATAGAACCGCCTGCTCCTGAAATTAGTATTGATTTATTTTGATATTTACTTCTAAATAAATCATTATCTATTCTGACTTTTTTTCGACCAAGTACATCTAGGGGATTGATTTCAATGGGACTGATGATTGACTGTCCACTGAGTAAAAGTTCGTTTAAAGAAGGAATTTTTTTAATCTTTATTTCAAATTGTGTTAAATATTTAATAATACTTTCAATCTCACGATCATTAGCAGAGGGTATAACAACCCAAATTTCAATAATTTTTTTTTGTATAAAATTTCTTTGGAAAGTTTCTCTTGAATAGATTTTAATACCTGAGATATATGTGTCAGTAAAACCTATTCCGTCATCTATCAAAGAAACTATTTTATATTTTTTCTTATCTATAAAATTAATAATATTTCTTCCTGCTGATCCAGCTCCAAAAATTGCAATGTTTGTAAGAGATGAGTTTGATTTACCTATTTCAAATGTTTCATTGATTTTAAGTGTATGAAAAATTATTAGGCGAGTAGACGTAAGTCCAAGTAATAACAAAGCCTGATAATAAAATAAAG
>CABZIW010000007.1 GCA_902526005.1 uncultured Pelagibacteraceae bacterium
TAATTTTGTAGACCATCCATACATAATAGACTCTCTTGAAATATAATTTTCTACATTTGCTTCGTTGAAGAGATCTTCATAACCATCATCCATATGTGACAGTAAAGTTGTTAAATGTTGAACAGTGTGGTTAACTTTTTCATTTCTGCAATTGCTCAAGTATTTAATAATCCAAGGAAATGTTTCATTTAATCGTTTTAGGCTAATGAATAAGGGGCTGTTTTTGTTTAGCAATAGATATGGAAATAAATAAAAATAGGATGATGAATTTGTTGGTATATTTGCATATTTTGCATAAGTTCCAGCATTGCCGTAACTTGCTTGTGATCCAGGATCATTCATATCATACAAAGTCACATCTTGACCGTACTTCTTAAGCCAATTGGCTGAAGATATGCCAACAATTCCCGCTCCTATTACTGCTATTTTCATTTGTAACTATTGTGATTTCATTTCTAGAAGTCTGCTTATGGTTCTGTTAAATTTATCTTTCAAATGATATGCACTACCAAGATCGCTTATTTCTTTTTCTGTGCTTAAATATAATTTGATTTTATTATCATAGAGAACATCAATTAGATTAATAAATCTTTCTTGAAGATTAGAATTTGTATTTCCAAAATTTGGAACATTTTCAATGATTAATCTATCAATTAATTTAATTAGCTCGAGGTAGTCTTCAGTGCCTCTATTATCGCCACAAATTTCATTGAATTGAAAACGAGCTATTCTATTAGACAGATTCTTAACAACAAAATTTCTCTTCTTTACACTTATTACTTTATCCTCTACTGCAACTTTATTTGAATGGATAGAAAAAATATCATTTATTTGAAGTTTGCTAACCGGTGAATTTGATAAAAAAAAGTTTTTTTCTTCTTTTAATGATCTTGTTCTATAGTCAATGTCTATTGATAGGTGATGAATTTGAGAATTTTTTTTTATTAAATTAATAAATGGAATAAAAAGTTCTCTTTGCAGCCCTTCTTTGTATAAGTCTTCTGGGCTGGAATTAGAAGTTAATACAATTAAAATATTATTTTTAAAGAACTCCTCGAATAAATGACCTAGAATCATAGCATCAGCTATATTTGTGACCTGGAATTCATCAAAAAATATGAGACTTGATTTCGATTTAATGCCTTTTACAAGTTTTGAAATTATAAAATCTCTTGAATTTTTTTCATTTCTGAGTTGGTGTAATTGATCATGTATATCAATCATAAACTCATGAAAATGGACTCTTTGTTTTTCTTTTAAATTTACGTCATCATAGAACAAATCCATAATGAGAGTTTTTCCAATTCCCACTCCCCCGTATAAATAAAAGCATTTCTTTTGATTTAAATTATATCGAAATAGTTTTTTTATAAAATTTCTGCTCGAACCTGACAAAAATTTATCTAATTCAATAACTAGATCTTTTTGTTTTATATTATGTTCAATGTGCTTATCTTTACAGAGCTGTTCGTAAACTTTTAAAGCTTCTGACACTTTTTCAAGTAGCTAAGATCTAAGTTTCTGATTATCAGGATCGTAAGGACTTTCGGGTATTACCGTTACATCAAACATATCTCCCAAAATATCGATCTTTAACTTTGTGCCTACATCTGAATGAGCTGGATTGACCATAGCTAAAGCGAGAGACTTATTAACTCGAAAGCCAAAATTTCCACCTGTAGCGCGACCAATAACTTTGCCATCAGCATATATTGGATTATTGCCAAGTACATCAGCATCTTTGACACCATGAACTTCAAGAGTTACGAAGGAATTTTCAAAACCTTTTTCTCTCCACTGAACTAATGCATCTCTGCCTATGAATTGACCTTTGTTTGGGTGAATGAACCTGTCTATTCCTGACTCATATCCTGCGTATTCAATTGATAATTCTGTACCAATTAGTTTATAGGATTTCTCAATTCTTAGAGAGTCCATTGCTCTTATGCCAAAAGGCTTTAAACCCAGATCTTTTCCTGCATCCATTAATGTATCGAATATATGATTTTGTACTTCAATTGGTGAGTGGATTTCCCATCCTAATTCGCCAACAAAATTTACTCTCATTGCAAGTGTTTCTGCAGCGCCAATTTTTACTTTTTTACCAGATAGCCATGGGAAACCCTCATTTGTGAAATCATCCTCAGATACCCTTTGAAGAAGTTCTCTCGACTTAGGACCAGCGACAACTAATACTCCTATTTGATTTGTAATATTTTCAAATTTTACACTTCTGTCATCGGGCATATGTTTTTTAACCCAATCATGGTCCAGCCGCTGCCAAGCTCCAGCAGAAACACAATAAAAACTGTCATGAGACTCTCTCATTATTGTAAATTCTGAGTGCACTCCTCCTTTAGAATTCAAAGCATGACAGAGATTTGTCCTTCCTATCTTTTTTGGTAATTTATTAGCAACTAAATTATCTAGGAATTCTTCTGCTCCTGGCCCGCTTATTCTGCATTTTGCAAATGCGGTCATATCTAAAAGACCTACATTTTCTGTTACATTTTTACATTCATTTCCAATGTGCTCAAACCAAGCTGATCGCCTGAATGACCAATCGTCTTCTTGAGGAACTCCTTCAGGAGCAAACCAGTTTGCGCGCTCCCAACCAAACTTTTGACCAAACACTGCACCTAAATTTTTCAGCCTATCGTAACAAGGAGCTTGTCTTAATGGCCGGCCTGCGGGCCTTTCTTCATCAGGATAATGGATTGTGAAAACGTTAGCATAAGCCTCTTCATTTTTTTTGATTAAATATGATTTTGATGCGTAATCGCCAAACCTTCTGGGTTCAACCCCGAGCATGTCAATAGTCGGTTCGCCATCAACAATCCATTCTGCGATCTGCCAGCCTGCACCACCAGCAGCTGTAACACCAAACGAATGACCGTCATTTAAATATAAATTTTTTCTATCCCATGCTGGACCGATAATTGGGCTTCCATCTGGAGTATAACAAATAGCACCATTATAAACTTTCTTAATTCCTGCTTCTCCAAAAATAGGAACTCTGTGAATGGCATGCTCTATATGGGGGCCAAGTCTGTCTAAGTCTTCTTGGAATAATTCATACTCACAGTCTTTGCTAGGTCCATTGACATAGCAACATGGTGCACCATTTTCATATGGTCCAAGAATTAATCCACCAGCTTCCTCACGCATATACCATGCGCCGTCAGATCCTCTAAGTACACCCATTTCAGGAAGGCCTTCTTTTTGTCTTTCTAGAATTTTAGGATGAGCTTCTGTAACGATATATTGATGCTCAACAGGTATCACAGGAATATCTAATCCAACCATTTCTCCAGTTTGCCTGACAAAATTGCCCGAACATGAAACAACAATATCACATTTGATCTCACCTTTATCAGTTGTAACAATCCAACTATCATCTGGTAACTGTTCAAGTCCTATGACCGCTGTTTGTCTATAAATTTCAGCTCCAAGCGCTCTTGCTCCTTTTGCTAGAGCTTGCGTAAGATCATTGGGTTGTATGTATCCATCCTCAGGGTGCTGTATAGCACCCACTAAGCCCTCAGTTGAACAAAGCGGCCAGACTTTTTGAACTTCTTCGGGAGTTAAAAAATTGACTTTTACACCTATTGTTTCCGCAACACCTGCATATTGACGATACTCATCCATTCTATCCTGGTTTTCAGCGAGTCGAATATTACTTACTTGCCTAAAGCCAACATCTTGACCAGTTTCTTTTTCAAGTTCTTGATAAAATTTAACTGAGTATTTATGGATTTGACCAACAGAGTAACTCATGTTGAATAATGGCATCAAACCTGCAGCGTGCCATGTCGAACCTGATGTAAGTTCTTTACGTTCGCACAAAACTACGTCAGACCATCCTTTTTTTGCAAGGTGGTAAAGCGTACTAACTCCAACTACACCGCCACCGATGACGACAACTTTAGCTTTATTTTTCATATGAATTATGGACCGGCCCAATCAACAGCACAATATTCCGCACTTCCACCTGTGAAATCCCAATTACGGCCGTGATCTCTAATCCTGCTTCTTTTTGATCCTTTGCAAACAATTATTTCTGGCGCAACCCAATATTTTAAGTTTGATACTTTTACTACTTCGCCTCTCTCTTTTCCTGGCTCATGTTCAATTCGACCATCTAAGATTTCTGGAATTGTAAACGACCATCCATCTTCGGTTTCTTTGTATGATATAGAACATCTTTTTACGCCAAGGAAGTTTGCAATCATATGTCTAAACCAACCTGTTTGCCCACCCGCTTGGCCTGAAAAAATAACTGCAAGAGCATCAGCTGCATCATCAGATGCTTTTTCATCAATATATAATCCTGCTGTCCAACCACCTGAACCTAAAGGGCCAGGAACTTCTAAAAGAATAGCAACATTTAAACCACTTAAATCCAAAATTCCTTTAGACTCTCTTTTGATAGGGTTAAATCCAGACCACTTTTCTTCTGCGTATCCTTCTTCGATATTAATTCCCCACCATGAAAAGCATTTACCGTTTGGTGAATTTGGAACTGCTCTTCCCAGGGACATCGGACAATTGCAAAATACATCACAGTTACAATTCAGTAAAAAATTTCCTTTTATTTCCCAATGTAAGTTTAATGGATTTACAGTCATATAGTTAAATAAATATTAAATACGCCCCCCAACCTACAAGAAGAATGCCCAGAAATCTAGAGCTAAGTTTCTCGTAAGGCAGCATTTTTTCAGCCAATACAATTATTGTTATTGCGACAACCCATAGTAAATTCATAACTCCATTTACAAAAAGTAGAAGCATAAGAACCCAGCAGCACCCTAAGCAAAATATACCATGCTTTAGACCCACATAGGCAACATTTCCGTATCCTTTAATAGGACCAGCCATTAGAAACGATAAGGGGTTTCTGCATTTCTCAAGACATGTATCTTTCAAACTTGTAAATTGAAATGCACCAGCTCCAACGAGAAATAATCCTGCAAGAATATTATTTTGTAATGTTCCCATCATATCGACTACCCCGTTATTGTGAAAAATATATTGAAGAGTACATGCAATAAGTGAAAAAATTGTCCAAATTAAAATATAAGTGAATGAAATCACTATCATCTCAATAATAATATTCGATGATATCTGCATGTTCGATCTCATCATTCTAAAAATATTTAAAAAGATAAATGTAGATGGAAGCATCATCGCAAACATCATGACGGTCCACATTACGAACATCACGATAAAATCATTTATTGTCCACATTCCTGTCATTGGCATCATAAGAAAATTGATTGATGAGTTTTTTTCATTCATATTCATTGAGTCCATAGTCATTTCCGCATCAGACATAGAGTTCATTGACATTTCATTTTCTGAGGCGGTTTCCATTGACATTGTCATTGGATTTTTATTTTGCATCATTGTGTCCATTGGATTAGATGCCATGAGGAATAAATAGTACCAAGCTAAAGCAATCAGCAAGGTGAGAAAAAAAAGTGTGGTGATATATTCAATTTTAAATGTTTTCATTAATGTTCTGTATGGTCCTCTATACTTTTTTGAGTTTCAACCTCAAAAAGCACTTTGATCTCGCCTGCATTTTCAAATACTAAAGACCCTTCTAAACTTATTCCATGAGTTAGTTCAATACTAAAATTTGAAAACATTATATGGTGCGTACCGGGTTTGAGCGATTTAGCTTTTTGTGGAGGGATTTCAATAAAATCAACTTTACTCATTGTAACCATTCCACTCTCTATACTTGAATAATGTAACTCAGAATCTGCAAAGTCAGTAACAACTTTAATTAAACGATCTGTCTCGAAACCCATGTTTACTATTTTCATATATCCTGCTGCAGGGCCTGATGAAATTACAAACTTTATGTGTGGGTGATTTATATTAATATGATCTTTTTGAAATTGGTGAGCATCTCCAATTTTTGTAGAAACTAAAAACAAAACTATTATTAGTGCTTTATACAACCCTTAATCTCTCTCTGTCGAAAACATACAGACATCGTTAACACAAGTTAAAACGCATAATAAGTTTTTATCTTTGTTATGATAAGATGCCCATAATTCAGTCTTTTCATGTTTTAAAAGAAGCTCAACATTAGCATCACAATTTTTTTTTGATGCTTGTTCAGATGCCAATTCTCTATATTTATTTGTTTCAATTATTTCGGAACAAGAAAATAAAACAAAAAAAATAAATATTGATATTTTATACATTGTTATAGGTTTTTTAAATCTTCAACCATTTGTTCAATACTAGAACCAAACGGAAGTATGCTTATTAATAAATCATTATCATCAAAAATATAATAGAAAGCAGTATGTTGAACCATGTAGTTTTTTTCTTTATTACTTATTTCATCAGATTGTTCAGACGTACCTAAATAATTTTGATGTTCTGAGTTTGTTGCAGGCTCTACATGTACAAAAAAATCTTTCCATATTGGCATAAGATTTTCATGTGTCCCCGTTAAACCAATTAAATTATTGCTAAAGTTGCTGAGAAATTCTTTTAACCGATCAGGGTTATCCCTAGCAGGATCAACTGTTACAAAGAAAAATTTTATATTTTCTATTGAATGGTTTTCTCTTTTTAATTGATCAATGGCATTGCTCATAAGATTCGCACTTATTGGACAAATATCTGGGCAATGAGTAAAGCCAAAAAAGAATACTTTACTATATCCTCTGTAAGTTCTTTCGCTTACATCAACTCCAAAATGGTCAACTGCGGTAAATTTTAAATCAATGTTGTTTGATACTTCTGAAGTATTTTCTTTAAATAATTCAGAAACTGCCCAACCGGCGACGACTGCTAATATAATTATTGAGAGGAATAAAAGTTGATTAACTCTACTTCTTGAAATCATTATTCCATTTTTTCGAGTCTAGAACTAAATGGTAAAGGAACAACTTCTACATCTCGTTTCTCTCCATCATGATCAATCTGATATACTTCTTCTGAATTAATTAAATCAATATCAATGAACCCTAAAGCAATATTGCATCCAAAGTTTGGACTATAAATGCAGCTGGTTACAAATCCTTTTTTTTCAGAGTTATTGTCAAACAATGGTATTCTTGCCATATTATAACCAATTTTCTTTCCTGAAATTTTAAAACCAGTGAATTGTTTTTTAATGCCCTCTTCTCTTATTTTTAAGAGAGCATCTTTTCCTACAAAGTCCGCTTCTTGATCAAGATCATAAAATTTTGGTAAGTTTAGTTCTAAAGGGTTTTCAGCTAATGAGGTATCTCCTTGGTGGGAAATCATACCAGCTTCAATTCTATCTATTTGATTAGGACAACTTGGTACAATTTTAAACTCTTTTCCTGTTTCCATTAATGCATTCCATAAAGCCGGACCGTCTACTTCTCTTGTTATATAAATTTCATATCCAAACTGATTACTCCAACCGCTGCGTGCAATGATGATATCTAATCCGAATAAGTTAGTTTCGATAAATTGATAATATTTTAATCCCATAATAACTGGATCATCATTTGTAGCTTTTCTCATGAGTTCTTTTGCGCGCGGGCCTTGCAATGAAAGTGGACAAGCTTCAGGCTCTGAAATCTTAACATTATACTTACCAGATAAAGCGACGCCTTTGCACCATAGTATTGCATCAGAATCTGCAATGCTCAGCCAAAACTTTTTTTCATTAAACTTTAAAATTAGAGGATCATTTATGATACCACCATTTTCATCTGTCATAAACGCGTAACGACAAAAACCGTCTTTGAAAGTTGATAGATTTCTTGGCGTCATGTACTGAACAAATTTAGCGGCGTCCTCTCCAATAATTTCAATTTGTCTCTCTGCTGCCACATCCCATAATGTTACATCGTTTATTAATGATTGATATTCCTGCTCAGGAGTCGTGTAGCCAACAGGCATAGTCATACGGTTATAAGTTGTAAAATTGGTAGCACCATATTTTAGTGTCTCTTCAAAGAAAGGTGACTTTCTTATCCTTGGGGTGTATATGATACCTTTTGACATTCTGTTCTCCTTAATGATCAGACCTTATAGACCATAAAATCATAAAAAGTAAATCCTTTTCCTAAGTTTCTACTTACTAATTGAAACTTAAAATGCTAAAAAATAATCATGAGCAAAAGATATGAAAATTTAATGAAACGTATTCATGCTGGAGAAAATATTCTTCTTGATGGGGCTACTGGTTCAGAACTTGAAAACCGTGGTATTAAAATGGATAATTCTTGGTGTGGCACAGCCTCCTTAGAAAGCGATACATTGAAGCAAATACACAAAGATTATATTGAGGCTGGATCAAGTATTATAACTACAAATACTTATGCAACAAATCGAATGATCTTAGAAACTGCGGGAGTAGATAATCAATTCAAAGAAATAAATCTAAGTGCGATAAATGCAGCTCTAGAAGCCAGGGAGGAATGTGGCAGAGATGATGTGCTTATAGCTGGGTCCTTATCTCATCAAATACCGTATGAGGATGCTTTTGAAACACAAGAAGAAAGAGAGAAATTTAAGAAAAAACTCACCCCCGAATATTTTCAAAAATCTTTTGATGAGCTCGCTTTTTTTCTAGCCGATAATGGGTGTGATTTTATTCTACTCGAGTTAATGTATCGACCAGATCGAATTGAAATAATTTTTGACTCAGCAAGCAAGGCTGGATTGCCTGTGTGGGCTGGATTTTCATCTAGAAATAAAGATGGGTTGATAGCCCTTACTACAGACTATGACTATAGTTTTAAAAAAATGATTGGTAATGTCAAACATCATAAATTGGATGCTGTAGGAATAATGCATTGTGAAATTAATGTAATAGAGCAAAGTATTAAAGAACTGAAAGAAGTATATGACCTTCCTGTTATGGCGTATCCAGAAGTAGCGGTATTTAATTTTCCACACTACGACATGAGCAATGTAATTTCTCCTGATGATTATTTAATTGAAGCAAAAAAGTGGAAGGATGCTGGAGCACAAATTATAGGTGGATGTTGCGGCACAACAGTTGAACACATTAAAGCACTCAATCAACTATAGTTAGCCCGTATCTTCTTCAGTCCTTGATGCAAATATTATTTCTGTTAACCCAGCAAATATAATGAAAGAGCTGCCTAATATTTCTCGCCATCCAATAAGCTCATCTGTTAATACCGCGGCACTGAAAGTGCCCACAACTATTTCAAAAAGTATAATTATAGAAAATATGCCTGCACCAATTCTACTTGGTGCACCTAAGATCACTATATTTGTCGGTATATGAAATAAAATTGCAATTAAAATTAGCCACGGCATCATTGCAACCCATGACTCTATTGATGGAGCATCACCTAGGTAGTCGCTCAAGAAATATGATTGTATTAATGTAAATAAGCCACCATAAAAAAAGAATGAAAATAAGATAGGATATATTCCCTCTGGCTTTTTTATCTCCATTCTGACTGCTGATGCGGCAATAAGAATTCCGCCTAATAAAGCAATCCAATCACCAGAATTTTGTGGTAAGGGTATCACGCCTTCTTGTCCAAAAACTATCCAAACACCAGATAGTGCAAGAGCTAATGTTATGTATCTATAAAAACGTGGAATTTGTCTAAGAAATACTATTTCAAAAATAGTTGTCCAAACTGGGGTTATATAAAAGAGTATTAAAGCTCTAACTACATCTGTCAGTAAAAAACTATTAGCGTAGCAAGCGATACCACCTCCAAACAAAAGTCCAATTAGAGGATACTCTAGGCCAAAAGACTGACCTTTATAGAGTCTCCAAAGTGATATTGGAAGCAGCATTGCAAAAGGTATAACCATTTGAGAAATCGTTGCCCATCCGCCCGTTAAACCACCAGCCTCTAACGCTCTTTGAGGGATCCAGAATAAACCCCACATACCCGCAGCGATTAATAACGCAAAGCTAATTGTATAATAGTAAGGATGTCTTGATGAGGTGATCATAAAAGTTAATTAAAAAAAAGGCCTTGCACAAAAGTAACAAGGCCTTAATTTTCTGATTTAGCTATTTAGACTTACGGAAGCCAAGCTTTCCATTCGTCTGTACTGTTTTTCCATTCAGCAACGGCTTCTTCGACAGATAATCCGTCGTCACCAACTCTTACAAGCATTTTTGCTTGATCCGTGTTAGAGAAAGCCATTTTTTTGAAGAATGCAACTGCTTCAGCGTTCTCAGGTTTAGACATAACTTCAGGATTCATATAATTCATCGTGTAGTCTTTATCCCAACCTGTAGCAGGCCATGCTGCAGTTCCACAATCTTGCCAGTTATTAGCTTCAGTAAAACTATCACAGTATTTGTATGCTGGTAGTTTTACACCAACCATTTCATTCTTACCGAAGAAAAAGTGTGGTTCCCAAAGATACAGAAGGAATGCTTCACCTCTATCATAAGCTCCTTGAGCTTCCGCTAGAGCTGCAACCTCAGTACCTAGTTCTGATGCTTCGAAATCAATTCCTAAAAGATCTAATCTTTTTTGGTCATGACAGTTCCAACCAGCAACTGGACATCCAATCAATCTACCTTTTGAGCCTGTTTCAGGTGTAGCAAATTGATCTTTATATTTATTTAAATCTGACCAGTCTTTAAAATCTGGGTTAGCGTCAACAAAGTATTTTGGAACATAGTAATCTGACATTCCTATGATACCACTTGTGTACGCATCAACAGATCCATCACCAGAATACTCTTTTACAACTTCTCCGTCATAAACAAGATTCATGTTGATCATTACATCGTCAGCCTCAGCATAACTTGGCCAACTTTCACATGCGAAGTCAATATCGCCAGCGGCAATAGCTTCCCATAGACCTGTTCCTGAAGCGAATTCTATTCTATCAACTCTGTAGCCTAGCTCTTCTTCAAGGATAGCAACTGCAACCTGACATGTTAATTCTCCACCAGTCCAGTCAGCAACAGCAGCTGTTAAACGCTTAGCGTTGGCAGTACCTGCCGAAAGAACTAAAAAAGAAGACAAAATCAGGGCAGCAAAAGTTTTTGCAAATAATGAATTTTTCATTAATTTCCCCTTTTTATTAATTAATTAATTAATAATTTTAGACCAAAAAAGATGAATAAGTAAACCGCTTTATCAACATTTTTTGAAGAAAAGTATCAGGAAATATGTATATAAATTAGATCTATAAACCTAGGGCATCTCTTTGCTTTTTTGTCCATGCAAGACTGATACGGTCAATTATCATGGCTAATAAACAAATTCCTATGCCAGCAGCAAGAGCTCTACCGGTATCTGATCGAGCTAGACCATTAAATACTTCAAGACCTAACCCTTTACCACCAATGAGAGGTGTGACAATCTGCATCGCAAAAGCCATCATAACTGTTTGATTGAAACCCATAACCAAACTAGGAACTGCTAGAGGAAATTTTATCTTATTGAGTGTCTGAATTGTAGTGCCTCCAAAGGACTTTGATACTTCTGAATATGTGGAAGAAACTTGAGACAGGCCCAATACAGTTAAACGAATTATTGGAGGTATGGAGTATATAATTGTTGCTAGTAATGCAGAAAATGCCCCACCACCAAAAAACATTAAAACTGGAACAAGGTAACAAAAATACGGCAACGTTTGCATTGCATCTAATATTACCTCGTTGATATTTTGAAATCTCTTACTGTAAGATGCTAAGATACCAATTGGCACACCAATTACAAAACATAAAAGAACTGAGATAAGCACTGATGAAAGAGTAATCATTGCTTCAGTCCAAATATTGCAAGCGCCGATGAATGCTAGAAGGATGGCAGTAATAATCGCAAATCTAATTCCGACAGATTTCCAGCTGATTAGAACCAATGCCCCAATTGTAAACCAGTAAGGTAAATATGTTAGATAAAAATCAAATGGTCTTAGAAGGTAAATAACAACAGTTGATCTGATTGTTTTGGTTATTGAAATAAACGTATCATTTACAACTAATGATTTTACACCAGCAGAAATTTCTTCTCTTATTGACAGATTCCATGCATCAGGAAATGTTCCTATTGCAGCAACGTTTGCATCATAATAAACAATGCCTATTAATATTAGTAATCCAGAGAAAAAGAAATAATGAGCATTTATAAATTGTGCAATCGCTGAGCCGTAATCCTTATTAAATAAAGAAATTACTGAATTTAAAATGAAAGAAAATATTCGAATGACGCTTGAGAATACAAATGCAAATGCAAAATGAATTAATTGTAATGGTTTTTCAACCTGTCTAGCAATGGGATAAATATCCCATGTTTGCGGTAAAAGATAAAATTTTTGACTATCGGATGGCAAAGTCACTGTCTCCCGACTAGCGGCTTTACCAAATCTATCGAACATGATTGCCATTAAAAGAACGCAAATACCTCCTTCCAAAGCAGCTCCGACTTCTAGTTTTTTTATCGATACCCAAATGTCTGAACCTAGACCTTGAGCCCCAATAAACGTTGCTAAAACAACCAATGCCAATGCCATCATTATTGTTTGGTTAACGCCCATCATGATGCTTGGCAGAGCTAATGGAATTTGTACTTTAAATAAAATTTGACTTTTACTAGAACCAAAAGCTGTTGCTGTTTCTACTGTTTCATTGGGGACCTGACGTATACCTAAGTTAGTGAGACGAATAATAGGAGGCATTGAATAAATCATTGTTGCAAGAATTGCAGGTGCACCTCCGATTCCAAAGAAAAACATTGCAGGGATAAGATAAACAAACGCAGGCATCACTTGCATTATATCGAGAGCTGGTTTCATATTTCTCTCAAAACGATCACTTAATGCACAGAAAATACCAAGTATCACTCCAACGGCTACAGATAAGAATACTGATAAACCCATAAGAGCAAGAGTTTCCATAGCAGAATCCCAAAGCCCAACCATTCCCCAATACATGGTGCCAAAAAGAACAAGAAAACCTAATTTAATTCCACCAAATGCAAGTGATGGAATAAGCAATAGCGCAGCTATAAATACCCAAGATGAATCTAGTAAAAAATCTTCGAGCATCCAATAAAGGTCTTTTACATAACCAGCAACCATCCTTGTATAAACTTTAATATTATCTTTTAGAAAATCTTCACCAGCATTGACCCAAGCTGTAAAAGTAAAAGCATCTGTTATAAAGACAGGAAATTCTGAAACATCTTCACCTTGGAATGCAAGCCAGATTGAAGCTAGAATTGCAGCAAGAATTAGCCCAGGAATGATTAGACTCTGAGTACTACTTTTAGAAGATAAAAGCGATGTATCCTGGGTTAATGCCATGTAAAATAGTATTCCTCAAGGTTAAATAAATTATTCAAAAATCCTCAACATAGTATAACATTCAGCAGATAAAGCACTCAAAAATAATGGAAAAAAATGACAAAATAGTATGCACAAATATATGGAAGGTATTTGGGCCAAATGAAAAAAATGTTCTTACAAATTTAGACAAAAATCTTTCAAGAAGTGAAGTGCAAGAAAAAACTGGACATGTGGTTGCAGTTAAAGATGTAAGTTTCTCAGTTCAAAAAGGTGAAACGTTCGTTGTAATGGGTTTATCAGGTAGTGGTAAATCTACATTAGTAAGATGTTTATCAAGACTGATTGAGCCAACAGCAGGTGAGGTAAAAATTGACAATCAAGATGTAACATTGATGAGCAATAAGGATTTAACAGAACTGAGGCGTAATAGAATGAGTATGGTATTTCAGCACTTTGGTCTTTTCCCTCATCGAAGAGTGATAGAAAATATTGGCTATGGACTTGAAATAAGGGGAGTAAAGAAAAAAGATCGATTAGATAAGTCAATGGAAACACTTAAACTTGTAGGATTAGAAGGTTGGGATCAACATTACCCTCGTGAATTGTCAGGTGGAATGCAACAAAGAGTTGGACTAGCTAGAGCTCTAGCAGTTGATCCAGAGATTCTAATTTTTGACGAACCTTTCTCAGCACTGGATCCATTGATAAGAAGGGAAATGCAAGACGAGTTAATTAGCATTCAAAAAATGGTTCAAAAAACAATGGTATTCATTACACATGATTTTTCTGAAGCTATTAAAATGGGTGATCATATTGCGATTATGAAAGATGGAGAAATATCACAAGTTGGTACACCAGAGGAAATTGTTGCAAATCCCGTAGATCAATATGTAAAAGACTTCACTGAAGATGTTCCCAAATACAAAGTTTTAAGTGCGGGTAAATGCGCAAGAAAAGAATGCTGCGAAGATACAAAAAACCTTTTTGCCCAGGGCAATGAGTGTATTAAAAGTGACGTTAAAATCGATACTTTAATTAATCAGATAGCTGATACTGACAAAAAATATCCTGTAATCGATGTAGTTTCAGGAGAACTAATTGGTGAAATTGATCGGTCAATTGTCCTAAAATCTATGACATCTTAATTAATTTGAATAAATAAACCATGACGCTTTTCAATTTGAACAAAGAAGAAATTCTTGCCCCTCAAGATTGGGGCTTTCCGGTACCGATAGCATATGGTCCAGGTAGATTTTCCGAAATTGGAACTTATTGTTCTCAGAATAAGATAACCAATCCACTGATTGTTACTGATAGTGGCAGTGTTGATCTTCCCTTCATTGATAACTTGGTCGAAATTTTAAAAAAATCGAAAATTAATTCTGGTATTTACTCAAAAATTTCACCCAATCCAAGAGATGATGAAATTGCATCAGGAAAAAAACTTTTCAATGATAATAATCATGATGCAATAATTGCCATTGGCGGTGGAAGCGCCATGGATGGTGGCAAGTCAATTTGTCTAACCGCTAATAATGATATTGAGTTATTTGACTTTGAGTGGGAAAAGACACCTCAAGTCATTGGACCAGATAATAAATTTCCTAAACTTATTACAATTCCCACAACAGCTGGAACAGGCGCTGAAACAGAAAGTACAGCAATGGTAACGGATACCAAACAAGGAATTAAACTTTGTATAATGCATCCTGAATTGAAGCCTTCATTGGCATTGCTCGATCCTGAACTAACATTGGGATTACCCTCAAATCTTACAGCATGGACAGGTGCAGATGCAATGATCCACTCAATTGAGGGTTATTGTGTACCAGGTTTTCACCCCTTATGTGACGGTGCTGCGCTCGAAAGTTTAAACTTAATTTCCAAATCACTCATTACGGCTGTAGAAGAACCAAATAATCTTGAAGCAAGAGGGGCTATGCTAGTTGCTTCATGCTTGGGGGGAGTTTCTTTTATAAAAGGGCTGGGTCTTGTGCACGCTATTGCGCATATGGTTGGGGCAGAATTTAATACGCATCACGGACTAACTAATGCTATTATTTTGCCTGCAGTTCTAAGATACAACCTCCCAGATATGGAAGAGAAAGTGATGAGAATGGCTCAGGCAATGCAATATAAAGATTATACTGCAAATCATTTCATCGAAAGCATGGAAAAAATACTAGATCGAATTAAGATACCTAAGGGTTTAAATGAAATTGGCGTTCCAGAAGATTGTATTGAGAGAATATCTGAAAAGTCAATGATTGATACAGCCTTTGGCACTAACCCTCGTTCAGCCACATTGGATGATGTTAGAGAGCTCGTCAAGGTCAGTATTTTTGGAGCTCGATAAAAACCTCGTAGATGATTACTCATTTATCTGTTCGGGATCAAATTGATTTAATTTCTAAAAAAGAAATAAAAGTTGAAGAACTTTTTCAAGAATACTTATCCAATATTGAAAAGCTTAATCCTAAGCTTAACGCCATTGTGTCACTAAGAGACAAAGATTGGATTATTGATAAAGCAAAGGCACAGGATGCACAAAAAGTTGATGTTGCAGGAAAACAAATTTTATTTGGACTTCCATTTGTTTCAAAAGAATTATTCGACGTCACTGGACTGCCAACTACTTATGGAATAATTGAATATCAAAATAGTTTTCCACAAAATGACTCGTTAATTGTAAAAAAAATAAAGCATCAAGGAGCCACAATTATTGGAAAATCAAATATGGCAGAACTAGCGATTGGATCTCATACAAAGAATAAATTATTTGATTCAGTATCAAATCCTTATAACTACAATCTATCACCTGGCGGTTCAAGCGGAGGAGCGTCAGCAGCTGTAGCCAGCTGCCTCGTTCCATTTTCTGATGGTACGGACATGATGGGCTCTTGCAGAAACCCTGCAGCTTTCACAAATCTATATGGTTTTAGACCATCTCCTGGACTGATATCTGATAAAAGAGAAATCAGTAAATTTCCTGTATTGACGACTCCAGGTGGAATTGCCCGAACACCTGATGACTTAAGTATTTTTTTAGATGCCGTCGTTGGAAAAGATATAGAAGATCCCTACTCGTTTAACTTTGAGGGTTCATTTGAATCAATTACTAAAAATTTATCTAGTGAAATAAAAATTGGTTGGATTAACAACTTTGTTGAACACTATCCTTTTGAAGAAGGAATTATAGAATTATGCGAAGCTTCTTTAAACAAACTCGTGAAAACAGACAAAAAAATATTTGTAGAAAAATGCAAAGTTAATATTGATCCAGATAAACTATGGGAGACATGGTGCACTCTCAGATCAAAAATCACATTTAATGATATTTCTGCAATGCAAATTAAGGATTTTGATGAACTAAGCTTTCCAGCTAAATGGGAATACGATGAAGGAAGTAAAGTTTCAGATGATCAAGTTTCTAATTCCATTGATTGGTATAATAATTATAAAAAGTATGTCGATAGTATATTTGAAAAATATGATTTTATTGCTTTACCATCAGCACAATTGTTTCCATTTAACAAAGAAATAGATTTTCCAAAAAGTATTTCAAAAACCCAGATGGACACATACCATCGCTGGATGGAAGTTACGGTATTTGCAAGCATGTTTCAATTGCCTACCATCTCATTACCAGTTGGCTTTAATGCTGAGGGACTACCAATGGGTATGCAATTAATTGGAAAAAATAAATCAGATGAAAAAGTAATACAAATTGGAAAATATTATGAAGAAATCTTTAATCATTCAAAAATAAAACCTAATATAATTAATGGTTAATAAGTTAGTAGATACTCCAAACCCAACTCTTGTAACATTACGCGACAATAAAGCTAAATGGAACCTTCCTGAATATAGAAGAACCGGCTATAGGAATCTTCATAAAATAAACAGATATGGCCTTTTGTTAAGATCAGATTACGTTCTTTTACTTAATGAAAACAGTAAAGATGAAATAGCTAAAATTAACTCAGTAAGGGAAATGACGAGCCATAAATCTTTTTGCTCTTTGATAGTTGGGAGAGGGCAAGAAATATTTTTTGAGAAATATGCAAAAGATTTCTCTTCTGAAACACCGCATACAATAATGTCAATTTCAAAGATGTTTTTAAATCTATTTGTCGGTGAATTAGTTGAGAAAGGTGAATTGCAGTTGGAAAAACCTATTGGCTATTATTTGCCCAACATTGGAGAAGGATATTCAAAAGCGACGGTGCAAAATGTATTAAATATGAACATTATTAATGCTTTTACCGAAGATTATACTGACCCGTATTCAACATCATTTATGCATGAAACTGTTGGTGGCTGGCGAATACCAGATGAAGATAAAGATGAAAAGTTTCAAGAAGATTTCTTGAACAGTATTCAAACAGATGGAACTAATTCTGTAATAAACAATTCTGATAAAGCATTTTATAAGTCGGCAAACAGCGACGTAATTGCTCTACTGATTGAAAAATTAAGTGGGATAGAGCTGCGAGAGTGGCTTCTCTCGTCAGTAGAAGCAATGGGTCTTGAAGATGGTTTGTATATGGCAACAGATAGAGGTGGGATGCCATGGCTGTCCGGTGGTGGTTGTCTTGTTGCGAGAGATTTGCTACGCATGGGACTGCTTTTCTCAAGAAAAGGCCTTGGGATCAGAAATAGAATAGCTGGCTCTAGTAAATTTATTGATGATACACTTTCTGAAAAAGGTCCAAAATATATGCACTTAAAAGATGGAAAATATGTTTATTATGCAAATCAAACTATGAAATCTAATAATTGGATTGGACATTCTGGATACGGTGGGCAATTTTTAATGATTAACTTAGAGACAAATGTTGTTGCAAGTTTTTTTTCTGTTTTAGAAACCGACTCAGCAACTGATGAAGACTATAAAGCCAAAATGATTCTGATGCTTGAGGAAGTAACATCAAAGCAATATTCATAGAAAGGATAGATAATGAGAGGATACGTAATGGTTGGGTCGAGTGATTTAAAAGAATCTAAAGCATTCTATGATGTTGTCCTTGCGGTAATGGGAATAGTTTCAATTTACGAGGATGAGGTGTGTGTAGGCTATGCACATAAGGGAAATGATGATGTAGAGTTCTACATAACAAAACCAGCAAATGGAGAGTCTGTTACATATGGAAATGGTACACAGATATCCTTTTTGACCGAGTCAAAAGAACAAGTTGATGAGTTTCATAAAACTGCTTTAGGACTTGGAGCGCAAAATGAAGGAGATCCAGGTTTTAGGCCAAGTGACAGTAATGTTTATTATGCATACATCAGAGACCCAGATGGTAACAAAATTTGCTCATACACAAGTGTAAATGTCTAGAGCTGCTAGATTTAAATTATATCGAGCATTGCTTATAGTTGCTGTTGTTTTAATAGTACCTGTCATCTTTGTTGTAGGAATTACTCTGCCCTATTTATTTAATACAATAAAAATAACTTTTCCTGATATTGTCATTGATAAAGACGTTGAAAGCTATATTGCTGAAAAAGAACTGCTTTTTAAAAATACTGATCCCCGAGCAAAGAAAAAAATCATATGGCATGATGATGCGGAAGTTAAAACTGAATACTCAATTGTTTATCTCCATGGAAGTTTTGCGACGGGGCGTCAGCAAGAGGATGTTTTGGTAAAGATTGCCAAAAAATTAAAGGCTAATTTGTTTATATCAAGACTAGCTGGCCATGGCTCTGGTTTTGAATCTACAAAAACTCTGGAAGCCAAAAATTTTCTCGAAGATGCAGCCGAAGCTGTTGCAGTAGGCAATAAAATCGGAAACAAAGTTATATTAATGGGTTTTTCAGCTGGAGGTTCATTTGCATTAATGGCTGCAAAAGATCAAAAATTAAGTGAAAAAATTGATCATTTGGTACTTGTGGCACCATGGACTCCCAAGCTATCTCCTCCTTATTTCTTAGCGGCTACTGGGTTATTTTTTAAAAGCCAATACAAGTTTAATTTTCCTAGAATGTTTAACTTGCCAAATGAAGAATGGGATCCTTTTTGGGTCAATGAATTTCACAGGGAACTCCCAAGACAGCTTTGGGTGGCGGCATTTTCAGGAAAGAAACTTGAATTTCAAGAGACTAAGATTCCACTTTTAGTATTTTATGAAGAAAAAGATAAAGTAGTAAACGCTGAGGGAGTTAAAAAAATATTTGAAAAATGGAAAGGACCTAAGAAAATAATTAATAACGATACTAATTTAGGAGGCTTTAATTATCATGATATTATTGGAATTCTAAACTCCCCACAAGATGATTTCTTTGTTGAGGAAATCAACAACTGGATAGAAGTTAACTCTTAAATAAACTTTTATTATTTTCTCTCAATTTATTTTTTTGAACTTTGCCCATAGAATTTCTAGGTAAATGCGACATAAATATTATTTTTTTTGGTTGTTTATATTTAGCAATTTTATCTTTTGTATAATCCAATATTTGACTACCATCATTTTTATCATCTGTTGTCACTACTGCCGCAACAACTGCTTCGCCAAAATCATCATGATGAACACCAAAAACTGCTGACTCTGTAATATTTGGCAACTCATTTATCACATCTTCTATTTCCTTAGGATAAACATTTAGTCCACCGCTTATAATCATATCTTTATCTCTACCAACAATAGTAAAGTAGCCATTTTCATCTTTCTTTGCGAGATCACCTGTTATGAAGAAACCATCATCTTTAAATGATTCTTTGGTCTTTTCTTCCATTCCCCAGTACCCCTTGAAAATATTTTCGCCCTTAAGTTCAATAGTTCCTATTTGACCCTCCTCTACTTCCTTACCTTCTTCATTGACTATTCTTATTTCAATGCCTGGAAGAGGTATGCCTACTGTACCTGCTTTTCGTAATCCGTCATATGGATTTGAAATATTCATATTTGTTTCTGTCATGCCATATCTTTCAAGAATTTTTTTACCAGTTCTTTTTTCAAATTCGATGTGAGTTTCTGATAGTAAAGGCGCCGAACCAGAAATAAATAGTCTCATGTGTTTTGCTGACTCATTATTTAATTTTTCATTTGCCAACAATCTCGTATAAAAAGTTGGCACGCCCATCATGGATGTGGCTCTTTTCATCCAAAGCAAGGCTTTTTCAGCATCAAATTTTTCCAAGAAAATCATTGATCCTCCAACAATTGCAAGAAGATTACATGCAACAAAAAGACCGTGAGTGTGGTAAATAGGTAGCATATGTAAAAGCACATCATTTTCTGTAAATTTCCAAAAATTTCTTAAAACTTCAGAATTTGATACCAAATTTCTATGCGATAGCATCGCTCCTTTTGATTTTCCAGTAGTGCCA
This sequence comes from uncultured Pelagibacteraceae bacterium, assembly GCA_902526005.1. Classification (GTDB taxonomy): domain Bacteria; phylum Pseudomonadota; class Alphaproteobacteria; order Pelagibacterales; family AG-422-B15; genus CACNXQ01. The sequence continues at coordinate 20,588 of CABZIW010000007.1, forward strand.
GATGTATATAAAATGGCAGCTAAGTCATTTTCGTTTCTTTTAATAGATTGAAATTTTTTTGGATAGTTTTTTATCTGCTCAATCAATGAACCAGTTTCATCTAAATTTAATGATAAAATTGAAACAGAAGAATAGCTTACTAAGTTTTTTACTTCATTTTGAATTTTATCATCGACAATTATCACCTTAGGTTTGGCGTCATTAAAGAAATATTCTAGTTCACTTAGGGTATAGCCAGTATTGAGTGGCAGATAAACACCTCCAGCTTTGATGGTCGCTACGTATGTAGCAAGTTGAATCACATTCTTTTCTGCCTGTATGGCCACTCGGTCACCCGGTAATAAATTAATATCTATTAAGTAATTAGAAATTTGATTTACAATTTCATGAAATTCTAAGTAACTTATCTCTTTATTTTCATTGATCAAAAAAATATTTGAACTCGTTTCGTTAGATTTGAATATTTCGTCAAATAGATAGTTTGATTCAGTCATTACTATTTTCATCCAATGAATAAATGCTCAACTCAGATAAAATATTTTCGTGAACAACTATACCAAGTCCAGCTGATTTATTTATATGTGCTTTATTATCAATAATATCAAAAGGTAACTCACAAAATTTCTTTGAAAAGTTTATATAATCTGGAAATATTTCAGCCTTTTCTGAATTAGAAATACTTGAGCAAACATGAAGCATCGCAGATGCTGAAACGGACATTGAATTCCAGCAATGCGGAGAAATAGAGATGCCATTATTTGATGCTTCATTTGATATCTGGATAATATCAATAAGTCCACCCATACCTGAAATATCAGGATTAAATATATTTGCTGCATTCCTCTTTATTAATTCTCTGAAATGGACCAAGCCTGATTGCTTTTCGCCAGTTACAACTTTCATATTAAAAGTATTTTTGATCTCAGCAAGTAAGCTAATATTCTCACCATCAACAGGCTCTTCTATCCAGTAAGGATTAAATGACGATACTTCTTTTAAAAAAGATTTTGTCTGATCTAAATCTTTAGGCACAGCTAAATCAAGCATTAGCGGTAATTCATCTCCTATTATTTCTCTAACTTTTTCAACAAACTGAATTGAAATTGATACGCTATCTAGCATTGGATATATTTTAATTCCCCCATATTTCTCTCCAAAAAATTTTTCTATTTGCCTCAAATAATCATTTGTGTCTTTTTTTAAATCGCTCCAACACGTAGCATAAATGGGAACATTTGATTTGGGGCTTTTTGTTAGTAAAGAATTTAAAGGAAGATTTTTTAGCTTCCCTGATATGTCCCATAATGCAATTTCAATGGCGCTTGTGGCAGAGCTGAAATCTAAACCTCTGTGACCATCACTTAACAATGAAATTTTATTATAAAATGACTTTATTGTTAGATTTGGAATATTCGAAATTTCTTTAAATAGTTCTTTTATAATAATCGCAATACCCTTTTCTCTAAGATTTATAGAGAACGCTTCTCCCCAACCTTCAATTCCATCTTCAGTAGTTATTTTTATAAGGATAAATTTTTTTGTATTTGACCATTGATCATCAGACAGATGATTATCGGTTATCCAGATCTTTAACCTTGAGAGTTTACCAATGCTTATATCTTGATTATTCATTATCAGTATTAATATTAGATGGAATATAATTTAATTTGATCTTTAACATATATAAAAAAAACCTTATGTTAAGGTATGATTTCAAAGTTAATACTAGGCGCAGGATGTTTTTGGGGAGTAGAAGTTCTTTTTGAAGAAATGTCTGGCGTTAAAAAAGTAATTTCAGGGTATGCCGGCGGGCATACAGAAAACCCTACATACGAAGAAGTCTGTACAGGTAAGTCAGGACACATTGAAGTTGTTGAGATTGAGTATGATAATAGTGAAGTAAAGTTTGAGGAATTGTTAGACAAGTTTTTCTTTATTCATGATCCAACTCAGATGAATCGTCAAGGTCCAGACATTGGTGAACAATACAAATCAGTTATTTTTTATAATTCTGATGAAGAAAGAAGAATATCGGAAAGCAAAATTGATGAGATTAATAACTCAGGCGAACATCAAAACAAAGTAGCTACAGAATTAAGAGAGAATGCTAAATTTTGGCCTGCTGAAGAATACCACCAAGACTTCATAGAAAAAAATGGTAAAGTTTGCTATCACCAACTTTACGTACAACACAAATCCTAAATTGTATTATTATTAATGCTCAGCACGCTGATTTGTGCTGAGCAATTAATATAAACTAGCCCTTTACAACTTCTCTTGTATTCGCGTTGAAAGACTCAGTAAACGGAACATCAACTGTTACGGCGTCTACTGGCACTCCTGGTTCATCAGCATATATATCAGGTAAATGAACTTTAAATTTTTTACCTAGTTCCCATTTTGGAAAACCATTTGCATTAAGAGTTCCATCAAAAGGTATATAACCCATAGCTATATTTTTTCCTTTTTCAGGATGATACCAAGGTGAAGTAATAAAGCCACATGGGTCTCCACCGTCACCAGGAGACACAAGCCAAAAATCAGGCGCATACTCATCAATTGGTTTGCCACCAATCTCAAATCCCACCAATTGTAACTTGTATGGCTTATGACCATCTTTCAAGTCAGCCTTCATCTTTTCAAGCGCTTGCTTACCGATATAATCACCTTTTTTCTCCCACTCACCTTTTCCAGATAAAGAAACCTGATAACCAAGATTACATTGAAAAGGATTGTGCTCATGATCTAAGTCCTGACCCCAGGATAAAATACCTGCTTGTATTCTTCTGTGGTGAGCAGGTGCTATAACCATTAGATTATGTTTCTTGCCTGCTTCCAAAACAGCATCCCACATATCGTCGGCGTAGAGCGTCGCATTTCGTAAATAAATTTCATAACCGGACTCGCCAGAGAAACCAGTTTGAGAAATCACGCAACTTCTTCCACCAACTGTAACTTCTGCTAAACCATAGAAAGGAATATTATCAAGATCAACTTGATCACCCACTAGGTCTTTCATCAAGGCAATGGCTTTTGGTCCTTGAATTTGAACAGGGCACGCGTCAATTTCATCAATTTCTACATCAAATCTTTTATCAGCGTTTACGCCTTGCAAATAAAGTCCAATATCTGAGTCTGACAAACTAAACCAAAACTCATCTTTCGAGATTCTTAAGAGAATAGGATCGTTTAAGACTCCACCCTTATAGTTGCATAATATTACGTACCTAGCTCGTAATGGTGATATCTTTGTGGCATCCCTTGTAATTACATAGTCTGTAAATTTTTCTGCATCTGGACCAATTACACGTATTTGTCTCTCAACTGCAACATTCCACATAGTCACATGATTTTTAATTGCTTCATATTCAACCATTGCTCCACCATCTTCAGGCTTTACATAACCTCTGGGATGATAAATACGGTTATAAACTGTTGCTCTCCAGCATCCTGCCTCCATTGACTTATGCCAATATGGTGACTTTCTCACTCGAGTTGAAATCAACATTTCAACTTTTGTTGGTCCACTTTGGCGTAAATTGTAAGGAACATGTCTGTCGCTTTGATCAACAGTAGTGTTATGTTCTATTTTTTTAGACATAGTAGTTCTCCTTTTCTAACCATTCGTTTGCTTTTTTTATTCCACCAAACGCATAAATGTGAAAATGTTCAACGTTCTGTTTTAATTCTTGAATTACATCATCAGGTGTCTGAACAGTCAATAAATCAAAAATTTTAGATGCATTTTTTTTTGCGAAATTAAGCGTATTCTTTAATCCAACAAATCCAGCGAATTTTACTAGTGTCTTCATAGAAGCCGGACCCGCAACGCCTACATGAACAGGAAGTGGTGCTCCAGAAATAAAAGACGATAATGCGTCTGTATCTTGTGTCCACTGTGTTACAATATAGTCAGCAAATGGAGCCTTTGATTTCATTGCTTCTTCAATAGCTGCATCGCTCATATTTGGAGATCCCTCAGGATGACCAGCAATACCTATTTTCATTCCATCAAACAATCCAGTTTCTATAAGTTGCAGTGAACAATGATATTTTCCTAAAATATCTCGATCGCCACCAATTATTAAAACTTGTTTAACTCCAGCCTCTTTAACTTGCTCTATATATGATTTTAACATATCTGAATCAGTAATTGAACGAGCTGGAAAGTGAGGAATGGGATTATAACCTGCACTAGCTAACGCTTTGGTTTGTTCAATAACGTCAAGATAACTTGTGCCAGGCAAAAATGTAATATAAATGTCATTGAGTTTAGGCAAATCAGACAGATTTGTTCTGGTAGTAACTTCCAATGAAAAATTTACATTTCCCATAATGCTGTAAATGAGTGTACCGCTTAAGCCACGCGAATTTTCAATTGCACTGCTTGGCTTAATTTTGCAGCGCTATTTGAGTCTCCTAAAACAAAATTTAAGTAAAAATTTGTTCTATAGCAATACATTTTTGTAGACTCCTATCTGTAAAGTTCTTAAGTTGTCTAGGTTTTTAATATTAGTATCATTTATGGCTATACTCTCAGATATTGAAATTGCTAGAAAAAATAGCATGGCTCCTATTGAAGAAATTGCTTCAAAATTAGACTTAAAAGATCAAAATCTCCAAAAATTTGGCCACCACATTGCTAAAATTGATACTCAAAATATAGAAAGTAATAACAAAAACGGAAAACTCATTTTAGTGACGGCTATTTCACCTACCCCAGCGGGTGAAGGAAAGACTACTACATCAGTCGGTCTTTGTGATGGCTTAAATAAAATTGGAAAACAATCATTAGTATGCCTGAGAGAACCTAGTTTAGGACCTTGCTTTGGTGTCAAAGGGGGTGCTGCAGGAGGCGGTTACGCCCAAGTAGTACCAATGGATAAAATTAATTTACATTTCACGGGTGATTTCCATGCGATCACATCAGCACATAACCTCCTTGCATCGATGATTGACAACCATATTTATTGGGGAAACGATTTAGGAATTGATACAAGAAGAGTGGTTTGGGGACGTGTTGTAGATTTAAATGATCGTGCTTTAAGAAATATTAATGTTAATTTAGGCGGTATAGCTAACGGATACCCACGTGAGGATAAATTCGATATTACTGTTGCATCTGAAGTGATGGCAATTTTTTGTTTATCTACAAGTTTAGACGATTTACAAAATAGACTTGGGAATATCATTGTTGGTTATACAAGGGAGAAAAAAGAAATTACGGCGCGAGACTTAAATGCAGACGGCGCGATGACTACTTTGCTAAAAGATGCTTTCTTACCTAATCTTGTTCAAACACTGGAGAAAAATCCTGCTATAATTCATGGGGGTCCTTTTGCAAATATTGCCCATGGATGCAATTCTTTAGTTGCTACTCAAACTGCTCTTAAATTAAGTGATTATGTTGTAACAGAAGCAGGCTTTGGTGCAGATCTTGGAGCAGAAAAATTTTTAGACATAAAGTGCCGTAAAGGAAAATTAAATCCTTCAGCAATAGTAATAGTTGCAACAGTTCGAGCGTTAAAAATGCATGGCGGTATGGATAAAAAAGAATTAAAAAATGAAAATGTTGAAGCTGTAAAAAAAGGTTTATCAAATTTAAAGCAGCACATTGCAAATATGCAAATGTATGGGGCGCCTGTTACAGTTGCTATTAATCATTTCATATCTGACAGTGAAAAAGAATTGTCAGCAATCAGCGATTGCTGTGACTCATTAAATGTAAAGTCATTTAATTGCACACATTGGAGTAATGGTGGTGCAGGCACAGAGGACCTAGCAAAGCACATAGTAGAAATTACTGAGCAAAACGCTCCAAAGATAAAGCACCTGTATCCGGACGAAATGAAATTGTGGGATAAGATGAAAAAAATTGCACAAGAAATATATGGAGCGAGCGATATTATTGCTGACCAAAAAATAAGAATGCAGTTTGACGACTTGGAGGAAAAATATGGCCATTACCCAATATGTGTAGCTAAAACTCAATACAGCTTCTCAACTGATCCAAATCTAAGAGGCGCTCCAAAAGAACATGTAGTTCCTATCAGAGAAGTTAGACTAGCAGCGGGTGCAGAATTTCTTGTAGTTGTATGCGATAAGATTATGACTATGCCAGGTCTGCCTAGAGTTCCAGCTGCAAATGCTATACACTTAAATAAAAGTGGCGACATAGAGGGATTGTTTTAATGGCTCACATGTATGATACAAATTTAGACAAAAACGATGCAAATTTTACACCGTTGTCTCCTTTAAGTTTTCTCATACGAGCAGCGGAAGTTTATCCAAACAGAGCTTCGATTATACATGGCAAAAAACAATTTACATGGTCTGAAACATATAAAAGAAGCAAACAACTTGCGAGCGCACTTTCTAAAAGAGGTATAGGAAAGGGAGATACTGTTGCGGTTCTTTGTTTTAATACTCCAGAAATATATGAGACACATTTTGGTGTTCCGATGATAGGCGCTGTATTAAATACGATAAACATCAGATTAGATGTAGATACAATTAGCTATATTCTTGAGCACGGTGAAGCAAAAGCATTGATTACTGACAATGAGCTTTCACCGACGATAAAACAAGTACTCGATAAGATAAAAAATAAAATTCTTGTAATAGATATTGATGATGAGCTAGCAAATCATCCTGAAGGAGCAGGAGAGAATCTTGGGGAAATAAATTATGAGGATTTTCTCTTAACAGGTGACAGTGATCTCGAATGGAGTTTGCCAGATGATGAATGGCAATCATTAGCGCTCAACTATACGTCAGGCACCACTGGATTACCAAAAGGGGTTGTTTATCATCACAGAGGCTCATACTTGATGGCACTTGGATCTGTTACTGCTTTTAGTATGCCAATGCATCCTACTTATATGTGGGTTGTTCCAATGTTTCATTGTAATGGTTGGGGTAATCCCTACACGCTCACAGCCCTAGCAGGCACGAGTGTATGCCTTAGATATGTTTCAGCTAAAAATATGTTTGATGCTATTGCAGATCATAAAGTAACTCATTTTGGTGGCGCACCAATTGTTCTAAATTTTCTAGCACAAGCAACAGCTGAGGAAAAAAGAGAATACTCTCAACAAGTATATGTAGTCACAGCAGGAGCTCCTCCACCCGCAGCCACATTAGAAGCGGTTCAAAAAATGGGTTTTGACGTTACTCATGTTTATGGACTGACTGAAACATACGGACATATTTCATTATGCGCATGGCAGGATGAATGGAATGAGCTATCAGTTGAAGAACAGTCAAAGCTTAGATCAAGGCAGGGCGTAAAGTTTCCGATGATGGATGGTCTAGCAATTATGAACCCTGAGACGATGGAGCACGTTAAGAATGACGGTGAAGAAATAGGTGAGATCATGATACGCGGCAACTGTGTAATGAAGGGATATTTAAAAAATAAGGAAGAAACAGATAAAGCTATGGCAGGAGGCTGGTTTCACTCAGGTGATCTGGCTGTAATGCATCCTAATGGTTACATTCAAATAAAAGATAGAAGCAAAGATATAATCATCTCTGGTGGTGAAAATGTCTCATCAGTTGAAATAGAAAATACACTTTATAAACATCCATCTGTATTATTTGCTGCAGTGGTTGCAAAACCAGATGAAAAATGGGGTGAAACACCATGTGCTTTTATCGAATTAAAAGATCAAAATGATAGCGTGAGTGAAGGCGATATTATTTCGTTTTGCAAAGAAACTCTTGCTGGCTTTAAGTGTCCTAAAAAAGTCGTTTTTACTGAACTACCAAAAACTTCAACAGGTAAGATATTAAAATACGAACTGAGAGAAATGGCTAAAGCCGCCGACGCTTAAGAAAAATGAATAGAATCGTCGTTTAGTCGGCCAAATTTAATACCAAAGAAATCTCTAAAATAATTTTGTGTATTGATCCATGGTGACCTACTGCCTTGTTGGGGGAATAAATGAATAGCTCGATGTATATATCCTGAGGAAAACTCAGTCGCGAGCCAATCTTTTTCAGCTTTCACATCCACTGGAACCCTTGGTACACAATGACTGTAGTTATTCTGATCAAGATAATTAATTAATCTACAAGCATATTCACAGGTTAAATCTGCTTTCAAGGTCCAAGATGCATTAATATAACCAAAAGAATTTACGAAATTTGGGATACCACTGAACATCATACTTTTATAAGTCATCGTTTCAGAAGGCTCGACCAATTTGCCGTCGATATGAACTTGGACACCACCAAAAGATTGTAAGTTCAAGCCTGTAGCAGTTACGACAACATCAGCTTCAATATTTTGCCCTGATTTTAGCTTTATTCCCTTGCTAGTAAACTTATCGATATGATCTGTAACGACTGACGCTCTATTTTCTCTTATGGACTCAAACAAATCGCCATTTGGAATAAGGCACATTCTCTGTTCCCATGGATAATATCGCGGAGTAAAATGTTTTGAAATATCGTGATTAGGCAATAATTCTTTAACTCCATCTATGAGCTTTCGTTTTACATATTTTGGATATGATCTACAAATTCTGTAGAGAAGCTGCTGAAAGAATACATTTCGTAACCTAACAAGAGTGTAAGACATTTTTTGTGGTAAAACTTTTTTTAAAAAATTTGCAAATCTATCTTCATCTGGACTTGGAAAATAATATGTTGGTGAGCGTTGTAACATCGTTACGTGTTTAGCTTTTTTTGATAGTTCGGGAACTATAGTTGCTGCTGTTGCGCCACTACCGATAACAACCATTTTCTTATCTGTATAGTCAAAATCTTCAGGCCACTTCTGAGGATGTATTAATTTACCTTCGTACTTGTCTAGATCATCAAATTCAGGTGTGTATCCTTCATCATAATTATAGTATCCTGTCCCCATGAATAGAAAATTTGCTGTTAATAATATTTCTTGCTCATGATGAGCAGCTCTTACTTCCCAATTTCGCTCTGCTGAATTCCAGTTTGCGCTTAAGACTTTGTGATTAAATTTTATTTTTTCGCGTAAATTATTTTCCTCAACTGTTTCTTCTAAATAACTTAAGATGGAAGGTCCGTTTGCAATTGTTTTTTGCTCTTTCCATGGCTTAAATGCATACCCGAGTGTGAACATATCGGAGTCTGATCTTATTCCTGGATATTTAAATAAGTCCCATGTACCGCCTATATTCTCTCTCCCTTCAATAATACAAAAGGATTTATTAGGACAATTTTTTTTTAAGTAATATCCAGCTCCTATACCCGAGATTCCAGCGCCAATTACAATTACATTAAAATGATTGCTATTTTCCATTTATATTAATTCTTAATCGATATTTCCACTGCATCATATATATTATTTCTATACTCTAATTTCGAGCTAAAATTTTGAGACAGATATTGCCCGGATTCTCTCACATGGTCGAAATATTCAGCCATTTCATCTTTAAAAATCCCAACATTATCAGCAAATACTACAGAATTTTTGACAATTATGCCCTTTGATTCCAAAAGTTTTAAATCCGAAAGATACTTTTTCTTCGCATGGTCAATAAATACAAAATCAGCATTGAAATTTAATTTTGGTATTATTTCCTCAGCACTTCCGTGCATCAAGTTTACTTTATGATCTAGTCCAGCAAAGTTAATTAATTCTCTCGCTATTTCTATAGAGTGAATGTCTGAGTCAATCGAAGTTAATTGACTTTTTTCTCCAATAGTTGATGAGATTAATACTGCTGAATATCCAATAAAAGTTCCTAACTCTATTACATTATTTGGTTCTGACTTTAAAAGATGATTTTTTAAAATTTCTCCTTTTTCTGGACCAACATTCATTAAGAATTGACCACTCTCTAACACAAAATTATCTATTGTTTGCAGTATAGATTTTGGATTATTTCTTTCAGCATTTGAAAAAACATAATCCAAAGTTTGTCGCATCAACATAACTTATTTTAGCGGACTAGCGGCGCCCCAGTAATGATAGCTTAAAAATTTTGGTCCAGGAACATACATGCTGTCTATTTTATCTATTTTAAAATTAGCTTTCGTTATTTCATTTGGAATATCTACATCAAGATGACAACCACCCGCTATCCTTTTTTGAATCCCGTTCATTCTTTTTTGCCATTTCAAAATATTTGAGTCAGGAGATTTGCCATGTTCAGAGAATAAAAATTTAGCGTTTGGTTTCATAACTCTGTTTATTTCAGACATAGCACTGCCTAAGCCAGGAATGGAACACATTGTGTAAGTGCTAATCACTGTATCAAATGAGTTATTATCGAAAGGCAACTCCTCAGCCTTAAGTTGTTGGATATTCAAATCTATATTGTTTAATTCTGCATTTTGTTTTGCTTTTTTCAACAATACGCCATCTGGCTCAACAGCAAACACCTCAGATACATTTGCTTTATTGTAATAATTAAAATTTAATCCTGAACCAATACCTATTTCTAATATTCTACCAGACGCAAAGGGTATTACTTTTTCTCTTTGTTTTCTGAATGGTTTCATTTGCATCGCATAATTAATGAGATGTGGACAAATATATTTATCGTATAGTTTTTGCAGCAATTATTTTACACCTAATTTTTTTTGAATATCGCTTGATGAAGTTGTGTATCGAAAAGTTAGCGTTTCATCTGGTCTAGCGCGTATAAATGCTTTCTGTGCTGCTAGGGCAGCTTCATGAAAGCCTGATAGAATTAACTTTAGTTTACCTGGGTAATAAGAAATGTCTCCCATTGCAAATACACCTGATAAATTCGTTTCAAAATTTTCCGTATTTACCTCAATTTGTTTTTCATTCAAATTTAGGCCCCAATCATTAATGGGTCCTAGCTCCATTTTAAGTCCATAAAAAATTAAGATTTCGTCACAATCTATAATTTTTTCATTTCCGTCATTATGTTTTATGATTGCTTTTTCAACTCTATCACTGCCCTTAACATCACTAATCTGATTTTTTGTGATCAAGTCAACTTGACCTTCTTTAACAAGTTGTTTCATTAAATTAACCGTGTGATTAGCTGCTTTAAACTCATCACGTCTATGAACTAATGTTACGTGAGAAGCAATTTTTGAAAGTTCAACAGTCCAGTCAAGCGCGCTATCACCTCCACCAAAAATTATAATCTTTTTATCTTTATAAAAGTTTTTATCAGGTATCGAATATTGAATACCTTTATTTTCATATTTTGATACATTTTCAATTGGTGGTTTTCGTGGCTCGAATGAGCCAACGCCACCAGCTATAAATATATTAGGAGTTTCAAAAACTTTATTGCCCGTAGTTTTAAGTTTCCATAAGTCGCCAGTATTTATTATTTCATCAATTCTTTCATTTAGGTGAAACGGAGTATTAAATGGCTTGATTTGTTTTTGTAAATTTTCAATTAATGATAATCCAGTACACTCTGGAAGCGCAGGTATATCGTAAATTGGTTTGTCTGGATATAACTCAGCACATTGTCCTCCAATTTTGTCAAGATTATCTACAACGTGACTATCAAGTCCTAATATACCTAACTCAAATACTGCAAACAAACCCACAGGGCCTGCTCCAATTATTAGACAATCTGTCTTGATAGTTTCAGACATATATTTATTCCTTGTTATATGATAATAAATAATATTACTTATTGATTATACAATGATTTTATTGCGCAGATACCTATTATATTTAATTGCAGTAATATTGATTGCTGTAGCCTTTACTTATGCCTCCGCCAAGCTTTACGAAGAATTTGCATTTATCAAGAACGACAATTGGCAAATTTTGCCATCTCCAGGCGATAAAAATAGAGATATTTACACAAGGGCCGCTGTCGCAATGAGAGGAACATTTGCTTTGGCAAAGCCTGAAGCTGCATATTTCCATGCATTTAACGACATTGAAGAACTAGAATTACAAGGCAACTGCAATTATCATTTATTCGGAAATGATATTGAATCTAGATGGTGGAGTATCACCGTCTACAATGAGGACGGTTATTTAGTTGAAAATAATGAAAAAATATATGCGTTAAATAGTGAAACAATTGATTTTAATATCGATGGCGGGTTCGATATTTTTTTAACTAATGACAATAATTTTATTTCAAAAGTAGCTGATAAAAATTGGATGAGAACACCTAGTGATGAGAGTTTTTCCGTCGCATTAAGAATTTATTTACCAGGTGAAGAATATTTCTCAAAATTGAAGAGAGTGGATTTGCCGGTTATTGAAAAATTGGAGTGTGGTGATGAGTAATTTAGTTAAAAAATTATTTGCACTTGTATTCATTGGGTTTTCACTTCATCTAGTGATAATTTACTACACACCTAGTTTAATGATGAAGTTTATCGGTAGAAATTGGGAAGAGCAAAATATGATTAATAATTCATTTGCTCGCGATTTACCTGACTCAGAATTTACTGAAGTTATAAGACCAAGCGCTGACATACTTTATGGTGGATGTGCTTATGACGTTACTTATTTTCCATTGGTTATAGAAACTGAAGTACCTGAGTCTTACTGGTCCATATCATTCTTTTCAGAAAACACTGACAACTTTTCTACAATAAATGAAAATGTGCACAACTTTGGTAAGCTTAAAATTTATTTGTTTGGACCAAATTCTATGCCAACAAAGGTAAATGATGGTTTTATTGTTGTTTCCCCGTCTAATAAAGGCCTTATGTTAATGAGACAATTTATAGGAAATGGTTCTAAACTTGATAAATTAAATGAGATACAAAATAGTTTAGACTGTAAACTTGAGGGTTCTTAAAACTGCTTCTCAGGCATATTAACAACTAAACCGTCTAGCTCATCAGAGACAGTAATTTGACAACTTAATCTGCTGTTATCTTTAACGTCAAAAGCAAAATCCAGCATATCTTCCTCAGAGTCCTCTTTCGGAGGCAGTTTTTCTATCCATTCTTTTGCTACATATACATGACAAGTAGCACATGCACATGCACCGCCACAATCTGCATCAATACCAGGTATTTTATTCTTGATCGCACCCTCCATGACAGTCAGCCCACTACTAACATCAATTTCGTGCTCCGCGCCGCTAAATTCGATATATTTGATCTTTGCCATTGAGATTTTTTTAAGAATATTTAAAAATGCATTGCTTAAGGGGATCAAATACATCAAAAAAGCGCCAAAGCAAGAATTTTCTCACCTTAGCGCTTTTTCTGGGGCCGGTCGAACCCCGAAACGCATGAACGTCTCATTGCGAACGGTCATTCTAGGAAGGTATTTTTTTTGAAACAAGGGGTTATTTATGCAAAAAAGTTATCCACACGAATTAAGCACACTTATCCCCACTCAAACATTAACTTATTAACATGATATCAAAACCGTATTTATTATTTCTTGGAGACGCAAAAGATGATTTGGCAATAAAGACTGCTGCAGGTGTTAATTACTGGCGTCCAGATTGGTGTATCGGTCAAATGAGCCTTCCAAATGCCAAATCTAGCTTAGGTTTAAAGGAAATGAGTATAGAAGAAGCTGTTAAGAATGGCGCCAAGACATTTGTTATTGGCGTAGTGAATGCCGGGGGCGTTATGCCTGAAGAATGGAAATCTATTATAATTAATGCAATATCATCTGGAATGAATGTAGCCAGTGGAATGCATACAAAACTATCCTCGTTTAGTGAAATTGCAGAAGCGGCTGAAAGAAATAATGTTCAACTTCATGATTTACGGTTTAGTAAAAAACAATTTCAGACAGGAAAAGGAATAAAACGATCAGGCAAAAGACTACTTACTGTAGGAACAGATTGTTCTGTGGGAAAGAAATATACAGCACTCGCAATTGAAAGAGCGATGCAGAGTAATCAAATAGATGCATCTTTCAAAGCAACTGGACAAACTGGAATCTTAATTGCAGAAAGTGGCATTGCAATTGATGCTATTGTTTCTGATTTTATCTCAGGAGCAGTCGAATGGTTATCGCCTGACAATGATAATAATCACTGGGATATTATTGAAGGTCAGGGATCTCTGTTTCACCCTTCATTCGCAGGAGTTTCACTAGGATTGCTTCATGGAAGCCAACCGGATGCATTTGTTGTATGTCATGAACCAACACGAACTAATATGAGGGGCGTGGATACACCTTTACCGAGTATAAGAGAGGTTATCGATCAGACAATACAAAATGGTAAGCTTACTAATAAGCAAATACAATGTATTGGCATTGCACTTAATACATCTAATTGTGAGTCTGAGGCAAGTGATCATAAGGACAGATTATCTAAAGAATATGGCTTACCATGTTTAGACCCTTTACAAGACAGCCTTGATCCATTCATTCAGATTATTGAAAAAATTTGAAAACATTAATGTCTAATATTCAGATAAAGCATATATCTTGGGATTTAAATAAATCATTTAATATTTCTAGAGGTTCTAAAACTACAGCCGAAACAATTGAAGTACAGATAGAAAGTAATAATTTTTATGGTTATGGCGAGTGTGTTCCTTATAAAAGGTATAATGAAACTATTGATAGCGTAACTTCGGAAATTAACAATTTAAAACCAGACATTGAAGAAGGTAATGTCAACTTAACTAATCTCGATAATTTCTTAAAAAATGGGGCAGCAAGAAATGCAATTGACTGTGCGATGTGGGATCTCGAATGTAAGATTAAAAATACCTCGATTTGGAAATTAATGGGAGTTACAAAACCAACTACATTACCTGGCAGCTATACCGTAGTATTAGATGAGCCAGAAAAAATGATAGAGGATGTAAGTAATCATCTAGAATTTCCAACATTAAAATTAAAAGTTAATAAAAACGATCTTCACCAAATCTTAACAAAAACAAGAGAGCTTTCTCCAAATAAAGTATTAATCGTTGATGCTAATGAGGCATTCAATATAGATGACTTAAAATCAAATGCTGATTTATTTGTAAAAACAAAGATTGATTTAATAGAACAACCACTGTTATCTGAAAATGATAATGAGCTAAAAGGATTGAATTTTCCTATTTCTTTATGTGCAGATGAGTCATTCCATGACAGTTCTGATTTGGCAAAAGTGGCTCATAAATATAATACGATAAATATTAAACTCGACAAAACCGGTGGTCTTTCAGAAGCAGTAAAAATAGTCGAAGAGGCAAAAAAGTTAGATCTAAAAATCATGCTTGGATGCATGGTCTCCAGCTCCTTATCAATGTTGCCGTTATTGCCGTTATATAAAAACGCGGATTTTATAGATCTTGATGGACCTTGCTTTATAGCTAATGATAGAAAAAATGGACTTATTTATGAAAACGGTATGATGCTAGTTAAGGAAGATCTTTGTTGGGGTTAAATTATTTTTCTGCTTTTGGTGTAAAGATTTTCTTTCCATTGTAAGTGCCGGTTGTCATATCAACGTGATGAGAAAGTCTCATTTCACCAGACTCTTTATCTTCAATAAAATTTTTTCCCTTTAGACGTAAATGAGATCTTCTCATACCTCTTTTGGAATTCGATATCTTACTCTTTGGGACAGCCATTTTATTTTCCTTTATAATTTAGTTGGATTTGGTTCATCTCCGTAAACTTCATCAGGATCAAAAACTTTTTCTTCTGTTGTGAACCTTAATCCAGACTTATTTGCAGTATCTTCTAAGTCAATTTCGCGGTAAAAACAAGACTTATAACCAACATGACAACTAGCGCCATTTTCTCCTATATCAACCTTCAAACAAAGGGCATCTTGATCATCATCAATTAGGATTTCCTTTACTTTTTGAGTATATCCACTTTTAGCTCCTTTATGCCATAAGGCATTTCGACTTCTGCTAAAGTAGAAAGCTTCTTTCGTTGTAATAGTTTTTTCAAGTGCCTCTTCATTCATAAAACCTGTCATTAAAATTTCATTAGTTCTATAGTCAACTGTTGTAACAACTATCAAACCATTATCATCGAATTTAGGGGCAAGTTCATTGCTCTCTTCAACCTGCTGTATTGATTGTCTTTTCTTAAACATAATTTATACTTGTCAAATAATTTAGGGTGGGTTTAACTTAAAAAATTAAATAATTCAATTATTTAAACATAAATATGATAAACAATAAAGACCCTATAAAACCTGTCAGAGCCCAAGGCGCTAGGACAACGTTTTTCCCTCCTTATGCCCTAATGATTGGATTGATAGCATCAAGCCTCCTTGATAGTTTTTTTATACATTTGCCTCTCTTTAAAGGAAGTATGATAGTTTTAATCATCGGATTAATTATTGCTGTTTCCTCTTTTTTAATGGCTATTTACACCTTAAAAATATTTTCTGATAATGAAGAAAACCCTCACCCAAAATCAGTTCAAAATCAATTGTTTGTTGGTGGAACATTCAAATATTCAAGAAATCCAATTTACTTAGCAATGGTAATAATTCTATTAAGTTGCGGACTTGCATTCAACTCATGGTGGTATGTAATTAGTGCGGCTATATCAATACCACTATTGACTTATGGAGTAATAATTCCAGAGGAAAAATATCTTGAAAAAGAATTCGGAAATGTTTACTTAGACTACAAGAAGTCAGTCAGAAGATGGCTTTGAAATAACTTCATAAATTTTAAATATGTACAGCTTGCTTAAGGGAACATGGGCCCTATTTTTTGGTGTTGCAATGATAATGCTTGCTAATGGGCTTCAAGGCAGCTTGATTGGAGTCAGGGCATCAATCGAAGGGTACTCTGCTGCATCAGCGGGTATTATACTTACTGGATATTATGCCGGATTCTTATCTGGTGCCCTCTTGATACCCCGTCGCATTAAAAGTGTTGGACATGTAAGAATGTTTGCAGCTCTTGCATCAATTGCTTCTATCTCAATTCTCTTGCATTCAATTCATGTAAGTTTCTTTGGATGGTTTTTAATGCGTTTTATATCTGGAATGTGTTTTGTAGGCATGTATACCGTTGCAGAAAGTTGGATCAATGACCTTTCGGAAAATAATAACAGAGGTAAAGCTTTATCTATTTATATGATGGTTAGTATGGCTGGAAGTGCAGTAGGTCAATTATTTCTGAATTTAGCAAATCCAGAAACCGCATCTTTGTTCATGCTCGTTTCAATTCTAATTTCCATATCTCTCGTACCAATATTAATTGTTGTTAGTAAACAGCCAGATTTCAGTGTTACTGAGTTTTTAAATGTCAGACAGCTTTATGAAGCATCTCCTCTTGGAGTAATTGCTGCTATGATGACAGGTTTGGCTCATGGAACTCTTTGGGGAATCGGGACCATATATGGTTTAAAAAGTGGACTATCAATTGAGCAAGTATCAATTTTTATGTTTACATTTATTATTGGAGGAGCACTAAATCAGTATCTTATCGGCTATTTGTCAGATACGTATGATAGAAGAACAATTATCGTAATTGTTGCTTTTTTAGCAGGTATCTTCTCTATTTTAGCTCTAATTTTTGGCAATACTTTTTCTGTTCTCGTAGCAATTACTTTCATATTTGGAGGACTGACTGTGCCTCTTTATGCGCTATCGATTGCTCATACAAATGATTTTTTGTCAAAAAGAGAAATGGTTGCAGCAAGCTCAGGGCTTCAACTGGCAGGAGGCATAGGCCTTACAATTGGACCTATCTTGGGAGGGCTGGCAATTGATATAATTGGAGCTTCAGGTTTTTGGATATACTTGTTTCTAATTCACACCAGCCTAGGTTTATTTGGGATATACAGAATGACTATCAGAACTGCTGTTCCATTAGAGGATCAAGGAAGCACTGTGCTTGTAAGCAGTAGAGCTTCGCCTGTTTCTATGGAATTGTATCCAGACGCTGAAGAGGGTTAATTTAAATAGACTTCAACCAATTATCTATATTTTCACTTATTTCGTCAGGTGAGTCTTCTTGAACAAAATGATTGCCTTTTACAGTCGCTTCGGACTGATTTTTAAATTTTCTGCAAAATTCAATTAGAGGCTTTGGCATTAAACGGCCTGGCTCTGCAATGATTAAAAGTTTTGGTATTTCTGTCTCCATCATGAAAGATAGATTTTTTTTAACTTCTTCATGGACGTGCTTCGGTTCTTTATCAATTGGTATTTGTCGCGGCCAGTCCAAAGTTGGTCTTCTATCCTCCCCAGGATTAAGAAACGGTTTTCTATAAACAGCCATAGTTTCTTCACTTAAAGGAGTAATTGGGTCTGTTCCCAACATTTTTTCAACAAAGAAATTTTCTTCTAAAACCTTTTTGTCACCTTTTTCGGACCTTAGCATCATAAATAAACTTTTGAGCGGTTCTTGCATTTCTTCAGATTTTATCGGCGCAATAACTGTTTCAAAATAACATATGCCTCTTACTTTATCTGAATTCTCTCTCGCCCATTTAATACTTAATGGTCCTCCCCAGTCTTGTCCTACCAGGGTAATTTTTTCATTTAAATTTAGACTTTTTATTAATTCAGATAAGTATTCAAAATGAGTGTCAAATGTATAAGTCATATGACCAGGATTATCTAACTTATCAGAGTCACCCATACCAATCATATCTGCCGCAATACATCTATAACCACTATTTAAGTTTTTAATAATATTTCTATACAAATAGGATGAGCTTGGGTTTCCGTGAAAGAAGATTATTGGATCACCTGTACCAACATCGACATATGCAATTTTTTTATTTTTATGAGTAAAAAATTTTTTTTCTATCATTTTTTTATAAATGTACACCAATCTTCTGGTGATCTTCTATTAGTTTTATAATTGTTTAATGGCGAGGAAGCATCTCTGTATCCAATTGCCATGCCACAGAATAACATGAGATCAGAGTCAGCTTCAACAAATTCAGATACCATTTTCTGCCTAAGTGACCAAGATTCCTGTGCACAAGTATCAATTCCTTCTTCTTGAGCAAGTAGCATAAATGTCTGTAGGAACATTCCTAAATCTGACCACTGAGGTTGGTTCATCTGGCGGTCTACAAAACAGAATAATGCTGCTGGTGCACCAAAAAAAGTGAAATTTTTAAGCATTTGATCTACCCTTGCTTGCGAATCTGATCTTTCAATTCCAATAGAACCGTATAACTGTTCACCAACTTCAAACCGTGAAGTTCTATAGGGCTCTTTAAGTTTTGCAGGATAAATTGGGTACTCAGGTGTGTCTGTGCCCTTCCATTTATCCTGAAATTCAAGAAAACGTTTCATCGAGTTCCCATTTATTATAAATATTCTCCATGGCTGTAAGTTACCTCCCGATGGGGATCTAGAAGACTTATTAATTAGGCTTTCTAGTATTTCATTCGATACCTGCTTTTTTGTAAAAGCTCTGATTGATTGGCGATTGTTTACGGCCTCTGAAACAGTTGTCATAATTTAATTTTTATTCTTTTTTTTTCATGAAGTTTTTTTTTATTTGCGACCTTTTTTGGTCTAAACTTATCTGTCCTTAACTGTCTTGCAATAGGATTACTTTTTAATTTACTTTTTTCCTTTTTCATTCTTTATAGAAGCACACTGCCTCCATCTACCATCAGGGTTTGTCCTGTAACGAATTTACTTTGATCACTTGCAAGATAAAGAACAGTTCCATATATATCATCAACTTCAAGTGTCTTCTGTAATATCTGCCCTTTAGAAATAACCTCAAAACCACGTTCTGCTTTTTCTCCTAAAAATTCCTTTGCCGACTCGGTTCTTACCATGGATGGCGCTACTGCATTCACACGAATGTTATCTTTTCCCATTTCTCTCGCCATAACCCGAGTTAGTCCAATCACGGCAGCTTTTGATGTAGCGTAATCTGCGGCGTAAGGCATGCCAAATTTAGCTGCTAGAGAAGCGATATTTATTATTGAGCCACTTTTGTTTTCTCTCATTATTGGAGATATTGCTCTGCAGCAATTCCAAAGTCCTTTTACATTAACATTCATCGCTTTGTCCCATTGATCTGGATCAATATCTTCAAATCGTGAACTTTTTAATGCTCCATAAAGTGCGGCGTTATTTACCAATACATCTATTTTAGAAAATTTATCAACAGCCTTCGCCATCATATTGTTGCATGAGTTTATATCTGTCACATCGAGATTTAGACTTAAAAATTTATCTGTAACTTCGCTCACCTTTTTCTCTGTCTCAGAACAATCAGATATATCTGCAAAAATGATATTTGCTTCTGCTTTCGCAAATTCAAGAGCATATTTCTGTCCCAAGCCTCTTGCGGCACCTGTAACAATAATTGTTTTACCTTTGATCATAAATATCTTCCAGCTCCTCCTTGCTCATTTCAAATAATATCTTCTTTACAATGTTATATGAAAAACCTGCTCTTGACAAAACTCCAAGCTCTCTCATTTTTATTTTTTCTGTAAGTTCATTTTTCCTATAAGGTCCTATAGATTTCTTTTTCGCTAACCTACAAGCGGCTATAAGATCAATATTTTTAACTGAATCTTTAACGGTCTGTATTGCATCAATAATTATATTATCCTTTACGTATAGTTCCTTAAGTTTGAATTCAATTTTTTTTAGTGACCAACCCTTATTTAGATAATTCCTAATTTTACTCTCAGAAAATAGCTGATCATTTAGAATTTTTTGTCTTTCTAATGAAAAAATTATTTCATTGATAATTTCTTCTGAGTTAATACTTAAATGGCTATCTTTAACTTTTCGTCTTAGATAATTTCTTAAGTTTTCTGAGCTTGATGCGTATCTTTGTAAGTACCATAAAGCTTTTGACTCAATTTCAGTATAATTAGATTTATTTTTCATTAATTATCTGAATAATTTTTTCTGCCGCCATTATACTTGGTGTGCTTTGAGATTTGAGTTTCGCAGTAGCTTCACTTGCATTTGATAGAACTTCTTGAAGGTAATCATTATCATCTAAAAATTTTTTTAAATAATACATAATATTATCTTTATTGCTTTTACTTTGTAGCAGCTCAGGTATGATAAATTTCCCTTGTATAATATTAATTAAATTACCCATTCTAGTTTTAATAAGGAATTGCAGTATAAAATAGGTTACAGGATTGAATTTGTATGCTGTCACATATGGTGTATTAAAATATGAAACTTCTAGAGCTGCTGTCCCTGAGGTCACAATGCCAAGTTTTGCATGATAGTAATAAGAGTATTTAATGTGCTCATCTAGAATTATTTTTATTCTATTTTGTAAACCGAATTCACTTAAGATATCTTCTACATAAAAAGTCATTTCTTTTGTAAGTGGCATTACAAGCTCATACTTGTCATCTAACTTCATGGCCCTTATTACTTTTAAGTAAATTGGTAAAAGAGATACAACTTCCTTTTTTCTACTACCCGGTAAAATTAAGAAAACTTCTCTGTCTCCCTCATTAATTTGATTCTTTTTAAAGTTTTCAATATTTATCTCTGTTATCGGATGACCTACAAAAGTTGTCTGTACTTCATATTTCTCAAATATTTTCTTCTCAAAGGGTAGAATTGTCAGCAAGTGATCTACTGATTTTTTTACTGTATGGACACGTCCAGGCCTCCATGCCCAAACGCTAGGAGCCACATAATGAAGAATTTTTAATTTATTGTTTCGTTTTTTTATCCGTTCAGCAATTCTCAAAGTAAAATCCGGACTATCAACTGTGAAAATAATATCAGGATCAAGTTCAATAATTTGATTTACCACTGATTTTATTATGCGATTTATTTTAAATATCTTAGGAATAACTTCAATTAATCCCATCACGTTAATTTCTGATATATCAAAGAATTTTTGAATTCCCTCTTTTTCAAGGGCTCTTCCACCTATACCGAAAATTTTGAGAGGCTCATTTGAAATTTTTTTTAGTTCTTTTATGGCTGATGCGGCTAATTTATCGCCAGACTCTTCACCGGTTATTACTACAATCTTCATTTTACTATTTGATCTAATTGTTTATATTTATACCATTATATATGTCTAAAAACGTAACATTTTGCTTTGATTTTGGAAGTCCTTACTCCTACCTAGCCTACAATAATCTTAAAGTAATTAAAGACGAAGGAGCTGAAATTGAAATTATGCCTGTTCTGTTGGGAGGCATATTTAAGGCTACAGGAAATCAACCGCCTGCAACTGTCCAAAAAAAGGGAGAATATATGTTTAAAGATATTACTCGTTGGACAAAAACACTCAATATTCCATTTAAGATGAATCCCTATTTTCCAATATTAACAGTGCCTCATATGCGAGGGGCGGTCTTAGCCCAAAAAAATGATATTTTAGAAAATTACATGCAAGTTATGTTTGAGTCTATTTGGACAAAAGCAATGAATCTTAATGATCAGGAACTTCTGACCCAAGTCGCCACTGAGTCTGGAATGGATGCAAATAGTTTTGCTGAAGGAATTTCAAGTGATGAAATTAAAAATAAATTAAGAGAAAATACTGAATTTGCTATTAATAAAGGAGCGTTTGGAGTACCAACATTTTACATCGATGATGAAATGTATTGGGGCATTGACAGTATGAAATTTCTTGTTGAATATTTAAAAAATCAATAATCAGCCATTTTCCTCTTCATTATAATTACGAGCAATAATAGCCCCTAAACCAGGGAAATATCTTGATATATATAATGCTATTTTTGGAAAGCTTATTCTCGGAACAATATAAGCTTCTCTTTTATTTGCCTCTATTGATTTAATAATCATTTCTGAGGCTTTATCCAAATCCATACCTTGACTTTCATGGCCTCTATCATTAGCACCATAAGGAGTGCCGTCTCCAGTTAAGGCTTTCATACCTATCTCAGTGTTAACAAATCCTGGAGCGACAGTGTTAACTTTAATATTATGTTCATGAACTTCAGCTCGAAGCGAGTCCATAAAACCGTGCAATGCATGTTTTGATGAAGCATAAACAGTTCTTTTTTTTGATCCAAATTTTCCAGACAAACTGGTGTTCGTTACTATCTGACCTTTTTTATTTGATATCATTTGTGGAAGCAAACACTTAGTTAATTTAACAACTGAGAGAAAATTTAGATTCATAACTTGTGTATACACATTAAAATCTGTTTCATTCGCTGCAGAATATGCAGATACTCCAGCATTATTAAAGAGTATATCTATTGAACCAACCTCTCGAGTAACTCTATTAACTAAATCGTCAATGGACTCCAAATTTGAGAGATCGTGATCAAAAATATGCGCCTTTACATTTCCACATTCTTTTTTTACTTCCTCTAATTTGTCTCTATTTCGCGCAGTTAATATTACTTCTGCACCTAATTTTGATAGCTTAATTGCAACTGATCGGCCAATGCCGGATGAAGCGCCCGTAACCCAAATTCTTTTATTATGAAAATAGCTCATAGAATTATATAATCTAACATTATGCAACTAAGACTAGCAAGAAATAAAGACGGAAATCAAATAATCAACTTAATCAAAAGATGCTTTAAGGATTATAAAAATTGCTACCTTGATGTAGACAACGACTCTCCAGAGTTAAGAAATGTTTATTCTTACTTTAAAAATAAAAAAGGAAAGTTCTGGGTATATGTTGATAAAAATAAAATTATCGGATGCATGGGCTATATACCACATGAAAAAAATAACTTAGAAATACATAAGCTATATATAGATAAAAATTATCGAATGAAGGGCTTGGCAAAAAAACTAATGTTAAGGATTGAGAGTATTGCAAAGAAATATAAAAAAAGAAAGATAGTGCTATGGACTGATACTAGATTCAAGGAAGCTCACAAAATGTATAAAAAATTAAATTATAAAAAAATGTCAAAAACAAGAAAGTTAAATGACATAAGCAATACAACTGAATATGCCTTCCAAAAAGTAATTAATTAGCTTTCACTGTTCCTAATTTTCTCTCCGCTAACCCAACAGCTAAAACTATAATGAAGTTGATAATTAAATATATTGATCCCGCTACTAAAAATATTTCAACAGGTGCATAGGTTTTTGAGATTATAGTTCGAGCTATTCCAGTAATTTCCATGAGCGTGATAATTGAAATCAACGAACTAGCTTTAACCATTAATATCAACTCATTACCATAAGCGGGTAATGCTTGTCGTACGGTAATTGGAAGTGTAATTAGCAGAAATGTCTTAATTTTATTCAGTCCTAATGCTCCTGATGCTTCTATAAAATTTTTAGACACAGAAAGGATACCTCCTCGAATTATTTCAGAGGAATAAGCACCAGTGCTGATAGTCAGTGTAATGATACCACACCAATATGGCTCTTTTAAAATTGGCCATAATATACTTTCTCGAATAAATGAAAATTGACCAAGACCATAATAAACAAAATACAACTGTAGCAACAGAGGTGTCCCCCTAATTAAATAGACAAGATAATATGCAGGAATTGACATTGATTTTTTGCCAGAAATTCTCATCAATGCCACGATTATTGCTAATGCTAGTCCGAGTACTGTTGAAATAGAAACCACTTGTAACGTAAGAGGAATACCCTCAATTATTTTGAAAAATGACTCATACATTAATTCAAATCTCATAGCGCACCCTTAGATACAAAGCCTTTAGAGTAAGTATTTTCAGCCTTATCAAATAAAATGTTAGAAAGCCTGGTAATTACCAAATACAGAATAATAGCAGCCGTATAAAATATAAATGGTTCATGTGTTGAGCCCGCGGCAATACGCGACTGTCGCATAATTTCAACTAACCCTGTAACACTAATGAGCGCGGTATCTTTAAGTGTGATTTGCCACACATTACCAATACCTGGCAGTGCAATTCTTGCAACTTGTGGGAATATTACTCTTCCATAGAGACCATATCCATTTAATCCAAGTGTTTTACCTGCCTCAAACTGCCCTTTATGAACGGAGTTAACCGCACCTCGAATGACTTCTGTAGAATAAGCCCCTGAAATTGAACCAACAGCAATTGTGCCAATTGTAAATGCATTCAGTTCAATATAACCATCATAACCAAAAATTTTAGCAATATACATAACTGCGCCGCTGCCACCAAAAAAAAGAAGATATATGACTAAAAGCTCAGGTATGCCTCTTATTATTGTTGTGTATGTATTTGCTACTATTTTTAGAATAAAAATATTTGATAGTTTACATGCAGCAAAAATAATTCCTATCAGAATGCCTAAAAGTAAAGATGACGCGCTTACAAGAACTGTCATCAGTGCACCCATAAGCATCTCATCTCCCCATCCAGATGAACCAAAGGAAAATACTTCAAACATATTTATTTATATAAAAAAAAACGGCTGAGTATTAGTCAGCCGTTTTTTTACGTTACTAATTTCAAAATTACGGTGCTAGGTCTTTACCAAACCATTGCATTGATATTTTAGAAATTGTTCCATCTGCAGCCGCATCAGCTATTGCTTTATCAAACATTGCTTTAAGGTCAGCGTCTCCTTGTCTGATACCTGCACCAACACCTTCACCTAAAAGTCCTCCAAACACATTTGGACCGAAAGTTACTACATTAGAACCACCCGAAGTTTCCATAAATGCTTCTGCTGTTCCAACATCACATAACATTGCATCTATTCTACCAGCCGCAAGATCAAGATTCATTTCGTCTTGCGTTGGATAAACCTTTAAGTTTGAATCTAAGTATTTATTTGCAAAATCCTCGTGGATTGTCGCAACAGTTACTCCAATATTCATACCTTTCATTGCATTGTTTAACGCACTTATAGTACCAGAAGTAGCACTACTTTCATCATCAAGATTTAAGTTTTTTGCTGAAGTAAAAGTGCTTAATGGTGAACTATTAAGTGTGAAAAATCTAGCTGGTTCTGTCATGTAAGCTTTAGAAAAACTAATTGTTTTTTTTCTTTCTTCGGTTACTGACATACCTGCCATGATTACATCGTACTTACCATTAACTAGTGCAGGAATAATTCCATCCCAGTCCTGTTGAACGAACTCACATTCAGCGTTCATTCTTTTACATAGATCTCTTGCAAGATCTAACTCAGCGCCAACGAGATTTCCTGATGCATCTGTAAAGTTCCATGGTTCGTATGCGCCTTCCGTCCCAATTCTAATTTTTGACCAATGACCGTCCGCTAATGCCATTGAAGATATAGCGCTTATAGCCAATCCAATAATTAATAATTTTAAATTTTTCACTAAATTTCCTCCAATTTGAAATAAACAGAGGGATAGGGTCTATTAAAATTACTAAATGGGCAAGAAAAATGTTAGTTTTACTTATTATTTTTGAAGTCTATTCCAAAGATATATAATGATTGCTACAGAAATTATACCCACAACACCCTCACTTCCTAATTGGTTTATCAAACCTACCAGGTTCTGAGTAATATTTTTTCCTAAAAAAGGTGATGATGGCCCAAAGAGTACTTCCAAAATTATAGCTATTGCAATCAACAATAAGCCAAAATCAATGATTTCTCTTAATATTTGTTTAATTCTTGAGATCATATTCTAATTTTTTATCACCTCCCATGTGCAAACATGGGAAGTGATAATATGTTTAATCTCTAAATAACCAGAGAATAACGCCAACAGCAATTAATCCAACAACTCCGGCATTTCCTAACTGGTTCACAAGAGATACGATATTGCTAGCTATATTGCCAACAAATGGGATGCTTCCCCCGCTTAACAGGCCAACAACAATACCCAATGCTAGCAGTGAAAGACCAAGACTCGTTAGAGCCTTTATCGCGTTCTGTGCGTTTCTAATCATAACTTTCCCCCTCGTTATGTTTATTTAGATAGCAGTACTATATTTAGTACATAAGTGAACAGTATATTCTAAATATGGTAAAACAAGTTTCTTTTATAATTTAAGTAATTGAATTTGTTTAATTTTTCCTAATATTTTTAAAAATGTCACATTTATACAACATTATTTTGTACATCAGCAAGGGGTTGATTCTATTCAATCTGCATTAATAGCTCAGATACAAGTTTATTAATATCTAACCCTTTTGATGCAAGTCCATAGATCTTTTTATCTGGTCTAATAATTATTTCCCCTGCTTCTAAATAATCGGATAACTCAGCGCCGATATTAAAATTAGAATAGTCATAAATAAATTTAAAATTTAGGTTAATTAATTTTTTATATATATCGTCAGCTAACTCATTTCTTACATCTTTTTTTGAAAATATTGCAAAACAATTTCCAATCATTTTATCTAAGCAAGCAATACCTTGTTTATCAGTAATCTCTCTATTAGAAAGTCTTCTGTTAATTATCATCTCACTCTGAGAATGACTAAAAATACCTTTTTTTGATTCCTTTTCTTCAATATTCTTATTTCTCCCAAATGCTTGGTCTCTGGCCTCTGGGGCGATTGCCTCTTCTAATGGCATGTTTTTCTGAAATGCCATAGATAGTGAGTCAATCAATTGTCCAAGTGCAATAGATGATTTTATTGTTTGCTTTATTGGTTGAGCTCTTTCTAAATCATAAGAAAGTAAAAGATTTTTATTGCAATTAAAATTGACAACTAGGTTAATTTTCCATACTAGATTTAGTATATCTCTAATTCCAGTATTTAGACCTTGACTAGCATAGGGTGGCATTTGATAAGCGGTGTCACCTATTAAAAAAACATTATTTTTCTGAAAAGTATTAGCAAAAGATCCTCTAAAATTTTGAATAGATATATTTTCAATCTCGTACTGTTTAGGCTCTATCCATTTTGAAATTAAGTTTTGGATATTATTTTTTTGAATAATTTTTTGGTGTTGTTCGCCTGTTAGTAATTGAAATTCAAATCTATGTCTTCTATTTGAAAGAGAAATATAAGAAGTAGGTCTTTTATCGTCGCAAATTTGCCTGAAAACATTTTCTAAACTATTTTCATTCTTTAGCAATATATCGACAAGAAGCCAATTTTTTGAGTATCTTTGATCAACGAACTCAATGTCTAATTTATTTCTTACAAAAGAATTTGCACCATCGCATGCAATTAGGTAAAGGGCTTCAAAATGTTTTAATTTGTTACTACTTTTTGTATCAAGTCCCACTTTATTATCATTTAAACTAAAGTTAATAAGTTCGTTATCAAATAGTAAATCTATATTTTCATCAGCCTTACATTTTTCTCTTATTATTTTTTCGATCTCTGGCTGAAAAAAAGTACAAATAGAAGGAAAGTCATTGTCAGTGTGTAATACTGGATTTCGTTGGATCACTTTTCCATTAGTTAGCACAATGTCAGTAAAATCTGGTTTATTTAAAAATACTTTAAGAGAATCGTATAAACCAACATTTTCTAGTAAACGTAAACTTTCATCATCAAATGATACAGCTTCTGAGGAAAATTCAGTGTCCGGTTTAGACTCAATAACTAGTGTTCTAAGATTGTATTGGCTGCATACTTTTGCACAGATTTGTCCAATTAGTCCGAAACCCACAATTGCAACATCATATTGATTAATATTACTAGTCAAAATAACTCCTAGATAATGAAATCGCTTGACTCTTACTTTCAATTTAGTTTGAATTCAAGCCATTATTTAATTTGATAACTAAGATTTGAAATGGTGAAAATAGTAAATTCATGGAATGAGTGGGATCCTCTAAAACACATAATTGTTGGAAGAGCAGATAATTGTTGCATTGCTCCAGTTGAACCTGCAATGGCTCCTAAAATTCCTGAAGACTCTGACATGAAAGGTCAATTTGGACCAAGGCCACAACATACAATTGATAGAGCAAATTATTTACTTGATAATTTCTCTGATATTTTAAAAAAAAGAGGAATAAAAGTAGATCGTCCATCTCCACTAGATTTCAATCAGAAAATTGGTACCCCTGATTGGAGTATAGAAACAATGTTTGGCTGTATGCCTCCTCGAGATGTTATACTTACTTTAGGCAGTGAGATGCTGGAAGCTACGATGTCCTTTCGTTCAAGATGGTTTGAATATTTATGTTATCGACCGCTATTACAAAGTTTTTTTGACCAAGACCCAGAAATGAAATGGGAAACTGCTCCAAAACCAAGATTAACGGATAAATCTTACAGGGACAATTATCTTGCAGATGAAATAACAATAGAACAAAGATACGAATGGGTTGCCAATAAAAAGTTTGTTACTACTGAAGAAGAACCACTATTTGATGCAGCCGATGTGTTAAGAATGGGCAAAGATTTATTTATTCAACACGGGTTTACAACGAACTTAAAAGGCATTGATTGGATTAAAAGACACTTTCCAGACCAACGTATTCATGTACTTAATTTCCCAACTGATCCTTTTCCTACACATATTGACGCTACATTTACGCCATTGAGGCCGGGGTTGATATTAAATAATCCTGAAAGAAGACTACCTGATGAACAAAGAAAAATTTTTCATGATAATGACTGGGAAATAGTCGATGCCGCTAGACCCGCTCACAATTCTCCTCCTCCATTATGCTATTCAAGCGTATGGCTTAGCATGAACGTTCTTATGCTAGATCCAAAAACAGTTTGCGTTGAAGAAACTGAGGTTCACCAGATGGATCAACTCGATAAGTTAAATTTCGAAGTTGTTCCGGTTCCTTTCAGGGATGCTTATCCATTTGGTGGTGCTTTACACTGCGCAACAACTGATGTTTATCGTGAAAGCAGCCAGGAGGATTACTTTACGAAACAATAATTTCTAATAATTTGTTTTCTCAATTATTATATTTCGATTGATATAACAATTCATTAAAAGTCCAAACCCAAACATAACTGCTAACATCGAACTCCCTCCATAGGATATAAATGGAAGTGGAACTCCTACTACTGGAAGCAAGCCTGTGACCATTCCAATATTTACAAAAACGTAAATGAAAAATACATTACATACTCCCAAAGATAAATATTTACTAAATAAGCTGCGACTTTTTAGTGCAAGACGAATAGAAATCATAATTAAGGCTGCATATATTAATAATAAAAGTAATGTCCCTATGAAACCAAATTCCTCACCTAACATTGTAAATATAAAATCTGTTTGCATTTCAGGAAGAAAATTTAGATGGCTCTGAGTACCTTCCATGTAGCCTTTCCCAAAAATACCACCAGAGCCAAGAGCAATTTTTGATTGCATTATGTGATATCCATTTCCAAGAGGATCACGTTCAGGATTAAAAAAAGTGAGCACTCTATCTTTCTGATAATCTTTGAGATATTGCCACAAAACTGGTAAAGAACATAAAATTGAAAATACGCCTACTATAAAATATTTATAATTTAAACCGGAGATCCAAAAAAGACTTATTCCGCCAAGTAGAATTATAAGAGCTGTACCTAAATCCGGCTGTGTAATTACTAACAATACTGGAACTATAGTAATGATCAGGGGAATAATCAGAGTTTTAATAAAACTACTATCGTTATTTATTGAATGAAAATACTTAGCTAGAGCTAAGATTAATGTATATTTAACAAATTCAGAAGGTTGTAGACTTATACCAGCTATATTGATCCATCGAGTAGCACCGTTACTTTCAATTCCAAAAAAAGGAATGATAACTAAAGATATAATGCTCAGGATAAAAATTACATATGCATAACCAAATATTAACCTTAAATCAAAGAATATGACTAAAAAAAAGATGATTAATCCAAGTATAAATCTTTGAGAATGCTTCAATGGCCACGAGTTAAAGTCTCCATTTGAAATACTATATAGTGCAGCCAAACCCACAAAAAACAATGTAATTATTAAACCCAGTAGTGGATAATTTATACTTTGTAGTTTGGCAAAGGCTGAACTATAAAAGTTATTTTGATTAAACATTAAAAATTTCGTTTCTTTTTAAATTGAGTTTTTTTTCAAATAAATATTTGAATATATCTGATGCAATTGGAGCTGCAGATCCAGATCCACTGCCTCCATGTTCAACAATTACAGAAACTGCATATTTAGGATCTGTAGTTGGGCCGTATCCGATAAAAAGACCATGATCTCTTTTTTCCCACGGCAAATCTTTATTTTTTATTAAACCCTCTTCTCTTTCTTTAATTGATATTGCCCTTACTTGAGATGTACCTGTTTTACCTGCCATTTTATATTTACCGGTAATTCTAGATCTATAGGAAGTTCCCCCAGGAGAATTAGTAGCTTCGTCTAATGCGTTTTTAATAATTTTTAGATATTTAGGATCTGCAATAATTCGCTCATCATAAACATTGGGAACTTCATTGTCATAAATTAATTTTGGATTAAGTCTATTTCCATTATTAATTAGTTGGGCTAATGCGAGAGACAGCTGCGCGGCAGTTGTTAAAAAATATCCTTGGCCTATACCAGCAGATAAAGTTTCTCCTACCATCCATCTACTACCAAGATTTTTTAATTTCCATTGTTTATTTGGAACTAACCCACCTTTTTCTTCGTAAAGAGAATTGAAAACTTTTTCTCCTAACCCATATCTTTTACAAACCTCTGCAATTTTATTAATACCTATTCTTCTTGCAATTTGATAAAAATAAACATCACAAGATACCTTTATTGCCTTTGTCATATCTACATTTCCGTGTCCTTCCTTCTTCCAGCAATGAAATGTTTTGTATCCTGATTCTAGACTAGTATCTTCTATTAGGTGTTTACCATCACAAAAAAAAGTTTCTTTATGAGAAACTCCTGACTCTAAAGCTGCAAGTGCAACAAATGGTTTTATGGTTGATCCAGGAGGATATTGATTGGATATCGATTTATTAATCAGTGGTTTATATTTATCTGATAAGAGATTTTCCCAAGTTTCATTTGAAATAGATTTACTAAATATATTTGGATCATAGGATGGTGAGGATGCTAATGCATAAAACTCGCCATTTTTAACATTAATAACAGAGACGCTTCCGCTAAGTCCTTTTAGTCTTTCATAACAAAATTTTTGCAGTTCTGAGTCAATTGTAAGCTGTATGTAGTTTCCTTGCACACTATTTACTCGATCAAGTTCTCTAATTTCTCGTCCACTGGCATTAACTTCAATATTCTTATTACCTAGTTTACCTCTTAAAATTTCATCTTTAGCTTTTTCTACACCTATCTGCCCTGCTTTTGCTGTGCTTAGTCTAGACAATGGGTTTTGCTCTTCTTCATTTTTACTTATTGAAGAAACATACCCAATTAAATGTGAGTGCGACTCTCCTTGAGTATAGTATCTCTTGAAGCCAATCTGAGGGTAAATTCCCTCTAATTTATGAATATTTACATTTATTTTAGAAAAATCCTCCCATGTTAAATCATCGATAATTCCAACAGGAATAAATTTTTTTCTTGAATTTACTTCCTTTAATATTTTTTCTATATCGATATTTGCGTGAGGTAAAAGTGACTTTAAACTAACTAATGATTTTTCTACGTCTCTTGTTTCTTCTTTTATTATTATAATTTCATATTTTTGTTTATTGATAGCCATTGGTCTTCCCTGCAAATCAAAAATAATACCTCTTTCTGGTTCGAGAAATCTGTGTGTTATTCTATTCTTATCAGATAATTTTTTATAATTACTATTCTCAGCGATTTGTAAATAAGCCAATCTTCCAACAAGCACCGAGAATACACCAGCTTTAGCAATCGTTACAAGCGCAGCTCTTCTATTGATTAAATTTTCAGTATCATATTTCTGGAAAATAAATTTACCTGATTTTTTCATATTTTCTTTGACTTAATGTAGTTATTAAATTTAAGGGGAGGTATAATAAAACTATTATTAAAAAAGATGAAAATTCACCAATAGATAGATAATTAAGT
>CABZIW010000008.1 GCA_902526005.1 uncultured Pelagibacteraceae bacterium
GAATTGTTCATAACATACTTAAAGAAGAAATATCGACAGAGATACACTCAATAAGATTAAAACTCTATATAAAGTCAGAATATGATTTAATTAAGTGATGCAATTTTGACTTGCGAAATCAAATTTCTTTTCGTTTCAATTATTTCGAATTTAAATCCATAAAATTGAAAAACTTGCCCAGCTTTAGGAAAGGACCTTGACTCATTTATTATTAAACCAGAAATAGTATTTGCATCTTCATCAGGCAGGTCCCAACCAAAACTTCTATTAATGTTTCTTATTTCTGTAGATCCTTGAACTTTAATTGAGCCATCTTTATTTCTCACAATATCAGTTAAATCGATATCATGTTCATCGCTGATCTCTCCGACAATCTCTTCAATAATATCCTCAAGACTTATCATTCCATTTAACACACCGTATTCATCGACCACCATGGCTAATTTAATTTTTCTGTTTAGGTGCATTTGTAATTGATTTTTTAGAGGCGTAGTTTCTGGTACAAACCAAGTTTTAATTAATGATTTCTTAATATCCTCTCTTGAAATTTTTACAGATTTAAGTTCATTTAGCTTCCTCAACAGATTTTTTGCATGTATTAAGCCAATAATATTTTCATTATTGTCTTTCCACACAGGTATTCTTGTATAAGGACTTTCAACAACTTGGTTTATTATTTTTTCAGGATCTTCATCAATATTAACCATAAAGATATTGCTTCTGTGCACCATAATATCCTCAACAGTTGTTTCTGATAAATCTAAAATTCCAGTCACCATGTCTTTATCCATTTTAAATAATCTTCCTTCTTTATGATGTAGATCTACAGTCCCCCTAATTTCATCAGCTACTGATAAACTTCTTGCGTTCTGGTCATGTTTAATTCCAATTATATTTAAAATAGTAAAAACGATTTTTTCCATCAGCCATGTCACCGGTGCTAAAATAGTTACAAATGGTTTTAAAAATGGACTTACTAATAGTGCCATTTTTTCTGCATTCGCAATAGCATAGCTTTTAGGAAGAATTTCTGCAAAAATCACAATTAATGCTGTCATTATGATTACGGCATAAGCAACACCTGTATTCCCAAAAATTTTGATTAATAAACTCGTAGCTAAAGCTGAAGCAAGAATATTGACTAAATTATTACCAAGTAAAATCGCTCCAATTAAGGCTTCTTTCTTATTCAATAAATCTATTGCGACATTAGAATTCTTTTTACCCTTCATGCCAAGGCCAGTTAATCTACTTCGCGTACTTGCTGTTAGTGCTGTTTCTGAACCAGAGAAAAACGCAGAAAATGCTAAAAGAACTATTATGGCTAAAAATAATACGATAATTTCAAATATCATCTAATTTATATAATTATTTATCACGCTGTCTAATTTTCTAGTTGAATATCGATTGGCTAAATAAGCTTTACCTAAATTCCTTAAAAGAATCAGATTTATATGATTATTTTTTACTTTTTTATCAGAACTCATTGTCTCTTTAAATTTTTTAAGTGATGTCTTTCTTTTAATATTGTTAGGTATTTTTGTTTTCATTTTTAATTTTTGAAAATGATCTTTTATTTTATTAATATTTTTATTTAAACTATTCCCTTGAAGTGAAGACATATCTAGAGCCATCAAGATGCCAATAGATACAGCTTCTCCATGTGTTAATGATTTTTGGTAATTATTTATTGCTTCAATAGCATGTCCGAAAGTATGGCCTAAATTAAGTATTGCTCTTATATTTTTTTCTTTTTCATCTTTTCTTACAATTATTGCTTTATTTTTGCAAGAGTGGAAAACAGCCTCAATTAAATATTTTTTGTTAAATGTCATAAGCTTCGACTCATTATCTAAAAGCCAATTAAGGAATCTTTTATCCATAATAAGTCCATACTTAATTATTTCAGCATAGCCAGATAAAATCTCCCTTTTTGGAAGAGATTTTAATAGTGAAATATCCGAAATCACTAATTTAGGTTGGTAAAAAGTACCTATCAGATTTTTGCCTTCTTTAGTATTGACTCCTGTTTTGCCTCCTACTGCAGAGTCGACTTGCGATAATAATGTTGTAGGTATCTGAATAAAATTAATACCTCTTAATGTGATACTTGCTGTAAAACCAACAATATCGCCAATAACACCTCCACCAAAAGCAATTAAAGTATCATTCCTATCAACCTTATATTTGAGAAGTTTAGACGTAATTAAATTAATAGTTTTAATATTTTTGTATTTCTCACCATCATTAATTATTATCTTGTTAAAACTTATTTTATTTTTTTTTAGTGAGTTCTCTAATTTTTTTCCGTAAAGCTTATAGATTAATTTATTAGTAATTATAAAAACTCGTGGATTTATTAATTTCTTTTTTATTAATGAGCCTGAGCTCAATAAAATATTATCACCAATTAATATCTTATATTCGTCTGTTCCGGTCTTTACCTCTAAAGTTTTTTTCATTATTAGATTTTTAAAGCTTCGGTAATTTCTTTAATTATTTGATATTTATTTTTTTTGCTCACATCGATTGTGAATTTAGCTTTTGCGTAATTTTTCTGCCTAATTTTATTTAATCTTTCAAATTCTGCTTTTATATTTTTATTAGATAAAAGGGGCCTTTTTTTTGACACTCTACATCTTTTTTCTAAAATATTCAAATCACATTTTAGCCATATTGAATTACATTTATTCAATATTAACTTTCTTATTTTTAAATCCTCAAAGCCACCTCCGCCTAGTGCAATAATAGAGTTTTTTTTATCTAGTAATTTTAAAGTAATTTTTCTCTCAATATTTCTGAAGATACTTTCACCGCTTTCATCAAAAATTTTTGCAATTTTTTGACCCATTTCTTTTTCAATTTCTTTATCCGTGTCATAAAAATCTAAGCCTAGTTTTTTTGATAAACCTCTGCCAATAGTTGATTTACCAGAGCCCATATGGCCTAGAAAAACTATATTTTTTTTTGTTTGAGAGAGTCTTTTTTTTGACATTATTAAATGTGAATAAATTTCACAGTTTTAAAATATTCTGTTAAAAGAAATTAATATGTTTGATAAAAGCATTTGTAATAAAGTAACATTATATATCATTAGTTTATCTCTTATAAGCTCATTTTTCATTAATATTGATGTTTTGGCGGAAAGTAATTTAAGTCAAGAGCCATATGAAATTTGGCAAGAGAACAGTGCTATAAGCGAAATTGAAAGCTCTGTTGAAAAATCAAATACGCAGGAAGCAGTAAACTTAACTAATCAAACCGTAAAACAGGAAAATTTTCTATTCACTAAAGCCGATGCTATAGGTTTATATGATCCAACTAATGGCGGATTTGAAGCTAATTTATGGGATGGGTCTAATATAGAGGATATAGCATATTTAATTAATACAGCTCCTGTAGAAAGTACTAGTTCAACTCTTACGAACCTAGTAAAAAATGTAATCTTAACTACAGCAGCTCCACCCGATAAATCAAATAGTGACTCATTATCTTTTTTAAATCTTAAATCAGATTTTTTAATCTCAAGAGGTTATTATAAAAATATATCTCAATTATTTAGCTTACTAAATAGTGATGAAATAAACGATATTTTAAGTGATGGAATGATAGATAATTTACTTATCTATAATCAATACAAAAGAATTTGTAATAGCAACTCTAATTTAATATCAGAAAGATTAAGTGATTTATATTTTGCATCATTTTGCAATGCAATGTCAGCTAATAAACTAACTCTTGATCTAAATATCTCTTTAATGCGAGATGATAATAATTCTTATAATGAAGAGTATTTATCTTTATTATCTGAAATTATTTATAGTGATGAAATTAAAGCTGAAAATCTCAAAGAAATAAATCTAATTAATTTAAATTTATTACAAAAATACAATGTCGATATTGATAAATATATTTCCATAAATTCACCAATAAAATTTAAATTGTTCTACTTTTTAAATTATAAGAAGAACAACCTTAAAAAAATTTCAATTGCTGAAGAACTTGTCAAAAAAGGCTTGGTTGAGCACAAATACCTTGCGGAGATTTACCAGTCCTTTGATCTGAGTAACACTAAGGACGCTGGTGAGGATAATTTAGCTTTATTAGAGCGGATTAAAATCTTTAAAGATATAAGAAAAACTTCATCTCAGGCTGAATTAGTAAATAAAATACCTAAATATGTTAGTTTATTTAGTGCGCATGGTATGTTGGAAACAGCGTCTTTAATGATTTATGATAAAATAAAAATAGTTCAGCCAAAACCAGATTATATCGATAATGCATCGGGTATTTGCCTGGTCTTTATATTAAATGATGACCCAGAAAAATGTAATGAGTGGGTGAGTCAATTGAATCTTAATTCAAACACATTAGAGCTTTCTAAAGCTAAGTTTTATCTTTCATTGGCGAACGGTAAAGCAATAAAAGAGACTAACTTAAATCAATTAATTGACTATGAAGGTTTTTCCGATAGGCAGAAGAATATTATAGTTAAGTATTACGAACTTATTACAAATTCAAAAAAAATTAGTTATTGGAAAACTCCAAATGAATTAAATAAAGTCTCCTCAATAACTGCAAATATAAAGCTTCATAATTATTTTGAGTCTCTTGAAAATCAAATAGGTGAGAAAATAATTTTACTAAACATATTGCATGGAGATGATAATTTTAATGAGAATGATGAGTTTTCGATTTTTCTTATAATAGATTCATTGTTCGAGATTAATAAAGCTTACGCACAAGACTATATATTAGAGTATTTTTCAACGTACAATTTATAGTGCCGAAAATAGAAAAATCTATTATTGAGAATTTCTTAGAATCACTGATATCTGAGAAAGGTTTAAGTAAAAATACGATTGAGTCTTATAAAAGCGATATAAATCAGTTTTTAGAAAGACAAACAACAAGCAAATCATCTGAACTAATATTTTCAAGAAAATCAATTGAAAAATATATTTCAATGATGAACGATTTAGGATTTGAGAGGTCAACAATCCTCAGGAAATTATCTTCGTTAGGACACTTTTTTGATTTTTTAGTTACCGAAAATATACTGAAAGATAATCCGTTCTCGCAAATATCAATACCCAAAAAAAACTCTAAGCTACCGATTTTTTTAACAAACGATCAGGTAGATAGGCTATTAGAGACAGCTAAAAATGATGACTCTATTAAAGGGTTGAGACTATTCACTATGATAGAAATATTATATGCAACAGGAATAAGAGTTTCTGAGCTAGTTGGATTAAAATTGTCATCTTTATATGAAAAAGAAAATTTTATTTTTATTACAGGTAAAGGAAATAAAGAAAGACTTGTGCCCGTTGATCAAAACACTTTATCCACAATAGAAAAGTATCTAAAAGTAAGAGTAGAATTTTTAAATGCAGATAAAAATGAAGACAAATGGCTTTTTCCTTCAAGAAATTCAAAGCTTGGTCATATTTCAAGGCAAAGATTTCATCAACTTTTAAAAGTATTGTGCAAAGAAGCGAATATCGATGCAAAATACGTTAGCCCCCACAAGCTAAGACATGCCTTTGCATCACATTTACTTGCTAATGGAATGGATTTGAGATCACTACAAATGCTACTTGGGCATTCAGATATATCTACAACACAAATTTATACTCATGTTCTTAGCGATAGATTAAAAAGTACGGTGGAAGACAATCACCCATTATCCAAGGTATTCAAAGAATAATTGTAATTCAAGTTGTCCTTGAAAAGAGGATTTTATGATGATAAACCAACAAAATGAGTTTCACGCCCGTACCCTCTAACACTATAAGAATAAATAGATCTCAGTTATTTGTTCCAGGGTCAAAGCCAGATTTGTTTGAGAAAGCTTCAGCAAGCAATGCAGATATAATCTGTCTAGATCTTGAGGATGCTGTGGCACCGCAAGATAAGGAACAAGCAAAAGAAAATGTAATCAAAGCACTAAACAATCATGATTTTGGGAAAAAAACTATTTCAGTAAGAATTAATGGATTGGATACTCATTATTGTTACAGAGATGTTGTTGACTTAATGGAAAATGGTGGTGAGCGATTAGATTTAATCATGATACCAAAAGTTGGTGTTCCAGAGGATGTTTATGCGATTGATATGTTAGTGACGCAAATAGAAGATAAAACGCAAAGACAAAAGAAAATAGGCTTTGAACTTATAGTTGAAACATCAATGGGAATAACAAACCTAGATAAGATCTTAACTGGGAGTAAAAGAATTGAATCTCTCCATTTTGGTTATGCTGATTATGCGGCATCAGTTAGAATGCGAACAACAAATATCGGCGGATCTAATCAAGACTATTCAATATTAACTGATGAAATTGATGGAGAGAGAAAAACTCACTGGAATGATATGTGGCACTATCCAATATCAAAAATGACAACTATTGGAAGGGCTCATGGTGTTAGGATTATTGACGGTCCTTTTGGGGATTTTTCAGATCCAGATGGTTTTAAGTCTCACGCAAGAAGAACAGCAATTCTTGGATGCGAGGGAAAATGGGCAATTCATCCTAGTCAGGTAGATCTTGCAAATGAAGTATTCACACTACCGGAAAAAGAAGTACAAAAAGCCAGAGATATTCTTGAAGCGATGAAAAAAGCACAGGAGTCAGGCGCAGGCGCTGCTACACTAAATGGAAAATTAATAGACGCCGCTTCAATAAGGCAAGCCGAGCAAATTATCGAACAAACAAAATTAATAGAAACTCTAAGTAAATAATTTATTATTAAATGAACACCTATCTTGAGTTTGAAAAGCCCATCGAACAACTTGACAATAAGGTTCATGAGCTCAAAAGCTTAAATGATAATGCTCCATCAGATAATCTTCTTGAAGAAATTACACAAGTTGAAGAACAAATAAATGAAACTTATAGAAAGATATATTCTTCAATATCACCTTGGCAAAGGACACTTGTTGCAAGACATCCTCAACGACCAAAAACTAGAGAATATATTCAAAATCTAATTGAGGATTTTTTCCCATTATCAGGTGATCGTTTTTTTTCAGAAGATAAAGCCATTCTTGGGGGGTTTGGAAAATTTAGAGGTAAAACAGTATTAGTCCTTGGTCATGAAAAGGGAAACGATACAACATCAAGAATTGAACATAATTTTGGAATGCCTAGACCTGAGGGATACAGAAAAGCTCAAAGATTAATGAAACTTGCAGAGGATTTTGACATTCCAGTAATTTCCTTCGTAGACACTCCTGGCGCTTACCCTGGAGTAGGAGCTGAACAGCGAGGACAGTCTGAAGCAATAGCAAAAACAACTGAGTGTTGTTTATCATTAGGTGTTCCTATTATAGCAATAATAATTGGTGAAGGAGGATCAGGCGGTGCAGTCGCTATTGGTACAGGAAATACAGTCCTTATGTTGGAAAACTCCATATATTCAGTAATTTCTCCAGAGGGCTGTTCATCAATTTTATGGAAAGATAATACAAAAACTGTTGAGGCGGCATCAGCCCTTAAGCTTACAGCAGAAGATATGTTAAAAATTGATGTAATTGATGAAATTGTTAAAGAGCCTACAGGTGGCGCACATAGAAATCCTCATCGGGCGATTGAGTCTGTTGGAGATGAAATTGAGAAATATTTAAATTTGCTCTCAAATCAACATGGAAATGATTTAAAACATGCAAGACAAGAAAGATATCTTCAAATAGGAAGGTCGGGATTATTTAGTGAAAAGACCACAGCAGCTAATACTGTTCTTGATGAAAAGTTTGGGAAATCTGGCAATAAAAAAAGATTTTATAATAGTTTTTTAGGACGAATTGTTTTAGGAGCTATACTTGCCATGTTGTTTACCGGCATACTAACTTATTTATTTAATTAATTTTACCACAGCAATGTTTATACTTTTTACCTGAACCGCAAGGGCAAGGGGCATTTCTTGATATCTTTTTTGTCTTTATAGCCGATTGGTTAATTTTTTCAGACACACTATTTTCATTTAAAGTTTGGTTTTGT
This sequence comes from uncultured Pelagibacteraceae bacterium, assembly GCA_902526005.1. Classification (GTDB taxonomy): domain Bacteria; phylum Pseudomonadota; class Alphaproteobacteria; order Pelagibacterales; family AG-422-B15; genus CACNXQ01. Next base: position 8,003 of record CABZIW010000008.1, read on the forward strand.
TTTTCTCTTAATCTCATTCTTGAAAAGATTTTAGAAACATCAATTTTTAAATTATTTATTAGTTCCTCAAATAATCCAAACGCTTCATTTTTATATTCATTTAGGGGATCTCTTTGACCGTACCCTCTCAAACCAATAGTTGACCTAAGTTGTTCAAGGTTATTAATATGATCTTTCCATTTATCATCCAAAATTTTAAGCATAACCATTCGTTCTGCAGAATTAACCTCTTCTTCTGAATGATTACCTTTTCTGTTTACGGTATTTTCATTTATTAGTGTGTAAACTTTATCCTTAATATATTGCTGATTAATATCACCTTCTGAGTTTTCTAAATTTACATCAATTTTTTTTGAAAAGTATTGATTTATCTCATCTTGAAGGTCTTGTAAGTTCCATTGATCAGCATAAGATTTTTCTGGGCAGTAACGTTCAACAATTTCGTCAGCAACGTCGTATTGCATTTCATTTGCAATTTCTGAAATATTATCTGCGTTCATTAACTCAAGTCTTTGTTCAAATATCGTTTTACGTTGATCATTTAAGACGTCATCAAACTTTAACAGAGTTTTTCTTATGTCAAAATTTCTTCCTTCTACTTTTTTTTGCGCTCTCTCAAGTGCTTTTGAAATCCATGCATGCTTAATTGACTCACCTTCTTTCAAGCCAAGGCTTTTTAAAACACTATCTATTTTTTCCGATCCAAAAATTCTCATTAAATCATCTTCTAAACTTATAAAGAACTTTGTTTCCCCAGGATCACCTTGACGACCAGACCTTCCTCTTAACTGATTGTCTATTCTTCTACTTTCATGTCTTTCACTTCCAATTACAAAGAGACCTCCAGCTTTAATCACTTCATCTTTTTTTTGAGTAATTGTGTCTTTAAGTCCTTCTAAATTTTCCTGGCCATTCTTTGTGCTTGAATTAAATTCGAAATTACCGCCAAGTTGAATATCAGTTCCTCTTCCTGCCATATTTGTTGCAATTGTAACAGCACCTGGTTCACCGGCATTAGCAATAATCTTTGCCTCTTGCTCGTGATGTTTAGCGTTTAGTACCTCATGTTTAATTTTATTATTTCTGAGTTTTTTTGAAATTTTCTCAGATTTATCAATACTTGTTGTCCCAACTAAGACGGGCTGGCTTTTTTCATTACATATTTTAATTTGCTCAATAATAGCATCATATTTTTCCTCGGCTGTTCTATAGATTTCATCTTCATTATCAATTCGTGAAACTGGAATATTTGTAGGTATTTCGAAAACAGACAAATTATAAATGTCACCAAATTCCTCTGCTTCAGTGAGCGCAGTTCCCGTCATACCAGATATTTTATTATATAGTCTAAAATAATTTTGATAGGTTATTGAAGCTAATGTTTGGCTTTCATTTTGAACTTTAACATTTTCTTTTGCTTCTATTGCTTGATGTAGCCCATCCCCATATCTTCTACCTTCCATCGTCCTGCCTGTAAATTCATCAACAATTACTACACTTCCTGATTTAACAATATAGTCCCTATCTTTTTCAAATAGTTTGTTTGCTCTTAATGCTTGATTTATATGGTGTACCACCGCGACATTAGAAATGTCATATAAAGTCCCTTCAGATATAATATTTCTTTCTTTTAATATTTTTTCAGCTTTATCATTTCCTGCATCTGTTAAATTTGCTGTTTTTGTTTTTTCATCTATTTCAAAATCATTATCATCTAGAAAAGGGATTATTTTATTAATTGAATTATAAAGAGTTGTTTTATCTTCTATAGCGCCTGAAATTACAAGCGGTGTTCTAGATTCATCTATCAATATACTATCAACCTCATCAACAATACAAAAGTTATGATCTCGTTGAACAATATTCTGTTTTAATACACGTAAATTATCTCTTAAATAATCAAAGCCAAATTCATTATTGGTTCCGTAAGTAATGTCACAGGCATATTGTTCTTTTCTTTTTTCACGTCCCTCTGTATCGTTAGTTAGACATCCAACAGATAGACCTAAATAATTAAATATAGAACCCATCCATTCTGCATCTCGCCTTGCAAGATAATCATTTACTGTAACTATATGAACACCTTTTCCAGATAGAGAATTTAGAAACGCAGCCAATGTAGAAACAAGTGTTTTTCCTTCACCAGTCTTCATCTCTGAAATTCCACCATTGTGTAAAACCATGCCACCAATCAATTGAACATCAAAATGTCTTTGACCAAGTGTTCTTTTGGAAGCCTCACGCACCATTGCAAAAGACTCTACTAAATAGTCATCAATTTTTTTTCCATTTGATATTTCAGATTTAATCTCTGAAATTCTTTTAAGCAGCATATCTTGAGATAGCTTTTCAATTTCAGGCTCTAAATCATTAATTAATTGCACAGTACGCTGAAATTCAGCTAATTTCTTCTTTTCGCTTCGGCTAAAAATTGTATTAAAAAATGAGTTAACTTTTAACATTTGAGTAGATATTTGTATTTTCTATTTAATTGCAAGCATTTATACCTTAAATACTAACACCAATTAAGATAAAATTACTTAAATCACTCATATTTGATTGTTTGAAAAATGTTAAAAAAATCACCTTTAGCGCCAAAAAATATTGGAAAAATAAAACAGATTAAAGGCATTGATTTGTATGTATATTCTGCAGGCTTATACAATAAGAAACGACTGGATTTAGCTTTATTTCTTTTCAAAAATAAAACTTCAGTTGCTGAAGTTTTTACAAAGTCCTCATTAAGATCATGCACACTGGACTGGAACGAAAAAAATTTAAAAAATAAAGAAATAGAAGCATTGATTGTTAATTCAGGAAATGCAAACACTTTTACAGGCCAGGCAGGTATTAATGCGTTAACGAAAATAAGTAACTTTGTTTCTAATAAATTCAAAGTCTCAGTTAAGAAGGTATTTTTTGCATCTACAGGTGTTATTGGAGAAAAATTTCCTGAAAATAAAATAGTAAATACATTAAAAAAAGATAAATCAAAAACTAATAATTGGTTACAAGCAGCTAAATCAATTATGACAACTGATACTTTTCCAAAAGCAATTTCTGTAAAAACAATGATTGAAAATAAAACAATCACAATCACAGGGATTGCGAAAGGGTCTGGAATGATAGAGCCAAACATGGCAACAATGTTAGGATTTATTTTTATAGATTGTTTAATACCTCAAAATATTTTACAGAAATTATTAAAAGATCTTGTAGATAAGTCATTCAATCAAATAACTGTTGATGGAGATGAATCTACAAATGATACTGTAATTATGACTAGCACTAATAGTGTTTCATTTAAAAATAAGATTTCATCAATAAAAGATAAGAGAATATCAAAAATAAAAAACTCTTTACTTCCTGTCGTTAAATATTTAGCGGAACAAATTGTACGAGATGGTGAAGGTGCAACAAAATTAATAAACATAAAAGTTGAAAGTGCCAAAAATTCACCGCAGGCAAAAAGAATTGCAAAGGCAGTCGCAAACTCCCCACTTGTAAAAACAGCTTTTTACGGAAATGATCCAAATTGGGGGAGAATTGTAATGGCGATTGGTAAAACATATGAAAAAATAGATCCAAAAAAACTTAAGATTTATATAGGTAAGCAAACAGTTGTTGCTAATGGAGCGGAGTATAAAAAATTAAATTTACAAAAATTAAAAAAATATATGGCAAGCAAAGAAATTGATCTAAAACTTGACCTTGGACAAGGCAATTATTCTTATGAAACACAAACATGTGACTTTTCTCACAAATATGTTGATATAAATGCAGCATACAGGACATGAAGGTAGTATTTTGCTCTTCCGCAATTATAAAAAATAAAAATGGTGAAATTCTCTTGATGAGCAGAAAACAAAAGGACTCTTTTATCAATTCTTGGGAGTTTCCAGGTGGAAAATTGAAAAATAACGAAAATTTTGCAGTTGCATTATTTAGGGAGTTAAAGGAAGAATTAAATATTAAAATAGATATAAACAAATTATCAAACTATGAATTTTTTAAGCACCAGTATCGTTCATTTTTATTAATGATGTATGTATTCGAGGTAACTGAATGGACAGGAAAAATTATAAGTAAAGAAGGGGAGCTTTTAAGATGGGTGTCTGCAAAGGACTTGAAGAAAGCAAAATTATTGCCTGCAAATACTAAAGTTGTTAATTATTTTTTAAAATAACAACCTGTTTCCTCAGTGAAAACAGAGACTATTTTATAATCTCCATATTCAATTGAAATTTCTTTTTTCCCCTCATCTTTACTGTAACCTAATAGTTTAATTTTACTGAACAATTCATCGTCTGAAACTGAAGAAGCAATAACACGATCATATGCTTCATCGCAATAATCACTTTTCATCTCTGAAATAAAGAAACAAACACAATAGTGCTTTGCTGAAGCATTCAATCCAATGAGGGTTTCATCAGACTTTGCAATACTAGTATTTATAAAAAAAAATGATGTAAATATTACTAATATGTTATAAATAAATCGAGATACCTTATGCATAAAATTATAAAATTTATAACGTGTTTATCCTTTATTTTAATTTGGGTCAATCCATCATTAGCTATAGTTAATCAATTATCACATAACGAAACAGTCGAATGGCCAACAAATACATGGCCAGAAAATTTAATAGAAATTGATGACGAAGAGTTTAGTGCAATTATTAATTATACTTTTTCTGATGATTCTTATGATGAATTGGGACGTACGAATGCACTTTTAATTATTCAAGACGGAAGTATTGTTTATGAAAATTACAATTTTCCTATTACAAAAGATACAAAACTTGTCTCCTATTCAATGGCAAAAAGCTATATTGGCCTATTGACTGGAATGATGATTGATAGGGGATTCATAAAATCAAAAGACGAAACAAATCTCTTACCAAGCTGGGATGACAATAGAAAAAACATTTCCATAGGACATATGCTTAATATGCAGTCAGGGCTGGATTATGTTGAGGAATATGATTTAGGTGGAAGGTCAGACACATTAGAGATGTTATTTGGGCAGGGAAGATTTGATCAAGCTGAGTTTGCATCATCCATGAAACTAAAAACTCCTCTGCCAGGTATGAAATACAACTACTCGACTGGAGAAACTAATATTATAAGTCAAATAATAAAAACAAGGCTTGAAGCTCAAGGAATTGAATATTTAAATTTCATAAAAAGTAATCTTATTGATAAAATAGGTATAAAAAATTCGATCTTCGAATTTGATAATTCTGGAACTTTCATTGGTGGCAGCTCAATTTTTGCAAACGCAAGGGATTATGCAAGATTTGGATATTTATATTTAAGAGATGGATTATGGGATGGGGAGAGAATTGTATCAAAAGAATGGATTGATGATACAAGAACTCCAGCTAAAAACTCCTACCAAATGTATAGCAATCAGTTTTGGATGCCTCATCCAGCATTTACACGTGGACTTCCAAAGGATACTTACTATGCCGCAGGTTTTGGCGGGCAATATATATTAATTATTCCGTCTAAGGATATGATTGTTGTTCGATTAGGTGAAACTTATATGGAAGATGATAAAGTTATTGAAAATATTTCTGAAATCATAAGTTACTTTGATAATAGGATCTAAATTTATGAGCGACCAAATAATTATTTATTCTTCCTATAATTGTGGATATTGCGACTTAGCAAAAAAACTCCTTGATAAAAAACAAATTAAATACCAAGAAATTAACATTCAAGATGATCCCTCCCAAAGAGATATTATGTTAGAGAGAGCTAATGGAAAAAAGTCTGTTCCACAAATTTTTTTTAAAGAGCTGCATATTGGCGGTTTTGAAGAATTAAATAAGCTTGAGATGTCGGGCACGCTTGATAAAATTTTGAATGCAAAATAATTTAATAGCCGCCTGTCTTCAGCTTACATCAAGTCCAGATATCTATAAAAACTTAAAAGAGACAATAGATCTTTCAAATAAAGCTATTGATAAAGGTGCCCTTTTAATTTCAACACCAGAAGTTACAAATATTATCTCATTAGATCGACAAAAATTAAAAAGGTCAGTATTTCTGGAGAAGGACGATCCATTTCTTATTGAATTTACAAAAATTGCAAAGAAAAAATCAGTATGGATATTGCTTGGCTCTATTATTATCAAAGACAATAAGAACAAATTGTATAATCGCTCCTATTTGATAAACAGCAAAGGCAATATTCAATGTAAGTACGATAAAATTCATATGTTTGATGTGAAAATATCCAAAAAAGAAAGATATAAAGAATCCAAAATCTTTAAACCAGGTAAAAAAGTTGTGGTTACTAATACTCCTTGGGGAAAAATTGGTTTATCAATTTGTTATGATTTAAGATTCCCTGAGCTTTATAGAAAACAAGTGATGATGGGGGCAAAGTTAATTACTATTCCTTCAGCATTCACAACCACTACAGGTAAAGCTCACTGGCATAATCTCGTAAAAACACGAGCTATTGAAAATGGTTCTTATGTTTTAGCTCCTGCGCAATATGGAAAAAATTCATTAAAGCGCTATACCTATGGACACAGTCTAATTGTATCTCCGTGGGGTGAAATATTGGCTGAAAAAAAGGCAGGAAAAGGAATTATAATGGCTAGTTTGGACTTTAAAAAGCTTCATAAAATTAGAGCTAATATACCAAGTTTCAGAACACAAATATTGAAATAAACAATATAATTACAATATAGAGTTATTATGATCGTTTTTAATTTACAATGCAGTGACTGTTCTCATTCATTTGAAGGTTGGTTTGGGTCATCCAAGTCATGTGAAACACAAATCAAAAAAAAGCTTGTTCAATGTATTTCGTGCGGGTCCTCAAATATTACTAAAGAACTTTCAAGTCCAAATGTATCCGTAAAAAAAACTAACGTCACTCCAAACGAAAAAGCACTCAGAGACTTTCGAAATAAAGTAAAAGAAGTAAATAAGTTTGTTAAACAAAATTTTGAGTTTGTCGGAGACCAGTTTGCATACGAAGCAAGAAAAATTCACTATAGTAAATCTAATAAAAAGCCAGTATATGGCAACGCAACTAAAGAAGAAGTTACTGATCTAAGTGATGAGGGTATTGAGGTAACTTCTATTCCATGGATAAAAGAAGATAATTAATTTTTTTTTCCAGAAACAATAAAATTTGCATCCATTCTTTTAGACATAAACCATTCGTCTCTTAATGGATTATAATTTACACCTGTATTACTAATAACATCAAAGTTGTTTTGTATGAAAAAAGAGTAAATGTCCTCAGGAGTTAAAAATTTATTCCAATCATGTGTGCCTTTTGGAAGAAATCCTAATACATATTCAGCCATAAATTTTGCAAAAATAAGCGAAAAGATAGATTTATTAATAGTTGCTATAAACATAATACCATTATCAGATACCAGGCCACTACACTCTTTAATAAAATTTTTTGGATTGTTTACATGTTCTATTACTTCTAAATTTAAAATTACATCATACTTTTTATTTTTGTTAAGATTTTCAGCAGTTGTATTAAGATAATTAATATCTAAATCATTTTCTTCAGCGTGAATTTTTGCAGTGATGCAATTTTTCTCTAAAGCATCAATGCCGGTTACTTCTGCACCTAACCTTGCTAATGGTTCACTCATTAGTCCACCACCACATCCAATATCCAAAACTGATAATCCCTTTAAGGGTAATTCATTTTTTTGGTCTATTGCATAATGATCTTTAATCGTATTGATTATATATTCCAGTCTTATAGGATTAAATTTATGCAGTGTTTTAAACTTGCCATCATGTTTCCACCATTCCTTGGCAAGGTTTTTAAACTTATCAATTTCAGTTTTATCAATCGAAGAAATGTCCATAAATCAATCATTTAACTAATACTTGATTAAAGTATCGTATTAAAGTAATCCTTGTTTTGTTTAGAGTATTACGTAACACAATTTAATAACGAAAAGTCAAATGTCCACTATAGTTTTAAAATTTGGCGGAACATCAGTAGCTACAACTGAATTAATTGAATCCGCAGCTAATATTGTCAAATCAGAATATGATAAAGGCAATAATATAGTTGTAGTTGTTTCAGCTATGTCTGGAGCCACTAATCGGCTAATAGAGCATGTCGATAAGATAAATTATAATGATGATAGTGAATATGATGTTGTTGTTTCGTCAGGAGAGCAAGTAACAGCAGGATTAATGTCACTGGCTCTAAAAAAAATTGGTCTACCATCTCGATCTTGGCTTGGTTGGCAAGTCCCAATAATTACTAGAGGTTCGCATAGAAACTCATTTATTGATAAAGTGATACCGGATAAAATCATTAACGATTTTGAAAACAAAAAGATAGCTGTCGTAGCTGGTTTTCAGGGTATTTCAAATGAGGGTAGAATTACTACTATTGGTCGTGGAGGTTCAGATAACACTGCAGTATTCATTGCTTCAGCAATAAAAGCTGAAAGGTGCGATATTTATACTGATGTTGATGGAGTTTATACCTCCGATCCTAGAATGACAGAAAATGTAAGAAGACTAGATAAAATTTCTTATGAAGAGATGATCGAAATGGCCTCACAAGGGGCTAAAGTTTTGCAAACAGCTTCAGTTGAATCTGCAATGAGTAATGATGTAGACGTATATGTTCGATCAACATTCAGTCCGTCTGATAAGGGAACTTTAATTTCAAATGATGTGCATAATGAAAATGATAGGGCAGTAACAGGAGTTGCTTATTCCAAAGATGAGGCAAAAATAACTCTTATTGATGTGGAAGATAAACCGGGAGTTGCTGCAGAGATTTTTAATAAGCTTGCAGAGAATTCAGTTAATGTTGATATGATTGTACAGAACAATTTTATTGAAAGAAAAATGACAAATCTCACTTTTACAATCCCAATGATAGATCTTGATAAAACATTAAAAATTTTAGAAAATTTACAAAAAAAACTCAAGGTTTCAAAAGTTCTAAACGAAAAAAACCTCTCAAAAGTTTCTATTATTGGATCAGGAATGAGAAATCAACCAGGTATAGCTGCAAAAATGTTTGAATGTTTATCCAAAAATAAAATCAATATTGAAGTAATCTCAACATCTGAAATAAAGATAAGCGTCTTAATAGATAAAGATAAAACTGAAAAGGCTGTAAATGCGCTACATGCTGTATTTCAGCTCGACCAGATATAGTGGCTATGCTTGATATTAACTACTATTCTTTAAGAAATAATCATTTTGGGTAATTGATGGGTTTATTTTTTTTAGATTAAGGTTTAATTAATTCAAGGCATATGTACCAAAATTTTCTATTAGAAATTAAGAACCAGAGAGAAGCAAGGGGCTGTTCAGTAGATGATTTAAGTAAAGAGACAAAAATTTCAAAAAAAGTTATTTATAAAATTGAAAATCTCAATGAAAGTGAAGTAGACTTATTTCCACAAAAGCATCTACTTTTTTTATACGCAAAACACCTAGGTGTAGAGGTTCCAAAAAAAAAAAATACTTTTACTCATCCTTTAATAGAAAATTCTTCTAAATTATCAAACAATCTATCACTGGCTAGTTTTACTTTATCGCTGATGAATAATTTTAAATTCCAAATATTATTACCATTATTTTTAGTTTTTATAATTTTAAGCTTTAATTACTCTTTAAAAAATAACAATTTATCTGTTGAACTTATATTAGATAATACTGAAATAATAACTCAAAATAATCTAGAAAATAATTTAGTTGAAAATAAATTCTCTAACTTTAATCAAACAAATACAGAAAAATTAAACCCGTCTTTAAGTTATTCTAAACGATCTGCTAGCTTATCCGACAATAAGAAAAATTTTTTGGAAACTATCAGTATATCAATATTATTTGACAATGAAGTTTGGATAGAAGTTGATAACTCAAAAGAAATATTAATTAGTCAGGTTTTTAGAGAGGGCGAAGAGCTTAATCTTGAGGTATCAAAAAATGACGAAATATTTGTAACCTCGGGGAATATGGGCCTCATTTCAATAAAAGTGAACAATGGTCAAATAAAATTTCTTGGCTCTATAGGCGAGATAGGTAGAAAACAGATTTTTTAAGTTTTCAAATCAATTCTTTCATTATATTTAATACCTACCTAATTTATAAATAATTATGAGTCAGTGCTCTCAAAATAAAATAATCCGCAGGCGTACAAAGAAGATTAAGGTTGGAAGTGTAGGAGTTGGTGGTGATGCAAAAATTTCTGTGCAATCAATGACAAATACGCTCACATCAGATGTTAACGCAACATCACAACAAATCAATGATTTAGTGTCTGAAGGTGCAGATATCGTTAGAGTGTCTTGTCCCGACCAAGAGTCTACAAAATCTCTTACAGAAATCATTAATAATGTAGATGTACCAATCGTTGCAGATATTCATTTTCACTATAAGCGTGCGATCGAAGCTGCTGATGCGGGGGCTGCTTGCTTAAGAATAAATCCTGGCAATATTGGAGTAGATAAAATTATTGAGGTTATTGATGCAGCTAAACAAAATAACATTTGTATGCGCATAGGAGTAAATGCAGGCTCCATTGATGAAAAAATTCTAAAAAAATACAGTGAACCCTGTGCTGATGCCTTAGTAGAGAGCGCAATAGCAAATATACGTCTGCTTGAGGAAAATAATTTTGATAATTTTAAAATAAGTGTAAAAGCCTCAGATGTATTTACTACAATTGAAGCCTATGAAAAATTAGCAAAACTTTGTGATTATCCATTTCACGTTGGATTGACAGAAGCAGGAACTTATTTATCGGGCTCAATTAAGTCATCCATAAGTATTGGCAATCTTCTCTCACAAGGGATTGGAGATACAATTAGAGTGTCATTAACAGCTGATCCAGTAGAGGAAATTAGAGTAGGTCACGAGATATTGAAGAGTTTAAATTTAGGTTCTAGGGGTATTAAAATTATTTCCTGCCCTTCTTGTGCTAGACAGGCTTTCCCAGTAATTGATACAGTTCGTGAGCTTGAAAGACGATTGTCTCATATTAAAGATCCCATAACTCTCTCAATTATTGGCTGTGTTGTAAACGGTCCAGGAGAAGCAATAAATAGTGATATTGGGGTAACCGGCGGTGGAAAGGGGAACAATATGATTTATTTATCAGGTGTTGCTGACCATAAAATAAAAAATCCCGAAATAGTTGATCACGTTGTAAATCTTGTAGAGAAAAAGATTCAATCACTTCATGATTAAGCAAGATGAATTAGAAAAAATTCAAGATAAATACAAAAATCTTGAAAACGAATTAAACCAATCAGTAAATGATAAAGATAAATATGTATCTCTTTCAAAAGAATATGCTGATTTAAAACCTTTATATGATCAAGTTAATTTATATTTAGCTCAACAGTCAGAATTAGAAGAATTAAATAGTGTTATCAACGGTAACGATGATGATTTAATAGAAATAGCCAAATCTGAAATCAATAATGTCAAAGAAAAATTATTAGCAGCTGAAAATGTCTTGAAAGAATTAATGATCCCAAAAGATCCATTAGATAAAAAAAATGTAATTCTAGAAATCAGAGCTGGTACTGGTGGTGATGAAGCAGCTTTATTTGCTAATGATCTTTTGCGCATGTATCAGCGCTATGCTGAAAATCAGGGCTGGAAAATTGAATATATTTCAATTTCAGACTCTGAAAAAGGAGGCATTAAAGAAGCGGTTGCGAAAATCTCAGGTAGCAGTGTTTATTCAAAACTTAAGTTCGAGTCTGGTGTCCATCGAGTTCAAAGAGTTCCAGAAACTGAGTCTCAGGGAAGAGTTCATACTTCTGCAGCGAGTGTAGTTGTTTTACCTGAAGCTGAGGATCTAGATATTCAAGTCGACGATAAAGATATCAGAGTTGATGTATTTAGATCTAGTGGTGCAGGAGGGCAGCATGTTAATACAACTGATAGTGCAGTTAGAATAACTCATCTTCCATCTGGTATCGTTGTACAACAACAGGATGAAAAATCTCAACATAAGAATAAAGCTAAAGCTATGCTAGTTTTGAAAACAAGATTATATGATTTCGAGCGTAAAAAACAAGACGATGATATAGCAGACAAAAGAAAATCACAGATAGGTTCAGGTGATAGATCAGAAAGGATCAGGACCTATAATTTTCCCCAGGGAAGAGTGACTGATCATCGCATAAATTTAACACTCTACAAACTAGAACAAATATTAAATTCTACAGGATTAGAGGAAGTTATCACAAATCTAATACTTGAAGATCAAGGAAGATGATATGTCCTCATTAAATAAACTTCTATATTCTGAAGATTCTTCTATACCTATTTTAGAAAAAAAAATAATTTTGAAGTATATTCTAAATACTTCTAATGAAGAAATTAATATCAGTCATAATAAGCCACTGGATTATATTGAATTGGGTCAATATAAAGAACTAATTCAAAGAAGAAAAAAAAGTGAGCCTATTGCATACATAATTAATGAAAAAGAATTTTGGAAAGATACATTCTTTGTAAACAATTCAGTATTAATTCCAAGACCTGACAGTGAAATTATAATTGAAACTGCTATCAAATACTTTCCTGATACAAACCAAAATCTTAAAATGTTAGATCTAGGCACAGGTTCCGGATGCCTGATAATATCGCTCCTAAGGGAATTTAAAAATAGTCAGGGTATTGGCATCGATTTAGATAAAAAGGCTTTAAGAGTAGCGAAGCAGAATAAAAGTAATTTACTAAACGAAAATAGATTAAAATTTTGCCATGCAGATTTTTCTGAATTCAATACAATAGATTATGATCTCATAGTTTGTAATCCACCATATATTTCAACCTCATCAAAAGATAATATGCTCAAGGATGTTCAAGGCTTCGAGCCTGAAATCGCTCTTTTTGCGAAAGAAAACGGATTAAGGTGTTATGAAATGGTTTTAGATAATCTAATTAAATATGAAAATAAAAAACAATTGATCATTTTTGAAATCGGTTACAATCAATTAAAACCAATTCAAAAACTGCTAAAAAATACTGGTTTTCAGCTTATTTCAGTAGAAAAGGACATCTCTGATATACCAAGGTGTATCGTTACAAAAAGAATATAAATAAAAACTTGATTAATTTTGAACTTAACACTACTTTACTTAATCTCTAATAATAAATTACCTAAAAAAAATTAGGTTTAAATTTCAAAGTGAAAAATAGAAGAAGCCGTCCTTTTAAAAGGTCAAATAATAGGAACAATGATAACTTTGCTAATGGTAATAACAATACCAGAGTCAGAGGCAATCTATCTACAGTTCTTGAAAAGTATAAGGTCTTAGCAAAAGATGCAGCAGCATCAGGCGATTATGTAGGTGCGGAAAACTATTTGCAGCACGCTGAGCATTACAACAGACTAATCAATGATCGCCAGGATCGTTTTAATGAGAAAAATGGCTCGATGAAAACTAATGGAAATGAAGCTTCAAGCGTTGATAAGAGTGTTGAAACACTAGATCCTGCAAAAGCTATTGAAGAAGCTAATTCATAGAGTTTAATTCAGATACTTCAGCATTAATTCTTTCTTTCTCAGCTAAAAAAATTTCCAAGTTTTTATCTTTAAGTTGTTTACCTGAAGGTAATTTCATTTTCATTGGATTAATTCTTTTCCCATTAAAGATTACTTCATAATGTAAATGAGGGCCTGTAGACAGTCCCGTATTTCCAACATAGCCAATTACCTGTCCTTGATGGACTTTGACATTTTTTTGAATACCTGAAGCATATTTGCTTAGGTGAGAGTAACTAGTTTTATATCCATTGAGATGCTTGATACGAATATATTTTCCAGCTCCCCCATTGTTGCCAACAAATTCTACATGGCCTGTGCCTGCAGCCATTATAGGTGTTCCAGTAGGTGCTGCAAAATCAACTCCTTGATGTTTTTTATTGTAACCCAAAATTGGATGTTTTCTCATTCCAAAACCAGAGGATAGCCTTGCCCCATTAATTGGTGTTTTCATAAGTGCTTTAGTTGCGCTCTTGCCATTACTATTAAAGTATTCAACAAATTCATTCCCTTCTGATTGGAATCTATAAAGCTCATAGGATTCATCATCTAGAATAATCTCTGAAAAATTAATATTTCCAGATTTAATATAATTGTTTTGTGAGTCTGTATAAATCTCAAAAAATATTTTGATCTTATTTCCTTTTCTAATATCTCTTTGAAAATCGATGTCAAAACTATACAACTGAACAAACTCCATTATAATTTCATCTGGTGTATCTATTTTTTTAAGAGACTCATAAATACTGTTATGGATCTCAACTTCGTAAAGTTTTAACTTACTGAATAGTTTTTTTTTGTCTTCACCTGTAACAAACTTATTATTGACTTTTTTTACATAGATTTTTTTTTCAATATCAGGATATATAATTATTTCATTAATTGTCTTTTTATCATTAATGGACTTAGTGTAAGTTTCAATTAGTGTTCCTACTTTTAATTTTGTTAAATCTATTTTTTTAGATATAATATTGACAACATCATTAATTTCGTCATCTTCAAGATCTGCTTGCTTTAAGGCTCCGGTAAAAGTTTCTCCTTCTTGCAGGTAGTATTTTTGGACGAGTGTAAAATCAATTTCTAATTTTTCCTCAATATAGATTGGGTCTTTATTCGTTATAATTTTATTAGAAATTTTTTTTTCTCTAGCTAAATTTTCTCCAAACGAAATAGATAAAAAATATGAAATACCAAGTAAGAAGATAAAGCTTAGTAACAGAATGATCTGATTTCTATTGATGAAGGTCATTTTGGGATATTGGTATAAACATTTTTAGAATTTTTTCATAAATATTATTTTTGATTAATGCGAAACTCCTGCTTAATCAAATAAGTAATTGAATTCGTTATATAATTATAATTCTATAAAAATACTAGTTTTCTGCCTTTTATGTCCTTTGCTGCTTGACTTTTTGGCTCTATACAGTAAAAAACGCTCACCCTTGTTCGGTGATGCTCTGAGCTTGCGGCATATGACTATTTATAGTCTTAATATAATCGATCTGGCAATTTATTCCTTATCTTAAGGGCTAAGGACATTTTGCTTGCGCGATTATGCTATTGGAAAAGTAAATTGAAAGAGAAACGTGGGCGGTAATTCCGCAGTACAGAATAACCGTACACGTTTATTGGATTGCATAATTTATTTTATGCAACTCCGCCAATAAGTTTGTGTGCGTCATTTTTAAACTTGAGAGTTTGATCATGGCTCAGAATGAACGCTGGCGGCACGCTTAACACATGCAAGTCGAACGAGATCTTCGGATCTAGTGGCAGACGGGTGAGTAACGCGTGGGAACCTGCCCAGTAGTAGAGAATAACTTGGGGAAACTTAAGCTAATACTTTATACGTCCTTCGGGAGAAAGCTTTATGCGCTATTGGATGGGCCCGCGTTAGATTAGTTTGTTGGTGAGGTAACGGCTCACCAAGGCGACGATCTATAGCTGGTCTGAGAGGATGATCAGCCACACTGGGACTGAGACACGGCCCAGACTCCTACGGGAGGCAGCAGTGGGGAATATTGGACAATGGGGGCAACCCTGATCCAGCGATGCCGCGTGAGTGATGAAGGCCCTAGGGTTGTAAAACTCTTTCGTCAGGGAAGATAATGACGGTACCTGAAGAAGAAGATCCGGCTAACTCCGTGCCAGCAGCCGCGGTAATACGGAGGGGTCTAGCGTTATTCGGAATTACTGGGCGTAAAGCGAGCGTAGGCGGAATTGTAAGTTGGAGGTGAAATCCCAGAGCTTAACTCTGGAACTGCCTTCAAAACTACATTTCTTGAGTTTGGTAGAGGAGAGTGGAATTCCTAGTGTAGAGGTGAAATTCGTAGATATTAGGAGGAACACCAGTGGCGAAGGCGACTCTCTGGGCCAATACTGACGCTGAGGTTCGAAAGCATGGGTAGCGAACAGGATTAGATACCCTGGTAGTCCATGCAGTAAACGATGAGTGCTAGATGTTGGGAATTTAAATTTCCAGTATCGCAGTTAACGCGTTAAGCACTCCGCCTGGGAAGTACGGCCGCAAGGCTAAAACTCAAATGAATTGACGGGGACCCGCACAAGCGGTGGATCATGTGGTTTAATTCGAAGATACGCGAAGAACCTTACCGGCTCTTGACATACCAATCGCGGACTTAAGAGATTAAGTCTTTCACTTCGGGTGGATTGGATACAGGTGCTGCATGGCTGTCGTCAGCTCGTGTCGTGAGATGTTGGGTTAAGTCCCGCAACGAGCGCAACCCTTACCTTCAATTGCCAGCACATTATGGTGGGAACTTTGAAGGAACTGCCGGTGATAAGCCGGAGGAAGGTGGGGATGACGTCAAGTCCTCATGGCCCTTACGGGCCGGGCTACACACGTGATACAATGGTAACTACAAAGGGCAGCGAAGGAGCGATCTGGAGCAAATCTCAAAAAGTTACCTCAGTTCGGATTGCACTCTGCAACTCGAGTGCATGAAGTTGGAATCGCTAGTAATCGTAGATCAGCGCGCTACGGTGAATACGTTCCCGGGTCTTGTACACACCGCCCGTCACACCATGGGAGTTGGTTTTACCTGAAGCTGGTTCGCTAACCGTAAGGAGGCAGCCAACCACGGTAAGATTAGCGACTGGGGTGAAGTCGTAACAAGGTAACCGTAGGGGAACCTGCGGTTGGATCACCTCCTTTCTAAGAGTAGTTTTTTGAGTTCATCTGAATTTAAAAAATATTTAACTTAGTAATTATATGTGGCTTACCGTCCTCGTTTCTCTTTCATTGTTTAAAACTATAAAGCCTTACGTTTGGGCTTGTAGCTCAGTCTGGTTAGAGCGCACCCCTGATAAGGGTGAGGTCGGTAGTTCGAGTCTACCCAGGCCCACCATGACGTGGTATCTCTTGGGGCTGTAGCTCAGCTGGGAGAGCACCTGCTTTGCAAGCAGGGGGTCACCGGTTCGATCCCGGTCAGCTCCACCAAGTTTTAAGCTTTTCCGTTTACATCGTGAAGTGACATCAATACTAAATTAAAATTTTATTGAGAATTCAAATCTAAGTGTCACAAAAAACATCAAGTTTGTTTTTTGTACATAGAATAATCAAGCGTTTAAGAGCATTTGATGGATGCCTTGGCACACAAAGGCGATGAAGGACGTAGTACGTTGCGATAAGCTTCGGGGAGTGACGAACACACTTTGATCCGAAGATTTCCGAATGGGACAACCCAACTCTTTTGAGTTATTGCTAACTGAATACATAGGTTAGTAAAGCGAACCCAGTGAACTGAAACATCTAAGTAACTGGAGGAAAGGATATCAACCGATACTCCGTAAGTAGTGGCGAGCGAAAGCGGACCAGGCCAGTAGCATTAATTGTACAACCAGAATTACCTGGAAAGGTAAACCATAGAAAGTGATAGTCTTGTATGGGTAATGACAGTTAATGTTCTTGAGTAAGACGGGACACGTGAAATCTTGTCTGAATATGGGGGGACCACCCTCCAAGCCTAAGTACTCTTGTGTGACCGATAGTGAACTAGTACCGTGAGGGAAAGGTGAAAAGAACCCCGACGAGGGGAGTGAAATAGATCCTGAAATTGAATGCTTACAAGCTGTCGAAGCCCGTAAGGGTGACGGCGTACCTTTTGTATAATGGGTCAGCGAGTTAGTTTAAAGTGCAAGCTTAAGCCATAAGGTGTAGGCGTAGCGAAAGCGAGTCTTAATAGGGCGAAAGTACTTTGGATTAAACCCGAAACCGAGTGATCTAGCCATGAGCAGGTTGAAGATAAGGTAACACTTATTGGAGGACCGAACCAGTTGACGTTGAAAAGTCTTTGGATGACTTGTGGTTAGGGGTGAAAGGCCAATCAAACTCGGATATAGCTGGTTCTCCGCGAAAACTATTTAGGTAGTGCGTCATATGAATACCATCGGGGGTAGAGCACTGGATGGGCAAGGGGGGAGAGATCCTTACTAAGTCCAACCAAACTCCAAATACCGATGAGTAATGTATGGCAGACAGACTACGGGTGCTAAGGTCCGTAGTCAAAAGGAAAACAGTCCAGACCAACAGCTAAGGTCCCCAAGTTATTGTTAAGTGGGAAAGGATGTCGGACGACCAAAACAGCCAGGAGGTTGGCTTAGAAGCAGCCATCCTTTAAAGAAAGCGTAACAGCTCACTGGTCTAAATAAGTTGTCCGGCGCCGAAGATGTAACGGGGCTAAACAATACACCGAAGCTTTGGACACAATTTATATTGTGTGGTAGCGGAGCGTTCCGTACGTTGTTGAAGGAATACTCGTGAGAGATTTTGGAGATATCGGAAGTGAGAATGCTGACATGAGTAGCGACAAACAGAGTGAGAAACTCTGTCGCCGAAAATCCAAGGGTTCCTGCGCAAGGCTAATCCGCGCAGGTTGAGTCGGCTCCTAAGGCGAGGACGAAAGTCGTAGTCGATGGGAACAAGGTTAATATTCCTTGACCAGATGAGATGTGACGGATGACGTAAATTGTCTATCCTTATATGGATTGGATAGGCAGTGAAGTTGTTCCAGGAAATAGCCTCATCATAGACCGTACCCGAAACCGACACAGGTGGATAGGTAGAGGATACCAAGGCGCTTGAGAGAACTATGCTGAAGGAACTCGGCAAATTGCCTCTGTAACTTCGGAAGAAGGAGGACCTATGTTTGGGCAACCAGATGTAGGTGGCACAGAAATGGGGGTAGCAACTGTTTATTAAAAACACAGGACTCTGCAAAGCCGTAAGGCGAAGTATAGGGTCTGACGCCTGCCCGGTGCCGGAAGATTAAAGTGAGTGGTGAAAGCTACGACCTGAAGTCCCGGTGAACGGCGGCCGTAACTATAACGGTCCTAAGGTAGCGAAATTCCTTGTCGGGTAAGTTCCGACCTGCACGAATGGCGTAATGATTTCCCCGCTGTCTCCAGCGTAGACTCAGCGAAATTGAATTCTCCGTGAAGATGCGGAGTACCCGCGGTTAGACGGAAAGACCCCGTGCACCTTTACTATAGCTTTACATTGGTATTAGAAATTGCATGTGTAGGATAGGTGGTAGACTTTGAAGTGAGGGCGCCAGCCTTCATGGAGTCATCCTTGAAATACCACTCTTGTTATTTTTGATATCTAACTGAGGTCCATTATCTGGATCCAAGACAGTGTATGGTGGGTAGTTTGACTGGGGCGGTCGCCTCCCAAAAAGTAACGGAGGCGTGCGAAGGTAGGCTCAAGCTGGTCGGAAATCAGCTGTTGAGTGCAATGGCATAAGCCTGCCTGACTGCAAGACTGACAAGTCGAGCAGAGTCGAAAGACGGTCATAGTGATCCGGTGGTTCTGAGTGGAAGGGCCATCGCTCAACGGATAAAAGGTACGCCGGGGATAACAGGCTGATACCGCCCAAGAGTTCATATCGACGGCGGTGTTTGGCACCTCGATGTCGGCTCATCACATCCTGGGGCTGGAGCAGGTCCCAAGGGTTCGGCTGTTCGCCGATTAAAGTGGTACGCGAGCTGGGTTTAGAACGTCGTGAGACAGTTCGGTCCCTATCTGCCGTGGGTGTTGAAGAATTGAGAGGAGTTACTCCTAGTACGAGAGGACCGGAGTGAACGTACCAATGGTGTACCAGTTGTCGTGCCATCGGCATCGCTGGGTAGCCAAGTACGGACGGGATAACCGCTGAAAGCATCTAAGCGGGAAGCCTCCCTCGAAACGAATTCTTCCATGAGAGTCGTGGTAGACCACCACGTTGATAGGTCAGGTGTGGAAGTGTAGTAATACATGAAGCTAACTGATACTAATAACTCGATCGGCTTGATTTTCTATGTACTAGAAATGAACTAGATAATTTAAGCGACACCAAAGATAGAATTTAAAAAAATTAAATTTAGTATTGATTCACGATTTGTTGACCTGGTGGTTATAGCGGAGAGGTTACACTCGACTCCATTTCGAACTCGAACGTTAAGGGCTCCAGCGCCGATGGTACTTTGTCTTAAGGCATGGGAGAGTAGGACATTGCCAGGTCTACAAATCGTGAAATAATTGTCGCTTTACTAAAAATATTTACAATTTATAGTATATAAATGTTAAAAATACTTTTTTTAGGATACTCAAAAAAAGAAACCCGACTTATACATTTTTTAAAATCTCAAAAAAATATCAAACTCACTTGCTCAAAGAGAATAGTAAATAAAGAATATATTCAAAACTTTGATTTCGTTATTTGTTTTGGTTATAGACATATCATTGATAAAGCGGTATTAAAAAATAATGAGATACCGATAATAAATTTACATATAAGCTATCTACCTTACAATAAAGGCGCTCACCCAAATTTTTGGTCTTTTGTCGACAATACACCTTCTGGAATAACAATACACGAGATAAATGAAAAAGTTGACTCTGGAAAGATTATATATCAAAAAATTATAGATTTTAATCTTTTAGAAAATATAAATAATCTTACCTTTTCAAATACACATGCAAAATTAGTTGATGAAATTGAAAATTTGTTCATAGATAAATTCGATAATTTAATATCAAGAAAATATAGTACTTTTGATCAAATAGGTGAAGGTTCATTTCATAAGAAAAATGATCTACCCAGAAATATACTAAGAAATTGGAAACAAAATGTTTTTAAAACAGTTAAAAAATACGATGATTATAAAAAAAAGATTATGCAAAGAAATTTAGATATAATTGACCAAATTGAAAATACAAGAAGAAATAATAATATTAATTGGATGAATATTGTCAGAACAGCTCTTAGCTCATCCTCTCAAGAGACATTAAAAATTCTAAAACAAATAAATACTGACGATAGCAGAATTTCTTCCTTATTCAAAAAGTTCAATGATAATAAGTAATTCACCTTATTTTATTGCAGAAATTTCCGCAAATCATTGCGGTAAGAAATCACTAGCAAAGAAATTAATTAAATGCGCAAAAGATAATGGTGCAAGTGCAGTTAAGCTTCAAACATATACCGCAGATATGATGACCATAAGGTCTAAAAAAAAATATTTTCAGATAAATGAAGGACTTTGGAAAGGCTATCAACTATGGGATTTATATGAGGAAGCACATACACCGCTTGAATGGCATTCAGAGCTTTTTGATTATGCTCGTAAGCTAAAGATAAAAATTTTTAGTACTCCATTTGATGAAAAAGCGGTAGATTTATTGGAGAGTCTAAATTGCTTTATGTACAAGGTTGCATCTTTTGAAATGACAGACTTACCATTAATCAAAAAAATAGCCAAAACAGGCAAGCCAATGATTATATCAACCGGCATGGCATCTTTGGAAGAGATTGATGAAACTTATAATTATGCGAAAAGATACGGGGCTAAGGATATTTCTTTATTATATTGTGTGAGTAAGTATCCAGCTGAAACAAAAGATTTTAATATAAATAATATAAAAATCTTAAAAGAAAGATTTGGTTGCAAAATAGGTTTATCTGATCATTCTAAAGATGAGAATGTTGCTAGAGCTGCAATTGCTGCAGGAGCTGAAATAATCGAAAAACATATAGCGCTGAATAAACAGGTAGATGGTTTAGACGTTAAATTTTCATTAAAAGGTAGTGAAATAAAAAAATTCATTTTTTCTATCAATCAAACATATGATATTTTAGGAAAAAAATCGTTTCACAGAGAAAAATCAGAGAACAAAAGTAAAATTTTCAGAAGATCAATATTTGCAGTTGAAGATATAAAAAAAGGTGTAAAATTCTCAAAAAAGAATATAAGAAGAATTCGTCCAGGAAATGGACTCAGTCCTAAATTTTATGAATATTTAATTGGTCAAAAGAGCCCATTCAATATTTCTAAGGGTGAACCGCTTAGAAAAAATGTTTTAAGTAAGTTAGCAATTAAATGAAAAAAAAAAATGTTTCTATAATTGGAGCTGGGTATGTTGGACTTTCTCTTGCGGCATTAATCTCTATTAAAAATAATGTAATTTGCTATGACAAAGACTTAGAAAAGGTGGATAAAATTAATAGGAAAATCTCACCTATAAAAGATGATGAGATCAATGAAATTTTTAAAAATGCAGAATTCAGTTTGAAAGCGACAGCTGATCCCAATTTAGCCCTAAAAGAAGCTGATATCGTTATTGTGGCAACTCCTACAGACTATAATATTGAAACAAGTGAGTTTGATACATCTTCAATAGAGGAATCAGTTCAAACAATTTTAACATTAAGTAAAAATTCTTTAATTTTAATTAAATCTACAGTGCCTATTGGGTATACAGAAAAATTAAGAAAAAAATTTAAATATCCAAGAATTATATTCTCACCTGAATTTTTGAGAGAAGGTAGGGCAGTATACGACAACTTATATCCTTCAAGAATCGTAGTTGGCAATAAAGGAGTAGATGGAGAAATGATAAAAAGTCTATTATTAAGTATTGCACATCAAAATAATGAAAAAATTAAATGTTATCTTACTGACTCAGGTGAAGCAGAAGCGATAAAACTTTTTTCAAATACATTTCTTGCGATGAGAGTATCATATTTTAATGAGCTGGATAGTTTTTGTGAAAAATTTAATCTTAACTCTAAAAGTGTAATCGAAGGAGTATGCAGTGATTTTAGAATAGGTAATTATTATAATAATCCTTCTTTCGGATATGGTGGATATTGTCTACCAAAAGACACTCAGCAGTTGCTAAAAAACTTCGAAGAAGTTCCAAATAATTTAATTAAAGCAATAGTTGATGCCAATACTACAAGGAAAGATTTTATTGCTAATAATATTATTAATATGAAACCTGATACTGTTGGAGTCTACAGGTTATTAATGAAAAAAAACTCTGATAATTATAGATCAAGTGCAATTCAAGGAGTAATTAAGAGAATAAAAGCTAAAGGAATAAATATCTTGATTTATGAGCCAGAGTATCATGAAGATTTATTCTTTAATTCTGAAGTAACAAAAGATTTATCAGAATTAAAAGAGAGATCTGACGTCATAATTGCAAATCGGTATAGTAAAGAATTATCTGATGTAAAAAATAAAATATACACAAAAGATATTTTTAATACTGACTAGTGAACTAAGCTTCATTAAAGTAAAAATGAGTGAAAAAATTATATTAGGGACTGCTCAATTTGGGACGAGCTATGGAATTTCCAATTCAACTGGCACCGTTAGCCTAGATCAGGCTAAGAAAATCCTTAATTATGCAAATATAGCTAATATTAAATATATTGATACTGCGATAGATTATAATCAAAGTCAGATTATCTTAAGCAAAATTGATATCAGTAAAATTAATGTAATAAGTAAAATACCTCCTTTCCAAGATATAGATATTAAAGGACTTGAAAAAATGAAACAAAAAATATTATTCTCAATTGGTAATTTGGGTATAAAAAATTATGACACATTACTGTTACACCGACCTGAGCAACTTTTAATAGAAAATAACCATCAAATATTGAGTTTTTTGGATATCTTAAAAGATGAAAAAATTACAAATAAAATTGGTATTTCAATTTATAGTCCCGATATATTGCCAAAATTATTAGATATCTATCCTTTTGATACCATACAAGCACCTATAAATATTTTGGATCAGAGAATATTAAAAGATAGTTACATTGAGAAAATAAAAAGAAAAAATATTTCATTGCATGCTCGATCAGCTTTTTTGCAAGGCCTACTTTTAATGCCTCAAAACTTAATACCAAATCAATTTAAAAAATTCAAAAATGTATTTGATGTATGGCATAATTGGCTTAAATCCAATTCATTAAGCCCATTAGAAGCCTGTTTGCAATTCTTATACCAAATTGCTTATGTTGATAATATTATTATAGGTGTGCAAAGTGAATCTCAATTATTGGAAATAATGAAAGTTCAAATTAAAAAAATAGAAAATCTACCTAAATGGCCCAAAGAAATTGATGAAAAAATTTTAAATCCTAGTGAATGGGACTAATTAAATGAATTTAGCTATTGTACAAGCGAGAATGGGATCAACAAGGCTTCCTGGTAAGGTTATGATAAATATAGATGGTCAACCAGTAATTAAAATCTTATATGATAGGTTAAAAAAATCTAAATTTATAGAAAAGATAGTAGTTGCAACTGGACAAAAGTCGAAAAACAATGAGCTTATAAAATTTATGGAAATTAATAATATGCAATATACTACTGGCAGTGAATTAAATGTCTTAAAACGATTTTCAGATACTGCCAAAAATTTTAATCCCTCGAGTATAGTGAGAATTACATCTGACTGTCCTCTTATTGATTATAGATTAGTAGATAAAGTAATTGCTGAACATATCAGAAAAAAAAATGATTATACTAGCAATATAGATCCAGCGACTTTTCCGGATGGTTTAGATGTCGAAGTCTTTACTTATGAAACATTATTGTCAACTTACAAAAAAGCATCTTCGAACTATGATAGAGAGCATGTTACCACGTATATGAGAAATGATCCTGATATCAAAAAGTCGTGCGTGAAAAATAATATTGATCTTTCTAAATTAAGATGGACTCTTGATACATCTGAAGATTTGGAAATTATTGAGGATATATTTTGCCATTTTAAACCTAATCTTGATTTTTCCTGGGAGGAAATTCTTAAATTTTATTCAAATAATAAAGATAAATTTAAAATTAACAGTCATTTAAAACGTAATTACAAAACACTATGAAAAGAAAATCTTCTAAAGGCCAGAGTCTCTGGAAAAAAGCAAAAGAAGTAATACCTGGTGGGAATTCTCTTTTATCTAAAAGACCTGAAATGTTTTTACCAGATAAATGGCCAACATATTTTAAGTCAGCTAATGGATGTAAAGTTACTGATCTAGATAATAACGAATATTTCGATATGTCATTAATGGGAGTTGGAACCAATATTTTAGGTTATGGCAACAAAAGTGTTGATATATCAGTGCATGAAGCGATAAAAAAAGGAAACTTATCAACACTCAACTGCCCAGAAGAAGTATACTTAGCCGAGAGGCTGATCAATATGCATCCTTGGCTTGATATGGCCCGATTTGCAAGAACTGGAGGCGAAGCAAACGCAATCGCTATAAGAATTGCAAGGGCATACACAAAGAAAGATAATGTAGCCATTTGTGGTTACCATGGATGGCATGATTGGTACCTGTCAACGAATCTTGGTAATGAAAAAGGTCTTGATCGTCATTTATTGCCTGGCTTAAGTCCTGCAGGTGTACCAAAAGGTTTAAAAGACTCTACTTTTAGCTTTAAATATAATGATATCGATAGACTAAAGGATTTAATTTCTAAAGAAAACATCGGTGTTGTAAAAATGGAGGTTTCTAGAACTGAGGAGCCAAATACCAAATTTCTAGCAGAAGTAAGAGATCTCTGTAATAAAAATTCGCTTATATTAATCTTTGATGAATGTACATCAGGTTTTAGGTCTTCATTTGGAGGTATTCATATAAATTGTAATGTCTATCCAGACATTGCTATTTTCGGTAAGGCATTAGGTAATGGTTACCCAATAACAGCTGTTTTGGGTAAAAAAGATATCATGCAATCAGCTCAATCGACTTTTATTAGCAGTACATTTTGGACTGAACGAATAGGATATGTGGCAGCTTTAAAAACTCTAGATGAAATGGAGAAAATCAAATCATGGGAAATTATTTCTGCAAAAGGAAATTTGATTAAAAAAAATTGGCAAGAATTAGGTAAAAAATATGAAATTGATATTTCTACTTTTGGTATTTCAGCTTTGCCAGGAATAAATTTCATGAGTAAAAATAATCTAGCGTATAAGACACTAATTACACAAGAAATGTTAAAGCGGGGATTTTTAGCTTCGAATTTAGTATATTGCTGCATTAATCATACGGATGACATTATCAAGAAATATTTCGAAAATATCGAAGATATTTTTGTCATGATAAAAGAATGTGAGGATGGCAACGATGTTAAAAAATTACTAGAAGGTCCTATATGTCATTCTTCTTTTGAGAGATTAAATTAATTTTTACCAAGTGATCAAAAAAATATCATTTACTGCAATTAGTTTTCTTTCTTTCTTTTTTTTATTAATATTGATTTTTGATATTATTATTTATTTACTAAAGCCTAATATAATTAATAATTTTAGCCACTTTTATAAAGCGAATGAAGATGTACAACAAACTAGAAATTTTCCAAGAGATTATTTTATAAATGATGACAAAAAAGGTTTTGATATAAGAAGTTCCGCTAAACCAATAAATCTAAGAGTTCCGTCTGAGATAGGCTACGAATATCCTATTTTTAGTAATAACGAAGGTTGTTTTAATCTTGAGCTATCTGAAAATAAAAGTAAGCAAGAAATAATTTATATGGCTGGAGATAGCTTTACATGGGCTTACGTGCCGTATGAAAAAAAATTTAGCACCATATATAATGATTTAAATTCAAAATACATAGTATTAAATTGCGGAGTCCCACATACTGGACAGTTACATCAATTCTCAAAATTCAATGATATATTCAATCAGCATGATAACATTTCTGTAGTAATTGTAAATTTAGTAGCCAATGATGTTGATAATGATTTTTTTTATCCACATACCACTGTTATTGATGGAGATTTAATTGAAGATTCTTTTTGGTGCATTGAAAATAATGATATAAAAAAAATAAAAAAAAGTAGAGAAAGTATTAACAGAGAAAAATCTTTACCACAATTTTTAATATCATTATTGAGATACTCAGCAAGTTCAAATGTTGCTTATTTTTCTGCTAGAAATATAGCTAAATATTTAATGTATAATACCAATGCGTCAAAGTATTTAACTTGTCCGAATTTGTCTCCAAATATTTATGGATATAAAAATTGGAGTTATAATATACAAGATGAATTTGCTGCCCCAAATATAAAAGCTATAAAAAAATGGATTAACCATTCAAAGAGCAATAATTATCGATTAATATTTTCAATTATTCCGCATAAAGATAAAAATATTGAACATTTTAGAGATTTAGAAATTATACTTAAAGGACTTAACGCCGAATTCTATAATTTTAATAATTATATAATAGATGAAGGTCTTCCAAAAGATAAATTATATTGGGTACATGATGGACATTTTAACATTGCTGGTAATATTGCTTATGCAAACTATCTTTTTGCAAATATAGATTAAATTTTATTGTTAAGTTTTAATGCATTCAATTTAATTAATTGGTAACCCTTCAGCTTAAGAATTTGTATTAATAATTTTTAAATAAGTTCATTTAGAATTTTTTAAATTTTATTAATTGGTTGCGGGGGTAGGATTTGAACCTACGACCTTCAGGTTATGAGCCTGACGAGCTACCAGACTGCTCCACCCCGCGTCAAAGGGGCTAATTTAAATCTAAAAGCTTTAATGTCAAATTTTATTAATGTTTTCCCAACCTTTTTCATTGATTTTACTATTTTTTCAATTTAATCAATAAATAATGATTGAAAAAGGAATCCAAATTCCATCCAATAAAAAATTTGGTTATTTATTTAGCTTTCTTTTTCTCGCTGCTGCGATTTATTTGTTCTTTGTTAATTATATATTTTTATCTCTAATATTTATTTTTTTATCAATAAGTTTTTTTTTAGTTTCCATACTCAAACCTAGTTTATTGTATTTTTTTAACTACTTATGGATGTACTTTGGATTTGTGATAGGAAAAATTATTAGCCTCATTATTTTGTCCCTTATATTTTATTTAATTTTTACGCCAATTTCAATTTTAATGAAGTGTTTTGGAAGAGATGAATTAAGGATAAGAAAAAAAATATATCATACTTATTGGAGAGTTAGAGACCAAATCGGGACAGATCGTGACTCCTTTAAAAATCAGTATTAGGTATTTGAATGATTAATACTTTAAAAGAATTGATAAATTTCCTTATATTTAGGAAAAAAATTTGGCTGGCTCCAATTATCTTTTTATTTTTTATAATTGGGGGCTTACTTATAATTTCTCAGGGCTCAGTTGTTGCTCCATTCATATATACTCTATTTTAGATAAATGTATATTTTAGGAATTTCTGCTTACTATCATGACAGCGCTGCTTGTTTATTGAAAGATGGACATATATTATCTGCAGTACAAGAAGAGAGATTCACTAGAAAAAAACATGACAACAGCTTTCCAAAAAATTCAGTTTTGTATTGTCTAAATCATGCTGAAATTACCCTTGATGATTTAGACTATATTATTTTTTATGAAAAACCTTTCCTTAAATTCGAGCGACTATTAGAAACTTATTTTGCTTTTGCTCCTAAAGGCATAATGAGTTTTCTCACGGCAATGCCCATTTGGATAAAAGAAAAATTATTCCAAAAAATACAATTGATTAAGGAACTAAATAGTCTTTATCAAAATAAAGTAAATTTAGAAAAAAAGATTTTATTTAGTGAACATCATTTATCACATGCAGCAAGTGCATTTTATCCTTCACCATTTAAAAGAGCGGCTGTACTTACAATGGATGGTGTTGGTGAATACACCACTACATCTGTAAGTATTGGAAATGGTAATGACATAAAAATATATAGAGAAATTTATTTCCCTCATTCGCTAGGCTTGCTTTATTCAGCTTTTACTTATTATGCTGGTTTTAAAGTTAATTCTGGTGAATACAAATTAATGGGTTTAGCTCCATATGGTAAGCCAAAATATGTAAATTTAATAAAAAATAAGCTTATTGATATTAAAGACGACGGTAGTTTTCATTTAAATATGGAGTATTTTGATTACGCAACTGGTCTTAAGATGACAAATAAAAAATTTGAAAATTTATTTGACGGACCTGCACGAAAACCACACGAAAAGCTCTCACAAAAACATATGGATTTAGCGTCTTCTATTCAGAAAGTTACGGAAGAAGTTGTTATAAAGCTTGTAAGAAATATTGCCTTACAAACTGGAGAAAAAAACTTATGTCTAGCAGGGGGTGTTGCACTTAATTGTGTTGCAAATGGAATTTTACAGAAAGAAAAAATTTTTGAAAAGATCTGGATTCAACCTGCTGCTGGTGATGCAG
The DNA here is from genome assembly GCA_902526005.1 of uncultured Pelagibacteraceae bacterium. Taxonomy (GTDB): domain Bacteria; phylum Pseudomonadota; class Alphaproteobacteria; order Pelagibacterales; family AG-422-B15; genus CACNXQ01. The sequence goes on from CABZIW010000008.1 coordinate 37,071, forward strand.
GGGGGTCTTTAGGTGCAGCGCTGATTGCGCACTACCTGTATGAAAATAAAGAAAGAAAAGTTAACTCTGATGAAATTGACGCAATGAGAGGTTCATATTTGGGACCAGAATATAGTTCTTTAGAAATAGAAAAAGATCTAAATATAGTAGGAGCAACATATAAAAAAGTAAGTGATGAAGAAATAATAAATTTTTCTGCAAATGAACTTTCGAAAGGAAAAATTATTGGATGGATGCACGGCAGATGTGAGTTTGGGCCTAGAGCCTTAGGTAATAGAAGTATTTTAGCAGATCCTCGAGATCCAGAAATGCAAAAAAATTTGAATTTAAAAATTAAATATAGAGAAAGCTTTAGACCATTTGCTCCAAGTATTCTTGAAGAAAAGGCCAATATATGGTTTGAATCAGATCAGAAAAATCCTTACATGCTATTTGTATCTTTATTAAATAAAGATAAGAAACTGGACGTGTCTAATGAAGAGCAAAATTTTGAAGGTCTTAGAAAATTAGAGTTGGTAAGATCCGTTATACCATCTGTTACTCATGTTGATTTTAGTGCTAGGGTACAAACTGTTTCTAAAAGTACCAATAAAAAGTTTTATGATTTAATTAGTAAATTTGAGGAAAAAACCAACTGCCCTATTCTAATAAACACATCATTTAATGTAAGAGGAGAACCAATTGTGTGTTCACCTTACGATGCATTTGCTTGTTTTATGAGCACAGAAATAGATATACTGATTATTGAAAATTACATATTGAAAAAAGAAGATCAGGCACTGTTAGACAGGAATAAATATTTGTCCAAATTTCCCCTTGATTGATTCTAAATATAGAGATTTAATTAAACTGTACATACAAATTAGCGCACGCGCATTCTAATTTAAAAATGAAATCATATAATAAAAGTATTTCGTATAGATCCGAAATAGATGGCCTAAGGGCTATAGCAATTTTACCCGTTATTTTATTTCATGCTGGTTTTAGCTTATTTAGTGGAGGTTATTTAGGTGTAGATGTTTTTTTTGTAATCAGTGGTTACTTAATTACTACTATTATTATTAATGAGCTAAGTGAAAAAAATTTTAGATTAATAAATTTTTATGAAAGAAGGGCAAGAAGAATTTTGCCTGCTTTATTTTTTGTATTAATAGTTTGTATAATTTTTTCATTTTCATTTTTATTGCCTAGTGATTTTGCAAGTTTCTCAAAAAGTGTAATTTCTGTTGTAGCTTTTTCTTCTAATTTTTTATTCTGGAAAGAAAGTGGCTACTTTGATTTAGAAGCTGAGTTTAAACCTTTATTACATACATGGAGTTTAGCTGTAGAAGAACAGTACTACATTATATTTCCTATTTTTATTTTAATTTTTATAAAATTTGGAATGAAATTTATTTTTTATTCTTTAATTTTTATATTCTTACTTAGCTTGGCACTTGCATCTTTTGGATCAATGAGTATGCCTGTTGCCTCATTTTATTTACTACCGACAAGAGGTTGGGAGATACTTCTAGGATCTATTTGTGCATATTTAGTTCATTTTAAAATTAAAATAAAACGAAAAAAATTTATTAACTTATTTAGCTTTATTGGGTTTTTTTTGATACTTATTTCTATGTTTACTTTTGATGAAAATACACCGACACCAAGCCCATATACTTTAATCCCAACAAGTGGTGCCGCCTTAATAATACTTTTTGCTAGTAAAGGAACTATAGTCAATTCAATATTGAGTTTTAAACCACTAGTTGGTATTGGATTAATCTCTTATAGTACTTATTTGTGGCACCAACCAATATTTTCTTTTTTCAAAATTGTTATTCCTCAGCAAGAACTTATTCAAACAAATTACAGCTTAATAATGATAAGTTTATCTATTCTTTCCTTGCTTTTTGGTTGGTTATCATGGAGATTTATTGAAAGACCTTTTCGAATAAAAACTACCGAAATTAATAAATCAAATAATAAAAGAGGAAAAAAATTTCTATTAAATTGTTTTTTAATAATGATATTCTTTTCAATCTTCTCATATACATTTGTGAAATCCAAAGGTTATCCTGATAGGTTAAGCAAAGAAATAACAATGATTGCTATGCAAGAAAATGATAAAAGTCCTTATAAGGATTCATGCCAAATAGAAGACGGTACAATAATTCACCCGTTAAAAGAATGCACAGATTTCCTGATTAATAATAAAGCCGAGGTTATTTTTGTTGGCGATAGTCATTCTAATGCTATCAGCTATCAGTCACAAAGATTACTTTTTGAAAAAAATATATCCTCATATTCAGTATCTTATAATGCATGTATTGGTTTAGAGGGCTTTTATACGGTAACTAAACCAAGCAATCATGACTGTGACAAATATAATAAAGATATCCTTGAATATGCCAGGGAGGTTGAAGCTGATACATTGGTAATTACATCAAGATTCCCACTATATATATCAGGGGAAAGATTTAATAATACTCGTGGTGGCATTGAATTCGGAGAGCCTTTATATATTGATACTATTGAAAATAAAAATACTGGATATGTTTCATTTGCTGATGATATGAGAAAGAAAAGAGTCTTAAAGCGAATAAAGTCACAAATATATAATATTTTAGATGAATTTAATGTTGTGATGGTTTATCCAATCCCTGAGATGGGATGGAATATTCCAAGAGAAATGGCGAAATGTAAAATTATGAAAGCATTTGATTGTAATTTTGATTATCCAATTGATGTATTTTTCGAAAGATCAAAAGATACATCAATTTTATTTAATAATATTAAAAACCATAATTTTATTAGAGTATTTCCATCAGAAGTTATTTGTAATAAAGATAAAGAAATCTGTAGTGGCATTATTGATAATAAACTTTTATATTATGATGATGATCATCTATCAAATAGCAATGGATCTAATCTACTAGCGCCAAAAATATTAAAAGCTGTTAGGCAATCAAAAAATTTATAATATTAATAATTAATATAGTTAAGTAAGTATGATATATATGCATGTATATTAATTGGAGACAGTAAAGACTTTTAGGTAAGAGTATGATCCAGTTTTTCAAATTTTTGTTTGCCCTTTTTAGAGGTGTCTATAGAAATAATAGGTTTTTGCGACTTTCTCCAAATTTAAAGGGAAGGATTTTTTTTTATGATCGTAAAAATGCTAACTTTTTTATCGTTAACTCTAGAGGAAACATTGACTCTGTAACAGCTAATCAAATTTTCCTTAACAATGAATATGACACTAATGATTTGATAAGAAATAATGATATAATTGAAACTTACTCTAAAATTTTATCTAATAAAAAAATACCGTTAATCATTGATTGTGGAGGAAATATTGGACTTACATCAAAATTTTTTTCCTTTGAATACCCTCAATCGAAAATCATTTGTATAGAGCCTGAAATTAATAATTTTAATCAGGCAATTATTAACTGCAAAGATTTAGTTAATATTTCATTCTTAAATTGTGCAATTGGATCTTCTCCTGGTTACGTAAAAATCTTGAACCCTGAAGAAGATCCTAATGCATTTAGGACCGAGTATTATGAATCAGATAAGGGCATACATGTAAAAACAATCAATCAACTAATTAATGAAAATCTTAATTGTGAGCTCTTTATTGTAAAAATTGATATAGAAGGATTTGAAGAAGATTTGTTTTCTAAAAATCTGGAGTGGATTGATAAATGTCCAATTATGTTTGTCGAGCTTCACGACTGGATGTTGCCGAAATCAATGGTTAGTAAAAATTTTATTAACGCTATTAGCAATAAAAATAGAGATTTTATCAATAGAAAAGAAACAATAGTTTCATTAAAAAATTCTTTTATGGTTTAGTATTATAGTCTTTATACATAAGAGATATTGAAATTCTCTCATCAATATTTTTATCGAAGTAAAAACTTTTATGACTAAAAGAATATTTGTGCGCTAAAACATAATTGCCTTTATCTAAAAAGGCTCTGCAATAATCTAATTTATGCACATGAACATCAGCATGGTGAATGTATTTGTTAGAATATTCATTGGGAACATCAAAATCTAATATAGATAAAAAACCACCATTTTTTAAAATTCTATCTGCCTCAGAAATACAATCAGGAAAATATTCAGGATCAACCAAGTATAAAAAAAACCCCAAATGCACCAGGTCAAATTGGTTACTTTTAAATTTGATCTTATCACCACTTCCTACCACTGAATCAATTTTTGGAAATTTTTCTCTAATATAAGATATAGCTTTTTTGCTTGGATCTATACCACGCCCAGTAGCTTCCAATTTTTCAGATAAATATGATAAATTATGTCCACTCCCACAACCAACTTCACAGATTTTGTTAATTGAATTAGCATGCGGCTGTAACCAAGAGTAAAGTAACTCTATTGATTTACTTTTTGACCTCTTTTCAATGACACTGAGGTTTCTTGAAAACCATTTATCACCTTCATTCTCTAAAAAAATTTCTTTGTTGGACATAACTTAAATTATTATGATTCTTTGATATATCACTTGTTATTCAAAATACTTTTTTTTAAATGCTTTATTATTATCTTGGCTCCGTTTTTACTAAGGTGGTCTGAATCTCTATATAATGGATGGCCATTTTCATTGATTACTTTACAATTATTAGAGTAACAAAATAGTTCTTTAATTAAAACAGTTTTAATTTTATGATTCTCGCTTGCTATTGTATTTATTAAATTCCATGCTTGAATATCAGTTTCATATGCATCTTCTTTAGATAAATTACATTCTACTTTTAATCTCATAGGAAGGAATTTTTTACATCGTGTGATATCAAAGGGCAATACAGGAATATCTTCCAAAATAAAAACATTTTTATTAGATGATGGTATTGACCCTAAAAGATTTGTAAATTCCAATTTGAATTTATCAATGTCACTCTTTTCTCCATAACTTGCAGATCTAGTATTATTATGATCATTTTTGAATGAACCAGATAATAAATATTGCCAATATCCAACAAAAAAGATTACATCTTCTTCTTTAATTTCTGAATTTAAAAAATTCTTTAATATTTGCATTTTTAGATTGCAACTATTATTTTTTAGTTTAACGCCAGTAGCTGGTAAACAACTCCATTGCCCGATATTAATAACATCATAATTATTTAATTCTTCTTTACCAACGTCATATAATGAGATTGAATGAGAGTCTCCAATAAAAAATATTCTACCTTTAATATTATTATTATTTGAATTTTTTACTTTGCAAGTTGAGAAATTCTCAAAAATATTAAATTTACCTACACAACTTTTATCTTCAGACAATGCAGAAACGATATTTAGTGGTTCCTCCCATCCTGCTGAGTTAAAAATGCGCTCTTCATGCCATCCATTTTTAACGTGCCCCAACAAACCAATCACTGCAATTAAAGCTAAAAAAATAAACGATGTGAGTAAAATTTTACTTTTTAAAATGAGCCCAGATACTTTAATTTTTCTAAATGGCAATTCTATATATTTCCAACTTAGAAAGCCTAGAAATATTGATGCTCCACAACATAATAAAGAGTATACTAATGATAACTCGTTTGTACTTATGTGTCTGGAAAATGCCAATATAGGCTGGTGCCATAGATAGGTACTATAAGAAATTAAACCTAGCCAAACTAAAATATAATTACTCAAGAATATACTTATTAAATTTTTTTCGTCCCAAAGTAATATTAATAGAGCAGTGCCTAATGTTGGTATGAGTGTAAATAAACTTGGTGTCGGTGTATTATTATCAAATAAAAATATTGCAGTAAATATAAGCACTAAACCACAAAAGCTTCCAAATTGTTTAATTGAGTTATTAAGATTAATCTTACGATTTATAAGGTAAAAAGAGCAAAATACACCAATCAAAATTTCCCATGCTCTAGTATGCAATAAGTAGAAATGAAATGAAGAATCGAAATAATTAGATTGAGAAAAAAACAAACTTAAAAAAAAGATAAAAGTGAGAACAATTAATATTAATTTCTTCCCAAATTTCCAAAATGAAATCATTAATAAAGGAAATATTATGTAATATTGCTCTTCTACAGCAAGACTCCATGAGTGCAATAATGGTTTTAACTCAGATGACGATGAAAAATAATTGCCTGCCTCTATTGCAAATAGAAAATTTGAAGAAAAAGTAGAGATCGCAACTAAGCTTTGTGAAAAATTTTTCATATCACCTGGCAGCAATATTATCCAGGCAAATGGAAAACAAATTATGCTAACAAAAATTAATGCTGGTAATATTCTTTTAGCTCTTCTCTCATAAAAGCTTACAATATTAAATTTCTTATCTTCTATTTCTGAAATTATAATATTTGTTATTAAGTAACCACTTATTACAAAAAAAACATCTACACCAACAAAGCCACCTTTAAATAAGTCTAACCCAGCGTGAAACAAAACTACTGGAATAACAGCAAGAGCTCTTAGTCCATCAATATCTTTTCGGTAAGATTTTTCTAAATTCATGATTAATTCAAGGGATTTATTAGTTATTGATTTAATAAGTTAACTAACTGACTAATATCCCCCCTTTCTTTATTTGCATATTTTTTCACAAAAACTCTAATTATTTCCTGCCTTTCTGTTTCATTCCACCAATCTTCAATACCCTGATAAACTTCACTTATTTTCTTTGCCAGTGAGGTAGAGGAAAAGTGTATTATTTGAGCATCGACTAACTTGCTATAGCTTTTTTTCGCTTCGACGTTTAAGTGATCAAGTCCATTTTGAAAATAAGCAAAAGTTGGAATATTCGCACTAAGTGTTTCTAAAATTCCAGTTGAGTCGTAGCAGTGTACTATTATCCTAGCATTGAAATATAGATTTGATAGATTTGTATAACCCTTGTCGATTCTTAAATTTTTGTTAATTAGTTTCCATTCAATTCGATCATCTTTTTTATAAATTTCTGAAAATGGATGAAGCCTTATAATTATATTCTCTTGCAAACTATTATCTATATTTTTTACTATATTAAATACCTCTTTTTTATGATGATGATATTCATAGAACTCATCATGAGTCTGAATTCTAGGTAAATAGCATATTTGCTGAAATATAATATCCTTAGGATTCTCAATTCTTTTAAAATCTACATTTTTAAATATAAATCCTTTTTTGTATTTTTTATTTTCATTTGACCATCCCCAAGTAATAAATTCTGTAGCGGTTTCTTCCTCTATAAATGGCGATTCGTACCTATGTGTACCATAATTATTTCCATGTTGGCCAACTATGTATTTGCTTCCTTCATTCTTTTTTACTGCTGACCATAATTTAAAAACTTCGTCAAACTGAAAATTATTGCATGTATATATACATTTAGGTTTGTTAGGCCATTTAATATTTTTAGTATAGTCATAAAGATAATCAAAATCCTCTAGATAACAAGTAGGTAAAAGTTTAAATATTAATTTTAAAATTATATTCTCTTCAGTATCAATATTTTTAGAATTTATTTTCTTTTCTAATTCAGACCTGAGTTTAAGATTTATATTCCCAGGTAAATCGATGTCATGTCGCATCCATAACTTTGGAAAATTTCCTAATAATAAATTCAGTAATACCTCATTTTTATAAGTTAAGAAGCTTGTTATAATGAAGATGTCATTATTTCTATATAATTTCGAAAAAATATTGTTAACTACCCTAAGAATATTAAATGCATCTCTACGCTTAGGGTAATGAAAGAATTTTTTTTGTATTTCTTCTCTGCTTGACTTATCTGTAATGATGTTTTTTTTAATATAATCAAAATCATTTAAACTAATTATATTTTCATAAATGAAGTTATCTAATATTGAATTATCAAAATTTAGATACCCACTTAAAGTTGTTTTTGGAATAACCGTTGATCTATTATAGCTTACAAGCGAAATCTCATTAACTTCATAATTTTTTAAGACCTGTGAAATTACAGAGTATCTATTAACAATTACCTTTATATAAGCCCTTAACCAATGACCAATTATCATTTTCCATATATTTGATGAAAAGTTTAAATGATGTACTTCATTTAGTACTTTTGAAACTAATGCTAGTATTTTTTTCTCGTATAATCGAACTTTTTCGAAATCTTTGACTTTTGACTTAATTGATAAACCATATGGATCTGCTACATGCAAATTTGAGCTTTGTTTCATAAGATCATTTAAGCACCAGGTTCCTAATAATAAGTTTTTACCTGCGCTCTTTATAGATCTTTCATCATTGGATATTAAAAGAGTATATTTATCCACTGAGTTTACGATAGCAATCCTATAAAAATTTTACTAAATAAATTTTTAGTTCTTCTTGGGTTTTCTCCTGCAAAATCACATTTTTTACACAAATTATTTTTAGATCGATCACCATTAATTAAATTTCTTCTCAGATCACTAAAAAATTCCGATTGCCAAATATTATAAATATTTTCTTTATTACAATTAAGTTTTGATTGATCAAAATAAAAATCAGCACAACACTGTCCTACCCTTCCATCTGCTGTAATATTAATCTGCCAGAAAGGATAAGCGCAATGTCCATCATACGTTATATTTTTGTCATCCCAATTAGGTGCGGAGCCCCCCCTTGATGTTAATATTTCACCGATGTTTCTGAGCACTTTGTGATAATGAACTAATCGATTATTATACTCAAACTTTAAGTCCGATGTTATTTTTTTTCTATTAATCAAAGGTAATAGAACATTTTTTTCAAATTTGATAATACCTTTTGGAATTTTTTGATCAATCGATTTTTGATAAACATTAACTTCAATTTCATCAATTCCACTATTTAATAACATCCTGCCGTTACTTTCATTTAATTTAATACCATTTGTTAATATTCTCAATTTAGCATTACTAAGCTGGTATCTTGCGTAACAAATAAATTCCTCTAAATTTTTAACCAATAAAGGTTCATTATTTACATAAAATCCGATAGTACCTGAGAAATCTTTTTCTTTAAGCTCATCAATAATTTTTTTATAAAGATTCATGTCCATTTCGACATCATTCCTATTATCTGTTAATATTGATGCCATACAAAAAGAACATTGACTGTTACATCTAGTTCTTAATTCAAAATAAACTGTATCAAAAGTCGTTTCTTTGACATCAAAAAGTTTTGTATTGTTAATAAAAAACTTATAAATTTTAAGTCTAGTAGGCGCATGTATGAGATAATATGATCCTTTAAATATATATTTCACATAGTTCATAATTTTTACTGCAAAACTGGGTTTTAATTTATTTATGAAAAACACATTATCAATTTCTATTTTGCCATAGAATGCATTTCTTAAGTTATTTAACATTTGTTATTTAAGCTATTTTAGTATGTTTTTAATTATTATATATCCCAGACTAACAAATAATAGTTCTAAAATTATTATAAAAAGAATTGAAGATCTAAATAAAATCAATTCGTATACTGTGAATCCAACTGGAGTAATATAACCTAATAAAAGTATATAAATATCAAAAATACCGATCCCAAAAAATAATTTTAATGGTATGGATTGAATAATAATAAATGAAAAAACAATAATAAATAATTCAAAATCTATAACTCTGTCAGAAGAACCAAAAGCTATACTTGTTGCAAAGAAGATTTGCAACATTGCAATTGATATTCCAATCAACCAAAAGTCTTTTCTCAGAATAAATCTTTCTATGTTACTTCTTGAGTCAGACAAGAAATTTGAAAATTTATTTTCTATATTTTTGAATAATCGTAATTTAAAAATCTTCTTCAAATTTTGAATTACTATTTCAATCAAAAATTCTCTCTTAAAAAAAAAAATTGAAAGAAGTAATGGCAATATTATAAAGGCAATAAAGCCTATTAATTCATTCTGCCTAAACAAAGTGAAAATTATTAACAAAATTGATATGATAAGTATTAAAAATATATAATCACTAAGCTTTGTTATGAATAAAGTTGAAATTGAATGCCCCCAACCTTTTCTACCAATTAATTTCTTCATAAAAAAAACAGAAACTAATTCATCTAATTTAAACGGAAGTATCCAAGCAATAAATCTTACGCATGAGTAGTAATAAAAAATATTTACGAAACTTGTATTAGTTATACTTTTGACTCTAAAAGATCGAAGAAATGTAATAAACAAATTTACAAAAAATAGAACTGGTATCATGGGCCAATATATATGTACCAATTCAGTTGTTTGTGCTAGAAGATTATTGATGACTAAATTCAAAACTTTTTTCTATTTTATTATAAATATATTGTATTATTACCACTATTAATATGGCTAAATATTTATTTATTATTCCAAATTTACATGAAAAAATTACTGGAGCAAATAAAAGAGCAATAAACATTGCAATAGAGTTATCTAAGTCTAATTTTGTAAGAGTTATTTCTAATAAAGAAGTTTTAGAGTATGAAAGATATAAAATTAAAAAAAAATTCAACTCATCATTAATTTCAATTCTTTTCTATACTATGTTTTTTAAATATTCAGCATGGTTCTCAGATCATATTACATGGTCTTTGATACCAAAGAAGGGTCTAGTATTTACACTTCATGATATGAAGGAGTATACTCAATTTAGTCGAAGAGGAATTTTAAAAAAAATTCTCTTAAAAATCATTCTTACTAAGTCTAAACATTTAATAACAGTATCAAATAATCAAAGCCAAATTATTAATCATGTGTTTGGAGTTTCTAGCAAAGTTATATTAAATTCAATTTCTAATGAATGGTTGTCAGAAAACAGAGAGTATATTGGTGAAGTTCAAAACAAATATAACTTACAAAATAAATACGTAGTTTATGTCAGTAATTTTACTGAACATAAAAACCATTTAAGTATTTTAAAGCAGAAAAACATTATAAATAATTTTATCGTACTTTTAGTTGGTACATCACAAGACAAAAACGGTGATAAAATATTAAATAGGTTAAAAAAAATAACTAACATTAGAATATTAGAGAATATTAGTGAAAAAGAATTAATTGAGATTGTGAGAAATAGTGAATTCGGGATTTTTCCTTCAAATTATGAGGGTTTTGGTATGCCAATACTTGAGACAATATCTCAAGGAAAAAATATTTTAGTGAATGAGAAGCTACAACTTGACCATTTTAAACATAACAATAGGATCAAATTTGTAAGCTTCAAAAAAAATATATCCGATCATGATATACTATGGGCACAAACTTATCATAAAAGTAATGATAATTGTATTTCTAAAAATAATTGGGCAGACTCCGTTGCTAAGATAGAAAAATATCTAAATGGTTAGTTTTTACAGGTTACATAACAGCCAGTTGGGATTTGCATCCTTATTACTATATCTTTTGCCTATAACCTTAATAACGGGACCTTTTCTGAGTGACTTATTCTTGATATTAATTTCACTGATAGTGACCATACACATAGTGAGAAGTCGTCAGTACCAATATTTTAATAATATTTTTGTTAAATTATTTTTAATTTATTATTTTTATCTATTATTTCGCTCGATTACATCAATCGATCCCTTGCTATCACTAGAAAGTAGTCTTTTTTATTTTAGGTACCTATTATTTACTATTGCAATCGTTTATATTGTCCATCATCAAAAAAAATTCATTGATTATTTCTTAATTTTTTTATTTTTAATAATTTCTTCACTCATTATTGACTCATTCATTCAATATTTTTTTAAATATAATTTACTTGGATGGGAATATAATGGGCAGCGTATAACAAGCTTTTTTGGTGACGAACAAGTTCTAGGGCAGTATCTGTTGAGAATTATGCCAATATATTTTGGTATCTTAGCTATGTCCTCAAAGTACTCAAGGCAAAGTGTGCTGATTGCATTATTAATGTTTTTTTTGACAGATATTATTATTTACTTGTCTGGAGGAAGAACTGTTTTTTTTCTCTTATCTTTAATGACATTTTTTGTAATTCTTCTTATTGGTAGATTTAAATTAGAAAGACTTATCGTTTTTTCACTTTCAATTATTGCAATTTCAATAATCACTTATTTTTCTCCTGAAATAAAGTATAGAATGCTTGATAGGACTATTCAGCAAATTGGTATTGGTAGCAATAATATAAATATTGTGTCTTCACACCATCAGCTTATTTACGACACTTCAATAAAAATGATTTATGATAAACCAATAATTGGGCACGGGCCTAAATTATTTAGATACTTATGTAGCAATGAAAAATATTTGCCCGATAGAGAAATCAGAATTTCTGAAAATGTTTCTATTGCAAATGGATGCTCAACTCATCCACACAATACTTATTTGCAATTAATGGTTGAAACTGGAATAGTTGGAACAATACCTATCATTATTTTATTTTTTTATTTTATATATTTAGCGATAAGACAAATACTTTCGTTTTTGAAACTAAATGAAAAATATTTTCTAAGTGATAGCTCTGCAATTTTCTTAGTAATAATAATAATTAATCTGTGGCCAGCTGTTCCTACACTAAATTTTTTTAATAATTGGATA
>CABZIW010000009.1 GCA_902526005.1 uncultured Pelagibacteraceae bacterium
TGAAGTTTCACATAATATTTCAAGATTAGATATTTGCTCAGCGTATTGCTCAATTAGACCTAATTCATAAGATACTTTTCCTATTAAAAAATTAAGCTCAAGATTATGTGGAATAAGCGTAAAGGCAATTTCATAATATTTAAGTGCATTGTCCTGATCTTCTAAGCCTTCGTAAGATTTACCTAACAAAATATATGACTCAGATGATTTGGGATTAAAAACAATATTTTTTTCCAAATAATTTATTGCCTTTTCAAAATTTTCTTCATTGAAAACATTCAGCGCTGATGCATAAAAACTATTTGAGGCAAATATACTTGTTGGCAAAATACAAATGGTTATTACCAATAGTACTTTCATTAAACGTTTATATGTTTGTCGGATAATTTGGTGACTCTCTTGTAATGTCGACATCATGTACATGACTTTCTTTAAGACCTGCTCCAGTAATTTCTACAAACTTAACATTCTTTTTAAATTCTACTATATCTTTTGAACCAGTGTATCCCATAGAAGCCTTTAAGCCTCCAACAAGCTGATATATAATTGGCGATATAGGTCCTTTGTAAGGAACTCTTCCTTCGATTCCCTCAGGAACATGCTTATTGCTCTCAGTTATTTCTTCCTGAAAATACCTATCTGCTGATCCCCTGGCCATAGCGCCAAGCGATCCCATTCCTCTGTATGATTTATAGCTTCTTCCCTTGAATAAATATACCTCCCCTGGAGACTCGTCAGTTCCAGCAAAGAGTGAACCGATCATAACTCCGCTTGCTCCTGCGCCTAAGGCTTTTGCTATATCACCAGAATATTTAATTCCACCATCCGCAATTATCGGCACTCCTTTTTTTGCTGCAGTTTCAGCACAGTCTAAAATTGCTGAAAATTGGGGTACACCAATTCCAGCTACCACTCTAGTGGTACATATTGATCCCGGACCTATTCCAACTTTTACACAATCAGCTCCTTGATCAATAAGTTCTTCAGTGGCTTCGTTTGTAGCAACATTTCCAACAATTACATCTGTTGAGAATTTTGATTTTATTTCTTTTAAGGTGCTGATAACTTTTTCTGAATGACCGTGTGCAGTGTCAATGACAAGAACATCTACGCCAGCATCAACAAGCTGTTCTGCTCTATGAATTGCTTCTTCACCAACTCCGATTGCTGCTCCAACTATCAGCCTGCCTTTTTGATCTTTCGAAGCATTTGGATGAAGCTGACTTTTTTCTATATCTTTTACAGTAATTAAACCAATACATTTGCCCTTATCATCGACAACTAATAATTTTTCAATTCTATGCTTGTGTAGTAATTTTTGGGCATCATCTGTTGAAATTCCATCTTTGACAGTGACCAAATTTTCACTAGTCATTAATTCACTTATTTTTTGAGACATATTGGTTGCGAATCGTACGTCTCTATTTGTTAAAATACCTAATAATTTGTCACCTTCATCAACAACAGGTATGCCTGAAATCTCATTGACTTTCATTAATTCTAGAGCGTCAGCTAACGTTGCCGATGGTAGTATCGTTAGTGGATCAATTACCATTCCGGTTTCAAATTTTTTTACTTTTGAAACATTCTGTGACTGTTCGTCTATGGACATATTTTTATGTAATATCCCCATTCCACCAGACTGGGCGATTGCAATAGCCAACTTGTATTCAGTTACTGTATCCATTGCAGAAGATATAAGAGGAACACCCAATGAAATATTAGAAGTAATTTTTGTAAAAGTGCTTACTTCTGAAGGAAGCACAGATGATCGTGCAGGTTTAATAAGAACGTCATCGAATGAGAGAGATTTTTTAATACTGGAGTGCTCCATCTCTGAGAAATAAATTATTTATTAATTTATGTCAATCAATAGGTGACTTTTTTTCAAGACAAACCAAGTATATCTCACTCGATTCTTTGCGGCTTGACTTAGGCTTGAAGGAAGTGACTTTTTTAAAATGTTTTTTACAAGTTAATATAACTTCTGAAATATCACCTGATCTAAAATATTTTGAAACCATGTTTCCCCCTGGTTTCAATTCTTTTAGGGCAAAATCAACTACATTCTCTAACAATTCAAGCGAAAGCAAAAAATCTGATGATCTATTACCAGATAAATTTGGAGATATATCGGACACTATAAGATCAAATTTGTCATATTTGGCTAATATTTTTGAGCATTTATCAGACAAGAAATCGACTTTATATACATCTACATTCCTTATGGGGTTCATATCCAATAGATCTAAAGCCACTATCTTTTTAAGATTTTTGCCACGAGATTTTAGTACCTCGCTCCAACTGCCAGGGGCAGATCCAATGTCTAAAGCTTTTTCTAAGCCATCAAGAAGTCTATATTTTTCAATAATTTCAATTAATTTATAAGCTGCTCGAGATCTAAAATTATCTTTAGAGGACTTGATTACATACTCATCTTCTAGATGCCTTTTGAGCCATTTTTTACTCTTATCTGAAAAGGACTTATTCTTGATTTTCATAAAATTGTTATTTTTCAATCATTTATAGCTGAAAAAAACCTATTTGATAACTTAAAGATTTAAACTATATCAAAATGATATAGGTATTGATTATATATATCATTCTGATATATATACGCTCTTTTTTAAAGGATATAGATGAAATACATAATATACATTGTACTGTTTTTCTTATTGTTAAATGTTTCCGTTAAGGCCTTGAGTCTTAAGGAAGCAGTCAATGATTCACTATCCAATAATTTATCACTCAAGATTGAAGCTATAAATGTTGATATGGCTGAAGAAGATTATCTTCAATCAACAACAGACTACTTTCCAACGATAACTCTAAGTGGCAGTATGTCTGAAAATGATTACTCCGACATTAAGAGTCAATCTGGAAGTGCCACAAATGGTTATGAGTTATTCCCTAGCAGTAAATCTATTGTTCTTTCACAAAATGTATTTAGTGGTTTTAGTCGATTTTATAATTCACTCTCCTCAAAGGAACAATTGCATATTCAAAATCTTACCCAATCTAAAGTCACGCAAGACATAATTTTAGAAACAATAGACGCATACTACAATGTATTACTAGCGCAAAAGATTGTTCAATCAAATAAAGATAATTTTAATTCGGTAAGTGAGAGGTTTAATGCAACAAGCAAGGAGTTTGAAGTTGGATTAGCTTCTAAGACTGATGTTGCTCAATCAGATGCATTTCTTAATAATTCAAAAATTAACCTTCTCGATGCAAAAATAAATTTAAAAAATACTATGAATTCCTTTTATAATCTAATTGGAACCGAACCAAACAATTTAACGTTTTCTGAAATTGACTCAGAGGTCCCTGATACGTTTGAGGAGTATAAAGAATTAGTTATTTCAAACAACTATACAATAAGAATAGTAGACTCAACTCTTAATGTTTATAACGCGAATATTGGGATAGCTAGGTCAGCTTTGTACCCACAAATTAATTTTTCGGCTTCAAGAACAGAACTTGATGAGTATTCAACAACTATAGATGAACTTACAAATGAAGAATTGCAAGCAACAATTACATGGCCAATTTTTACATCTGGAAAATCTCTGTCTAATATTAGAAAAGCAAAAAAACAAAAAAACAGTCAAATAATTCTGATACAAAAAACAACAAATGAAACACTTTCACTGGCAGAGAACATTTGGGAAAACTATATTATTACTGACGAAACAGTAGAAGCAGCTAAATTGAACTTTTTTGCTAATAAAACTGCTTATGAAGGCACTGTCATAGAGGAAGAAGTAGGAGAAAGAAGTGTCCTTGATGTACTAACGGCAAGACAAAGTCTGCTTAATGCAGAAATCAAATACTTCCAAGAGCAAAAAGACCGAGAAATCACAAAAGCTCAAGTTATGTATATGTCAGGTATTTTAAATTTGTCATCACTAGGAATAAATTAATATGCAAAAAGAAACACTTTGTTTAGGACTTCTATCGCTTGGGCCAAGATCTGGTTATGAAATTAAACAAATGTTTGAAGGTCCGTTGTCAGATTTTTATAGTTTAAGCTTTGGAACAATTTATCCAACTTTAAATAACTTACAAGCTGACAAATATGTATCTTGTAAACAACATTCCCAAAGTAAAAAACCTGATAAAAAAGTTTATACAATAACTAAAAAGGGAATGGAATTAATGAAAGATAATTTGCTAAGTGATGCATCTTCTTATATTCGTTCAGGAAACTTCGGAGACCAAATTAAGTCTGAATTTTTTTTACTCTTATTATTTTCAAAATATTTACCAAAAGAGACAATGAATACTGTTTTAAATGAGCGCGTTTTGTATTTGAGGCAAAAACTTGAACAATTTAAATACGATGGCCCTGTTCCAGGAAATTTAGATGCAATAAGAAATGAGAAATCAGTATCGTTCATTAGAGGCTTGGCATCTGCATTAATTGAAACGGGACTAAACTATATGGAAAAAAATAGAGGAAAGTTAAATTAAAATGTTTAAAAAAATACCAATAAATTATATTTCTGCTTTTGTTATTTTTATCGTTGTCATTCTTTGGATTTTCTCCGGTCTAATTGGAGATGATGAGGCTGAAAGTAATGTTTCTGAAGTAGTTACAAGTGAGGAAATAATATCTGTAAGGGCACAAGAATTTTCTTCACAGAAAAAAACATATTTTTTAACTATTCGAGGAAGAACTGAAGCAGATAAAATTGTAATGTTAAAGCCTAAGACTACTTCTACGATTATTGAAACAATTAATAAGGGATCGTTCGTTAAAAAAGATGAAGTCATCTGCAAACTTGATGATGAAAATAGAACAGCTGCATTGAATGAGGCTGAGGCTTCTAAAAACAAAGCTCAGCTTCAGTATGATGCAATTAAAACACTCGCTGATGAAGGTTACAGATCAGAAAATGCTGTAGCCACAGCAGATGCTGCACTAAAGGCTTCTATTGCTAGAGTAGAAATGGCAATGAATGAACTTGATAATATTTTAATTAAAGCTCCATTCGATGGTTTTATTGAAGATGTCTATCTAGAAATTGGAGACTTAATTACTCCAGCTTCCCCGTGTGCAAAAATAATGAGACTAAACCCAATGTTAATTACTGGTGAAGTAACAGAAAAAAATGTTGATCAAATAAAACTTGGTCAGAAAGTCAATATCAATCTTATTGACTCAACATCTCTTCAAGGGTCAATAAGCTATATAAGTAAAAGTGCCAATCCAAGTACACGAACTTATAAAATTGAGGCAACAGTTA
The DNA here is from genome assembly GCA_902526005.1 of uncultured Pelagibacteraceae bacterium. Classification (GTDB taxonomy): domain Bacteria; phylum Pseudomonadota; class Alphaproteobacteria; order Pelagibacterales; family AG-422-B15; genus CACNXQ01. The sequence continues at coordinate 5,253 of CABZIW010000009.1, forward strand.
GTAATAAGGAAGGAAGTATTCGAGAGGGACTTTCAGCTGATATGTTGGTTCCACTAAGAGAGGTTTTGGCTCACCTGATTCCATCTTATCTGATATCACTTAATGATGAAGGCGAATTGGGAGTAAAAGTATTAGTTGATACAAAGGTAAAATTCTCAAACATTCAAATAGTAGAGGATACAGTGGATGGTCTTTGGGTAACGGGATTGCCTGAAAAAGCTACTGTGATAACCGTTGGTCAAGAGTATGTGATTAATGGTCAGATAGTAAATGCTGAAATTGTTAATTAGTTTTAATGATAGAATTTTTAGTAGATAGGAAACGGACAGCTATAGCCCTACTTATAGTACTTATATTCGCAGGAATATTTGGCAGAATTAACATTCCAATTGAAAACGAACCTGAGATTGTTGTGCCAGTGGTTTATGTAGGAGTTGGTCTAACTGGAATATCGCCTCAAGACTCAGAGAGGCTTCTTTTGAAACCAATCGAGGAAGAAATAAGAGCTATTGAAGGAATTGATAAGCTTCAAGGTTTTGCATTTGAAAACTACGCAGCAGCTGTAATTCAATTTGAGGCAGCTGAAACAATGAAAAAATCACTGGATAAAGTAAGAGATGCTATTAATGATGCTAAGGTAAAATTTCCTGATGATGCCAAAGAACCTGTTGTAAGTGAAGTATCATTTGAAGATCAACCTACTGTAATAGTGTCAATTGACTCGCCAACTGCATCTGAGAGATATTTACTTAACCTTGCTCAAGAAATAAAAAAAGAAATTGAACTTATTCCCTCTATTTTTGAGGCCGAGCTATTAGGTGCAAGGGAAGAGCAATTAGAGGCTACACTTAATAGATCACAGATGGAAAACTATAATATTTCTTTTGCTGAAATCATTACCTCAGTATCTAATAACAACCAAGTTGTAACTGCTGGTGAAATACAAACTGGACAAGGTCAATTTGCCGTGAATGTACCTGGATTATTTGAAACAGCAAGAGATGTATATGAGTTACCCATTCGATCAACTAATAACAGTACTGTAAATTTGGCTGACATCTCAACTATCAAAAGAAATTTTAAAGACCGAGAAAGTTACACTAAAGTGAATGGAGAACCAGGAATTTCTCTTTTAATAAAAAAAGGTAGAGGGCGAAATGTCATTGATACTATTAATGAAGTTGATGAAGTTGTTCAAAGCTTTAAATCTAAAGTACCTAGCGATGTAAACTTTACTTACGTAATGGATTCCAGAGAAATTATGGAAGATAACGTAAATTCATTACAAGGTAATATTCTACTCGCTACAATATTTGTAATTATTGTAACTATGCTTGCCTTAGGAATTAGATCTTCTTTAATTGTTGGTTCTGGAATTCCGGTATCAATACTAATTGCTTTATTTGTTTTGTATGTTCTTGGTTATGATTATAATTTCATGGTTATTTTCGGAATCCTAGTTGCTCTTGGGATGTTAATTGACGGCTCACTTGTAGTTGTTGAACTCGCAGATAGAAAGATGCTTGAGGGTTTTGATCGACAAAAAGCCTATATTTACTCTGCAAAAAGAATGTTCTGGCCGATTGTAGCGTCAGCGGCAACAACCCTTGCTGTTTTCATACCACTTTTTTTCTGGCCGGGCATTAGTGGACAGTTTATGCGAATGCTACCGGTAACGATTTTTGTCGTTTTATTTATTGCTCTTATTTTCAGTCTAATGTTCGTACCCGTGATTGGAAGTGTATTAGGGAAGCCCTCAAATGCATCTGCAAATTCCTTTAAAAAACTTGGGTCAGATCAAAATTTTAATCTTAAAGATATCAGTGGCTATATAGGAATCTATGTATCTATACTTGATAAACTATTAAAAAGACCAATTCTAACGCTTTTATCGGTTTTTGTTATTCTATTTACAATTATTTCAAGTTTCTTTTCCTTTGGAAAAGGAATGATATATTTCTCTACCGGTGATCCGTATTTTGGTCAAATAAAAATCTACGCTCGAGGAAATCTTTCAATCGATGAAATAAATAAGCTCACAAGCGACGTTGAAATTATTGTTAATGAACATACTGGTATTAAAAATTATTTTCTTCAAACCGGTCAATTCAGCAATGTGGTTGCTGGTGGTGGCGGAAGCTCTGAAGATTTAATTGCAACTGCGTATTTCGAATTTGTTGATCGCAATCAAAGAAAAAATGGTCATGAAATTATTTCTGAATTAAGAGATCAATTTGATAATATTAAGGGAATTAAAATAGAAGTTTCTGAACAATCAGGAGGCCCACCTATTGGAAAAGATGTTGAAATAAGAATAACAGGCCCTTCCAGTTCAAGCATACTGAAAGTGACTAAGGATGTAAGAAATTATATAGATGAAAATGTAATTGGACTCGTAAGTGTAGAAGATACATTACCAGTGCCTTTAGTTGATTGGGAACTTATAATTGATAAACCAAAAGCTGCCCAATTTGGCGCTGATATATTTACAATTGGAAAAGCTGTCAGCTTAGTAACTAATGGTATAATGATCGGAAAATACAGGCCTGATGACGTTGATGACGAACTTGAAATTTTTGTCAGGTATGCTGATAAAGAACGATCTATTGATCAACTTGACAACATAATGATTGAAACGAGATCAGGACAAATTCCAATTAGTAATTTTGTTGAAAAGAAACCGAAAAAAAATGTCAGCTACATTAGAAGATATGACACACGTAATGCAATGTACGTTAAAGCAAACGTTGCGGAGGGTATAATTGCCGCTGATAAGGTAAGTGAGATACAAAAGTGGGCAGATGAGCAAGATTACCCTTCATATATTGATATTGCATTTGGAGGTGAAAATGAAGAGCAGACAGAGTCAATGAAGTTTGTGACGCAGGCATTCATTATTTCAATTCTTATAATGGCTGCATTATTGGTCACTCAGTTCAATAGCTTTTACCAAAGCTTCATAATTTTAACTGCCGTTATAATGAGTACAGCAGGTGTTTTCTTTGGACTGTTAGTATTTAATCAACCTTTCTCGGCAATAATGCATGGTGTAGGAGTAGTATCATTAGCGGGAATAGTAGTGAACAATAACATTATTTTGATTGATGCATTTAATTTCGTAAGAGAAAAAGATAATGACAATTTATTTAATAGTATATTAAAAGCTTGCGCCCAAAGATTAAGGCCTATCTTCCTCACAACGATTACAACCATGCTTGGCCTAATTCCCCTTGCAATGAACTATAGTATTGACCCTATATTAAGAACAATTGAATACGATTCAAATGTGAGTGGTTTTTGGACACCACTTGCCCAATGCATTGTTTATGGGTTATCTTTCTCGGCGTTCCTAACATTAATAGTAACACCCTGTCTACTCATTCTTCCCTCACACATAAGATCTTATTTTAAGAAAGCGCAGCCTGAAACTGTTAATGCATAACTTATGTTAAGAAATATACTATCAACCATACTACTCAGAAAAAAGACAATCTCTACCCTTCTTTTAATGATTATTCTTCTAGGAACAATCTCATACGCAACCTTTCCTAAAGAAGAAATGCCTGAAATAGATTTAAAAACTGTTGCAGTGATAATTAAATATGACGGCATGTCTTCTAATGAAATTGAAAAATTAATAACAGATCCTTTAGAACGTAAGTTAATGACTTTAAAAGATATCAAAGAAATAATTTCTATTTCTAAAGATAATATAGCTTCATTCATGGTTGCTTTTAATTTAGATACTGAAAACGAAAACCTTGCAAAGCTGGTTAGAAATACTATTACAGATGCTAGTGATATACTTCCACGTGAAATGGAGATTATAGAAGTAAAAGAATATGACTCATCTATGTTCTCGAGAATCTATATTGGGTTATCTGGTAATGTGCCTTATGAGGTCTTACAAAATGCAGCAAACTCATATAAAGATGCGTTGGAATTGATTGACAATGTAACAGAGGTTGAAATCAAAGGCGAGCGGGAGGAAATAATAAAAATAACTCTCAATCCTTCATTATTGCAAAAGTATGGCATAAATATATCTGATGTTTATTATGCTCTTAAAGCATATAATAATATAATTCCAGCAGGTGTATTATCTGATCAAAACGCAGATTTTTCAGTTAAAATTCCTGGTCTTTATGAAAATTACAGGGAAATTAGCAATCTTCCACTAAATGCTAAAAATAATTTTGCATTAACTTTATCTGATGTTGCAGACATCAAGAGAGCTTACGATAAGAAAAAGAATACAGTCATAGTAAATGGAAATGCCGCTTTAAGTTTAGAGGTATCTAGGAAGTCAGGTACTAATATTTTAGACACATACATTGATGTAAAAAAAGTATTAGCTGAAAACGAAGGAAAGTTTCATCCTCTTATTAAGGCTGTTATTGTAGATGATGAGTCTACTGAAATAGAGAAAAGAATTGAGTCATCTGAAAATACAGTAATCACGGCAGTAATTCTTGTAATGATCATTGTGATTGCTGCCTTAGGAATAAGAAGTGGCTTAATTGTAGGTTTGTCAATTCCAACCACTTATCTTTTTTCAATATTGATACTGGACTCGATGGGAATGACATATAACTTAATGACTGTTTTTGGACTGATATTGGCAGTAGGATTACTTGTTGATGGCCCCATCGTTATAACTGAATACGCTAGAGCAGAACAAGAACGAGGCATTCGAAGAAGGGACTCATACATAAACTCTTCATATAATATGTTCTGGCCAATTATTGCTTCGGCGTTAACTACGATTGCGGCATTTTTTCCTCTCCTATTTTGGCCGGATACACTTGGACAATGGTTAAGAGTAATCCCTCTTACAGTAATAGTTGTTTTATCCACCTCGCTAGTTGTCACATTGATATTCCTACCCGCGGTAGGATCCATGATTGAGCGTAAAACAGCTCAAATGAAAGAGGAAAATAAAAGAAGAGATAATAAATTTATCGAAATATATGAAAACACTCTAGCTCAAGCAATTCAGAGACCAATATTGGTTTTATTTCTAACTTTACTTACTTTTACAAGTGTAATTTTGCTTTACAGCAAATTTAATAGCGGTGTCATTTTTTTTCCTAACGATAAAGCTACAACAGCCAGAGTGGAAGTAATGGCCAGGGGCAATCTTTCTCCTAATGAAACCGGAGATTATATTAAAGAAGTGAGTGAAGTGATAGATGCAAATCCATACGTTAAAAACTATGTAGCAAATACAATGAATAGAAATAGGATTTGGTTATTTGATGACTCACCCACAGATATTATTGGAAGAATTTGGTTAGAACTGCTTCCTCCTGACCAAAGACCGGATAGTGATATTGTTTTACCAAATATTCAAAAGGAACTGAATAAACTTAATGGCTATGAAGCGAGAATAAAAGGAAATACGTATAGTTCTTCCATCGTAGGACCAAAAGACATAGAAATCGAGGTAACTGCGGAAGATAAAAGATTAATTAATCAAGCTGCAATTATTGTAAGAGACAAACTTCAGAATATTCCTGGAATTGAAGATGCCGAAATAAAATACCCAGTTACAGGTATTGAGTGGTTATATGAAATAGATAGAAGCAAAACAGGAAAATATGATGTGTCTATCCAATCCATAGGCTCAATAATAAATTTAGCAACAACAGGAACTAAGATAGGAACAATAAGACCAACAGACAGCGATAAAGAATTAGATATTAAGCTTTTTTTACCGGATGACTTGAGAACTCTTGATCAAGTTGAAAATATTTATATCAATACCAGTAGAGGTCAGTTGCCAGTATCTGAATTTGTAAGTCAAAAGCCTAAAAATAAAATCTTTTCAATTGGTAAGAAAAATGCTGAAAGAGTTTTAATGGTTGATGCG
>CABZIW010000010.1 GCA_902526005.1 uncultured Pelagibacteraceae bacterium
TCTCATACTAAAAATCAATATTTAACATCCGTTAAAAACAAACATAATTTTATATTTTTCAAAAAAATAAAAAAATTTAAATCTGACCCTATTCCTGAGTTTATTAATATCGTAGAAAACAATGATTTCAGCTTTCTCTATGAATCTGTTGAAAAAGGTAAGGAAAAGGGAAGATATTCAATATGTGGTTACAATACAATTAAAACAATACAAATAAACAACAAGAAAAAAGCTAAAGAAAAAAAACTTTCTTCAACAAATAAAAATGCATTTTTAAAAATCGATAAAACAATAAGTAAATATAAATTTTTAAAGGACAAAAAACTACCGCCTATGGCAGGTGCTTTTTTTGGCTATATATCATATGAAAATATTTATAATATCGAGGACATATCTAAGTTCAAAAAAAAGAACACTTTAATGACTCCTGAACTTATACTTTTTATTCCTCAGATATTAATTGTATATGATAATGTTTCTAATTCTTTATATATATTAAAGCATTTCTTATCTGGTGTAAAAAAAGCTCAGGAATATGAGCAAGTTCTTAACGAATTAAATGATATAGAAAATAACCTTTATAAAAAAGTAAACAATCATAGAATTAATCTCAATAAAAAGAAAAGGCTTAAAATTAAATCAAATATAACTAAGTCAAAATTCATTAATAATATTAAAAAAGCAAAAAAATATATTAAAGCTGGTGACATATTTCAGGTAGTTCCAAGTCAAAGATTTGAAACTAATTTTAAAAGTAAAGGCAGCTCGCTCTACAAAGTACTGAGATTGACTAACCCCTCACCTTTTATGTACTACTTTAATTTGCCTAATTTTCAAATTGTTGGCTCAAGTCCAGAGATTCTAGTCAGACTTAGATCTGATTTAATAACTTTGCGACCTATCGCAGGTACAAGGCCGAGAGGCAAAAACATAAAACAGGACCAAAAGTACGAATTGGACTTACTTTCAGACGAAAAAGAAACATCGGAACACTTAATGTTGTTAGATCTTGGTCGAAATGATGTCGGTAAAGTAGCAAAAAAATCAACTGTAAGAGTAACCGCCAAATTTATAATTGAAAAATATTCTCATGTAATGCACTTGGTTTCTAATGTGACTGGAAAACTTAAAAAAAATATCAGTACAATTGAAGCACTAATGGCAGGATTTCCAGCTGGAACAGTATCGGGTGCACCAAAAATAAGAGCTATGCAAATTATAGATGAATTAGAGACTGATGTCCGCGGTATTTATGCAGGTGGAATTGGTTATATCTCTCCTGATGGAGATATGGATACTTGCATCGTTTTAAGAACAGGGATAATTACTAAAAATAAATTATATGTTCAGGCTGGAGGCGGTGTAGTTTATGATAGTGATCCAGAACTCGAATATATGGAGACTGTAAATAAAGCTAAAGCAGTATTAAATGCTGCTGAAATCGTACTTGGAAATAATCTATGATATTGCTAATTGATAATTATGATAGCTTTACTTATAATTTAGTACACTACGTTGAAGAACTAGGACATAACGTTCAAGTATATAGAAATGATAAAATATCATTAAAAAAAATAGAAAAACTTAATCCCAAAAAAATTATAATATCACCTGGTCCTTGCACTCCTAATGAAGCAGGTATTTGTTTAGATCTTGTTAAAAGATTTTATGATAAAATGCCCATACTTGGTGTATGTTTGGGGCATCAATCCATCGGACAAGCATTCGGTGCAAAGATAATTAAAGCAAGTAAAATTATGCACGGTAAAACTTCAAAAGTTTCAAACCTTGGTTCAAAAATATTCAAAGGACTACCAACATCATTTGAAGCAACTAGATATCATAGTTTAGTAATTAAAAATGGAACACTGCCTAAAAATTTTAGAGTAATTTCTGAGACTATTGACAATAAAAAAAATGTAATAATGGGAATTGAGCATGAAAATTACCCTTGCTATGGAGTTCAATTTCATCCAGAAAGTATAGCCTCTGTACCATTTGGCAAAAAAATAATGAAGAATTTTTTAAATTTATGACTGTTGATTTCAAAGAATTCATTCAATTAGCTTACGAAGATAGTTTAGATTTAAAATCCACTAAAAAAGCCTTTATACAAATAATGAATGGTGAAATAAGTGAGATACAAATAAGCTCATTTATTTCATTGCTCCAAAAGTCAGGAGTTAAATCACATCATGTAATTGCCGCTTTAGAAGTAATGAGAAAAAAAATGCTATCCATCAATGCGCCTTTAAATACAATGGACACATGCGGTACAGGGGGTGATGGAAAAAATAGCTTAAATATTTCAACTGCAACAGCTTTTGTTTTGGCGGCCTCTGGTATACCAATAGCTAAACATGGAAATCGAGCACTAACATCAAAATGTGGTTCAGCTGATGTTTTAAAAGCATTAAACATAAATGTCGATATGGAAACTTCTAAATTAGAAGATTGTCTCAGAAATATAGGAATATGTTTTATGTTTGCCCCAAATCACCATCCTGCCATGAAACACGTTGCTCAAGTCAGACAATTACTTGGGTTCCGTACAATATTTAATATGTTGGGTCCTTTGTTAAATCCTGCAAATGTTAGAAATCAAATAGTTGGCGTTTATTCTAGAGAAGTTTTTGATATTTATAAGGACGTTTTTGAAAAAGAAGATAAAAATATTTGCTTAATTGCAGGCCATGATGGGAACGATGAAATATCTCTCAGTGGTATTAATTTAATTTTCACAAATAAGAATGGAATTATGCATTTTGATCCCGAAATGCTTGATTGTCCAAAAATGATAGATGACGAAATTAAAGGAGGCGACGCAATATTTAATGCTGATCGTATAATTGAAATATTTAAAGGCAAAAAAGATACTTTTTATAATACTGTTTGTGCAAATGCTACATTCGGTATTCTCATAAATCAATCCGAAGATTTCAATGAAAAAAATATTATAGAAGCTTTTAAAGAAGTTCAATTGATTATTGGAAGTGGAGAACCTTTGAGAATTATTGAACAATTATCTAAATTTACAAATTTATAATGTCAATATTAAAAGAAATATATGAGTACAAAATTGATTTTGTTTCAAATCAAAAAGAAATAACTCCTCAATCAAAAATTGAAAGTAAATTGAATATAAAAAATATTAACTTTCCTTTCTTTGAGAAATTAAATCATCAAAAGAGTCAAATATCTATTATAGGAGAAATAAAAAAAGCCAGTCCCTCTTTAGGTAAATTTACTAATGAGAATATAAATTTAATCGATTTTGCAAAGGCATATGAAGATAATAATATTTCGTGCATCTCAGTTTTGACAGACGAAAAATATTTTAATGGAAAAATTGATGATTTAATTGAAATTAGAAAAGAAGTGCAACTACCTATACTAAGAAAAGATTTTATAGTTGACGATTACCAAATATATGAAAGCAAATTAATCGGGGCTGATTGTATCCTGATCATATTATCAATGTTAAGTCAAGATGATGCAGATAGATTTGCTGACTTAGCAAGTGAACTTAAGATGGATAGCATTATTGAAGTACACGATTATGATGAACTGCAAAGAGCAAAAACTATGAATTCAAATATGATAGGAATAAATAATCGAAACCTAAATAATTTTGTGACTAACCTAGATACATCAATAAATTTGTCCCAACATTTAGATAATTGTGACAAACTCATCATCTCTGAAAGTGGCTTTCATAGTAAAAGCGACATATCAAAAATTCATACAACCACGGGTATAAGCAACTATTTAATTGGTGAATTTTTAATGAAGTCAGATAATTTGCCGAGCCATATTGCAGAATTATTAAATTAAAAAATTACATAATCTCAATTAACCATTGAAAATATTGAATTTTTTTTTATTGAAACTATAAGAGAACATTGATAGAACATTAATTAAGGATCGAATCAATGTTAACAAAGAAGCAAAAAGAATTATTAAATTATATTCAGAAGTTCCAAAGTAAAAATGGTGTCACTCCTTCTTATGAAGAGATGAAGTCTGCACTTAATTTAAAATCGAAATCAGGAATCCACAGATTAATTTTAGCTCTCGAAGAACGAGGATTTGTAAAAAGATTAGCTCATAAAGCAAGAGCGCTTGAAATAATTAAAGATGGAATATCAAACATTAAGATTTCTGAAAAAAATAAAAGTAATTTGGTTGTTGGAAATTTTATAAATAATGCGAACGATGATAATCATAAATTAAGTACTCTTCCACTTTTGGGAAAAATTGCTGCTGGTACTCCGATTGAAGCCATTCAACAAAATGATACATCTGTTGATGTTCCAAAAGAAATGATGCCAATAGGTGAAAGTTATGCATTAACAGTTGAAGGTGACTCAATGATCAATGAAGGTATTCACAATGGAGATACTGTTTTAATTAAAAAAACTAATATAGCGGATAATGGTGAAATTGTTGTTGCCTTGATTGATGACAATGAAGCAACTTTAAAAAGAATTAGAAAAAAAGGTCAAAGCATAGCACTTGAAAGTGCTAACCCTATTTATGAAACACGAATTTTATCTGCTCATCGAGTTAAAGTTCAGGGTAAATTAATAGGTCTCCTAAGAAAATATTAATTATATTTTGCTTTAATTATTTGATAAATAGTTTAATTAATACGTGAATGCCCAAAAATAAAAGCACCTCTAAAATAAAAACAGCAAAACTTACTATTAACGAAAATACTTACGAACTACCAATATACGACTCTACAGAAGGTGAGTCTGTCATTGATATTTCTAAACTGCACTCACAAGCAAAATTATTCACTTATGATCCAGGATTTACTTCAACAGCATCGTGTGAATCAAAAATTACATTCATCGACGGTGATAAAGGAATTTTAAGATATCGTGGGTATAATATAGAAGAATTAGCAAATAAAAGCGACTTTATAGAAGTTGTAAATTTATTAATTTATGGTGATTTGCCAAATAAGGAACAATTAAAAAAATATAAAAAACTTATTACTCGTCACACACTTTTGCATGAACAAATTATAAATTTTTTTCAAGGTTTCAGACGTGATGCTCATCCAATGGCAATGATGGTTGGGGTTATGGGTGCATTGTCCTCATTTTATCAAGATACCTTGGATATCAATGACGCCCATCAAAGACAAGAGGCAACTAGAAGAATAATTGCTAAATCATCAACAATCGGTGCTATGGCGTACAAATATTCAATTGGCCAAGCTTTTGTATCTCCAAAAAACAACTTATCTTTTTCAGAAAATTTTTTACATATGTGTTTTAGCAATACAGCAGAGGAATACAAAATTTCTCCTGTTATATCTAAAGCTATGGATACAATATTTATTTTGCATGCAGATCACGAACAAAATGCTTCAACATCTACAGTGCGTCTGGCTGGCTCATCTGGTGCTAATCCATTTGCTTGTATTGCAGCGGGTGTCTCGTCTTTATGGGGTCCTGCACATGGAGGGGCTAATCAAGCAGCGTTAGAAATGCTTGAAGAAATTGGATCGACAAAAAATATAGGAAAATATCTAAACAAAGCAAAATCAAAAAAAGATCCATTTAAATTAATGGGATTTGGACACAGGGTTTATAAAAACTACGATCCCAGGGCAAAGATTTTAAAAAAAATATGTAAAAAAGTTTTAGCTCATGTAGGTATTAAAAATGATCCAATACTCAAACTGGCTATGGAATTGGAAAAAATTGCATTAAATGAAAAGTATTTTATAGAAAAGAAATTATATCCTAATGTTGATTTCTATTCTGGGATAATTCTTAGAGCAATAGGATTTCCGCCTGAAATGTTTACAGTTATTTTTGCTATAGCTCGAACAGCTGGATGGACTGCTCAATGGACAGAGATGATTGAAGACCCTATCCAGAAAATTGGAAGACCAAGGCAGTATTATACCGGCAATAAATCCCTTAAATATGGCGCAAAAAGATCTAGAAAAAACACTAGATAACTCTACTGAGCTGCATCATAAATTTTCAATTCGTATTTTTTAGCATATTGTAGGACTTTTCTTTTTTCATGAATCAACGTGTGTTTTGGATAGATTGCAATTCCATTTAAATTGGCCTTTTTAACTAGCCTAAGCGTGTTAAGCCCTATTACAGGTAAATCAACTAATTTACTCTGACTTTTCTTGGGTATTTTTACAAGTATGCCGGTTTTGAATTTTAATTGATTAAGATTTTTTCTTACATCAAACACTCTATTTAGCAAATTATCGGTTCCTTCAGCGGCCTCAATTGCAATTATATATCCACTCACACAAACAACTGCTTGAGCATTATCATACTTAGATATTTCATTTAAGAGTTTTTTAGATTTATCAACGTCAATTGCATCGTTATCAGAATTTAGTTTATCTAATTCTCCTGAATTAAAAAAAAATGATTTTGAGACTTCTCTTGGAGAAATAATTTTAAATCCATTTTGAGTAAAAATTTCTAAAACACTTGACAA
>CABZIW010000011.1 GCA_902526005.1 uncultured Pelagibacteraceae bacterium
TACCCTGTAATTTTTGACGCAACTCACTCCGTGCAATCACCAGGAGGAATGGGTGATAAAAGTGGGGGAGATAGAAAGTATGTGCCGGCTCTATCAAAAGCTGCTACTGCAGTTGGTGTTGCAGGTGTGTTTATGGAAACTCATAATGATCCAGATAATGCTCCATCCGATGGACCAAATATGGTCAAATTAGAAGATATGAATGATTTGATAAAAAAACTCATTGAAATTGACAATTTAGTCAAAGAAAAATAAGTATCTAGAGATAACATAGATATTTATGCATTTTATAAAAAATATAGTTTCCAGACAAATATTCGACAGCAGAGGCAACCCTACCGTTGAAACAGACGTGTTTCTATCAAACGGTGTTATGGGTAGGGCCGCTGTTCCATCTGGCGCATCAACTGGTAAAAATGAGGCTTTTGAATTAAGAGATAACAAAAAGTCATATCATGGAAAATCTGTTTTAAAGGCAGTTGACAATGTCAATACCGTAATTTTCGATACAATTTCTGGCTATGATGTTCTTGAACAAGAAGAAATTGATGAGACTTTAATAGAATTAGATGGAACGCCAAATAAAAAAAGGTTAGGAGCTAATGCGATATTAAGTGTTTCTCTTGCTTGTGCTGACGCGGCTTCAAAGTATTTGGGTATTCCTCTTTATAAATATTTAGGTGGATCCAAAGCATTTAGGATGCCAACACCTATGCTTAATATCATAAACGGAGGTGCCCACGCGAATAATAACTTATCATTTCAAGAATTTATGATTATACCTCTAAAATGTAAAACATTTACAGAGTCTATCAAAAAATCATCTGAAGTTTTTCACACACTTAAACAAATTTTAGAAAAAAAAAATATATCAACTGCTGTTGGTGATGAAGGTGGTTTTGCACCAAATTTAAAAAATGAAGACCAGGCCTGTGCTGTTATAAAAGATGCAATTACAAGAACAGGATATAAATTAGGAGAAGATTTCTTTTTGTCGTTGGATGTTGCAGCATCTGAATTTTATACTAATAAAAAATACAAAATTTTGTCAGAGAAAAAATCATTTTCCAGTGATCAGTTTTCAGATTATTTAATCAAATTGTGTAAAAAATATTCTATTATATCTCTTGAAGATCCATTTGCAGAAGATGACTGGAAAGCATGGCAAAAATTTAATCAGAATTATGGATCTGAAATACAAGTTGTAGGGGACGATATATTTACAACAAATATAGATTTAATTGCAAAAGGCATTAAAATGAAAGCTGCGAATGCTGTTTTAATAAAGGTAAATCAAATTGGAACGTTAACTGAAACTATGAAGGCAATAGAACTTGCTCAAATGAATGGTTTAGAAACTGTTATTTCTCACCGATCTGGAGAAACAGAAAATACGTTTATTTCTGATCTATCAGTAGCAACAAATTCTGGTCAAATTAAAACAGGGTCAATGTCTCGTTCGGATAGAATTGCTAAATTTAACCAACTGATTAGAATTGAGGAATTTTTTAATTCTAAAAAATCATTAAAAATCAATAAGTTCTACTAATACAATATTTATTAAAGAGAACAAAAAGAGTCCAAATAGCAATTTTTTTATTTTTTTTTACCTTTTTTATTCATTGAAATTGTCCTGATTCGCTAAATATGATTCTCTTACTCATCATGAATAGGATTTCTACATTAATGACTGCCATTAAGAATTATTATTCTTATTTTTTTCTTCCATTAATTCTAATATATTTATTATTCAATATTTTTGATGGAAATAACGGCCTCTTGTCTCATTCTAGACTAAATGCAGAAATTGCTAATCTTGAGACAAAGGTAAAAAATATAAAAAGTAGCAATAGTTTATACGAGGTTAAAATTTCTTCTTTGCAAAAATATGACAAAAATACCGATCTAGTTGATGAACAGATAAGAAACGTTCTAGGCTACGGAAAAAATAACGAATTTATTATATTTTTTGACAATTAGTATCCACTTGAAATTACGTTGAATTACCATTAATTATGTTAAGGTATCAATGCCAAATAACATATCTAAAGCTCTTTTAAGAAAGAAATTTTCTACAATTGACAATCCAGTAAAGCCTGAGTGGATAAAGGTTAAGATCCAAATAGATAAAATCAATGAAATAAAGAAAACCTTAAAATTAAATAAAATTGTTACTGTATGCGAAGAAGCGATGTGTCCCAATATGTCTGATTGCTGGGCAAAATCCCATGCTACATTTATGATACTTGGAGATATTTGTACGAGAGCATGCAGCTTCTGCAATATCAGTACTGGCAAACCAAACCATGTTGACCACATGGAACCTATAAGAGTTGCAAATTCAGTAAAAAAATTAAAATTATCTCATGTAGTAATTACATCTGTCGATAGAGACGATCTTAATGATGGTGGAGCTAAACATTTTTCAAACACAATTAATGAAATAAAATTAAAATGTCCTAACACAACTATTGAAATATTAACTCCTGATTTTAGAAATAAAAAAAATTCGATTGAATTGCTTTCTAAATGTCAAATAGATGTATTTAATCACAACTTAGAAACTGTTGAATCTTTATATAAAATTGTAAGACCAGGCGCTAATTATAAACACTCACTATCTATTCTCAGGAACATAAAAAAACTAAACCCTAATCTATTTACTAAATCTGGAATTATGATTGGTTTAGGTGAGAAATTTTATGAAATTATGAAATTAATGGATGATTTGAGGTGTAATGATGTGGATTTCATTACAATTGGTCAATATTTAAGACCCACAAGAAACCATCATCCAGTAATTAAATATCATAGCCTGGATTACTTTCACAAACTTTATGAAGAAGCTATGAGTAGGGGGTTTAAAATAGCATCGTCATCACCCTTTACAAGATCGTCATATCATGCAGAAGATGATTTTAAGAGGTTGAAAAATATAATTTTGAATGCCTAAACAGGAAGAAAATAAAACTGTAAGTTATACAAAAGATCAAATGTTTGATCTAGTTGCTGATATTGATCGCTATGATGAATTTCTTCCTTGGTGCAACAATTCTAAAATAATCAATACAAGTGTGAAAGGTGATAAAAAAATTGTTATTGCTGATCTAGAGATCGGCTACGATCAATTCGTTTATACATACCGTAGTGAAGTTATACTTCATAAAGATAAAAGTGAAATAAATGTTCGTAACTTAGACGGGCCTTTTAAATATTTAGAAAACAATTGGAAATTTATAGCTGTAAATGAATTAGAATGTGAAATTCAATTTAATATTGATTTTGAATTAAATGTTAGACTCTTCGACATCCTTATGAAAAAATTTTTTGATCTAGCTTTTCAAAAGATGGTAGGTGCGTTTATTAGTCGTGCGAACGAAATATATTAGATTTTTGATATATTCTTAATAATTTCTTTTAATATGAACTCAGTGCTCTTTTCTTGAATTTTTTGCCTTGTTCTTTCCCTAAAAACTTTTTTAATTGTCTTATAATAATATTTATTTTTTATTTTTGTACCCATTCCAAAATAAACGCAACCAACTGGTGTTCTTGTGCTTCCACCATTTGGCCCGGCAACTCCAGTGATAGATACTAATATTTCACTTCTGCTAATTTTTTTTAAACCTTTAACCATTGATAAAGCAGTTTGATGGCTTACAGCTCCATATTTATTTATTGTTGTTTTAGGGACTTTTAAAAGATGTTTTTTCAAATCATTTGAATACGAAACCACAGAGCCATCAAAAAAATCTGATGATCCACTAATACTGGTTAACTTAGAACTAATCATGCCACCAGTGCACGACTCAGCTAGACAAATACTAAAAGGTTTATCTTTTCTTAATTTTTTGATCTTTTTAATATAACTAAGCATTTAAAAATAAAATTATTTTGTAAATCATAATTATTATAAGAGAATAAATGCCGGCAACAACATCATCCATAATCACACCATTTGCACCTTTAATATTTTCTACCTTATTAACGGGATAAATTTTAAAAATATCAAATAATCTAAAGCTACTAAAAGCTAATAAAACCTCGTATACATTAAATTGTAATAAAAAGATTAATGGCAATGATTGTCCAATAAATTCATCAACTACTACTTCTGAGGGATCATCTTTCTTCTCATTTCTCAGATAAATATTGATAGCTTTAAATGAACAAATAAAGACTATTATTATGATCATATAAAAATAATAAATATTTAGGTAGTTTATTGATATATACCAAACAAGAATCGCAAATAATGAGCCAAATGTGCCTGGCGCAATACGGATATAGCCAATACCAAATACTGAAACAAAAGCCTTAATTAAAAAAGTCATAAATTCATAATTTTTATTGTTGTCCAACAAGCTACCGCTTTTGATTTTCCTATAATACCAATATTATCCGCGGTTTTCGCCTTTACATTTATATACTTTTCATCACATTTCAT
>CABZIW010000012.1 GCA_902526005.1 uncultured Pelagibacteraceae bacterium
GTAGGTTCTTTATTCACAATTTTGGTAGTTTTGATTTTGTCTTTTCCTATTGGAATTTTTGCAGCTATTTATCTTGAGGAATTTGCACCAAAAAATAGAGTTACCGATTTTATTGAAATTAATATTAATAATTTAGCAGCGGTACCTTCTATTGTATTTGGCTTATTGGGGCTTGGTATTATTTTAAATACATTTGGATTGCCAAGGTCAACACCACTGGTTGGAGGCATAGTCTTATCTTTAATGACCCTACCAACAATAATTATTGCAACTAGAGCCTCATTAAGGGCGGTGCCACCATCAATAAGAGAAGGAGCATTAGCAGTCGGAGCAACCAAAATGCAAGCAGTAATGCATCATGTAGTTCCTGTAGCAATGCCTGGTGCATTAACAGGTACAATTATAGGCCTTGCTCAAGCACTTGGAGAAACTGCGCCATTATTATTAATTGGTATGGTGGCATTTGTTGTAGATGTTCCACAAACACCGCTGGATGCTTCTGCCTCTTTGCCAGTTCAGGTTTATTTATGGTCAGAAAGCGCAGAAAGAGGTTATGTTGAAAAAACTTCAGCTACAATTATGATGTTACTTGGATTTTTAATTTTAATGAATTTAGCTGCAGTATTAATTAGAAGAAAATTTGAAACAAAATGGTAAAATAGAATATGAAAAGTATAAAAATAAAAGCAGATAACTTGAATGTTTATTATGGAGAGAAACAGGCACTCTTCGATGTTTCCATGTACATGGAAGAAAAACAAGTCACTGCTTTAATAGGTCCATCAGGTTGTGGTAAATCAACCTTTATTAGATGCTTAAATAGAATGAACGATGTTATTGATATATGCAAAGTACAAGGAAAAATAGAAATCGATGGCAACGATATTTATGCACCAGACATGCAAGTTGAACAACTAAGAGAACGGGTGGGCATGGTTTTTCAAAAGCCGAACCCCTTTCCAAAATCTATTTTTGAAAATGTAGCTTATGGTCCAAGAATACATGGAATAGCAGAACATAAATCTGATTTAGAAGAAATTGTTGTTACCAGTCTAAAAAACGCGGCTCTCTTTGATGAGGTTAAAGATAGATTATACGATGCGGGAACAGGCCTCTCGGGTGGACAGCAACAAAGATTGTGTATTGCAAGAGCTATATCCGTAAATCCAGATATTATTCTAATGGATGAGCCTTGTTCAGCTTTAGACCCAATTGCTACGGCTAGAATTGAAGAATTAATGGGAGATCTTAAAACAGAATATACAATAATTATTGTTACACACTCGATGCAACAAGCCGCTAGAGTTTCATCAAGGACAGGTTTTTTTCATTTAGGTAAATTAGTTGAAGTTGATAAGACTGAAACAATCTTTTCAAATCCATCAGATCAGAGAACGCAAGATTATATAACAGGGAGGTTTGGTTAATGAGTGAACACATAGTTTCATCTTATGATGAGCAATTAGATTTAATAAATAGTACATTAATTAAAATGGGAGGATTGGTTGAAACACAGCTTCACAATTCTCTTGTTGCTTTGGGTGATAAAGATACTGCTTTTGCAGAAGAAATTTTAAGAGATGATAATAAAATAGATGCCTTAGAAAAGGAAATTGATGCTTTAACATACAAAGTAATTGCAATGAGGCAACCGCTTGCTAATGATTTAAGAACCGTACTTTCGGCACTAAGCATTGCAAACGATCTCGAGAGAATGGGTGATCACGCTACCAATATTGCTAAAAGAGTTGCAAATGTAAAAATAAATATGCCCGACACGCCGGTTTCAGAAATTGTCAATATGGGTGAGAACGTTCAAAGAATGATAAAAAATGTTTTAGATGCCTTCGTTCAAAAATCAGATACGCTAGCAATTAATGCTTGGGATTTAGACGGCGATATTGATGAATTGTATTTATCAATTTACAGGGATCTTCTTAAGACGATGGCAGAAGACCCAGATACAATTACAGGCTGTTCACACTTATTGTCGATTGCTAAAAACATAGAGAGAATAGGAGATTATGTTCAAAATATTGCTGAAGACATTCACTTCATTACAACTGGTCAAGCCTTAGAACGTAAGTCGGAAAAAAGAATTAAGTGGGAAAAGGTGTAATGAAACCTAAAATCCTAGTAATTGAGGATGAAGTCTCAATAGTTGAATTATTAAAATACAATCTCACAGCTAGTGGATTTGATGTAGACGTATGCTTTGATGGCGATAGCGCATTGGATAGTATATTTGGTGATATTAAATACGATCTCATAATCGTTGATTGGATGCTCCCAAATATTTCTGGGTTAGAATTGTGTAGACGAGTACGTAAAGATAAAACTACAAAGAACATTCCTTTAATTATGCTCACAGCTAAAGGAGAAGAAGAAGATAAATTAAGAGCATTTGAAACTGAAATTGATGACTACATAACAAAACCATTTTCAGTCAATGAGTTAGTAGCAAGAATTAAAGCAGTACTTAAACGCTTAAGACCTATTTTTTATAATGAAGTTCTTACTTATAAGGGAATTCAATTAGATGTTTCAACGCATCGTGTCACCAGGGATAAAACAGAAATAAGTCTTGGACCTACGGAATTTAATTTATTGCGTTTTTTAATGGAAAATCAAGGTAAAGTATTTTCAAGACAACAATTATTAGATTATGTATGGACTACAAGTCCATATGTCGAGCCTAGAACAGTTGATGTTCATATCAGAAGATTAAGAAAAGCATTAAACGAAGGATTTGAATACGACCCAATTAGAACAATTAGATCTGCTGGATATTCTCTTGGTATATGAGCATTAAAAATGTTTTATATTTATGTACGCAAAATTCAGCCAGAAGCATTATAGCTGAGGCAATTACCAATTATAAATATAGTGAAAGTCTGAAAGGCTATAGCGCTGGTAGCACACCTTCAGGAATAATAAATCCTAAAACACTCGATTTATTAGATGATATGAAAATACCGACTGAGAAACTCTATAGTAAAAGTTGGGACGTATTTGGTGAGCCCAACTCTCCCTCTATGGATTATGTCGTTACTGTGTGTGGAAATGCCGCTAAAGAAACATGTCCGATCTGGCCGGGTGCTCCAAAAACATTTCATTTCAATATTGAAGACCCCGTTAAACAGAACTTAAACGAAGTCGATCACAAAAAGTTTTTTAGATCTACATTTGATTATATTGATCAATTAATAAAAGAAAATTTGCTTAAATAAATGCCTAAAAAAATACTTTCTGAATATCTGGGTACACTCTTACTTGTTTTCTCGGTAGTCGGATCAGGGATAATGGCCGAAAATCTATCTCCTACAAATGAAGGTGTTGTATTGCTTGCTAATGCAATAGCAACAGGAGCAATGCTTTACGTGATAATATCAATATTTGGTCCTATATCTGGAGCTCATTTTAATCCAGTTGTTACACTTTATTTTAGATTTAAGTCAGATATTAATAACGTAACGATGATATTATTTATCATTTTTCAACTAGTGGGTGGCACTTCTGGAGTCATTTTAGCAAATTATATTTTTGATGATTTATTTATTGAATTTTCAACTAAAGAAAGAACAGGAATTAATATTCATGTCTCTGAAGTGGTTGCAACAATAGGCTTATTAATTACAATTGTGCTCACACTAAAGGCAAAAAGAGATCCAGCAATAGCGGTGGCTTTATATATAACTGGGGCTTATTGGTTCACATCTTCAACGTCATTTGCCAATCCAGCTGTCACGATCAGTAGATCATTCACCAACACATTTACCGGTATAGATCCACAGCACGTGTTGATGTTTATTTTTATGCAATTAATTGGACTCTTAATTGCATATTTTATTCTTCGATTTTACGATTAATTATATCGCTTGTCCAGATACCCATACTTTTTTTACTATTGGTAAATTGTTATAAATACTGAAACTAACTAGGTCCGCCTTCATGCCGCACTGTATACTACCTCGGTCTAGAAGCTGTGTAGCTATTGCTGGGTTTCTTGAAATAGAGGCAATTGCTTTTGGCATATTACCGGACTCTAAACCCCATTTGACAGCTGAAGAAAGTAGGGATGACGGGATATAGTCAGAGCTAAAAATATCAAGACAATTTGCGTCTATGAGTTCTTGAGCTGAAATATTTCCAGAATGTGACCCACCTCTCATTAAATTTGGCGAACCCATGATAATTTTCATGTCTTCTTTTTGCGACTCTTTTGCTGCTTCGATTGTGGTTGGAAATTCTGCTATTGAAACTCCTAGATTTTTTGAACTTAATACATCTTCTATAGT
>CABZIW010000013.1 GCA_902526005.1 uncultured Pelagibacteraceae bacterium
TGAAAAAGTAATGAAAAATGAAATGTCTATGTACGAAGCAGTTGAAACAATCACAAAAGATACCCTCGAGCAATAATCATATTGACAATAATTACCAAAAACTTTACTTAAACTTACTATGACAAAAGCATGTGATTTATCAGGAAAAAAAGTACAATTTGGTAATAATGTGAGCAAAGCCAATAACAAGACAAGAAGAAAATTTAATGTTAATCTTCAGTCTGTAACTTTTAAAAGTGATATTTTAAATAAGAATATAAGGTTCTCTGTAGCTACTTCATCAATCAGAACAGTTTCTAAATTTGGCGGTATTGATGAATTTTTAACACAAACAAAAAGTAAGAAATTGTCTCAAAAAGCAAAGAGAGTACAACGTGCTATGAATAATGCACAAAAAAAAGCTAGTTAATAGTTTGACGATTTAAATTATTTTCGTTTTCTTCAAAAAGATCTACCAACTGTTCAGTCATTACGTCAGCTAATTGTTCTGCATCAACTATTGTAACAGCTCTTTTGTAGTATCTTGTTACATCGTGGCCAATTCCAACAGCAAGCAATTGAATTGAAGATTTAGACTCTATCCAATTTATAACACCTCGAAGATGTTTTTCTAAATAATTACCTGTATTTACTGAAAGTGTACTATCATCGACAGGCGCACCATCTGAGATAACCATTAATATTTTTCTTGCTTCATATCTTGCCTGAAGTCTTTTGTGTGCCCATAACAATGCTTCACCATCTATATTCTCTTTTAAAAGTCCCTCACGCATCATTAATCCAAGATTTTTCTTTGACCTTCTCCACGGTTCATCAGCCGCTTTATAAATTATATGCCTTAAATCATTTAATCTTCCAGGAGATGGAATTTTTTTATTTTGCATCCAATGCTCTCTGCTCTTTCCACCTTTCCAAGCTTTAGTGGTAAAGCCGAGTATCTCAACTTTAACGCCGCACCTTTCAAGTGTCCTCGCAAGAATATCTGCACTCATTGCTGCGACTGTTATAGGGCGACCTCTCATTGAACCTGAGTTATCTATAAGTAATGAAACCACAGTATCTTTGAAATCTGTGTCTTTTTCTTTTTTAAATGACAGTGAATGGTACGGATCCATAATTATTCTCGTAAGTCTTGAGGTATCAAGCAGTCCTTCCTCAAGATCAAAATCCCAACTTCTATTTTGTTTAGCCAACAGCTTTCTTTGCAGTCTGTTGGCTAATCTTGAAATTATCATTTGATAAGCTTTTAATTGCTGATCTAGATAAGCCCTTAATCTATTTAGTTCTTCATCTTCACAGATATTTTTTGCAGTAATAACTTCATCAAATTCCTCAGTATAAATTTCGTATTCGTTGAGTATTTTTTCTACTGAATTTTCTGCTTTGTATTGGGGAGTTGCGTTTTCAGTATTACCCTCATCTACTTCACTTAATTCATCATCTTCTTGTTGGTCAATATTCATCTCAGTTTCATCATAACCTACCTCTTCCTCAGATTGAGTAGATTCTTCATCACTAAAGGAAGACTGGTTTTCCATTTCATTGACCTCATTGTTTTCTAGTTGATCAATATTTTGATTTTCCTCTTCTTTGTTGTCTTTATCATCACTATTTTCATTATCATAATAATCAAGCTCTCTAATTAGTTCGTTTACATTTTCAGCAAATAGTTTTTGATTATGAATATTTTTTAAAAGTTGATCAGATGAATCACTAATTTTATTATTCAACCATTTCTTCCATAGATTAAGGGCATTATTTGAGTTAGATGGAAGATAATCAGGATTAATTTTATTTCTTAAATACAAGTCTATTGCGTCTTCAATATTCAAATCTGATTGCTTTGAAACAGTGTCTAAGTTCTTCTCTCTAAATTTTTGTTCATAGAGTGTCTTTAAATTAGATTTAACCCCTCGCATTAACTTACTGCCTATAAGTTGGATTCGAGTATTTTCTAGAACTTCGTAAATTTTCCTATTTTTTTCACCAGAGGGTTCAAATTGTATATAGGTTTCCTTGTTGTGATATTTGTACCTAAGAGCCTCATTATCAGCATGCCCGCGTAATTGATTTAAATTTTTTAAGTCCTCATTATTGTCAATTTTAGGTAGTACAATTTTATTATCAGTTGATGATAGATTATCCTCGAATACAACATCAATTTCCTTATCTTCAGCTATTGCTCGTGTAGTGGAAGATATAGCTTTTTTGATATCTTCTAAAAAATCTTCTTTCACTAAACTAAATCAAATTTGCTTGCTTCAGTTGTGACCTCTTCTCCAAAACAGCGTTGATAGTACTCGGCTATAATTTGTCTTTCACTTTCATCACACTTATTTAAGAAAGTAAGTTTAAATGCTGCGGAATAATTGTGATCAAAAATTTCAGAATTTTGGGCCCAAGTTAGAACTGTCCTGGGACTCATAACCGTTGATATATCTCCATTTGCAAGACCTTTTCTGGATAAATCTGCAACCTTTATCATCAATTCAATGATCTCTTCCTTTTCAGGGTTATTAAATGAAGGAACTTTCGAAAGCATTATCTTTTTTTCTTGTTCAAGATCTAAATAGTTAAGAGTAGTAACTATGCTCCACCTATCCATCTGCCCTTGATTTATTTGCTGTGTGCCATGATAAAGTCCAGTTGTATCTCCTAACCCAACTGTGTTTGTGGTTGCAAATAATCTAAAATATGGATTTGGCGTTAAAACTCTATTCTTATCCAATAATGTAAATTTACCTTCCGACTCTAATACTCTTTGAATGACAAACATAACATCTGGTCTTCCAGCATCATATTCATCAAATACTAAAGCTGTAGGTGTTTGTAATGACCAAGGTAAGATCCCGTCTTGAAATTCCGTAACTTGCTTTCCATCATTTAATACGATTGCATCTTTACCAATCAAATCAATCCTACTAATGTGACTGTCAAGATTGACTCTTACGCAAGGCCAATTAAGCCGAGCAGCAATCTGTTCAATGTGTGTTGATTTCCCAGTTCCATGTAATCCTTGGACCATAACTCTTCTGTTATATTTAAACCCAGACAGTATTGCCATGGTAGTTGCCTTATCAAAACAATAGTTAGAGTCGATTTCAGGAACATACTCTGATTTCTTTGAAAACCCCTCAACATGAAGATCTGTATCAAATCCAAAAGCTTGATTCACAGATATAGATATATCTGGTTTACTTTGCATAAGATTTTCTGTTGTTGTCATATTGTTCCTTTATTGTTTTATAGGCTTCTAAAACCTTAGTTAATTTTTCTTTATTTTTTTCATTGTTACCAACTGTATCAGGGTGTAATTCTTTTACAATCTTTTTGAATTTAGACTTAATTTCATTGAGTGAACTTTCCTTATTATCAATGCCTAAAGTTGCAAGAGCATTTAAATACTTAGAACTATAATAACTAGGATGTACGAGCGAATTTTCAAGATTATTCATCCCTTGAAACATTCTCTCTGAAATTTTAGATATTTTTTCAAAATAACTCGTATCATTTGATCCTATTTGCTTAGTTTTTCTATGGCCAATTATGTCATTTTCTATAAATGCTTCAATTTCATCGGCTGTCATATCTGAAAAATAATTCCATTTTTTGTTATATTCTTTTATGTGTTTTAGACAGAACCAAATGTATTTTCCTAGATCTTTTGGGGAAGACGGAGCGCGATATTCTCCTATTTCTTCGCACCCTTTAAAATGACATTTTCTTTTGTTCATATTGCCTTTTCATATGTTA
>CABZIW010000014.1 GCA_902526005.1 uncultured Pelagibacteraceae bacterium
AATATAATGGTCAATTTTAAAAAGTTTATTTTTTTTTAAAGTTGAAATTTGGTCAGCTGTTGCTTTAGCATATTTTTTATATTCACCTTGAAGGTTCCCTTTTGGTATCGATCCAACTCTAAGTGCATCAAATACCGTGGTTATACCGACGGAAGACAATTCTCTATCATGAGCTAGCAATGCGTTTATAATTGGCCATTCTACTTTTGGCCTGGGTGTTAAATGTCTTTCGATATTATCTGTATGAAGTTCGATTAAACCAGGAATTAAGAAATCCTTGTTTAAATCGAAAGCAGAATTTCCTGTATAATTTCCTTTACTTAAATCCTTTATTATACCGTTTGCAATGTAAACATGGCCCATAAAAGATTCGTCCGGACAAACAATATGGGCATTTTTTATTACAAATTCATTCATATTTATTTAACAAGATATTACTAATTTATTAGATTATTGTTAAAGTATTATGACTAATTACAAAAGAGTGGCAATTTACTTTTTGCCTAAAAAAAACTCGAGTTTAGAAAACTTCGGAAAAAACCTTTTAGGTAGAGATATCAGTAAAAAGAAAAAAATATCACTAACAAGACGTCAAAAATATTTTATTAGTAGAGGTTTTACATTCTTTGATGAACTTAAAGACTATTGTGAACAGCCTGCAAAGTATGGGTTTCACGCAACATTAAAGGCACCATTTAGACTTAAAAGAAATGTTAAAACAAAAAATTTTTATGATGTTATTAGCCATATAGCAGCACAACATAGTAGATTTAAGATACAAGGTTTAAAAATTGTTTATAGTAAAAAATTTACTTTCATAACTAGCAGAAAACCAAACAAATTATTAATAAACCTTGAGAATGATCTTGTTAAACATCTAGATACTTTTAGGGCAGAGCTAAATAAAACAGAAATAAAAAAAAGGATCCCTGATTCTTTAACTATTAAGCAAAACAAATATTTAAAAGAGTGGGGATATCCATACGTCTTTGATCAGTTTAAATTTCATATGACACTAATGAACCAAAATAACGCGAAGATAACAGTTTTTCTAGGTTTAAGTATTTCCTGAGCCGATAGAGTGGCAATATTTTTATTATTTATAATTATAGCACCCTTATCAATTATATAACTTCCATAAATCATCTTTAAAATACTTGATTTACCTATGCCTGATGGTCCTTTAAGGGCTACAATTTCACCTGGATTAACCTCAAAATTTAAATTTTTAAAAACTGTTATCTTCGCGTTATTTTGGTTAAATAAAGTAAACGATTTATTAACTTTTTTTACCTCAATCATATTAAACTTGTAACACCGAACTTACTAATAGCTGTGTATATTCTTGCTGAGGATCTTCAAGTACCTGATCGCTTAAACCAGACTCGATTACAGTACCGTTTTTCATGACAATCATTTTATCTGCAAGTAATCTGATAACGGCTAAATCATGTGATACAATAATTACTGTAAGGTTCAACTCATTAACAAGTGATCTTATCAAATCAAGAACACGAGCTTGAACTGAAACATCTAGCCCACCAGTTGGTTCATCCATAAAAATAACATTTGGGCTTGTTATTAGATTTTTTGCTATTTGAAGTCTTTGAAGCATTCCACCTGAGAAAGTAATGGGTAGATCATCAATTCTACTTTTGTCTATTTCAACTTTATTCACCCATTTTGTTGCTAAGCTTCTTATATTTCCATAATGTCTATAGCCAACAGACATTAATTTTTCCCCTATATTACCACCTGCTGATACATTTAATCTTAATCCGTCACGTGGGTTTTGATGAACAAAAGCTAAATCTGTTCTAATAAATTTTCTTTTCTCTGACTCTGATATATTTAAAAAGTCAGTTTCTTTGTTGTTAATATTGAAAATTATTTTTCCTCTATCAGGCTCAAGATTGCCGGATAAGCAGTTAATTAAGGTTGTTTTACCGGAACCAGACTCACCGACAATGCCCAATACTTCACCTGGATATAGTGACATTGAAATATTTTTACATCCAACAATATTATCATAAGATTTGCTTAAATTTGTAACTTTTAAAAGAGGGATTATCATTTATTTTTTCTTTTATTACAAAAATCTGTATCTGAGCAAATAAAAGATTTATTTCCCGCATCATCAACAATAATCTCATCTAAATATGTATTCTTTGATCCACAAATATCACACGCGTGTTCAGCTTTAAATGGGTCAAATGGGTAGTCTTCAAAATCGAGACTTTTAACTTTTGTATATGGTGGAATAGCATAAATTCTTTGTTCTCTTCCAGCACCAAATAGCTGTATCGCTGGTGAGTTATTCATTTTAGGATTATCAAATTTTGGTATTGGGGATGGATCCATTATATAACGATCATTAGTTTTTACTGGATAAGCGTAAGCGGTTTCTATATGCCCATTTTTTGATATATCTTCATAGAGCTTTACGTGCATTGCGCCATATTCGGAAAGAGAGTGCATTTTTATTGTTTCAGATACTTTAGGTTCTAGAAAGGCCAAGGGTTCAGGGATGGGTACCTGATAAACAAATATTTGTTTCTTTTTTAATGGTGTTTCAGGAATTCTATGTCTAGTTTGTATCAGTGTTGCTTTTTCAGTAATTTCAGTAGTTTTAATATTTGAAGTTTTTTTGAAAAAATTTCTTATTGATACAGCGTTGGTAGTATCGTCAGCTCCCTGATCTATTATTTTTAAAGTGTCTCTTTTTGTTAAGCAGCTCGCAGTAACTTGGACTCCACCTGTTCCCCATCCATATGGCATAGGCATTTCTCTAGAGGCAAAAGGAACCTGATAACCTGGAATACATAAAGCTTTTATTATTGCACGTCTTATCATTTTTTTTGTATTCTCATCTAAATACGCAAAATTATATTCTTGATCAAAAGGTAGACCTTTGTCTACTTTGAAATCTTTAATCTTAATTACGTTATTTGTTTTTCTCATACTCTTTACGAATTCTTCTAACCAATTCCAGCTCTGATTGAAAATCAACATAATGGGGTAACTTTAAATGTTCCAAAAACCCAGTTGCCTGTATATTATCACAATGTGACAATACAAACTCTTCATCCTGAGCAGGAGCTCCGACAAACTCTTCACCAATTTCTTTCCACCTTAATGCCCTATCAACTAGGGCCATTGATACTGCCTTTCTTTCTAATTGACCAAATGTCAATCCATATCCTCGTGTAAATTGTGCGGGTGTTTTTTTGCTTCCTTGAAATTGATTTACACTCTCGCACTCAGTAACAATTATTTCTGCAATATCGATCTCAATGTCTAATTCTGGAATGTTGTACTTAACTTTTACATAACCAATTCTTAATTCACCTACAAAAGCATGATTTCTAGCGTAGCCTCTTTGAGTTGAATAAGCTAAAGCAAGAAGAAATCCTTCATCGGCTCTAGAAAGTGATTGTAACCTCTCACTTCTATTAGCTGGAAACTCAAGTGGATTTCTTGTGATGTCTTTTGGCTGATAATTATTATTTTTTTCTTTTTGAATAAGGCCTTCTTTATTTAAAAATCTCAGTACGTGAGGTATTTTTTCCTTTAATACTTTTCGTTTTTCTGCCTTAGGTATATTGCCTTCAGCCAGTAAACTAAAGTCTAAAAGTCTGTGTGTATAATCAAATGTAGGCCCCAATTTTTGTTTTCCGGGAATATCTTTATAAGTTGCTGAGATTCTTCTCATGCATACCATATCTTCTGTTTT
>CABZIW010000015.1 GCA_902526005.1 uncultured Pelagibacteraceae bacterium
GCTAAAAACTGACCTTTTTTTATATTTACTATTAAATCAGTTCTTGCTGCAGCAATTAATAAATCAGTCTGTCTGCATAAAAAAGCTGGAATTTGTACTATATCAACATAATTTTTTACTTTCTCACAGTCAGATACATTATGTACGTCTGTTAAAATATTTATCTTATATTCGTCTTTCAGAGATTTAAATATTTCCAATGAAGCATCAATTCCTAAACCTCTCTCAGAATGTAAACTTGTACGGTTGGCCTTATCAAAAGAGGTCTTGTAAACAAAATTAATTTTTAATTTTGTAGTAATTTCTAAGAGTGCCTCAACCATTTTTTTAGCATGACTATGGGATTCAAGAACACATGGTCCAGCTATTAGATTTAATTTATCATAATTAGAAAATTCAAAATTATTCAATTTTACTGTTTTATTCATCTTTGTATCTTTTTTGCAGCATCTATAAATGACTTAAATAAAGGATGTGGTTCAAATGGTTTTGATTTTAATTCAGGGTGATATTGCACTCCAATAAACCACGGATGATCTTTCAATTCAACAGTTTCAGGTAACTGTCCATCCGGTGAATAACCAGAGAAGATAACACCTTTGTTCTCAAATTCTTCAGCAAATTTATTGTTAACTTCATATCTGTGACGATGTCTTTCATTAATAATTTCGTCTTTATATATATTATATATTTTACTGCCCTTTCTTAATTTTGCTTCATATGATCCAAGTCTCATCGATCCGCCAAGATCGTCATTTTTAGATCTCTTTTCAGTTGTATTATCTGAAGTTGTCCACTCTGTCATGAGGCCGACAATTGAATTATTGCAATTAGAGAATTCGCTCGAATTTGCATCCTGTATGCCCAATATATTTCTTGCCATCTCTATAACTGCTAGTTGCATTCCAAAACATATTCCAAAATAAGGTATTTTGTTTTCTCTCGCATACTTAATTGCAGCAATTTTTCCTTCCGAACCCCGTTCACCAAATCCTCCAGGAACTAAAATGCCATTACAATTTGCTAATAAGCTTGACGAATTGGAACTATTTAATTCTTCAGATTCAAACCATTTTAATTCAACCTTTACATTATTAAAAATTCCACCGTGAGATAATGCTTCATTCAGTGATTTATAAGCATCAGCAAGTCCTGTATATTTGCCTACTATTCCAATTACGACCTTTCCTTCAGGTTCAAGAACATGTTTAGAAACTTGAGACCACATTTTAAGATCTATAGTTTTATTGATATCTAAATTGAAATATTCTAGAACTCTCTTATCTAATCCTTCATTATAAAAATTAATTGGTACTTCGTATATTGAATTTGCGTTTATTGCTTGAATCACACAGTTATGTTGAACATTACAGAATAAGCCAATTTTTTTTCTTTCTCCTTCAGGTATTATTCTGTCAGATCTGCACAATAAAATATTTGGTTGTATACCCAAACTCCTCAATTCTTTTACTGAATGTTGAGTAGGTTTTGTTTTTAATTCACCTGAACTTGCAATGTATGGTACCAAAGTAACATGAATAAATAATGAATTTGCATGTCCATTATCATTGTGAAATTGTCTAATAGCTTCTATAAAAGGCAAGCTTTCAATATCACCAATTGTTCCACCTATCTCACATATCACAAAATCTTCTTGCTCAAGATCGTTTGAAATAAATTCTTTAATCTCATTTGTAACATGTGGAATAACTTGCACTGTAGCACCCAAGTACTCCCCTTTTCTCTCTCTTGTTATAATTTTTTGATATACTCTTCCAGAGGTAATATTGTCGGATTTTTTAGAAACTACGCCAGTGAATCTTTCATAATGACCAAGATCTAAATCTGTTTCTGCACCATCATCAGTTACATAAACTTCACCATGCTGATATGGACTCATTGTGCCTGGATCAACATTTAGATATGGATCTAATTTT
Organism: uncultured Pelagibacteraceae bacterium; assembly: GCA_902526005.1. Classification (GTDB taxonomy): domain Bacteria; phylum Pseudomonadota; class Alphaproteobacteria; order Pelagibacterales; family AG-422-B15; genus CACNXQ01. The sequence goes on from CABZIW010000015.1 coordinate 1,938, forward strand.
CTAATCCTTACTTTATAGCCATGATGTTGAAGTAAAGAAGCTAAAGAAGCAGAAGCTAAGCCTTTACCAAGAGATGAAACCACGCCGCCTGTTACAAATATAAATCGCGTCATGGAAGTATTTTATACTACAGAGTCTTAATTAAATCAAAGGTATTAATCTAGTTGTGGTAATTCAGGTAAATCTTCGATTAAACCTTCATTCGTTTCCTCTGTGCCTGTATCTTCAAAATTAAGAGTTCTATCTGACGATTTTAAACTTAAAACAGTTAGGCTTATACTTGTAATAACAAATAATACAGCAATAATTGCAGTTGTTCTTGTTAATATGTCAGCGCTTCCTCGAGGAGACATGCCGTCACTACCGCCCCCAATGCCAAGTGCACCGCCCTCTGCTCTTTGAATGAGTACAACAATAATTAATACAACTGCAAGTATAGCGTGGATTATTAATAAAGATGTTTCCATAAAACGAGTTATATAACTAATTATGAGTAAGAATCAATTATTTTACTAAAATCTTTTGATTTTAAAGATGCGCCACCCACTAAAGCACCATCTACTTGATCTAAATTTAATATATCACTAGCATTTGAAGGACTGACTGACCCTCCATATAATATTGAGATATTTTGACTTTTAGATTTACCAATTTTTTTTGAGAGTAAATTTCTAATATCTAAATGTATACTATTGATTTCACCGGTTGTTGGGGTTTTACCTGTCCCGATGGCCCAGACAGGTTCGTAAGCAATAATAAGATTTTTTATATTTATTTTTTTTGGAAGTGAGCTGAGCTGACTGTTGAGAATTTTTTTTCTAATCTTTATTTCACTTAATTTCTCGCCTATGCAGTAAATAATTTTTAAATTATAGTTGTTTGCAACTTCAATTTTTAAATTAAGTTCTTTTGATGTTTCTTTTTGATACTCCCTTCGTTCGGAATGGCCTATTATGACATATTTGCACCCTGCAGATTTAAGCATTTGTGCACTGATACATCCGGTAAATGCACCTTCATTTAAGTGATGACAGTCTTGGCCACCAAAATCAATTCCAGTTTTTGCGTTAATGAAATTAGTCAACAATGTAAAAGGGGGACAAATGACAACTTTAGATTTTTTATGTCTTGTTTTTTTAATATGCCTGTCAATGGAATTAACTACCTTTACAGCTCCATTTAAGCCATTCATCTTCCAATTAGCGATAATATATTTAACCCTTTTCATTCGTGATTATTCCTTTTATAAACTCTAATTTATACCATCATAGTAAAAAATGTTAGATATAATAAGAAATTTAGTTTCATCGATTTTTGGCAAAATACTTCTTGCTATAATGGTTTTAAGTTTTGCTCTGTGGGGCGTGGGAGACATACTTTCTTCTGGCAACAGTCAACTTGCTGCAAAAGTAGGCAATGAAAAAATATCACTTGATGAATTTTATATAAAGTTTCAACAAACTGTAAGAGATTATAATCAAAATACCAATTCAAATTTAAGCCTCAAAGAAGCTTATGAACTGAAACTTCACAATCTACTGCTACAAGATCTCATTTATTCTAGAATGGTTAATGATTATGCTAAAAAAAGAGGCATATATTTAAATGATG
>CABZIW010000016.1 GCA_902526005.1 uncultured Pelagibacteraceae bacterium
TTTTTCATTGTTAGTGCTAAGAGAGGGATTTATTTCAATAAAAGTATATCCATTTAGTTCAGCGAAACTTTTTATTTTTTTGACCGAGTCTTTTATTTTACTTGCGTTGTATAAATCTCCTGCTTTAAAAGAAATCTGGTTATAGATTGAGTCTGAATTTATTTTGTCTAATGTATTATTAACTTTTATTTCTCCAAAATCAAATTTATCACCTTCATTTACAGACAGGATAATTTCAAAATCATTCTTATTTATCGAAAGTTGTGCTATTGCTGAAACAAATCGAAACTCAGGGTAGCCATTGCTATTATAAAAATCAATTACAAGTTGTTTGTCATACTCTAATTTATCAGGATCGTATCTGTCAGCTGAAGAAAGAAATCGCAAAAATGTTTTTTCTTTTGTCCTCATAATAGATTTAATTTTAGATGATGAAAAAACTTCATTACCAAGGATGATAATTTTTGAAACCTCTGCAATATCTGACTCTGTAATTTCATAAGTTAAATTTATTCTATTATTATCGAGTAGTTCTACTTTTGGTATTATTTCAGTAGATAATCTTCCTGACCTTTGGTATAGAGATAACATTCTCTCAGTATCTTTTTTTACTTTACTCCTTGAATAAACAGATCTTTCTTTAAGTGAAATTTCAATGAGTAGATCTTCATCTTTTATTTTACTGTTGCCAGAAAACTTAACTAAATTAATTGTGGGGTTTTCTCTTACATTAATTTGAAGCCTATTTTCATCAAACATAACTTCAATATTAGAAAATAGATTTGTTTCAAATAAATCTTTTAATATTTTGTTTCCTAGCTCTTCTGTATAAATATCACCTAAACCTACGTTAGAATATGATATTACTGTTTCAGTATCAATTCTTTGAGTTCCTTGTATATCAATTTCGTTGATTTTATTTACGTCACTAAAAGCTGTTGTAATAATATTAAAAAGTAAAAATATAATTAAATAGAATCTTATTTTAGATAGATAAAACATTACTTTACTTAATTACCAAGATATAAATTATTATCAATCCAATAATTAATATTCTTAATATCACTGAGTTTTGGATCAGAAATATTTGAATTTTTGCCAAAAAATTTGTCTATATTCAATTCATTTAATTTTACTATATCAAGAAATTTTATTTTTCTCTTTATGAATAAATTAACCAAAATCTCATTTAAATAGTTAAATATATGAGGCGCTAATCCTCCGATTTTCATTACTTGGTAGCCTAGTTCAACTGCTGGAAACTTATTTTTATCTATTGGAATGAATTCAAAATTGGAATAATTAGTCAATTCGATACCTCTGTAAACATTAGAATATTTATTAAATTCAAAAAATAAAGATGAAAGAGGGATACGCATATCTGGCTTGTTTAATAGTGCTGTACTAATACCATTTTCATAATTTACCAATGCATGAATTATAGCTTGTGGATGTATTATAGCATTAATCTCATCATTTTTCAGATTAAATAAATATTTGGCTTCTATTATTTCAAGTGCTTTGTTCATCATTGTAGCTGAATCAATTGAGATCTTACTTCCCATTTTCCAAACTGGATGCTTAGTTGCTTGCTGAGGAGTTACATAGCTCAATTTCTTTTTTGTGTAGTTCAAGAATGGGCCGCCTGTCGCAGTGATAGTAATTGATTTATATTTACCTAAATTTTGTCTTAATAAATGATAAATGGAATTATGCTCTGAATCTAATGGAATAATTTTAGTTTTATATTTTTTTGATAAATTTATAAATTTCTTTCCAAGTGTTATAATGCATTCTTTATTAGCAATACCAACAATCTTTCCAGATTTTAAAATTTTTAATAATAGATCTAATGAAGATAGTCCACTTGTAGCAAAAATAATAACATCAGTTTTTTTTGAAACAATACTGTGAAAACTAGAGTCGTCACTAAATACCTCAAATTTATTTAAATTAAATTTATTTAACTTGTAAATATATTTTTCATTAAAACCAATTTTTTTTACGTTATAGGATTTTGCAATTTTTAGAAGTTTTAAAATGTTTTTATTGCATGTAATGCCCTCAATATTTATTTTATCTAAATTTTTACTTATTATAGATAATGTAGATTTGCCTATACTTCCAGTGGCTCCATATATAACAACATTAATTTTTTTCATGTTATAAACTCGATATACCAATGATTAAAAACACTATTATAAATGAATCAAACCTATCAAGAAGTCCGCCATGTCCTGGCATAATATTTCCCGAGTCTTTTATAGATGCGTATCGTTTTAACATTGAAACAACTGTATCCCCAATGAAAGATAATGCGATAATAAATAGTATGAAGTAAACTGAAAATTTATATTCAATTCCCAAATAATAGATTATTAATTCAATCAGAAGCACTGTTGCAATTATACCTGTAGCAAAGCCGCTTATAGTTTTACCTGAACTAATTTTAGGCATTAATTTAACACCTCCAATAATTTTCCCTCCAATATAGGAAAATGTGTCAAAAAACCAAATTGTGGCTATGGTAGCTAATATAAAAAGCAGTGAAACTATTTCGGTAATTAGTAAAAATAAAAATAAGAAAAAAGACAATACTGTAAATGCCAAATATAAATTAAATATTAAATAACTTCTGTTTTTATTTTTCATTTGATTAATCTCAAGACAAATGACCGATGCTATAAAAAGAAAGACAATTACAGAAAAATAATTATTGTAAATAAGGGGCAATATAACTAATGGAACAAAAACAGTAATAGACCCTAATCGATAAAGCAGCTCTTTTGTAAAAAAATTACTCATTTATTGACCATAATTTCGTTTTCTTTTCATTAATTGAACAAGAGCCCTATTCAGATTACTAATCTTAAAGTCAGGCCATAAAACTTTTGTAAAGTACAATTCAGCATAAGCACTTTGCCATAACATAAAATTACTTAATCTGATTTGACCGCCAGTTCTTATAATGAAATCTGGGTCTTTTGACTCAGGAATATAGAAATAATCTCTTAAATTTTTTGATGGATTTTTAAGTTTTTTTATTTTGTCAACTGCATCATTCATTTCTTGTCTTGATCCATAATTAAATAATAAATTTACTATAGTACCCTTATTGTCTTTAGTGATCGAGGTAACTTCATCAATTATGCTTAACAATTTTTTTGATAATTTTTTTCTACTTCCATAATGCCTTATTTTAAGGTTATTTTCATTGGCCTTTAAACTAAAGTCTCTATAAAATTCAGTTATAAGATTAAATAAATTTTTTATTTCTGAAGGGTTTCTTCTCCAGTTTTCGGCAGAAAAAACATAAAAAGAAATTTCATTTATTTGATAATCTAAATTTCTTAAGCCTTGGCATAATGA
>CABZIW010000017.1 GCA_902526005.1 uncultured Pelagibacteraceae bacterium
AAACAATTATTAAAATACCAATTCCACCAAAGATCATGGTCGCCCTAATCGTGACATCTAACTCCCTAGCTGCAAATAGGTGATAGATTAATGAGCCGATTAAAGGAATGAACATGACAATAAACGTCCAAATTACTTTTCCAGTCGTGCCTCTGTATTTTGAAAGAAATAAATCAAATAATGCAGTAGAAGTCCATGTCGCATATAAAAATATGGGGAGATAGTAGCCATAAAAGTTAAAAAATAATGATAAAAACGGTACATCATTTAATGGAAAAAAAGTAACACCTGGCATCTAAAATCTCCTATAAATAGGTTAAACAATTAAACTATTAGTTCAAATAGTTTCTTGCTTCTTCTGGTAATTCAATATCATTCAGTACATCTTCGAATTGTTGAAAAACCTCGACAGCTGGCTTTACAGACTTTCTGATCATATAGGTAGGTAAATTTTTCTTATCATATCCTTGATTTAACAACTTTTCCATAATTGGCATATTTGGTTGAATTTCAGGTTTAGGAAAAGATCTCCAGTCACCTTGTTGATATCCACCGTCACTCGCATGAATAATTCTTGCAAGCGATGACCACATACCTGAGAGATCTGAACTAAGTGGAATGTACCCTGCATCACAATTATTTAAAGACTGTAAACCTGGTGGTATAGAAGTATTAAAATAGTTTCCTTTAAAACAGTTACCAAGATTGGATACACCACTAATTGCCATGTCTGCCCTATTAGATGATAGAATTAGATTATCTTCAACTCTGTTTCCATGGGCAGGCCAATAATTCACATCAGCTGCTGCGGTAAGAATGACACCATATAAATCATGGTTAGCAATCACATTATTTTTGATTATGTTATTATTGCCACCAGCAATAATAACGCCGTTGCCAAAAGATAAATAAGTTGATTTTGTAGCAGGAGCATCATTGTTGTTATTATTTTCTATTAAATTTCCAATAATGAATGTCTCTCTTTCAGGAGGTAGCAATTCAGAATCTAAAGTGTTAGGAGCTAGTCCCCCTTTATTATTTCTAAATACTGAACTAATAATGTAGAGAGAACCTCCAGAGTTAGTTCCAGAATAACCAAGACCATTATTTTCTGAAATAACATTATTTACAATTGCATCACATGGATAGCATTGCCCAATATAAAAGCCTGCATCAGGAGATCCTGATGCATATGAATGTTCTAATACACCATCAACTGCATCAAATGCATAAACACCATAGTCACCATTATTATAAGCTGTTAAATATGACCCTCTGTAACCCTTTACTGTTGCCCAATAAAAACCATTAAGCAATGCATTACGTGCGGTTATATTTTCAATTGCTACACCATCTACTCCTGCAACAAGAACGCCATTACCTCTTTCAAATTCACCATCGATAATTGTATTATTTCTATCCCAGCCACGAATTGTTATTGAAGGAACATTGACAACAACTTCTTCATAGTAAATTCCAGGTTTAATAAGAACCAAGTCCCCAGGATTTGATGCATTAACAGCGTCTTGAATTGTCTCATAATCATCAGGTACATTTCTCACTGATCCGGAGAAAGATGGAACTACGTCCATTTTTGAAAAGTTTGTATAATCCTCATAATTTATATCACCAACAACAACAGACCCAACCATTCCCCACTCACCATCAGGTGATGCATGAAAAGAGCAAAGATATTTATATAATCCCTCAGCTTCATAAGTAATATCTAAGTAATCACCTTTAGGAATCTCTTCGTATGAGCCCCAGGTTTCGTCAACGGCAATTACATTATGTGGATTATTGCCCCAGTTATTGAATCTAACCTTCCCTCCTTCATTTATTCTTACTACTGGTGGAGAGTATGAGTTATCAATTACTCGCACTCCAGTAAATGCAGCTGATTGATTTGGATCATTATCGCAAGAAGTAAAAAAAATCAGAGACGATAAGAAGAAGATTATGACAATAAAACTTTTTTTTGCAGCTATCATTTTTAAAAACCAACTAATAATCTTCTTGCAAGTCCAATGATAGGTGCAAGAAAACCTAAATTACCTCTAATTAGCATAAAGACAACAGCAATTATGATTGCAGCAAAAATAATAATCTTTATGACACGGGATAATTTGCCAGGCTCAGTGTTAACTAAGGCCCTGATTATAAAGTATAGAGTAGCTGCCCCAAGAACAAAAAAAACTAAAATTTTAATCATGACAAATTTTCCAATTAAAGATTAATTTGACTGGGAAAATAAATCAACTAGTTAAAGATTATTCTCTAGCTCATATTTCTTTATTGCTTCAGCTAACTCGATTTTTTCTGAACAATTGAAGATACATATATCTGTTAATATTGCTAGGTTTTCAAGGGCCATTTCGTATCGGTCTGTTTGTAAATAAAGCTCACCTTGATAGGCCAATATATCGTCATGTCGAGGTTCAATTTCTAAACCTGTATTATAATATAATTCTGCGTCATCAAATTTACCTAGTTTGCGACTTGCAAAGCCAATTAAATTCCAACCGTTTGCATTTTGAGGATTTTCATAAACATAAATTTCTAAGTCTTTGAGCGCACCTTGATAATTCTCATTCTTTTCGATTTCAAACAGAATTCGTTTTAACT
>CABZIW010000018.1 GCA_902526005.1 uncultured Pelagibacteraceae bacterium
AAAAACTCTGTTTTATTAAATGCTGAGAATATGGATATTACAGAAGAGGCCCTGAAAGCTCTAAATAAAATACTGCCTAGTATTGAAGTATCTGCAGATTAAAAATAATGGATCCTAGTTTTTTTAAAAAATTAGGCCCTATTAGCAGCGATGTTATAAAATCTTCAATTAATTGCAAAATTGTTAATCTTTCAAAAGATGATTATTTTGATAGTTTCGTGAGTATTGACAATGTTTCTAATAATGCACTTTCGTTTCTATATGATAATGAAAAAATAGAAGACAATTTTCCACTGAACTCTGGAATCATATGTACAGAGAAAATGGCTAATAAATTAAACCCTGACCAAAAAAAATTTATTGTACGGAATGTTCAAGAGTCTGTTGCGAAAATATCAAATATTTTTTACAGAGACTATACTGCAACAGAAAAAAGTATTTTTGAGGATCCTGTATTTGGAGAAAACTGCGAAATTGGTAATAATGTTACAATTGAAAACGGCGTAATAATTGGAAAAAATGTAAAAATAAATCATGGGGCAGTGGTAAAAATTAATTGTATTATTGGTGACGGATCTATAATTGGTTCAAATACCGTTATCTCAAATTCAATTTTAGGTGAAAATATTTACATAGGAAGCAATACATCAATAGGTCAAAGAGGGTTTGGTTTTTTTCTTAGCAAGAGCAATATAAATATATATCATATTGGAAGAGTATTGTTGCATTCGAAAGTTTCTATAGGTTCGGGCTGCACAATTGATAGAGGAAGTTTTAGTGATACGGTAATAGGTGAAAATACTTATTTGGATAATCTTTGTCATGTGGCGCATAATGTAGAAATTGGCAATAACTCTGCATTTGCAGCTATGACAGGTATAGCTGGAAGTGCCAAAATTGGTAACCACGTTTTAACTGGCGGTCAAGCAGGTATCGCTGGACATATTAAGATTGGAAACAACGTTAACATTGCTGCAAAAAGTGGCGTATTCCAAAGCATTGGTGATGGTGAGACGATTATGGGAAACCCAGCGATAAACAAATACAAATTTATAAAAAATTACAAGAAAATATATGGAAAAAAATAAAATATGCCTTTCTGAAATCAAAGAATTAATACCACACAGGGAACCATTTTTGTATATAGAAGAACTCAATAATATACAAAAATTAAATAGAGCTACAGGTATTAATACTTTTAGAGATAAAGACAGTTTCTTTGCTGGTCATTTTCCAGGTCATCCAGTTGTCCCAGGCGTAATACTTATTGAAATGATGGCTCAGACAGCAGCAGCATTAATTGCATATAGTATAAGAGAAGAAACTTTTGATAAAATTGTATATTTAATGAACATAGAAAACTCAAAGTTTCGTAAACCTGTATTTCCGAATGAAAAAATAATGGCAAATGTTATGGCAATGCGTTCGAAGGGTAGAGTTTGGAGATTTGAAGGTAATTCGTTCAATGAAAAAGAGGAATTGGTATGCAGTTCCAAATGGAGTGCAATGATAATGGATCGTAATAATGAATAATATACATAAAACAGCGATAGTCTCCAAAAACGCTATTTTGGGGAAGAATGTTACAATAGGTGCTTACTCAGTCATTGGTGATAATGTTAAAATAGCTAACAATAATATAATTTATTCGTCAGTTAATATTGATGGTCATACAGATATTTCTGAAAATAATAAATTCTTTCCTTTTTGTTCAATTGGTTCAATTCCTCAAGATTTAAAATATCGTGGAGAGAAAAGCAAGCTAACTATTGGTAGCAACAATACTTTTAGAGAGCATTGTACTGCCAATCTTGGCACTGAAGGCGATAACATGGAAACAATAATTGGAAACAATTCATTGTTTATGACCGGTGTTCATATTGCACATGATTGTGTTATCGAAAATAACGTAATATTTGCGAACCAAGTCACACTTGGAGGGCATGTTTATGTTGAAGAAAACGCTGTGATAGGAGGTATTTCAGCTGTACATCAATTTTGTAAGATCGGCAGTCTTGCTATGATTGGTGGCATGTCAGCTGTAGAAAATGATGTTATTCCCTATAGCTTAGCTATTGGAAACAGAGCAAAGGTAACTGGTGTAAATATTATTGGATTAAAAAGAGCTGATTATTCCAAGAATCAAATCCGAGTGTATTCTAAAGCTGTTGAAAATATATTTACTGGTGAAACAATTTCTAAAGAAATTAATAAACTTAGAAATACTGATAACCCGCTAATAAAGAAATTGCTAATTTTTTTAAATAAAAAAAGTTCAAGAGGTTTGTGTAAATATGAAAGATAGTCAACCATTGGCTATAATTGGTGGTTATGACAT
>CABZIW010000019.1 GCA_902526005.1 uncultured Pelagibacteraceae bacterium
GTCTCTCATTACATTAAACCATCGTCTGCATCCATGATCGTGAGTCCATCTTTCAAAATGGATTCCTTTTGGATTTTCTCTAAAAAAAAGATACCTGCCCCATTCTTCATCACTTATTTCAGATGGGTTTTCTGGCCTTGCAATGTGAGCTTCGCCGTGACATGTGAATTCTGTCTGATCTCTTTCCCCGCAATATGGACAATTAATTATAAACATAAAAAAAATTATTAATGAGCAACTGCTGCCGCTGCAGCTTCATCAACTAAGGCTCCCGAGAAATGTCTTTCTAATGAAAAAGGAGCTGCAATATCATTTGGCTCTCCTCTAAAAACTGTCTCAGCAAATACATGAGCTGACCCTGGAGTTGCTTTGAATCCCCCAGTTCCCCATCCGCAGTTAATAAACAAGTCTTTTACAGGGGTCTTGCCTATTATTGGGCTTCTATCTGGGGTTACATCTACAATGCCGCCCCAGCTGCGAAGCATTTTAAGTCTTGAGAATATTGGAAATAATTCAACTAAAGGAGCCATCATATGTTCAATCATATCAAAGGATCCACGCTGAGAATATGAGTTATAGGCATCAGAACCTGCTCCAACCACTAGTTCACCTTTATCTGATTGACTTACATAAACATGAACGGAGTTTGACATGATGACACAATCTAGAATTGGTTTAACAGGCTCGCTTACTAAAGCCTGTAAGGGTACAGAGTTTATTGGGAGAGAAAAACCTGCCATATTAGCTAATACTGAGGAGTGTCCAGCAGGTACGAGACCAACTTTATCAACTTTAACAGAACCTTTTGTTGTTTGTAATCCAACAACCTTGCCATTTGAAATATCTATTCCTTTAACCTCACAGTTTTGAATAATATCGACACCAAGATTTTCTGCCGCTCTTGCATACCCCCATGCTACAGCATCATGACGCGCCGTTCCCGCTCGCCTCTGAAGTAAAGCCCCTAAAACAGGATACCTGCCATTAACATTAATATGAGGTATTTTTTTTGCAACTTGATCCTGATTTAGAATTTCAGCGTCAATACCATTTAAATAATTAGAGTAACCTCTCCTTGTAATTTCTTGCATGTCATGAACTGAATGCGCTAAGTGAAATAAACCTCTTTGTGAAAACATTACATTAAAATTAAGCTCACTAGATAGGCCTTCCCATAAATTAACAGCATGATTATAAAGAGCTGCACTTTCATCCCATAAGTAATTAGATCTTATTATGGTTGTGTTACGTCCAGTATTACCTCCACCAATCCATCCCTTCTCAAGAACAGCAATATTTTTAACGCCAAATTCTTTTGCTAGGTAATAGGCAGTTCCTAATCCATGACCTCCGCCTCCAACTATTACTACATCATATTCAGGTTTAAGATCGGGACTGCTCCATGCTTTTTCCCAATTCTCATGATAAGAAAATGAATTCTTAACTAAATTGTATAGTGAGTATTTCATAACTTAAACCTCTTTACAGAATACGGTGACAAATCTAAATCTGTGTTATTTGCACAAATTTGTTGTGCAACCAGTTTTCCTGATATGCCTCCTAATGACCACCCAATATGTTGATGACCAAAATTATAATAAATATAAGGGTTTTTTGGAGATTGTCCAATCACTGGAAGAGAGTCAGGCACCGATGGCCTGAACCCTACCCATGTTTTTTGAGGAAGGTCTGCTGAGGGAAAAACTTCTTTTAATGCCCGGTTTAAAAAGTTAAGGACTCTTTCATTTTTTGTTTCATTTAATGCTCCAAATTCAACAATTCCACCCGTTCTTAGACCGTCAGACATAGGTGTAAAATATGTTCCCCGTTCTTGCCATGATATTGGTCTTTTTACAATATTCTTCAATTCTGGATTGACCAAATGGTAACCCCTTTCAGCTTCCAGTGGCACTTTGTCGCCTATATGTTTAAGCAGATCATTAGACCATACTCCAGATGTAATCACGACTCTATCGTGCAGGGACTCTCCTGAGCTTGTTTTAATATTTATTTGATTAGTTTCAGTTTTTTTGATGGATATAACTTTCTCTTTTTTGAATTTTCCTCCTTTTTTAATAAACAGTTTCATTAATGCTTCGCTTACCTTGATTGGACTTTTTGCAA
>CABZIW010000020.1 GCA_902526005.1 uncultured Pelagibacteraceae bacterium
TTGTTTCTCTAATATTGGATTTGGAAGCCTTGCAAAATTTGAAAATTCATCAACTAAATATCCAATTTCATTAACCTGACGCCTTATAGTATCTATACAATCAGTAATTTCATTGTTATCGATTACCGTATTTTTTATTTTCTTTTCCAATCTTTCGGATGATAGTTGTATAGGAGTTAGTGGATTTTTAATTTCATGTGCAATTTTTCTTGCTATATCAGACCAAGTTTCATGCTTTTCTGAAATTAAAATTTGTTTACGTTGTCTTATTATATCAGCACTCATTTTATTAAATGACTCTGCCAAACGATTTAATTCTACATAATCATTTGTTTTTTCAATTTTATCTTCATACTTACCTTTACTGATATTATTGGTAGCTTTTATTACCATGGATAAAGGTAAGACAATTTTTTCTGCAAATTTTAAACCTACAAATGTAGAGAGTAGGATAAGTATTAATGATATAACAATGTAGATAAGTACAAAAATAAGGCTTATTTGATCTCTATTATTTTCAAGAAATGTATACTCATTTTTTGCTGAGACAGTGTCATTTAAGGCGCTTATTACATTTGCATCCATGGATCTGCCTGCAAACAAGTAAGAATTTTCATAGTTTTTTAACTTAACCAGAGCATAAACTTTGTTAACTATAGTTGATGACATGATGGCCATTTCTCCTGCATCAGCTCTAACAAATGAATTTTCTGGTGGACTATATTGTAGAATATTATTATCAAATGCTTTTGCTGAAATAGTGCCCTGTCTAGTAATTACATATACTTCAGGAAGTGCTCTTATTAGAGATTGAGTCCTTAATGCAATTGCTAATTTATTGTTATCGTTTGACAGAACATCGCTTGAAGAGTTAAGGTCATTGTACATTGCATATACATCACCTTTAATAGTTTCTTTATGCTCTTCCAAGTAGCTTTCAGCAACAAATACTGAATTATTAATTACATTATTTATTTTTGAATTAAACCAATCATTGATACCAAAATTAATTAATACTAAACCGATAATACCAAGAAAAATAGAGGGCGTGAGTGCAATGAGAATAAAATATAATGTAAATTTACTATTAAGTGTGCTTATTTTTTTTCTTCTGACCCTTAAATAGATAGGAAATAATAGGTAAATAAGAGAAAATATTAATATTAGGGTTAGAAGAACTGCGAATAATATATATATATTTGAATACTCAAGTGTACTAACTGTATTGGTTCTCTGATAAAAAAGTAAGACAAATGATAAGCCAATAAACATTAACGAACCTAGAATCAACAAAACAATACGTAGATTCAAAACTGAAATATTAATGTATTTATTGTTCATTCTGGGCAGTTAATAAGCTATATACTATTTTACTATGTCTTATAAAAAATTAAAAATTGCTTGTGTAATATTAGCATCTGGGAATGGTTTAAGATTTGACAATTCAAAATCAAAACTTTTTTACAAGGTGCATCGCACTCCAATTATAGAAATAACACTTAAAAATATAACAAAATATCTAAACAAAGACTCTATATATATTACTATTTCGAAAAAAATAACTAAAAACGAAAAAAAATTATTATCGAAATATACTGAAAATCAATTGGTTTATGGCGGTAAAACAAGATTTGACAGCCTTAAGCAGGCTTTAAAAAATATCAATTCAAATAATTATGATTTTTTAATGATCCATGATGCAGCAAGACCTATATTTACAAAAAATATTATGATTGGACTATTATCTAGCATGAATAGTAAAAAATATCATTGTGCAGTACCAGCATCTAAAGTTGAAGATACAATTAGAAAAAAAAATAAATCAGTTAAAAGAAATGATTATAAATACTATCAAACACCACAAGTGTTTAAATTTAAATTTTTTCAACATAATCTAGAAAAAATAAAAATAAATCCAACTGATGATCTTGGTGTCATTGAAAGTAACAAAAATTTAAAGATAAAATACATTGAGGCCAGTAAAGAAAATATAAAAATTACAAAAAAAGATGATATTGATACTTTAAAAAAGATTCTTAATTTTAATATTAAATATGGAAGTGGCTTTGATATACATAAACTTAAAAGTGGGAATTATTTATCATTAGCTGGATTAAA
>CABZIW010000021.1 GCA_902526005.1 uncultured Pelagibacteraceae bacterium
AATTTGGTCATAATTAATTGTACAAATAGATTATTAAAAAAATATTAAGATCTCAAAAAAAAAATTATTTTTTTGCCATTTTTGCCAATTGTAATTCAGCTCCTAGCGTTTCATCACCAATCAAAGCTCTTCTTACTTTTGCGGACATTGTATCCATGAAAATAACAACTCCTAAAATCAATAATGACATATACATAACATTTTCCCAACTGGTACCCGTATTTATTGCTCCAAGTAATTGTAAACCTATGCCGCCTGCGCCCATGGCACCTATAATAACAGCTCCTCTCGTGTTTGATTCTAAGTAGTAAAGAGTTTGGGAAATAAAAATAGGAAGTATTTGAGGTATAATTCCAAATCTGTGTTGAAGAGTTTTATTCGCTCCCGTAGACTCTACACCTTCTTGTTGCTTTTCTTCGGTGTTTTCTATTGCTTCAGACATTAATTTTCCAAGAGTTCCTGTATCTGTAATTGCAATAGCAAATATTCCAGTAAATGGTCCTGGTCCGAAGGCTCTTAAAAAAATTAAGCTCCAAATCAAAAAATCGATGCCTCTTAATGTATCAAATAACCGTCTTAATATCGTTCGAACAAATTTAAAAGGCGTTACATTGTAAGCTGCAAAAAATGCCAGAGGAAAACCCAGAAGAGCTGCTAATAGGGTGCCCAATAGAGCCATAAAAATTGTCTCTAATAAGGCCCACAATATTTGTCCATGATGCCACATATCATTATTTAGAAATTCTTGAATTAGAAGCGAAAAATTTGAAATATTGGGGTCAACTCTATCGCCTGAGAATGAAAGTGAAATAGCATTCCAAATTCCATATGGTTCTAAAGGACTGTCAAAGTCAAACCAGAAATAGTTCCAACCAAGATTGTACCTATGTACTTCAACTTTTTTTGAATAAACTTGAACTCTTTCGTAAAGAGATGGTCTAACCTCTATTTTATTTTCCGTTACCCTTATCCATTTTGGGAGATTATCTACATTTTCAACGTAAGGCTTACCTTGTGCATCAAGACGAAAAACAAGTGTTTCTTTGGTATCTGGCCAGTTTTCTATTGTAACTTTATCATCGTATAGATTTGCAAACCCTCCATTTTTAAAACTTATTTTTGTTTCACCCTCTGGACCTATGGAAGTCCATTCAGGATACCTTTCTGGAAGACCGTCACTTTTTTGATAGGGGCCAACATACTGAGACCACCTGCTTCCTTCAAAGGATATAATTATATCATCTGGTTCACTCCATTTCATTGTGACATGGTCTTTATGTGCATATGTGTCGAGGGCAAACAATGAAGCTCTTTCAGGACTCCATTTTTTATGAATCTGCGATATGTCGAGGCTTAAAACTGCTATGATTAAATACACTATAATCCCGAGCACTAAAAAAGTTGACCACATTTTAGATGAAAATTTAGTAACTACTATATCTGAATAATTTTTAATAATTTCAGACCTGTTCATGATTTCAATCCTATTAATGATTTTCGCCAATAACTTGATAAGTAATCCAATGCAATGATCGTAGACACAAGTAAAAACATTATTGCAATAGTGTCAGCTTCATATTTCCACTGTATATTAGTGTAAAGTTGCTCACCGATACCTCCAGCGCCAACAAATCCCAAAATAGTTGAAGCCCTTATATTAATCTCAAATCTTAAAATTGTGTAAGTTAGAAATAGAGGGAGTGCCTGAGTTACCACACCAAATCTTATTCTGGTAAACCATGAAGCTCCACAGGACTCAAGACCTTCAATTGGATTTTTGTCGACATTCTCAATAGCTTCTGAAAACAATTTGCCAAGAGCTCCTGCGGTATGAATTATGATGGCAATTACAGCAGGCAGTGCTGACTTTCCCAATAGATACAACAAAACAAGCGCAATAACTAATTCTGGAAACGATCTGCATATATCCATGATGCGTCGAAATATTAATACAGTAGTTTTACTTTTGATTAGATTACGACTTGAAAAAATACTTAAAAAAAAGGCTAGCAACGTACCCATTGCTGTTGAAAATAGAGCCATATTAATAGTGCTTATTAAATCTGGAAGGTATTCAAGTAACAATAAATTCCATCTATAGCCGTATTCCCATGACC
>CABZIW010000022.1 GCA_902526005.1 uncultured Pelagibacteraceae bacterium
TCTTTATAAGGTTCAATAGGAATTCCACTTTCCTCCCACTCCTTGTCTTTACCCATTAAATTAACTGATGCGATTGTATGAATTAATCCAATAACAAAAGTTAATAAAATAAGCCCAAGCGCTGGAACTAAAATATTAGTTAACATCAGATCATTAAAGAGCAAGCTCGATAAGCCATCCACACCAGAATAATCGTAGACGGTAACCAAAATAGCGTTCTAACAGGCAAGGCAACACCAGGTATGATTTTATTGTAAAATATGTGAACGATTGAGTGCAGAACTCTTAACCAAAAGAACCAGGTCGCTAGTTGCACAAAATACTCATCTACCGTTCCCGTTGTATAAATCATAATGCAAACTGCGTAAAAGAAGATTGGAAATTCGAATAAATTTGTCAAATTTCTCTGACTGTTTTGAATTAATTCACTGCCATTTTCAAATGTGGGTATTTTAAAATCATCTTCTGTATTCTTCTTATCAATGACAATGGCCTTAAGTCTAAGTACTGTCCCAAAGGCAAAAACAGCCAAAGAAAGCCATAGCATATTGATGACTGGCTCAAAAATTAATTCCGGTTGCATAATAAACTCCTTGATTGAAATAAGAATCCAGTAAATTATATATACTAATACAGTTTTAACCATATTTAATGAAAGGAGGTGGTCTATGTCTATAGGTAGTATAGAGGAGCTTTGCTCGAGTAGTGAAATTCCATGTGATTGTAGATGTGGAAACCTCCACTTTTTGAGTGGAGCTCCGTTTTAACTACATTAAGCCCCCATTAATTTGGGGGCTTTTTTTTAGATCTTTAAATTTGGTTTAAATTTTCTTGTTTTATTTTTATCATTGATAGCGACGTAAGAAAACTCTCCTACCGCCACTTCAACTTCCTTTTGGTTCATTTCAGAACGCATTGCGGTAATTTTGAATATCATTTTGGACTGCTTTACAGACACAATTGATCCGTAAACATTGATGAATTTACCAACATGCATTGGATTTTTATACTTAACTTTAGACTCCACTAATACGGCATTACCTTTTGAAACAAGCTGAGTCATATAAATGCCTCCATGGGCCATTTGTTTTACGATCCAAGCTCCATGAGCCGTGCCGTAGGGATTGCTATCCGGTGGTTGACATATATTTCTAATCAAAAGTTTACTCATTTTTTTGTTCGTAAATAACTTATTAGATAAATGCCTAATAAACAACCAACTATATTTGCAAAGCCTTCCATTATTACAAAATCACGAAACGGTAAAAAAAAATGTATAAACTCAATAAAAACACTTGTGATCAGGGCTAAGCTGATACCAAATACAAAATCATTGTTTTTATTGTTAGCCAATTGTGCCAAGGTGCCAAGTATGAAGAATGAGATAAAGTGTATTCCATAATCAGTAATTAAATTTTCTACTCCTCTTATTGTAGAGTCAATGGGCACAGGTCTTACATATGAGTAATAAAGATAAAATAAATAAAAAAAGAAGATTAGTCGAAGAGGATTTGCTAAAATGCTCATGAACGTACTATAAGTTTATATATAAAATGAGCAATATATTAATCATAGGAGCCAATCGAGGTCTTGGGCTTGAGTTTGTAAAGCAATACAGCAATACAAACCACAACATCATTGCAACCACTCGAAACAAAGATAGCTCAAAAGAATTGAATGATATAAACAATATCGATATCGCTGAACTTGACTTAACTTCTGATGCAAGCGTGAATAATTTTGTAACAAGTATCGGGTCTCAAAAAATTGACATACTCATTCACAACGCAGGTATTTTTAGTGACGAGCAATTAAAAGAAGATCTTGATACAGATGCCTGGATGAATGAAATGAGAATTAATGCTGTGATACCCATAATTCTCGCACGAAAATTAAAGAACAACTTAAAAATGGGATCTGATAAGAAAGTCGTTTTTATATCCAGTCAAATGGGAAGCATTGACGACAATTACTCTGGTAGATTTTATTTTTATCGCTCATCAAAATCAGCTCTTAATTCTGCAGCAAGAAGCTTATCAATAGATTGGAAAGATGATGGTATATCTGTCCTTATTTTGCACCCAGGAT
>CABZIW010000023.1 GCA_902526005.1 uncultured Pelagibacteraceae bacterium
GTCATAATAGTCAACTGAAAAACCTTTCTTTATTAATAAATCTCGGTAACTTCTCATAGAGGAGAGAAACTGAAGAATTTTTAGCTTATGATGTTTTTCATAAGAACACAGACCAAGATCCTCACACATGAATATCTTATTCTTTTTATATTTACTTAGATGTTTTGGATCAAAAAGCTGATTTCCTAGAATAATAAAAAGATCGCTCATAAGTAATTAAAAGAATTAAAGCTGAAGAGCTTTTTCTATTTCACTTATAAATTTTTTAGAGGACGGACGAGTTAATGCCGTATAGCCTGCAATTGCATTACCATCTTTGCCTATTATAATTTTATGAAAATTCCACCTAGGAACTCCTCCGATAAAACCTAATTCTTTTTTGGACCATTTGAAAAATGGATGAGCATCTTTACCTTTGACAATATTTTTTTCTGTAAGTGGAAACGTTATACTAAAAGTACTTTCACAAAATTCTTTAACTTCACTATTTGTACCTGACTCTTGATTTCCAAAATCATTTGATGGGACACCCAATACAACCAGACCTTGATCTTTATAGTCATCATAAAGTTTTTGTAGCCCATCGTATTGATAAGTAAAACCGCATAAACTTGCAGTGTTTACAACGACAAGCGTTTTACCCTTGTAGTCTGACAGGTTAATTACATCTTCTTCATTAATATCTTTAAAAGAATAACTATATGCATTTTCTGACATTGAGGATCCTGTGTTTAAGAGAAATATAAGGCAAATAGTTAAAAAAACTCTCATTATGAATTAAAAATTTATCAATATATGCACATAGACACTTGCAAAGTATCCAATTGCAATAATTGGTGTCCATTTTAAATGACCAAAGAAAGTATACATACCTCTTGACTGACCCATTAAAGCAACGCCTGCTGCTGATCCAATAGACAACATACTGCCGCCAACACCAGCAGTTAAAGTAACAAGCAGCCATTGTGAGTCTGGCATCGCAGGTTCCATTGTTAATACTGCAAACATCACTGGAATATTATCTACAATAGCCGAGAGTATGCCAACTAAGACATTGGCAGTAGTTGCACCCAAGTCTGTGTACATAAATTCTGATACGTATTCTAGATAGCCTATGAAGCCCAGGCCTCCAACAGACAGAATTACACCAAAGAAAAATAATAATGTATCCCACTCAACACGAGCAACATTCTCGAAGAAGTCATATTTTTGCTCCTCAATGTCTTTAACACTAATTTTAATATAAAAACTGTAGAGCTGTAAGTATGCCAGACCAGTCATCATTCCAAACACTGGAGGAAGATGTAAAAAATTATGAAAACTTACAGCAGTCACAATTGTTAAAAGACCAAGTAGAATAATTGTCTTTCCGCCATATTTGATTGTTACGCTTGTCTCTGCAACATCGGGCTTATGATCTGAAACAAAAAAGTGCATTATGCTTGCAGGAATAATATAATTTACAACAGATGGAATAACCAAAGCAAAGAATTGTAAAAAGTCTAATTGACCAGCTTGCCATACCATTAAAGTTGTAATATCGCCAAAAGGACTAAATGCACCACCTGCATTTGCAGCGACAACAATATTCACGCAGGCTAATCCAACAAACTTAGGACTTGATGAACCTACAGCTACTACAACCGCACATAACACCAAAGCAGTTGTTAGATTATCAGCTAATGGAGACAAGAAAAATGCTAATACGCCTGTAATCCAGAATAATTGTCTGTAACTAAATTGATTTTTAATCAACCACGACTTAAGAGAATTAAACACATTGCGTTCTTCAAGAGCATTTATATATGTCATTGCAACTAAGAGGAAAAAAGCAAGTTCTGTATATTCTAGAAAGCTGTGTCTAATTTCATGTTCAACCATTTCGTAATGAGGAGTGTTGGAATATGCAATTGCAATCATTCCCCATATTAAGCCAGCCGCAAGTACAACCGGTTTTGATTTTCTTAAATGAGTGAATTCTTCTGCCATCACAAATGCATAAGCGATGACAAAGACAACTAAAGCTGAGAAACCAGCCCAGTGATAGGTTAAATCTAATGAG